>NZ_NSJY01000014.1:0-1484310 GCF_002289535.1 Bradyrhizobium sp. UFLA03-84 | reverse complement strand
CGCGGACTTATCCGCGCGGCACCATCCCTGCGTCAAGAATGGAGGCCCCCATGCGGACGACGCCCGCGCACGACAATGTTTTCGAGATTAATGCGCTTCTTCATCCCGAGACGGTGTTCGACCACCCGAACGACGTCGTCGCCGATCCGACGCTCAGCCTGTCGGAGAAGCGAGCGATCCTCGCTTCGTGGGCGTCCGATGCCTCTGCCATCGCATCCTGTCCTGGTTTGCGAGCCTCCCGTAGCCTGAAGGCTCCCGTTCGCATCGACGATATCTTCGAAGCGCTTTGCGCACTGGATGGCGGTCCCCGCCATCCACCGGGGAGCACGCCGAAGCGGTTGCGGTCCATTGATCGGACCTTGGCTGCATGAGGAGGCGCGTATGGAACAGATCAGGCTGCCAAAGCACACCGTCGATGCCATTGAACGCCGCTGGTCGAGCCGCTTCGACCGGTCGAGGCTCGGGACGGTTAAGAGCACGGATGTGCAGCTAGCGCGGCTGCGTGCGCATCAAGGCAATATCCGTCGATATCGCCGTCTGCTGCAAACCAAGTTAACCGACCTTGAGCGCCGGTTTATCGAGACGCGGCTTCAGGAAGAGCAGGCGGCGCTTGGACGCGTCGCGCAAGCCGGAGATCCGCTTGCGCCCACGATCGAAGCAATGCGATAGACCGCTTCGCCGCTGTCCGAGCGGGAGCTTCAACATGAGTGATGTTCGTGAATTCCTGGTCCGGAGCAGCGAAAAGATCATCGGGCACTACCAGTTCTTACTGCGAGGCGTCGCGACCAGTGACGAGCGCGAGCGCTTCCGACGCAGGATCGAGCAGGAGCAGAGACTTATCGACGCCCTGAGAGGTCTCGGCCAACAGGCCGCCTAGCAAGAGCGAGTGCAAGGCTTGGCCTTGCACTCCGACAATTAGGACGCCCGTACCCGGGTGACTAAGGATCGGGAAAAGGTGGCACCTCCCGAGTTCCATCGCTAGCTCACCAATCGAATCGCACCAAGTACCGCTGCTTCAGCCTCAACTCGGTGGCCTTTGCTGCTACGAGCACCTGCTCAGGGTCAGCCCCATCACGGACCACCGCCACCAAGGTCCAATCAGTACCGGAGGGATTAATTTCGACGTGGCAGACATGCTCTCCGCCGGGAAGACTGCGGAGCTCCCGCAGAGCGATGAGCTCAAGGTCTTTGGCGCATGCCATTGTCATGGGCACGGGAGTGCTCCTCGCCTCTCATCCCAAAATCAACTTGGGATGCGCGTTGCTGTTCCTAAAGCGCGAAAGGGGAAGAGGGCGAGCGATGCAGCGAGCGGACGATCCCGGATCGACAGCCGCCCTTAACGTTGAATGCAAGCGGCTAAGGGGCGCGCCGATCGATAGTAGTGACCGCAGGGCGGGGTGGGGACATTCATTACGAACTGGACGAGCCTCTTGCCACCCATCACGCACGCATACGCCAAAGACCGTCGTATGACATGCACCATGCGCCCGAGCGCTCTCAGTGGCCGTCAAACTGATTAAGATCAAGCCGGTGCCGAGCAATAAGCGCAACATAAGCTTTTGTCTGCAACTAGTTCGCTTAAATCGAAATGGTGTGACCGCTTTCGCGAAAACTGTGCTGGTCCTCACCGGGCGTCGGGATTTTTTGGATCGTTCAGTCGGAAGCAAACGCGGGAGCGCATCGTTGATGCTATGGTGGTTTTGAGCTTGGCGCAGGCGCCTGAGACCTCGGTGCTGCTTGATTGTCTAGCGACGTAATTGGCTGATCTGTGCCATTATGCGGAATGCAAGTTCCGGAATTCGCAAGTTTTCCGGTCGAACCTTCTCGAACCCGGCGGTAGTCGCGACTGCGGCGCCGGTTGAACCGGTCTTCATCCATAATGAAGCGTTGACTTAGGGCGGCGTAGGCATCGGCATAGGTGTGCTGCAACTGCTCCTCGGCGGTCAGGCAATCCGATAGCTTCTCGAATACAAGATCGGTTTGCACTGGTGCTACGCCACCAACCAATACAACCAGAATCCATTTCATGTCGGCGATCTCAGCGTTCGAACCTACTGGCAAACGCCGCCGACATGGAGCGGTTCCAAATGCGCCGCTAGGCGCCGCAGCGATATTCGGCCAGTACCGCTTTGTCCCGGTAGGACATCGGAGCGTTATTCTTCTCGATGTAGATCCGACCAATCCTGGATCGGCTCAAACGCTCAACACTGGGACACTCGCGAGTGGGCGCGAGGTTTGAAGCCGCCGCTTTCTCCGCGCATTAGAGGGAATTGGAACATAGCGGCGAAATGCGCCTGCTTCGCCGTTAAATGAGCGGGAGCGCGACAATCACTGATCGTTGCCGAGACGTAAACCCAACAAGTGGATGCTGGGGCGTTCTTCCATTAACGATTCAGTAGCGCGCGACCTCGCGGCCCGTGAAATCGCAAGGCCTAGTCGCGACGCATCGCCGCTGTCGGACTCCTACTGAAGGAGGCGCTCTTAAACGTCGGTACCCAGGAGATGTTGCTCGCTCTACTTGCTGCCTCTGATCAGCCAGTTATTATTCATGGCTAAGCCTCTCTTCGAACTGCGCCATCTTCTGCCGCAGCCGGAAGCGGCAAGGCGACGGGTGTCAGACCGCGCATTGCCGCCGCTTCTTCAGCAGTCGCCTTTGCATGAACGCGTTCGAGGTCCGCAGCTGGGTCTGCAGCAGCCGCCGATAGCACCGGACGTTGTTGCGATGAGCGCGTAATCGCTCAAACCGGTGATCGGGAGTCGCCGAACAAATCCGCGCCGTCCGGTTAAATCTGGACTGCCAGCTTTCCTCGAGACGGGCAATTACCTGCTTCGGAAGCCTGATGTCCATCATCTTGCCCCCTAAGCAGCCAAGCAGCGGTCGACGGAGCGCAGGCTCGCGGGGCGGATCGCCGTAGAGAGCCATCAGCGCGGCCAAGATCTCGCCGGCAGGAACAGGCGATCTCAGCTCCTTGGGTGCGCGCAACACCGGGTTCGACGCAACGGTGCTGGCGTCCGAGGCCCAGGACGCCAGCAAAGCCCGCTTCTCGGCCAGGCTCAGGCGAGCATCCCGCACCACGTCATGCGGGGTATCGTAGTCGCGGCGGTCGCGATCAGGTAGGCTGAATCCAATAATGTTACAAACGGGCCGCATGGGTGGCTCCGTTCGAAAGACGAGTTAACGAGGAAGCGAAGCCGCATCCGTCCGTCGGCTGCGGCTTCGCCGGTTGCAATCAGGCGGCGACGCTTTCAATCTGGCGCGGCGTCTTGCTCGCGGGCGCATTGATCGCGATGCGCCGCCGCTTCATGGCCTCCGGCACTTCGCATGCCAGCTCGATCCTGAGAAGGCCGTTGTCGAAGGTTACGCTCTTCACCTGGACATAGTCGGCAAGGCTGAACTGCCGCTTGAAGCTGCGCGTCGAGATGCCTTGATAGAGATACTCGCGATCGGTCTTGTCGCTGATGGCTGCCAATGAAAACAGAAGCCTGCCACTCGGAGATGTTCCTGGAAGGGAATGGTGGCCCGACGATCGAGTCGCATGGCTTAAAGGTCGGCTCTCACGGTCAGCCTCGCGCGCCCCCCCGTGTTCAAAGCGGATGGTGCCGACGGACTTCGCCGGTCGTCATGTTCAGTGCCGCGACTTGATCCGCGCCGAGCTGTCTCCGGATGAGGCTGACCGTCCATCCTTCCGGGACCATATCGAGCACCCCATCGAGCGCAGCCTCTAGCGGGGTTGCCGCGAACCAAATCTGGACCTCACCGTCGTCGGTCGTAACGCGAACCTGATGGATTTCCTGCGCGGGTTGCATCGAGGATAACCGCAATCAAGTTGACTTCTTTCTCCAGTGATTGACGCATGCAAATGCGGGAACTCTCGGCTCAATTATGATGAGTTGCCTGCCTCCGAGGCAGACGGCTCCAGCACCAGCACCGGCCCCCACGGCCCCACGAGGTGCTGGGGCCGTTACTTTGTGTTCACCGCAAAGCACAAACACAAACAAAGACTGAGGCTGCGCTGGGCGCAATCTCAGCTTGGGTTCGTCGAGCTGGCTTGACGTGCGGGCCGTCGCTCGATGTCAAACCGGACGCCCCATCTCCTGTCGCCAGGCGACACGCGGGTGCCATCCTGGTCGCTGCCTGGGCCCGAGCCGCCTTGCCCCGATGCGTCAGGTCTTACGCCACCCTCGCCATGCCAGTGCTCACCGAGCCTAAGGAAAAACAAGCACTTCAAGGGAAAACAAGATTGGAACGGGTGGACGTCGCCCAGGTTGTCAACGGTCCGTTGCCGCTACGGCATTGGGCGATCATTGTTGGAAAACTCGGCCCTTCCTTGCTCCCCGCACAAGGGCCGTTTTTTCGAACGCACCGAACTTAGTGCGAACCAAATCGCATCGAGAGCGGGGGCGTATCTACTCTGGGCGCGTAGTGTGATCATCCTTTGGTGATGTCACCGTTCCCGAGCTTCTGTATCTTGAATGTCAGGCTTCGTACTGCATCGATGCAGTTGCCGGGCTTGGTCACGATCGTCAGGGACGAATATTGCGCTGGGAGATTCTGTGGCTCATATCCCGTGTAGATAGCCACGGGAATGTTCAGCGATAGCAGCTTGTCCAGCAGGGGATAGACCTTTGAACCCTGCAGATTGACGTCAAGCAACGCGCCATCGACGTCGTCAGGCATATTGCTGATGGCGTCTGTCACGCTACCAAATGGGCCGATGACCTGAAAGCCAGCGCTTCGCGCCGCGTGAGCGCAGTCGTCTGCGATGAAGTACTCGTCTTCGACAATGAGAATTTTGCGCTTTGCCATGGATCACCCTTCAAGACTGCCATGGATCACCTTGAGAAAGAACGCATCGAGCCCCCGGCAGGTCCTCACAGGGGAACCGCCAACGACCTCAATCGCTTGCCGTTTCAGGATGTGTACTGACCACCAACAAGACGCGCAGGACGCGAAAAGAGCACTCGCTCGAATCTCAGCGGTTGCGTCGCACGCGCTCTCGTTCCTGTTCAACTTCCTCCGCGTCCTCGTCATCGACTTCCATCAGATGCGGATGTCCGCTAGCCTTCAACAGTTCGTCGAGCTTGGCATGAATGGCCTGCGTGTCGCGATGCTCGGCCCGTTGGATGAGCAAGGTCATGCCCCACGTCGCCAGCGTGGCAAATGAATGCCATTCGAGCCCATTGCCGAAAGCAATCCAGGCGATGGAGTACAACATGAAGATGGCGAATGCGACGGGTCGTGCCGTCGCCGTGCCCAGCGTGGTAAGCCAACCCTTGGCTGATGCAAAAGACATTCTGCGGGAACGATGATCCACTGCGGCCGTTCCAATGCGGCGTGGATCGCGCTCTGCCATCAAGCGACGCCGCGCCGCCGCCGAGGTGTGGGAACGACAGGGGGAAGCCGGCGGTTGGTTAGTCCTACCTTGGAGATCGCTATGACCGATATCCCCAAGCCGCCATTCCCCCTCGGAAGCAGCCGATGCCGGGCTTGACCCGCAAGATGGATCCAAGACCGGACCATGGGGAAGAGAGTTACCGCGGATCGGGCCGGCTTACCGGCCTGAAAGCGATCATCACGGGCGGCGATAGCGGTATTGGACGTGCGGTCGCGATCGCCTATGCGCGGGAGGGGGCGGATCTGGTTGTTGCCTGTCTCGACGAGGCTGAGGACGCAACCGAGGTCAAGAGCTAGATCGAAAAAGAAGGACGCAAGCCGTTCTGATCTCCAGTAACGTTCGGCATCCTGAACATTGCGGCGGTATCGTCCGCCGGGCCGTCGACGAATTGGGCGGGGTCGATATTCTCGTCAACAATGCTGCGCACCAGGCGACATTCAAGGATATCGGCGACATCAGTGATGAGGAGTGGCAATTCACGTTCGAAACCAATATCCGTGCCATGTTCCACCTATGCGCGCGTTTGCCACCCACCAATGCACCAGCAAGAAGGTCGCGACGATCGCGCGCCGCTGGCAGCTCTCCGAGATTATGCAGTTTCCCTTCCTGCCATACGCAGCTGGCTCGGCCGGGATCTTCGGGATCCCCACCACAGTAACTCGTTAGCGGCGCCGGTTTGCTCGGCTATTCGGTCAGTTCGACCGACGCCGGCATCTTCGCGACTGACATCAGCGAGCGCGCCACCTGATTCAGTAACTGGTCGGCATTTTCCTCCTCTGCCAGCGACTTGGAGAGAAGACTGACGATCGCGCTGTGGCGAAGTTGCTGAGCGAGATTGCGCGCTGTGGTATAGCTCGCCATCTCATAGTGCTCGACTCGTTGCGCGGCGCCGATCAGCGCGAGGTCAGCAGCTGCATTTTCCTTCCTTTCGCCTTCGCCAACGATTTCCTCTCCTTCCTCGATCAGGCCCATCATGCCCTTGCACGGCTTGGAGCGGGCCGACTTGCCGAGGAGCTCGAAGCACTCGTTGATGCGCTCGATCTGGCCCTCGGTCTCGGCGAGATGCTGCTCGAACAGCTCGCGCAGCTGGTCGTAGCGGGCCGCCTGCGCCATCTTCGGGAGCGCCTTCGTCAACTGCTTTTCGGCGTGCAGAATGTCGCGAAGCTCGTCGATCAGGAGATCGCCGAGGCCGGCTTCATCCGTTTGCGGCGAGCTTTCCGTGACGATGGCGCCGGCGGGACCAGGCTCGGTGGCCTGGATGGCGGGTGACTCCGTGAACACCCAGTCACTTCCCTCGTTCCAGGGGCCGCGGGTATCGATCTCGCCATGGTCGCCCGTACCGGTCGAGTCGTTGAAGTACTGATTGACCAGACCCGGCGTCGGCGCGATACGGCCGATGCTGAAGGGCGGCTTGCTCAAGCTTTCAAGCGCAAGCGAGAATGCCTTCATGTGGGTGATCTCGCGGGTCATCAGAAACTGCAGGGCATCCTTGGTACCGGCATCATCGGTGAAATTGATCAGCCGCTCATAAACGATCTTGGCGCGCGCCTCGGCGGCGATGTTGCTGCGCAGATCGACGTCCAGTTCACCGGTGATCTTGAGATAGTCGGCGGTCCAGGCACTGCCCTGCGAGTTGAACAAGTTGACCCCGCCGCCACCGGCGATTGCAATGAGCGGATCGGCCTCGGCGGCATGGCGGTCGAATTTCGAGGGCTTGAGATGCATGCGGGCGAGCGTGCCGACCACTTCCAGATGGCTGAGCTCTTCCGTGCCAATGTCCATGAGGAGATCCTTGCGGTCCGGGTCCTCGCAATTCAGGCCCTGAATGGAATATTGCATGGCCGCTGCGAGCTCGCCGTTTGCGCCGCCGAACTGCTCGAGAAGCATGTTGCCGAAGCGTGGGTCCGGCTCGTCGACGCGAACGGTGAACATCAGCTTCTTGACGTGGTGATACATTGAGAACTCCGACTTGTTGAGCGGGGATCGGGTCCGAACGGCCCTGCCGCAGCGTTCGTTCCTAAAGGACGTCAGGAATAGATGCCTGGCCGCATCGCTATCGCTCGTCGTGGTCAGCCTCGCAACGCAGAACCCGGTTTTCCCTAGGATAAGCCAGTTCCCCGTAGCAACCCACATGGTCTCGGTTGTACGGCCATCGCCGACAAGGATGCTGGCCGAAGGCGTCGGCGACTGAGAGACCGAGCGCTCCGTCTTCAAACGATGGAGCCCCTCGCCATGGCGAGCCAACTTCAATCGCACTACCACGAGGTACAACGCCATCATTTGGAGCTGGCTGAAAGGCATGTTGCCGAAGGTGAGCGACGCATCGTTGAGCAGCGGGAGCGGATCGAAAAGCTCGCCAGCCAGGGTCTATGCGTGAAGCAGGCGACGAATGTCCTGAACAGCTTTTACGCAAGTCAGAAGCTGTTTACTCAACACCGGGACGAAATCCGTAAAGAGCTGGAACAGTGAGGTCGTCTCAGTTGGCCGCGTTGCCTGGGCGAGCATTGGCGGGCGGCGCTTCCATAGGAAGCCGTCCGCCGCCGATCATCTCGAGCAACCGCATTGGATTTCCCAACTGCTAGTAATAGGAACCTTCGATCCATTCTGCGTATTGCCCCTGCAACCGCGCCGAGAGGATCAAATGGCCGAGACAATTCGCGAGACCGAGATCATTGAGCCCGCTATCCCCGGTGTTTCTTGGGCGGCCGTGGCGGCCGGCGCTGTTGCTTCGCTGGCCCTGACGCTTGTCCTGCTTTCATTTGGCGCAGGCATGGGCTTCGCCGTGGTTTCACCTTGGGGCAGTTCCGGCGTTTCCACAAAGACATTTGAGATTGGCACTGGGCTATTCTTCATCGTAATGGCGATGATCTCGTCGTCAGTTGGCGGCTATCTCGCCGGGCGCTTGCGCACGAAGTGGATCGGTTTGCGGCGCCTAGAGGTGCTATTCCGCGACAGCGCGCATGGCTTTCTCGCCTGGTCGCTCGCGTCCGTACTAGGCGCCGCCCTCCTTGCAACGCCGGCAAGTTCGCTCATCGGTGGAACGCTCGGCGGGGCGACCCAAGCTGCTGCGGGCTCCATGCAATCATCATTCATGGACGGTTATGTCGATACGCTGTTGAGGCCCGACAACCCGTCCACTCAAGTCCAGCAAAGTTCATCCGACGCACAATCCGAGATGATTCGTCTGTTCACGTCGAGCTTTCGCAATGGAAACGATCTTGCTCCCGCCGACCGATCCTATGCGGCCAAATTGGTCGCCGCGCGAACGGGCTTGAACCAGCAGGACGCGGAAAAGCGCGTCAATGACGTTGTGACGCAGGTCAAGACCGACATGGAGAAGGCCAGGAAAGCTGCGATGCAGATGGCGATCTGGCTGACATTGTCGCTCTTCATCGGCGCGTTCTGCGCCGCGTTTGCTGCCACCGAAGGCGGTGGTCTCCGAGACGGCACATGGAGCAAGCACCCGTTCCGCGAGGCGGCTATCAATCGCTGACCGCAATCTCACGAAAGGAAAATCATCATGCCGATTCTACTCTGGCTCCTTGGTATCCCGATTCCGCTCATTATTCTGATCATGCTGTTGCACCACTAGGTGGCATAAAGACGTTCAAGCAACACGCGCTGCTCTCGCCGGCAGCGCGCGTTGCTTGAACAGTCTAGTCGTCGAGTTGCTTGAACGGTCTAGTCGTCGAGCAGCGAGGCCTAATGCCTCATCAATCTAGCGCGCGGATGGGCAATCCAGCGAGAGAAGGGGTGTAGGCCAAACGTCGCAGCCGCGCCTGCGGCCCGGCGCATACAGCGCCGGGCTTCGTCAGCGTAGATACTGCGACCGCCCCGGCTCACCAGTAGGGCGAGGCATGGTAGTAATCGTAGACGCGGCGATCATTCTCTCGATTCCAGTTCCAGTCATTGTCGTTGGTGTAGCGCGGCGCCTTGTCCAGCTGGTCTTTGGTGATGTTGGTGCGGTATCCGCCGAGGTTGGTGTCATAAGTCAAACTTGACCACGGTGTTGGATAGTGGTCATCGCCGATGCCGAGGAAACCGCCATAGCCCAGGACTGCATAAGCGACCTTACCCGACACCTTGTCGATCATGACGCGCTCGATGCTGCCTATCTTCTGCTTGTCGGCTCCATAAACCGCGGTGCCTTCGACCTTGTCACTGCCGATCAGACTTCCTGTCTCACGTTCTGCCATTGCTGTCTCCCAGAGTTGCACGGTTAAAAACGTCAAACGCCGGTGTGATAAGCTCGTTCCTAGGCCTGCAAAAGCGTCGCGGGAGATTAAGGCCGCCAGGTATCCAGCACCTCACCTGCTTCCGCCAATTCGATCTGGATATCGAAACGCTGAGCGTAAAGGTGGAGCGAGGCCTCGTGGGCCGCATCCGACGAGGAGCACAAGCCGTCTTTCACCACGATAACGCGGTAACCGAAGTCAACGGCATCGAGCACCGATGCAAGCACGCAGACATCGGTCTCGGCGCCGGTCACGAGCAGCGTATCGACATGCTTTTCCACTAGGTAGGTTCGCAATGCACCTGTTGCGAAGGCTGAATAGACCGGCTTGTCGATGGAATGAGCGGGGGGCGCGAAACCCTCAAGCTCTGGTACCAGACGCAACAGATCAAGATCCATTATGCCGCGCGTCACCTTCGGCCATTTCTCATAGTAGGCGCGCCACATGCCAGCTGCATCCCTGGGCTCAACCGGCGGAATGAAGCGCGTGAAGATGGTGCGCTCGGGCGCGCGGGCAACGATCTCCTGAATAATCGGTGCAACGCGCGGCATCCACGGCGTGGGCCATGGGCCACCTTCGGTAAAAAGGCGCTGCATGTCGATGCAGAGATGCGCGGCGCGATCGCCGGGTGATGCCTTAAGCCGTCCCATGCCGGGCTCTCCGGTGCCAAAGCGGAAAACCGTACCAGACCGCCAGGAGCGAGGAGAACGCGGTCGTGCCGATCGCGATAGCAGTGCGGGCGCTCTCGCTTACGACGTAAATCACCACCGCGATGTCGGCGGCAATCCCAAGCGCCAGGGGAAGCACGGCTGCAATCACGAGAGCGGAACCGATCCGGAAGAATTGCGGATCATCCTCGCCATGATAGGCGAGGCGGTGCAGCGATGCGGGGGTCATCAGGAGGAGAACCGAGAACGCGACGGCCAGAAGCCCCGCCGCATGGACAGCCTGCATCCAGTCGGGCAAGGACTGAAACGATCTGGTCAGCGCCGCTACGAATTGAAAGCCGAGCAGCGCCTGTCCGCCGGGGATGATCACGCGTGCTTCGGTCAGAAGCTGTTCGATCTTGGTCTTGAGCGGCGTTCCGCTCTCTGGCGGCAGCGACTTGGCATTGTGTCGCAAGACCATCCCGAGCCCAAAGAGCAAGCCGAGCCCGATTGCGGCCAACCCCGCCCCCAGGGCTGCGCCAAGCTGCGGCCCGGCGAGAAAATCGAACACGACGAAGACGGAAGCGCCAAGACCAAGCGTCAGTGGCAGAAGGCTCCAGCCGGTAAGGCTTGTCGTGACATGTAACGCTTGGTGACGGCTTTGGCCATTGCAGGCGATGCGGTGATACATGGAGGGGGCGATCAGGAGACCAACGCTGCCACAGAGCAGCACCAGCGCAGCGCACTGAAGCGAATGCCCGGCTGGGGAAACGTCCCGGAAAAGCTCCTGAAACACTCCTTGAAAGGCGAAGCCGAATAGAACCTGTGCGCCTAGGATGAGAAGGCGGGATTCATCGAGGGCGGTCTTGAGCTTGGCATCCAGTTCTTTGGTCATCGCATTGCTATGAACCTTCTGTCGCGCCTGGTGGTTCCAACATAGAACGGGGTGCTGTCGGGGATAGGACACTCCAGAGAGCAATAGGACAATGGGGTCTAACTGGGTAATTCAATTCCCGGGGTTGTGACCAATTGCTCGATTGCAATCGTGCTCTCCGCTTCGCGCGCCTTCCGCAGCATGCGCTCTCGCTCTGGCCCGGGCGGCAAGATCGACGCTCTGGCTCGCGCTGCCTCTGCCAGCTGACCTAGTCTGAACGTCAGCGAGGTCGCTTGCTTGGTCCGGTTGCGCCTCTTTCCCATGGCCTGTCCTCAATTGATTCGCGCGAGGAACAGACCAGTGATCGTGCTGTTTTTCAGCAACATAGGATAATTTTTGACGGTGAAAAGTTTTTGCGGCCTTGGAACCAAAAATGGACGAGGCGTCCATGAAAGCGGCGTTGGGAAAAACCGGCAATCAATTCAAATGGAGGATTCAATCTGGTTATGTCCGCCAGCCGCTCAACGTTAGCCCGATTAATTCGGAGGACGCCCGCGACGAGGCAATCGAGGACCGATAATTTTGTCCGCAGCCGCTCGAAGAGCGCCAGCGCTTTTCATTGCTTCGTTCCGGGCCGGTCCCGGGGGCAGTGCGCGCGCCCTGTCGAGCGCGACTGTCGCCTCAGCATCAAGTTCAGGTGCCGAGTGCGATTCAACTGTCTTTTTCACGGCTCACCGCTTCTGAATTGCGAAACCCGTCGGGGAGGACTGTCTTGCCCGTGTGGGTCTAATTGAGAGTGATTTCCGCACGAGCCAGCGGGTCGGATCCGAACGAAAAGCTGGCCGATCCAGGCACTGAGCAGTTGAAAGGTATCCCCAGAGCGACAGTTAGCAATCTGCCGTGAAGACAAGCGGCCGTCATTGAACTATGTGAATCGGATCTTCAGAAACGCGTTGCCAGAGGGCAAATCGCCTGTCGCGTAGGTTCGCCGTGCCGGCCGGCTGCGATCTCCCAATTGCCGCTCGCAACTCCCTACTTCGAGACGCGCTTGATCGTCTTGGCTGCGGAGTTTGGCCCACGCCAACCCAGGAACGTCAGATCTTTCTTCTCAAGAGCGTTTGTGGCGCGGAAGAACGCTTCGAGTTCCTGGCAAGCGCGCGAGGGCAGATGGCGAATATCCTTCAGATCTGTTTCGAGCGGGGAACGGTCCGGCACGGCGAATACGCGGTCGTTACGTTCCCTTTTCCCTTTGCTCTCCTGCTCGACCTCCAGCACGCCGATCGGTCTGCATTTGAGAACAACGCCCGGATAGGTTTGGGCGTCGTGAATAACCAGCACATCGAGGGGGTCGCCGTCCTCAGCCTTGGTAGACGGGATGAAACCCCAGTCATAGGGGTAGCTGAGGCCCGTCATCAGGGGCTTTGCCAAGGTGAAGGCCCCCAGCTTGGGGTCGAACTCGAGCTTGCATGTGCTCCCGCGGGGGGTCTCGATGACGGCGAAGACGTGCTCATCGTCCGCCCAGGTAGGGAGCTTGGCAAGTTTCGTCATATCAATATCCGCTCCGTACGGTGCGAGGTCGCCTGGCATCGACTCCAAGAGCTCATCGGTTTCAGGGCTCTGCTTTCGGACGTCAATCGTGCCGGCCGCGCCATTGCCGCGGCCGGCGTGTCAGGCAGGAATCAAGCGGCCCTTTGATTGACGCTACTCACAGCCAAGTCATTCAGCTTCTTGTCCGTTGCCTTTTCTTCGTCGAGGGTTTCTTGAAGGACCGAAGCGCAATCGTCCCGTCCGAGCTTCTTGGCCCAGGCGATGAGCGATCCGTACCGCGTGATCTCGTAGTGCTCGACAGCCTGGGCCGCGGCGATGAGCGCGGCGTCCAGCACCGTCTTGTCGTCGACGTCGCCGGCGACGTCGCTGGCTTCTTCCAGAATTCCGTCGATCGCCGGGCAGTTGACCCCCTTGGCCGCGACGCCGTGCATTTTGAATACCCGCTCCAGACGAGCAATCTGATTCTTTGTCTCTGCGAGATGGGTCTGAAAGCCCTTCTTCAGTGATTGATCGCTTGCCTTCTCGATCATGTCCGGAAGGTTTTTGGTGATCTGCTGCTCGGCGTAATAAATATCCCGCAGCGTATGCACGAAGAGGTCGTTCAGCGTCTTGATATCCTTCGTGAACAGTCCCATGGCTTGTTCCCTGTGTTGAAGCCCGCACAGGAAACGGATGCAAGGACAAGGCGTTCCTACGCGAACCAGGCCGCTTTCTCATCCTAGGAACTGGCAACGCAGATCGCCAGACGGCTGTGCCCCCGACCTAGAGGACAGTGCTTGCCTATCCGTAAACGCCGAATTTCGCCGAGGCAGGTGTGAGCCAGGGACGGCCGGCGCCGTCCAGATCGGGAAAGACTAGCAACTTCTGCCGTGATCCCGAGTTGCCTGAGCAAGAGGATTTACGCTCGGAGCTTTGTGAATGGCAGATGCAATCACACTGCGGACAGCGGTCGATACCGCTTGGTGCGTTTTCCGCGCCACCCACTCCGGAATCGATGAGGCGGACAGTCGCCGATGTCTCCTTGAGCGCCATTTGCATGGAGGCTGGGAGATCCGCGACGGCGATGCCGAAGAACTCGCGAGCTTCGGATTGGCCTATCTCGCGCGGCTTCCGGGCGACGAATGCTGAGGCGGCCGCAAGCGCTGCTCGAGCGCATCGTTGCCGGAACGGCGCGACCCGATTGGACGGTGTTTGCAATTTCTTCTCTGCTCTCCGGGATTTTCGTGTTGACGGTGCGATCGGTGTTCGGAGCGGGTGAGTGAATCATGCGCATCGCTCAGCTCGCCCCTCTCGCTGAGAGCGTCCCTCCAAAGCTCTAGGGCGGCACCGAGCGGGTCGTCGCCTGGTTGGTGGACGAACTGATCGAACTCGGACATGACGTTACACTGTTCGCTAGTGGCGATTCCAGGACCAAGGGCAAGCTCCACCCGGTTCTGCCTCGCGCATTACGTCTCGGGCGGAAAGGCGTTGATCCCAATGCCGCGTGCGCGCTCCTGATCGAGGCGATCGCGAGCCGGCACACAGACTTCGACATCGTCCACTCCCATGTCGATTGGTTGCCGCTTCCGTTGCTCCGGCGGATCGGTGTGCCCTTCGTCACAACCATGCACGGCCGGCTTGATCTTCCTGGATTTTCCGACGCCGTACAGGCTTTTCCAAATGCTCCCTTCGTATCGATCTCCGACAACCAGCGAGAGCCGCTCTCCGCTGCAAGCTGGATCCGCACGGTGCAACATGGTCTTCCCGTGGACCTTTTCCGCCCCGGCTACGAGCGGGGATCCTATCTGGCGTTTCTCGGTCGGTTGACCGCGGAAAAGGGACCGCACGATGCGATCTACATCGCGCGCGAATCTGGGCTCCCGTTGCGTATCGCCGCCAAGCTGCCGCGAGGCGAGACCGCCTATTTCAAAAAGCATATCGAGCCGCATGTCGACGACGCGTCAGTGCAGCTCGTTGGCGAGGTCGATGAATCGAGGAAGCAGCCGTTCCTTAGCGAAGCTGCCGCTTTGCTTTTTCCGATCAATTGGCCCGAGCCATTCGGTCTTGTCATGATCGAGGCGCTTGCCTGCGGAACGCCCGTGATTGCCTATCGAGCAGGATCGGTCCCAGAAGTGATCGAGCATGGTGTCACGGGCTTCATTGTGGATAATGCGGGAGAGGCCATTCGCGCGATACGAGATTTGCCCCGACTTGACAGAAGGGTGATCCGCGCCAAGTTCGAGGAACGCTTCTCGGCAAAGCGGATGGCAAAGGAATATGAAGATTGTTACCGGCAATTGGTTGCGACCATAGGGCCGGCCTAGAGTCTGCGGATCGGTGCGCGAGTGCTAACTTGATGGACCGGCACGACGACCATTCCGTCGAGGAGTCCACTGAAGTGCTCCGGCAGATTGGCGATCTACTCCCATTGGCCAAGTGCGAACTTCGGTGCTGATCCCAAAGATTCGGCCCCGGCGAGGGGGCACAAGCCGGGGCCAGTTGCACTTTGTCGTCCAGACGCTGCCCGGCAGGGTGCAGAGCCGGAACGCGAGAACAACCCAGGCACATCTGGCTCGTTCCTAAAGAAAAACGGCCCGCACCCTTGAAAGTAATGCCGATGCCAAGCCCATGCCGGACCAGAAAGCAGGAGTCGGTGCGCGGGGCAAATAGTCAATCGGTTGAGGCTCGGAACAACGCACGGCCACTGCAAGTCGTGCTGGCTGCGAGCGCCTTGGTCATCATGTCGTCCGGCAACCGCGCCACGGCCTCATGGTCGGTCGAGCGGGCAAGCCGGGTCCCCCCAAGAAGTTGACAGGAAGCCGCGAGATCCTATCCAAAAACAAAGCCCCGCCGTTTCGGGGCGGGGCTTGCGCACGACCGCCTTGGGGGCGAATGAGGTCAGCGCACTACGACAAGCAGCGGCCATGCGGAGAGTTCCTACGGGCTAGTCGAAATGTCATTCTCCTGCGCGGCCTCGCGCCGATAATCCTCCGCGGCCTTCTTCAGCGCGGCTTTCATTTCCTCGTCTGTGGTTTGATCAGCGTGGCGCTCGGCGTTGTCCGCTTGTCTCAAGAGATTTGCTCGGCTCATGGTGTCCTCCTAAACCGACAATTCGCCGCGATAGTTTGAGTTTCGGCTGGGGTTTCCGCGTCCGAGTGGTTCATCAGGATGTGTCTTTGCGCTCTGGCAGCGACAGTTTCATTTCGCGAGCTCGGTTCGCCGCGAGTTTGTAGTACGCCAGTGCTTGATCCTCAAAATCAGCCTTGAGCTTGGGATCCGTCTCATGGGTCGCCATGCGCTCAAACTGATGTGCGCATTCCAGATATTCAGCAACCATCTTCATGGGACGCTACCAAATCATTGCGGCAGCCGGCTAGCGTGGCAAGTCGATGCCTGGGGTAGTGACAAGATGCTCCATTTCCATGGCTCGGTCCGCTTCGTGCGCCTTTCTCAGTAAGCTTTCGCGGTCAAGACCGGGCGACACAGCCGCGGCCCGAGCTCGGGCGCTCTGTGCCAGCTGACTGAGCATGAAGCTCAGCGATGTTGTTTGTCTGACCCTGTTACGACGCTTCTTCTCCATTTCTTCCTCACAAACTTTCGTTTGTCATAGGAAAGGCGCCTTAACATGGGATAGGTTTCGACAAGCGAAGGGTTTTCGGATTTTGGGAACTTAGACGGATTAAGCTTTGAGCCGGCCAGCTATCCGATGCTCATAGTGCGGCAAGACCGGTAAAGGGCGGCCAGCTTTAGATCGACGCCACGCCGCCTGCTCTTGGTGCTGGCTTTCCTCGTGCCCGCCGGCGCGCCTAACTTATGTTAATCGCAGCTTGGCTTCGTTCCGCTAGGGTGGGGGTCCGATCAAGCCGATCGGGCGCCGGGGGGCACAAAGGTGAGCTTCCAGTTGACGGTCTTGAAAGTGCTGGCCGGCCAGACGGCCGGGCGGAGTTCCGTTGCACAGATCCGACAAGCCGTAGAAATTCTGATGAACAGCGGCAAAGACTGGACCGATCGCATGAAGCGCCTCGCTGAACATGCGCCTGGCCTGAACATCTTTTCAGCCAAGTATGTTCTGCGTGACGAGGAAGGCTGGGAAATTACGGTAGAGGGGCGACAATTCCTTGCTGTGCTTGAAACAACTGTCGCTGCACAAACAGTGCCACGGGCCGGATCAGATGACTTGGCGTGCGATACCAAAGTTGCGCAGTTGGCCACGATAACAGGACGATCACCTGATCTTGCCCGGAGACGCCGTGACTCACCGAGGCGCCGCCGCCGTAAAGATCGGCCCAATCGGCGAACAGCGTGAACTGTCTCCTATCTCGATTTTTTTACCACTGATCTGGCGCCGATCGCGTTCCCAGGTCGCCGTAGATGATCCCGAGCGCGAGCATAGCGGACTGCCCGACGCGAGTTTGCAGTGAGCCGGCAAGTTCGGCTTTGGCGGGGCATGCCGGGGTCGAGAAGCTAGGCATTTAAGCCACTGGCATCGCGCGGAAAGAGATCGCAAGGCATGGTCGATTAACGCGCCGCGGCGGCATTGTTCCCATCGGCGGGGCGATGTATCTGCGCGTTGCCCGGACCCCGTGAGATCCGTGGCAGATGCACGCATGAACCAGCATCCACAAGCAACCCGTACGGCAGAGGTGCACCGTGCTCGAACGGGCGGCATCGCGATTTCTGCGGTGATGAGATCTCACGCAATCTGGAATTCATGTCGAGATGACCACGTCTTGCTTCACATAAGCAAATGCGGTGATGGCTGATGCATGAGCATTGTTCAGTTGTCTGCGTGGCTTCACACCTCGTAGACGGACGGCTCCAGGGCCTCCTCCTCAGCCGCCGTTACTGGGGCCGTCCTTCAATCTGTTCTATTGATCCCCGGCCAGCATGATTTTCGAGCGAACGGCGCTCCGAGAAGGTGAAGTAGCCGAGTTGTGCAAAGGAGCGGGGAAGATAACCAACCGCGTCATTTCATCATTCCATAGTTTAGCGGATATGACCGGGGTTTTCGGCGATCTTTCCGTCTTCCTCGTTGAGGTCGAGCACAATCGCTGCAAAGTGCGGTTGTGGAGAGGATTGCTTCCAGTTCAAAGACGGTGAACCTGGGCAGCAAGTGCTAAACGACCTTCGCGCGGGCCGCGGTAGTCATGCCGTTCATTGCAGGTTGAAGCGCGTTCAATCCCAGAGATCTGCGGTTATCGTCTGCTGTTTGCCTGCACGGTGGGTAAGGTTCCGGCTGTAGGTCATGATTGTTGTCCAGGAGCTTGTTGTTGACCGCCCAAATTGCTGCCTGGGTACGATTCGTCGCTCCTATCTTCCGAAAAATAGCCTTGACGTGAGCCTTAACCGTCGGCTCGGCAATTCCAAAGAAACGCGCGACGTGCTTGTTGGTATCTCCCAAGACAATTCGCTTCAGAATTGCCACCTCGCGAGCGGACAGCAAACTTAAGCTTGGTAGCGCGCAATCTTCCCCAACAGCATAATCTTGAGACGATTCCGGAGATAGCGTTGCGACGGTTTGTGATCTGACGGCCGCAAGCGGCCAGAGGCGTGAATCGACGACAATGAGATGTTCGTCGATAACGGAATTCAGACAGTTTAAAAGGACGTGCGGGGCGACGGAATTAAAGAGGGCCGCATTGACGCCGGATTCCAGCGCAGTTGCCAGACAGTCAGGAGCGCGTTCGTCGCCAACGGCTACAATGAAAGAAAGCGGATATTGCGCGCGGATTCGTTTGAAAACGACCTCATGCCTCTGCGCAACCCCAACTATAAACAAGCTCGTTTCGTCGTTGGGGACAGCGTCCAGCTCATCGAGTTCGGCGCCCCAGCCGTGTGGAAAAAAGCGCGTTCTCGAAAGGATAAGTCGAAGGCCTTCGCGAAATAACCCATCAATTTGGAGGATGAACGTTGGTACTATCGCAGCACTCGACATGTCCTAACATCCTCATGCAATCACTAAAGACTCGATCAGGCATTTCAAGCAGGGGCATGCAATTGTTCTTGGTGCTATTGGCGTCAGGAAAACTGGATATCCGACGCGCTCCAATTACATAAGATAAGCTTGTTCATGTACGCTGCATTTTACTCAGACTATCAGCGGATCCTTAAATGCCGCGAAGCTGGCGCAATCCGCCCAAAACGCGTGACATCGAGATTTTGGAACTCCGGAACGCACGTGCGCCCGACCAATGCTGGACGCTCGTAAGGTCAGAAAGTTCCTGCGGACCGTTTCCGAGGCTCGACTTAGTGGATCCTACCGCCAGTCGTAACGGGACATATCGGGGAACTCGTCTGGAACCTGGCGCGAGATTTACCGGTCGCGCCTGCAGGCGAACTTAAGTCCGTCGGGTAGGAATGTCCCAGCGAACTAATACGAGTTCGCGACTGTGCGCATGTGCCGAGACTGACTATGAATTGAGCAGAAGCCGCGGCCTCTGTCGCTGTCATAGGTCGGACAAATGCGCTTGATCACCGAGCGGACGCCCTCAGTCACCGTCGTGATACCTTTGTACAATAAGGCAGATCGCGTGCTGAGTACGCTGTGGGCTGCCTCTCGCCAGACCAATGTTGATTTCGAAATCTTAGTTGTCGACGATGGATCGACAGATGGCAGCGGATCTCTGGTGAAGTCGATCGGCCTGCCACATTGTCGGTTGATTGAGCAGAAGAACGCTGGCGTTTCCGCCGCTCGGAATCGGGGAATTAGAGCTGCCCGTAGCAAATGGGTCGCGCTGCTGGACGCAGATGACCTATGGTCGCATGACCACCTCGTGAAGCTTTGGCGAGCTGGCGAAGGCGGAAGTGCGATTGCCGTCTTCAGTAACCTGCGGCTGGAGAGCAGGGCAGGCCGTCCTCTAATCGATCCTCGTGTGCCGGCGCGGGAGATTGATGACTATTTCTCGTTTGCGCTTTCCAATGGCTCTTATCCCATCAGCTCGAGCTCGATCATGGTGCTACGAGACGAATTTCTGGCCGCAGGGCTTTTTGCTGAAGGCATCTCGACAGGGGAGGATGTTGACATGTGGTGCAGGTTAGCCTGCCGAGGCTCCTTCTCATATAATGCTGCGATATCCGCGACCTACAATGACGGGCGCTCACTCTCGCTGGGAGGCAGTCAGGTCTCTGGGCGGTGCCCGCTTTTCGCATCGCGTTTGGCGAATTTGATACGGGAGGGCACAGTTCCTGAGCGTCTGAAGGACAGCAGCAGGCGTTATGCAAACTTTCTCATGCTGGAACACGCGCGCCAGTTGCTGGACTCGGGGCGGTACGAGGAGGCACGGGAAGTCCTGCTTCAGGACTGCATTCCGCGCTATGACTTGAGCCGCTTTCTCAAGCGGCTGGCCAGGACGACGCTCGCAGGCCGAACGGTATTCGCGTGGAGGCAAGCGGCTGCAAGTCGATTTTGAGGCTTATGCGGCCGGCAAGATTAGTCTTCCGCCCCGTGTGGCGTCCTGGTGAATTGGGCAGTTGCACGCAGCCGATCGGCTCGAACCCATCGGGTTCGGTGTCCGCAGAGGAAGGCGAATGCAGAATACGCGACCATCATCAGGTGCAGCGGAACCTGCGCGAATTCCCTCAAGCCGATCAAGTCCCTGCCGGAGACGAACCAGGCGCTGACTAGGGAGAACGCAAAGACGAAGAACTCAAGGGCAACGCATGTCAATGCTACGCTTGGGCCGATGAGAACCAGATAGAGCAAGGAGACGATAAGGACTGCGATATTTGCCAGCGCCAGAATGCCGATGGGTGGAACCAGGAGATCGGCTGCCAATGCGAGCAGCCGTAAGTCTCGCGTCCGGAAGACATGCAGCGCGATACGGGGAAGATGGGTTCTGATGAGTCCGAGATGTCCGTGGATCCAGCGCCGCTTTTGCTGGGCTTGGCCGCGTTGCGTGTCCGGGAAATAGCTAGTCACGCGAACATCACGAAGGAAGCGCGGCGGATGGCCTGAGATCGCTAGTTCAAGTCCGAGGAAGAGGTCCTCAGCGAGATGTCCAGTTGCGAACAGCTCTTGATTGATCAATGCCCAGGGTAGGGCCATGCCAGTCCCAAGGAGTTGACAAGGTAGGCCCAGGCGGGCGTAGCCGCGTGGGCGGAAATCGTTCTTGATGCGCCAGGCGAATTCAGCCAATCGCGGCGGCGCGGGGCTGTCGGGGCGGGCGATCATGAGATCCAGGCACTGGATCGGCGCGCCTGTGGCCTGGCAGGCTTGGGCTAACAAAGCGACGCCGGAGCCACTGATTTGGCAGTCCGCGTCGATGATCACGACGACATCGGGGGGTGCCGAGGTCAACTCGCCAAGGCCGGCCGCGAGTGCAAAGCCCTTGCCGCGCCGCTCCAAATCCGTCCGGATGAGCACTTCGGCTCCGGCCTTTGCGGCGAGAAGAGCCGTTCGGTCGGTACAGTTGTCGGCCACCACGAGCAGTCGGTCGCCAGGGGCCAGATCGCTCGCAATCCGACAAAGCGTCGCCTCGATGTGTTGCTCCTCGTCGTGCGCCGGCACCAGCACCGCAACAGCGGCGCAGCACGGCGAGGCTGTGAATGGGTGATCATCGATAAAAATCATCGCGGCAGCTTGCGCAGCAAAACTCAGCGTAACAATGGTCAAGAGCATCGAGACGAGCCCTATCAGCAAGTTCAGAATGGTGAGCGTCATGATGAGGGGCGCTTATCCAAGGCGCGGGCCTCGCACGGTCGGTTCTCTGCTTTTCTGGCGATTGGAGGGCTCCCCATGGCCTCGCTTGACTGGGTCGTCGCACCTGTATCCGAAGCGGCGGGGCCGGCGAGAAGCAGATAGCCGCAACCGTGCAAGCGTAGCATTGCTCTTATCCGGGGACCTGAAGCGTCGATCGAGAATGCGCGGTGCATTCGGCGTTGATGTCCATAGGCGAGCAGAAGCAGACCCAGGAACATGGCGTCGAGGTGAGTCACGCCATCTAGGTCTACGACCAGGTTGCGTTTGGCGTGGCATGCTGCGGTAAATGCGGCACGGACCGGCAGGATGTTCCGCTGTGTCCATGCACCGGTGAATTCCAGGATCTCATCTTCGCCGCGCCTATGACGTCGAACGCGCGCCGTGGCCAGTTGCGTCACTGAGGGCCGATAAGCACTACAAAGGATCGCCCTGGGCAGAACCTGACGAAGCAGGACTGAGGTCAAGGTCACCAAATCGAGGGCATATCGGGTCCAGAGTGCGGGCTCCTCCTTGATACGCCACAGCCATTCCATTCCCAACCGGCGAAAGAGCAGGGGCGCGCGCTTGACGCTTCCGGCAACGAAGTTAATCGTGGCTCCAAGGTTACAAATAACGGGTGCCGAGATTCGTTGCTCATTTCGACTAAGCCACAGCAGTCCCTTGCGGGCGCCGATCGATACGACCAAGAGATCAGGAGTCGTCTGATTGATGGTGTCAAGGGTCGCAGGGGTGCTCATCGAGTCGACGGATCCGAAACCCGGAGACAGCGTGCCAGCGCACCGGATAGCTGACTTGATCTCGCTAAGCCGTTTGCGCACGCGTTCGCCAACATCGTCGGTCGCGCCGAAAAAGAAGGTGCTTATACGCCGCCCGGCGTCAGCCTGGAGAGCATCAAACAGGTCGGACCCGCATACGCGTTGTTGAACGGGAATTCCGAGCATACGCGCGAGCCAGAGCAGCGGCATCCCGTCAATGATGGAGAGGTCGCTCGCCAACGCGGCGTCTCTGAAGTCCGGGTCAGAGCGTATCAGACGCAAGAAGTTCGCGTTAGGTGTAACAAGGTTGCAGCGCCGCGTCTCTCTGATTGATGCGAGAAGGCGTTGTTTGGCTTCGTCGAATGTAACCGTGTCGCAGAGCAGCCCCTCGATGCAGACGACTTGGCGCGAGAAATCGGGAATGATTGGAATGTGGACGCCATGTCCGTGATCGGTCATTTGTGATTGCAAAGCAACATTCATAGAGCTGTACCCACTATCTCCCGCATGACGGGTCGCGGAGCCGCAACGGCGCGCGGTGTCGTGCCCTCGCCGGGAGCACGCGGATAAGTGTAGTCATCCGCGTCCCTGTCGAAGGCCGCTCTCACGTATTGGGTGGTGGGCAATGTCGACTAGTCCGTCCCGATATGCCGTCAGGATGCGAGCGAAGCAGCCGGCAATGGAATGTCGGAGCGATTGCGCGACGAAATCCGTCGTGGATCGTTGCGGAACGGAATCGATCGCGTGCAGCGAGTTGCTTGCAAGCGTTCGAAAGGACTAGTCACTTTGAAGCCGTTGCGGTGTCGCTACGCATGCCCTCATGTTTCTCGACGGGTCGCGAAATCTGGCCGAAGGCAAAGGCGTTACTGTTTTGCGCGGAGCTTGAAGAGCGTCCGATAATTGAGAGAGAAGGCCTGGAATGCGCCGTCCACCTACCAGCCGTGTCTATGTTGCCGGCACGGTCGTTCTCCTTGGAATCGGGATCTGCGCTGGAACGGTGGCAGACAGCGGTCGTGCATCGCGACAAGCCGTCGATGCAAAGAATCGGCCGTCACTTATCATGATCCCGGGTCACGAGTTCGCTGCGGCGAGCTACGTTCACGCCCGACTGGCCCCGGACGCTCCGCGCGATACGCATTCCGATAGGTGGGTTGCCGCGCTCCAGGAGCAGATCAAGACGCATTACGGAATAGCGTCGGTGAACATCAATCGGTACTCGCCGCCGCTGTACATTGTCTCTCACGATCAGGCGACTGTCCGTGTTCGGGCGGAACGGGCAGCGACCCCGGACTGGCGGTTCGAGCGGCTGCAGCAACAATGGGACGGCGTCCCGTTGCCCAGCGAATTTCGTCCATCAAGTGGCAGTGATGCTGAGGCGATCATCTACCAGCCGTCGACGGGGCGATACTGGGAGTTTTGGGGTATGGAAAGGACCGGTCGAAAGACAGCCAACTCTTCCGGCGGGTCCGTGGATGAATGGCGGGCCTCGTGGGGTGGCAGGATCGACGATCTTGCGGCTAGTCCAGGGTATTTCCGGACAACCAGCGAGGGATACAAATTTGGCGCGACAGCAACCGGCTTGGCGTTGCTTGGCGGGTTAATCACGATCGCGGAACAGAGGCGCGGAGAGATCAATCACGCCATTCACATAGCCGTCCCCCAGGCGCGCCGATCGATCTGGTCCTATCCAGCACAACGCACGGACGGCGAGGATAATGATCCCGAAGCGATCCCTGAAGGCACGACGTTTCGTATTCCAAGTGCCGTCAATCTTGATGAGATCGACATGGATCCTTACGCAGCGATGTTGGCCCGCGCCGCACAACGATATGGGATGGTCGTGCGAGACACAGCGGGCGCCGTTGTGTTCTACGCCGAGAACCCGCTTTCGAGTGGGCGGACCGATCCATACTTCGGCTCGGGTGGCATTCTGCAGTGTCCCGACGGCTACGCCGAGGCTGCCTGCTATCCTGACGGCAATAATCGGCTTCGCGGGTTCCCCTGGCAACTTCTCGAGGCAGTCGAGGCGAAGCAGGAGCACTGATGCCCTCGCCGCCGGTGTACATGACAATTGGGAGCCATACCGATGCTCGACTCGTCAGCTGGAAAAAGGCCCTATGCCGACCACGCGGTGGGCTACTCGTTCTCGTCTGATGTGTGGCGAGAGGGCATCGGCTTCAGAATTGCGATCGCAAAGATACGTCAACACCGGCCAGCTCTTCAGCGGCTGATGATTGTTGGGGTCATCATCGGAGGACTGGCTGGCGTTCTCTACGGAGTCGTGAAAGTGCCGACGTTCAGCGCTACTTCCGAACTACTCATTTCGAATACGACCCTGCAAATGTCCGGGCCGGACGCTGTTGTAACCCAGATCCTGGTTGAAAATGCACTGATCCAGAGCGCGATCGAAATGCTCAAATCTAGCCGGGTGCTCGAGCGCGTGATTGACAAAGTCGGGCTTGAGGAAACGGAAGATATGCTGCCGAAATCCAGCCTTGAACAACTCATTGGCCAGATCGGGTGGCATCACTTCCGCGGCCGATTGCTATCCGACATCGCCGCTGCGGGAGGAGGGCTTTCGGACGAAAAGAGAAGACAAAAGGTGCTGACACGACTGAGAGCGGACATAGTGGTGAGCCGCGTTGGCGCGAGCCTTATTGTTTCAGTTCGCGCGCGTGCACGCAGCCCCGACGACGCGCAACGGCTGACAGATGAGTTGGCTGCATCATTTGTTCAGGAGCAGAACGATACGAGTGCTGTGGTCAGCACAAGTGCCTCGTTGCGCGAGCGCATCAAGGTGCTCGGTCCGACGGCGAGGATCATCAGCGAAGCCGCGTCACCAACCTCGAGCGACGGTCCCCCCTTTGTAGCGATCGCGACGCTAGCGCCCATTTTTGGTGGATTGCTTGCGGCCTGCGTCGGAGTCGCTCTCGCCCTGTTCGATCGACGTCTGCGTAGCACGGAGCAATTGGTTGCCCTGACGTCAGCCGAGTGCTTCGGATTGCTGCCACACATCAAGGGCTCGCAAAAGGGCCAGCTCGAACTGATGTCAAGGTTGCGACGGTCGGCTCTACAGCGTGCGGGATCGGCTGTGCTCGAAACGTCAGGACGCCTTCCGCATTTTGTTGGGATAACATCCTACTGCCACGGAGAAGGAAAGACAGCGGTTGCGAACGGTTGGGCCAGATCTCTCGCGCGTGACGGCTCTCGTGTATTGCTTGTCGATGCTGGACAGGGCGGCACGAGCTCTGCGTCGGGGCGGACTCGAGCACAGATGGTCGGTTTGCACGAGGTACTGCGAGGGCAGGTAGCGCCGAATGAGGCTGTCCAGTCGGAGATCTGCCCCAATCTGGACTATCTACCGACCGGAGAGGTCTTGGGTAGTCTCGACGCACTCTGGGGCAATCTCGCATGCGCAATCAATGTGGACGGAGATTGTGCATACGAATGGGTCGTCTTGGATCTGCCTCCACTTGCGATGGCGGCAGATGTGCGATCCGCGGGCCAGATCATCGACCATTTGCTGATCGTCGTGGAATGGGGCCAAGCCACGGAAACTGAGTTGGACCAGGCGCTAGGTGCATTGGGATCCGCAAGGGACAGGATACTGGGGACCATTCTCAACAAGGTTCCATGGCGATTGCTTCGGTTTGAGACACGCCGTATGCGAACCCTCCAACGCGTTTCGGCACACCCCAAGGTCTAATCGGCGATCCGAGGAATAGGGATGATAAAGTGGAAAGCCATCAATATCGCGGTCAATGTCGGCATCGCCTTGGTGCTCTTGATCCGATCGTCAATAGCGGAAGACTACAAGCTCGGTGTATCCGATCGTCTGAAAGTCAAGGTGCAGGAATGGCCTGATCTCACCGGTGAATATACGGTGGCTGCTGATGGCGTCATCTCGGTGCCATTGCTCGGCAATGTCGATGCCAAAGGCCGGCGCCTGAGTGATGTGGCCGGAGAAATCTCCGATCGCCTGCAACGCCGCTCGGACGGCGCGGAAAGACCGGTCACCGCGATCGAGATTCTTCAGTATCGTCCATTTTCCATTGTCGGGGACGTCCAACGCCCCGGACAATATCCGTATCGCCCCGGCCTTACTGTCCTCGAGGCTATCGGCATTGCGGGCGGATACTACCGTCCCGAGTTCGGCTTGTTGCGTCTGGATCGCGACATGGCGTTGGCCAAGGGAGAAATGCGCACCCTGACAGTCAAGCAGTATCGCCTGTTGGCTCGCGAGGCCCGGCTGACAGCTGTTGTCACCGGGCACGCAAACCCCGATTTCCCGGCGCAACTTACCGATCGCAAGGACTCTCCCGAGATTGCTGCGATTATCGAAAGCGAGCGCCTGGCGCTCGATCTTGAGAACAACGCCATTCGTTCAGAACGGGCTGAGTTCGAGAAGATCAGATCGCTTTATCAAAACGAGATGCAATCACTTCGCGGCCAAGTCGACGCACTGGCACAGCAGAAGGAAAGTGCTCAAGAACAGTTGAAACAATTGCGCGCGCTCTCCGCGAAGGGACTGGCGCTCGCGCCGACGCTATTCTCTTTGGAGCGCTCGCTTGCGCAAATAGTCAACGAGCAAATGACCGTGGAGACGGCAATCGTAAGGGCACAAGAAAGTATCGCGTTGGCTGATCATCAGCTCCAGCAACGCGCTCAAGATAGAGGAAAGGCGGATGCGCGAGATCTTCAGCAGACAAAGGATGACATTGCGGAAGTTCGGTCACGAATCAAGATGCAGGGTGACTTGCTGAACGAGGCGCAAATCGGCGCGCCGGCCGAGGCGCGGGAGCGCCTGGCGGACAAGGATCGGCGTTCTGGCTTTATATTGATGCGAAAGGATGGTGATGCAACGCGAGAAATCGCGGTCGACGAGACGGGGACCGTCCAGCCGGGTGACATCATCAAGATTCCGATGATCCGCTCCGAGCCATACGAGGCGAGTAATATGCTCAGCCTACCTCAAGCAAAGGCGGAGAGGGCGGATCGGTGATTGAACGAATTCCAGCACGCTGTGCCTTATCTGGTCAGACTCGCACCGAGTCGGCGGATCGCTTCGGAGCGCGCCTCGAATTCAAATGGCGCCGCGCCGCCTGGATCCACAGGCGTTCCCAATAAAACGTCGATAGATGCGCCGCGAGCAAAGCGATCGCCAAGCCAATCGGTCGTTTGAGCAGGTAGCGCTGCGAAATGCTGCCATCAGCCCACCACCCATGCGCCGTGAGCGGATGAAAAATGTAGAGCGCATAGGAGATTGTGGCGACATAAGATAGGGGCTTGCTGCTCAAGAGAACGATCAGCTTGTTCGGCGGCTGCGAAAGCGTCGCCCATAGCAACAGACCTGTGGCGTAAGGCCGGAAGTACTGTAGGGAGTTACTTTCGGGGTGCGAGCTTGCCGCCCATAGGGCCGCCGCAATCGACCACGCAAAGAGAGATGTCGAGGCGCCCAGCCGTCGGAGGGGCAGGGTGGCTACGCAAGCCCCGATCAGGATTTCGTCGATCCGAAGATGAGTGGCGATCTCGATTGGAGCATTTTGGAGGATCCGAATTGCCGTGATGGCTACGCAGCAGGGCCAAACCACGATCAGGGACTTACGACCAGCAAACCCTGCCAGCGCCGTCACAAAGATGTAGAAGTGAACTTCCACGCAGAGGGACCAGAGGTGCTCCGTCACGGGAATCATCTGATCGGTGCGGTAGTTCAAGATGAAGCCAAGATGATAAAGCATTGCCTGTCGGCTGAGGCCAAAAGCCAAGAAGACCAATGCGAGATAGAGGTATGCCAGCGGCAGGATCCGAGAAATCCGCTTGACGACAAACTCGAGAACGCTCGCGGCGCGTAGGGTGCGAATGATCAGATAACCTGAGAGAGCAAAGAACAGGCTCATTCCCATCGGCCCGGCGGTCGAGTTTAGCTGGAGAGACTTGGGTCCGAGTGGAAATAGGTGGGCCGCGAGCACAAGGCAGATACTGATCGCGCGAAGTCCATCGAGAGCCGCCGTGTCGTGCCTTGCGGTATTGATGGCTTGGTCTCCCGATTCACTGGGTACATCAGCGGTTGGAAGTGTGAGGTATTGGCCTGGCCGTAACCGAGTTCTGCGATGGTGGTCAGGATTAGGGGTGACCATATCCATCGTTACCGGCTTCTGCTGTTCCGGGCGACCATGCAAGCCGTCACCTTTGATCTATTTCGCGGCGTTGGGGGAGGAATCGTTGATATGCGAGACCGGACATATCCAGGAGGTCTTCGATGAGAACACGGACGTGAATAGCCAATTCGTGTCGGACGATCATGAGAGCGGCAAGCCAGAATGCGACCGAGATTGCGCCTGATACGACGAAGCCCAACAAAATTTCCGTGGTGCTTTCAGTCAAAAGCTGCCGCATAGCCAATGGGACGGGCAGCACTGCTAGCGTGGCGACGAGGCTTCTTGCCCAAGCCCTGAACAGTCGTCCAACATCGTACCCAATGACGGGCCTGAGCACTGACAAGTAACAGGCCACGAATAATGTGCTGCTCAGCGGTAACGCCCACATTGCTCCTTCAATTCCAAGAGATAAGCCGGCTCCAAGTATGGCGATCGTAAAGATGCAAATTGCGGACTCGCAGGTGAACAGTAATCGTTGACGCCGTTTGACGATCAAGAAGTCGTAATATGGCCCGACCGTGAGAGTTACGGCATGAGCGATCGCGATTGGCACCATCATCGAGCTTGTGGCCCGCCACGCATCTCCGTAGATCGTCCTGACCAGTGGTTCGGCCCAAATGGCCAATAGCGCGTAGACCGGCCAGGCCAATCCCGTCATCGTTTCGACGAAAGAGCCGTATACAGATGCCAAGTCGGCGCCCCGACCGACCCGATCGCCAAGGTTTGGCAGCAGTGGCCTAGTGATGCCGAGAACGAGACCATTCCTGACGAAGGAGACCAGATTTTGAGCGCGGGAAAACAGGGCAGCGTTGGCGAGCCCGAGCACTCGACCAATCATCAGTTCGGGGGCGGACAAACCGGCGCTGCTAACCAGGAAGGTCCCGGAGGTCCAACCTCCAAACGTGAGCAGGCGCCGTGACCCTGCCAACGTCGGAGAGAGACGCAGGCCCCGCGGATCGTAAGCGATGGTCGTTGCTGCCGACATCATGGCTGAGGAAAAATAACCCCAGGCCAAAGCGTCAGCTCCGTAGCCTCGGACCGCCAGGACAATGGAGACGGCGCTTTGGCAAGCCGCCGCGGCCACGCCAACGGTAAGGAGGACGCCAAAACGCATCGCGCGCATCAGTCGCATCGTCGCCGGAAAGGCGATCGCAGGACCAAGCTGCGCAAAAGCCAGGATCCGCAAGCAGTGACCAAGCGCAGCGTCGTCATAGAAGGCGGCGAGCACAAAGCTTAACCCGAACAATCCAGCAGCGAGGCATACGGCTATAGTGAGGCTCAGGCCGAAGGCGGCTCTCAAAAGCGAGTCATCGAACTCGGGAGAGCTGACCACATAGGAACCCAGGGCCGAATCCTTCAAGTCCGCGACGGTTCCCACGGCGGCAATTGCAATGGAGTATGAGCCGGCCTGGCGTGGTGTAAGCAGATGGGCGATTGCAATGCCGGTTGCAAAGAATAGCAGGAACGTTGCGTTCTGCTGTATGGTGGAACTAAGGATTGCCTGCCGAAGACGCATTACCGTGCCTCCCGCTTCGCGCTTCTTCTCGGATCTAGCAATCGCCGCCACAGGTGCGCTAGCAGGCCGTACCCAGTCATGCGCACGATCTCGGTGGCGTGTTGCCGAGCGCGTGCCGCAATCCGAGAACCGCGGTCTGGCTGTCGTCGGGCGGCCATAAATAGAGAGGCGGCGAGCATCTCCGGTCGGAATTGCCCCGCTGGAGCAATCCGGCGTGCGTCGGCGTCAAGCCGTCCGATCAGGGACGTCGCAAGATAGCCCTGATCCAGGCAACAGAGCTCAGGTTCGCCGGTGAAGAGGAGCTCGTAACCTGCCGAAAGCGCCTGATCAGCGATCTCCAAAGTATATGCGCCATGCGGAAAAGAGAGTGCGTCAACAGTGCCCTGGCCGTAGGGTGTGATGATCTCTTTTAGTACAGCACGAGGATGAGAAAGCTCCACTGCTACGTCTGACGAGGCCGGGAATGCCGAATGGGTCTTCCCGTGCGCGCCAATCCAAATCCCGTTCGCAACAAGGGTCGCGATTTCCTCCCGGCGCAGCATTTGGCGCGGACTTCTGACGCGCTGCAAGTCGATATCCAAGGTGGAGAGCACGAGTTCAACCAGCCCCGCATCATAGTTGGGACCCCGGCGCACGATGTTCCAGATGAGATTTGCATCCTGCGGCTCGCGGACGCAACCAATCAGAATCGTGTGCAGGCAGGTAAGTTGCCGCTGGCTCACCCGTCCGCGCGAAACGGCCCAGAGCAGGTCCTCGGTCCAAAGCCGCTCTGAGCTTCCGATGCTGTCCGAGGTGATGAAAATGGTCGCCGTCGCCCCGTGCTTACGCAGCAACGGGAGCGCATAGTCGAGATTATCGGCAAAGCCGTCATCGAATGTAAGCAGGAGGCTTCTGGCGGGTAAAGGGCGCGCTCGCTTCAGGGCTTGCCTTACGTCGTCGAGCGAGACGATCGAATAGTGCCGTTTGAGAAATTCAAGGCACTGGTCGAATGCTGCTTCTTCGAGCGTCCATGGGGCCAGTGCCGTCTCCCAGCGCGCATCCCCGCGCCGGAGGACGCGATGAAACGTGACGACGGTCAACGTGCGCCTGTTTCGGAGCCTGTGATACAAAGTTAGTGCGCCTGTCCGGTATAGGGCATTCCGGGTGAACTGGCGCAGGAAGCGGGCGGCCTCTGATCGTGTCGCACATGAGGCGTCACGTCCGGCATGTATGAGTTTCGCTTCCGTCACCCTCACCGCCGATCTTGACCTTCGGTTGCTAGCTTCCGCAGGTGCGATAGTCGGCCGTGGAGCGGGGGCGTCAATGATCAGTCGGGACTAGTACGCAATTCCGCATGGGGAGGGATACTCGCCACGCCGGGTCCGCGTTACGAGTTGTCTGGATTAAAAGCGGCATGACACCGTAATCGCAGAAGGAACCGGTCTGACACGATCGTCGCCGGCGCAACGCCGCTCTCAACCGCAGGAACACATGCACATGCAGGCTCTTCAAGTGATCGAGCGAATAGTTCCGGATCGACTGCGTCAAGGCGCTCGCGAGTTGGCAGATGCGGTGTTCGTTCGTCGGCCTCCCGGCCGGGATGTCGGAAGGACTCCACAGCCGCTCAATCAAGACTATGAGACGGGACGATGGGACTATCTCAGTAATCTCGAGGAAATGGCCCGCTATGCCGTGATCGACGGATATTGCAGACATAATGGGAGTATCTCGAGTGTGCTCGACCTCGGGTGCGGGTCTGGCATCCTGCGTCAGTGGCTCAATTCCCACGAAATTATCGATTATGTGGGCGTTGATCTTTCGGACTACGCCATCGGAATCGCGAGGCGGAAGTGGGCAGATCCACATACGAGGTTTGTCGCAATGGACGTCGCGTCCTACACGCCGGACCGAAAGTTTGACATGATCGTTTTCAACGAGGTGCTCTATTATTTCCCGTACCCCGAAGACATCCTGATGCGCTTCGCAGCGTTCCTGGAGAAAGACGGATTCTTTATCATATCGCTGTGGGACTCATCCGATTCCCGCCGAGCCTGGCAGACCGCTCGGAGCAACGTGGATGTGATCGATAGCGTCCAAATGAGGCACCGGTCTGGGGTGTCCTGGAATGTCCGGAAATGTCGACCGGTCGGCGACACGAAGTAGTGAAGCGGAGACGCCATATGCAGATGGCTGGCCGGGAAGCCTATCATCCGACGAACGATCGCAGAGTTGCGGCGAACGGCAGGTCGGTCGTTCTATACCTGATCAATCAATATCCGGCCGTTACGCATACGTTCATTAAGCGGGAAGTGCAGGCACTCGAACGCCAGGACGTTGAGGTCGTTCGGGTAGCAGCACGAGCCGGACGGGCATTGGTGGATCCCGGAGATGTACTGGAAGAGCAACGAACGACCTATCTGATCCGACAGCCGCTTGACTTATTGCGCGCGCTGGCCGAGCTCATGTTGTTGCGTCCCCTTAGCTTTGCGAAGGCGTTTGTAACCACGATGAGCCTGATGCGCAGGAGCGACCGGGGGCCGTTGCTGCACATTCTCTATCTTGTCGAAGCTTGCAAAGTTGCTTCGATCGTGCGGGCCACTGGTGCGGCGCATATTCACGCTCACTTCGGAACAAACCCGGCCGAATTGGCATTGCTCGCTGCTCAATTGTCCGGCGTGACCTATAGCTTCACGGTCCATGGATACGATGAGTATGACAAACCTGAATTCATTGGCTTGTGGGCCAAGATTCACGAAGCGGCATTCGTCGCTACGGTGAGCCACTACGGGCGGTCTCAACTCTATCGCTGGTGCGATGCTGCCGATAGAAGCAAGATCAAACTGATCCGTTGCGGCCTGGACCGAACGTTCTATGACATGGCCGAAGACAAGCCGAGCACTGCCGCGAGGTTGGTGTGCGTTGGGCGGCTTTGCCGCGAAAAAGGACAGAGCATTCTCGTCAAGGCCGCGGCGATGGTCGCGACCGCTGGGCGCAAGTTCGAACTGGTGATTGTTGGGGACGGCGAAGGGCGAGCCGAGCTCGAAGAGTTGATTGCCGAGTACGGGCTGTCGGACTCGATCCGGCTGTGCGGTTGGCTCAGCAGCGCCGATGTTCGGCGTGAAATGCTGAGCGCTCGGGCACTAGTGGTTGCAAGCTTGGCTGAAAACCTCCCCGTCGTCATCATGGAGGCAATGGCCCTGCGGCGCCCGGTAATTGCGACGCAAATCGCTGGAGTTCCAGAACTGGTCGTTTCCCGCGAAACCGGCTGGCTTGTGCCTGCAGGATGCCCGGAGGCGCTCGCCGCAGCGATGACCGATTGTCTACTCGCCCCGTCCGAGACGCTGCATTCAATGGGACGACTGTCGCGTGAACGCGTGATGGCATTACACGACGTTGATCGTGAGGCGACAGTCTTGATGGAGCTATTTGCAGAACTTACGTCGCGTCGTGCTGGTCCCCCCGGCGCGGCGCGACCGCTTACGACGGCAATCCAATAACGCGGCTAGTCGCAGTTGATGGAGGGGCGGGACGCAAGGCCGTCCTCGGTAGGCCCGTCGAGGCGCACACGGTGCCTATTGTGAACCAAAAGAACCACTGAAATTGCAGATAATCGAGGAGATTATCTGAATAGAACATCATGAGATAGCCGACGCACAACAGGAGCATGGTGAAAGTGCCGGCCAAATCCGCTCTCATCCTTGAGACAAGCCTGAATGCAATTACGGCCATCAACGCGGCGAAGCTCAACAGCCCTACGTTGCCCATTTCGAAGTAGATCTGCAGAATTGCATTGTGCGGGCCGATGCCGTCCTGACCGGCGCCGCGTGCGAAGAACAACGGGAAATAGGATTGATAGGAGCCCAAGCCATAGCCAAACCAACCGGAGGGGTTTGCCGCAAGCCATTCAAGCGTGTCATTCCAGAGGATTTCGCGCCATGCCATAGAGTTTAGATGCTCGTAGGCCCCGTCGACGGCACCTGACTGAAGATCCGCCAGTCGCTCGGATACCCCGGGGACGAACAGTGCCAGCGGCAAAATAGTCAACGGCACGAGCCAGCGCCGATCTACGACGAGTGAATAGCCGGCCATAAGAAGCAACGCCGATAGCCATGCGCTCCGCGTCTTTGTAAGCAGCAGCAGGAAAACTAGATAGACAGCATAGGCCGCGGTGACTCGCCGCATCCGCGGCGAGATGCGGAAGGTGGCGGAGCTGTGCATGTAGAGAATAAGAGCCAGAACGCCGACGATGTAGAACGCGTAGATATTTGGATGGGTGAACGTGCTCTGCAATCGCTCCTCTCCGGTAAGAGATTGCGGCTGCTTGGCGAGTTCGAGCAAGGAATAGAGCGACGGTACAATCGACGAGGCGAGCGCGACCGTGAGGCATTGCGCGGCCGCGGTCTGGTTCTTGACAACGATATACGGAATCGAGAAAGCGGCAGCGTATGTGACGAGATCGAGGACGTCGCGCGTTCCCGCGCTTAGGTCGGGCGTATGCAAGAGGGATATAGCGGCCGCAGCGATCAGACCGGCCCAGGCAAGCAGCGGCGAAGAAAGAGCGGCACGCGGAACCTGCACGATAGCGAGCATCGCCAAAGCGATCATGAGGGCATTGATCACAGCGCCGGGACCAGATTGCTGGCCGATATTTGCCTTTATCCAATCAAACCCTCGATCGCACGATGGGCGCATGAGCATGATGATGAGCATCGCTTGGCGCACGCCAATGACACGTGTCAACATGAGCAGCAAGCCAGCCGTGACGAGGATGATGACAGACACGGTACCCCTCGACAACAGCGAGCTTATTCAGCGCCTAGCCGATCGTCGACCGGAGCGACAAATCGTCCAATAGGACGATTTCGGCAACTCGGCAAAAGCTCAAAAGTATAGGCGCATGCGCATCTGACCTAGCACAGGCGAAATCTCGTCCATCTCTCGCTTTCGGCGTTATCGTCGGCGTTGACACGACGCCGCGGTGAAAGCTCGCATGGCAAGAGCCGGCATCGAAGACTTGCGCCGTACCGGCATCGTGCTGATCGCACGTCGTCGACTGGCCCAACTGGTCGCCAGGACGGGGTTGGGGGCCATCATTGTGAGAAGCCAGCATGCAGTGGCCAACTGTTACCGGATCGTCTGCTCCTTCCAGGCAACTCGGGCGTAGCCGACAAGAACGGCACGGGTTGACCCGTGCTGCGAGTGTGATTGAGACGGAAGCGACGACCAGCGCCAAGTTCGAGCGCGGTCATATCACCGAAGCGCGTGGCTCGATTTTGAGATCGCGGAAGAAGCGAGCGGGCGGCACGGAGATCGCTCGACGGGAGGAAACTGGAGCAAATGGTGTACTTAAGAGACTATTCGACCTTGTGGTTGGAGGACTAGCGGTCGCATTCCTATTGGTCCCGATTCTTCTCATTGCGATTGCAATTGTCATAGAGACGCCGGGGCCCGCGTTGTTTCGTCAGTGGCGCGGCGGACGAGGAGGACGGCGGTTTCAAATCTTGAAGTTTCGTACCATGACGTGCATGGAGGACGGTGTCCATGTACGCCAAGCACGGCCCGACGATGCGCGGGTGACAAGGGTTGGGCGGGTTCTCCGCAAGACGAGCATGGACGAACTACCTCAGCTATTCAACGTCGTCCGAGGAGAAATGTCGCTCGTCGGTCCTCGTCCCCATGCGCTCGTCCACGACGCGATGTATTCGAGACTGATTACAAGATACGCCTATCGTCACTCGGTAAAGCCGGGAATGACCGGCTGGGCGCAGGTCAATGGATGCAGAGGCGAGACGAGTGACCTGATGGCCATGGAGAAGCGCGTCGCGCGTGACCTTGCATACATTCGCCACTGGTCGGTTTGGCTCGATCTCGTCATCGTCGCGATGACCGTGCGAGAAATCGTCCGTCCCCGGAACGCGTGCTGATGGCCCGCGGGCTTGAGGTGATCAACGCCCGCCATGGGCTAGGCGAGCTAGTCCTATCTATCATCAAGCTCCAGATAGCTTTGATGCAGACTAACGGGAAACCTCATCCCGTCGAACAAAACACGGAAAGCGCGCCTGCTTGTTTTTCCCGCACCAACCACGCGTCCCGTCTTGGACGGCGCCTTCTTTATTCGATTGGCACCAAGCTGACTGAGCCGCACTTTATCGCCAATTCGAAAAACTGGTGCGTCGATCGACACGAACCGCTCCTCAAAAAGATAGCATTCGCAATGTGTACGTGACTCTTGTCTAACGGCTGTCCCGGCCAAGCAATTCAGCGGACGGAATTAGGTGTCGTCCAGGTCCGGCAAAAATCGCCGGAGAGTAGGAAATTGGAGGCCGACAGCTGACCTCCTATCTCCATTTTGCAACCCTGTCGAATAAGGCGCATTCTCATATGTGAGTCAGCACCCGTGTCATTTTGACCGCGATAGCTGCTTACAAGCACATCTCTGCCAGCTTAGCACACCATCCGGGGCGCCGGATCGTTCAGCGGAGCTGCTAGCGTCCGAAGGGATGGAAGAGCGAACGGCAGGGTGGTCGTGAGAAAAGCGATGGGCGGCACGGTTGTTTGTGGCCGGCCCCTTAGTGCGAGCTATCGGACCTATGTGCGATTGACGCGCGTGAATGCGAACTCGGGGTAGCCTACGAGAGCATTGAGCACCTGCCGCGGTTCTTTGATGGCATTGGAACCTGCGCAAATCCGTTGCGTTGCCGCACGGGGCGACCAGGACGTCCGATGCAGCGTCGATCCTTCCTATTCTCTATGGCGGCGTGGTTGGTAAGCACCACCTCGCTCAGCCGGGCGACCGTGATCCAAGGCCGCATGCCGTGGGCCCCACACCCGAACTCGGCGCCAGAGATCGAGCGAATTGGAACCTGGCAATTCTTCACCGCCGACGAGGCGCGCGCAATGGAAGCGATCGTCGATCGGATCATACCGCCGGATCCTGAGACTGCGGGCGGTAAGGATGCTGGCTGCGCCGTCTTCATCGATCGCCAGCTCAGGGGGGCCTATGGCGTCAATGAGGGACTATACACGCTCGGTCCTTTCATCAAGGGTACCAAGGAACAGGGGCCGCAATCGCAGCTCTCGCACGCCGAGCTTTATCGCAAGGGGCTCGCCGGGCTGGACGCCTTCTGCCGCTCAAGCCATGGCAGCAAGCCGTTTGCCGAGCTGGGCGCCGATGAGCAGGACGCCGTGCTCAAGAAGGTCGAGGCCGGTGAGGTCAAACTCGAGGGCGTTGACGGGCAGGGGTTCTTCAGCGCGCTGTTGAAGGACGTTCCGGAAGGCTTCTTCTCCGATCCGATCCATGGCGGAAACCGCGACATGGTCGGCTGGAAGATGATCGGCTTCCCCGGCATTCGCTACGACTACCGCGACTGGGTGAAGCGGCACAACGAGCGCTATCCCTATCCACCAGTCAGCATTGCCGGTCGCGCCGACTGGACCCCTACAAAATCGTGAGCGCTGACTGATGGCCCGCAAGTTGCCACACAAGGATGTCGTGATCGTCGGTCTGGGATGGACCGGTTCGATTATGGCCCATGAACTCGCCGGCGCCGGGCTCGAGGTGATCGCGATCGAGCGGGGTCCCTGGCGTAATACTGCGACCGACTACCCGCCTGGCTATGCCGCGGACGAACTGCGCTACCGGATCCGTCACGAACTGTTCCTCCGTCCGGACCAAACCACCTTCACCTTCCGCAACAAGATGAACCAGACGGCGCTGCCGATCCGCAGCTGGGGCGCATTCATGCCGCCGAACGGGGTCGGGGGCGGTGGCGTGCACTGGAACGCGGAGACCTGGCGGTTTCTGCCTTCTGATTTCGTGCTGCGCACACATTTGACCGAGCGCTATGGCGCGAACTTCATGCCCGCGGACATGACGATCCAGGACTGGGGCGTCACCTATGACGAGCTTGAGCCGCACTACGACAGGTTCGAATATCTGTGCGGTACATCGGGGCAGGCCGGTAATGTCAAAGGCGAGATCGTCGACGGCGGCAATCCCTTCGAAGGGCCGCGCTCGAGGCCTTATCCTAATCCGCCGCAGGACCAGCCGTTTGGGGCCACGCTGTTTGCCAAGGCGGCCCGCGATCTCGGCTACAAGCCGTTTCCCCAACCTTCGGGCAATATGTCGCGTGCCTACCAGAATCCCCTCGGCGTACGGCTCGGACCTTGCACCTATTGCGGCTTCTGCGAGTGGTTCGGCTGCGGCAACTATTCCAAAGCCTCGCCGCAGACCACGATCCTTCCGGCGCTGATCCGCAGGCCGAACTTTTCAGCACGAGACAACAGCGAGGTGATACGGATCGACCTCGACAGCAGCGGCAAGCGCGCAACCGGCGTGACCTTTGTCGATGCCGATGGCAATGAATGGGAGCAGTCGGCCGATCTTGTTGTGCTGTCGGCCTACACGATCTTCAATGTGCAATTGCTGCTGTTGTCCGGGATCGGAAAGCCCTACGATCCCCAGGCCAACACCGGCGTGATCGGCCGCAACTTCACCCATCAGACGATCTCCGACGTCGTCAGCTTCTTTGACCCGGCCAAGTTCGTCTTCAATCCCTTCATCGCCTCGGGTGCGATCGGGACGTGCATCGACGAGTTCAACGGCGACAATTTCGATCATGGGCCGCATGGCTTCGTCGGCGGCGGCTATATGGGGCAGGTGCAGACCAACGGCCGGCCGATCGAGACCACGCCGGTGCCGCCGGGAACGCCGCTGTGGGGCGCGCAGTGGAAGAAGGCGGTCAAGGAGAACTATCAGAGTGCCTTGAAGCCCGGCACCGGTGTGCACGGCAGCATGTACAGCTACCGCGACGTCTATGTCGATCTCGATCCGACCTACAAGGACCGGTTCGGCCGTCCGCTGGCGCGCATCACCATGGATTTCCATGACAACGAGATCAAGCAGAACAAGTTCTTGACCGACAAGTTCGCCGAGATCTTCCAGGCGATGGGTGCGCGGCAGGTGCACAAGGAGTATCGCAAGGGCCCCTACGACATCACGAAGTACCAGACGACGCATCTGTGCGGTGGTGCGATCATGGGCACCGATCCCGCGACCAGCGCGCTGAACCGCTATTTGCAGAGCTGGGACGTGCCGAACCTTTTCGTGTTGGGCGCGAGCGCCTTTCCGCAGAACGCCGGCTACAATCCGACCGGTACGGTCGCGGCGTTGGCCTATTGGGCCGCGGACGCGATCCATGGGAAATATCTCAAGAATCCAGGACAGCTGATCAATGCCTAGATGGCCGCAGGTCGTGCTGATGGTTGGCGCGCTTGTCGCGAGCGGCGGAGCAGCTGTCAGCGCGGGCCTACAGGACTTTGCCGCGATCGAACGCGGCCGCTACCTCGCCAACGCCGCCGATTGCGGAAGCTGCCACACGGTGCCGGGCAGCGGACAGCGCTTTGCCGGCGGGCGGCCGATCGAAACACCATTCGGCGTGCTGGTCGCGCCGAATATCACGCCAGATCGCGAGACCGGGATCGGTGCCTGGAGCGATGAGGAGTTTGACGCGGCCTTGCGGCAGGGCTTACGCCGGGACGGCAAGCGGCTGTATCCGGCGATGCCGTATCCGTACTTCACGCGGATGTCGCGCCAGGACACCAAGGATATCCGCGCCTATCTGTCGACGATCGCCCCAGTGCACAATACCGTGGCGGCCAACAAGCTGCCATTCCCACTGAACATCCGGACTGGGATGTTCGCCTGGGACAGGCTTTACTTCTCGCCGGGAGAGTTTCGCGCCAATCCCGATAAATCCATCGAATGGAATCGCGGCGCGTACCTGGTGCAGGGGCCGGGCCATTGCGGTGCCTGCCATACCCCCAAGACCCTATTTGGTGGCGATAAGGCGTCCGCATCCTTGCAGGGCTACACGCTGCAGGGTTGGGTGGCGCCCGACATCACCAGCGGAGAAGGACCGCTCGCGTCCTGGCCCGCGGACGATCTCGCGCAATATCTCAAGACCGGCCACAATCGCTTCGCGGCGGCCGCTGGCTTGATGGGTGAGGTTGTCGATTTCTCCACCTCGAAGCTGAGCGACGCTGACGTCAAGGCGATGGCGACCTATCTGAAGGACATCAAAGGGCCAAAGGCTGCGATGGACAGCTCGTCCGATCAAAAGGTGCTCACTGCCGGCGGTGCGATCTATCAAGACCTCTGCTCGGCCTGCCACAAATCCGACGGCACCGGCGTCCCGAACCTGATTCCCGACCTCTCACATGCCGCCACTGTCGAGTCCGGTGATCCGACAACCGTGTTGCGAGTGATCCTGCAGGGCGCGCAGAGCGTGGCGACCGATCGCGAGCCGACAGGGCCGGCTATGCCGGCATTCGGCTGGCAACTCAACGACGTACAGGTTGCAGCCGTCGCCAGTTATGTTCGCAACCACTGGGGCAAGGCCACAAAGGTCGGCGAGGAGCTGGTCAGGAAGGAACGCGCAGCGCTCCACGCCAGAACCAATTGACTTCAGGTGTCGTCAGCCCCACCGATATTTTCCTTTCGGCCGCGCGCGTTGCGCCTTGAATTCTTCAGGGTCCCGATTTACGGGCCAGGTTGTCGGCAAATATGGCGTACAGAATTGGCATCATTTCGGACACGCATGGCCTCTTGAGGCGCGAAGCGTTGTGCCGCCTAGCAGGCGTCGATCATATCGTGCACGGCGGCGATATCGGGCTGCCCAACGTCATCGACGAACTTCGCCGCATCGCACCCGTGACCGCAGTCAAGGGAAACGTGGATATCGGCGCTTGGGCTCACGAGTACGCCTATACCGAGCTCGTGCAGCTCGCCGGGAGGTCGATCTACGTTTTGCACGACCTGAAGACGCTGCGGATCGATCCCGTCACGTCCGGGATCGACGTCGTCGTATCCGGTCATTCTCACGTCCCAAAGATAGAGACGAGGGATAACGTGCTGTTCGTCAATCCGGGCAGCGCTGGTAGACGCCGCTTCAAGTTGCCGATTACTCTGGCGACGCTCGAGGTCACGCCCGGAGGCTTGCGCCCGAAAATCCACGACCTTGGAGAGGGCCCTTAGAGAGGTGGCAAGCGCAGGTGCGGGGCCTGGGACAATATGGCCTTAATCGGATCCTTCGGTGCAATCACGCCGCCTACTGAGACGACGGCCATCACGCCGGCCCTGAAGGGCGGCCCCGGCATTCCGTTTAGCAGCCGATTCTTCAATCCGGCCTGGAAGCGATCGATGAGCACGCATGGTGTGCGGAGGCCGGTAAGGCGGATGACTGTGGTGGCACCGATCCGGAGTTCGGTGTCAAGCGGCAGACTTTCGAGATCGAGCCCTGACGTCGTGATGTTTTCGCCGATATCGCCGGGGCTCACGTCGTAACCTCCGATCCGCAACGCGTCGAGCAGTTCGCGCGGAATGAGGTGAACTTGGCGCATATTTGGCGCGCGCGGATTTCGAAGGGCCAGATACCTGTGCCGGACGTATGGCCCATAGTGCGCGTCGCCTTCAACCCCATGACCTGCCGTGAGGACAATGGACGGCCGAGGCAACTTGCTGAATCGGTGTTTCGCGCCAATGGCGACGGCAACGACCGATCCGTCCAGAGCGGGCGCTCGTTGCGCTGACTGGAGGGTGCTCAATTCTGGGGTGGCTGTCCGTTCGAGGCCGAAACACCGCCATCGACAGCGATGTTCACGCCAGTCACGAAGCTCGCGTCGTCGCTCGCGAGGAACGCGATCACGGACGCGATCTCCCCGGGCTCGCAGACCCGACCGAGCGGGACGCGCTCAGCGAACTTTGTCAGAATGCCCTTGTTCTCCATCATATCCGCTGTCATGCCCGTGCGCGTCAGAGTGGGGCATACGGCATTTACCCGGACGCCGCGTTTTCCGAGGTCTAGCGCCAGGGCTCGTGTCAAGTTGACGACTGCGCCTTTCGCTGCATTGTAGGGGCTCATGCCCCAATCACCGCCGGTCCCCGAGACTGACGCTGTGTTCACGATCGACCCCTTGGTTTTCTCGAGATGGGGCAAGGCGGCGCGGCAGCCAAAGAACACGCCGTCGACATCGGTGGCCATCACCTTGCGCCACTGGTCGTTCGTGATGTCTTTCGGCTCACCGCCCTCGTGAACGCCGGCGTTGTTCACTATTACATCCAGTCTGCCGAAATGCTTCACGACCGTCGCAACCATCTGGCTCACGGCCTCTGCGTCGGACACGTCCGCCGCGTGAGCAAGCGTGCGATCGCCCTCAAGTTCTTTAGCCACCTCGGCGAGCCGTATCTCATCGCGGTCGATCAGCGCAACCTTCGCACCCTCAGACGCAAAGCGGCGTGCAGTGGCCGCGCCAATGCCTGACGCCGCGCCGGTGACGATCACGACCTTGCCTTCAAACCGGGCCATTACGCGTTTCCTTCCCAATACCGATAGGGATCGCCCCTCAGCGGCGAGCCAGGATGTGCTCATCGGCTTCGGCGAAATTCGTCAACGATGCCGGCGCGCCTTGTCGTGTGAGCAGTTCGCTGGAATTGTCCGGGATGCCGTCTTCCTGGCACAGGCGTAGAGGCATGTTTGTCCCCGGTCGTTGGGGCATGATGCGAATTGAATGCCATGCGAAGCTCCGCTTTGCCGATCAACGGATCGGCGATGCTCCGGTTCCTAAAGGGCGCACTTGCGCAGACTTGCGGGAAGCGGCACATCGTGGGCAGGATGGCCCGCAGGCTCACGACCTCGCAGAGGACGAGCGCTGGGAAAAGGAAGGGCGAAACTCGAACGCGCGCTGCGGCGCGCGAAAGATTGAGCCTCTTGCATCAGATCGGAAGGTTGAGCTGCGGCGTGGCGCCGCCTGCGGTCTGCAAGGACGACAGCGAGACGCCGAGCAGGCGCACGGACTTGGGTAGCGGCATCTCCGCCTGTAGCAGGCCGGCCGCCAGGCGCTCCAGATCCTCCCGGCTGGTCACCGGAGCAGAGACGGAGCGGGCGCGCGTGATGATCTCGAAATCGAAAAACTTCACTTTGAGCGTAACTGTTCGTCCCCGGCTGCCGGTCGCCTGGCAGTGGCGCCAGATCTTATCGACGAGCGGCTGAAGTTCCGCGACCATGGCATCGAAGTCGGTGAGGTCGTTGGAGAAGGTGTTCTCGGCGCCAATAGACTTCCGGATCCGGTTGGCCTGCACCGGGCGGTCATCCACGCCACGTGAAATCCAGTAATAATAGACGCCCGACTTGCCGAAATTGTGCTGCAGAAATTCCATTGTCTGGTTGCGGATATCCAGCCCAGTGAAGATCCCGAGCCCGTTGAATTTTGCGCCTGTCGCCGGCCCGATGCCGTGGAACTTGCTGACCGGCAGTGCCTCGACGAAGGCCGGGCCCATCTCCGGTGAGATGACGTACTGCCCGTTCGGCTTCCTATGATCGGAGGCAAGTTTTGCCAGGAATTTGTTGTAGCTGATGCCGGCTGATGCATTCAGCGCGGTCGCGGCCTTGATCTTTTGGCGAATCCGCAGCGCGACGTCGCGGGCGAGTGGAATGCCCTGCAGGTTCTCGGTAACGTCGAGATAGGCCTCGTCCAGGGACAGCGGCTCGATGATTGGCGTATGCTCGGCGAAGATATCGCGGATCTGCCGGCTGATCGCTTTGTAAACCTCGAAGCGCGGCTTCACGAAGATCAGGTCCGGACATTGCCGCTTCGCTGTCACCGATGGCATCGCCGATCGGACGCCGAACTTCCGCGCTTCGTAGCTCGCCGCCGCTACGACGCCGCGCTCCGCGGAGCCGCCAACCGCAACCGGCTTTCCGCGGAGGTCGGGATTGTCCCGTTGCTCGACCGACGCGTAGAAGGCATCCATGTCGATGTGGATGATCTTGCGCGTGATCGGAGCTGCCGTTTGATCAAAATCGGATAGGCTCATGGGCCGATGCTAGCGGAGCCCACGTCGCAAGTCTGCAGGGATTGGCCGGCCCGTCGGAAAACTTGCTAGGCGGCCTCGGTAATGCCCGCCAAGTCCTTGTCCCGCTTCCGGTTGATCAGATTCAACAACTGCGCGGATGCGCGCGCGTCGCAGAGCGCTCGGTGATGATTGTCTAGCGCGATGTCGTAGATCGCGCACAGCTTTCCGAGTCCGTAAGACTCGTGTCCGGGGTAGCTACGGCGCATGCCGGCGCAGGTACATAGCTTGGGAAACCGAAATCGCCGCTCCAGCCGCTCGAATTCATAGGCGATGAAGCCGTAGTCGAAGTTGACGTTATGGGCGACGAAGATGCCATCGCCCATAAATTCCGTGAAGCTGTCGGCCACTTCAGCGAACAGAGGTGCATCGCGCACCATCTCGTTCGTGATGCCCGTCAGTTGGACGATCTTCACCGGAATAGAACGTTGCGGGTTGATAAGGCTGTGCCACTCGTCAATGACGCGATGGTTCCGTACCTTCACAGCACCGATTTCGGTGATGCGGTCGCCGTTCGACCAGCCGCCCGTGGTTTCGATATCGACCACAACGTAGTCCTGCTCCGGGTCGAAGCGATACTCGACGCGGCCAATTTCCGCGACGATGCCGGCGGCCCCAAGCTGACGGAGGCGGGTCAGCTGGTTGCGCCGGATGACGTCGCCTTCCGCCTTGATCTCCATGAAGGAGGCTTTGCCAGCGCGCGTCACCATCAGGTCAGGAAAACCATCCTTCATGCCGCGGAAATCTTCGCACATCGCGCGAACGATCTTGGCAACGCTGGCTGGAACGACACCCTCGAGAAGCGCTCGCAGCGCTTCGACCTGCACGTGGTCCCAGGCGAAGATCCCGTTAGGACGTCCCCACCGTGACGCGACGGTACGCAGGATCGCCGGGAACGCATGCCCGGATCCGATAGCCTCCAACTTCGCGTCGATCGACGAGGCGAAGATCCGGTGGAAGCTGCGGTCCTTGAGACAGTGAGGCACCCAATCGAAACCGCTGGGTAGTTGCGTGCTCTCGAAGAGCTCGTCCCAGAACAGCAGGCCAAACAAAGTGTGCCACAGCACGTTCTCCGCGAAGTAGACCTTCGCGCCTTCGCGCCGCAGGACGCCGGCGACGCCCGCTTCAGGATTACCGCGGTGGGTATCGTCGACCGTGATGTTACGGCCGGACCGCAGTAGTTCGGTGTAGACACCGGTGCGCCGTCCCCCGAACTTGCGGGCGTAGAAATCCATGGCGAAGAGGTGCTCGACGTCGCTTGCCGGATCGTCGATCATTCGCTGAAGCAGTTCTTCGGCGCCGAGACGATCACCCTTGTTGTAGAGCAAACGCACCAGGCGCTCATTGCAGTCCGGCGAGGAACCTGCGCGATAGAGCTGCCCAGCGAGTTCGACTTCGTTGGCTTTTTCGAAGAACAGTCCCGTCTGATGCATCGCCCGATTGCGCAAATCGGCTGCGTATTCGGTTGGGCAGGCTGGCCCCGAAAGGATATCAACGGCGGCTTGCCGATAGATGATGTCCGATCTGACCTCGAGCCGATCGAGAACTTGGCTGTAGTGAAAAGAGGCTTCAGCCTCGTCACCGTCGGTGAACCGCGCGCTGAACGATGTTTCTTGATTAGTGCGCAAAATGCCGAGATCACGCAGCGCAAAGTTCTTCAGATCGACCTCGGTCTTGCCGAAATAGAGATACAGCAGGAATTCGATTGGGCGCGTGCCATCGAGTGCGATGAACTTGTGAGCTCCGCAATGCTGCGCCGCGACGCTGAAAGGAATTTGCTCGAGATAATAATTGATGAATTTCGGCTTCGACCACGACTTGCGGACGTCTCCGCGACCTGCGGCGTGGGCTCCGGTCAGCAGGACATCCTTGGGAAGGCAAGCGACGAACGCCGCATAGTCGGCTTCGCAGAGTGCCCGGGCGTGACCGACCGCCATCAACTCGGAGATAGCGAGTTCAACGTCCGCTATCTCCGAATAGTGGAACAGAGACCGGTTGAAGATCGCGCCACGCCGGTTGACCATGCGGATAAAGAGGCATCGAGCATCTCTCGATAGTTCTTCGAAGCGCGCGATGAAGGCGTGATGCTCCGCGGTGAGGATCGAGCCGTATGTCTTGCAGACGAACGCCAGCATCTCGACGAAGTGATCGAGATAATAGTAGGCGGGCAGTACGGGGAGACTGACCAAGCGGACCTTTTCGGCATCGAGAGTCGGGTTGTTCGACTTTTGTTCCAAAAGGGCCGCTGGAAGTCAATAGTTGTCGGCGGTTCCCAGGATCTGACGCGCGCGAGATGGTGTCCAGGAACCTGTCGATGGAGAGGGGCTTCTACCCTCTGGTTTGGGGAGTTTGATGGACGCGAAAGCCGAAAACAACAAGCCGCCGATGTCGGGAGCGCCCGATGAATTCGTCCGCGTCCGCGGCGCGCGAGAACACAATCTCAAGGACATCTCGCTCGATATCCCTCGCGGTGCATTCGTCGTCTTCACGGGCGTCTCGGGGTCAGGTAAGTCCTCGCTCGCCTTCGGGACCCTGTATGCAGAAGCTCAGCGGCGATATCTGGAATCGGTTTCCCCGTATGCCAGACGCCTTTTCCACCAGATGTCGGTGCCGGAAGTTGATGCGATCGAGGGATTGCCGCCGGCGGTGGCCCTACAGCAGCAACGCGGATCTCCGACGACCCGTTCTTCGGTTGGAAGCGTCACCACGCTCTCGAACCTCCTGAGGATGCTCTATTCGCGAGCCGGCGACTACCCCCGAGGGCAGGCTCTTCTCTATGCGGAGTCGTTCTCACCGAACACGCCGGAGGGGGCTTGTCCTCGGTGTCAGGGCATCGGCCGCATCCATGACGTGAGCGAGCGATCGTTGGTGCCCGACGATAGTCTCACCATCCGTGAACGCGCTATCGCCGCGTGGCCGACCGCCTGGCAGGGCCAGAACCTCAGGGACATCCTTGTGACCCTTGGCTACGATGTCGACAAGCCGTGGCGCGAACTGCCGAAAAAGCAGCGGGACTGGATTCTGTTCACCGACGAGCAGCCGACGGTGCCGGTCTATGCGGGCTACACGCCGGCGGAAACGCGTCGCGCGCTCAAGAGGGAGGAAGAGCCCAGTTATCAAGGGACCTTCACCGGCGCGCGCAGATACGTGCTTCAGACGTACGCCACGACCCAGAGCGCGATGATGAAACGGCGAGTGGCGCAGTTTCTGACGAGCGCGGACTGCCCAGTCTGCAAGGGGCGACGGCTCAAGCCAGAGGCTTTGTCCGTCAAGTTCGCTGGGATGGATATCTCCGAGTTGGCGCGACTGCCTCTGAAGGGGCTGGATGCTATCCTGAAATCTCACGGAAAAGCGCCGCGAACATCAGAAGACCACCCTGGAAAGGCGATCGTCGTGAGACGTATCGTCGAGGACTTGCGAGGTCGGCTCGACGCCTTGCTCGATCTCGGTCTCGGTTATCTCACGCTCGAGCGGAGCACTCCCACCCTGTCGCCCGGGGAACTGCAACGGCTTCGTCTGGCGACACAAGTCCACTCGAACCTCTTTGGGGTCGTGTACGTTTTGGACGAACCGTCTGCGGGCCTGCATCCGGCCGATACGGAGGCGTTGCTGAGGGCGCTGGGCCGTTTGAAGTCCGCGGGCAATTCCTTGTTCGTCGTGGAGCACGAGCTCGACGTGGTACGTCAGGCCGACTGGATCGTAGACGTCGGTCCGGCAGCAGGCGAGAGCGGCGGCAGGATATTGTACAGCGGCCCGTTACCAGGCTTGGCGAACGTTCAGGAATCCAAAACGCGACGCTATCTATTCGGGCGCGAGGGAAGTGCGGTTGCGGCCGGGAGATGCCGGGCGCCGGTCGGGTGGTTGAAGCTTCGCGAAGTGACGCGCAATAACCTGGACCGGCTCGATGTCGATCTTCCGCTCGGCGTCTTCACCTGCGTCACCGGCATTTCGGGTTCCGGCAAGTCGAGCCTCATCAGCCAGTTCTTGGTTGATCACATTGCAACGAGCCTTGGTCAGCATCGGGAGCTCGACGCGGAAGGCGATGTCCTGGAAGCGGTCGTTGAGACGCTTGGCGGCAGGATCACCGAAGGACTCGATCGGGTCAAACGGCTGGTCGTGGTTGACCAGAAGCCGATCGGTCGCACGCCGAGGTCGAATCTTGCGACCTATACCGGCCTTCTCGATCATGTCCGCAAGCTCTTTGCGGCCACGAAGCAGGCCCGGGCTCGCCGGTACGACGCCGGTAGGTTCTCGTTCAACGTCGCCAAAGGCCGCTGCAAAACTTGCGAGGGAGAAGGATTCGTCTGTGTCGAGCTGCTCTTTCTTCCGAGCGTCTATGCGCCATGCCCGACCTGCAAGGGTGCGCGCTACAATGCAAAAACGCTCGAGGTCAAGCTCAAGGGAAAATCGATCGCCGACGTGCTCGCGATGACCGTCAATGAGGCGTTTGTCTTCTTCGAGAGCGACGAGGCTTTGCGCAGATCACTGGCCGTGCTCCGTGAGGTCGGGCTCGGCTATATCCGGCTGGGTCAGTCGGCCACCGAGCTATCGGGAGGCGAGGCGCAACGCGTCAAGCTCGCCTCCGAGCTGCAGCGGACGCAGCGTGGTGGTACGCTGTACGTTCTCGACGAGCCGACCACGGGGCTGCATCCCTTCGATGTCGAGAAGCTCAAGAAGCAGCTTCACGGTCTTGTGGATGCCGGGCACACGGTCATCGTCGTAGAGCACGACATGTCGGTCGCTGCCGAGAGCGACTGGATCATCGATGTGGGGCCGGGAGCGGGCGAAGAGGGAGGCCGCATCGTCTATTCAGGCGCGCCGAAGGATATCGCATCCTGCGGCGCCAGCCGGACCGCCAAGTATTTGGCTGCTTCGGGCGTGTGATTAGTAGCTTGTTTTCTGCGGAACGCCCGCGAGACATAACTTATGTCAATCGCTGTGACATTTCGTTTCGCTACGGAGCGCGATCATAGCCAATTTGGGCGTGCCTCCAAACGCGGGAACCATCCACGACGTCGCGTGGTCGAAAGCGTCCGACTCTATCCAACAACGTGGGGCGAACTGTCGGCTGAGAGCTGGTAAGTTGATCTGTAACCGCCGGGCCCTAAGGCGGTTTCAGTTAGGACACTATGTGCCGACGGACTTCTCCCTCAGCCATGTCCAATGCAGCTATGTGCTCGGGAGCGAGGCTCCTGCTAACCAGCGCGACGGTCCATCCCTGCGGGATAGCATCCAGCACCCGGTCAAGCGCCTGTTCAGATGCAGTTGCAGCCAGCCAGATCTGAACCGATCCATCGTCGGTTGTCACGCGGACCAGATGAATTTCGGTCGCTTGGTGCATGCACGGACAATCTCGGTCCAAGAAAATAGTTTCTATCCCCGCCCATCGTTAACAGCTGGTAGGAACAACCTCCTGGTTATCACCATTCTCCAGTCGTTCGGTGCTGTCCCCGCCAGCCCGCGAAGTAGAACTGCCGAGAGACTATTGGACGTGTTATACAAACTGCCCCTGAAAGCCGTGCATGTCTGACGAGAGCCCCTTTGCCCGCGGTGCTACACCTGAACAGCGAATAGATCGTGCCTCAGATGCGATCCGCCGGAAGGCTGAGGACGATACGTTTACAGTCTTCCAGAAACAGGACCGCTGGCTGCATCATTTGAGTGAAGTGACCCGGAAAGCTCCGCTTCAATCAATTGCGATTGCATTCTTGCTAGGAATATTCCTGGCTCGCAGGAGCTGAGGTACTTGAGCGAGATAGCGAGAGCCGCGTCGCAATACTCAATCGGTGCCCAACCGGACGGAACGCATCATCCGCATGCGCAAAGAAGTGCCCGAGATTGGTTGGGGCGAGTTTGAGATAATCGCAGCGCGCGATCCTGCGATCTTCGTCATCCGATACGACTGGCGAGGCAATTCGGTCCTGTTCGTGCATAATCTCGACGAGAGGCTGCGCGAGATATCGTTTTCGGTCGGTGGCCCAGACGAGGCCAGCAGCTACTCGTCAACTTGCTCGATGAGAACCACAGCCTCGCCGACAAGCGCGGCCGGCATACCTTGTTGATGGAAGGCTACGGCTACCGCCGGTATCGCGTCGGCGGCCTCGACTGTCTTCTGAAGCGCAGCGACATCGATACGAACAGGCCGAGAAGGGTAGGACATCCGGCCAGAGTAGCAGAATCGTTGCGATGAGCGTGGTCCCCGTCTGCAGGCCGGTACGGCGGCATCCGGCGGCGGCACCTCGTCGGTGCTGTCATAAGCCTCGTGGGCAATTGGCTCAATGCTGGGAAAGCCGCAGGCTTCGTTGCTCAAGTCGCCGCTCATTTCGGAACGCTCCTCGCTGAAGCCGCGGCTCCTGGTTAGGAACGTACCGTTCAAGTGCGGGTTGTTGGGCATGGACAACCTGACGCAGAAAGAACAGTTCGAGCGTTCAAAGATCAACCTGCATGCGCCCAACGAACTGAAATGCTGGGCTCATGAATTCGGCATCTCGAAGGGCGAACTTAGGAAGATTGTCGAGAAGGTTGGAAATTCCGCCGCGGCTGTGCGCAAGGAGCTCGAAGCCAAGCCATGACCAGAGAGCAGGAAGTCGCCCTGGAATGCGCACGGGAAGCTCGAAAACAAGCTGCGCTTCTTCCGCCAGGACCGGTCCGAGACGCTCTATTGGAGAAGGCGCGCGAGTACGAAGAAATCTCATCGACTGATCATGTAGAGGATTACGCGAAGTAGACTCTGCGAAGCAAACTCGCGGCTCCGGTTCCCCATCACTGACCACCTAGACGACGCTGCCTGACGCAGCGATCCGCATTCTCTTGGGGCAATAGGGAGGGCCGCTGACTGGATGGTAGAGCGGGGTGCTCGGAGAGACCCCGCCCTTGATCCGGGACTACTTGTTGTCGGGGACCCAAGTTGTGCTTGCCTTGTCGTACTTGAAGCCCGGCGCGGACTTCAGGCCGTCTTTCGTTTCATTGAGGGTAAGCCACCATTTGTTGTCCTTCTTGGCGGTCTTTACGGCCGCGAAGGGTACAATGACGTCCTTTTCGCCAGCCCCGAGAAAGCCGCCGACGCCGATCACGAGGCCGTTGATCTTTCCGGACTTGTCAACCAGCACATCGTCAATGTCGCCGATCTTGCTTTCCTTGGGGTCGTAGACAGACTGCTTGTAATAATTCGTCACAGTCCAGCTTTCGGCAGGCGCTGCAGACATCGTCTCGGCGGCGTGCACGGTGGCGATCATTCCAGCAGCAACAATAGATCCTACAATAAGAGCCTTCATCGAATCCTCCTCCATTTGACGCACTTGTAACCTTGCTGATTTGAGCAAGTTCCTACTCGATGAGCCCTTCAATAGTCGGGATCGGGCGACTCTCAGGCGGGCCGCCTTTAACCTGGACGTTGCCCGTTCACGGGAAGGGGTACCGAGCGGCTCGGTTCGAGACCGTGCTTAGGAGTCGCAGACGATCCGGGATACGTCGTTGCAACCGGTGATAGCTTTATGATGTCCCGGTCATTCGCGCGGTGAGACGGTCGAGCGAAAGCCGGCGACGCACGATCGTCAGGCCTTGCTTCCGGAACAATTCCAAATTTCCGTCGAGCGCATGCCGCGATCAAGGCCAATCCCGCCTCGCAGATGTCGGCGCGGCAGCTGGAAATCCTGCGGTTGCTCGGCCGTGGCGACAAGATTGTCGAGGTCGCATCGGCGCTCGGCATCTCGTACAAGACCGTCGCCAACACCACCTCGCTGCTGAAGCAGAAGCTTGGCGCGAAGAGCCACTCCGACCTGGTGCTGATCGCCGTCGAAATGGAGCTCGGATGAGTTGCGCGGAATTGAACTGGCCGCGCACGGCGGCGCGGCCAGTTCTGCATCGCCGGAAGACCAGGCTGCATTCGTCGGGGCAATGGAAGCGACGAATGCACTGTTCCGGCAATCTTCATGGTAATTTCCCGACGGCTCACCAACTTGGGAATGACCAGCTTTGCCATTCGGGGTCACGGTAGCTCGCGAAGCGCTGGCGGCGCTCTGCAAAGCGCCGGCTTCTCTCGCGCTGCGCGCGCCGGGTCGGCTTTGCATGCCGAGAGGCCTGCTCGGCCGTTTTCGACGAAAATGGCCGAGGCGCCTCTGCTTGCGCGACAGCTGCGGGCTGCTGCGCCGGAGCTTCGGCCGTGACGGGAGCCGAGGGGGTAGGTGAAGCGGTGACGAGCGGCATGCTCGTGTCCATACGTACCGCCTCCGGCCATTTGTGGCGCGAGTGAATGCGGATCGTTGTGTGGTCGATGTCATCGCGAGCGGCGGCCACTGGCGTTGCCGGAAAATACCAGTCGGCGAGAAACAGCAGGCCAAGCAGTGTCGCGCTTGTAAACAAAATGTATCGAAGCAAAGGCATCTATCTTCACCAGTACACCGCACCGCATATCGGCGACGGCGCCCGACAACGGGAAAAAACGGCAATCGTTCCTGACGTTCGCTTACCAAAGAAAGAGGCCGCCGATCGGCGGCCTCTTCGTGTTGCCGGGGCGGCGAACTACCAGGTGGTCCACCTGTCGCCGCGCCAATAGCCGCGACCCTCGTGTTCGCGGAAGGTGAACCGCTCGTGCGGCCCCCAGTGCCAATTGTCCTCGTGCACAATGACGCCCGAGTCCCGCGGATAATCGTATGCCTGGTGGGTGTGCCAGCACACCTCCGCAGAGCACACGATCGCAGCCGACGCGCTCATCGCGGATGCAGCCAGGAAGCCTGCGCCAACGATGGCGCCAACAGCTGTTTTGCCAAGCAGTCTCATGTCATGTCTCCTCACGTCGAAAACCATTGCCCGTCCGCCAACACATCGGTTTCGGGGCCGTTCCTCTTCTTCGGGAAAAATATGCACGATGCATAGGAACTGGCCGCCGCTGCCGCGGTTGATGATCCGTGTTTCGGCACACAATCAACTTCCCCAAGAGCTCCGGCGCGGTTCCTCGGCTGCGCCGGAGTTACCGTTTGTCTGGATCTTCGTTGTGCGCTAGCGGGTCTTGGCCGCGAGCCAGCCGTTGTACTGGGAAGTCGATGAAACGACTGGGCCGCATCTCCTCAAACAGTACACGAACGGCCAAGTCGAACGGCTAAGGTTTGTGCCGGCTAACGCTGGGTCCGGAACTGCTGCGCGGCCGGGATCGCGAGGTTCTTTGCCGCTCTCGATTCGGCAAACAGGTTCGATGTCATGAGTAGCGCGAGCGAGAATGCTGCCACCATCGACATACATGCGAATTGATCGCCAGCGCCCATCTCAGCCACTCCGCTTGCTTCGAGCGGTGAACGTGGCAGAAATCGGTTCGTTCCTGAGCTCGGGAGAAACCGGCAATGGTCGTGCGGCTATGGCCGGTGCGATCCTTGTCAACGAGTGACGGCCCCCCGAAATTGGCGCTCCAGGCATCTCCGAGTGCGCCCGCTTGTCTCTCATATGTTAATGCTGGAACCGGCTCCGAAATGAAAAGCAGAGCTGGCGGGATCTATACCCCGCCCGCAGTCAGTCGAAGGGTGCCGTTGATGGACTTCATCGACCGCTACTTTTTCGCCGCAACGATCACAGTGACAGTCGTGCTCTGGCTTTGCCTTGCCTTGCTGGTGGCCGGCAGCTGACGAGGCGCCAGCCCCTGCCATGAACGCGGGCGGGGCGCCCCTTCTTCCGGGAAACCCAACCGGTCAACAAGCGTTCATCCGCAAAATCACAAGCGGAGGTATCGCTATGCGTACCATCCTGATCGTCGAGGACGAGTATTTTATTGCTGACGATTGTGCGGCGCGAGCACGACAGGCCGGCTATCACGTTGTAGGCCCGTTCGCTTCAATAGACGAAGCCCGCCCGCACGTATCTGGAGCCTGTGGCGCGCTGATCGATGTCAACGTCAACGGAACTGCGTCCTACAAGTTGATCGACGCGCTGATCGAGATGGGCACACCGGTCACGCTGTATACCGGGTACGACGCCAGCACGCTGCCGGAGAAATACGCGCACCTTCCCCTGGTGACCAAGCCACGCGATTGTGCGGAGGCGATCGAGCTGCTGCGAAAGCAGATGGGCTTGGCCGCATAGGGCCGCCCCTCGATTGAGCCCGGTGAGGTGGAACCAGCCGTGCCCAATGGCATTGGTGCCGGATTAAAACTCGCTGGTCCGGTGCATGACGCAGCCTGATATCCGGAAGGGCATGCCTTCCGTAAAACTGTCGCGCGACGAATTCGAGCGGCGATACCGAAGCCGTTTCACGGACCGCGCATTCGCGCGATTGAATCGGGAGATCGATGCGATCGTCGCGGCGGCTTGGGACGCCTACAGCCATTCGCGCAAAGCGCCGACGACGCGGCAAGCGGGGCCCGGGTTTGCCGACCCATCCTACAAAATTGCGAACGACTGGGTGGCAGCTCGGCAGGCGATCCTGGAGGCGCAACACCGTCACGACTCGGTTGACGACCCGATGCGCATTCTCGTCATCAATGGATCGCCACGCAGCGAGCATACCTGTCCCGGCGAAATGTCGAAGACGTGGCGGCTGGTCGAACTGGCCGAGCCCGTATTTCTCGAGATGGGCTTTGCCGTGGATATCCTGGATCTGTCGCGACTGACCTCCGAATTCGGCAAACAAATCCATCCCTGCAAATCGTGCGTAGCGACGGCGATGCCGCTCTGCCACTGGCCGTGTAGCTGCTACCCGAATTATTCGCTCGGGCAAACCGACGACTGGATGAACGAGATCTATCCGCTTTGGGTCGCTGCACACGGAATTCTCATCGTCACGCCGGTGAATTGGTACCATGCCCCTGCGGGACTGAAGGCGATGATCGACCGGCTCGTCTGCGCCGACGGCGGAAATCCCGATCCGTCGTCGACTCACGGCAAGCGGGTGGAGGAAGCCAAGGCGCTGGAGTTGAAGGGCTGGCCGTATCCGCGCCATCTCGCCGGCCGTCATTTCGGCATTGTGGTCCATGGCGACAGCGTTGGCGCCGAAACTCTCCGGCGGTCACTGTCGGACTGGTTGACCGATATGTGTCTCGTTTCCAGTGGCCACGCTGGGGAAGCGGACGGCTATCTCGGCTATATGGAGCCGTACGCGACTTCGCATCAGGCCCTCGACCACGATACGGCGTTCCAGCGGAAAGTCGAGAACGCTGCACGGGCCCTTGGAAACGCCGTGAAATTCGCCCGCGATGGCAAGCTGGAAAACCCGAGCGGTGACATCGAGGATCCTACTCCGAAGTGACGGGTGGCACGTCCATTGGCGGTTCAGGGCTGCCCGGATCCACCCGCGGATCCATAAACCTGACCCGTCGCATAACTGGCGTCACCTGCGGCAAGCTGGACATAGATCGAGGCGAGCTCGGCGGGCTGGCCCGGACGGCCGAGCGGGGTCTGGCCGCCGAATTTCTCGAGCTTTTCCATCGACGCGCCGCCGGAGACTTGCAGCGGGGTCCAGATCGGTCCGGGCGCGACGCCATTCACCCGGATTCCCTTCGGGCCGAGCTGCTTGGCCAATGACTTGACGTAGTTCATGGTCGCCGCCTTCGTCTGGGCATAGTCATAAAGCTCGGGTGAGGGATCGTAGGCCTGCTCCGAGGTCGTCCCGATGATGCATGCGCCAGGCTTGAGATGCGGCAACGCCGCCTTGATGATCCAGAATGGCGCGTAGACGTTGGTCTTCATCGTCGCATCGAAATCATCGGACGAGACGTCGAGGATGGACTCCCGCGATTGCTGGCGAGCTGCGTTGCAGACGACAATGTCGAGACCGCCCAGGCCATCCACGGCGCGCGCAACCAGCTCCCGGCAGAATGCCTCGCTCCTGATGTCGCCGGGCATCGCGAGCCCGCGGCGGCCGGCCGCCTTGATCAGTGCGATCACGTCCTGCGCGTCGGGCTCTTCGGTTGGGAAGTAGTTGATCGCCACGTCGGCGCCCTCGCGGGCAAAGGCGATTGCCGCCGCGCGGCCCATGCCGGAATCACCGCCGGTGATCAGCGCCTTGCGGCCCGACAACCGGCCCGATCCCTTGTAGCTGGTTTCGCCATGATCGGGACGGGGGTCCATCTTGCCCGCAAGACCCGGCCATGGTTGCGACTGCTTCTGGAACGGCGGTTTCGGATGGAGACTGGTCGGGTCGGTCAAGTTTCCCTGCTTCATCTGCTCGCTTCCCTTGATATTTTGATGGAGACGATTCTCACATCGCAGGTCTTCCGTTAGGCTGGACAACATGCAGCGGCGAGATTCGTTGCTGTCCCGCTGCAGCGACATCGGCATGGGGAAGCCGTTCGATCATCCTCAGCGCAGGCGCGCCTCGAAAGAGGCCTCGTCAAACGCATGCATCATGGTCGTCCCGGCGGGCGCGAGAGTCTCGAGCTCCGGCAATCGCAGGTAAGCCGGATTGAACCCGGCCAGACGGACCAGCCCGTTCCAGTCGATGATCGTGATCGTCCCTGCATGCCATTGCAGGATGTTGCTGCGATCTAGCTCTTGGACGGTGCGGTTGGCATGAATCGGCGATATCCCGCATGCCGCGGCAAAGTCGGATTGCGTGAACGGGGAGGGAATTCGAAAGTCCATTGCAGATCCGACGGCTTGGAGCCGCGTCGCGATCTCGCATAGCAGATGAGCGACGCGTTGCAGCACATCCCGACTGCTCAAATTTACGATCCAGTTCCGCGAGCCGGCAACGTCGGCCAGGATCATGAGTAGCAGCGCACGCGCAAGCGCCGACGACCGGCCGCACAAATCCCGGAGGACGTCATGAGGAATCGATGCCACGATGGCCGGTCCGATCGAGGCAAGATTGTAGTCGAGGTAGGCATCGTGGATCGTATGCAGATCCGGCACATCGCCGGGGACATGGATCGAGATGATCTTGCCGTCGCGGCTTTCAGAGTCGAGCCAGCAAAGATAGCCCTGCAGCAGCAGATGACAATGCGTTGAAGCTTCGCCGCGCTGCAGGATGTGATGGCGAGAGTTGTAGTGATCGATGCTGCGCGGCAACCTCGCCAGCAGATCAAGATCGTCGGACGATAATTCGACCAGATTTGCCAGGCGACCGGCAAATTTCGAGAAAGCGAATTCTGCTTGCATGGCGCCGCCCGCGATTGGCCCAGCGCGCCACGGTAGTGACGGCAGGCAGCTTATGTCATTAACCTATGACACGTCGGGCAGGCCGGACGCCAACGATGCGACTGATCCCCGACGAGGTGGTTGCGGGCGGAACTGCTGCCGACGCGATCATTGGCGTAGGAACGATCACCGTTTGCGTGCCTTGATTGACCAGTCAAAATCGGCCCCAACGAATGTCCGCTCCAAGATGCGCTCGTTGCCGCCGGCTTCGGACCGGGAGGACAATCATGGCCAACAAGCGCAGATTGAGCGGTGATCTCGAGGTCGAGCCCTATGAGGGGCCTTCGGGCGGCTGGGGATCGGTGCGATCGCTGGCGAGGAGCCTGACGCGCGAGCATGTTCCGATCAAAGGCAGTCGCGTCCTGCTCAATCAGAATAAGACCGGCGGCTTCATGTGCGTGAGCTGCGCCTGGGCCAAGCCAGCCGATCCTCGCGTGTTCGAGTTCTGCGAGAACGGCGCCAAGGCGACGACGTGGGAGATCACGCATAAGCGGGTCACACCGGAATTCTTTGCGGCAAGGACCGTGACCGAGCTCGAAAGCTGGGATGACCATCACCTCGAAGCCGCCGGCCGGCTGACCCATCCGATGCGCTGGGACGCGAGGACCGACAAATACCTGCCGGTCAGCTGGGAAGAGGCCTTTGCCGAGATCGGGCGGGAGCTGCAGGCGCTGCACCCGGATAGTGCCGTGTTCTACACCTCGGGCCGCGCCTCGCTCGAGGCGTCGTTCATGTATGGCCTGTTCGCGCGCGCCTACGGCACCAACAATCTACCCGACAGCTCCAACATGTGTCACGAGACGAGTTCGGTCGCGCTACCGGAAAGCATCGGCGTACCGGTCGGTACTTGCACCCTGGACGATTTCTACAAGACCGATTGCATCTTCTTCTTCGGGCAGAACGTCGGTACGTCGAGCCCGCGCATGCTGCATCAGCTTCAGGATGCCGCCCGGCGCGGCGTGCCGATCATCACTTTCAACCCACTGCGGGAGCGCGGGCTGGAGGAGTTCGTGAACCCACAGGCACCCGGAGAAATGCTCACTGACAAGCCAACGCGCATCAGCTCGCAATATCATCAGGTCAGGAGCGGCGGCGATACTGCCGCCATCATGGGCATCGCGAAGGCATTGCTGGCGCGGGAAGATCGCACCGACGCGACAAACCCCGTGATCGATTGGGCCTTCGTCAACGAGCACACTCACGGCTGGGACGAATTCGCAGAAGCCATAAATCTTTGCGAATGGTCTGAAATCGAAAAGCGATGCGGTCTGCAGCGTGATGCGCTCGAAGCGGCCGCCGGGGCCTACGCGCAGGCCAACGCGGTGATGTTCATCTATGGCATGGGCCTCACCCAGCACGAGCAGGGCGTCGAGACAGTGCAGACCCTCATCAACCTGGCATTGATGCGGGGCAATATCGGCAAGCCCGGCGCCGGCATCTGTCCCGTGCGCGGCCACTCCAACGTGCAGGGGCAGCGGACTGTAGGCATCACCGAGAAGCCCTGGATGGTGCCGGCCGACAAGATCAAGCAGCAGTTCGGCATCGAGGTTCCTGCAAACAAGGGCCTGACGACGGTCGAGGCTTGCGCGAAGGTGATCGATGGCTCGGTGCGGGCGATGGTGCTGCTTGGCGGCAATCTGGTCCGCGCCGTTCCGGAGCATCGGCTGGTCGAGCCGGCATGGCGCAAGCTGCGCCTGACTGTCAACATCCTGACCAAGCTCAACCGCTCCGCGCTGGTCCACGGCGAGGTGTCGTTCATCCTGCCGTGCCTCGGCCGTATCGAGTTCGATGAACAGGCAAGCGGCCGGCAAGCGACGGCGATGGAGGACTCGACCGGCTGCATGCACGGCTCCCGAGGGCAGGTGGCACCGGCCAGCCCGCATTTGCTATCCGAGCCAAGGATCATCGCCGGACTAGCGAAGGCAGCGGCGCCAGGACGCTCGATTATTCCCTGGGACCATTGGGTGGCCGATTACGGTCGGATCCGTGATGCGATCGCGGCGACCTATCCCGATATCTTCCACGACTTCAACGCGCGGCTCTGGCAGCCCGGTGGTTTTCACCGGCCGCTCCCAGCGCGTGAACGGCAATGGAAGACGAAGACGGGGAAAGCCAACTTCATCGTGCCGGCATCGCTTGCCAGCGACCCCAAGACGGAAACGCGCGATCCCGACGTGGTGCAACTGATCACGTTGCGCAGCAATGGCCAATTCAACACGACGATCTACAGCTATGATGATCGATTCCGTGGCATCTATGGTTCGCGCTATGTGGTGCTGATGCACCCGAGGGACATCGATCGCTTTGGGCTGAAGGAAGGCGCGATGGTGACGTTGGCAACCGCGGCCAGCGACGGTGTGACGCGTGAAGTTGGCGGGTTCCGCGTCGTGGCCTATGACATTCCTCCGGGGTGCATCGCCGGCTACTATCCCGAGTGCAATCCGCTGCTGCCGCTGTGGCATCACGAGAAGAAGGCGAAGACGCCGGCGGCGAAATCGATACCGGTGCGCGTAAAGGCCGATGCGCCTACTGCCTGAGATCGCGTGAACGGGCGTACGCTTGCTTTATTTAGGGCGCCGCGCAACCATGACGCTGGTTCCGTCGTTACTCTCTATCACCGGCCAAGGCTCTGTCCGTAGGCGTCGGTGGCTGAGAGACCGCCGCGCTCCCGCCTGCAAGCCTAGGGAGCGCAAGATGATGCGATTTGACCACAACCCCACGATCCGCAGGTGTCTCGCCGTGTCCACGCACGATGCGGCCCTCGCCTATCAAGCCCGAGCGACCATCGCCCGTTCGCGGGAAATCCTCAGGGAATGCCAGCCGGGAACGTTCCTGGGCGGCGGCTCTCGGCAAGCCGAACCTATCTCCGGCGACGCGCCAAGCGCTTCTGCTTCGTGGCGGAGCCGCGCGGACAAGGATGCCGGCTGAGCCGGCGGCTTGTATCGGATAACATTTGGGCGCCCGCCGTGCGGATCCCGATCATCGTCTTCGCGATGTAGAATGTTCTAAGCGGAACGAATTCCAAGATTCAGGTATTAGCTTCGCACCATCGGCTGAGGCGTTTGTTCCTGGGCGCCGTTGGCTGAGAGACTCATTGTGCTCCCGCCTAAAAAGCCGGAGAGCACGCCTTGTGCGACAGATGCATTGAGCTAGACGAGGTCAGCGATCACTACCGCGCGCTTGCTAGGCAGATCACGGATCAACAGACCCTCGACGGCATCAAGCGGCTCATCGAGCATTACGAAATTCGGAAGCGTCAGTTGCATCCCGAGCCACCGACAACGAGCCTACTGTAGTCAAGCTGCAACTTAAACCATGCAAATGCGAATCCGATCCGTGGGCCCTCTAATACACGTCATGATGCCGGGCGATATGCGAGCGATGGCTGCTAGGTGTGACGAGATAGCCAACGGGCTAATTCCGCCAGATCGCGCTATTGTCCAAGGGGCCGCTGCCCAGTGGCGCATGCTGGCGCACCAAACCGAAATGCTCCAGAAGGAATGGCAGTTCATTCGGGGCAGCCCCAGTAGGCTGGGAGCCTGCTTGATAGAGGACGGCCCCAGCCCCCGGTAAGGGGCTGAGGCCTAGGAGCGCCCGTGGGGTAAGGGAAAGATCTGGACACCCCCACACCAGCTAACCCCACCGGTCACCCGATGGGCATTTGCATATGTAAATGCGCGTCCTAGTTCCAACCAGGACACGTCTATTGGCAGCACCGGTCAACCGCGCGCATTTCGAGATTTGAAACGTGCAGCATTCCTGTCCTTCTTGGAAAGGATCCGACACGCGACCTTGATGTCTGCTTGTGCCTGCTCGTGGGGGCCGTTTCTTTGGCTCAGCCAAACGCGATGATCTCCTCGCGCAGTGACCGCTGGCGTGGTCCGCAGCGCCTCCTGTCTGGAGCGCGAATCTGACGCCAGTCTTACGTTTGGGCTCTATTGCCCTTTGTCCGTTGTCTCGTTCACCTTGCGTATGATGGCGGCCGGATCACCGTAGGTGCTTTCTCCTTGGGGAAACGGTTCTTGGATTTTGCGCCCGAGGAAACTGTTTGAGCCGCTGCCGAAGTGACTCATGGTGAGTTCTACGGCATCTGCGAGCACCTTGTATTGCTCCGCCAGTTTCGTGAACAACTCGCGCTTTGCTGGATCAGTTGCCGAGTCTCGGATGAGTGCGCATTCCGCAGCATCCTTGCGGAGCTTTTCCAACCTGGCCGCCATGTCTTGCATAGGTGTCCCTCCCTTGTTTTCGGAGAATAATAGGCAGCAGGAAGTCGCCACGTCTAGGCAATCGATGGTAGCGGCTAACGCGCTTTGGGAACTCCGTTCACCCACGGAAAATACCGGATAACATTCCCGGCGGAACGACAGGCAGCTGGGCGCTTGCGCTACTCGCAACGCGCTCAAGCACGCAAGATCATGCCGGCGAGGCTTCGCACCAAGGCGCGATGGTCGAGCGGCTTCTCCCACAACGGGATGTCCGCGAACTCGCCGCTGATCACGACCTTGTCGTATCCCGAAGTGAACACGACTGGCACACCGCGTGCCAGCAGCTCGCGCGCCACGGGATAGACCATCTGCTTGCGGATATTCACGTCAAGCACCGCACCGTCGATCACGCCGCCATCGTGCAGGATGCGCATGGCATCATCGATGTCGCCGGCCGGCCCGGCGATGTCGGCGCCGATCGCCCGCAGCGCGTGGCCCATGTCATCGGCCAGGAAAAACTCGTCTTCGACAACCAGCACCCGCCGCCCGGTCAAGAGCGGACCTTCGCGTAAACGTGCAAAAACTTCGGACATATCAACCCTAGCCGCGCCCGGCCTATCGTCACCGCAAAATTGGAACATAGGGCCAAAAGCCGCCTTGTTGCAAATAGATCGATGAAGGCGAGTTCCATGCCCAATCGCGACATCATCGTCATCGGCGGCTCGGCTGGAGCAACGGCACCGTTGAAGGACATTTTGGGCCGGCTACCGCCCGACCTGCCGGCTGCCGTCTTCATCGTCTTGCACATCCCGGCCCACGGCATCGGTATTCTGTCGACGGTCGCGAGCGCCGCGGGCAAGCTGCCGGTGCGGCAGGCGGAGAGCGGCATGGTGATCGAGAACGGCCATGTCTATCTGGCTGCGCCCGACCATCACCTCCTGATCCAGGACGGCCACCTGATGCTCGGCCGGGGGCCGCGCGAGAACCTGGTGCGGCCGGCGATCGATGCCTTGTTCCGTTCAGCCGCGCTGCACTACGGGCCTAGGGTGATCGGCGTGGTGCTGAGCGGCCTGTTGTCCGACGGCGCGGCCGGCCTCAACGCGATCAAGCGTTGTGGGGGCATCGCACTGGTTCAGGAACCCAACGACGCCATGTCCGACGAGATGCCGCTTCGGGCTTTGGAAGCGACCACGGTCGATCTCTGCGTCCCGGGAGCGCGGCTTGGCGATGTGCTCTCAGAACTGGTTCGGGAGCGCGCCGGAGCAATTTTGCCGATCCCGCCCGAGATCGTGCTGGAGGTCAAGATTGCTGCCGGAGAGCGCATCGGCAGCGATACCCTGGTCGACATCGCCCAGCCGGCACCGCTCACCTGTCCGGGATGCGGCGGTGTCCTTTCCGTACTCAAGATGGGGCATCCCCTGCGATTCCGCTGTCAGGTCGGTCACGCCTATACGGCTGACGCGCTCGCCAAGGAACAGGAGGGCCGGGTCGACGAAGCGCTTCGGGTCGCGCTTCGTATCATCGAGGAACGCGCCGAGCTGGTGCATCGGATGGCCGAGGACGGCCGCCACAGCGGGCGTCCGGCTGTCGCACGAATGTACGATGCACGCGCCGCCGAGTATCGCGAATATGCCGATATGATCCGGCAAGTCGTGCTACAATCCCTTGACCCCAAGCGAGGGGCGGGGAAGGAACCGTGATGGCCAGCGCTGATTATGCGAACTGGGCCGAACCGTTGCGGTCCGAGCGAGCGATTCTGGCAAAGGCGGATATCGATATCGAGGAGGGCTGGAAGCGCCTTCGCGGCCAACAGGAGCTGCTGGATTGGCTGCAACGAGCCGGCCACGACACCGAGCAGGCCGAGCGCCTGGTCGGCCTGCTCAAGCAGACCTTGATCGAATGGGAGCGGCATCGAACCCTGATCGTGCAGCGGGTCGCGTATCTTGAGGAGCGAATGGCATCTCACTAGCGCTTGGGCGAAGCATCGGTGACACGCCGGTCTGCCCGGAACATGTGGTCAAACTGCTGGAGGGTGCGCCGGCGCCGTTTTCGCCGATCAGCGACGGGCATCGGCGGTTGCCTGGTCCGCGCGCCTGATCAGGGCCGCGAGCTCTCCGGGGGCGTCTGGCCCGGGCCTTGAGGTTCCGGAGATGTCGGAGAATCTCCATTTATCCCATTGGGATAGGACTAAACTCTGCTATCAAAAGACGCGGGCGAGACGCCGGCAGTAGAATGAGAGCCGCTGCAACCATGGATGACGTTGGCGAACCCAAGGGTGGAGACGAAGAGCGCCAGTCCAAGGCGCCGCTGATCGTAGGTGTGGGCGCGTCCGCCGCCGCCCTCGATAGCATCGAACGGTTCTTCTCGAAGCTGAGGCTGAACCCCGACCAGGCCATGGTGCTCGTGTTGCAATACCGGGATGCCATCGAGGATGGCCGGCTGCGCAAGGCGCTTCAGCGATCGGACGGAGCGAAACTGTCCGAGATCAGCGACGGCCAGCGCGTGGAAGGGGGCACGATTCACCTTTGCCCGTCCGACATGCTCACCACGATTCATGGCGACCGTTTCGCGGTCCGGCGCGCAGAACAGGCGCGGGGCGAGCGGGCGACCATCGACAGCTTCCTGGTCTCGCTGGCGGAGGAGCGTGCCGAGCAATCGATCGGCGTGGTTCTCGCCGGCACCGGCGGCGATGGCACGCTCGGCGTCGCGACCCTGAAGGATCACGGCGGCCTGACGATTGCCGAACGGATCGGTGACGATTCGCCCGATCCGCACAAGGAAGGCAATTCGGCGATCGCGATCGCCGACTTTGTACTGCCGCCCGAGGATATTCCCGAGCATATCGACGTCTATGCCCGCCACCTGCGCCGCCTCGAGGAGAAGCAGGGTTTTGATGAGGTGCTGGCAGCGGCCGCCACTTCGCTGGCGCGCATCGCGGACATTCTGCGCAAAAAGACCGGCAACGATTTCCACGGCTATAAGCAGAACACCTTCCTGCGTCGCGTCCAGCGCCGTATGCAGGTGGTGCAGATCGACGATATCTCCGGCTATGTCGATTTCCTGCGCAACGACAAGGACGAGGCGCAGCACCTCTTCAACGACCTCCTGATCGGCGTGACGGAGTTCTTCCGCGATAAGAAGGAGTTCGATGTCCTGGAAACCCAGGTCATACCGAATATCTTCGAGGGCAAGGGGGCAGGCCAGCAGGTGCGCGTCTGGGTGCTCGGCTGCGCCACGGGAGAGGAGGCCTATTCGATCGGCATCCTGCTGCGCGAGCACATGGCCGGACTGGACTCGGTGCCGCAGGTGCAGATCTTCGCGACCGACATCGACGGCCGTGCACTCGCCACCGCGCGGGTCGGCCGCTACCGCACCAGCATCGAAAACGACATGACGCCGGAGCGATTGGCGCGCTGGTTCGTGCGCGAGGGCGATACCTATTGCGTGGTCAAGGAGCTGCGCGAGATGTGCATCTTCTCGCAGCATAACGTCATCAAGGATGCGCCGTTCTCCAAGCTTGATCTGGTCTCCTGCCGCAACCTGCTGATCTATCTCAACGGGGAGCTGCAGAACCGCGTCATCCCGCTGTTCCATTTTGCGCTACTGCCGGACCGCTTCCTGTTTCTTGGCAATTCGGAGAACGTCACGCGGCATCCGAAGCTGTTCGCGCCGGTGGATCGCCGCGCGCGCATCTTCAAGAAGCTCGAGACCGGGACGCGGCTACCGCCGGAATTCCCGATCAGGACGGCGGCCGGGCGGGCCTCCGTCGACATCCCGCCGGTCCGGGCCATCGGCCCCGACATCGGCCTCGAGCGCCGCGCCCAGCGCCTCGCCGAGCGTTATGCGCCGGCCTATGTCATCACCGACGACAGTTTTCACATCCTGCATTTCTCCGGCCGTACCGGCCGCTATATCGAGCCGACCGCAGGCACTGCGACGCTCGATCTGCTGCAACTCGTGCATCGCGATCTCCGGCTCGAACTGCGCACCACGCTCAGCCGTGCCGCGGAGACCAATGAACCCGCACACGCCGAGCAGGTGCAACTCGGCGTCAACGGCCATCGCGTGCTGGTCGATATTGCGGTCGAGCCGATTCCGGACGGGCCGGCAGGTCACCGCAATTTTGTCGTGCTGTTCAAGGATGGGCCGATCCGCCCGGTCGAGCACGCCGATAATAATCCCAACGTTCTGGTCCGGACTGAGCATGTCGAGCGGCTGGAGAGCGAGCTGCGGGCCACCCGCGAGCGTCTGCAGGCGACAATCGAGGAGCTCGAAAGCACCAACGAGGAGCTGAAGTCCTCCAACGAGGAATACCAGTCGCTCAATGAGGAGCTGCAATCCGCCAACGAGGAATTGGAAACTTCGCGCGAGGAATTGCAGTCGGTCAATGAGGAGTTGACTACCGTCAACGGCGAGCTGGCGCATCGCGTACAGGAACTGACGCGCGCCACCAGCGACCTGAAGAACTTCCTCGAGAGCACCCAGATCGCGACAGTATTCCTGGACAACGATCTGAAGGTGATGAACTTCACGCCGGCGATCACCCAGTTGCTGCATCTGGTCGAGACCGATGTCGGCCGCCCGATCGGGCATATCAAGGCGCGCATCCCGATTGAGGAGCTCTACGATGATGTCCGGCGTGTGCTGCGGACGCTGGCGAGCGCCGAACGCGAGCTGACCGCGCCCGACAGCGGCACGCGCTACATCGTGCGCATCCTGCCTTACCGGAGCATCGACAATTTCATCGCCGGCGTCGTGATCACCTTCATCGACGTCACCGCGATCACGCGGGCCGAGGAGCGGCAGCGGCTGCTGCTTTCCGAACTGCAACACCGCGTTCGCAACACGCTAGGCGTGGTCCGCTCGATCGCTCGCCGCTCGGCCGAGACCAGCGCGAACGTCGAGGACTATGCATCCCATCTCGATGGCCGTCTTAACGCCTTTGCGAGGACCCAGTCGCTGGTGACCCGCGATCCGGAAAGCGGGGTTGACCTCGAATACCTCGTGGTCGAGGAGCTTTTGGCCTACCACGCAAAGGAGGGCGAGCAAGTCACGGTCTCCGGTCCCAGGATCCGGCTGCAGCCCAAGACGGCGGAGACGTTCGCGCTGGCTATCCATGAGCTCGCGACGAACGCCTTGAAGTATGGCGCGTTGAGCAATCCGGCCGGGCAAATCGAGGTTGCGTGGCGCATCGACGACGCAGCGGAGCCGCTGCAATTGCTGTTCGAGTGGCGGGAGCGGGGCGGGCCCGTCGTGTCACCGCCGCGCCGCAGGGGATTCGGATCGGAGCTGTTGGAGCGGACCCTGGCGTTCGAATTCAAGGCCAAGTCCACGCTCGATTTCAATCCATTAGGGCTCCGCTGCACGGTGGCCATTCCGGTGAGCTCGCGGACGGTCCACACGCCGAGCATGGGGAGCTAGGGTGCATTCCTCTATGCCCGAGGGGAATCTGGCGCTGCCGGTGATCCGGCGGCTCAACGCCCTTCGCCAATTGTCCGAGCAGGGAATCGCGCTGCTCCAGCGGGCGATCCAGGACGGGCTGCAACGCGCCCGTGCTGGCGAAGACATTGCCAACGAAGGCGATCCGATCGACAGCGTAAAGATCGTGCTGTCGGGCTGGCTGTGCCGTTACAAGACGCTGGAGGACGGCCGCCGGCAGATCGTCAATTTCGTACTGCCGGGCGATAGCTGCGATGCCAGCGTCTATCTGCTCTCAGTGATGGATCACTCGATCGGCACGCTGACCCCGGTTGTCTATGCCGATATCAGGCGCGCCGCGTTCGAGCAGCTACTTGCGAGCGACCGGTCGCTGGCAGAGGCCATGTGGTGTGAAACCATGGTGAACAGCGCGATCCAGCGTGAGTGGACGGTCAATATCGGCCGGCGAAACGCGCTGGAGCGGGTCGCGCACCTGTTATGCGAACTCTACGAGCGGTTGCTCCCGGTCGGCATGATCGATGAGGATTCCTGCCCGTTTCCGGTCACGCAGATGGATCTGGGCGATGCCACCGGCCTTTCCGTGGTCCATGTCAACAGGACGTTGCAGGAGTTGCGGGCCTCCGGCCTGATCATGTTGCGCGATCGGATGCTAACGATCCACGACCTGAAAGTCCTCAAGGACACGGCGTTGTTTTCGCCCGACTACCTGCACACCAAGCGGCGCGGCTAGCGCATCCGTTTGCGACATCTGCCGCGCGCCGGTCGAATTCCGGACGGCGTTTAACATAGGTGAAGTCGCGCCGCACGGTCTCACGTTACGATCGCTGCAGGTTCACGAGGCAGGGGGAGGACACCATGCTTGACGGTGAGACGGCGGCGATGCTTCGCGCAGTGCTGGATGAGGTCTGTGGGGACCTGCCGCAATCCGACACGACGCGGCGGACGAGTGTGGCGTCGGGACTGCTGCTAGCGATGCGCGAAGGGCGCTCGTCGATCGACGAGCTCAGGAGCGCCGGCCATGCCGCGTTGCGCACCGCACCGAGCATGTGGCGCTGAGGCTCCGCAGCGATGGCGCTACGTTTTCCGGTTGCTGCTCCGCCCGGATGTTTGTGCGGTCTGTAGCTGAGCTGGTGTTCATGGCAGGCCTCGCCGCGGCGGGGCCATATTTTTTGACCGACCTCCGCGGCGACTCGAAACGAGACGAACTCCTTGTTCTCACCACATAAGGCAGCACCTCTGCTCGCGGGTCTCGATTTCCGCGCGGCGTCCGCTGCATTCGACTAGGAACTTTGACTTCCCGGCCAGATTGTCAGGACGAGTTTGAGCGGACGAAGCTCGTATGAACCAACTGATCTATCTGGTGGGACTGATCGTCGTCATTCTCGCGATACTGTCGTTCTTCGGACTCCGGTAGGCGCGCCATGGACAACGAGCGAGGGCTTGCCGTGTCCGCCGACCACAGGATCGGCGTTCGGATGCAATGGAGCCCGGTGTTTGCCGGAGCTCTGGTCGCAACGGCGCTGTCGGTGATCCTGGTCGGCTTTGGCGCGGCAGTCGGTTTGGGCGTGAGTTCGAGCTCACCGTCATGGCGTGACGCATCGGCCGCGCTCGCGCTGCTGTCCGGACTGTACCTGATCTTGCAGGCGCTGGTGAGCTTTGGTATCGGCGGCTACATTGCCGGCCGCGTGCATCGCATCATCGGTGCGACACCGTCTGATATGATCGAGGGCAGCGATGGACTGCATGGCCTGACGTCCTGGGCGATCGCCGTCATTTTGGGGGTGGCGCTGGTGGCGCTGATCAGCCCGCCGGCCACACGCCCAGTGGTCCAGAGCCGCCCCTCTGCGACGGCCGCGGAGCCGCTCCTAAGCGCCGAGCTCGACCATCTGTACCGGTCGCTCCGGCATCCGGCCAATATCGATAATATCGATATCGGCTATGAGCGCGCGGAAGCAGGGCGCATCCTGTTGACCAGTTCCGGCCACAGCGGCGTCAGCAATGAGGACCGCAGCTATCTGATACAGCAAGTTGCAGCGTCGACGGGGCTTGCCGCCACGGAAGCCGAAAAGCGCGTCGACACCGTGATCGGCGATGCCCGGACTGCAATCGCGCGGTCGCGGCGAAGCGCGGTGATCCTGGCGTTCTCGATTGCGGCGGCTCTGCTGTTCGGCGCGGTCGCCTCTTGGGCCGCCGCCTGCGCGGGCGGCCGGCATCGCGATGGCGCGAGGCTGCCGGAGTGGATGGGTGGCACGCCGAGGACGGTCGTGCCGGTGGCGTGATGTAGTGATGAATGTGCTTCACGGGAGACAATGATGGCAGTGCTCTTAGTCATGGACCACACCGGCGATACGAGGCAGCATTTCGATCCGAACGACAGCGAACAACTGGCTTGGGCAAACGCGCACTTCAATGAGCTGACGGCGGACGGTTACACCGCGGCCGTACGAAGATCGTCCGGCGAAGCGGCGCTGATCCGCACGCTGGATCCGACCGCGGACGAGACCCTGTTCTATCCCAGGCTGGTCGGCGGCTGATCTCATGATGGGCCGTCTGCGTGACGTGTCCTTACTGTCGACGCTTCGGCGCGCCGCCGGCACGTCGTACGCGACCTTGGGTGCGATCCGCGATCGCTGGAATGCCTATGAGAAGATCGAAGCACGCGGGATCGCGTTGTTGTCCGCGTGGCTCTCCCCGGAGCAGCGGTTGCAATTCGAGAAATACAGGCGTTTCGACGTCGTCGGCTCCGACTCCGGCAAGCGCTACCGGATTTGCTACGGGACATCGACCAACGTTTACGAGATGGACGGTCGGGATCGCGTTGTGCTGGGGTGGTGCTTCCGGCCTGTCGGCGCGCTGGTGCCAGGCGACGTGATGCTCGCGCAGAAGATCGCGTTGGAGACCAACGAGCGCGTGACACTCATGGTGGCGCAACCTTTTCCTAGCTCCCTCCCGCCGCGTGCCGGCTTCGGCCCAGCCGACTAGGCATTCGGCCCGCCGGCCAAGCCACCGGGAACGCGATTTTCTCCGGTGCGTTTGGCTTGTTGCGGCGGCCGCGCCGGTCGGCTTCGCCAAATGGAGGGCAGATGGTGCTCAATCTCGAAACACTGAAGGCGACACTGGTCCTTTACGGTCTCAATGCCGTCTTTGCGATCCTGCTTCTGGTTCTCGGATGGTATGCCTCGGGGATCGCGCAGCGCTTCGTATCGCGTGTGCTTACGGCAACGCATCGGGTCGACGCTCTGGTCACGGTGTTCCTGTCGAGCCTTGCCCGCTATGCAGTGCTCGCGGTGGTCGGTATCGCCGTGCTGCAGCTGTTCGGCATTCAGACGGCAAGCCTGGTTGCGGTGCTCGGCGCGACGTCTCTGGCCATCGGGCTGGCCTTGCAGGGGACGCTGTCAAACCTCGCCGCCGGCGTGATGCTGCTGTTGTTCAGGCCGTTCCGGATCGGCGATGAGGTCGAGGTCGCCGGAAAGGCCGGCAAGGTACAGGCTCTGTCGCTGTTCATGACGGAGCTGATTACGGGCGACAACACCCAGATCCTGCTGCCTAACGGTTCGGTGTGGGGCAGCGCCATCATTAATCACAGCACCTATCCCGGCACCGGTGAGGTGAAGGTATCGTTCCCTGTCCGCGCGGGGCGACCGATCGAGCGCATCGGCGAACAGATTCTGACGCAGCTGCGCCAGGATTCCCGGATCGAGCCGCGGCCCGCGCCCGAAGTGCATGTCTCCAAGGTAGTCGACATCTCCGATGCCGTACATCCCATCGTCGAGCTGACCGTCAGCGCCAAAGCCAAGCCAGCCGACGCCGACGCGGTGAAGCAGCGGCTCATGGACCTCGTCAGCACGATGCTTGCTGACGCAAGCGCCACACGGCCCGAGCCGTCACGCGCGGCCGGGTAGGGAACGTCGGTGATCCTGCCGGGTTGTCGGATGCCGATCCGCAATGGATATCGCCACGGAAAGTCCCATGAGCGCCCATACCCGTTCGTCTTCGCTGAGCCTGATCTTCCGCTCCTATCTTGCAGACCTGCGGCAATGGATCGGGCAGGTGATGACCGGCTACGCGCTGGCATGCGCCTTCATGCTGGTGGGCGCAATGTCGCTTCTGGTTGCGATCGGGATAGGCGTTGCGGCCGGCTTCCACGCGCTCGAAGTGCGTTACGGCATCTGGATCGCATACGCCGTAGTCGGCGGCGCGTTTCTGTTACTTGGGCTGGTGGGGCTGGTCGCGGGCCGCGTGCTGCTCGCGCGTCCCGCGCCGGCCGTGCCGCGCCCGAGCCGGCAGGCCGCGATGCTCAAGCGAGCCATTGCAGTGCCCGTCGCGGCACGCCTGATCGCGACCTCCCGGTCGGCGGCAGGGACGAGCGCCGATACCACCACTCAGGCGCTGGCCGCCGGAGCTGCTCTGCTGTTGGTCGGCTGGTTTGCCGCAACGCGGTTCAGGCGTCGGCCGGACGCGATCCAGGAGTAGCGATGGCTCCGCGCTCCAGTTGGTCCGACGACCTGATGCTTGCCGGCGCAACGGCACTGGCGACGCTGGCGATCTATCGACACGTATGCCGATCCGAGCCGCCGGTCGAACGGGAGCAGGGCGCCGCTCCCGCAGTCGCAGAAACGCAGGATCGCGGACGGCTGGCTGAGACGCCGCTGCAGATTCCGGCCGCCGGCTGGAAGGACGTTCTGCTGCGCACGTATCAGCAGATCGACGAGGACCGGCTGCTGGCGACCGCCGCCGGCGTCGTGTTCTACGGTCTGCTGGCGATCTTTCCGGCCATCACCGCGCTGGTCTCGAGCTACGGGCTGTTCGCGGATCCGTCGACGATCTCGTCCAATCTGCAGAGCCTCGCGCTGATGCTGCCGGAAGGCTCGTTCGCCGTCGTCCAGGACCAGGTCGCCCGGGTGCTCGCGAAGGGTAGCTCCACGCTCGGACTGACCTTTGGGATCGGCCTGCTGATCGCAATCTGGAGCGCCAATGCCGGCATGAAGGCGGTCTTCGACGCGCTCAATGTCGTGTACGAGGAGAAGGAAAAGCGCGGCTTCATCAAGCTCAATCTGATGTCGCTCTCGTTCACGATCGCAGCCCTCATCTCGATCATGCTGATGGTCGGGGCAGTGGTCCTCGTTCCGCTTCTGCTGCAGCAGCTTGGCCTCGGGATTGGTGCCGAACTCATTGTCCGGTTCGGTCGGTGGCCCATCCTGTTGCTCCTGCTGCTGGTCGCGCTTGCGGTGCTCTACCGCTATGGCCCAAGCCGAACCGAGCCGCGCTGGCAATGGCTGAGCGTCGGCGCCATCGCGGCAGCTGTGCTGTGGCTGATCTGTTCGTCGCTGCTGTCCTGGTACCTTGCGAACTTCGGCAATTACAGTGCGACCTACGGCTCGCTGGGCGCCGCCATTGGCTTGATGACCTGGATGTGGATGTCCGCGATCATCGTGCTGTGCGGGGCCGAATTGAATTCGGAGATCGAGCATCAGACAGCAATCGATTCCACAGCGGGGCGCCGCAAGCCACTCGGGGCACGCGGCGCAAGAATGGCCGATACCGTCGGCAGGGCTTCCTAGCAAGGAGGCCGTTCGACAAAAGCGCAGCACAGCGTCAAGCGCCCCGGATACCTGTATCCGTAATTCGCATAAGGTATATTATGGAATATTTATATCTACAATTAGATCAGATATTTAGTGGGAAATCTTCGCACCTGACCGCAGCACGAGGTCTGTCCAGGCCTGTCCCGACTGGCGATCCAGCCGGTCCGGACCGCATCGCGATCGTCTCGTCAGAAAGCCGATATTGCCGCGGCGTACGGACGCTGCAATAAGCCCCAGCTGTGCAGAGATCGCTGGTGACCCCGCGGCATCAGGTCCGTATAGGATGGCATCTCAGAACAACAACAAGCCTCTCGAGGGAGCAACACCAATGAGCTTTTCACGACGCACGCTGCTGAAGGTCTCCGCCGCTTCCGCCGTCCTGGGCGGAATTGGCGCGCCGTATGTGGCGCGCGCCCAGTCGGCCGAGTTCTCCTACAAGTTCGCCAACAACCTGCCGGAGTCGCACCCGTTCGTGGCGCGCGCCCGGGAGATGGCCGCGGCGATCAAGACCGAGACCAACGGCCGGTTTGACCTGCAGGTGTTCCCGAACAGCCAGCTCGGTTCCGATACCGACATGCTGAGCCAGGTGCGTTCCGGCGGCGTCGAGTTCTTCACGCTGTCAGGCCTGATCCTGGCGACCTTGGTGCCGGCGGCCTCGATCAACGGTATCGGCTTCGCATTCCCTGACTATCCCACGGTCTGGAAGGCCATGGATGGCGAGCTCGGCGCCTATGTGCGCGGCGAGATCAACAAGGCCGGCCTCGAGGTCATGGACAAGATCTGGGACAACGGCTTCCGCCAGACCACCTCGTCGACCAAGCCGATCAACGGTCCTGACGATCTCAAGGGCTTCAAGATCCGCGTGCCGGTGTCGCCGCTGTGGACCTCGATGTTCAAGGCGTTCGATGCGTCGCCCGCCTCGATCAATTTCAGCGAGGTCTATTCGGCGCTGCAGACCAAGATCGTCGAGGGCCAGGAAAACCCGCTGGCGCTGATCTCGGCTGCGAAGCTCTACGAGGTGCAGAAATACTGCTCGATGACCAACCACATGTGGGACGGCTTCTGGTTCCTGATGAACCGCCGGGCCTGGGCGGCTCTGCCTGATGATATCAAGACCATCGTCGCCAAGAACGTCAACGCGGCCGCCGTCAAGGAGCGCGAGGACACCGAGAAGCTCAACGCCACCGTGAAGCAGGAACTGGCCGGCAAGGGCCTGGTGTTCAACCAGCCGGAAGTCGGGCCGTTCCGCGACAAGCTGCGCGCCGCCGGCTTCTACGCCGAGTGGAAGGGCAAGTACGGCGAGAAGGCCTGGGATCTGCTCGAGAAGTCCGTCGGCAAACTGTCCTGATCGATCAAGCGGGAGGCTTGCCAGCGGGAGATTTGCTATGGCTCATGTCGAGATGACGCCGGCCGTGGCCGGCGAGGCGGCGTCACAGCCCCCTCGCCGCCGCTCTGTTCTCGGTTCCATCGAGGCGGCGCTCGGATGGCTGGTGGAGATCCCGGCGGCGATCCTCGTCGTCGCCGAGGTCGTGATCCTGTTCGCCGGCGTGGTGTCGCGTTACGTGCTGCATGCGCCGCTGATCTGGTCCGACGAACTGGCGTCGATCCTGTTCCTGTGGCTCGCAATGCTTGGATCGGCGGTGGCGTTCCGCCGCGGCGAGCACATGCGGATGACGGCGCTGGTCGCGAGCGCCGGGCCGCGGCTGTGGGCCTATCTCGACGTGGTCGCGACCTGCGCCGCGCTGGCGTTCCTGATCCTGATCCTGCGGCCGGCCTACGAATACGCCTACGAGGAAAGCTTCATCACCACGCCGGCGCTGCAGATCTCCAACACCTGGCGCGCGGCGGCGCTGCCGGTCGGCACCTGCCTGATGGCGCTGTTCGCGCTGCTGCGGCTGGCGCGGGTCGGCAACATCAAGACCTTCCTGCTGGCGGCGCTGACCGTGGTCGCGTTGATCGCCGTGTTCTGGCTGGCGCAGCCGCTGCTGCGGCCGCTCGGCAACCTCAATCTGATCATCTTCTTCGTTGGCGTGGTCGGCTTCTGCGTGTTCGCGGGGGTGCCGATCGGCTTTGCCTTCGGCATGGCGATCTTCGGCTATCTGGCGCTGACGACGCGGACACCGCTGATGGTGCTGGTCGGCCGGATGGACGAGGGCATGAGCCACCTGATCCTGCTGTCGGTGCCGCTGTTCGTCTTCCTTGGTCTGCTGATCGAGATGACCGGCATGGCGCGCGCGATGGTCGCATTCCTGGCGAGCCTGCTCGGGCATGTCCGTGGCGGCCTGCATTACGTGCTGGTCGGCGCCATGTACCTGGTGTCAGGCATCTCCGGATCGAAGGCCGCCGACATGGCGGCGGTCGCACCGGTGCTGTTCCCGGAAATGAAGCAGCGCGGCGCCAAGCCGGGCGATCTGGTCGCCCTGCTCGCCGCCACCGGCGCCCAGACCGAAACCATTCCGCCGAGCCTGGTGCTGATCACCATCGGTTCGGTCACCGGCGTCTCGATCTCGGCGCTGTTCACCGGCGGCCTGCTGCCGGGCGTCGTGCTGGCGATCACGTTGTCGGGGCTGGTGTGGTGGCGCTACCGCGGCGAGGACCGCAGCCACGTCCAGCGCGCCACCGGCAGCGAGATCGGCAAGGCGTTCGTGTTCGCCCTGCCCGCATTGGCCCTGCCCTTCGTAATCCGCTACGCCGTGGTCGAAGGCATCGCCACGGCCACCGAGGTCTCGACCATCGGCATCGTCTACGCCTTCGTCATCGGCCTCCTGATCTACCGCAAGTTCAGCTGGCGGCGGCTGTTGCCGATGCTGATCGAGACGGCGTGCCTGTCGGGCGCGATCCTGTTCATCATCGGGACCGCGACCGGGATGGCCTGGGGCCTGACCCAGTCCGGCTTCTCGCGGGCGCTGGCGGCGTCGATGACCGGGCTGCCCGGTGGCTCGGCGACCTTCATCGCGGTCTCGATCCTGGCCTTCGTGATCCTCGGCAGCGTGCTCGAGGGCATCCCGGCGATCGTGCTGTTCGGGCCGCTGCTGTTTCCGATTGCACACCAGGTCGGCGTCCACGAGGTGCACTACGCCATGATCATCATCCTGGCGATGGGCATCGGGCTGTTCGCGCCGCCGTTCGGCGTCGGCTATTATGCCGCCTGCGCCATCGGGCGCGTCGATCCGGCCGAGGGTATCCGGCCGATCTGGGGCTACATGCTGGCGCTGTTGATCGGCCTGATCATCGTCGCCATGTTCCCCTGGATATCGATCGGTTTCCTTTAAAGCACCTTGCGGATCGGATAGAGCCATGAGTGCAGCTCAAAACCAGTACTCGATCGGGCTGGACAAGACGCCGGCCAACTACGTGCCGCTGACGCCCCTGAGCTTCCTGGCGCGCTCGGCGGCCGTATATCCCGACCACATCAGCGCGGTCTATGAGGGCCGCAGCTTCACCTGGAAACAGACCTACGAGCGCTGCAAGCGCTTCGCGTCCTATCTCGCAGGCCGCGGCATCGGCCATGGCGACACGGTCGCGGCGATGCTGCCGAACATCCCGGCGATGAACGAGCTGCATTTCGCGGTGCCGATGACCGGCGCGGTACTCAATGCGCTCAACATCCGCCTCGACGCGGCGTCGATCGCGTTCCAGCTCGACCATGGCGGGGCCAAGATCATTCTCGTCGACCCCGAATTTTGCCACGTCATCGCGGAAGCGCTGAGCCAGATGAAGGGCGCAAAGCCGTTCGTGATCGACGTCGATGATGCCGCGTTCAGTGGCGGCAAGCGGATCGGCGAGATCGAATACGAGGCGGCGGTCGCGCAAGGTGACGCGTCCTTCGTGGAGCGGCCGCCTGCCGACGAATGGGATGCAATCGCACTGAGCTATACGTCGGGCACGACGGGCAACCCGAAGGGCGTGGTGACGCATCATCGCGGCGCCTATCTCAACGCGGTCAGCAACATCCTCGCCGGCAATCTCGGCCAGCATCCGGTCTATCTCTGGACGCTGCCGATGTTTCACTGCAACGGCTGGTGCTTCCCCTGGACCATCGCGGCGACTGCCGGCGTCAATGTCTGTCTGCGCAAGGTCGATCCGGCCAAGATCTTCGAGCTGATCCCGCAGCACGGCGTCACCCACATGTGCGGCGCGCCGATCGTCTACAACACGCTGATCAACGCGCCTGATGCGCCGAAGGGCGGCAAGGCGAAGCCGGTCATTGGCTTGATCGCGGGCGCGGCGCCGCCGGTCGCGGTGCTCGAAGGCGCCGAGCGCATCGGCATCAAGCTGACCCATGTCTACGGGCTGACGGAAGTCTATGGTCCCGCCTCGGTCTGCGCCGAGCAGCCCGGCTGGGACGAACTGTCGGCCGATGCGCGTGCGCAGTTGAAGCGGCGTCAGGGCGTCTCCTATCCGCTGCAGGAAGGCGTCACGGTGCTGGATCCCGAGACCATGCGCGAGGTGCCGCGCGACGGCGAGACCATCGGCGAGGTCATGTTCCGCGGCAACATCGTGATGAAGGGTTATCTGAAGAATGAGAAGGCAACGCAGGAAGCCTTCGCCGGCGGCTGGTTTCACACCGGCGATCTCGGCGTGCTCGACGAGCACGGCTATGTCATCATCAAGGACCGCTCCAAGGACATCATCATCTCCGGCGGCGAGAACGTCTCCTCGGTCGAGGTCGAGGACATCCTCTACAAGCACCCGGCCGTGCTGTTCGCGGCTGTTGTCGCCAAGCCCGATCCGAAATGGGGCGAAGTGCCCTGCGCCTTCATCGAGCTGAAGGACGGCGCCAACGCGACCGAGGCCGAGATCATCGCCTATTGCCGCGAACATATGTCGGGCTTCAAGACGCCGAAGTCTGTCGTGTTCGGGGCGATCCCGAAGACTTCCACAGGCAAGATCCAGAAATTCCTGCTGCGCAACGAGGTCGGCTCGGCCAAGGCGATTTCGGCCTGAGCTGCGCGACGCTCAGCCCTCCGCGAGGCGGCCGAGCAGGTCGTACAGGAGCTTCTTCTGATCGGACTTGAGCGGCGCCAGCGTCGTCGCGGTGCATGCGATCTCGATCGGGATCAATTGCTGGACCAGCGCTGTGCCGGCCGTGGTCAGGTCGATCAGGATCAGCCGCTTGTCGGTCGGATCGCGCCGGGTCGCAACCAGCCGACGCTTCTTCAGCCGCAGCACGACGTCGCGGATATTGGCGGGCTCCATGGCGACCAGGCGTCCCAGCAGGTTCTGCGACAGCGCCCCGCGCTCATAGAGCCGGGCCAGCGTCGCATATTGCGGCGCCGTCAGATCGAAGGAGCCGATCCGCTCCACCAGGTTGGACGACGCGCGCTGATAGGCCTTGCGCAGCAGGAAGCCGACCTGGTCCTCCAGCCTGTAGTCCGTCGCGAGCCGCCTGGCTGGCGCCGCCTCTGCCTTAGTCGACGTTCTCGGCATCCCGGTACATCACCTTGTGGCGCGTGGTCGAAACCCATTCGTCGATGTCGGCTTCGGTCATGAAATGCTGATCATCGAACCTGTTCCGGTTGCTGATGTCGGAGAGGCTCTTCTTCCAGCGCTTGTAGGGCGGCTTCGCCGGCGGCCCGAAGCACATGATGTCGAGCACGGATAATTCATCGGGAATGCCGAGCAGCGGCTTCATCGCCTGCTGCGCCTTCTCCTGCCCGATCGCGGTCACCCACCAGACATTATAGCCGAGGGCGGCGGCCGCGAAATGCGCCGACATCGTCGCCGCCGCCACGCTCTGCAGCAGAATGCGCTCGGCATTCTGCTTGTACATCGTGTCGAGCGCGGAGCCGTCGTTCAGCACCGGAAACGCCTTGACCCAGCGGAAGTCGCTGGCGACGACGATGAAGCCGGGAGCCGACGCGAGACCTCGATAATCCGGCGTCGGAAACTTCATCTTGAGCCGGGCGCGCGCGACCTGCTCCTCGCGGAAATACTCCGTGATCCTGTTCTTGAGGTCCTGGTCAGTGACCACGATGAAATGCCAGGGCTGCGCATTGGCGCCCGATGGGGCGTGCCGGGCGGCCTCCAGGATCATGTCGTAATGCTCTGATGGCATCACGTAGCTGGAATCGAAGGCGCGTGTGGTCAGCCGGTTTTTCACGACATCCATCAGCGCGTCGTATCGCGTGCGGTCCGTGTAATCGCGCGCAACCATAGCCTCGGCCATTGGAGCCTCCCGATATTGTTATGATCATAACGATATCGAAGGCGCGCAAAAGGTCAATGCCCGATGGCGGGTATCGGGCGCTCACCGCGACGGGTGGAACCGCGCGCGTCTGATCGACACGCGGGTTCAGCTGGCTCAGCACGATTTGAGTTTTCAGCCCGCCCGGTCGAGCGTCAGCCGCATGCCGTCATAGGCCGGGATCACGCCGGCCGGCAGGCTCTGCCGCAGCACCTCGTAGTCGAGGTCGGAATGCATGTTGGTGATGACGGCGCGCTTCGGCTTGAAGCGCTCGATCCACGACAGCGCGTCCGCAACGCTGAAATGGCTGGGATGCGGCGCATAGCGCAGGCCGTCGACGATCCAGAGATCGAGGCCTTGCAGGGCCGGCCAGCTCTCCTCGGGAATGTCGTGCAGGTCGGGCGTGTAGGCAGCATCGCCGATGCGGTAGCCGAGCGCCGGAATCCGGCCGTGCTGCACCAGGAAGGCCTCGAGCTTCAGCGGACCACCCTTCCCCGTGACCGTATGGCTCTCGCCGGCCTCGATCGAATGCCGGGTCAGGATCGGCGGATAGTCGCTGCCCTCCGGCGAGATGAAGCAATAGGAGAACCGCGCCATGATGTCCTTGGCGGTCGACTGGTTGAAGTAGACCGGGATGCGGCGCCGCTGGTGCAGCACGACCGAACGCAGATCGTCGATGCCATGGGTCTGGTCGGCATGCTCATGGGTCAGGAACACCGCGTCGATATGCTCGACGTCGGCGTCGATCAACTGCTCGCGCAGATCGGGCGCGGTGTCGATCACGACCCGCGTGGTGCCGTGCTCCATGGTGCGCTCGGCCATGATCGAGCAGCGGCGGCGGCGGTTCTTGGGATTGTTGGGATCGCAGGCGCCCCAACCGAGCGCCGGGCGCGGCACGCCGGCGGAAGAACCGCAGCCCAGGATGGTCAGTGTCAGTGTCATGCAGCAACCTTCGGCGCCGGCACCTTGGAGAACAGTCGGAAGAAGTTCTCGGTGGTCTGCTGCGAGATCTCCTCCAGCGAGACGCCGCGAGTTTCGGCGAGCACCTTGGCGACCTCGACAACATAAGATGGCTCGTTGCGCTTGCCGCGATATTTGCCGGGCGCGAGATACGGCGCATCGGTCTCGACCATGATGCGATCGGCCGGCAGCTCGGCCGCCAGCGCGCGCAGGGCTTCGGACTTCTTGAAGGTCAGGATGCCCGTGAAGGAGATCGACAGCCCGAGCGCAATCGCCTTCATCGCGAGCTCGCGGCCGCCGGTGTAGCAGTGCAGGACCGCCTTGAACGGCCCCTTCGCGACCTCATCCTCGAGGATGCGGCCGCAATCCTCGTCGGCCTCACGTGTGTGGATCACGAGCGGCAGGCCGGTTTCGCGCGCCGCGGCGACGTGCGCGCGAAAGCCGCGCTCCTGCGCCTCGCGCGAGCCGTGCTCATAGAAGTAATCCAGCCCCGCCTCGCCGAGCGCCACGACCTTCGGGTGTTTGGTCAGCTCGATCAGCTCGGTTGCCGGAATGCCGTCCTCTTCATCGGCATGATGCGGATGGGTGCCGACCGAACAGTAGACGTCCGGAAAGCGCTCCGTGATCGCAAGCAGGCCGCCGAGCCGCTTCACCCGGGTCGAGATCGTCACCATGCGGCCGATGCCGGCCGCCTCGGCGCGTCCGACGATCCCGTCGAGATCGTCGGCGAAATCAGGGAAATCGAGGTGGCAGTGACTGTCGACCAGCATGAATTTCGAACCGCTCATTCGGTCTTCGGTTCCACGTAGCGCGGAAACACGCCGACCGGTGCCGGCAGCGCCGTGCCCGGCTTGATCCGCTCCGCGATCGCCGTGAAGTTGCGGGCATCCGCTGCTATCCCGAGGCTGTCGAGCATCTTGCCGCAGGACTCGGGCATCACGGCCTGCGCCATGATCGCGATCTGGCGCACGACTTCGGCGGTGACGTAGAGCACCGTCTTCTGGCGCGCCGGATCGGTCTTGGCCAGCGCCCACGGCGCCTCGCCGGCAAAGTAGCGGTTGGCCTCGGCGACCACGGCCCACACCGTGTTGAGCCATTGATGGATCTGCTGCGTGGCCATCGCGGTCCGCGACGTCTCCAGCATGGCGTCGGCCTGCGACAGGATCGCCTTGTCGTTGTCGCTGAACTCGCCCGGCTCCGGCAGCACGCCGCCGAGCTGCTTGGCGATCATCGATAGCGAACGCTGCGCCAGATTGCCGAAATCATTGGCGAGGTCGGCATTGATGCGCGCGACGATGGCCTCGTGGTTGTAGTTACCGTCCTGGCCGAACGGCACCTCGCGCAGGAAGAAATAGCGCACCTGGTCGACGCCGTACTGATTGGCGAGATTGAACGGATCGACCACGTTGCCGACCGACTTCGACATCTTCTCGCCCCTGTTGAACAGGAAGCCGTGGGCATAGACGCGCTTCTGCAGAGTAATGCCGGCCGACATCAGGAAGGCCGGCCAGTACACCGCGTGGAAGCGGATGATGTCCTTGCCGATGATGTGCACGTCGGCCGGCCAGTAGCGCCAATGCTTGTCGCTCTGGTCGGGATAGCCGACGCCGGTGATGTAGTTGGTCAGCGCGTCGACCCAGACATACATCACGTGCTCTGGATCGTTGGGGACCTTGACGCCCCAGTCGAACGTGGTGCGCGAGATCGAGAGGTCCTTCAGCCCGCCCCGCACGAAGCTCATGACCTCGTTGCGGCGGGAATCCGGCCCGATGAAATCGGGCTGGCTCTCATAGAGGTGCAGGAGCTTGTCCTGGTAGGCCGAGAGCTTGAAGAAATAGCTCTTCTCCTCGACCCACTCGACCGGCGTGCCCTGCGGGCCGCGGCGGACATTGTCCTCGCCGACTGTGGTCTCATCCTCGGCGTAATAGGCCTCGTCGCGCACCGAGTACCAGCCGGCATAGGCGTCGATATAGATGTCGCCGTTGTCCTGCATGCGGCGCCAGATTTCCTGCACCGACTTGTGGTGCGCGGGTTCGGAGGTGCGGATGAAGCGGTCGAACGAGACGTTGAGCCGCTCGTCCATCTCCTTGAAGCGCGCAGCGTTGCGGGTGGCGAGCGCGTGCGGCGTCAGGCCCTCGCCCTGCGCGGTCTGGATCATCTTCTGGCCGTGCTCGTCGGTGCCGGTCAGGAAGAACACATCCTTGCCGTCGAGCCGCTGGAAGCGCGCCAGCGCGTCAGTCGCGATCGCCTCATAGGCGTGGCCGATATGCGGCTGGCCGTTGGGGTACGCGATCGCGGTCGTGATGTAGTAGACGTTGCCGCGGCCTGCGGCCGGCGCCGCGACGGGGGCGGATACAGGTGCTGCCGCGGCCGGCCTGGGTGGCTTCGGCGCGCGAACCGCTGCCGGTCTCGGCGCCTTCTCGGCGGTCGGAGCCTTCGGCACAGCGGGCTTCTTTGCAGCCGGTGCGACGGCCGCTGCGGCGGCCTTCTTCGGCGCGGTCTTGGTGGCCTTCGCGGCAGCTTTCTTGACCGTGACCGTTTTCTTGGCCGTCTTCTTCGCAGCATTCTTCACGGTCTTTTTGGCTGCCTTCCTGGCTCCCGGCTTCTTGGCCTTGCCGGCCTTCTTCGTCGCCTTGGTGACGCGCCCGCCCTTCTTGGCCGCGCGTGACTTCGCCGTGGCCTTGCTGGTCGCGCGGGCGGGCGATGCCTTCTTCGTCTTCTTGGCCTTCTTCGACGATTTCTTCTTAGCGGTCGCCACCACGGAATCCTTTGCAGATCGAAACGAGTTTGTCGGGAGCTTTGTCAGATGGATGTGTTGTCGGACAGATGTGTTTTGAGACTTGACGTCTATCGGGTCGCGTCAGCGAGCATCGAAAACACCGAGAAAACCAGCGGCTTGCGCTCCAGATTGTAGGCTTCGGTATCGCGCGCGGCGCGGACGATCTTTTCCCATACCTCCGCCAGCCGTGCAAGGCGCGGCAAATTGGCGTTGGCGTCGCCGGTTCGCATGCGCTCGCTCATCCAGCGATCGATGCCGTCGATGAAGGCGGCGAGCGCGACGCGGTCGCTGGTGCCGAGCGCGTCGCCCAGCGCATGCAGCTCGCGCGGATCGACGCTCGGTAGCGTTGCCAGCAACGCGGCCGTACGTTGTTGCAGCTTGAGTGCGTCGCCGCCGAGCAGCGACAGCGCCCGCCCGACGCTGCCCTCGGATGCCGCCGCGACCTCGAGCAACGCAGGATCGTCCGCTGCAATGTCGGTCGCGGCTGCGGCCGCGCGCACCACGTCGTCCGTCTCCAGGGGCCGCAGCAGCAATTTGCGGCAGCGGGACAGGATCGTCGGCAGCACCCGCGACGGCGCGTGACTGACCAGGAGGAACAGCGACTGCTGCGGCGGCTCCTCGAGGATCTTCAGCAGCGCGTTCGCGGCGTTGGGATTGAGCTCGTCGACGGTGTCGACGATGCAGACGCGCCAGCCGTCGACCGCAGCCGTCGAGCCGAAAAACGAGATGGTCTCGCGCGTCTCGTCGACGGTGATCACGGTGCGCATCACGCCGCGGTCGTTGAGGCCGCGCTCCAGCACCAGCAGCCCGCCATGGGCGCCCGCCGTGATCTGCCGCGCCACCGGATCGGAGGGATCGACCCGCAGCGTCGGCGCCGCCTGAACCTGAGACGATTTCGGATTGCGGAACGCCAGCACGAAGCGGGCCATGCGGTAGGCCAGTGTCGCCTTGCCGATCCCCTGCGCGCCGCCGATCAGCCAGGCATGCGGAATCCGCCCGCTGCGATAGGCATCGAGCAAGGCGGCCTCAGCCTCGCGATGCCCGAACAGATCGGACGTTTCGCGCGGATGGCGGGCAATGCTCTCCTGTTCGACCTTGCGCGCGCTCATGCCGGACTGTCCGCCGTGAGCGTTGCGCGCAGATGCTCGCGCAGCGCGGCCCATATCGTGGCTGTGACCGTGTCCGGATCGGGCGTGGCGTCGATCAGGACGCAGCGCTCGGGGTCTTCGGCCGCTATCCGGCGGTACGCGTCGCGCAAATCCTGATGGAACTTGATGCCTTCGGCCTCGAAGCGGTCGGCCGTGGCGGTGCCGCGGCGCGCGGCGGCGCGTTGCAGTCCGACCTCGACCGGAACATCGAGGATGAAGGTCAGATCGGGCTCGAGATCGCCGATGGTGACACGCTGCATCGCATTGACCAGTTCGGGCGACACCTGCCCGAGCTGGCCCTGATAGGCGCGCGTGGAATCGAAGAAGCGGTCGCACAGCACCCAGATGCCCTGGTTGAGCGCCGGCAGGATCACGGTGCGGACGTGGTCGTCGCGCGCCGCGGCAAACAGCAGCGTCTCGGCCTCCGGCCCGAGCAGCTTGCCCATTCCGGACAGCACGAGGTGACGGATGATCTCCGCGCCCGGCGAGCCGCCGGGCTCGCGGGTCACGATCGCGCGCAGCTTGGCGGTGTCGAGCCGCTCAGCGAGCTTGCGGATCTGGGTCGATTTCCCCGAGCCCTCGCCGCCTTCAAAGGTGATGAAGCGACCGCGCAAGCTCGGCCGTTGGACTGCTGCTTCCGCCATGTCAGAGCTTCTCGACTCCTGCGCGGAACATGCCGATGACGAGCTCCTGGGCACCGTCGAGCGCGCGGCGCAGCGTCGATCCCGTGCCGACGGCATCCGCCGCGTAGACAGGCGTCTCCATCGCGACGTTGGCTCCGCGCCAGACCCGGACCACGCCGATCTGCTGGCCGGCGGTGATCGGCGCCTTGACCGGGCCGTTATAGACGACGCGCGCGAGCAGCTTGTCATTGCCGTTCTTCGACACCATCACCTTGATCGGATCGGGGCTGACCAGCTTGACCGAACGGCTCTCGCCGCCGAACACCCGGGCGTAGCCGACCGGCTGGTTCGCCGCGATCAGCACCCGGGTCTCGAAGCTGCGGAAGCCCCATTCCAGCATCTTCTTGGCCTCGGTCGCGCGATCCTCCGAATCCTCGAGCCCGTTGACCACGACGATCAGCCGCGTGTCGTTCTGGACGGCGGAACCAACCATGCCGTAGCCGCCCTCCTTGGTGTAGCCGGTCTTCAACCCGTCGGCGCCGGGCAAGGCGTTGAGCAGTGGATTGCGGTTCTGCTGGCGGATCTTGTTCCAGGTGAACTCCTTCTCGCCGAACAGCTTGTACCTGTCCGGGTAGGCCAGGATGATGTGGCGCGCCAGCACCGCGAGTTCCCGCACCGTCATCTTGTTGTTCGGGTCCGGCAGCCCGTTGGAATTGCCGAAAGTCGACTTGGTCATGCCGAGCTCGCGGGCGCGCTTGGTCATGAAGTCGGTCGCGAACGTGTGCTCGTTGCCGGCAATGCCTTCGGCGAGCGCGATGCAGGCGTCGTTGCCGCTCGGGATGATCGCGCCGTGCAGGAGATCGTCGACCGAAACCTTGCTGTTGATCGCCGCGAACATCGTCGAGGTTCCGGACGGCGCCCCGCCGCGCCGCCAGGCGTTTTCACTGATCCGATACTCGTCGGTCAGCTTGATGTCGCCCTTCTTGATGGCGTCGAAAACCACCTCGGCGGTCATCAGCTTCATCATGCTGGAGGGCGCGCGCAGCTCGTCGGCGTTCTTCTCGAACAGGACGCTGCCCGAGGAGGCCTCGACCAGGATCGCGGTCGGCGCGTCGCCGTCGAACCCGCCCTCTTCCTTCTTTGCGCCCTGGACACTGTTGTTGGCGGCATAGACCACCCCGCCGCAGCCGATCGCCGCCACGACCGCGGCCGCGATCAGGCCACGCCAGCAACGCCCGGCGCGAGCTAGCAACGTGCGGGGAATTGCGGTTGGGGCTGCCATCGGCGATGTCCTGAAAGACTGCGTTCTAACAGCTGGAAGTATCGCAAACAACTGAGGTTTCGCCGCTTGTACACGGCCGGCTGGATTGCCGCCCGCGCTGAACGCCCATATCCTTGTCAGTAATCTCTGGAACCAGCTAACGACAACAGAACCGGCAAACAAGGCGGAAACGCGAATGTCATCCTCCCGCATCATTTCCGCCAACGGCATCGACATGTTCGTGCGCGAGGCCGGGCAAGGCCCGCTGGTCGTGCTCTGCCATGGCTGGCCGGAACTGTCCTACTCGTGGCGGCACCAGATCGTAGCGCTGGCCGCGGCAGGCTTCCGGGTCGCAGCACCGGACATGCGCGGCTTTGGCCGAACCGCCGCGCCGGCCGATGTCGGTGCCTACACGATCTTCGATACCGTGGGCGACATGGTCGCGCTGGTGGCTGCGCTCGGCGAGAAGAAAGCAATGATCGTGGGTCACGATTGGGGAGCGCCCGTGGCCTGGCACGCGGCCCTGTTCCGTCCCGACGTCTTCACCAAGGTCGCCGGCCTCAGCGTGCCGCCACCGTTTCGCGGCCGCGGACGTCCGCTGGAAACCCTGCGCGAGAGCGGCATCACCAATTTCTATTGGCAGTACTTCCAGCCTCCGGGCGTCGCGGAGGCCGAGTTCGAGCGCGACATCGCGCACACCATGCGGCTGGTGCTCGGACGCGGCGTCTCCGATCCGAGTTCGATGTTCGTCGACGATGCCAAGGGCTTCCTCGGCAAGCTGCCGGCCGGAATGCCGCTGCCGGCCTGGATCACCGAGGCCGACATCGCCGAATTCGCCGAGAGCTACCGGCAGTCCGGCTTCCGCGGCGGCCTGAACTGGTATCGCAATATCGACCGCAACTGGGAGCTGACCGCGCCCTGGCAGGACGCCCAGATCCAGCAGCCGTCGCTGTTCATCGCCGGCTCGAACGATTCGGTGATCACCGGGCTGATCGGCGCCAAGCGGGTCGCGGACATGGAGCGCGTGCTGCCGAGCCTCAAGCAGAAGCTGATCATCGAGGGCGCCGGCCACTGGATCCAGCAGGAACGCCCCGACGAGGTCAATGCAGCGCTGATCGCGTTTCTGAAATGATCAGGCCAAGGGCCTGATTCGCAACGATTTGACTCAGTAGAGTCCGCGTCCGCTCAGCACTTCAGCCGGTCCACGTGCGTCGATCGGCACGTAGGCGGCGGCCGGGCTCGGGGCCGCGGCATAGCGCGGGTCGCTCTCGTAGGAGACTTCGCGCGGATTGTTCAAGGTGCGGTTCCGTGACCGGCTCGAGGCCGACATTTCGGAGGTCGCGCTGACCGAAGCATAATCGGCCTGGGTGTTGCCGAGGCTGTAGGGCCGGCCCTCCGGCAACGGAACTTCGCCGCGGACACGACCGGACGAGGACGACATCTCGGGCACGAATGGCCGTGCCGAGGCGACTCGGACCATCGATGGTGACGGTGCCGGCGTGCCGGTCCGCAAGGTCGCCATCAGCTGGCGGTCGTCGGAGCCCTCGAGCGGCGCCCGGCCGACATATTCGACGCGGACGCGAGCTACGCCATTGCCTTTGAAATCAAGCAGTTCGGCGGCCTTGTTCGAGACGTCTATGAGGCGGTTGCCGTGATACGGGCCGCGGTCGTTGACGCGGACGATGAGCGACCGGCCGTTGCTCAGATTGGTGACCCGCGCGTAGCTCGGCATCGGCAGGGTCGGGTGGGCCGCCGTCAGCGAGCCCATGTCGAACACCTCGCCATTGGCGGTCAGGCGGCCATGGAAATCATCGCCGTACCAGGACGCCATGCCCTCGGCACGGTAGTTCTCGTTCTCCTCCGGCACATAGGTGCGGCCGGCGACGACATAGGGCTTGCCGATGCGGTAGGTCCCGCCGCCCTTCGGGACGGGGTCGCCCAACGCGACGACGCGCGGGCTCGACGACACGCCGTATTTCGGATCGACCCGGCTGGCGAACTTGCTGGAGGAGGCGCAATTGGCGAGGACGAGGCACGTCGCCACCGCAACGGCGCCACGCGCCGTCCGGATCATCGAATCTGGCCGTCTAGTCCCCATCTGCCCCAAGTACCATTCTGCCGGACCCGCGCCCACTTCGCGGCATCGGGATCATTTTCTTCAAGGTGCGGCCCACCTCCGCACCAGAGCTTGACGATATCGCAACCGGAACACGGCGGAAATGGGGAGAGCCTTAACCCTATGGCACTTTGGTAAACCGCCTGTTGCGCTTCCTCAGTTGTTCTACGGAGGCTCGGCCAGCCAAAATGCCCTCGCCTGTCCCGCTATCAGACACACTGTTGCAGCAAATCATCAGTGGGGCGGCATCTTGAATCCCAACAATTGAATCTTTTTGACTGTGCAAGGCTGCAATCGTTTTCTCTCCCGCGTGGGGCGCAAAGGAAGTTTGCGATGATCGAGACGGTTACAGCGGTGATGGGCCTGGTGAGTGCGGCGATCTTCTTGGCGCACGCCGTGGAAGGCTATCGGTACCGGGCCTGACAGTCCGTTGAAGGCGGAAAGACGCGTCACCTCTTTCCAGGAGAGAATGTTCGGAAAGCTTTAATCAATTCGGATGAGCATCGGTTGAAGGCAGGTGTATCATGCGTAATCACGATTTGGTCTCCGACGGATTTCTAACCCTGACCGCAGCGAGCCTCGTGCTGCTCTGCTCGAGCCTGCTGGCGTTCGCTTTCGGCTGAATATGTGATGCTGTCGGGCGCCATCCGCGCCCACGCGACGAGCCTTGACGACCCCTCACCTCATCCCTCGCCGATCTGACGTCGGCGTCAGCGCCAAGTCCTGATGATACCTGGCCAGGTGTGCGCCTGGCGACCTGATCCGCGTGGGGTGCCACGCCGTCTTCTCGCAGCCCCAGTCCTGACGCACCCTCCACAGTCCCAGCAATCAGGATCGGCGAATGACCGGCGCGGTAAGAGAGGGAACGTCTGCACTGCTCGTCAGCACGGACGGCCAGTTGCTCCTGCAATTGCGTGACGACCTTCCGCACGTTTCCGATCCCGGCAAGATCAGCCTCTTTGGTGGGCGGCGGGAGGGCACCGAGACCTTCCTGGAATGCGTCGTTCGCGAAATCCACGAGGAGATCGGCCATTACGTGCCGCCCGAGCGTTTTGAGCTGATCGGGAGTTATTCCGGACCAGATCCCTCGACACCGGGCGGCACCCTCCGCGGCGAGGTGTTCCTCGCACGCGATGTGCCGATCGACCAGCTGAGGGTCACCGAAGACCGCCTCGAGATCGTCGCGGTCGAAGACCTCGAACGTCTCAGCGGCAGACTGGCGCGCCCGGCGGAGTATGCGCTGGCGATCTTCCTGAAGCGCAGGCCGATCAACTGAGCGAAGAAACCAGCGCGCGGACGTGAGCGTCGAGCATCGCGAGCGCGACTGAAGGATGCGCCACATCGATATCGTCGACGTGCCAATACGTCACCCTGCCCGCCACTTCGGGGAACCGCCGCTCGATCAGCGGGCGGTGCTCTGCCTCCTTGAGTGCGATCACGAGGTCGACGTCGTCGAAGTCGGCCAATGAACATGGCCGCGGGTGGCGCGTTGCGCCCTCCGGAACGATCCCGCCTGCGCGGAGACGATCATCGGCGAAAACGGACATCGGTCCGACATTGTCCGGCGAGCCTCGCTCGGCCGCGCCCCTGGAGAATGCGCGCCACGCCAGTTGTCCCGCCCTCGCGAGATGATTGAATAGCTCCTCCGCGTATCGGCTTCGGTAGTAGTTGCCGGTGCACAGGAACAGGACGCGCTTCATGGCCGTCATGATGGTCAAAGGCGGTCCTCGCGGTCAACACCGTCGCGCGCTGGGCACCGAGAGAACTTCGGGTAAACTCGACGTCGCTCGGCGGCGGCCGATCAGTATTTCGCGAGCGGCGGGCCGCTGAATCTGTAATTCACCCCGACCCGCACGATATTGTCGGTGAACCTGGTCCCAAACGACGCGTTGACGAAATTGGTCGTCACAGTCGTGAAGCCGGAGTTTGGTGGCGGCAAGGAGTTGGTGACCGTGGTGGTCGCCGACACCGGCGCGCCGGCGAACCTGCCGAGATCCATGTAAAGATATTCAGCCTTGATCGACCAGTGGCTGTCGAGCGCAACCTCGCCTCCCGCCCCGACCGTCCACCCGGTGTGGGTGGCACCCCAACTGGATGGGAGCGAGGGTGCATTTGCGTCGAAATGGCCATAGGCCAAGCCGCCGGTTGCATAGAGCAGCAGCTGCGGAGCAGCCAGAATGCCAGCACGGCCGCGGAAGGTGCCGAACCAGTCCAGCCTGTAGTTGGCATTGATCAGCAGTGGTCCGGTTGCGCATCCCGTCGCGGAGCATAAAGCTCCGTCGGCGCGCTGGTCCGAGCCTTGGATGTCGGCCTCAAGACCAAGCAGCCAGTTCTGCCATTGCCAATTGTAGCCTACCTGTCCGCCCCCGATCATGCCGCTCGGGTTGGAGCTGCCCACGATGGGCTGGGGAGCAATTCCCCTGACCGAGGGCGGTTCGACGGGAACGCCGCCGGGAAAGAACACTTCAAACAAGGATAGTCCGGAAAGGGTTCCATCGTCGCGCTCATGGCCCCAGCCGTATCCGACGTTGCCGCCGATATAGAGGCCGGTCCAGTTGTAAGCAACGGGAGCGATCGTGGGTGTCTTGATCGACAAATCGGCGGCCAACGCGCCTTGCGCCAGCAACGAGCCGGCTACCGCTGTTACGACGACAATCCGTATCATCAGCTGGCGCCCCGAGAATAAGCAATCCCGAAAGCGATACTGATAGCGCTTTTTGCAAGCGTAGTCCGTCACAGAAACGTCACACCTTTATAGAGCTCGCCGCCGAGCCTTCGCGATCTCGGCGGAGCGCAGCAGTCAACGGCACCTGCCGGATGTCTCAAGCGCTTTGGGACCGGTTTGGGACCAACTTCGCGTTGCGTTCAGAGTCCCCGTACTGTAAGCGACTGAAATTCTTGATCCGGAAGGGTGGCCGAGTGGTTTAAGGCACCGGTCTTGAAAACCGGCGTGCCCGCAAGGGTACCGTGGGTTCGAATCCCACCCCTTCCGCCATGCATACCGCCTCCGCAGGCAGGCTCGTTGCGCGCCCCTTCCTGAACCAACAATTAACGAATCAGATTGATTGATAGGTGCATTGCCCGTTCGGCGCCCGGCACCGAGAGGTTGAAATGAATTGGGTCAAGGCACTGCTGCTGCTTTCCGTACTGCTTCTGGGATGCGCCGACCTCGCCACCACCAACAGGATTTTGGAGCTCGGGTTCGGCGAAGCGAACCCGTTCATGCAGATGGCTCAGGCCTGGTTCGGCGTCTGGTGGCTGATCCCGAAACTGGGCTTGACCTATCTCGTCATCGCGCTGCTGTGGCGCAGTGAAAGCCTCACCAAGATTGCCCTTGTCGTGGCGTTCTGCTCAACGCCCGTCATCAACAATCTCGTCATCCTCGCCGGCGCGAGCTGAGTCATCGCGCGCCGACTGAGCCGGCGATGCGATCGTCCCGCTCGTTGTCGTGAGCAGGCATGACTCAACCAATGTCCAAGATCGCTGCCGCATGGTCAGACTCCCGTTCTCTTGCCGGGCCCACCGTCAGGTCTGCGCGATGAACTCCGCGATCAGGCCGGCGATTTCCCGCGGCGCATCCTCGAAGCAGTAATGCCCGACGCCGGCAAGGCGCCTGACCGGCGCGGCCGGGAAGATTGCGGAAAACAGCGGCAGGAAATGGTCTGCATGCAGCGTGCGGTCCGCTTCGCCCCAGATCGCGAGCGCAGGCTTGCTGCGGATCGCGCGACCGGCGGCCGGAGTCGGTGCCTCGAATTGGTGCGCCCCGGTCGCAAAGCCCTTCGCCCATCCGATCGCACCGAGGCAGTCGGCCGGGCGCGCGAAAGGTGAGCCGTAGGCGGCAAGCCAGGCGTCGGTGATGACGGCGTTGTTCTCGAAGCCGTTGAGCTTGAGCGTGCTGAGGATGTTGAAGCCGAGTTGGCCGAGAACCGGCTCGAGCTCGCCGTTCGCCTCAGCCGTTGCGATCCATTGAAACCAGGGCGAGACCTGCGCATTCGCGCTGACGCGCGCGAACAGATCGCGCTGCCCGAACGGCGTCGGCCCGTTGGCCGAGATGACGCGGCGGATCCGATCCGGATGGCGTGCCGCGAGCCCCATGCCGACGGGGCCGCCGAAATCATGCATCACGAGGGTGATGTTGCTGAGGTCGAGCGCGAGGACCAGGGCCTCGAGATTGTCGACATGATCCTGCAGCCAATAGCTGCGCTGCGCCGGGGTCGCGCTCTTGCCAAAGCCCATGTGGTCCGGAACGACCACGCGCCGCGTTGCGCTCAGGACTGACACCAGGTGGCGGAACAGATAGCCCCAGGTCGGTTCGCCATGGAGGCAAAGCACCACCTCGCCGTCCCGCGGGCCTTCGTCGACATAATGCATCGGGAAGCCTGACGCCGCGTTGAAATGCGGTGTGAAGGGAAATGTGCCGTCGAACGTTGCGTCGGGTTGGATCATGGCCGGCCTCGAATGGTTTTAGTTTGAAACCATCGTGTATCGCTTGAGGTTTTACTTTGCAACCGATATATCCAGCTCTCGACCGGGCGGTCTTTCGGGCCGCGCCGCGATGAAAGGCGTCAGGCGGATCACGATGGCCAAGCGAGTGAGCCACAGGGACTCGATGTGCGGCGTGGCCCGGCCGCTCGATGCGATCGGCGACTGGTGGTCGCTGTTGATCGTCCGCGATGCGTTCGACGGGTTGCGCCGGTTCGGCGAATTTCAGAAGAGCCTCGGGCTTGCCAAGAACATCCTCTCCGCCCGGCTGCGCAATCTCCTGGCGCACGGCATCATGGAGACCGTACCCGCGGCGGACGGCAGCGCCTATCAGGAATACGTGTTGACCGAAAAGGGCCGCGGCCTGTTTCCGCTCCTCGTCGCGCTCCGGCAATGGGGTGAGGATTTCTTCTTCGAGCCCGACGAAGACCATGTGCTGCTGGTCGACCGAAAGAACGGTTTGCCGGTGCGGCGGCTAGAACTGCGCGCGCAGGACGGACGCGTCGTCGGTGCAGAAGACACGATGGTGCGGCTGCCATCGGCTAGCTGAGAAAAACAACCGCGCGAGATGCGGCCGCGCCATGCGCGCCCGTCTGCCAGCAACCTGATCTTAACCCTCCTTGCCGCAGCATCGGCTGCGTGGAGGTTCGATCAATGCAGACATTCCGGATTTCGCTGAGCGATGGGACGCGGCAATTCCACACGGCGATTCAAGCGCCGGATCCCGCGTCCGCGCGCATCAAGGCCGCCTACTTCTTCGACATCTCGAAGTGGCGAATCCTGAGCGTGTCGCTGAGTGGAGCGAGTGTCGCGGCGGCTTAGCCGCTGCGCGCCTACGCCATCCGGTCGAGCTCGGCCGCGGCAAGCCTCGCAATCTGCAGGTCGATCTCGGCGAGCGGATCGCCATCACCCAGGAACCATGCTGCCGACAAGCCGGTCCAGGCGGCGATCCAGGACAGCAGGCGCCGGCGATCCAGCTTCGCTGCTTCCACGACGATGTCGAGACGCCGCGCAAAGCGGCCGAGCTCGGTTGCGACCGGCCGTGTCGGATCGGCAAGATCGGGGTTGGTGAAAATGTTGGCGAAGTCGAAGCCGCGTTCGCCGACCAGATGCTTGGGATCGATCGCGAGCCAGCCACGCGCGCCGAAGTCGAGCACATTGTCATGGTGCAGGTCGCCATGCAGCACCACGATCTCGCGCTGATCGCCGAGCAGCGCTTCGGCGGTGTCGGCCGATCGGTTCAGGATGCCGCCGTGCGCCCTCGCCGCTGGCCACAGCTCGCGAAACCACTCTCTGAGTGGCGTCAAGTCCGGCCTCGGTTTCACTCTCCGGGCGTGCAGCCGCTCGGCTGTTGCACAGAGAATTCGGCAGGCCTCATCGTCCCGGCCGGTTCGCGCCATGTCGCTCAGCGAAGCCGGACCCATCGCCCGTTCGAGCAGCAGCGCCTCGCCGTCACGGGCTAGGACCCGCGCCGCGCCGTCTCCATCCCACCACGCCATGACGATGCCGCCGAGGCGCTCGTCCGGCTCGTGCGAAAGCTTGAGCATGGCCGGTTCGCCGTGCTGCCGAACCGGCAGCAACCGTGCGGCATGCGTGACGATCACGTCGCCGTCGGGGACGAGGCTCCAGGCCGTGAGATAGGGTTCGAACATCCAAGCAGGTTGGGTGGTGAAAGGTGCGACCGTCGTTGTAATCACTGCCGGTGCGCGCTGCCATGCTGGTTCCCTGCGGCGCATCGTGGCAGGGCCGCGCCAACCGGTTCCGTGCTGCCTGCCCATGTTGGCTGATGACAGCCCCCACCCATCTCGCGCTACAATGCCGCAGCCGGTGTGACGGAGGGTGTGGTGATGCCGCGAAAGGGAATTACCGGACACGACGAGTGGGTGGTGACCGAGGCCCTCGCCACGGCGCTGGTGGCGCTCGAACAATTGCCGTCGAAGCACCAGCCCCGCGCGCACATGGAGGATGTCCGGAAGATTCTGACCGCGAGATGCGAGGCCGGCGCCGTCACGCTGCATCTGGCGCAGGCCAAGTGCCGGTTGTTTCCCGATACCGACCCTCTGACCATCTATGAGGAATACGGCCTCAAGGATGGCTTGGGGTAGCGGCATCCGACAGAACGGCTATTCGTGGCTGACGCGCCAGATCGTGCCGTTGCCGTCTTCGGAGACCAGCAGTGCACCGTCGCGCGCCACGGTCACGCCAACCGGTCGGCCCCAGACCTGGTTGTCGCCGATGACAAAGCCGGTGACGAAATCCTCGTACTCGCCGGTCGGCACGCCGTCCTTCAACCTGATGCGAATGACCTTGTAGCCGGTGCGCTTCGACCGATTCCATGAGCCGTGTTCGGCGGCGAAGCCATCGCCGCGATACTCGGGCGGAAAACTGCTGCCGGTGTAGAAGGTCAGGCCGAGCGAGGCCGAGTGGGCTTGCAGCAGCACATCAGGAACCGTCACCTTGTCTTTCAGGTCGGGCCGCTCGCCGGCATGCGCGGGATCCTCGTTGGCGCCGATATAGTACCAGGGCCAGCCGTAGAACGCGCCCTCGCGGATCCGGGTCACATAGTCAGGCACGAGGTTGTCACCGCGGCCGTCACGCTCGTTGGTCGAACACCATGGCACGCCGCTGCCCGGCTGGATCGCGAGGCCCACGCAGTTGCGGATACCCGTCGCAAACAGTTTCTGGTTCTTGCCGTCGGGATCGAACGCGAGCACGGCCGCGCGGTCGGTCTCAGATCCCCAGGCCGCGCCGAGCGCGTGGTCGCGGCTCCAGGCCTCGATGCCTTCCGGAGGCCGGCCGAGACCCTCACCCGCGTTACCTACGGATCCGACCGATACCAGCATCCGCTTGCCGTCGGGCGTGAACACGATGTCGCGCGTGGAATGGCCGTAGCCGTGCGGCAGCCGGGCGACGATCGTCTCGGGCGCTCCAGACGCCTTGAGATCGCTGTTGCGATAGGCAAAGCGCACGACGCTGTCGGTGTTGGCGACATAGAGCCATTGCGGATTGTCGCCGTTCGGGAAGAACGCGATGCCGAACGGCCGGTTCAATCCGGTTGCGTAGACCTCATTGGTTGCAGCCTTGGTGGCGCCGTCGGCGCTGCGCAGGACACGGATGCGGCCCGGACCGGTTTCCGCGACGAAGATGTCGCCATTGGGCGCGGTCCGGATGATCCGGGGTCCGCTCAGTCCGCTCGCGAACAGCTCGATCTTGAATCCCGCCGGCACCTGCGGCACTGCAGAGGCAGGTCGCTGCACGACTCGCGATGAATTGCTGCTGGAGGCCGTCGCACCTGGCTTCGGCAAGTCCTGCGGCGTGATCAGACGAACCGTGCCCGGCCTGTCGCGCTGCCAGTCGCCGAACGCTTCCGCGCCTTTGAGCACAGGTTCAGCGTTCGCCGCGATGCTGATCGCTGCAAGGATGGCAACCGACAGAGTCACGCTGGCCAGATGTGTCTTGGGCATATGCTCCTCGCGCGATGTCCCTGTCAGTTGCAGAGTTCATAGCGCGGTTGGACCGCTCGCTGCGGTCACAATGTCGTCTGGCTCGTTGTCGGCTCGTTGTGGTTGCAGGCGCTGCGTGTCGGATCGCCCGGCTTGACGATCGATATGCGTGGGATCAAACCGCCCTGGAGCTGACCAACGGCTTGCGTTCGGCGGCCGCAGACAGGTCGCGGTAGGCCGCGGCTTCTCCAACCAGCGCCTTGAGTGGCACCGTGAGCCGGCAGATCAGGCCCTCGGCGCGCCAATCGAAGTCGGCCCGGCCGCCGAGCTGGGTTTCGATGCTGGCGATCACGCTTCGTGTGCCAAAACCCTTCTGCTTCGGCTTCGTCACCGGAGGCCCGCCGGATTCCACCCAGGCCAGGATCAGCGTCTCGTCCTGCACTTCCCAGGTGATCGCGAGCCGACCTGGCAACACCGACAGGCTGCCGTATTTGGCGGAGTTGGTGACGAGCTCGTGCAGCGCCAGCGCCAACGTCTGCGCCGTCGCGGGCTGCAATTGCACCTCCGCGCCATCGATCTGGATCTGTCCTGCTTCGGAATAGGGCGCGATCTCCTCGGTCACCAGCCGGCGGATTTCGGCGCCCTGCCAGCTCGACAGCGACAGCACGGTGTGCACGCGCGCCAGCGCCGTGATGCGGCCTTCGACCGCCCGCACATAGGCGGTGACATTCTGCGCGCGCGTCAGCCGCACGATCGATTGCGCCAGCGCGAGCGCGTTCTTGGCGCGGTGGTCGACCTCGCGGGTCAACAGGCTCTGCCGTTCCTCGGCCTTCTTGCGATCGGTGATATCGACGGTGACGCCGCTGACCCGCACCACCCTGCCGTTCCTGTCGCTGGTCGCCGCGGCCGTGCCGACGCACCAGCGCACCTCGCCGTCCGGCCGCATGACGCGGAATTCGGCCTCATAGGACGTCTGCCCCTTGCCGAACCCGGCCCAGGCCTGCCGCAGCTCCTCGACATCGTCGGGATGAAACAGCTGCTGGATGTTGTCCGACGTCAGCGCGAAGGATTTAGGATCGACGCCGAAGATCTTGTATTGCCCCTCGTCCCACATCCAGTCGCCGTTGACCCAATCCCAGTCCCACGAGCCCATCTTGCCCGCGGCGATCGCCATGCTGCGGCGCGCCTCGCTCTCGACCAGCCGCGTGGTCGACTGCTCGAGCTCGGCGGTGCGTGCGCGCACTCGGTCCTCGAGCTCGGCATTGAGGCGTTCGAGCTGCCGCGTCTTGCGGTAGAGCTCGGCGAACACGCGAATTTTCGCACGCAACACTTCCGGCACGACCGGCACCGGGACGTAGTCGACCGCGCCCATCTCATAACCGCGCAGCCGGTCGATGTCGCTGACCTGGATTGCCGAGATGAAGATCATCGCGGTCTTCTGGAAGCGCGGATGCTCGCGGATCATCGCCGCGAGTTCGAAACCGTCGAGCTCGGGCATGCAGACGTCGACCAGGATGACCGCGACTTCGTTCTTGAGCAGGAACTCGAGCGCCTCGCGACCCGACGAGGCGGCGACGAGCGTTTCGCCGAGCTCCTTCAGGATGACCTCATAGGCCAGTAATTTGGCCGGCTGGTCATCGACCAGAAGGATGTTTACCTTTTCATGGTCCATCATGTTCGATCGCCGATCAGCGGTGCAGCCACATGCGGATCGCCAGCAGCAGTTGCTCTGTGTTCACGGGTTTCGCCAGATAGTCGGATGCGCCTGCTTCCAGGCATTTCTCGCGGTCGCCCTTCATCGCCTTTGCGGTCAGCGCAATGATCGGCAGCCGCGCAAAGGCGGGGTTTTGCCGGATGGCGCCGATGGTCTGGTAACCGTCCATCTGCGGCATCATGATGTCCATCAGCACGATCGCGATCTTCGGATTGGACTCGACCAGCGAGATCGCCTCGTGACCCGTTGTCGCAGTCAACACCTTCATACCTCGCCGCTCCAGCACGCTCGACAGCGCGAAGATGTTGCGGGCGTCGTCGTCGACCAGAAGCGCGGTCTTGCCAATAAGATCCTCGTCGGAACTATTGAGCTTCTCGAGCATCCTCTGTTTTTCGACAGGCAATTCCGTGATCACACGGTGCAGGAACAGTGACGTTTCGTCGAGCAGACGCTCGGGCGACTCGACGCCCTTGACGACGATGCTGCGCGCCATCGTGTGCAGTTCCGCGTCTTCCTCCGCCGAAAGTTCCCGGCCGGTAAACACGACAACGGGAATATTGGAGAGCGTTTCGTCCTTGCGGATTTGATCCAGCACCTCGAAACCGCTCATGTCGGGCAGGCGCAGATCGAGCACGACGCAATCGCACGGGTTCTCGCGCAGCGTCGAGAGCGCCCCTGCCCCGGTGCCGCTGGTCACGATCTCGATATCCTCGTGCCCGAGCAACTCGGTGATGCTGAGCTGCTCGGCCGCATTGTCCTCGACGATCAGCAGCCGCTTGCGACGCGGTCTGGCGTATTCCTTGATCTGCGACAGCGCCGCGCTGACGCCTTCGGTCGTGGTCGGCTTGTTGACGAAAGAGAACGCGCCCCGCGCCAGCGCATGTTGGCGGTCCTCGTCGAGCGTAATGATCTGGACCGGAATGTGACGGGTCAGCGGATTGTGCTTGAGCTGGCTCAGCACGGTCCAGCCGAGCATGTCGGGCAGGAAGACATCGAGCGAGACCGCGCTTGGCTGGAACTGCTTGGCGAGATCGAGCGCCTCGGCGCCGCGGTTTGCGACCAGCACCTTGAAGCCCTTGTCGCGCGCGAGGTCGATCAGCACCCGCGCGTAATGCGGGTCGTCCTCGACGATCAGCAAGATGGTGTCGCCGGGCTCGAGATCGAGGCGGTCGTCCGGAAGCTGCTCGATCACACGCTCCTGCGTGCCCGAGACCTGCAGCGACGGTGCCGAAGTGTGCGGCATTTGTATCGGTTGGGTCTGCGGCCGCAATGCCACGGACGGCCCGGCATATTTCAGCGGCAGATAGAGCGTGAAGGTCGAGCCCTTGCCTGGCGCGCTGCGCAGATGGATCTCGCCGCCGAGCAGGCTCGCCAGCTCACGGCTGATGGCGAGGCCGAGACCCGTGCCGCCATATTTGCGGCTGGTACCGGCGTCGGCCTGCTGGAATGCCTCGAAGATCAGCTTCTGCTTGTCCTGGGGAATGCCGATGCCGGTATCCGACACTTCGAAGGCCACGACGGCGGGCGCAGCGTTGAGGATCGGATGCTCCGCGCTCCAGCCGCCGAGCGCGGCCGACACGGTCAGGCTGACGCCGCCATCCGCGGTGAACTTGAACGCATTCGAGAGCAGGTTCTTCAACACCTGCTGCAGCCGCTTGGAGTCGGTGACCATGCTGCGCGCAAGGTTGGTGTCGACATCGATGCTGAAGGACAGATGCCGGTTCTCCGCCTCATGCCTGAACGGCCGTCCAACCGTTTCGAGCAGGCTCGAGGTGAGAATTTCCTCGGCGTCGACCGTCACCGTGCCGGACTCGATCTTGGACAGATCGAGAATGTCGCTGATCAGGTTCAAAAGGTCAGTGCCGGCGCCGTGAATGGTGCGGGCGAACTCGACCTGCTTGCCGGTCAGATTGCCGTCCGGATTCTCGGTGAGCTGCTGGCCCAGGATCAGGATCGAGTTCAGCGGCGTCCGCAGCTCGTGCGACATGTTGGCTAGGAATTCGGACTTGTACTTCGAGGTCAGCGACAGCTCGGTCGCCTTCTCTTCCAGCGCGCGTCGCGCCTGCTCGATTTCCTGGTTCTTACGCTCGACGTCGACGTTGCGTTCGGCGAGCTGCTGGGCCTTCTGCTCGAGCTGGTCGTTGGTCTGCTGCAATTCCTTCTGCTGGGTCTGCAACTCGCCGGCAAGCTGTTGCGACTGCTTCAGCAGCGCTTCAGTCTGCATCGTCGCCTCGATGCTGTTGAGCACGATGCCGATGCTGTCGGTGAGCTGTTCGAGGAAGGTAATCTGCGAGGTCGTGAACGACGAGATCGAGGACAGCTCGATGACAGCCTTGACCTGATTCTCGAACTGCACCGGGAATACGACGAGGTTCTTCGGCATGATCCGCATCAAGGCCGAATTGATCGGCACCGCATCGCCGGGAATGTCGGAGACCAGGCGCTGGCGCTTGTCGAGCGCGCACTGACCGATCAGTCCTTCGCCGAACTGGACGATCTGCGGATGCGGGTTGCTGCTGTCGCTGGCGTAAGCCGACAACAGGCGGAGCTGCGCATTCTCGGGATTGTCGACCTGGTAGATCACGCCCATATGCGCGTTGATCAGTGGCGCAAGTTCGGTCAGCAGCAGGCGGCCGACGGTCGCAAGATCGCGCTGGCCCTGCAGCATGTTGGTGAAGCGCGCCAGATTGGTCTTCAGCCAGTCCTGCTCGGTGTTGCGCTCCGTGGTGAGACGGAGGTTGCCGATCATCGTGTTGATGTTGTCCTTGAGCTCGGCGACCTCGCCGCGCACGTCGACCTGGATCGAGCGCGTCAGGTCGCCCTTGGTCACGGCGGTCGCCACTTCCGCGATCGCACGCACCTGCGAGGTCAGGTTAGCCGCGAGCAGGTTGACGTTGCCGGTCAGGTCCTTCCATGTGCCTTCGGTGCCAGGCACGTTGGCCTGACCGCCGAGCCGCCCTTCGACGCCGACTTCGCGCGCCACGCTGGTGACCTGTTCGGCAAAGGTCGCAAGCGTCTCGGTCATGTTGTTGATGGTGTCGGCGAGCGCGGCCACCTCGCCCTTCGATTTCACCGTCAGGTTCTGCTTCAGGTCGCCGTTGGCGACCGCGGTCACCACCTTGACGATGCCGCGCACCTGCTCGGTCAGGTTCGCCGCCATGACGTTGACGGTGTCGGTGAGGTCCTTCCAGGTGCCGGCGACGCCGCGCACCTCGGCCTGGCCGCCGAGCTTGCCTTCGGTGCCAACCTCTCGCGCCACGCGCGTCACCTCGCCGGCGAAGGCGTTGAGCTGGTCCACCATCGTGTTGATGGTGTTCTTCAGCTCGAGGATCTCGCCCTTCACGTCGACCGTGATCTTGCGCGACAGGTCGCCGCGCGCCACGGCCGTCGTCACTTCGGCGATGTTGCGGACCTGGGTGGTCAGGTTCGCGGCCAAGAGGTTGACGTTGTCGGTCAGGTCCTTCCAGGTGCCGCCGACGCCGGGCACCACGGCCTGGCCGCCCAGCCGCCCTTCGGTGCCGACCTCGCGCGCCACGCGCGTCACTTCGGCAGCGAACGAGCGCAGCTGCTCGACCATCGTGTTCAGGGTGTCCTTGAGCAGCAGGATCTCGCCGCGCACGTCCACCGTGATCTTCTTCGACAGGTCGCCGCCGGCGATCGCGCTCGCGACTTCGGCGATGTTGCGGACCTGCGCGGTCAGGTTCGACGCCATGAAGTTGACGTTGTCGGTGAGATCCTTCCAGGTGCCGGCGACGCCGGGCACTTCGGCCTGGCCGCCGAGTTTGCCTTCGGTGCCGACCTCGCGCGCCACGCGCGTCACCTCGCCGGCGAAGCCGTTGAGCTGGTCGACCATCGTGTTGATGGTGTTCTTCAGCTCGAGGATTTCGCCCTTCACGTCGACCGTGATCTTGCGCGACAGGTCGCCGCGCGCCACCGCGGTGGTCACCTCGGCGATGTTGCGGACCTGCGCGGTCAAATTGCCGGCCATCGAGTTGACGTTGTCGGTCAGGTCCTTCCAGGTGCCGGCGACGCCGGGCACGTTGGCCTGGCCGCCGAGGCTGCCGTCGGTACCGACCTCGCGCGCCACGCGCGTCACCTCGCCCGCGAAGCGGTTGAGCTGGTCGACCATCGTGTTGAGCGTTTCCTTCAGCTGAAGGATCTCGCCGCGCACGTCGACCGTGATCTTGCGCGACAGGTCGCCGCCGGCGATCGCGGTCGCGACCTCGGCGATGTTGCGGACCTGCGCGGTCAAATTGCCGGCCATCGAGTTGACGCTGTCGGTGAGATCCTTCCATGTGCCCGCGACGCCGGGCACCTCGGCCTGGCCGCCGAGCTTGCCGTCGGTGCCGACCTCGCGCGCCACGCGCGTCACCTCGCCGGCGAAGGCGTTGAGCTGGTCCACCATCGTGTTCAGCGTTTCCTTCAGCTGAAGGATTTCGCCCGACACGTTCACCGTGATCTTCTTCGACAGGTCGCCCTTCGCCACCGCGGTCGCGACCTCGGCGATGTTGCGGACCTGCGCGGTCAGGTTCGAGGCCATCGAGTTGACGCTGTCGGTCAGGTCCTTCCAGGTACCGGCGACGCCGCGCACCTCGGCCTGGCCGCCGAGCTTGCCTTCGGTGCCGACCTCGCGCGCCACACGCGTCACTTCACCGGCGAAGGCGTTGAGCTGGTCCACCATTGTGTTGATGGTGTCCTTCAGCTCGAGGATCTCGCCGCGCACGTCCACCGTGATCTTCTTCGACAGGTCGCCATTGGCGACCGCGGTGGTGACGCCCGCGATGTTGCGGACCTGCGCGGTCAGGTTCGACGCCATGAAGTTGACGTTGTCGGTGAGGTCTTTCCAAGTGCCGGCGACGCCAAGCACGTTGGCCTGGCCGCCGAGCTTGCCTTCGGTGCCGACCTCACGCGCCACGCGCGTCACTTCCGAGGCGAAGGCGTTGAGCTGATCGACCATCGTGTTGAGCGTTTCCTTCAACTGAAGGATCTCGCCCGACACGTTCACCGTGATCTTCTTCGACAGGTCGCCGCCCGCAATCGCGGTCGCGACGTCGGCGATGTTGCGGACCTGCGCCGTCAGGTTCGACGCCATGAAGTTGACGTTGTCGGTCAAATCCTTCCAGGTGCCGGCGACGCCGGGCACCTGGGCCTGGCCGCCGAGCTTGCCTTCGGTACCCACCTCGCGCGCCACGCGCGTCACTTCCGACGCAAACGAATTGAGCTGGTCCACCATCGTGTTGATGGTGTCCTTCAACTCGAGGATTTCACCGCTGACGTCGACCGTGATCTTGCGCGACAGGTCGCCGCGCGCGACCGCGGTCGTCACGTTGGCGATGTTGCGGACCTGGGCGGTCAGGTTGCCGCACATCGCGTTCACGGAGTCGGTCAGGTCCTTCCAGGTGCCGGCAACGCCCGGCACGATCGCCTGGCCGCCGAGCTTGCCGTCCGTGCCGACCTCGCGCGCCACGCGCGTCACTTCCGAGGCAAACGAGCGCAGCTGATCGACCATCGTGTTGATGGCCTCCTTCAGCTGCAGGATCTCGCCGCGAACGTCGACCGTGATCTTCTTGGACAAGTCGCCGTTGGCGACCGCAATCGTCACCTCGGCGATGTTGCGGACCTGGCCGGTCAGATTGTTGGCCATCGAGTTGACGCTCTCGGTCAGGTCCTTCCAGACGCCGGTCACCTCCGGCACCTGGGCCTGGCCGCCGAGCTTGCCCTCGGTGCCGACTTCGCGGGCGACGCGCGTGACCTCCGAGGTGAACACCGAGAGCTGTTTGATCATCGTGTTGACGATGTTCGCCGACTGCAGGAATTCGCCGCGCAGCGGCCTGCCCTCGACGTCAAGCTGCACGGTCTGCAGCAGGTCGCCCTGCGCCACCGCGGCGACCGCGCGGGTGACCTCGCGGGTCGGCCACAGCAGATCGTCGATCAGCGTGTTGACCGAGCTCTCCATGTCGGCCCAGGCGCCGCTGGCGAGGCCGAAATTGACGCGCTGACGGGTCTGCCCCTCGCGACCGACGACCTGCCCGACGCGCGCCAGTTGCTGTGCCATGCGCTCGTTGGCGGCTGCGATTTCGTTGAAGGCGTCCGCGATCTTGCCGTCGATGCCGAGATAATCGCCACGCATCCGGACCGAGAAGTCGCCGCCGCGCATCGCCTGCAAGGACTGCAGCAGATCGTGCGAGGAATCGAGACTTCCATTCGATGATTGGGCGCGGCGTGTTTCAGCACGGGGACGAGGCGGCGAACCGAGATCGGTCATGGAATTTCCCCTACGCGCTGGCCGCGAATCCAGGGACTCGGAAAAGCCAGTGTGACCATAAGAATGACTGCCTTGGATCTATTCAAGCGGGAAAACGCCAAAACCACGATTTGTGACGCAAACCGAGTAACTTAATCGCGGATGGAACCAAAAGTTCCACTGCGCGTTGGAACTTTTCCCGGACTGGCGTAAGCCATTCGTCTTGTTTGGTCCTCACGGACGCATGTGATTGCATTGGAACATTGGCCTCCCCGGAGCGTTTCGGGGATTGGCAGGATTGGTGATGGTTAAGAAATCAGACACGCTCAAGCGGGACATTTTCGAGAGTGAGCGAAGATTCCGGCTGTTGGCCGGAGGGGCGATTGACTATGCGATTTGCACGCTCGCGCCCGATGGACGGATAATCCACTGGAACAAGGGCGCCGAGCGCATCACCGGCTATCCGGCCAAGGCAATCCTCGGTAAGCACTTCTCGATCTTCTATCCTGAGGAGGATCGCGCATCGGGCCTTCCCGCGAAGGCGTTGCTGATGGCGCGGAAGGAAAAACACGCCGAGGCCGAGGGCTGGTGCATCCGCAAGGACGGATCGCAATTCTACGCTTCGGTCGTCATCGATCCGATCTACGAGAAGCGCAAGTTGGTCGGCTACGCCATGGTGACCCGCGACGTGACCGAGCGGCGGCAGGCGCGCGTGGATCTCGAGGCCAGCGAAAGCCAATTCCGACTGCTCGTGAGCAACGTCACCGATTACGCGCTGTACATGCTGACGCCGGCCGGCATCGTCGCCAACTGGAACGCCGGCGGCGAGCGCATCAAGGGCTATTCGCCCCGCGAAATCATCGGCCAGAGCTTTGCGCGATTTTACACTCCGGCCGATCAGGCCGCCGGCAAACCGGCACGTGCGCTCAAGATCGCGGAAGAGACCGGGCACTACGAGGAGGATGGCTGGCGGGTCCGCAAGGACGGCTCGTTCTTCTGGGCAAGCGTCGTGATCGATCCGATCCGCGACAGCGACGGCAGCCTGATCGGCTTTGCCAAGATCACGCGGGACATTTCCGAGCGGCGCGAGGCGCAGCAGAAGCTCGAACAAGTGCAGCGACAGCTGGCGGAATCGCAGAAGATGGATGCGCTCGGCCAATTGACCGGCGGCGTCGCGCACGACTTCAATAACCTGCTGATGATCATCTCGGGCAATCTGCACCGGATCAGGCGCGAGGTGATGAGCGAACGCGGCAGGCTTGCACTGAGCGCGATCGAAACCGCGTCCGAACGGGCGGCATCCCTCACCAGCCAGTTGCTCACCTTCGCGCGCCGCCAGAGTGTCAACCCGCAGACTATCGATGTCGCCGACAGGATCCGCGCGCTGCGTGCGGTCCTGACCAGCGCACTTGGCGGCCTGGTCAAGCTCGAGATGGACATCCAGCCGGATGTCTGGTCGGTCTTCGTCGACCCGAGCGAATTCGAGACCGCGCTGATCAATCTTGTCGTCAATGCGCGGGATGCGATGCGCGACGGAGGCACGCTGACCATCGCGGCGCGCAACGTTCCTGCCCAAGCCCAGGTGGCCGTCAGCGTGACCGATACGGGCGAAGGCATTCCGGACGATGTGCTGAGCAAGGTCTTCGATCCGTTCTTCACCACCAAGCCGGTCGGCAAAGGGACCGGCCTCGGGCTGTCCCAGGTCCACGGGTTCGCGCATCAGGCCGATGGCCGGGTCGAGATCGCAAGCACGCTCGGCAAGGGCACGACGGTTTCCATCTTCCTGCCGCGCGGGACCGTGGCCGCAACGCGCTCGCGTGCCGACCACGCCATGCACGCATCGGCGACGGTCCTGTTGATCGAGGACAATCCAGCCGTCGCCGATGCGAGCACCGGCCTGCTCGAACAACTCGGCTACACCGTGCGCTGGGCGTCCAACGCAGAGGCGGCCTTGTCGGAAATCGACGCCAACGGGATCGATGTGGTGTTCAGTGACATCGTGATGCCCGGCCGGATGGATGGGCTGAAGCTGGCGCGCACGATCCGGGACATGAAACCCGAGCTGCCGATCCTGCTGACGACGGGCTACAGCGAGGGCGCGCGTGACGTGAGGTCCGACTTTCCGGTGCTGCGCAAGCCGTACCACATTCACGATCTCAGCCGCGAACTCTCCAGGTTGACAGGGCAAGGTTCAGGCGACGCGACCAGCGGCGCATCGGCAGATGCGCCGAGCGGGTTCGATTCTGCCACACGTGATGGTGCGGAGAGGCCAAAGGCCAAAGCCCGCTGCTAGTTCGGGATCAAGGAGCTAGCGATCCGCCGGCCAGGTTCGCCGCACCAATTGCACCCGCTCGATGCGGCTGCATTGCTCGCAGCGGTACTGAAGGATGTCCCTGCCTTCGCTTCCCGGAGAGCTGCTCTCAAGCCGCATCGTTCTGACGCAGCTGATGCAGGAGATCAGCGTCAGCAGCGGGCTGCGATCGTCATTCATCGATGCCCGCGGAGGCGCGGTCGGATCGGCGATCATGGCGCTGGGCGATGCTATGGTGTTGGCTCTCACCACAAGAAAATGCCGATCCCGCGGTTCAGGTTCCCGCCCGGAAACCTGATTTGGGCTCAAGACGGTGTGTCAGCCCCTCGTACGATCGCGCGGCCGGATCACACCCTGGCGTTACTGTGGCCCGGCTTGGCCTTTGGCTTGTCCGCTCTGGCCTTGTCTGCCTTGGCCGCCGCTGTTGGACGGTCCGCATAGCTTCGGCTCAGCCGCTCCCGAACGGTCGGGAGCCGCTCGCCGCCACCAGCGGCCTTCCAACGAACTATCAACTCGGCAACTTCGGCGCGCATCGCCATCAGCTGGTACGACCCTTCGCTGCAATCCAGATCGCGATTGACCTGATCCCGGATCGATGCCTCGACCAAGGTCATCTCAGCCCGCAAAGTGCTGATCCTGCGACGAATTTCATTGATCTTGTTGTCCATGGCTTGTTAGAACAAAAATAGAACATATTGTCAAGTCACGATCCGGCAAGTGAGGTGGACGATGAGCATGGCAGCGGTAAAATTTGGTGGCGTTGCGGACCGGCTTGGCGGGCTGATGTCGCGTGCCCAGGCGCTGCGGTTGAGGAGCCTGGCCGAGGAGGCCTATCAACCGAACCAGTACGCGCGCGACTTGACGTCAGAGGAAGCCGAACGGCGCATCGATGCCCTGCGGGCGGAGATTGCGCTGGCGGACTCGTTCTAAGCCCCTGCCCGGTCGAGCCGGACACTCCCTTAAGGCTTTGATATAGCGGCGCAGCTAGGTCTGTTCTGTTATGGCAGCTTGCCGCTGCCTGACCTTTGGGAGAGCCTTTCGTGCTGGAGCTGGAGAAGCGGTCGCCGCTTGCGTTCCCGATCACGCTGAAAGACGGGCGAATACTCGCGACCGTCGGCGACGCGGCGGACTATCTGTCAGCACTGAACGCCGACCAGCGCGAGCGCGGCTATTGGAAGACGGCGATCCTGATGTTCAACAACGCGATGCGCGAACCCAGCTACCTGAGGATCGCAACGATCAACATGCGCTCTGCGCTTGTGTATGACCGCCTCGTCGACGACGCCGGCTCCTGATTGTGGCGCGGCAGCTACAGCCGAATCGGCGGCGGTTGCGTACGGCCGTGTTCGTTATGGCCGCAAACAAGGTAACGGCGGTACACGCGACGGCAGGGAGTGCAATGCACTTCGGCCGCACTCTAGGGCCGCCAGGGAGGGCCAAGGCGGCCCATTTCTTTTCAAAGCAATCTTGTCTTTTCAAAGCAGTTTTGCACGGACGAACAGCGTCCGCAGCGCGTTGGTCGCCTGCACTGTCAGCATGGCGTTGCCGGCCGCCCGCTCCAGCGCAACCAGCGCTTCGTCATGGAGCGAGCGGAACTCCATCCATTCGACGGCGCTGAGATTGCTGATGAAGCGGTAGGCCTGGCCGACGGTCGCGAGCGTCACTGTCTCGCCGTTCAGCCGCACCTTGAATGTCGCCTTCAGCGGCGTGTCGGATTTGGAAGTGTCACCCATGGCGCGGTTGTGCGCCGCGGCGCGTTAATGTCAATCTAATTTCTCAGCTTCCGCGCAGCTGTGCCGGCCCCGCTGAATCGCAATGTCTGTTAGCGTTTCCCAGGGGGTGATTCGTGCCTGATCTTGCCAACACAGCCTATCTCGATGCGCTCAATTCCGAGCAGCGCCGCGCCGTCGAGCATGGGGTCGGCAAGGATTGCATCGTCGGCGCCCCGCTGCTGGTGATCGCGGGCGCGGGCTCGGGCAAGACCAACACACTCGCCCATCGCGTTGCGCACCTGATCGTCGCCGGCGCCGATCCGCGCCGCATCCTGTTGATGACCTTCTCGCGGCGTGCTGCGGCGGAAATGGCCGGCCGCGTCGAGCGCATCGCACGCCGCGTGCTCGGCGACCGCGCCTCCGTCATGACCGATGCGCTGAACTGGGCCGGCACGTTCCACGGCATCGGCGCGCGGCTGCTCCGCGAATTCGCCGAGCGTATCGCGCTCGACCCGGCCTTCACGATCCACGATCGCGAAGACTCCGCCGATCTGATCAACCTGGTCCGTCACGATCTCGGTTTCTCCCGTACCGAAAGCCGGTTCCCCACCAAGGGCACCTGCCTTGCGATCTATTCGCGCTGCGTGAATGCGGAAATGCCGATCGAGGCCGTGCTCGGCCAGTTCTTCCCGTGGTGCTCCGGCTGGGCCGGTGAATTGAAGCAGCTGTTCGCAGCCTATGTCGAAGCCAAGCAGCGGCAGAACGTGCTCGATTACGACGACCTCCTGCTCTACTGGGCGCAGATGGTGACAGACACCGCGCTGGCCGAGGAGATCGGCGGCCGCTTCGACCACGTGATGGTCGACGAATATCAGGACACCAACCGCCTGCAGTCCTCCATCCTGCTCGCGCTCAAGCCGACCGGGCGCGGGCTCACAGTGGTCGGCGACGACGCGCAATCGATCTATTCGTTCCGCGCCGCCACCGTGCGCAACATTCTCGACTTCCCGAGCCAGTTCAGCCCCGCCGCCGAGATCGTCACGCTCGACCGCAACTATCGCTCGACCCAGCCGATCCTGTCGGCCGCCAACGGCGTGATCTCGCTGGCCAAGGAACGCTTCACCAAGAACCTGTGGACCGACCGGACCTCGACCCGCAATCCGCTGCTGGTCACGGTCCGCGACGAGGCCGACCAGGCGCGCTACATCGTCGAGCAGGTGCTGGCCAATCGCGAGGAAGGTGCGCTGCTGAAGCAGCAGGCGGTGCTGTTCCGCACCTCCTCGCACAGCGGACCGCTGGAGGTCGAGCTGACCCGCCGCAACATTCCGTTCGTGAAATTCGGCGGCCTCAAATTCCTCGACGCCGCGCACGTCAAGGACATGCTGGCGCTGCTGCGTTTCACCGCCAATCCGCGCGACCGGGTCGCCGGCTTTCGTATCCTGCATCTGTTGCCCGGCGTCGGGCCGGCCTCGGCACAGCGCGTGCTCGACCGCATGGCCGAAGCCGCCGATCCAATCACCGCGCTCGCAGCGCTGCCGGCGCCGCCCCGCGCAGGCGCGGACTGGAGGTTGTTCGTCGAGACGATCGAGAACCTGCGCTTCTCGGAATGGCCGGTCGATATCGAGCGCGCGCGGCTGTGGTACGAGCCGCATCTTGATCGCATCCACGAGGACAGCGAGGTCCGCCGCGCCGACCTCATCCAGCTCGAGCAGATCGCCGCCGGCTACCCGTCGCGCGAACGCTTCCTCACCGAGCTCACGCTCGATCCGCCCGACGCGACCAGCGACCAGGCCGGCGTGCCGTTGCTCGACGAGGATTACCTGATCCTGTCGACCATCCATTCCGCCAAGGGGCAGGAGTGGAAGTCCGTCTACGTGCTCAACGTCGTCGACGGCTGCATGCCCTCCGACCTCGGCGCCGGCACCTCGGCCGAACTCGAGGAGGAGCGCCGCCTGCTCTATGTCGCCATGACCCGCGCCAAGGACGATCTGCATCTCATGGTGCCGCAGCGCTTCTTCGTCCACGGCCAGGCCGCCAAGGGCGACCGCCATATGTACGCCTCGCGCACCCGCTTCATCCCGGAACGACTGCTGCCGATGTTCGAGCGGACCACATGGCCGCGCGCAGCCGCCGCGCAAGCCTCCTCCCCCAGCCGTGCGCCGCCGATCGATATCGGCGCGCGGATGCGCGGCATGTGGCGCTGACGAAAATCCCCTCCGCTCCCGGAACGAAGCCACCGGCCTCGCGTTAGCGCGGTGTTCGTAATCGGCAAACGACCATCCCCGACGGCTTCGGCGCGGTGCTCCGCGCTGGAGCCGTCTTTTTGTTGCGCCGCGTCAATTCACGCCGAAAACAGTGTAACCGGCTGGTCGAAGCCCTTCAGCGTATAGTCGGAACCGGTCGCCGTGATCATGCTTGCGGTTCGATCCCGCACGGCTGATGTGACCAGGATCTCGCCGGACTTCGCGATCGCTTGGGCCCGGGCCGCGCGATTGACCACCGTGCCGACCGCCGTCAGGTCACGATGGGTTTGGCCGAACTCACCGAAATTGGTGTCGCCGCTGTCCATCCCGATGCCGATTCCGAGTTCGATGTCGCCGGCGCCGATCGCCTTTACTAGCGTATCGTGCCTGTCCTTGAAGCGGCGCTGGATCTCGCGCGCCGCCAGCAGGGCCTGCACGGCGTGATCGTCCCGCCGTACCGGGAAATTGAAGATCGCGAACACGGCATCGCCGATCGTCTTGTTGAGGATGCCGTCATAGCGCCAGATCGCGGCGGCGCAGTCGTCGTAGAACGCGTCGAGCAGCGACGTCAGCCCGTCCTGCGCGATGGTCTGCGTCAAAGTGGTGTAGCCGCGCAGATCGGCGAACAGGATGGTGGCGTCGATGGTCACGGCGCGCGCCTTCATGATCTTCGAGAAGGCCATCTCGCAGATCGTGCAGGTGTTCGGGTTCATGCGGCTCGGCCGGACGCCGAACAGGCGGAACGGCGCCGACAAGGGGCCGCGCAGCGGGATCGGCATATGCAGATTTTGCCAGCAGCCGAGGCAGATCGTTGCGGGTTCCGGAGTCATCGGCGTTCCACCGGCTGTTCCAGCGACGAAACCCATTCCAGCCTGGCACGGTCGGTCATGGTGTCCTGCGAGATTGCCGCGCTCAGGCGGTCGTCACGAAACTCACTCCAATCCGCGTCTTCTTGCTCCAGATCACCTGGCACTCATAGACCACCGAGGCGTCGCGGGCCATCATCAGGCGGAATCTATGCGGGACGAATGCCGGATTCTCGACCTCGATGGCGGCGCCTTCCGCCGAGATGTTGACGATCGTGCAGTGCATGACCGAACCGCCCGACGAGACATAGCCGGGTTCATTGACCTCGGTTCGTGGATGCCTGCGCTTCTCGTCCACCCGGCCTGTCTCCCCCGCTCTCTTGCCACAAACGTGGGCGATCGGGATCGCAGGAGTCAACGGCTGGCACGGCTCACATCAGGCTTTCGCACCATGATTTGTGCGCAGCGGCAAGCCGAATTGCTTATCGCGTTCGTGCAGACGAGCCCCGCGCCGGTGCGGGCTTGCCGTTCGCGACAGCACGAGGATAGCCTCATCTTATGGGCGATGCGCCGGCGCAACGCACGCTCGCAACAACAACGAACAGGCGCCAAGGGGAGACGCGCCATGTTCGAGATCCTCGATCGCCGGACGACTCTGACCGGCAACCAGATCAAGATCCTTGCGGCAGCCATCATCGGCGATGCGCTGGAATTCTTCGATTACTTCCTGATCGGCTTCGTGCTCGCCTTCCTGATCGGGCCGTGGAAGCTCACCTTCGGCCAATCGGCCACCGTCCTGATGAGTTCCGGCATCGGCGCCATCATCGGCGCCTATCTCTGGGGCTGGCTCGCCGACCGGGTCGGGCGCCGCATCGTCTTCATCGGCACGGTGCTGAACTTCTCGATCGCGACCGGCCTGCTCTATTTCACGCCCGACAATGGCTGGGTTTACCTCGCAATCCTGCGCTTCTTCGTCGGCACCGGCGTCGGCGGCCTGTATTGCGTCGACCTGCCGCTGGTGCAGGAGTTCATGCCCTCGCACAAGCGCGGCTGGGTCGGCGGGCTCGTCACCTGCGTGATCCCGCTCGGCGTCGGCCTTGGCGCAGTGCTGGGCGCGATCATGGGCACCGATCAGTGGCGGCTTTTGTTTGCGATCGGCGTACTGCCGGCGGTCCTCGTGCTGCTGGTCCGGCTCTGGGTGCCGGAGTCGCCACGCTGGCTGTGCCGGCAAGGGCGCTATGACGAGGCCCGCAAGTCGCTCGCCTGGGCCCTGCAGGTGCCGCCATCGGAGCTGCCGCTGCCGAGCGCGGCCGACGCCGGGCCGATCGTCACGACCAGCTGGTTCGACCTGTTCAAATATCCGCGCAGCCTGATCGTCTCCTGGCTCGGCAACGCCGGCGCGCAGACCGGCGTCTACGGCATCACGCTGTGGGCGCCCGCACTGTTCGTGCTGCTGCTGAAGGTCACGCCGCAGGAAGCCGCCAAGATGATGATCCTGCTCAGCGTCACCGGATTCCTCGGCCGCATCTCGTTCTCCTGGTTCTCGGAGTTGCTGGGACGGCGCATCGCCGGCGGCCTGCTCGGCCTCGGCGCCGGCGCGCTGACCATCATTGCCGGCTATCACTACGACGCGACGCTGTTCGGCATGTCGGCGTTCTGGCTGCTGCTCGGCGCCGCCTTCTTCTTCGCCGACGGCGGCTTTGCGATCGTCGGGCCCTATGCGGCGGAGGTCTGGCCGTCGCATCTGCGCACCACGGGCATGGGCTCGGCCTACGGTTTCGGCGGCATCGGCAAGATCATCGGGCCGGTCGGCCTCGCACTGATCGTCGGTTCGAACAACTATCTCAAGCCGGACGTGCCGCTGACCCAGATCCCGACCGCCTTCGTCTATCTCGGCTGCTGGTTCCTGATGGCGGGCGCCGTCTATCTGTTCTTCGGGCTCGAGACCCGGGGCAAGTCGATCGAGCAGATTGACAGGGAGCTCAACGCGGCGGCTGACGTCGCGGCCTCCGCCACCATCCGGCGCGCCTGAGGGAGGCGAATATGAGCGTGACGTCAGCAGATCTTGCGGGCGATCGTGACGTGATCGCCCGCGCCGAGTCGATCCGGGACGCAGTTGCGGCCGCCGCCGACGAGATCGAAACAACTCGCCGCCTGCCGCCCGATTTGCTCGACCGGCTGCACGAGGCGCGCCTGTTCCGCCTGCTGTTGCCGCGTTCGACCAAAGGGATCGAGACCGATCCCGTCACCTTCTTCCATGCCATCGAGACCATCGCCAAGGCCGATGCCTCGACGGCGTGGTGCCTGAGCCAGGCCGGCGGCTGTGCGATGTCGGCGGCCTATCTCGACCTGCCGGTCGCGCAGGAGATGTTTGCCGACCCGCGTGCGGTGCTGGCCTGGGGCCCCGGCCCCAAGGTCAAGGCGATCGAATGCGAGGGCGGCTACCGGGTCACCGGGGTCTGGTCGTTCGCGTCAGGCGGCCGGCACGCCACCTGGCTCGGCGCCCATTGCCCGATCTATGCCGCGGACGGCTCGCCGCGCCGCGACGCCAATGGCGAGCAGCTCGAACGCACCATGCTGGTGCGAACCGAGGAAGTCGAATGGACCGACATCTGGAACACGGTCGGGCTGCGCGGCACCGCCAGCGACCAGTTCGCGCTCGACGACTTCTTCGTTCGCGCGGACCATTCGATCACCCGCGAATTCGAGCGCGAGTGCCGCGAGAATGGTCCGCTGTACCGGATGAGCAACCACACCTGCTACCAGGTCGGCTTCGCCGGGGTCGCCTGCGGCATCGCCCGCAGTGCGCTGGACAATTTCGTCGACGTTGCCCGCAACAAGGTGCCGCGCGGCATGAAGAAGACGCTGCGCGACAATGCCGTGGTGCAGTCCGGCCTCGCCCAGGCCGAGGTCAATTTGCGCGCCGCCCGCGCCTTCCTGCTGCAATCGATGGCGGACATCTGGAAGGACCTGGTCGCCGGCCACAGCATCACGGTCGCGCAGCGCATGACGATCCGGATGGCGGCGACCCACGCCATCCACAAGGCGCGCGAGGCGGTCGACTTCGCCTACAGCACGGCCGGCGCGACCGCGATCTTCGACGGCCATCCGCTGGAACGGCGCTTCCGCGACATCCACACAGTGACCCAGCAATTGCAGGGCCGCTTCAGTCATTTCGAGACCGTCGGCGCCTGGATGCTCGGCGTCGATGCCGACCTCAGCTTCGTCTGATCTGAATTCTCAGGGAGAACGACCATGCCATTGGGCGGACTGCAGCATTTCACCATCGAACCGCAGGATTTGGAAAAGACCAAGGCGTTCTATTGCGATGTGCTCGGGCTCGAGAATGGCGATCGGCCGCCGCTCGATTTTCCAGGCTACTGGCTCTATTCCGGCGGTCAGGCCACCGTCCATTTAATGGGCACCCGCAAGCCGCGCGACGGCATCGTCGTGCGTGGGACGGAGAAGAAATATGAGGACACCGGCCGCCTCGACCATATCGCCTTTGCCGCGACCGACGTTGACGGCGTACGCAAGCGCCTCCAGGCGAACAATGTCAGCTTCCGCGAGCAGATCGTGCCGCGCACCGGCGACACCCAGATCTTCCTCTACGATCCCGATGGCGTCGGCGTGGAGCTGAACTTCCCCAAGAGCTGAAGCGGATTACCTGCTCAACAAATGGCCGATGCAAGCGTCGGCCAATATTTCCCACCGCAAAACCGGTTCCCGACAAGGCCCTGACTCGGCCATCACTCGGGCGTGATCCCGTCCGTTTTTCTTCAACATTGAATGACGAATTAACCGAGCCGCGCCGCTGCGGCAGAATAGCCGGGTGCTGCGCCTTTAACCTACCCCAGGGCATGGTAGCCCGGCTATTCGTCCCCACTTCGCCGCCGGACGCTCGCTAGTCGAGCCCGCGCTCGTGGCTGAGGCGGACCATTTCGTTGATGAAGATTTGTTTCTGCTTGTCGTCGAGGCTGGCGTAAAGCGGCTCGGCAGCGTCGGCGACGCCGCGCTGATCGACCGCGCGATCATTGAGGAACTGGGCCTCGTTGCGCATCTGCTCGATGATGTCGTCAGGCGGATCGCGCTGCGCGCGTGCAATGCGCAGGTTGAGCCGGTCGGCGCCGTTGTGCCCGAGATAGTGCATCGCACTGTTGAAGCCGGCCCAGTTCTTCTCCTGCTCCGGCGTCAGGTTGAGCTCCTTCTTGATCCGCTCGATATTGGCGTCGCTATTGGCGACGATCTGTTCGGCCGTGAGCTGCGGTGCGCCGGCCTGGGTCAGCACCGTCGGTGCTTGCTTGGCGCCCTTGTCCTTGGCGGCGACCTTGGCCGATTTGGCGGCCTTGGCGCCCTGCTTGTCACCGGACGCTGGAGCCTGCGCGTTCTTGCCGTTGCCGGCGTTGGGATTGCCGTTGTTGCCGGTCAACACCCCGGTCACGCCGGTCACAACCCCGACCACGCCGCCGATGGCTCCGCCGAGAACCCCGCCAACCGGTCCGGCGGCCTTGTTGCCTTCGCGCGCGCCCTGCTCCACGCCCTGCACGATCTGCGCATCGACCATATGAGGCACTGCAAGCAGCGTGACGGTGGCGGCCCCAACCGCGGCGCACAATCTCCATTGTGCTCGCAGCTTCGCTACCGGGATGAGCATGATCGGGTCTCCGTGATCGATGGTGGATTGCAGAATGGAAGCGCGGGTAGGTCGACGAATCCGACCTTATCGTCTCCGCCTTCGGCAAGTCTATCGGCCGGGCTGGGCATCAACATGACGGAACACGGTTGGATCAGGCTCGGCTGAACAAGCTGCGGCTCAACCGCGCAGCGTCCCCGATCACGGCTTCGCCAATCTCCGCGTGCGTCGCAGCATGATGGCGGGAAGCGCGTCAAACCGCCGGCAATCGCTGTGATGCTGATGACGCTGCCTGCGATTTGACCACAACGTTAGTACTACGTGGCACAGGCATCTCGTTTCTCGACAGCCGCCGGCAATTCTGTTCTGATCGGCATGAACGAAATCCCGCGACGTCGCGCGAACGCGACGCACAAAACAACAACGGGATTCGAAAAAGTCTTTTGTCCGTTGGCGACCAGGGAGGGAATGCCATGTCACGGAAGAAGCTTTCGCGCCGAGAATTCGTTGCGGCGACAGCGCTGTCATCGGCGGCGCTCATCACAGCCCCCTACGTGCGTGGCGCCTACGCAGCCGGCAAGCTCTCGATGGGCTTCTGGGATCACTGGGTGCCGGGCGCGAACAGTGCCTCCACCGAGCTCGTCAACGAATGGGCCGCCAAGGAAAAGGTCGAGGTCCAGATCGACTACATCACCAGCCAGGGCAACAAGAACATCGTCACCATCGCTGCCGAGGCGCAGGCGAAATCCGGTCACGATATCTTCCAGATGCCGACCTGGTGGCCGCAGGCCAATGCCGAGCTGCTTGAGCCGGTCAACGACATCATGGATCCGCTCGTCAAGCTGAACGGCGAGGTCAACGGCACGGTGAAGTATCTCGGCCAGGCCGACGGCAAATGGCTCGGGGTTCCCGCCAGCGTCGGCAGTCAGATCAAGGGCCCCTGCTCGCGCATCGACCTGATGAAGAAATACGCTGGCATCGACGTCCAGGAGATGTATCCGGCCGGAAGCCCGCCGAAGGCGGACAACTGGACTCTCGACACGTTCCTGAAGGCGGCCGAAGCCTGCCACAAGGCGGGCTTCCCGTTCGGTATCGGTCTCGGCGAGACCAGCGACAATGTCGACACCGCCGGCGCGATCTTCCAGTCGTACGGCGCGCATCTGGTCGACGCCAAGGGCAACCTCACCGTCAAGACCGACGCGGTGCGCCAGGCGCTGGAATTCTACAAGAAGCTGCTCGCCTTCCTGCCGCCGGACGTTGCCGCATGGGACGATGCCTCCAACAACAAATGGCTGGTCGCGGGCAAGGGCGCGATGATCATGAACCCGCCGAGCGCGTGGGCGGTCGCCAAGCGCGATGCGCCGCAGGTCGCGGAACAATGCTGGACGCACGGGTTCCCGGCCGGCCCGAAGGGACGGTTCGCGCCCTATCTGCCGTTCTTCTGGTCGATCTGGTCGTTCTCGAAGAACAAGGAAGCGGCCAAGAGCCTGCTGTCGTTCCTGTCTCAGCCGGCATCGATCGAGAAGATGGTGATCGCGAGCGGCGGCTATGATCTACCGGCTTACGAGAAGCTCACGACATTGAAGGTCTGGGAAGAGCAAGGGCCGCCGAAGGGCACGCTCTATCATTACCCGAACCCCTACAAACACCAGACGCTGTCGATCGCGGCTTCGCCCGCGCCGCCCAAGGTCGCGCAGCAGATCTACTTCCAGGCCACCCTGACCAAGATGTGCCTGCGGTACTACCAGGGTGAAGCGATGGAAAAGACGCTCGCTTGGGCCGAGGGCGAGTGTGAAGGCTTCATGCGAAGCTGACGAGAAGCGAGCCCCGCACGGCCGGCCGATCGTGCCGGCCGTGCGAGCTCTCGCCTCAACATCCCAGCCGCAAACCCGGCAAGACCTGCAACCAACCCGCGCGAGGGACCTGCGTTATGGTTGATGTCGCATTCCACCCCAACCGTGCGGCCGCAGCCCAGTCGGGTCGACGGCGCGTCGGCCTGCGCAACGCGCTCCGTCGCAAGTCGATGTCCGCGTTCCTGATGACGCTGCCGTTGATCCTTCTGATCGCCGTGCTGGTGATCTATCCGGCGTTCTATTCGCTGCACCTTGCGACGCTGAACAAGGCGATGACGAAGTTCGTCGGCTTCGGCAATTTCGAGTTCCTGTTCAAGCGCGACACCTTCTGGCTGGTGGTCAAGCAGTCCTGCATTTTCGCGATCTCCGCGGTGGTCTTCAAAGCGCTGATCGGCTTCATCGTCGCGCATTTCGTGCACAACGTGCCCGCCAACAAGCAGCGCAAATGGCGCGGCATGCTGCTCGTTCCGTGGGTGATCCCGCCGGCGATGAGCACGCTGGCCTGGCTCTGGCTGTTCGACCCGTCCTACAGCGCCTTCAACTACACGCTGTCCTTCTTCGGCATCGGACCGATCCCGTGGACCGGCGATGCGATGTGGGCGCGCTTCTCGGTGATCCTCGTCAACGTCTGGTACGGCGCGCCGTTCTTCATGATCATGTATCTGGCGGCGCTGAAATCGGTGCCCGAGCAGCTCTATGAGGCGGCGGCAATCGACGGCGCCAATTGGTGGCAGCGCATCTGGTACGTGACCCTGCCGATGATGCGCAACATCATCGCGATCACGACGCTGTTCTCGCTGATCGTGACCTTCGCCAATTTCGACATCGTGCGCATCCTGACCGCCGGCGGGCCGCTCGACCACACCCACATCTTCGCAACCTGGGCGTTCCGAGTCGGCATCGAGGGCAGCGACATTCCGCTCGGCGCCAGCGTCTCGCTGTTCATGGTGCCGATCCTCGCGGTCGCGGCGATCTTCATCCTGCGCGACATCACCAAACGCGGGAACGAATCCTGATGAGCACAGTGACGATCGACAAGGCGGGACCGACGCGCAAGGTCAAATACGGCAGCATGAGCCGCGACCGGACCTGGGCGCTGCGCTGGTCCTACTTCTTCCTGACGCTGTTTGCGATCTTCTCGCTGACGCCGCCGTTCTACATGCTGATCACGTCGCTGAAGGGCAGTGCCGAGATTTCGGCGGCGACCAACCCGTGGTGGGTGCACCAGCCCACACTCGAGAACTACGTCCAGCTCTTGACCTCGAACCAGTTCCTGCGCTTCTTCTGGAATTCGGCCTGGGTCTCGATCATCGTGGTCACCATCACGATGCTGATCAGCGTGCCGGCCGCCTTCGCCTTGGCGCGGATGAAATTCTGGGGCTCGGCGACGCTTGCGACCGGCGTATTCCTCACCTACCTCATCCCGGACAGCCTGCTGTTCATCCCGCTGTTCAAGATGTTTGCCGTGTTCGGCGACTGGACCGGCATCCAGCTCGTGAATCGCTGGTACGTGCTACTGTTCATCTATCCGACGCTGACGGTGCCGTTCTGCACCTGGATCATGATCGGTTATTTCGCCTCGATCCCGAAGGAGCTCGACGAGGCCGCGATCATCGACGGCGCGAGCTGGTTCCAGACGCTGACCCGGATCTTCATCCCGGTCGCCCTGCCCGGCCTGATCGCGGCGACCATCTTCGCCTTCACGGTCTCCTGGGCTCAGTTCCTCTATCCCCTGGTGTTCACGACCTCGACCGATCAGCTCGTGCTGCCCGTCGGCATCATCACCACCCTGATCAAGGGTGATGTCTTCAACTGGGGGCAGATCATGACCGGCGCCCTGCTCGGCGCCGCGCCGCCGCTGATCATCTACGCCTTCCTGATGGACTACTACATTGCCGGCCTGACCGCCGGTGCGACAAAGGGTTGAACGCGACAAGGGTAGGAATTCATGGCCGACGTTAGTTTGCGCAAGGTGGTGAAGCGTTACGACGAGGTCGAGGCGGTGCGTGGCATCGACCTCGATATCGCCGACCATGAGTTCGTGGTGCTGGTCGGGCCGAGCGGCTGCGGCAAGTCAACGACGCTGCGGATGATCGCCGGCCTCGAAGACATTTCCGACGGCGACATCATGATCGGCGGCGACGTCGTCAACGACGTGCCGCCGAAGGACCGCGACATCGCGATGGTGTTCCAGAACTATGCGCTGTATCCGCACATGACGGTCGCGGAGAACATGTCGTTCGGACTGCGGCTGAAGCACTATCCCAAGGCCGAGATCAAGAGCCGGGTCACGGAAGCGGCCCGGATGCTCGACATCACCGACCTGATCGACCGCAAGCCAAAGCAGCTCTCCGGGGGCCAGCGCCAGCGCGTCGCGATGGGACGCGCCATCGTGCGCAATCCGAAGGTGTTCCTTTTCGACGAGCCGCTGTCCAACCTCGACGCCAAGCTGCGCGTGCAGATGCGGATCGAGATCAAGAAGGTGCATCAGAAAGTCCGCACCACGACCGTCTACGTCACCCACGACCAGGTCGAGGCGATGACGCTGGCCGACCGCGTCGTGGTGATGAACCACGGCAGGATCGAGCAGATCGGCACGCCGAACGAACTCTACCACAAGCCTGCGACCCGCTTCGTCGCGAGCTTCATCGGCTCGCCCGCCATGAACTTCGTGCCGTGCCGGCTCGAGGACGTCGGCGGCAAGCTCAACGTGCGGCTGACCGATCGCCTCGCTTTCGCCCTGCCGCCGGCGCGCGCCGCCCGCTACCAAGCCCTCTCGCGCACCGACAAGCTGCTGCTCGGCATCCGGCCCGAGCATGTGATGGATGCGCGGCCGCATGCCGAGCCGGGTGTCGAGCCGTTCGACGCGGTGCTCGACGTCACCGAGCCGATGGGCATGGAGACCCTGGTCTATTTCACGCTCGAAGGCACCCAGGTCTGCGGCCGGGTCAGTCCCAATGCCGGCGCGCAGGATGGCAGCCCGCTCCGATTGGCTGTGGACCTCAACAATATGCATTTGCTAAACGAGGTGACCGGCGCCGTCCTTTGACGGCGCACAAGAAACCTCAAGGGCGGGAAATGGCCACCAACAAGAAGAAGATTTTCATCACCCAGACTCTTTCGCCGGGGGCACGGGTGCTCCTCAACGAGCGGGACGACGTCGAACTCATCGAATTTCCCAACCTGATCACGGCCAAGGACTTCCAGGCGATGCTGGAGCAGCACGCGCCGGTCCATGGCGTGGCACTCGGCGCGACCCGCTTCGGCGAGGCGGAGCTCGAAGCCTCCAAGGGCATGCTGGTGGTGACCCGGATTGGCGTCGGCTATGACGCTGTCGATGTGCCGGCACTGTCCCGCCGCAAGGTGCCGCTGATGGTCGCAGGCACCGCGAACTCGCCGTCGGTCGCGGAGCAGGCCCTGTTCATGATGCTGACGCTGGCCAAGCGCGCGCAGGAAATGCACACGATGGTCAAGGACGGCACCTGGGCGAGCCGGCTCGGCGTATTGCCCTTCGACCTCTACGGCAAGACCGTCCTGATCGTCGGCTTCGGCCGGATCGGCACTCGCACCGCCAAGCGTTGCCTTGCGATGGAAATGAACGTGCTGGTTTACGATCCCTACAAGCCCGCCAGCGAGATCACCGCGGCCGGCTGCGAGGCCGTGTCGAGCCTCGAAGCGGCGCTGCCGCGGGCCGATTTCGTCACCATCCATTGCCCGAAGAATCCGGAAACGGTCGGCCTGTTCAACGCGGCGCGGATCGGGCTGATGAAGCCGACCGCCTATCTCATCAACACCGCTCGCGGCGGCATCGTCGACGAGAAGGCGCTGCACGATGCGCTGGTGTCGGGCAAGCTCGCCGGCGCCGGTCTCGACGTGTTCGAGGTCGAACCGCCGCCGGTCGGCCAACCGCTGCACGCTTTGCCGAACGTGATCATGGCACCGCATGTGGCCGGCGTGACCGTCGAGGCCGTCGATCGCATGAGCGAGCAGACCGCGCGCAATATCCTGAGCGTGCTGGACGGCAATCCGCTGCGCCAGAATGTGATCAACCAGGACGTCCTCGGCTGAACCTTCAGCCTTCCCAAAGGCGCGATGACGTCATCGCGCTTTCGTTTGTTGTTTGAGCACGATCCTTTCGGAAAAATCGCTTCACACTTTTCCGGATCGTGCTCTAGTCGCGCTGTGGCCGACCTTGCGAGGTCGGCCCGGCGATGCGGAGCATGCACATGGCTTTCAAGGAATTCGGCAACTACGATGCGGTCGGTCTCGCCGAGCTCGTCCGCAAGAAAGAGGTGACGCCAAAGGAACTGCTCGACGAGGCGATCGCGCGCACCACCGCCGTCGACCCGAAGATCAACGCGGTCGTCGTCAAGCACTACGACTACGCCGAGCGCCAGATCGCCAAGGGCCTGCCTGACGGCCCGTTCACCGGCGTTCCGTTCCTGTTGAAAGACCTCGATCTGCTCGAGGGCACCCGCACCACGTCGGGCGCCAGCCTGCTGAAGGATTTCGTCGCCGACCACAACGGGACGCTGACCCAGCGCTTCCTGGATGCGGGTCTTGCGATCTTCGGCAAGAGCGCGAGCCCGGAATTCGGCCTGATGCCGACGACGGAATCCCGTCTGTTCGGCCCGACCCGCAATCCCTGGAATCTGGAGCATTCCTCCGGCGGCTCATCGGGCGGCGCCGGGGCTGCGGTCGCGGCGCGCATCCTGCCGGTCGCGCATGCCAGCGACGGCGGCGGCTCGATCCGGATTCCCGCCTCCGCCTCCGGCGTGTTCGGCATGAAGCCGACGCGCGCCCGCAATCCCTGCGGTCCCGATCGCGGCGAAGGCTGGGGCGGCTTCTCGGTCGGCCATGTGCTCAGCATCAGCGTCCGCGACAGCGCCGTCATGATGGATGCGATCCACGGTCCTGAGCCGTCGAGCCTCTACGTCGCGCCGCCGCCGGAGCGGCCGTTCTCGCAGGAAGTCGGCCGCGACCCCGGTCAGTTGCGCATCAGCTTCACCGACAAGTCGCCCTATGGCGATGCGATTGATCCGGAGATATCAGCGGCGGTCCGCGACACCGCCAAGCTGCTGGCCGGCCTCGGCCATCACGTCGAGGAGCGCGCGCCGTCGCTTGCGGCCGATCCGGCCGCGCTCATGACCACGATCGTCGGCGGCAACACGGCGCTGACCATCCGCCTGCTTGAGCAGCGGGTGGGGCGCACGCTGACGTCCGACGACGTCGAGCGGCTGACGCTCGCCAGCGGCCAGAACTCGGTCAAGATGACGCCGGCCGACTATGTCGCGGCGCAGCTTGCGGCATTCCAGGTCTCGCGCGGGCTCGCGACCTTCTTCGAGGGCTGCGACATCTTCCTGAGCCCGACCCTGTGCGCGCCGCCACTTCGTCTCGGCGAGCTGAACACGATGTCCGAGGATCTGAGCCACATCGCGCCGGTGCTGCGCCGCTACATGCCGGGCACCTCGATGTTCAACATGTCCGGGCAGCCGGCGATGTCGGTGCCGCTGGCCTGGAACGAGGCCGGACTGCCGCTCGGCATGATGTTCGCGGCCAAGCTCGGCGAGGAAGGACTGCTGTTCCGCCTGGCCGGCCAGCTCGAACAGGTGCGTCCCTGGAAGGACCGCCGTCCGCCGGTTTGTGCTTAGGAGCGTTTTCAAGCAAAATGGGTGGCGGTTTGCGTCTGGAAAACGCATCCGATTGAACCCGCAGCTTCGGCCTCGCCGCAGCTACGGGCTGACAAAGGGCAGTCAGATCAGGTAGATAGGAAGGGCGTCGGCACGATTCCGCCGGCGTCGTGCCTGGGAGACCGAACCGTGAGCGACCCGACCGACAATGCGCTTGCCGCGATCGCGAGCATTCTCGATCAGACCAAGATACCTCCCGAGAAGGCCAAGTCGCCCGACGACAAGACCGACAAGGCAGCTGAGCCGACTCCGCCGGTCTCCATCGCGATGCCGCCGCCCCTGCCCACGTCGGTCGAAGTCGTTACCGTCGAGACCGTATCCATCCAGACCGTGACCATCGAGGCCGCGCCCGCCGAACCGGCGGCTGTCGAAGCGGCGGCTGTCGAGCCAGCGCCGATCGAGGAGCCGCCGCCGATCGAACCGCCTCAGCCGGTCGCACAGGCTGAGCCCAGTGAGCCGCCGACGAGTGAGCCCGAGCCGAGCGCGCCGGAGCCGGAGCCGATCCAGCCGCCCCAGCCGATCGAGGCCAACGGCTATTCGAAGTCCGGACCAGGCCCGATGGCCGCGCTGCGCTTCCACTGGACGGTGCGCCAGGACGGCGCTCAGTACTATGTCGACGAGACCGTCGGCGAAGGATCGGCCCCGCTGGTCAACGGGCCGATGGACCGGGATGCCGCGATCAAATTCGTCGACGACCGCGAGGCCGAAGCGCGACGGCGTTTCGAGCATTTCAAACACGAGATCGCCAGCCGCACTGCTGCCGCCCTGCGGATGAGCCGGGACAGCAACGAGGCCTAACCCTGCGGCAGCCTCGGCGGTCCCAGAAAATCCTTCTTCGCGAGATCGACGCCGGCATGGCGCAGGATGTCGTAGGCGGTCGCGACATGGAAGAAGAACTGCGGAACGCTGAAGGTCAGGATCAGCGATTTGCCGGTGAATGGCCTGGTCGCGCCGCTTCGGAACGTGAATACGACGTCGCGGTCGGCGGCGTCGTCGATCACCTCGCGCGGCAAACCCAGCGCAAAATCAATCGTCGCGGCAATCCGCGCCCTCAACTCGGCGATGTCGGGCTCCGCCGCTGCGAAGGCAAGCGGCGCGCACCCCGCCAGCAACGCGCAGCTCAAGACGACGTGCCGGTTCGCTTCTCCGATCTGCTCGCGAAGGCTGTACATGTTCGGCGCGAGCCGCATGCCGAGCAACACGTCGGGGCCGAACCCGCGAGCGATCGCGTGAGCCTCGGCATGATCGAGCAGCGCGGAAAGATTGTGCAGATACGGCACATAGATGCCGACGGATGCTTCATGGAGCGAGATGGTCACTTTTGCGCCCGCGATGCTGGCTCGATCGTCCCATCTGGTCTAAATGCTCCACAACCACATGTCATCGGAATTGACGGAGAAATTTGATGTTTCGCGCGCTCGCCGGTCTCGCTCTCGTGTTGCTCGTGTCTGCCGCGCATGCGCAGCCGGCGCCATCGCGGCTCGACGAGATCGTCAAGCGCGGCACGCTGCGCGTCGGCATGACCGGCGACTATCTTCCCTTCACGGCACTCGACAAGGAGACCAAGACGTTTCGCGGCTTCGACGTCGACATGGCGCAATCGCTCGGCAAGGCGCTCGGCGTCAAGGTCGAGTTCGTGCCGACATCGTGGCCTCAAATGATGAAAGATTTCGAGGCCGACGATTTCGACATCGCGATGGGCGGCGTCTCCATCACCTACGATCGGCAGAAGAAGGGCCTGTTCTCGACGCCGATCATGCGCGAGGGCAAGACGCCGATCGCACGCTGCGCCGACAAGGCCAAGTTCGAGACGCTCGCCGAGATCGACAAGCCTGGCACCCGCGTCATCGTCAATCCCGGCGGTACCAACGAGCGCTTTGCGCGCGCCAATGTGAAGACCGCTGACATCCGCGTCTTCAACGACAACACCAGGATCTTCGACGAGATCGCCAAGGGCGACGCCGACCTGATGATGACCGACGCGTCCGAGACACGCTATCAGCAGAAGCTGCACCCCGGCGTGCTCTGCGCCGTGCATCCCGACAAGCCGTTCGACTTCGCGGAGAAGGCCTACTGGATGCAGCGCGACGTCGCGTTGAAGGCGTTCGTCGACCAGTGGCTTCACATCACGCGCGAAGACGGCAGCTACGCGAAGATCTACGCTGCGTGGTTCGAATAAACCTGCAACGTCAGACCGGCGTTCCCAAGAATTGATGGGCACGGACTGAAACCGAACCGCGATCCAATGCTTTGAACCTAAGCCGCGAGGACACGACTCATGTTCTGACCGTGATCTGGGACACGTTCAACGAGGCGGTGACCAGATAGCCTTGCGAACGGGATTCCCTGCACCGGAGGTCGAGATGAAGAAGCTTCTGGCGATCGCCACGCTCGTGCTGGCGAGCACGGCGACAGCGCAGGCCCAATACACATTCGATTACGGCGGCCGCACCATTCGCATCGATCCGGATCGTGGAACGGTTTCGATCCCCGGCGTCTATGACAACACCGGCCGCAGTTCCAAACGCGCCAAGCCCAGGGACGCCGAGCAGAAGCGCGAGACGGCGCCGAAGGACGCCAGGACGGATTCTCCGTCCACGCCCGTCACGCCACCCGCGGCCACTGCATCACCCTCACCGGCCGCGGTTGATCAGGCAGCTGCCCCGGCAGCGCCGCCGACAGCCGCAACGACCGCTCCGCCACCACCACCGGCGCCACCGGCTGTTCAGCAAAGCGCGGCGCCGGCGGCGAGTCCGATCCCGGCGCCAACGGTCGGCGCCGCCTCACCTGCACCGAAGCCTGCAGCGAACCCCGTGCAGGCAGCCAACTCGCCGCTCGGCGTCTGGTTGACTGAAGAAAAGGAAGGCAAGGTCCGCATCGAGCAATGCGGCGCCAATCTCTGCGGTTACTCGGTCGACAGGAAGTCGAACGCCAACGGCGAACAGGTTCTGATCAACATGAAGCCGGGCAAGGACAAGTGGAGCGGCCGCATCTTCGATCCGAACAGCGGCAGCACCTACGATTCCACCATCGCGCTGAAGAGCCCCGACACGCTGCGCGTGCAGGGCTGCGCGTTCGGCGGGATGTTCTGCGGCGGCCAGACATGGACGCGGGTGAATTGATTGCCTGCATCGGAAAAGTAAAAGCCCCGCTCACGAGCGGGGCTTTCTGACTTGGCCAGCAACGAGCGCTCAGCCGAGCTTGCCGTTGTATTCCTCGTCGGTGACGTGCTCCATCCAGGTCGAGAACACGCCGTCGAGTGCCTCCTGCATGGCGATGTGGGTCATGCTGTTGCCGGGCGAAGCGCCGTGCCAGTGCTTCTCGTTCGGCGGAATCCAGACGACGTCACCGGGCCGGATTTCACGGATCGGCCCGCCCTTGGCCTGCACGCGGCCGATGCCCGAGATCACGTAAAGCGTCTGCCCGAGCGGATGGGTGTGCCAGGCGGTGCGGGCACCGGGCTCGAACGACACCCGCGAGGCGTTCAGCCGGGCCGGCGCCGGGGCCATGTTGATCGGGTCCTGCAGCACGCTGCCGGTGAAGTTCTCCTTCGGCGCGCGGCGGGTCGGCCGCGAGCCGGAAACGTGGATATCCATGGGGTTACCTCCCTCTCTTGACGTTATTTCTTGGTTGCGGCGTAGCGCGCCTTGGTCTCGGCATTCATCGGATAAAGGCCGGGCAACTGGGCGCCGTTGTTCACCTCGTTGACGATCCAGGCTTCCATCCGTTCCTGCTCCGGCCCTTCGGCCAGCACGTGGTCGAGGAATGCCTGCGGGATCAGCACCGCGCCGTCCTGGTCCGCCACCACCACGTCGTTCGGAAACACGGCAACGCCGCCGCAGCCGATCGGTTCGCCCCAGCCGACGAAGGTCAGCCCTGCGACCGACGGCGGCGCAGCGTAGCCGTCGCACCAGACCGGCAGGCCGGTGCCGAGCACGCCCTCGAGGTCGCGCACCACGCCGTCGGTGATCAGCGCCGTCACCCCGCGCTTGACCATGCGCGCGCAGAGGATGTCGCCGAAAATGCCGGCATCGGTGATGCCCATGGCATCGACCACGGCAATGCAGCCCGCCGGCATCGCCTCGATCGCGGTACGGGTCGAGATCGGTGACGACCACGATTCCGGCGTCGCCAGGTCCTCGCGGGCCGGCACGAAGCGCAGTGTGAAGGCCGGTCCGACCAGCCGCTTCTGTCCGGGCTTCAACGGCTTGGTGCCGCGCATCCAGATGTTGCGCAGGCCCTTCTTGAGCAGGACCGTGGTGATGGTGGCGGTGGACACGTGCGACAGCGTCGCGATCGCCTCAGTGGACAGTGACATCTCGAGAGCTTGCTCCGATGGGAGGAAAAGACCGGCGCATGTTGCCGGGCAAAGGCCGTGCGTCAAGGGCTGCGCGAAAATGCTGCGATCAGCCAAATTTATCGCCGGCATGCCGATTAATTTATTGAAGTTGCTGCATCATTTTGCACGAAGCGAATTCCGTTTTGAATCGAAACACGCTAGCTTGATGGCCGACGAAGTCCGCTTGATCCAAATGGCCGAACCCTTAAGTCCTCCCCGCCTTTTGCCGAGTGGCGACAGCGCCATCACGGTGGAATTCAGCCGCACCATCGATGACGCCGCCAACCGGCGGGTGCTCGCGCTCGACCGCGTGATCGCAGCCGAGCCGATCGCCGGCATCACCGAGACCGTGCCGACCTACCGCTCGCTGCTGGTGCATTACGATCCCGTGCAGATCAGCTTCGACGCGCTCGGCGAGCAGCTGCTCGCGCGCGCCGCCAAGGCGCTGCCGACCGAGACCGGTGCGCGGCGCTGGCGGATTCCCGTCACCTATGGCGGCGAGCATGGCATCGATCTCGAGGACGTCGCTAAGAGCCTCAACACCACGCCCGACCAGATCGTGGCACGGCACGTCGCCGGTGACTATCGCGTCGCCATGATCGGCTTCACGCCCGGCTGGTCCTATCTCAGCGGGCTGGAGACATTCCTGCACATGCCCCGGCGCAAGGACCCCCGGCTGCTGACCCCGGCCGGAACCATCTCGATCGGCGGCATCCAGACCGGCGTGCAGTGCCTCGCCGGCCCGAGCGGCTGGCACCTGCTCGGCCGCACCCCGGTGCGAACCTATCAATTGCATCGCGATCCGACCTTCCTGCTGGAGCCGGGCGATGCCATCACCTTCACGGCGATCGACGCCAAGACCTTTGCCGAACAGGACCGCGCCGCCGAGGCCGGCGCGCTCGTCGCAGAACTGGTGACGCCATGAGCAAGCTCGTCGTCACCTCGATTGGCCCGGCGAGTTCGGTGCAGGACGGCGGCCGCCCGGGCTCGCAGCGCTATGGCCTGGTGCCGAGCGGCGCGATGGACCGTCTTTCGCTGGCTGCGGCGAACACGCTGGTCGGCAATGACCCGTTCGCCGCCGCGGTCGAAATCGGCCCGTTCGGCGCCGCTTTCACCGCACGCGGCGGCGCGGTGCGCGTCGGGCTCGCCGGAGCATCGCGCAATGCTGACATCGGCGGCCGGCCGGTCGCGTTCGACAGCTCGGCGACGCTCGCCGAGGGCGAGACGCTCAATCTCGGCTTCGCGCGCGGCGGCTCATTCAGCTATCTCGCGATCGAGCACGGCATCGAAGGCGAGCCGATGTTCGGCAGCCTCGCCGTCAACGCCCGCGCCGGGCTCGGCAGCCCCTACCCGCGCCCGCTGGAGAGCGGCGACGAATTGAAGACGCAGGTCGCCAGCGGCGCCGCCGAGCGCCGCATCGAATTGCCGGCCGCGACCGAAGCGCCGATCCGCATCGTGTTCGGCCCGCAGGACGACGAGTTCGCCGAGGACAACAAGAAGCTGTTCATCGACAGCGAGTGGAAGATCTCGGCCACCAGCGACCGCATGGGCTACCGTCTCGAAGGCCCGGTCATCAAACACCTCGACGGCCACAACATCGTCTCCGACGGCACCGTGACCGGCAGCATCCAGGTGCCCGGCAACGGCCAGCCGATCGTGCTGATGCCGGACCGCGGCACCAGCGGCGGCTATCCGAAGATCGCGACCGTGATCACGGCGGATTTCGGTCGCTTCGCGCAGATCTCGGCCGGCCGGCCGTTCCGCTTCAAGGCGGTGACGATGGCGGAAGCGCAGGCCGAGGCGATCAAGTTCCACGCGCTGCTGCGTTCGCTGCCCGACCGCCTCCGCGGCATCGAGGATCTTGGCCTCAACATCGAAGCGCTGCGGGATGCGAATGTCGCAGGCCAGGCGGTCAGCGCCGTCGATGTGTCGACCTGGCAAGTCGCGCTACCCTAGAGCATGATCCGGAAAGGTGCGGAGCGGTTTTCCGACAAGATCATGCTCAAACAAGAGAGCCACCAACAACAAACGGATCGATCGTCATGACCAAAACTGTCGACCTCAATTGCGATCTCGGTGAAAGCTTCGGCCCCTGGGAAATGGGCAATGATGCGGCGATGATCGAGCTTGCGACCTCGGTCAACGTCGCCTGCGGTTTTCATGCCGGCGATGCCGACATCATGCGCAAGACGGTCGAGCTCGCGAAGGCGCGCGGCGTCAGCGTCGGCGCCCATCCCGGCTATCGCGACCTGCATGGTTTCGGCCGCCGTCCGATGCCGGGGCTGACATCCTCGGAGATCGAGAACCTGATCGCCTACCAGATCGGCGCCTTGCAGGCGATCGCAACCGCGGCCGGCCACAAGGTCACCCATGTCAAGGCGCATGGCGCGATTTCCAATGTCGCCTGCGAGGACGACATGACCGCGCGGGCGATCGCCAATGCGATCAAGGCCGTCGATCCGAGCCTCGTGTTCGTGGTGCTCGCAAACTCGAAGCTGGTGCGCGCCGGCGAAGCCGCCAACTTACGGATGGCGCATGAGGTGTTTGCCGACCGGGCCTATGAGGATGACGGCAACCTGGTGTCGCGCAAGAAGCCCGGCGCGGTGCTGCACGATCCCAAGGCGATCGCCGAGCGTGTGGTGCGGATGGTGCAGGATGGCGCGGTCGTCTCGGTGACCGGCAAGGTGATCAAGATGCAGACCGATACCGTCTGCATCCATGGCGACACGCATGGCGCGGTCGAGATCGCGCGCGATCTGCGCGCAGCGTTGAAGCAGGCAGGCATCGCGGTTGCGCCATTCAACACCGCGCAGTGAGCCGCGAAGCATCTATCAGCAAGGGCCGGCCGCCGCGCCGGCCCTTTTAGATTCCGTTAAGAGTCTTCTTAAACCCAAACTTGCCGTTTGATTGCTAGGTGCAGCTTCCGAGCCTTTGATTGTCCTCTCAGGAAATTGGGTACCAAAGCATGTTCCGCACCAGCCTCTTCCTCGCAATATCAGCGGTTGCCACGGCCGCTTTCACCAGTGCGGCCTCCGCCGGCTGCTACAGCTGCTATACGCCGCCGCCCCAGCCCTGCACGACCTGCTATCAGGTGCAGACGGTGCCGCCGCAGTACCGCACGGTGCAGGAAACCGTGATGGTGGCGCCGGGCCACGTCGTCGCGCATCGCACGCCGGCGCAGTATCGTACCGTGATGGTGCCGAAGACGGTGATGGTCGCGCCCGAAGGCGTCGCCTATGAGCGCATCCCGCCGCAATACGCCACCCAGGAACGCACCCAGATGGTCTCACCGGGCTATTCCTACTACGCACCGGTTCAGCAGACCTGCAACACCTGCGGCGGTCGCGGGTACGGGTACGGCTATGGATACGGTTACGGCCACTACTGAGCGATCCGCATCCAGCCAATACAAAGCCGCCGCCTGATCGCATCAGACGGCGGCTTTTGAATTTTGAGAAGCTTTCAGAACGGGTGGACGGACAGCGTGCCGAACACGATCGCCGCGATCACGGCAAAGGCGCTGTAGAGCGCAGCCGTGTGAACTCCAGCTCCGGACTTCCTTGAAACCTGTCGCGCGTAAAAGTGCAGGCGGGCCTCCGCCGATAGCTCGCGCATGGTCGATCTCCAACGCCCCATTCTCGGGCATATGGAATATCGTTCGCGCCGCAATTCAAGCGGGTGGCAAAAATAGCGACGCCTCACCCGCCAGGAACCCGGTTCCCGGAGGATTTTTCTTCCTCACGGGTTCGCCCGAGAATCTTATTCGTTGCAATTCGAGGCGTCGGGAACCCGCGCCAGTCCCGCGGCAACTGAAAATCTTGAAAACAACCCCATGCAAAGGAGCCGGACGCCCCGATGGCGTCGGCAGCCGCGCCGCATTCAGGGCTTCCAGCGGCCGATCCTGAACGCCGCCAGATGGCCCGGGATGTCGGCCGGATCGAACGGCGGACCGGCGAACGCGCCGATGGCGCTGGAGGCGCCCGCCGGGCGTCCGGATGCGGCGTCGTAGAGGTCGGGCCTGAACACGGCCATTGCGGCCTTCAGCGCCTCCGGCCGGTACGGCGTCTGGCCCCAGCGCACCATCTGCGCATAGAGCCAGGCCGCCTGCGCCGGATCAGGCCGCGCCGCCGCCTCGCGCCCCACCAGCAGATAGCGATTGCTTTCGCGCATGGTGCCGTCGGGCGAGATCTTCAATCGTCCATCGAGCGTGCGCTGGATGACGCTGGCGTCGACGCCGAGCCGCTCAGGTGAGCTGAGGATGCGGGCGACCTCGCCCCGGTTCTCCGGTTGCTCGATGAATTCAGCGGCGCGCAGATGCGCGCGTACCAGTGAGGCGACAACGCCGGGATTCTTCTCCGACCAGCCCTGCCGCACCGCCAGCACCTTCTCCACCGCGCTGAGCAGGATGTCGGAGACGAAATGCAGGATGTGGCCGATGCCGAGATCGACCGCGATCGAATTCCAGGGCGCGCCGACGCAGAACGCATCGACGTGGCCGCTGGCGAGACTGTCCACCATGTAGGGCGGCGGCAGCACCACGAGCTGGACGTCCTCATCGGGATCGACGCCGCCGGCGGCCATCCAGAACCGCAATTGATAATTGTGGGTGGAGAACGGGAAGGTCATGCCGAAGGTCAGCGGCTCGGCGCCGCTCTTGCGCCGCTTCGCAACCACACGGGCCAGCGCCTGCGCGGTCGCCATCGGGTCGAAGCGGTCGCCGTCGATCTCCTGCATCAGCGCGGCATGCAGCGCCGGCGACACCGTGATGGCGTTGCCGTTGAGCCCGAGATTGAACGGCGCTGTGATCGGCACCTTGACGTGGCCAAGCCCGAGGCTGGAGGCGATCGCGACCGGCGCCAGCAGATGGGCGGCATCGAACAGGCCGATATTGAGCTTGTCGCGGACGTTCGACCACGACACTTCGCGCACCAGGGCGACGTCGAGGCCTTCGGCTGTGGCAAATCCCTTGTCGACAGCGACGATCAGGGCGGCTGCGTCCACCAGCGGAATGAACCCGACGTGCAAGGGTGTGGTCATTTCAAGAGCTCCGACGCCGTCAGGATCGATTGCGCGATCTCTCCGATCTTCTTCTTCTCGCGCATCGCGGTCGAGCGCATCAGCACATAGGCCTCTTCCTCGGTCAGCCCCTTCACCTTCATCAGGATGCCCTTGGCGCGGTCGATCACCTTGCGCTCCTCCAGCGCGTGCTTGGTGCGGTCGAGCTCGTCCTGCAATTTGGCGAAAGCATTGAAGCGGGACACGCAGAGATCGAGGATCGGCTTCATGCGCTCCTTCTTGAGGCCGTCGACGATATAGGCGGAGACGCCCGCCTCCACTGACGCCTGGATCGATGCGGCGTCGCTCTGGTCGACGAACATCGCGATCGGCCGGCGCACGGCACGGCTGACCTGGAACATCTGCTCCAGCACGTCGCGGCTGGGGTTCTCGAGGTCGATGACGATGATCTCGGGATCGAGCGCGTAGATCCGCGACAGCAGGCTCTGCATCTCGCTGATATGGACCACGTCCGTATAACCGGCTTCCCGCAGCCCCTCCTCCAGGATGGCCGCCCGGATCGGGCTTTCGTCGACAATGACGATCTTGGGAGACGATTCAGCGCTCATCGGCAACTCTTAACCCGGCAAGATGCATCCATATCACGCCAAATGGCCCGGCAAAGGGTTGTATTTGTCGGCAATTGGGACTAGCTCCTGCCCATCAATCAGGCAGATTTGGCAAGATATGCAAGAGGTCGCCGCGCCGAACGCGGCTGTCGTCTGGACGATCATCTCGTCAATTGCGGCGCGGGCCAGGAATCTTGCTGACCGCGACCGGTATGCCGCGCTCCCATGCCCAGAGTTGAACGTAGTCTTCCTCTGCTTCGAAGATCATTTCCCGCACCACCATCTCATCGATTCCATCGCCGTCGAGATCGCCGGTGGCGAGCAGATAGAAGTAGTCTGAATTCTCACCACTCGACGATGATTCACGGGCGGCAAGGTGGAAGGGCTTCAACGCTCCGTTGACTCGCGTGAACAAACCCCAAGCCTCGTAGCCGACATAGTCGTCGGTCTTGCCGGGGTTGGTCTCGACCCGCCAGTTGATCGACCAGATGTGCTCCTTGTGCCCGGGCGTCCTCAGCGCAGCGTCGAACTCCTGCACCAATGCAACGGCAAGATTCTGTCCAACAACCAGGCGCGGACTGCCAAGCCGCTGCGAGGTGATGAACTGCGCAATCTCGCGCTCCGAAAGCACAGCCACCAGTTCCTGTGTCATCACCTGATCGTTCGGATCGGTGCGGCTCTCTGATTTTGGAATGAAGCGCTTCCGCCAGGCGACTGGGGTCAGTTTGACCGGAGTCGGCAAACCACCTTTCAAGAGCCGGACCGTCGAGTCGTTGCTGAGGTAGGAAAACGACGCAAACACGCCTTTCGCAGGATCAGGTACCGACTTGTCAGGCACGAAGGTGACACGCCATCCCTGCAATCGCGCTGCGAGTTGCGGCGACGGCAGCTGTACCCAGGGACGTGCGTGCGCTTGCTGACCGACCGCCGGCTTCGCGTCCGCTGGTCCAGGGGCCGGTGGTGTGACCGGCCGGTGATAGCCCGGAGGATCAGGAAACGGACTCGGCACTTCACCCGCGGCCGTCGAAGCCAGCGGGAGTGTCCACCCAGCGCAGGCGAATAGAGCGGCCATGGCACTGCTCGAAACGCTTCGACAGGAACGAACTTTCATCGGTCAGGAAACTTTCAGCTCTTAGGCACTGGTTTCATTCGATAATTACGAGCGTTATTTTGTCCTTTGTGGAAGCCAAGGGATTGAATTGCGCTATCCGATCAACTAGTTAGATGGCCATATCCGAACAGTTCAGATCAGGCTCCAGGCGACCACATGGAAAGAGCGCCCCATATCTCGTTCGTCAGTCTCGGCTGCCCCAAGGCGCTGGTCGATTCCGAGCGCATCATCACCCGGCTGCGCGCGGAAGGCTATGAGCTCGCGCGCAAGCATGACGGGGCTGACATCGTCATCGTCAACACCTGCGGCTTCCTCGACAGCGCCAAGCAGGAATCGCTCGCGGCGATTGGCGAAGCCATGGCCGAGAACGGCAAGGTGATCGTCACCGGGTGCATGGGCGCCGAACCGGAGCAGATCGAGGCTGCCTATCCCGGCGTGCTGTCGATCACCGGGCCGCAGCAATATGAGAGCGTGCTGGATGCCGTGCATCGCGCGCTGCCGCCGGCGCACAATCCGCACCTCGACCTGGTGCCGCCGCAGGGCGTCAAGCTGACGCCCCGGCACTACGCGTACTTGAAGATTTCCGAAGGCTGCAACAACCGTTGCAGCTTCTGCATCATTCCGAAGCTGCGCGGCGACCTGGTGTCGCGGCCGGCCAATGACGTGCTGCGCGAGGCCGAAAAGCTGGTGAAGGCCGGCGTCAAGGAATTGCTTGTCATCTCGCAGGACACCTCGGCCTATGGCGTCGACCTGAAATATGCCGAGAGCCCGTGGCAGGATCGCAGCGTCCGCGCGAAATTCTTCGACCTCGCGAAGGAGCTCGGCGAGCTCGGCGCCTGGGTGCGGCTGCAATATGTCTACCCCTACCCGCATGTCGACGAGGTCATCGGCCTGATGACCGAGGGCAAGGTGCTGCCCTACCTCGACATCCCATTCCAGCATGCGAGCCCCGACGTGCTGCGCGCGATGAAGCGCCCGGCCGCACAGGAGAAGACGCTGGCGCGGATCCAGAAGTGGCGCGAACAATGCCCGGAGCTGACGCTGCGCTCGACCTTCATCGTCGGCTTCCCTGGCGAGACCGATGCTGATTTCGCCTATCTGCTCGACTGGCTCGATGAAGCCGGGATCGATCGCCTCGGCTGCTTCAAATACGAGCCGGTCGCCGGCGCCACCTCGAATGCAATTCCCAATGCGGTGCCCGACGAGGTCAAGCAGGAGCGCTGGAATGCGCTGATGGCACGGCAGCAGAAAATTTCCGCGCGCCGCCTGAAGCGCAAGGTCGGCACCCGCCAGCAGGTGATCATCGACGAGGTCGGCCCGACCGTGGCCAAGGGTCGGTCAAAGGCCGATGCCCCGGAGATCGACGGCGCCGTCTATCTCACCAGCCGCCGCCCGCTCAAGATCGGCGAGATCGTCACCGCCAAGATCGAGCGTTCCGACGAATACGACCTGCACGGCAGCGTCGCGGGATTCTAGCTCCGGTCTTTATTTCAAGGCGTTCCGCGGATGCAGAACGGCGTCCGCTCTTGTGAACCCGGCCGCGGTCTGGGCTCACAAAGCTATGGCGGCCATCGGGTCGCATGGAGCCTGGTCTTGCGGCAATCACGGAAGCGACTGCTGGTGCGCGGCCGGTTGGCCGTGGCCGTCCTCATCCAACTCGTGCCGGCGCTCGCCGCCACGGCTGCGCTCGCCGCGCCGCAGCCGTCCTCCGAAGCCACGGCCCAGACCTGGTGCTTCGGCAAGCAGGACCCGGCGCAACGCATCGGCGGCTGCAGCTTTCTCCTTGCCTTGCGAAAACTGCGCGACAAGCAACGCGCCGGCGTCTTCCTCAATCGTGGCGGCGCCTATCTCGAAAGCAACGATCTCGATCGCGCGATCGCCGACTTCACGGAAGTGATCAAGTACGAGCCGATGCGTGGCAAGGGACTGGCCAATCGCGGCGAGGCCTATCGCCGCAAGGGCGATATCGTTGCGGCCATCGCCGATCTCGATCAGGCCATTGCGCTTGATCCTCGGGATGAGATCGCTCGGTACAACCGCGGTATCGCCCACAGCGACCGTGGTGAACCGCGTCTCGCCATCGCGGATTACAATGAGGCCATCCGCCTCAGGCCTGGAGATGCCTGGTACTACAACAATCGCGGCAACTCCTACATCGACGCCAAGGAGCCGGATCGTGCAATGGCCGACTATGATCACGCCATCCGTCTCGATCCAAAGTTCGCGCTCGCCTATTACAATCGCGGCAATGCCTGGCGCGGCCGCAACGATCTTGAACGCGCGCTGGCCGACTACGATACGTCGCTGCGGCTGGATCCTCGCTATGCGGCGGCCTACGGCAACCGTGCCCGGGTGTTTCGCGATCGCGGCGATGTCGATCGGGCGCTGGCCGATTTCGATCAATCGCTGCGGCTCGATTTGGCCGGCTACCGCGACTACTACGCGCGCGGCAACCTCTATCTTGAACGGCAGGACTACACCCGGGCATTCGACGACTTCAGCAACGCGGTCAAGTTCAACACGAAATACGCGGCCGCGTTCAATGCGCGCTGCCTGACGCGGGTGATCCTGGGCCAGGCGCAGCAGGCGCTCGCGGATTGCGAGCAGTCGCTGCAATGGAATCCGGACGATCCCTACACGCTGGACAGCCGTGGCATCTGTCGCCTCAAGCTCGGCGAGCTTGACGCTGCGATTGCGGATTTTGACGCTGCCTTGAAGATCAACCCGAAGCTTGCAAGTTCGCTCTATGGCCGCGGCGTCGCGCTGCGGAAGAAGGGCGACGGCGACGCGGCGCAAGCCGAAATCGCCGCCGCCCAGGCGATTCAGTCCGACATCACAAAGGAATTCGCGCGCTACGGCATCGAATGACGCGCGGCCGGCGTGGGGGCTGCGAGTGCCGGATCGAGCGTCCGCAGCACGCGATGAATACGGACCGAGCTGCCGATTCCTGCATTGCGCACATAGGCATCGACGACCTCTTCGCTCTCGACCACGACGAGGCCGAACAGCTTGCGATCGTCGGTCGCGTAGGTGCACAGCCAGTGCATCTTGCCCTGCGTCGCAACGATGGCGTCCAGCGCAATCCGCGCATGACGCGCCGCTTGCGCGTCATCAGTCACATCGAAATTGGCCGGAAGATCTCGTTCGATCAGCAGCTTGATCACAGCGCCACCTCCAGGATTGCCTCGTCGCAGCCTAACACGCTCCGCGAGCCGATTGCGTGCGATATCACCTCCCGCTTGACACCGCCGCCCTTTCGGCTGTATGGCCCTGCGCCATGAAGCTGAACCGGACCCACCGCCGCGCCATCAACCGTCGTCGCACCCGCGACGATGCTGGGCTGCGCCGTGTCCGACGCCATCGCTGATTAGCTGATATCAGCCAGGGTTTTCGAGAAGGCCGCGCCCCAAAGCGCGGCCTTCTTGCTTTTCGGCCCGCCCTTTTTCCCAACGACTGACCCCAGAGGAGATCGATATGACCAACGCTAGCCCTCCGTTCGACGCGCTAATGGACATCACCGCCCGCCCGGAGGTCGTGTTCGTGCGCGGTGCCGGCTCGTACCTCTGGGACGCCAACCGCAACCGCTATCTCGATTTCGTGCAGGGCTGGGCCGTGAATCCGCTCGGCCATTCGCCGGTCATCGTGGCCGACGCACTGGCCGCGCAGGCCCGGCGGCTGCTGACGCCGAGCCCGGCCTTCTACAACGAGCAGAGCCTGAAACTGGCGAAGCTGTTGGTCGACAGCAGCTGCTTCGACCAGGTGTTCTTCGCCAATTCCGGCGCGGAGGCCAATGAAGGCGCGATCAAGCTCGCGCGGAAATTCGGCGCCAAGTACAAGAACGGAGCGCACGAGATCATCACCTTCGAAGGCGGCTTCCACGGCCGGACGCTCGCGACCATGTCGGCCTCGGGCAAGAAGGCATTCGAGCCGCTGTTCGAGCCGAAGGTGTCGGGCTTCCGGAAGGCGTGGCTGAACGACATCGACTCGGTGCGGAAGTTGATCTCCCCGTCGACGGTCGCGGTCATGCTCGAGCCGATCCAGGGTGAAGCCGGTGTGTGGCCCGCCACGGATGAATTCCTGCGGGAGTTGCGCGCGCTGACCCAGCAGCGCGGCCTGCTCTTGATCGTCGACGAGATCCAGACCGGCATGGGCCGGACCGGAAAATTGTTCGGCTATGAGCACGCCGCGATCGAGCCCGACATCATGACGCTCGGCAAGGGCATCGGCGGCGGCGTGCCGCTCGCAGCGCTGCTCGCGACCGAGCATGCCTCGTGCTTCGATCACGGCGATCAGGGCGGCACCTTCAACGGCAATCCGCTGATGTGCGCCGCGGGCATTGTCGTGCTCGATCAGATCGGCAAGCCCGATTTCCTGAAATCGGTCACCGACACCGGGCTGCTGCTCGAGCGCGAATTGCAGCGGCTGTCGGCACGGCACGGGCTCGGCGAGATCAGGGGCCGCGGCCTCCTGCTCGCGCTCGACCTCAAGATGCCGATCGGCGCGGCCGTGGTCGCCGAGGCGTTCGCGGCCGGCGTGCTGGTCAACTCGCCGCAGCCCGACACGCTGCGCTTCATGCCGGCGCTCAACGTGACGCGGGAAGAGATCTCCGCTGTCATTGACTGCCTTGATACCGTGCTGACCAAGGTCGGCGCGGCAAGACGGGTGGCGTAAGGCCAGACCTCGTCGTTCCGGGGCATCGCAACAGCGATGAACCCGGAACCTCGAGATTCCCCGGTGCGCAATTGCGCACCTGAGGTTCGATGCTAACGCATCGCCCCGGAATGACGATCTACCTACGGCCGCAAGATCGCCGCGCCGGTGGTCGCCCGGCTCTCCAGGTCGATATGCGCCTTGGCCGCATCCTTCAGCGCATAGGCGTGGTTGATCGGCACGTGCAGCTTGCCGTTGATCACGGCGGCGAACAGCGTGTCGGCGCCTTCGAGCAGTTCCTTGCGGGTGCCGACATAGTCGTTGAGCTTGGGCCGCGTCGCGAACAGCGAGCCGTGGTTGTTGAGCTCGGCGAGCGGGAACGGCGGCACCGGACCCGAGGCGTTGCCGAACGAGACGAACAGGCCGCGCGGCCTGAGGCACGACAGCGATCCCGGGAAGGTGGTCTTGCCGACGCCGTCATAGACCACGTCGCAGAGCTCGCCGCGGCTGATCTGCTTGACGCGTTCGACGAAGTTCTCCTCGTTGTAGAGGATGACGTGGTCGCAACCATTGGCGAGCGCGAGATCGGCCTTCGCCTTCGAGCCCACGGTGCCGATGACATGCGCGCCGAGCGCGCGCGCCCATTGGCAGGCGAGCAGTCCGATGCCGCCGGCCGCGGCGTGGATCAGCACGCGATGGCCCTGCTCGACCTTGAAGGTCTTGTGCAAGAGGTACCAGACCGTGAGCCCCTTGAGCATCAGCACAGCGCCCTGCTCGTAGGTGATGTGGTCGGGCAGTTTAACCAGTTTGTCCGCCGGGATGACGCGCTCGGAGGCGTAACCGCCGAGGTTGTAGTAGTAGGCGACGCGATCGCCGGGGTGGAAATTGGTCACCCCCGGACCGACCGCCAAAACCTCGCCCGCGGCCTCGTTGCCGGCGATGAACGGCAGGCCGGGCGCCTTGTAGAGGCCGGTGCGGAAATAGACGTCGATGAAGTTCAGCCCGACCGCATGCTGGCGGATCCGGACCTCGCCGTTCCCCGGCGCGCCGACCTCGACATCCTCATAGGTCAGGACCTCCGGGCCCCCCACCTTGTGCACGCGCACAGCCTTGGTCATGTCGGTCGCTCCCCTCAAATACTGACTTGCCCGAGCGAATGCCATCGGCGCCGCCTTGTCAACCAAGCGGCCCGGAACCGGGCTAGCCTGCCACCTTCTTGCGGTTGCGCTTGGCCATGACGTTGAACGCCTCGACCGCGGCCGAGAACGCGATCGCGAAATAGATGTAGCCGCGCGGGATGTGGAATTGGAATCCGTCGGCCACCAGCGCGACGCCGATCAGGACCAGGAACGCCAGTGCCAGCATCTTGGTGGTCGGATGCTCTGCGACGAACCGCGCCACCGGTCCCGACGAGATGTACATGATGATGCACGCGATCACGACAGCCGCGATCATGATCTCGATGTCCTGCGCCATGCCGATCGCGGTGATGATCGAATCCAGCGAGAACACCAGGTCAATGATGATGATCTGCACGATCACCCAGAAGAACGCGTTGGGGCTCGGCTTGTCGTTTTCCTCGACGTCACGCGCCTCGACCTCGGCGTGGATCTCGTGGGTCGCTTTCGCGATCAGGAAGAGGCCGCCGCCGATCAGGATGATATCGCGCCACGACAGCGCGACACTCGAGATGGTGATCACAGGCTGCGTCAGCCCGATCAGCCAGACCAGGACGCTGAGCAGGATGATGCGGAACACCAGCGCCAGCAGCAAACCGATCTGCCGCGCGCGGTTGGCCTGCGGTTGCGGAATCCGCGAAACCAGCACCGACAGGAAGATCACGTTGTCGATGCCGAGCACGATCTCGAGCGCGGTCAGGGTCAACAGCGCCGCCCAGGCTTCCGGGCTGGTAATCAATTGCATCATGCTCTGAAGGCTTTCATCCGGCGGATCACGGTATCACTGCCGACGATGTAGACGGCGATGGCGCAGAGACCGAAGGTGATCGAGGGACCGACCACGAAATCGTTGGCGAGGGTATAGGCGCCGAGCAGCGCCCAGGCGGCGAGCAGCCACAGCGTCAGCCAGCGCAGCCGCACCACCCGGAACGGGTGCAGCACGTGGAACGGCGCAAAGGTCAGCGCGATCAGCAGCGCGACCACGACCGTCGACAGCACCGGCGGCAGATGCAGCAGGAACAGGTAGAACGCCGCCGCATTCCACAGCGCCGGGAAGCCGCGGAAATGGTTGTCGTCGGCCTTCATGCGGCGGTCGGCGAAATAAAGCGCGCTGGAGACCACGATGCCGATGCCGAGGATCGGCGCCGCCAGCGGCAGCAGCATGCCGCTCGCGGTGATCGCATAGGCCGGCACGAACACGTAGGTGACGAAATCAACCACCAGGTCGAGCACCTCGCCCGACCAGTTCGGCTGCAGCCGCACCACGTCGAGCCGGCGCGCCAGCGGGCCGTCGATCCCGTCGATGATCAGCGCGAGCCCGAGCCAGGCGAACATGTTGGCCCAGTGCTCGCGCACGGCCTCCAGCATCGCCAGCAGCGCGACCCCGGCGCCGAGCGCCGTGAAAATATGAACGGAGAATGCGGCGGTCCGCATCCGTTCTGGCAGCGCATCCGGCTGGCTCGAGTGCTCCATCGGCCGAGTGCTATCAGGAATCGGCCCACTTTGCATATGCAGTCTTGCGGCGTTCGGCCGCGCAAATCGTTGGAAACTTTCAGTGGTTACCGATGGCTTGAAAATTGGCCCAAGCATGTCAAATGTCCTGATATGACCGACAGCTCGCTGGATTATGACGTTATCGTAATAGGCGGTGGTCCGGCCGGATTGACGGCTGCGATCGCCCTTGCCGACGCCGGCGCGCGGACCGCGCTGCTGGCGCGGCGCACGCCCTATGCCGACAACCGCACCACCGCGCTGCTCGGCGCCTCGACCGAGATCCTGGAGCGGCTCGACGTCTGGCGACGCTGCAGCGACAAGGCGGCCGCGCTCAAGACCATGCGCCTCGTCGACGACACCGGCCGCCTGATCCGCGCACCGGAAGTGCGATTCAATTCCGACGAGATCGGCCGCGAGCAGTTCGGCTTCAACATCGACAATCGCGCGCTGGTCGCAGCGCTCGAGGACCGCGCCGGCGAGATCGCCGCGCTGACGCGGTTCGACGACGAGGCCGCCTCGGTGCAGCCGGATGATGCAGGCGTCACCGTGGTGACGCGGCAGGGCCAGTCGCTGCGGGCCCGGCTCGTGGTCGGTGCCGACGGGCGCAATTCATTGTCCCGCGAGGCCGCCGGCATCGAGGTGACGAGCCGCGCGCTCGGGCAGTCCGCCCTCACCTTCAACATCAGCCACAGCCGCCCGCACCGGAACATCTCGACCGAGTTTCACACCGAGCATGGCCCCTGCGTGTTCGTGCCGCTCAGCGGCAACCGCAGCAGCGTGGTCTGGGTTTCGACACCCAAGGAGGCCGAACGGCTGACGGCGCTCAGCGACGACGAATTGTCTGAAGCGGCCGAGCGGCAATCGCATTCGATTCTCGGCCGCGTCGAGGTCCAGGGCGGCCGCCACGTGTTTCCGCTCGCGATCGAACGGCCCCGGCAGTTCGCCAGGGACCGGATCGCGCTAGTCGGGGAATCCGCCCATGTGCTGCCGCCGATCGGCGCGCAGGGCCTCAACATGGGGCTGCGCGATGCCGCCGATATCGCCGAGATCACGGGCCAGGCGATCGGCCGCGGCGAGGATCCCGGCGCGCCAAACGTGCTGGCGCGCTATCAGGCCGCGCGGCGCCCCGATGTGGCCAGCCGGACCTGGGCGATCGACATCGCCAACCGCTCGCTGCTGAGCGATTTCCTCGGCGTGCAGACCGCGCGCGCCGCTGGCCTGCATGTGCTCGGCGCGTTCGGCCCGCTGCGGCGGCTGGCGATGCGCGAGGGCCTCGCGCCGTCATGGCGGCGGTAGTGTTCGCTTAGGGAAATACCAGCCGCCCGCTCTGAATGAACCACATCACGCTGGTCAGCGTGACCACCGAGGCGAAGGTGCCGATCAGCACCGCGACCGATGCCGGTTCGATCCAGGTGTCGTTCTGCCGCGCGATCACGAACACGTTGAGCGCCGGCGGCAGCGAGGCCATCAGCACCGCGGTCGCCGCCCAGGGCTGGGCGAACGGACCGAACAGCAGCATCAGTCCGAATGCCAGCAGCGGATGGATCAGCAGCTTGATCGCAACCACGCCCGGCACCTCCCACGGCACCCGCTCGAACGGCCGCAGCGCCACGGTGACGCCGAGCGCGAACAGTGCCATGGGCGCCGCGGCGTTCTGCAGGAACTGGATGGTGCGGTCGAGCGCCGTCGGAATCGGAACGTGAAACGCGGCGACCAGCGCGCCAAACACCGCCGACATGATCAGCGGGTTCTGCACGATCTGCTTGAGCACCACGCCGAATGCGTGCAGCAGCGAGGGATGGTCGCGGTCGGTGAGCTCGATCAGCAGCGGCACGATCGAGAACAGGAAGATGCTGTCGCAGCAGAAAATCAGCGCGGTCGGCGCCGCCGCCTTGGCGCCGAGCACGGCAAGCGCAAGGCCCGGACCCATATAGCCGATATTGCCGTAGGCGCCCGACAGCCCCGCAAGCGTCGCCTCGCGCAACGACAGGCGGCCCATCAGCTTGCCTGCGAGCATCGCCAGGAAGAACGCGATCACGGTTCCAAGCGTGGTGGCGATCAGGAATGGCGGGTTGTTCAGCTCCGCAAACGGGGTCTTGGACATGATCCCGAACAGCAGCGCTGGCAACGAAACGTAAAGCAGGAAGAAATTCATCCAGGCGAGCCCGCTCTCGGGCAAACCCTTGGCTTTTCCGCATGCGTAGCCGATGAAGATCAAGCCGAAATACGGCAACGCCAGATTGAGGATATCGATCATTCTGAAAGTAGTTTCTCGGCCGGTTTTCGGGTCGTTTTTGCAGGTCTGGAATCGGTAAACCGTGGGTTAATTCGAAGCTTAGCCCCTAGCATCGGCCACAATGTTGGTCTATCGACGAACCATGATCAAAGCACGCACCGCCAAATTCCAGATCGGGCAGATCGTCCGTCACCGGGTGTTCTCCTTCCGGGGCGTGATTTTTGATATCGACCCGGAGTTCAACAACACCGAGGAATGGTGGCTGTCGATTCCCGAGGACATGCGGCCGCACAAGGACCAGCCGTTCTACCATCTGCTCGCGGAGAACTCGGAGACCGAGTACGTCGCCTATGTCTCGGAGCAGAACCTGCTGCCCGATGATTCCGGCGAACCGATCCGGCACTCGCAGGTCGCGGAGATCTTCATCAAGGACAAGTCGGGCGGCTATCGTCCGCGCAATCCGTCGCTGAACTGACCCGCGGCACCGCGGCCCGGCCGGCCGCCTCATACCCCGTCACGCTTGGCCAGCGCCGCCGCGATCGCCCAGACCACAAACCCCGCCAGCGCCAATCCGGCGCCGACCAGGCCGGTCGAGGTCCAGCCATAGCCCGCCGCGACCGCCATTCCGCCGAGCCACGGCCCCAGCGCGTTTGCGGTGTTGAATGCGGAATGGTTGAGCGACGCAGCCAGGCTCTGCGCCTCGCCCGCGACGTCCATCAGCCGGGTCTGCAGCACGGTGGCGAGCGCGCCGCCGAGTCCGATCAGGAAGACATCCGCACTCAGCGTCCAGAAATTCAACGCCGCCAGCGGATACAGCGCCAGCGTCGCCGCCGACCACAGCAACAGCCCGCCCGCGGTCGCCATCAACGCGCGGTCGGCAAAGCGCGGCACGATGATGTTGCCGGCGGTGAGGCCGGCCCCGAACACGCATAGCGTCACCGGCACCAGCGCCGGAGAGGCGTGCGTCACCGCCAGCATGGTCGAGGCGAGATAGGTGTAGACCGAGAACAACCCGCCGAATCCGATCGCGCCGATCGCCAGCGTCAGCCAGACATGCTTGCGCCCGAGCGCGGACAGCTCGCGGAGCGGGCTCGCATTGCTGTTGGCGACGTCCCGCGGCGCGAACAGCAGGACCAGGATGGCGGTGAGCAGCGCGAGGCCGGCGACGATCGCAAACGCCCAGCGCCAGCCGATCGCCTGCCCCACCCCGTTGGCGAGCGGCACGCCGATCGTCGTCGCAATGGTGAGGCGAGCAGGACGCGGCCGACCGCCGCCGTGCGCTTGTCCATCGGCACCAGCGAGGCCGCGACCAGCATGGCGATGCCGAAATACGCGCCGTGCGGCAGCCCGGCGAGGAAGCGCAGCACCAGCATGGTGTGATAATCCGGCGCGAGCCCCGAGAGGCCGTTCATCAGCGCGAAGAAGCCCATCAGCGCGATCAGCAGCGTCCGCCGCGTCATACGCGCCGACAGCACGGCGATCACAGGCGCGCCCACCACGACGCCGAGCGCATAGGCACTGATCGCGTGGCCGGCCTGGGGCTCACTGACGTGCAGGTCGTGGGCGAAGAACGGCAGCAGGCTCATGGTCGCGAATTCGGCGATGCCGATCGCAAAGCCGCCCATCGCCAGCGCGAGGTGGACGATGCCCGGATGAAACGCGCCGGGAACATTGTCCTGGTCGAGGCGGCCACCCGCATCGGCCGCAGCACGGCCGCTCGGCGGCAAAGCCTCGTTCTTTGGCCGGGAGAGCGGTTCCCGCCGCTGCTTGCTGACTTGCTGGGACATTGGCGACTTCCATGACTGCGAACGAGCTTGCGGCCCAGGCAAGGTCCGGTCGCATCGCGCCATCATCGATCGGCACAGCGGCCAGGATCCGCGGAAGACCACGCGCGCGTGGTTGCGCAACGAAGGCGCGCTTGCCGCGCTTCGCCTGGCCTCCCGTGACGGATTTATGATTGTGCTTCGACGCCCGAGGACTTGTCCGGACAAGGCAATGGTGATGCGGCTTGGCGCGATCGATTTGCCTCACGCGACCATCGCACACGACCTGTGCAATCACCAGCGCTGCAGGCTGCCATCAGCCAGTCCGTATCGCATGACAAAAAAGGCGCCCTTCCGGGCGCCTTCTGATTTGCGATGATCTCGCGATGTCGTGAGCGCTTGAACGCTTACTTGGCTGCGGGGTTGGCCGGAGCCGGCGTCGCACCAGCCGCGCCGGCGCCTTCCAGCTTCTTGCGCTGCTCTTCGGCGCGCTTCTGCAACTCTTCCTGCAGCTTCTTCGAGTTTTCCTCGAACACCTTCGGATCGGTCGGCGGGCCGTCGAAGGCCTTGGCGAATTCGGTGTTGAGCGGCAGCGGCAGCGTCAGCGGCGCGCCGTTCGAATTGATCGCCTGGACCACGAGGTTCTGGCCCTTCTTCATGTTGGCGATCAGCTCGGGCGTTGCCTCATAGTCGGACATGCAGCCGTTCTGGAAGCAGATCACGTAGGGCGCCTGCTGCGGCGGGTTGTTGTCGACGATGATGCGGGTGCCGTGCACGAGCTGCATGCCGAGCGGCAGCGTGACGCGCAGGATCTTCTTCGGCTCGCCTTCCGGCTCGATGATCACGGCGGCGATGACCGGCTGGCCGGACTCGATGCGGCCGTCCTTGCCGGTGAAGCACACCTGCTTGGCGTTGGCTTCCTGACCCTTCAGACAGAACTTGGTCCAGGGAGCGTAGATGAGCTGGATCTGCTGATCCTGGGGCGGCTGCTGGCCGGCAGCCGCAGCGGGCGGCGCACCTGCGGCCGGTGCCTGGGCTGCGGGCGCCGGGGCCGCCGGAGCCGCCTTCGGAGCTGCCTTGGGTGCCGCCTTGGGCGCAGCCTTCGGTGCCGCGGGCGCCGGCGCTGCCGGCTGCTGGGCCTGAGCGGCAGGAACCAGGAGCGCTGCAGAGAATGCCGTCGCCGCCATCAGGGCAACAATTCGCCCATGCGGCCGGACCGGGGCGGCCAAGATACGGAAATTCATTGCGGAAAACCCTTTCTGAACGGCAGCGCCCGAAACCGCTGCAGGCGCCGACACATAGCCGTTTGGGCGGCTGTCTCCTAGTCAATTGAGGCGGATACGTGACAGGCGTTCCCGCCTTCGAATTGCACGCCTTCAATACAGCGGCGCGCGGAAAGATCAATGCCGACAAGCGCATTTGCGCCTATGTGACGACGAGTTTCAGCGGCCTGTGATAAACCTCGGCCGTGACGTTTCGCGAATCAAATCCGGCGCCTCACGCACGTGTTCCCGGGCACGGTGGGCGCGCCGCACTGGCCGCCATCCGGCTCGCCTTTGCATTCTTCCTGGCATTCGTCCCGGCGCTGCTGACGGGCGCGTTGGCCCCCGCGGCGGCCGCCGAGAGCCAGGCGATCGCGATGCACGGTGCACCCGCGCTGCCGGCCGACTTCACCCATTTGCCCTATGCCAATCCAGACGCCCCCAAGGGCGGCCGGCTGGTCCTGAGCCCGCGGGAGGGCACTTTCGACAGCCTCAACCCCTTGATTGTCAGGGGCCTCGCCGTGCAGCAGCTGAGGGGCTACGCCTATGAGCGCGGCTATGTCTACGAAAGCCTGCTGGTGCGGAACAATGACGAGCCATTCACGCTCTACGGCCTGCTCGCCCGCAGCGTCGAGACCGACGACGCCCGAAGCTATGTGACATTCCATATCGACCCTCGGGCGCGCTTCTCCGACGGCCACGAGGTCACCGCCGACGACGTGGTGTTCTCGCTCGAGCTGCTGCGCGATCACGGCCGTCCGCTGCATCACCAGTATTATTCGAAAGTCGCAAAGACCGAGGTGCTCGACCCGCTCACGGTGCGGTTCGATTTCGGCGGCGTCGCGGATCGCGAGTTGCCGATGATCCTCGGCCTGATGCCAATCCTGCCGCGCCACGCCACCGACGTCTCCAGATTCGAGGAGACCACCTTGGCGCCGCCGATCGGCTCCGGCCCGTATCGCGTGACGGCGGTGAAGCCCGGCACCAGCGTGACCTTCACCCGCAATCCCGATTACTGGGGTCGCGAGTTGCCGGTGAATCGGGGCCTCTGGAATTTCGACGAGATCAGGCTCGACTACTACCGCGACGCCAACGGCCAGTTCGAGGCGTTCAAGCGCGGCCTCTATGACTTCAGGACCGAGCCCGAGCCGCTGCGCTGGCACGATGGCTACGATTTCCCCGCAGCCAAGAGCGGCGAGGTGATCCGCGAGGCCATCAAGATCGGCACGCCGCAACCGTCTGAATTCCTGGTGTTCAACACCAGGCGGCCGAAATTTGCCGACGTCAGGGTGCGGCAGGCCCTGCTGATGCTGTTCGATTTCGAATGGATCAACCGCAACTACTATTTCGGACTCTATTCGCGCTCGGGCGGCTATTTCGCCGGTTCGGAACTGTCCGCCTATGGTCGCCCCGCCGACGATCGCGAGCGCGAACTGCTGAAGCCCTATCTGCCGCACATTCCGCCTGACATCCTCGAAGGCCGCTATCACCTCCCCGTCACCGACGGCTCGGGGCGCGACCGCACCATCCTTCGCGATGCGCTCGCGCTGTTGTCCGAGGCGGGCTACGCGCTCGACGGCACGGTGCTGAAGCAGCGTTCGACCGGGACGCCGCTCCGCATCGAGATCCTGGTGACGAGCCGCGAGCATGAGCGGATCGCCCTCGCCTACCAGCGTGACCTGAAGCGCGCCGGCATCGACGCCGCGGTGCGGGTGGTCGACGCGGTGCAATTCGAGCAGCGCAGGGTCGCTTATGACTACGACATGATCCCCATCCGCTGGGACCAGTCGCTGTCGCCCGGCAACGAGCAGTGGTTCTACTGGGGAAGCCAGGCCGCCGATGTGCCGGGCACCCGGAATTACATGGGCGCCAAGGATTCCGCGATCGACGCCATGATCGCGGCGCTGCTGGCGGCGCGGGAGCGGCCGGCCTTCGTCTCGGCGGTGCGGGCACTGGACCGGGCCCTGACGTCGGGCTTCTACGCTATCCCCCTATTTAACTTGGGAGAGCAATGGATCGCGCGGTGGAATCGGATAGAACGGCCTTCGACCACGGCGCTGACGGGCTACCTGCCGGAGACTTGGTGGCAGAAGCCCGGCGCGCAATCCAGATGATGCGAGCGCACGCCGTATGATCTGGTCCGATCGAAGCGATGCAACCGACGTTGAACCCTTGAACCAGTCGATCACCTCGCCAACGCTCGACACGCTGTTCAAGCGCACGCTGGCGCGGCAGCCCGAGGCGCTGGCGCTGGTCGATCCGCTCAACAAGCAACGCATCACCGGACAGACCCGCAAGCGCCTGACCTACGCGCAGGCCGACCGCGCCATCACCGCGATTGCAGCCCATTTCGTCGAGATCGGATTGCCGGCCAATACGGTGATCGCGGTTCAGCTTCCCGGTACGGTCGAGTTCGCCCTGACACTCCTCGCTGCCCACCGGGTCGGCCTCGTCGTGGTGCCGTTGCCGCTGCTGTGGCGGCAGGCCGAGCTGACGTCGGTGCTCAACCGCACCGCTGCGCGGGCGATCGTCACCTGCGGCAAGATCGACGGCGTCTCCTATGCCGACATCGCCATGAACGCTGCGGCCGAAGCCTTCTCCATCCGCCACGTCTGCGGCTTCGGCACCGATCTGCCCGAAGGCATGTCGTCGCTCGACGAGGCGATCCTGCAGGACTCCCGAACCACGCGTCGCATGATCGAGGATGGCCGCAAGCCGGCGCTGATCTCCTTCGACGTCACCAGCGACGGCTTTCGTCCGGTGCCGCGCGCACATTTCGGCCTGATCGCCGGCGGGCTCGCGATGTCGCTGGAGAGCGACCTGCCACAAGGCGCCACCATCATGTCGGCGTTCGCGCCGATGTCGTTTGCGGGCATCTGTGCGTCGCTGGTGACCTGGCTGCTGTCGGGCGGAACGCTCGTCATGCATCACCCGTTCGACGAGGAGACGTTTGAAGCCCAGTTCAAGGATCACGGCTGCGACACGCTGATCGCGCCGGCGCAACTCGCGCTAAAGCTCGACGAGCAAAGCTTGTCGGAGCGGCTGCCCACCCTGCGCAACGTGATCGGCCTGTGGCGCACGCCGGAGCAGGTTGCCTCCAGTGCGCATTGGACCTCGCGGCGGGTGACCATGACCGACGTCTATCTGTTCGGCGAGGCCGGGCTGTTCGGCGCCCGCCGCAGCGCCGAGGACGGATCGCCGGCGCCGATCAAGCCGGGTCCGCACAGCGCGCCGCGCGAGGCGCCCGGCGCATCGATCGCCGGCGAGATCCTGCTGACCCCGAAAGGCACGCTCGGCCTGCGCGGCCCGATGGTGCCGGTCGCCGCCTATGCGCCGCCGCCACCTCCGGGCGACAGCCTGATCGCGCCGCCGCCGCGCGATTACGTCGACACCGAATACGCCGCGCGGCTCGACCGCGTGACCGGCGCCGTCAACATCACCGCCCCGCCGTCGGGGGTCATGACGGTCGGCGGCTACCGTTTCCTTGCCCAGGAACTGCAGGAATGGTCGCGCCGGCTCGGCCAGGGCGCATTGTTGACGGCATTGCCGGACCGCCTCAGCGGCCACCGGCTCGCCGGGCGGGCCCAGGACAATGCCCGGGCCCGCGACGCCCTCACAGAACTTGGGCTTAACCCGTTGATGGTCGAGGCGTTTCGCGACCGTAGCGGCACCGGGACGCCCTAAAATCTTATCATTGCGTTAGTCTTAGCATTGTGTTGACGCCGCATTAAGCCATGCCAACTAGCATCGCAGCCGTTGCTGTTCTTAAGCATTGGTTTCGAGCGTTCGAATGTCTCAACAAGGTCCGGTTCTCATCGTCTCGGCGTCGGCAAAGCCGCCGTTCGCCGCGGTCCTCGATGAGACCAAGCTGTTTCCGGTCGTCGTCACTGACTGGAGCGAGGTCGGGCGCGCCATCGAGCAGGTCAAACCGGCGGCGATCATCGCGGCCGCCGAGGGCGTCGACTTCGTCACCCTGTCGGGCCTTGCCAAGCGCGCCGCCGCCCGCGCGCCCTATCTGCCGCTGATCGCGGTCGATCCCGCGACCACCCTGCCCGATACCGTGATCGCGTTCTTCCAGCACAAGGGCATGCCGGATCGCCTGGTCGCCCGGCTCAACGCATCCCTACGCGTTCGCGCGCTGCATGCGACCGTGATGCGCCGCCTGGTGCCGCCGGCGCCGATCGCAATGTCCGATATCGATCCGGTCGGAGAGGCCACGGCGCTCCTGATCGGCCGTGGCGGCGCCTATCCGGCGCTGTCGGTTGCGCTCGGCGAACGCGCCGGCGTGGTTGGCGCGCTCAGCATCGAGGCGGCTGCAAAACATCTCTCCAACCGCGACATCGACGGCATCGTGCTGGCCGAGGGCTTCACGCCGCGTGTGATGGATGCGTTCCTGACGGTGCTGACCGAGGACGTTCGCTTCCGTCCATTGCCCGTGATCGTCGCATCCGGCGAGCTCACGCCGCGCTACGAGCTGCCCAATCTGGAGATCGTCACGGCCGGGCCGACCCGCGTCGCCGACATGGCGCTGCCGATGATCCGGCAGCATGCCTTCGAGGCGCGGCTCGGCCGCATGCTCAAGGCGATCGACGCCAAGGGCCTGATCGATCCCCGCACCGGCCTGCTCACCAAGGCCGCGTTCGAGCGCGACTTCGCGACCGCCATCTATCACACCGCCGAGCGCGGCGGCGCGATCTCGGTGGCCCGCTTCACCTTCGACAACGCGCAACCGCGTGCGCAATTCGACGGCGCGCGGATCATCAGCCGGCTGATGCGGCAGGCCGATTTTGGCGCTGTCTATGACGACCGCTCGCTGGTCGTGGCGTTCGCCGGCACCGACCTGCGCAACGCGCAGGCGATCACGCGGCGCCTCGCGAGCGTGATGCGCCACACCCAGAACGGCCGCCGCGACGTCAGGGCCGAGCCGGCCGTCAGCGTTGCCACGCTGCTGCCGACCGATTCCGCCCAGTCGCTGCTGGGACGCCTGTTCGCAGCACCGGAGCGCGCGGCGTCGTAACAAGCTCTTTAGCGCCTATCTGTTGTTGCGATCGCTGCGCAGGTATCGCCGGCCGGCGAAGCCGCCTTATCTGGGCGGCTTCGCATGCCTGTCCTTCGCGCCCTCACGCGTGCTGCGGTTGCGCCAGCTGGCTGACCTGCGTCGCCGGCGGATCGACAACCAGGGTACCGCCATGGCCGTCGCTCGAGGTCGTGAAGGTCGAGGCCATATAGTTGCCCAGCAGCGCAATGCTCGCCGTGACGGTGCCGTCCGTCACCGTGAGCGTTCCGTTCGTGCTGGTTCCGCTGAAGCTCGGCGTTTGAACGTTCGCGAAACTGATATTCGCGAAATCGATCGCGTCCGAACCCGTCATCCCGGCGACGGTGCCGTTGAAGCTCGCCGAATTATCGAGCTTCAGCGTTCCCGTCGAACCCAGGAACGACACGGCGGCGTTCGAAGCCCCCGGCAATTCCAGGGTAGCGCCCGTTGCGATGCTGGCGCTGCTCGGGCTCTCCCCCGTTACGTTGAAGGACTGCCAGGCCCCCCACGCAGTGCCGTCATAGGCCCGGATCCAGAGCTGGTCGGTGCCCGAGCCGGCCTGATAGGTCGCCTGGGAAAGCTGCGCCGCGGTGACGTCGATCTCGGTATTCGCCGGCTCGTTGATGCCGCCGACGTTCCAACGTCCGTTCGTGTTGGAATCCCACAGCGCATACTTCGTGATGGGATCGCCGTCGGCGTCCGTCGCCGTGACGAGGTTCGCGGCAGCAAAGGTCTGCCCCGAGACCGTCACGACGTTGGCGACCGCGACCGTCGGCGCCTGGTTCGTCGCGGTGGCCGTGAAGGCCGTCCAGCTGCTCCACTCGCTGCCATCGTTGGCCCGCACGTAGAGCGTATCCGACGGCGAGCCGCCGGGACCGAACACGTAGCTGACCTGTGACAGGTTCGCCGCCGCGACATCGATCTCGGTGCTGGCGGCCTGGGCGACGCCGTTGACCACGAAGTGGCCGTTGCCGCCGGTGTCCCAGAACGCGTACTGGGTCATCGTATCGCTGTCGGCGTCGGTGACCGAGAACAGGCCGGTCGCTGCGACCGAATGGTCGTGAATTCCGCTGACATTCGCCGCCGTCACGACCGGAGCATGGTCGGGCCCCGGTGTTGCCGTGAACGCAGCCCAGCTGCTCCACTTCGATCCGTCGTTGGCGCGCACGTAGAGCGTGTCCGACGGCGAGCCTCCGGGACCGAACACGTAGCTGACCTGCGACAGGTTCGCCGCCGAGACATCGATCTCGACATTGGCGGCCTGGGCGACGCCATTCACCACCCAATGGCCGTTGCCGCCGGTGTCCCAGAACGCGTACTGGGTGATCGCATCGTTCTCGGCATCGGAGACCGAGAACAGGCTCGAGGCGAGCGCCGAGAACTGGCCGTGGTTGGCGGTCACGTTCGCTGCCGTCACCACCGGGGCCGTATCGACCCCCGGCCCTGCGGTGAACGCGGCCCAGGTGCTCCACAGGCTGCCGTCATTGGCCCGCACATAGAGCGTATCCGGTGTCGAGCCACCGGGCCCGAACACGTAGCTGACCTGCGACAGGTTTGCCGCTGAGACATCGATCTCGGTGTTGGCGGCCTGGGCGACACCGTTGACCACCCAGTGACCGTTGCCGCCGGTGTCCCAGAACGCGTACTGGGTAATCGCATCGTTCTCGGCATCGCTGACCGAGAACAGGCTCGAGGCGAGCACCGAGAGCTGGCCGTGACTGGCGGTCACGTTCGGTGCCGTCACCACCGGGGCCGTATCGACCCCCGGCCCTGCGGTGAACGCGGTCCAGCTACTCCACGGTGATCCGGCGTCCTTCGCCCGCACGTAAAGCGTATCGGACGCCGAGCCGCCGGGGCCGAACACGTAGCTCACCTGCGACAGGTTTGCCGCCGCGACATCGATCTCGACATTGGCGGCCTGGGCGACGCCATTCACCACCCAGTGGCCGTTGCCGCCGGTGTCCCAGAACGCATACTGGGTGATCGGATCGCTCTCGGGATCCGTGACCGAGAACAGGCTCGAGGCGAGAGCCGAGAACTCCCCGTGATTGGCGGTTACGTTCGCTGCCGCCACGACCGGCGGATCATCGATCCCCGGTGTTGCCGTGAACGCAGTCCAGCTGCTCCACAACTGCCCGTCGTTGGCCCGCACGTAGAGCGTATCGGGCGTCGAGCCGCCGGGACCGAACACGTAGCTCACTTGTGACAGGTTCGCCGCCGCGACATCGATCTCGGTGTTGGCGGCCTGGGCGACACCATTGACCACCCAGTGACCGCTGCCGCCGGTGTCCCAGAACGCATACTGGGTCATCGTATCGTTGTCGGCATCGGTGACCGAGAACAGGCTGGAGGCAAGGACCGACACCTCCCCATGCGTCGCCGTCACGTTCGGCGCCGTCACCACCGGAGCGGTGCCGTCTACCCACGTTGTCGAGAAAGCTGTCCAGCCTCCCCACAACATCCCGTCGCTTGCGCGCACGTACAGCATGTCGGGCGCCGAGCCGCTCGGACCGAACACGTAGCTCACCTGCGACAGGTTCGCCGCCGAGACATCGATCTCGGTGTTGGCCGCCTGGGCGATACCATTGACCCCCCAGTGACCGTTGCCGCCGGAATCCCACAAAGCATATTGTGTGATTGGATCGCCGTCGGGATCTGTCGCCGAGAAGATACTCGTAGCCGGAACCGAAAGCTGCGGGTGCTGTCCTATGAGGTTTGCTGCCGTCACGACCGGAGCCCGATCGGGCCCTGGTGCTGCCGTGAACGCGGTCCAGCCGCCCCACAACGTTCCGTCGTTCGCCCTGATGTACAACGTATCAGGCGTCGACCCGACCGGACCGAAGACGTAGCTCACCTGCGACAGCTGCGACGCGGTAATGTCGATCTCGGTGTTGGCGGCCTGGGCGACACCATTGACAACCCAGTGGCCGCTGCCGCCGGTGTCCCAGAGCGCGTACTGGGTCATCGTATCGGGATCCGGATCGCTCACCGTGAACAGGCTTGACGCGGCAACCGACGTTTGGGCGTGCGTCGCAGTGACGTTGGCGGCTATCACGGTCGGCGGGGTATCGACGAACGCCTTTGCCGTGAATTGAGTCCATCCGCCCCAGAGCGTACCGTCATTGGCCCGCACGAAAAGCGTATCGGTCGAACCGCTCGGACCGAACACGTAGCTCACCTGCGACAGGTTCGCCGCCGTGACATCGATCTCGGCGTTGGTGGGCTGGACGGCGCCGTTGACGACCCAGTGGCCGTTACCTTGGGTATCCCAGAACGCGTATGTGACGATGGGATCGCCATCGGCGTCCGTGGCGCTGAAGAGGCTGGAAGCCAGCGCAGCGCTCTCACCCAGGGTCGCCTGCATGTTGGACGCGGATGTCACCGGCGCGCTATCGGCACGCGTCGTGAGCAGCGTGCCGGTGCCGGAATCCGCGCCGACACTGAACCGCACGCCAGGCGTCTGATCAAGCTGCAGGTCGAAGGAGGAAGCCCCCTCCGTGACGTGCAGGACATTGCCCGCGAGCAAGGTCGCCGAGCCGCCCGATACGAAATTGAGGCCCGCCAGATCGATGCTGTCGCCCCCAACCAGCCCGCTGATGGTCGTGCCGGACAAGGACGTGCCGTCGATCTTGAGCTGCCCGCCGGAGCCGCTGAAGGTGATGCCGCCGCTTGCGATGCTACCGGCCTGCAACTCGACCTGGCCGCCGGAGATCGTCACCGGACCGGTCGACCCGCCGGAGGAAACGAGTTCGGTGCCGCCGGCAAACACCGTCACGTTGCTGGTGGCGGCCCCGGCCACGTTGAACGTGCCGCCGCTGGAGACGGCAACATGGTGGGCGGTCGCGCCGGACAGAACGTTCAATACGCCGCCGCTGCTGACGGTCGTGTGGTCGATCGCGCCTCCCGACGACACGTTGACCATGCCGCCCGAAATCCCGGTTCCCGAGCCGGTCACGCCGGTGACCACGCCTCCGGAGAACACGTTCTCGATGCCGCCGGCAAACACCGCGACATTGCTCAGAACCATTCCGCCGACGTTGAAGATGCCGCCGCTCGAGACGGAGATATGGTCCACCGTCGCGCCGGACGAGACATTCAGGTCGCCGCCACTGAAGACGGTCGCATATTCGAAAGAAGCTCCGGAGAGAACGTCGACCAACCCGGAAATTGCGGTCCCCGAACCGGTGACGCCGGTGACCGAGCCGCCCGCAGAGACGATTTCGTGGCCGCCACCCTGAATGGTGACATTGCTGGTGATCTTGCCCTGCACGTTGAGCGTGCCGGACACGTTGATCATGCTGGCCGAACCTCCGGCCAGCACGTTGAGCGTCGCGCCGGCTGCGACGGACGTTCCGGTGCCGACCGTGCCGCTGATGGTCCCCTGGATGACGCCACCGGACGAGACGTTCTCGACGCCGCCGCTCGACACCAGAATCGTATTGGACGTAGTCCCGGTCACGTTGAGCATGCCGCCCGCCGAAACCGTCGTGCCGGTGGCAAACCCGCCAGCCAGCACGTCGAGCGTTCCCCCGGAGACGAGCGTTCCACTGGCCCTGCCGCCGCTGCCGACATACATCGTCGCGCCGCTTGCAATGACGGCACTCGTATCGCTGCCCGCAACCGTTTCGGTACCGCCGGACGAGACAGTCGTGCCCGTGTCACTGCCGCCATTACTGACGGTCAGAAGCCCGCCGCTGCTGACGGTGGTGCTGACCGCCGACCCGCCGGAGGCAACGAACATCGAACCGCCATTGAGCACGGTGTCGCCGGTGTCGCTTTGGCCGCTCGAGACGGTGTAGGACGATCCGCTGCTCACGGTCACCGGGGAGCTTTGGCTCATCACCGTGCCGCCGTTGTTGGTCAAGCCCGTGACACTGCCGCCGGCAATCACAATCAAGGTGCCGCCGCTATTGACCGTGATACCGCTTGCGGTGCCGCCGGACGAAACGACTTCGGTGCCACCGGAGCTGATTACTGTGCTGCTGGCGATGCCGCCAGCCATCACGGTCTCGGTGCCGCCGGCGCTGATCACCGTGCTCCTGGCGATGCCGCCAGATGAAACGATCTCGGTACCGCCGGAACTGATCACCGTGCTGCTGGCAACGGGGCTGTACGGGCCGCCGCCCCACACGATCTGTTCACCGCCCGCGATCAGCGTGGTGGAGATCGCCGTTGCGCTGCCGCTATATTGGCCGCTGCCGACATATTGGATGCTGCCGCTGCCGGTTACTGTCGTGTCGACGGCTGTGCCTGTTGCAATATAATTATATGGCGCAACAAGCTGGATTCCACCGCTGGTGATGGTGGTATTGCTTGCGACACCATGACCGGCGCTTCCGAAGGCGGCATAGCCGATCCACTGCGTTCCGCCCGCGATTGTCGTGCTGGTTGCAACGCCGCCCCCAAGGAATCCGACGATCTGTTCGGAACCGCTTTGGATCGTGGTGTTGGACGCGAGTGCGCTGCCCACGAAGTTGTTGTTGTATGTGTCGGAGACGTATTCGTATCCTCCGTTCTCGATCAAGGTGCTGATCGTGGTGCCGCCCCACATTTGTTCGTTGCCGCCACTGAGGGTGGTGTTGATGGTTGTGCCGTTGAATAGTCTAATCCCGCCGCTGCCGACCGTGGTGTTGCTTGCGGTCGAGCCACTGTAAACGGCCATTAAGCCGCTATTGATGGTCGTTCCAATCGCCGTTCCAGTTCCGGTCGCGTTTGACGGAGTGGTGCCGAGGACCACACCTCCACCACCGTTGACCACGGCGTTGACGAGGGTGCCCAGAACGTAAATCTGCCCGGCGCTATTGGAAGAACCACTGGAGGTCGTGTCGCCGACATCCGTGGCGCCGGAGGAAACAACGACGGCACCAAAATCGACGGTGTTGCTGATATAGCCGCCGTTCAGCACGTAGAGCGTGCCGCCGTACTGGACTGTGTTGTTAGTCTGTGTGTCGGACACAGAAACGGTGCTGCCGCTGGCAACGTTCACACCCATAGACCCCTCCCCGGAAATAGCCGATCTCGAAATCCAATTAAGTCTGCCCGGCCGTTGGCCCACTGCCGAGCCCCTGGCCTTCTGGCCTGCCGACAGCGGAAGCAAACGCCCGCAAGCCCGCGCCAATCCACTTGGCGCGAACTCTTGATCATTGAGCTTTGGAGAGCAGTTGAAGTGCTGGCGAGACGCGAACCAGATTCAAGATGCTACGTCATCCAAAATATAAAAGCCGGTCTGAATAAAAAACACGATCAGCTTACGATTCGTCGAAAAGCCGTCAAGATCCAGTTGGCTTAAAGTTCAACGTTCCCCCGCCCGTTGTTCACACTGTGGAACCGTCGCGCCCTCCTGGGATCTTCGGTTCCACTCTGAGACCAATCCGCGAAGTGAAGATCGTTTCGATCTTCAGCACCAGGCCCATCTGCAGCCGACGAAGCGGTAGTAGTAGATCCTGCGCACGTGATGGACGCCAGACGCGCGTCGCGGCCCGCTCGCATTCAGCTGCTTTGGCACGTTTGGATCCTGGCTGCCCGGATCGACCTGGACAGCCCGGCGCCGCAACTCGGCGGCCTTGGCGGCATCGGGCGCGCCGAGCAATCCCCGCTCCTGCATGACGGCGAGGTATTTGAGAGAAAATCCGTCGTTGAGATCGGCCGCCTGCTGAAAATATTGCGCGGCCGTGGCGTAGTCGCGCGGCGTTCCCTTGCCGTAGAAGTACATCAAGCCGGTCTGGGCGAGCGCGAAAGGATCACCCGCCTCGATTGCCTTCTGATAGAGCTCGAGCGCCCTCGCCTCGTCCTTCTTGACGAAATTGCCATTGGAATACATTGCGCCGAGATTGCTGATCGCGCCCGGCTCTCCCGCTGCGGCCGCCTTGCTGAACAGCTCGAAAGCGCGCGGCATGTCCTTGACGACCCCGCGCCCGGTCGCGAAATAGACCCCGAGCTTGCCTTGCGCCGGTGCGTAGCCGGCATCCGCGGCCTTGGCCAGATAGCGCTGCGCGACCAGATAGTTTTTCGTTCCGCCATAGGCGAGGCCGAGCAGAAATTCGAGCCGCGGTTGATCGGGATTGGCGCGCAGCGCCGCCTCGCAGATCGGGATCGCGGCCGCGAAATCATGCGTGTTGTCGATTCTCAATTGCTCAGGGCTGGCGAATGGCGGCGCCGGTGCGGCCGCGCGCTCGCAGTCGCCATCAGGGCCGCCGGCGGCAAGCGGCGGTGTCTGGGCTGCGACGCGCTGCGCGTCGGCTTGTGGCGTCACCGGCGCTGCGCCGGCGGTCGCTTGCGCCACATCGCCTGCCGCCGATAGGGCTGAAGGAGCCGGTTGCGCCGGAGTGGAAGTCGGCGAGGCTGTGGTGACCGGAGACGGCGCTCCCGCCAGATAGACGTCGCCGACCAGGGAGGAACTGTCCCAGGGCGTCTGCTTCTGATCAGTTGCCGCGAGCACGTCGCCGCGAACCCTCGACAGCATCTGGCGCACTTCGATGCCGGGTGTCGCGATATGCTTCAGCAGCGCGGCAGTGAATGGCGAATTTCGCCCGGCACCGTCGAGCGCGACGTTGTTCGGCTGCGTCGAATAGACGATCAGCGAGCCCTGCCCGCTGGCATCGACGCGGCCGAGCCCGCGACTGGGCGCCGCGCGACTACCACGCGCGAGCTTCTCGAGAAAGGGATTGTTGCGGCAAGCGTCGAGGATGATGATGTTGGCCCGCCCCGTCCCCTCCATCTCTTGCTGGATGTCGGTCAGGTTCACGGTGCTGAAGCGCACATCCGCCGGCGTTTCGATTTTCGCGTCGACCGGGACCAGATAGTTTTCGCCGTTCATCTGCAGGCCGTGACCTGCGTAGAAGAACAACGCGACGTCGGCTCCGCTCAGCCGCGCGGAAAAATCCCGTACTGCGTTAGCCATGGCGTCCCGGGTCCCGTCACGCGCTTCGATCACGGTGAAGCCCATGCCGCGCAAAGCCGTCGCGAGATCGGCTGCGTCATTGGCGGGATTATCGAGGGCGGGAACGGCCTGGTATTTGCTGTTGCCAAGCACCAGCGCCAGGCGGGTGCCGGCGAAGGCCTCGATCGGCAGGATGGTCAACGCAAGGCAAAGCCCGATGAAAAGCAACCGGCAATGGAGTTGATGCATCGTACTTGCTTGTGGCCTTTAGTACCGACTGCGAACGACTTTGAGATGCAAACCATACCGGCAACACGCTTGCCCGTCAAAACTCTGACCCAACACGACGTTGTGTTGAAACCAAAGGCGCTTGAAGATGACCGCTGGCGTGTGCACGGAACCGCACACACAGCATCGTTCAGTTCACTCATGACAAAATCAGCACGCGATGTGTGATCTCTGCACAGTCGCGCCAGCGTGTGCGCCAAACCGGTTGGCGCCGCGAGCAACCTCTCACGCCGCCTTCTTGCTCTCGGCGAGGTTGGCGAGCTGGCGCAGGATCTCTGTCGTGCCGGCGAGCCGCTCTTCCGGCGTGTCCCAGTCCTGGAAGAACACCACCTTCATGTCCGGCCGCACCTTGGCGGCCTGGCCGTGCTGGCGGATGAACGTCACCAGCCGCTCCGGATGCGCAAAGCTGTTGTCGCGGAATGCGATCACGGCGCCCTTCGGACCGGCATCGACCTTGCCGACATTGGCGCGGCGGCAATAAGCCTTGATCGCGGCGACCTTGAACAGGTAACGCACCTCGTCCGGCAGCACGCCGAAGCGGTCGCGCATCTCGGCGGCGAAGGCATCGATGTCCTCGTCGGTGTCGAGGTCGGCCAGACGGCGATACAGCGACAGCCGCACGCTGAGATCGTTGACGTAATCCTCGGGGATCAACACCGGCATGCCGATCGTGATCTGCGGCGACCAGCGGTCGGCGGCGGGCTCGGCGACGCCGGCCTTGAGGTTGACGATCGCCTCCTCCAGCATCGACTGGTACAGCTCGAAGCCGACTTCCTTGATATGGCCGGACTGCTCCTCGCCGAGCAGATTGCCGGCACCGCGAATGTCGAGGTCGTGCGACGCAAGCTGGAAGCCCGCGCCCAGTGTCTCCAGTGACTGCAGCACCTTGAGCCGCCGTTCCGCCTGCGCCGTGATCTTCTGCTGCGCCGGCAGCGTGAACAGCGCATAGGCGCGCAGCTTGGAGCGGCCGACGCGGCCACGCAGCTGGTAGAGCTGGGCGAGGCCGAACATGTCGGCGCGGTGCACGATCAGCGTATTGGCGTTCGGGATGTCGAGACCGGATTCCACGATCGTGGTCGAAAGCAGGATGTCGTATTTGCCGTCGTAGAACGCCGACATGATGTCCTCGATCACGGTCGGCGGCATCTGGCCGTGGGCGACCGCGACCTTCATCTCCGGCACGTTCTTGTCGAGGAAATCCTTGACGCCGGCGAGGTCCTCGATCCGCGGCACGACATAGAATGCCTGCCCGCCGCGATAACGCTCGCGCAACAGTGCCTCGCGGATCATCAGGGGATCGTGCGGCGCGACGAAGGTGCGCACCGCGAGACGATCGACCGGCGGCGAAGCGATGATCGACAGCTCGCGGACGCCGGTCAGCGCCAGCTGCAGCGTGCGCGGGATCGGGGTCGCCGACAGCGTCAACACATGGACCTGGGCGCGGAGCTGCTTCAGCCGCTCCTTGTGGCTGACGCCGAAATGCTGCTCCTCGTCGACGATCAAGAGGCCGAGGTCCTTGAACTTGATCGCCTTGCCGAGCAGCGCGTGGGTGCCGACGACGATGTCGACGCTGCCGTCGGCGAGCCCCTTCTTGGTCTGGTTCAACTCCTTGGTCGACACCAGCCGCGACGCTTGCGCGACATTGACCGGGAAGCCCTTGAAGCGCTCAGTGAAGGTACGGGAATGCTGCCGCGCCAATAGCGTAGTCGGCACCACGACCGCGACCTGCCGGCCCTCCAGCGCCACGGCGAAGGCCGCGCGCAATGCCACCTCGGTCTTGCCGAAGCCGACGTCGCCGCAGATCAGCCGGTCCATCGGGCGGCCGATCTCGAGGTCCTTCAGGGTCGAGGTGATGGCCCCAAGCTGGTCCTCAGTCTCCTCATAGGGGAAGCGCGCGCAGAACTCGTCGTAGACGTGCGGCTGCAGCGGGAATTTCGGCGCCTCGTGCAGCTGCCGCTCGGCCGCGATCTTGATCAGCTCGCCCGCGATCTCGCGGATGCGGTTCTTGAGCTTGGCCTTGCGCGCCTGCCAGCCGCCACCGCCGAGACGATCGAGCTCGACATTGGCGCTGTCGGAGCCGTAGCGCGACAGCAGCTCGATATTCTCGACCGGCAGAAACAGCTTCGTCTCCGCCGCATAGTGCAGCTCGAGACAGTCATGCGGCGCGCCGGACACTTCCAGCGTCTGGAGGCCGACGAAGCGGCCGATGCCGTGCTCGACATGGACGACGAGATCGCCGGTCGTGAGGCTGGTCACCTCCGAGATGAAATTGTCGAGCTTGCGGCTCGCCTTGCGCGGCCGCACCAGGCGGTCGCCGAGAATATCCTGCTCGCTGATGACGGCAAATTCGTCGGTCTCGAAGCCGGACTCCATGCCGAGCACGGCCAGCATGGTCTCGTTGCGCGGCGTTGCCTGCACGATCCGCCAGGTGTTGACGCTGGTGGTGTTGAGCAGCTTGTGGTCGCGCAGCATCGCGCCCATGCGGTCGCGCGAGCCCTCGCTCCACAGCGCGACGATGACCTTCTTGCGCTGTGATTGCAGCGCGCCGATATGGCCGACCACGGCCTCGAACACGTTGACATTGCTGTCGGCACGCTCGGGGGCGAAATTGCGGCCCTGCCGCGCGCCGGCGTCGAACAGGTCTGCGGTGCCTTCGGGCACCGCGAACGGCGTCAGCCGCGCCAGCGGCACGTCGCCGAGCAGCTTGGTCCATTCGGCTTCGGTCAGATAGAGCTTGTCCGGCGGCAACGGCTTGTAGATCGCGCCGCTGCCCGGATGCTCCAGCGCCTCCCGCCGTGCGTCATAGTAGTCGGCAATCTGCGTGAAGCGCTCGCGCGCGGCGTCCTCGCCCTGCGGCTCGATCGCGATGGTTGCGCCGTCGAGATAATCGAACAGCGTGTCCATCCGCTCCTGGAACAGCGGCAGCCAGTGCTCCATGCCGGGATGGCGGCGTCCCTCGGAGACCGCTTCATAGAGCTGGTCATCGCGCTCCGGCGCGCCGAACGCCGCGACATAGCCCATGCGGAAACGACGGATGGTTTCGGTTGTGAGCTGGAACTCCGAGACCGGCACCAGGTCGAGCCCGCGCATGTCCAGATGCGTGCGCTGGGTCTCCGCATCGAAGGTGCGGATCGATTCCAGACTGTCGCCGAAGAAGTCGAAACGCACCGGCTGGTCGAGGCCGGCCGGATACAGATCGAGGATGCCGCCGCGGACGGCGTATTCGCCGGGCTCGCGCACCGTGGAGGAGCGCGTGTAGCCATTGTGCTCCAGCCAGGCCACGACCGAATCCATCGGCACCACATTGCCGGGTGCGACCGACAGCGCCTGGGCGGCGACCTGGTCGCGCGCCGGCACCCGCTGCACGACGGCGTTCACCGTGGTCAGCACGATCAGCGGCTTGTCGGAGCCCGTCAGCCGCGACAGCTTCGCCAGAGCCGTCAAGCGCTGCGCCAGGATACCGGAATGCGGCGAGACGCGGTCATAGGGCTGGCAGTCCCAGGCCGGGATCTGCATGACCGCGATATCGGGGGCGAAGAACTCCAGAGCGCGGGCGAGCTGCTGCATCCGCGCGCCGTCGCGGCAGACCACGGCGAGGCTGACCGCCGGCCGCTTCGGCTGCGCGGCGATGGCGCGCGCCAGATCGGAGATGACGAGCCCCTCGGCGCCCTCGGCGACGTTGGCAATGGTCAGCACCCGACCGGGCGCGAGCATCGCGGCCGGCGATTTCATCGGCTGCTTCATGCGCTGGGATCCGCGACCCGGAACGCCTTGATGCGGGCAAACAGCGCGGTCGCATATTCCGCCGGCAGCACCTTGTCGCCGGTCAGCGCGGCGTAGAGGTCGGGATCCGGAACCTCGATCAGATGCTCGAGCTCACCGAGCTCCTGATCGGACAGCTCGCCAATGGTCGCGTCTGCGAACCGGCCGAGGATCAGGTCCATCTCCCGGGTGCCGCGGTGCCAGCAGCGAAACAGTAGCCGCTTGCGGCGGTCATCGAGCCCCTGGCTCGATCGTGTCGATCCCGTCATGTCCCAAAATCCGTTCAACGCGAAAAGCCCGGACGTGCCGGGCGGGCTTGATATAGCGACGGCGACGGCCGATGTCAGCCCTCATTCGCTGCGTTTTGGGGTTTCCTTGCGCGCATGACGTGAGTCGTGTGTAAAGGGCTGCGATGCGCCCAGCCCTGCTCAATCCGTTGTTTGCCCAGGTCACGACGCTTTCGGGCGTCGGCCCGAAGCAGGACAGGCTGCTGCGCTACCTGCTCGACCGCAGCGAGACGCCGCGGCTGGTCGATCTGCTGCTGCATCTGCCGGCGAGCGTGATCGACCGCCGAGCCCGGCCGAAGATCCGGGATGCTGTGGTCGGAACCATGGTGACGCTGGAGGTCACCGTCGACCGCCATCGCCCGCCGCCGCCGCGCAATTCACGCGCGCCCTACCTTGTATATGCCAGCGACGACACCGGCGATGTCGTGCTGACCTTCTTCCGCGCCCAGCCCGGCTATGTCGAGAAGCTGCTGCCGGTCGGCGAGAAGCGTTACGTCTCGGGCACGCTGGCGATGTATGACGGCACCCCGCAGATCGTGCATCCCGATCGCGTCGTCGACGAAGCGGGCTTTGCAAAACTCTCCGGCATCGATCCGGTCTATCCGCTGACGGAGGGGCTGGCGATCGGCTCGCTCCGCCGCGCGATCGCGCAGGCGCTGACCAAGCTGCCGGATCTGCCGGAGTGGATCAGCCCCGAGGTGGTGCGCCGCTGCAACTTCCCGCCGATCCGGGAGGCGCTGACCCGCGTCCATGTCCCAGTCGAGCTGAGCGACATTTTGCCCGACGGTCCGTTCTGGTCGCGGCTTGCGTTCGACGAACTGCTCGCCGGCCAGCTCGCGCTGGCGCTGATCCGCGCCACGCTGCGCCGCCCTGCCGGCGTCCGCAATGCCGGCGACGGCCATCTGCGCAACAGGATCATCGATGCCCTGCCCTATGCGCTGACCAAGTCGCAGCGCGAGGCGGTCGCGGCGATCACGGAGGATCTGCGCCAGCCGGTGCGGATGCTGCGCCTGGTGCAGGGCGATGTCGGTTCCGGCAAGACCGTGGTGGCGCTGCTGGCGGCCGCCGCCGTCACGGAGGCCGGCAAGCAGGCGGCGCTGATGGCGCCGACCGAAATCCTGGCGCGCCAGCACATCAAGACCATCGCGCCGCTGGCCGAGCGTGCCGGCATGCGGGTTGCGATCCTCACCGGCCGCGAGAAGGGCAAGGAGCGCCGCGAGCTGCTGGCGCGGCTCAAGGCCGGCGAGATCGATCTGCTGGTCGGCACCCATGCACTGATCCAGGACGACGTCGTCTACAAGGATCTGGCGCTCGCCGTGGTCGACGAGCAGCATCGCTTCGGCGTGCGCGAGCGCCTCGCGCTGACTGCCAAGGGCGAGGCCGTCGACGTGCTGGTGCTGAGCGCGACGCCGATCCCGCGCACGCTGGTGCTGACCTATTTCGGCGACATGGATGTTTCGGAGTTGCGTGAGAAGCCCGCAGGCCGCCAGCCGATCGATACGCGCGCGGTGCCAATGAGCCGGATCGAGGACGTCATGGACGGCGTCGGCCGCGCGCTCAGCGCCGGCAAGCTGGTCTACTGGATCTGCCCGCTGGTCGATGAATCCGAGGCCGAAGGCACCGAGCACCTCACCAACGCCACCGAACGTTTCGAGAGCCTGCAGCAGCGGTTCGGCGATCGCGTCGGCCTGGTGCATGGCCAGATGAAGGGCGCCGAGAAAGACCGCGTCATGGCGCAGTTCGCCGCGCATGAAATCGGCCTCCTGGTGGCAACGACGGTGGTCGAGGTCGGCGTCGACGTGCCGGCGGCGACCATCATGGTGATCGAGAACGCCGAGCGTTTCGGCCTCGCGCAACTGCATCAATTGCGCGGCCGCATCGGCCGCGGCTCGGAGGCCTCGACCTGCCTTCTGCTCTACAAGGAACCGCTCGGCGAGATGTCGAAGGCACGGCTGAAAGTGATCCGCGAGACCACGGACGGATTCCGGATCGCCGAGGAGGATCTGAAGCTGCGCGGCGAAGGCGACGTGCTCGGCATCCGCCAGAGCGGCCTGCCCGGCTACCGCATCGCGCGCTCCGAGGTACACGGCCAGCTCATCACCCAGGCTCGCGATGAGGCCTTGCGGATCATGAAGGACAATCCGAAGCTGAAAGGCGAGCGCGGCGAAGCGCTGCGCGTCCTGCTCTACCTCTACGAACGCGACGAGGCCGTCCCGCTGATCGGCGCGGGCTGAAAAATCAGCCCTCGACCTTGGCCGGCGCGGCGGGCTGCAACGAGGCCTGGTTGGCGATCCGCGCGGCGTTGGCCATGCCGGCAAGCGCTGCGGCGCGCTTCTGATCGTTGGTGCCGGGCTGCACCACGCCGGCCGACATGATCAGCGTCGCGGCATCCTCGGTGCTCATCTCGATCTCGATGATCTTGCTCTTCGGCACGTAGAAGAAGAATCCGGTGGTCGGGTTCGGCGCGCACGGCAGGAACACCGAGATATGCTCCTCGCCTCCGGGGAAGCTGGCGGCGAGCTCGGCGCTCGGCGCCTGCGAGATCAGCACGATCGACCACATCCCGGGCGAGGGAAACTCGACCAGCCCGACGCGGCGGAAGCTCGAGCCGTTGCCGGAGAACAGCGTCTCGAACACCTGCTTCAGGCCGCGATAGATCGCACGCACCGCGGGAATCCGCCCAAGCAGCCGCTCGCCGAGATCGACCAGGGTGCGCCCGATCAGGTTGGCGGTGAGGAAGCCGAGCAGCGTCAGCGCGATGACCGCGACGATCAGGCCGGAACCGGGCAGCCCGAACGGCAGATAGGTCTCCGGCCGGTAGGCGGTCGGCACGAACGGGCGGACCAGGTTGTCGACCCAGTTCACGAACCACCAGGTCAAATACAGGGTGATCGCAACCGGCCCGGCCACCACGAGGCCGGTCAGGAAATAGTTGCGGAAACGCGCCATCAGCCCGCGCGGGTGGTCCGGATGCAATTCGCCAGACGGGTCAGGAGGCACTTGATCGGAGGTCATTGCGGTTCCAGGGTCGTCGAAGCGGCCGTAGTCCACCACCCAGCTAAGCCATTCCAGCGGATTTTTGAAGGGGCCGCGTGACGGGCCCCCTTGCGGCTATTCGACCGTGACCGATTTGGCCAGATTCCGGGGCTGATCGACATCGGTGCCCATCACGACGGCAGTGTGATAGGCGAGCAGCTGCACCGGGACGGCATAGACCATCGGCGCGAAGGTCGCCCCCATGTCCGGCATCACGATCGTCACCAGCGACTGGATGGTCGCCTCCGCGGCGCCCTTGGCGTCCGTCATCAGGATGATCTTGCCGCCGCGGGCGGCGACTTCCTGCATGTTGGAGACGGTCTTCTCGAACACCTTGTCGTAGGGGGCGATCACCACCACCGGCATGTGCTCGTCGATCAACGCGATCGGGCCGTGCTTGAGCTCGCCGGCGGCGTAGCCCTCGGCGTGGATGTAGGAGATTTCCTTCAGCTTCAGCGCGCCTTCCAGCGCCAGCGGATAGCTGGTGCCGCGGCCGAGATAGAGCACGTCGCGCGACTTCGAGATCTCGCGCGCCAACTTCTCGATCTGCGGCTCGGTGGTCAGCGCTTCCGACATCAGCCGCGGGATCTCGACAAGGCCGTGCACCAGCTTGGTCTCGTCGGCATCGGACAGCTCGCCGCGGGCCTTGCCGGCGGCAACCGCGAGCGAGGCCAGCACCATCAGCTGGCAGGTGAACGCCTTGGTCGAGGCGACGCCGATCTCGGGACCGGCCAGCGTCTGCAATACGGTCTCGCTCTCGCGCGCGATCGTCGAGGTCGGCACGTTGACGACCGACAGCGTGTGCGCGCCCTGCGCCTTGGCGTAGCGCAGCGCCGCCAGCGTGTCGGCGGTCTCGCCGGACTGCGAGATGAAGATCGCAAGGTCGCCCTTGCGCAGCGGCGCCTCGCGGTAACGGAATTCGGAGGCGACATCGAGCTCGACCGGCAGCCGCGCCAGCCGCTCCAGCCAGTATTTCGCGACGAAGCCGGCATAGCTCGCGGTGCCGCAGGCGGTGATCGAGATACGCTGGATGTCCTTGAAGTCGAACGGCAGCTTGACCGGCATGGTGACGCGCTCGGTCGCCATGTCGACATAGCGCGCGAGCGTATGCCCGACCACTTCCGGCTGCTCGTGGATTTCCTTCGCCATGAAGTGGCGATAGTTCGCCTTGTCGACCAGCGCCGTCGCGGTCGTATGCTTGATCGCCTCGCGATGGACGATGGCGTTGTCCTTGTCGAAGATCGTCGCGCCCTTGCGGTTCAGCACCACCCAGTCGCCGTCCTCGAGATAGCTGATCGTGTCGGTGAACGGCCCGAGCGCGATCGCATCCGAGCCGAGATACATCTCGCCCTCGCCGTGGCCGACCGCGAGCGGCGGGCCGTTGCGGGCGCCGATCATCAAATCGTCCTCGCCGGCGAAGATGAAGCCGAGCGCGAACGCGCCGCGCAGCTGCGACAGCACCGCCCTCACCGCCTCGACCGGCGCGACGCCGCCCTTGAGCAGATTGTCGACCAGATGCACCACGACCTCGGTGTCGGTCTCGGTCGCGAACTTCGCACCCTTGGCTTCGAGGTGCTCGCGCAGCTCGCGGAAATTCTCGATGATGCCGTTATGCACGACGGCGACGCGTTCGGTGGCGTGCGGATGCGCGTTGTTCTCGGTCGGCCTGCCGTGGGTGGCCCAGCGGGTATGGCCGATGCCGGTGTGGCCACCGAGCGGCTTGGCCTCCAGCCGGGTTTCCAGATTCTTCAGCTTGCCCTCGGCGCGGCGCCGCGCCAGGACGCCGTTCTCAAGCGTCGCGACACCGGCGGAATCATAGCCGCGATATTCGAGCCGCTTCAGCGAATCCACCAGTTGCTCCGCGACCGGAGCGCGTCCAAGAATGCCGACGATGCCGCACATGCGGTTCAATGTCCCCAAAAATCGCCGAAAATTTGCCAAAGCGGCGACACGGTCCCTTAACGGGAATCGCCGGTCGCAAGATACTCAATAATTATTGCCGATTGCGACAGTCTTAAACGGCAAGGTTGATGCGAAAGGCTGGTTAATCGGGGCTAACTAATTTGGCAAGAGTGCGTCGGCGGCACTGCCGTCGGCGGCCCAGCTTGGCTCTACCCATGCATCCTGGCGTAGGCGAATATGGCCACGAGGCCCCAGAATATCATTCCGCTGATCATCGCCACGATCTCGTACGGCCGCACGCCGACGAGGCCCCACAGCCCGCGACCGGTCTTTGTGAAGATCGCTTCGATCAATGCCTGGATTAGATATTCGCTCACGGTTCCCAACCCCGACCACGCAACCAAACGTCGCGGCACGTGACGAGCATGCCGTGCAGTCCGGTCTTGAGGAAAAACAGATAGAGCGCGAACAGCAGCACGAAGCTGACCCGATCGTCGCCCCAGGACATGAACTCCGGTTGATCGGATGTCTTCCGGGCCAGCACCGCCAGCTGTCCGGTCTCTGCCCATTGGCAGAGACGCGCGGCGCTAAAATACGTCACCAGGCTGCAAAAGATTCCGGTCAGAACAGTCGCGGCATGTTTGCGCATGGTGCGTTTTGCACCACCGCCACCTAAAGGCGATGAAACCGCCGCGGGCAAACGCCGTTAACCGCGTCAACGCAGCATTAACGCCTTTCGGCGAGGGTGCCGCCGCCGGAGGTACCCCGATGGATACTGCGCATGATCGCGAGGCACGTCGCCTCGATAAGCTCGCGGAACTCGACGTCCTCGACACGCCGCGTGAACTGGCCTTTGACCGCCTGACCTCGCTATGCCGCAAGATGTTCCGCGTGCCGATGTCGACGCTGACCTTCATCGACGGCCACCGGCAATGGTTCAAGGCCTCCGACGGACTGGACCTGCGCGAAACCGACCGGCGGCCCGCGCCGTGCAATGTGACCATCACGCTGGATGAGCCGCTGGTCGTCCCCGACATGCTGCGCGACGCCCGCTTCGCGGACAACATCTTCGTCCGCGGGGCGCCGTTCGTGCGCTTCTATGCCGGCGCACAGCTCAAGGTGTCCGGCACCGTGATCGGAAGCCTGTGCGCCATCGACACACGCCCTCGCGATGACTTCGGCGCCGAGGAGACCAGCATGCTGGTCGACCTGGCCGCGATCGCCGTCGATGAATTGAAGCTGCGGAACCTGTCCATGCAGGACGCCCTCACCGGCTGCTCGTCGCGGCGCGCCTTCCGCGGCGAAGGCGAACGGCTGACTGCGCTGGCGACGCGGCATATCAGCCCGCTCGCCTGCGCGGTGCTCGATGTCGATCACTTCAAGCGGGTCAACGACACCTACGGGCATGCGGTCGGCGACATGGTGCTGGCGGCGGTGGCGGAGGCCGCACGCTGCGCGCTGCGCGGCTCCGATTTGATCGGCCGGCTCGGCGGCGAAGAGTTCGGCATCCTGTTGCCGCACACCAAGCTCGAGCAAGCGATGGGCGTGCTGGAGAAGGTGCGTGCCGCCGTTGCGGCGACACGGATCGAGACACCGGCCGGCACCATCGGCGTCACCTGCAGCCTCGGCGGCGCGGTGCTCTCGCCGGGCAATTGCTTTGACGACATGCTGCGCAACGCCGACCTTGCGATGTACGGCGCCAAGCAGGCCGGCCGCAATCAGGCGCTGGCCTGGGTCGACCGCGCGCCGTCGATTGCGCCGACCGCGCGGCGCGTGTTCAAGGCCGGCACGATCAGCTTCAATGCCGGCCATTCCACGATCGACTGCACGGTGCGCGGCCTGTCGCGCGACACCGCAACGATCGAGGTGCTGTCGACCTCCGGGATTCCCGACCAGTTCAAGCTCGCAATCGCCGCCGACGCACTGTCGCGAGCGTGCCGGATCACTGGAAAGGCCGACAACCGGATCGAGGTCGCCTTCACCTGATCGGCGGTGTCGGTCATTCTCAAGTGGTAGGCAGCGGAGCCTTGCGATGTCGAACGATCAGCCCCCGCCACTCGCAAAACCGTTCTGGCGCCGCGGCCTTGCCGGCTTCCTCGATTTCATCACCGTGTTCTTCGGCGGCGGCTATGCGATCGGGGCCGCCACCGGCCAGACCACCAAGGACGGTTTCAACCTGACCGGCGCTCCCGCGCTGCTGCTGTTCGCGCTGATCGTTGCGTATTTCTATCTCGGCTGGAAGGTCGTCGGCGGCACGCTGTGGCAGCGTATCCTCGGCGCGCGGTAGATAACCCGCTCGTCATTCCCCGGTGTGCAATCGCGCACCTGTGGGCGACGCGTTACGAGCCCGGCAACCAACGGGCCTCAGGACGAGGGGTGAGATGGATTCCGGGAGCTCGCGTAGCACCGGCACCCTAATGCTCGACCCGGTACAGCCGCCAGCGCGCCGGCACGCCCTTGAGCTGATGTGTGCCGCGATCCTTGAAAACGACTTCGGACTCCAGCATCAGGTCCTTGACCGCGCTCGATACCAGGACCTCGCCGGCACGCGCTTTCGCGGCGACGCGCGCGCCGATGTGAAACGCGAGACCGATGACCTCGGCTCCGCTCACCTTGTATTCGCCCGCGTGCAGCCCAATCCTGATCTCGAGCCCCAGCGTGCGCACTGCCTCGCGGATCGCGGTCGCGCAGCGGATCCCGGCCGCAGGCTTGCCGAACGTTGCCAGCACGCCGTCACCCGTCGTCACGACTTCCTTGCCGCGCAAGGCCTTTAGCTCGCGACGAACGGCGGCGTAATAATGATTCATCACCGTCGCCCAACGCGAATCGCCGAGCCGCGCGGCCTTTTCAGTGGACCGGACGATATCGACGAACAGGATCGTGGCGAGCGCCTGCTTGAGCTCCGAGCCTCGATCGGCGGTCCGGCGCCGGTTGGCGATATTTCCCGCCAGCGGTTCGTAGCTATGGCTGCGCCGCCGCGCGACGGCCGCCTTGGTGTAGTCCTGGGCGCGCTGCACCGTGCGGCAACGAATGGTTTTTTCCTGCGGTGGGAACGTCCAGTAGACCTTTCGCCCGGTTCCAGCGCCCTGAACCTCGACGGCGCCCCATTTCAGGAAAATCGTCGTGCCGGCGCGCCGAATGCACCACGCCTTCGACGTGTATCCGGACACGTTCGACTGGTGGACTCCGATGCGGAGGAATTTGGGCATGAGCGTCCGGCCGATCGAACGAGCGCTTGAGGGCTACCTTGGGTAAAGCGTAGTCAGACATTCGCGCATTGGCAACAAGGACGCGCGATCGGCCCCCGGCTTCCCTGCGCCTCTGGTAGACCGACGTGAATGCGAACGTCGTTGCCGGGCGAATAACCCATCGACGCTTCGCATTGCTAGCGCGACTTGGTTCGATCCAATGGAGGGCTGATCGATATGGGATTTGCAGAACGTGACGGCGCGGCGCGATCGTCGGATGGTTCGGCTGCAAGCAGCCTGATCGCGTGCTTGAAGAGATTGCCGACGATGATCCGGCCGTCGTTGCGTTTCTGAACCCGGCGGCGTCGGTGCCGTCCTGCACCAAGCTCGGCCTGAAGCGCGCTTTTGACGAGCTTGGAACGTGGTTCGCTTTCAAGCCAGTACTCGCCACCGAACCGGCCATCCAGGAAGAATGACACCTCTGCATCGAGAACAAGCGGGCCGACAGCTTCACCGTCAAGATGATCGGGAAATGCAATTCACCGACGCAGGGCGACGCTATCTGATCAGCGCCAATACTGGTCTAGGCGGCTGACGGCAGCAGGCCGTCTAGGCGCCGACCCAAGGGAAAAAGCCGCTGGCCTTGGAGCGCCAGCGGCCTTCCGGGGGCATTGTTCGCATAGGGGGACTACGCCTTTATTGCTTAGCCCACCTACCGCCGAGCAACTTGAGCGAGATCAACCCGGCTCCGCATGGCCAGCTGGCACAAACTGCATGTGTTGCGCGAGCGAGCCCGCAGCCCGATCCGTAGTTCCACGGTGCAACTTTCCCGCTAAATTGACTCGCCGTTGTCACAAAGCCGGAGCAGGATTCACACTTGGACGGGAAGCTAGTGGGGATTACGTCCATGGATACTTTCATCGCGCGTGCGAACATCGACCACTGTCTGGACCTTCTGAAGGCCCACGACACATCGGACGAAACGAGAGCGACGGTCACCCGAATACTGATCGAGGAAGAGAAAAAGCTAGGCGACGCACAGGAGGAGCTCCAGTTCGTCGAAAGCAGGGCCGTGGCCTGCCGCGATCGCGCAGAACGTCAACGGCGATTGGCAGACGCGTTAGAGCCAGGGTCGGTAGAACGCCGAGTGGCGGAAAGCCTGCTCATCAACTTCGAATGGCTGGCAAAGTTTGTCCAGGGCTCGTGCGAGCAGATGCGCCGGAAGGCTAATGGTGGCCTGCTCTGAGCGTTTGATGTCCATCAAAGACAGCGTCAAGCAAGCTCGGGCACCATTTCGACCACGTTGCGAATGTCTGGCCAGACATAATGTTATTGGTTCGCGCAACGGAGGGCAGGCTTCATACTAAGCAGGTCCGAAAGAGGCCGCCTCATGGCGGCCTCTTTCATTTCAGGACGCACGAGATGTCGCGCATTCGCGGGTGATGACATCCGGGTTCGGATACGCTGATCACTTCCCCTTCGCCGCCTTCGCCTTCAGCTTCGCCGCGCGGTAGCGCGCTGCGCCGCCTTCGCGGATCGACTGTTCGCTGCGCTCGAGCGCCATCGCATCGTCGGGGACGTCCTTGGTGATGACGGAGCCCGAGCCGATATAGGCGCCCTTGCCGATCGTGACCGGCGCGACCAGCGACGAATTGGTGCCGACGAAGGCGCCCTCGCCGATCAGGGTCTTGTGCTTGAGGAAACCGTCATAGTTGCAGGTGATGGTGCCGGCGCCGAGGTTGGAATTGGCGCCGACATGGGCGTCGCCGACATAGGAGAGATGGTTGACCTTGACGCCGGCCTCGAGCACGGCGGCCTTGGTCTCGACGAAATTGCCGATCCGCGCGCCGTCGCCGAGCGAGGTGCCGGGCCGCAGCCGCGCATAGGGACCGACCGACACCTTCTTGCCGATGCTGGCTTCGACGATGTGCGAGAACGAATGGATCACGGCGCCGTCGTCGATCGAGACGCCCGGTCCGATCACCACGAACGGCTCGATCACGACGTCCTTGCCGAATTTGGTGTCGGCTGCGAGATGGACGGTGTCCGGCGCGATCAGGGTCACGCCGGCCTCGAGCGCGGCCTTGCGCAGCCGCGCCTGCATCACGGCTTCGGCCTCGGCGAGCTGCGCCTTGGTGTTGATGCCGCGCACTTCGTCTTCGCTGGTTTCAATCACGACGGCCTCCAGTCCCATGTACCTGACGATGCCGACGGCGTCCGTCAGATAATATTCGCCCTTGGCGTTGGCGTTGCCGATCTTCTCGATGATCGCGAGCGCCGTCTTGCCGGCGAACGCCATCACGCCGGCATTGCACAGCGCGATCTTGCGCTCCTCGGGGCTGGCGTCGGCCTGCTCGCGGATCGCAACCAGTCTGCCGTTCTCGACCACCAGCCGGCCGTAGCCCGTTGGATCGGCGGCATGGAAGCCGAGCACCGCGAGCGCGGCGCCGTCACGCAGCGGCGCGCGCATCCGCGCAAACGTCTCGGCCGAGATCAGCGGCGTGTCGCCAAACGCGACCAGCAGATCGTCGGCACCGCCTGCGATCGCCTCGCGCGCGGCCAGCACCGCGTGCGCGGTGCCGAGCCGCTCGCGCTGCACGTAGGCCTTGGCGTCGGGCCGCACCCGGCGCGCCTCGGCGGCGACCGCCTCATGGTCGGGGCCGATCACGACCGCGAGTTGCGATCCCTCGCCGCTGGCGGCGGCATTGAGCACATGCGCCAGCAGCGCCTGCCCGGCGACGGGGTGCAGCACCTTCGGCAGCGACGAGCGCATCCGCGTGCCCTCGCCGGCCGCAAGCACCACTGTCAGGCTGGTTCGCGCAGTCATTCGAAAATCCCCGATATCGCGCGATGTTCGCCGCGCCAAGCTTACGTTCAAAGCCTACGTTCAAAGCCTTCTTGGAGGCCGTCTTTAATTGTTTTCCCCGGCAGAAGAAACCGTTTCGCCCTCATGGTCCTGCGGATTCAAGTTCCCGGTCCATTTCCTGTTAATCTTTGCCTCGTGATTCGGCGGGCCTTGAGGAGGGCCAAGCGGGCTTTGGCCAAAGATCGCGACAATCTGGCGGATTTCGACACCGAGAGCACCTCCGGCTTTTTGGCCGAGGAGGATGCTTTTGATCGCCGCATGCTGTGGCGGCTCGGCTCGTGGGGCGTGGCTGCGGTCGGCGCCGTCGTCGTCGCCGTGATGGCGAACCAGTCGGCCCTGACAATGCGGCGCGACCTGGTCGCCGCATCAGACATCGCACGACAGGCCCAGCAACTACAGACGCTGGCGAAGGAAAGCCATAACGAGACGCGCCGGCTCGCTTCCGCGATCGATACGCTCAACGGCGACCGTGACCGGCTCTACTCGCGGGTCACCACGCTGGAACAGGGGCTCGACTCCGTGACCGGCACGATCGGCAAGCAGCCGGCGGCACTCGTGCCGACGCCAGCAAAATCGGCCGCGTCGCCCGACGTGGCCTCGGCCAATGCGGCGCCTGCGGCACCCGCCGTCGCCGCTGTCGCAACCACGCCGCCCGCCGCATCGGACAAACCGGTCGCGGCCGACAAGGCGCCGGCATCCCCCGACAGCAAGGTCTCGGCACCGATCGAGAAGCCGGCAGCCGTGGCCGAAAAGCCCGTGGTGGCCGAGAAGAAGCCGACGCCCGCTACGACCAGGCAACAAGCCGCCGCGGAGAAGCCGCCGGCATCCGACAATCCGCCGTCGGCTTCTCCCAACATCCCATCCGTTGCCAGTCCGATGAGCGCCGCGGCCGCCGTAGCCAGTGCCGAGGATGCAAAAGCTCCCGCGTCAGCGGCGGCTTCCGCACCGGTCGCCGACAAGCCGCCTGCCGAGAAGCCGCTGCTGGCATCGCTCGATGCCGCGGCGAACAAGACGGTCGAAACGGTCAAGCCGCCGACCGCCAATGACGTCAGCGCCGCGCCGATCCCGCCGCTCGTGATCACGCCGGATCCGGACTCCGACGTCGAAGACGACGCGCCGAAGGCGCAGATCCACCGCACCGAGTTCGGCGTCGATCTCGGCACCGCAAACTCGGTCAATGGACTGCGCGCGCTGTGGCGCGGCCTGTTGAAGGCGAAGGCCAACGCGCCGCTGGCCGCGCTGCGGCCGATCATCGTGATCAAGGAAAACAGCAACGGGCTCGGCATGCAGTTGCGCCTGGTCGCCGGACCACTGAACGACGCGGGGACCGCCGCCCGGATCTGCGCCGGCCTCAGCCTCGTGCAACGGACCTGCGAGACGGCGATCTATGACGGCCAGCGGCTGGCCCTGAATGAGCCGCCCGCCGGCACCAGGCCGCCGCAGCCGCACCGGCGGTTGGCGCCGAAGCGCACCACCCTCGCCCCGCCGCCGCAGCCGGTTGCGGAGGAAAAGAAGCCGGAGCCTGCGACAATCTCGTCGATGTTCCGGCGAAACAGCCAATAATCATGTGCGGCAAAGGATTGCGGCCAAATTCTCAACCGATTTCGCTGCTTTGACCGAGCTTGTCCCAGCCCCCGTTCCCGACCATAGTGCCGCGATGACAAAACCTCCGTTCCGCCTCTCCCCCTATCAGGTCCAGTTCCTGATGGTCGTCGGCTTCGTCACCGTCGGTTACGCGTTCTACGTGCGCTATCTGGCGATCGAGTTCTCGCCCGTCGCGCTGGCCTGCGACGCCGGCACGCAGACCATGCTGTGCAAGGCGCGCGCGCTCTCGACCGTGCTGTTCAAGAACTCGGTGTTCGGCATCGCCGCGCTGGTGATTGCGCTGCTGAACCTGATGCGGCCCTCGATCGTGCTGCTCACCGGCGGGCTGATCGCCGCCGGGCTCGGGATCGTGCTCTACAACGTCGTGTTGTCAGGGCTTGCGATCGGGCTGTTCATCCTGGGTTTTGCGCGGCCCGCGCCCGCCACAGCGTAGCTGATAGCAAGAGATACATCACACAAGTCCAGTCCGACTGCCAGTTGATCGTGCCCTCGTTGTAGATCGTGTAGAGGGCGGCGATCGCGAGCACGCCGGCGAACACGGATTCGGCGAGCGGCCGGATGCCTTCCTTGGGGCGGTTGAGCATGGTCAGCAGTGCGAACGGCACCACGGCCATGGTCAGCGAGGCATACGGGAAGTCGCGATAACGCGGATCGAAGGCGAAGCCGAGCGCGGTCTCGGCGGCGATGACCGTGGTGATGGCCAGCACGATCGCCAGCAGCGCGCCGATCGCGCCCTTGCCGCGATAGTCGCGCGGTCCGATCAGTTCCAGGAAGGTCGGCAGCGAGCGTCCGGCGATCAGCGCATGCGCCGTCAGCAAGGGCGCGATGATCGCGGCCGCGAGCAGCACGCCCCAATGCAGGAAGCCACTGGTGCCGTAGCTCTCGTAGTACATCTTGTCGCCGGCGATCCCGAGCAGCGTCCCCGCCGTCGTCGCCGAAATGGCGACCGCGATCCAGGCCGACGGCCGCGGCGTCCAGGGCCGGCGGCGCAATGTCAGCCAGGCCACCAGGAATGTTGCGATGGACAGCGCCATGCCGCCCGCCATCTGCAGCTTCCACTCCGGATAGTTGGTGATCGCAACGCCGGGCGGATACTTCACCTGCCGCTTCACCGAATCGAACAGGCCCCAATTGCCGCCGACCGTGCCCTCGAGCTTGCGCTTCCAGGGCTGGTCATAGGCCTCGATCAGGTTGACGCGGAATCCCTCGCGCTTGGCGAGGTCGAGGATCTCGGACACCACCCGCGCCTGGTTGGTGCGCGACGGCAATGCGCCCTCCCGCATCCGGCCCTGGCTCGGCCAGCCGGTCTCGCCGATCAGGATCTCCTTGCCCGGGAACGTCACCGCCATCCGCTTGCGGATATCGTCGACATGCGCCGCGGCGTACTTGGCCTTGATCGGGATGTCTTCCCAATACGGCAGGATGTGAATGGTGACGAAATCGACCGCGTCATAGATCTCGCGGTTCTTCACCCAGTATTCCCAGACGTCGGCATAGGTGACCGGGATATTGCCGGCCGAAGCCTTCACCGCGCGGATGTTGCCGGCAAGATCGGCGGCTGTCATCTCGCCGCGCAGCAGCACTTCATTGCCGACGATCAGCGAGGTGACGACGCCGGGATATTCCTTGGCGAGCCGCACCGCGATCGCGATCTGCTGCAGGTTCTTGAAGCGGTTGCTGCTGAGCCAGATGCCCTGCATCACCTTCAGTCCGACCTTGGCCGCGACGCCGGGCACCTGGTCGAGGCCGTTCTCGATCGAATATGTGCGCACGCAGTCGGTGACCTTGGCGAGATCGGCAAGGTCCTGCTCGATCTGCTCGACCGGAATCTGGGTGGTGGGATCGAGCGGCGTCTGGGCGCCGCGGAACGGCGTGTAGGACACGCATTGCAGTTTTGCGGCGGGATCGATCGGCGCACGCGCGAGCGTAATCGGCGTGGCGAGCCACCACCACACGGAAGCAATCACGGCGAGCGAGATCAGGAGAAGCGCCAGCGGCGTACGAAGCGAAATCGGTTCCATCCTCCGGGGGACCGTCGAATTAGCCGGTCACGGCCCGTCTGCCAAGAGTAGGATTAGGTCAATACCATGGTTGTCCTGCGGCAGTTTCGCACTGGATCGATAAAGTTGTGAGTTTGCTGGACAAAATACCAAATTCCAGTCATCTGACTCCGCCAGAGTCTCCGCCGCACTGGAGACCTATTTGGACGGCATCACGCGAGCCGTTAGGATGATCCCGCGGGGGCAGGAACATTATCGGGGAATACATGCGTCGACGGCTGCTTGAGTTGAAGAACACTGCTTTGCGTCATCTTGCCGTAACCGGCCTTGTGGCCAGTCTTGCGCTCCTGACCGGAGCCGGCGGCGCTTTCGCCCAGAGCGGCACACCGAATCCGCCGGACCAGGCCAAACAGCAGGCCGACGCCAATGCCAATGCCGCACGGGAAGCCAACCAGCGCAAGGTCGAGGAATTCGTCGAGGCCCAGCAGGCCATCAACGGCCCGGCCGGCAACCCGGAATGCGTCTGGCTCGGCCGCCGTGTGGTCCGCCTGATGTGGAACGACGACCTCGATACCGCGTTCCGCCACCTCGACCTCTATGATCGGTTCGGCTGCCCCGGCGGCCACGTCCAGGCCGCGTTCCGCTGCCTGACCCGGTTCGGCGCCCAGATCGACGACAAGGTGCGCGGCAGCCTCGACGGCCGCATCCATGCCTGCTGGATCAATCCGGGCGCCCAGCCGCAGGCCGCGACAGCCGCCGCTGCGCCCAGCCCGGCGCCGTCGACGGCCGGCAATGCCGCGCCCACGCCGGCAGCGTCGCCCTCGCCTGCGCCGACCCCGTCGGCGTCACCCGCGCCGGCGTCGAAATAGGCGCCTCGCCCGATCGGGTCCGGCCGCGATTTTTTTCGCGGCTGGAACGGCTTGCGCCCTTAAAACGCCATTGCGGCATACCAGTTGTTAAATCGGATGGCGGAGATATCTTTCCCTCCGCCGCCATGTTGGTCGAACCCAGGGGACGGGTTCGCTTAGTCCTCAATCTCAGGCCCCGTATGGTTTAACCGCGATGCGCGCCGTCGTCGCCGTCCTGTTGCTTGTCACCGCCGCTCACGCCGCTCTGTGGGGTCTCTTCCAGGAGAAGCAGTCGGCGCCCGATTTCCGTGGCACGCTGCCGAGCCTGTCCTACGCTCCGTTCGAGTCGGGCCACACCGTTGCTGATGTTGCCGCGGACACCGAGAAGGTGCGCACGGATCTCAGGAAGCTCTCCACGCTGACCAAGGCGGTTCGCCTCTATTCGTCGACCGAAGGCAACGAACTGGTGCCGCCGGTTGCCGCCGAGTTCGGCATGAAGGTCACGGTCGGCGCCTGGATCGACAAGGACGCCAACCGCAACAACCGCGAGATCGACGCCGCGATCAACCTCGCCAAGCGCAACAGCAACGTCATCGGCATCGTGGTCGGCAACGAAACCGTGTTCCGCGGCGAGCAGGTCCCGCTGGAAAACCTCGGCTCGGTTCCGGAGGTCGGGGTGCCGCCGGAGGAATCCGAGCGGATCCTGCGCGAGGAGGCGCAGCGCCTGCACGACGCGGAAACGCAGCCCGAGGACAAGCGCGCCGAGGCGATCAAGTGGGCGATCGCCGAAAACAACGTGCACCGGCTGATCAAGGTGATCCAGCGCGTCAAGAAGTCGGTCAACGTTCCCGTCACAACCGGTGAAATCTGGAACATCTGGCGCGACCATCCGCAGCTCGCCAATTCGTCCGACTTCATCGCCGCGCACGTGCTGCCGTACTGGGAAAACTTCACCGACAAGCAGGCGGTGGACCAGGCGGTCGACCGCTACAATTTGTTGCGCGACTCCTTGCCCGGAAAGCGCATTCTGATCGCCGAGTTCGGCTGGCCGAGCCAGGGCTACAATCTGCGTAGCGCGGAACCCGGTCCGTTCCAGCAGGCCACGGTGCTGCGCAACTTCGTCACCCGCGCCGAAGCCATCGGCATGGACTACAACATCGTCGAAGCCATCGATCAGCCCTGGAAGTTCTTCGAAGGTGGCGTCGGTCCCTATTGGGGCATCCTCAATGCCGACCGTGAGGCGAAGTTCGCCTGGACCGGCCCGGTCACCGACCTGAACTACTGGAAGATCGCGATGGTCGCGGTTCTCGTCGGCCTGTTCATGTCGCTGCCGATCCTGCGGCTGGACCAGCCGACCGTGATGCAGGCCCTGCTGCTGTCGGCGGCAGCCAACGGCGTCGGCGCCTGGGCTGCGACCGTGTTCTCGTACTGGACCACGCACTATTTCGTCTGGGGCTCGGCCTTCGCGCTCAGCCTCGGCCTCGTGCTGCTGGTGCCGCTGGTGCTGATCGCGATGGCGCGGATCGAGGAGATCGCGGCGGTGGCGTTCGGCCGCGGCCCGCGCCGGCTGATCGGCAAGAGCGCGCCGCTGGCGCCCGCGACGATCGGCGAGAATGTGAAGTTTCCGAAGGTCTCGATCCACATCCCGGCTTATTTCGAACCGGTCGAGATGCTGAAGCAGACGCTCGATGCGGTGTCGCGGCTCGACTATCCGAATTTCGAGTGCGTCTGCATCATCAACAACACGCCGGATCCCGAGTTCTGGCGGCCGATCCAAGATCACTGCCGGCAGCTCGGCGAGCGCTTCAAGTTCATCAACGCCGAGAAGGTGCAGGGCTTCAAGGCCGGCGCGCTGCGGATCGCCATGGAGCGGACCGCCGCGGATGCCGAGATCATCGGCATCATCGACGCCGACTATGTCGTGCACCCCGACTGGCTGAAGGATCTCGTGCCGGCCTTCGCCGATCCGCGTGTCGGCCTGGTGCAAGCGCCGCAAGAGCATCGCGACGGCGACCGCTCGCTGATGCACTACATCATGAACGGCGAATATGCCGGATTCTTCGACATCGGCATGGTCCAGCGTAACGAGTTCAACGCCATCATCGTGCACGGCACGATGTGCCTGATCCGCCGCGCCGCGATGGACAAGGCCGGCGGCTGGTCCTCTGACACGATCTGCGAGGACACCGATCTCGGCCTCTCGATCCAGCAGGCGGGCTGGCTCACGCACTACACCAATGTGCGCTACGGCGAAGGCCTGTTGCCCGACACCTATGAGGCGTTCAAGAAGCAGCGCCACCGCTGGGCCTATGGCGGCTTCCAGATCGTCAAGAAGCACTGGCGGCGCTTCCTGCCCGGCGCGAGCCGGCTGACGCCCGATCAGCGCCGCGAATTCTCGCTCGGCTGGCTCAACTGGCTCGGGGCCGAAAGCCTCGGCGTCGTGGTCGCGATCCTCAACTTGATCTGGGTCCCGATCGTCGCCTTCGCCGACATCGCGATCCCCGACAAGATCCTGACGCTGCCGATCATCGCCTCCTTCATCGTCTCGCTGGTGCATTTCGTCGCGCTCTACCGGCTGCGGGTCAACATCAAGGCCGGCCAGATGCTGGGCGCCATGATCGCGGCGATGAGCGTGCAGTGGACGGTGTCGCGCGCCGTGGCGCAGGGCCTGATCACCGAGCATCTCGCCTTCGCCCGCACCTCGAAGGGCGGCCTGTCGCGGATGTCGATCGAATTCCAGGCGTTCTGGGAAGCCGTGATCGGCGCGCTGCTCCTGATCGGCGCCGCCGTGCTGGTCGTCACCAACGGCTACAAGCAGGTGCGCGAGATCTACATCTTTGCCGGCGTCCTGGTGTTGCAGAGCTTGCCGTTCCTGGCAGCGGTCGCGATCGCGATCCTGGAGAATTCGCGGATCAACGAGTTCGCGTTCTGGCGCAACAGCGCGATCCGCACCGCGGAACTGATCGGCTTGCGCCCGGTCAGCCTGCCCTCGGTCGCCGCCCCCTCGCAGCCGGTCGGTTCGGAAATCGGCCGCGACAACTGAGCTACTTCAAGAAACGGCCCTAAGCACAGGCATTGGAACGGCAAATCCGCCGCAACGGTGCACAATTGACTGCCCATCGGCTATTGACCCGATGGGCCCTGCCCCCTACACAGCGCGGGCTGGAGCATGATCCGGAGCGGTTTCACCGCTCGGTCCGGATCCGATGTTCAGGTGAGTGAGCGCGTAGCTCAGGCGGTAGAGCACGTGACTTTTAATCATGGGGTCGAGGGTTCGAGTCCCTCCGCGCTCACCAAACAATATCAAGTACTTAGACCAAAAATAAAGCCTTCGAATCGATCTCGAAATTTCGTCTTGCACACACCTTGCACACAGTAGGTGCGGCAATGACGATCGCTTTCGTGCTGTTCGGGATCGCCGCCCTGGTGCTGCTCATGCCCTTGATCGGCGCGGTCGCGCTGATCGCCAAGGTCAACAGTTTTGGGGATCCGGGGTAGAGGTTGGCGCAACGTTCCTCGTTGATGGTGCGTTGCTGAAATTTGGGATGTGTCACGAATGGGAGGCCTCTTCAACGGAGGCCACCATGCTCGCCGAAGCCAACTCCCTTTCACTGAAACTGACCTGGTGCATCCTTGAGGGCCACGCAACCGGTCCTCTCGGCATTACCGCGCTCTTTGCCGTGGCAGTCCTGTTGCTCGCTCGAAAGAAGTCGGGTTAGTGCGGCCCAAGAACGGGCACGGCCCCAGCCTTGGAGAACTGGGGCCGTGTGGGCATCGAGGTGTCGGGGTTTTGGGGGAACTTCGGCACCTCGCGCTAAACCGGCGCCCGAGTGCGCGGCGGTTTGGGCGCCGTGCTGAAATTCAGAACCGTTGGCGCAGTGCCGTCAATACCTCAAACGGGTCACCTTGTGACGGTTTTCGGCAGTCGGCGAAGGCAGGCCGTAGTCCGCACTTCCTGGCACGTGCATTGCCCTATCTTTGTCGCTGGGGATTTCAGCGTCCCAGTTCAGGGAGGAAACGCCGCCGGGCGTGTATTTTTGAAACCGGCGGCGTCTTTTCTTGGGGACTAGAGGCGGTAGAGCCGCCTGCCGATCAGGGCGAGACAGGTGCTTGCCCGGATCGCATAGCGCGCCAGCTTGAGGCGCACGCTTGCCATCAGCAGTTGGATCAGACGCATCAGGCCATCGCCCCCTGCTGCCAGTCCTGGGAGCCGACCTGCTCATGCAGTCCATCCCAGTCCCCTATCCCGCTGTCGTTGTCCTCCTCGAGGTCGTCGGTGCCGCCGGCAGCCCAATGAACCTGGGCGATCCGCTCAAGGCTTCCAAGGTCGGGTTCGTCGTCCTCGAAACAGTCCTCGCGCTCGCAGTCATCGAGCTCTCGCTCAGTCATGACGTATTCGTCGCTCGCATCAAGGAAGGCGATCAGCCGCTCGATTTCGGCGGATGCCTCTTTCCTGAGTCTGGCGAGGGTTTGGAGAGTCGTTTCCCGCTCCCGCTGTTGGAGTGCGAGGCCGGATAAAATCGCACCAGCGACTCGCGCTGGGCTTTCTATGGTGGTTTGCATGGTAGGTGCTCACTGGTTTCGGCTTGTCACAGCCGCACCCCGTGACAGACGAGGCAGCCGGGGGGTGACAACCCGCCAGTGAGACGGGTCGGACGCTTTTGGGCTAATGGGCTGCCCCCGATTTCTCGGTGCCCCCGTCAGCCTTGGACAGAGCAGTCCGCCCCCGGCCTTGCCTTCGGAATCCGAACAGGCAATAAACGTCGGGTCGGAGCCGCACCGCCAAGTGCGTCCGTTCATTCAGCCGCTATCGCTCGACGCCAATCGAGGGATTTCCTGACCAAGGAATGCGGCCTATCACTGGTCCGGGTTGTCACACCCACGGACAGCTTGCTCCTGATTTGCTTAAAAATCCATCCCCTCCCTTGGGGGATTGTTTTTGGCTGCGCCTTCCGGTTGAGTCATCGTTCTTGCTCAACGCACTGCCCGATTTACAGCCGCGAGATATTTGAAATGACCGACTTCATTGGACCGGCTGTCGTCGCCGCGGCCGTCTCTGGTATCGTTACCGCCATCGGCATTTTTGTTTCAAACAAGACAGCGACTAGACTGCACTCCGACAAACTGAAATTCGAAGAGCAACTTGCCGAAAAGAAATTCCGCTTTGATATCGATCTAGCCGAACGAAAATTCCAATATGAAAAAGACCTGCACGACCATAAGCGGCTTGTCGAGTTCGGCGAGGAACTTCTCGCAGCGTTCTACAAGATCGATGATGTCCTGAAGGGCGTCCGCTCGCCGGCTGCTTTTGGAAACGAAGGCTCCTCGCGCCCTCAGCAAGACGGGGATGACACCAACGTAGCCAAGAGAAAAGACGTTTACTTCGTTCCATTGGAGCGGTTGGGCAACAATGCGGATTTTCTGTCCGATTTCTTCAGCAAGCGCTACCGCGCTCGCGCTCTTTTCCGGGATGCCGAGCTTGATCAGGCATTCCAGCTTCTGAATGAGGCAATCGTATCAATTCGAGTTTCAGCGTCGATGCTGATCAGCACGGTGGGGTCCCCAGGTCAGCGCGACTATTCCTTTTGGGAAAAGCGCGAGGCTGACATCTGGGCTGGATTTGAGGATGATCCGGTAGGGTCCAAGATCAAGGAAGCCATCGAACTGGCAGACGCTGCACTTGGCATCGCGTTGGAAGAAGCGGCACAGCCAAGCGCGAAATCGGCCTAATCTAAAGGCAAGGATCGAATCGGAGGTCCACGTGGCATATCAAGCAAACGTTATTCAGATCATGATTGCGTCGCCCGGCGACGTTAGCGCTGAGCGCAATGCGGCGACGGAAGTGATTTATCTCTGGAACGCGATCTACGCGCAGGCCACGAATCGGGTCTTGCTACCCGTGCGTTGGGAAACTCACTCTACGTCAGATCTTGGCGGAAGAGCTCAGGCACAGATCAACGATCGCGTGTTGAAGTTCTGCGACTTGCTGGTGGGGATATTCTGGACACGTCTCGGAACGCCAACAGGGGAAGCTGAGAGCGGAACGGTTGAAGAGATTAAGGAGCATCTTAAGGCTGGAAAACCGGCGATGGTTTTCTTCTCCCGACAGCCTGTTGTGCAGGATAGCATTGATCACGATGAATACGAGCGGCTGAGGAATTTCAAGAAATGGTGCCGTGAACAGGGCATCACTTGGGATTACGAAGACCCGCTGGACTTTAGAGATAAGTTCAGTCACCAGCTGCAGATCCAGCTCACGTCGAATTCGAAGCTCGCCCATAAAGCCGGCTCGTTGCCGGCCCCCTTACTGCTCGATCTGGCTCCCGCAAAGCCCACCCCGACGATTCCTGAACTGTCTTCAGAAGCTCTCCAAGTTCTAACGGCAGCCGCTCAAGGCCATGGCCAAATTCTCGTGGTTAGCGCTATCGGCGGCAAGATCTTCCAAGCCGGCGGAAAACAACTTGGAGGGTCAGATCATAGAACTACTGCCGCATATGACTTTGCGATGGACGAACTTGAGGGGCACAAGCTCGTCAAAGCTCAAGGAGTTAAGCGGCAAGTATTTCAGGTTACGAAGCAGGGATACGATTACCTCGATGCCCTCAACCTTTATGTGCGTCCGATCGCCAATTCGTAGGCACTCACGCAATGCCGCCGCCTAACAGTACCCCATATTCGGATACTCGATCGGCCCACTGAACTTGCCTCCCGAAACGACCGGCGCCCCGTTCGGCTCCGAGAACGTCAGCGCCACAGCGTCCCCCTCGTCCGGGCTCGGCATGCCGCGCTTCTTCATGTCATCCTTGCTCTCGAGCATCAGCCGGCCATCGCTGGTGTACTTGTAGCCGGGTCCCGTCAGATCGGACTGAAGGCTATCACTGTCCGGCAGCGAGAAATGAGAGCCTGCTAGCGCGTCCTTGAGATTGGACCACATCTCGGCCCGCCGATTTGCCGGACCGCCTGAGGGCTTGCCGCTGTCATCCAGCGGCGGCGGCTCGATCGGCTTCGATCCGAAGTTGACCGCGTTCAACTGCCCGCTCCCGAAGCTGCCGCCATACCCCTGCTCCACCAGCCGGTCATAGATGCCGGCACCAAGGCCGCCCACGTCGATATTCACCTTCGCCGGCTTGTCGTCGCGCATGATCTTGGCGACCCAGCCGGCGACCTGCATGGTGTCCAGGCCGCTCCGCTTCTCGATCTTCTCGATGCAGCTGCCGCGGCGCCATGCAATCGCGGTGCTGTCCGCACCAAAACGCGCGGGATCGACGCCAACGATCAACGGCCCTTTCCCTTCGGTCTTGGACTTGCGAGCTCGGAGCACCAGATCGTGCGGAATGAAGCTGTCAAAGTTCGAAGCCAAAAACGCTTCATCCGGCGTCAGTGGATACTCGCGCTTGAAATAGTTGATATCGCCCTTGTCCGCGATCTTGCAGCGCCGCCAGTAGATTTGCTCGGCGTCGAGGCCATGCAGTTCCGCCAGTTGCTTTTCCTCGCCGGTCATCTCGAAATCGTCGGGCGCGGCCCTGCGGTAGGTCGGATCCTCGGACCAAGGCAGGAAGACGGCCTTGAAGCTGTTTTCGCCCGCGAGCGCCTTGCACCAGAATTGATGAAACTCATCGCCAAACTGGTTGCCCGTGGTCTCCACGATGATTTCCGTGTCCGGAAGGTCCGGCACGGTTTCCATCAGCGCCGCCAGTTGCTCCCTGAGGTTCACCCAGAAAGCCGCCTCCGACGCATGCAGCGCCTGCGCCGTTGACGATCGGCCGGCGCCGTCTTCCGTCGCGACCGAAACCAGATAGCCGGAATCGATATTGGCAAACTTCAGCTCTTCCGCATTCGACGCCCCCGTGACCGGCCTGAGATCGTCAGGCATGTGGTCGTGGAAGCGCTTCACCAGCGTGAACAAATTGCGTGATGCCGGTTTCTCATGCGCCACGATCGCGGTCAAAAAACCAGGGCTCTTGATGGTCTTGTGATAGTAGCGGCCCGCAACATACGTGCTGACGCCCTCCTGCCGTGCCTTCAGCACCACGATCCGCACCATGCCAGTCGTGGCGCGCTGCTCCTCAATGATCGCGTGGAGCTTCTTTTGCACCGGATTGAATACGAACGGCACCAACCCGCCCGCCTTTGGCCGGATCTTCAGATGCGTTGCCGCGAAATACTCGAGATCGCCATCAAGGCGCTCGAAGTGATCAAGCGTCGCGCTGATTTGCTCCAGCGCGTTCATAGTGAGCGGCCCGCTTCTAAACGATGCGTGAGATCGGCAAGGAAGGCTTGAACCCGCAGATAGGTCTCCTCCGGTCCCATGCCGACTATGCCAACCAGGGTCGGCGGGGGTGCAGGAATTGCCGCATGCTTTGGCTTCCAGAGATGCAGGCAATAGCGATCATTTTTTACGTATTCGGACATGGGCGGATGAAGCTGCATCACCCGCTCCTCTTCATCCCAGAACAGATCCTTGACGAAGCACATTTCCGGCCAGTTTGGTGATCGTCGCCGAACAGTCGAAACCGAAACTTGCTCCCAGCCGGTCTCTTCACCGTCGCGCGACGCGACGTGCAGCTTGCACCCGCAAGGGCCTTCCAGGATGAAACGACCGTTGAAGCCATTATCCGGGCCGAAGTAATCGACGACCCTGGCCAGTTCGAGTCGTTCAGGCAATTGAGCTCTCAAGATGCCTGGTCCGATTTAGCACCGTACAGCTCGTCCATCTTGCCCATGACATGCATCGCCTGCGCACAGGGGCATCCCCGCGCCTGCAGCTCGATGTCCCGGCGAATGTTCGGCGCCGGAACGCCAACGCATTCCTTCCTGATCTCTTCGACGTGCCGATCAATGATCTCGTCGCACTCTTTGCGGATTTGAATGATCCGCTCTTCAAGCGGCAGCGTCTTGGTGATCGCCATTTTCTTTCCCGATTTTCTGTCGCAGTTCGGAGACTTCAGACTGAGCGTGTTTGATTGCCCGATCACGCTCAGCTTCGCGGCGGAGAATGGTCTGCTTAATTCCCCAAGGGAGCATCAGGAACATCTCCTGCTCTTCCTTCCGCCATGACCGCGGCGGCCGGGTCGGATGCACTGCATCGAAGGCCTTCAAGGCCACATCCGATCGGCCCGGCGGCGCATAACCCAACGCCTGGTGCTGCTCATCGATGGCCGCGACTTCGGCGAACAGAAGATCGGGCGTGAGGCCACCATGATCGCCGATGAATGCGGCCACTGTCAGCGGCATCGCCGGCAACGGATGATGCCCCATCACCTGACACCATTTTTGAAAGCGGCTCATCGATTGCTGCGCCTCAACGCCGCGTGGATCTGATGCAGCCGGGCAACGTGGTGACGGCGCTCGGTGCCATCGTAGGCCTCTTCAATCGAGAGGGCCTGATCGGTTGTCCCCGCATCTTCCTGGCCATACTTGTCCAGCACTTGGGCGCGCTGCTCATGATCGAGGCCTGCAAACCACTTCTCCTGCTCCGCAGGCGTCGGATCAATCCCGCGATTGATCCCGGATCGCTTGTTTTGCTCGAAATAGTCATCGCTCATCGTCTGTTCGCTCTCATTGCGGTCAGGAGTGCATAGGCGTCATTTTCACTCCCCGACCTGTTCAATCGCCCGTTCAGGGTCGAGAGATCAGTCTGCCGCGCCTCACTTGGAGCACGAGCAACGCCAGGCCGCTGAACCGGTGGCAGGTCAGGTTTTACAACCGCTTTCGGCGCATTCCGCACTTGCTCCATCTGGGCGGCGTCGATCAACGCACGCTGCGCCCACGCCGGGAGCCGTGTTTGCGCCAGCGCCGCGATGTCATTGCCCGTCGCGCCAAGCCCCTCGAGATACGATCTCACACTCTCGCCAGTAGCCCGATCAACGGGACCATACTTCTGCTCATAGGCGCGGGCTTGCTCGGCGTTGTAGGTCTGAGTGGCCTGCCACTCGCGCTGTGCGGCTGCGTGGCGCTCGTGCTGCGCCGCAGCCATGAGATGGCCGGTCTGCTGATCAAGCTGCTGGAGCTGCGCAAACCGCTGCGGGTTCTGCTGCTGGATCGCCGAGAGCACGCTGGCCGCATGGTTGGCGTCCGTCACGCCCTGCAATTCCGGGATCAGTGCAAAGGTCACCTGCCGGGCAACCGCAAGGGCGCCGTCCAACTGCTGGACATACATGGCGCGCGCCTGCTCGGCAGCCGCAGTCGAGGCCTGCACATGCTCGCTGATAGCCCGGTGCGCCTCAGGATGGTTCTCCAGCCATTGCACGGCTTCCGCCGCAGGATCGGCCGCCCGTGCAGGGTCAGCCGGCGCAAGATCATCGGCCTTCGCGCTCGTCTCCGGCTGGTCGAGTGCCCCAACGCTGTCCAGCAGTTCGGCGTCTGCAACCGCCTGATCAAGATGATCCTGATATTCGCGCCAACCGGACAGTGCATCCGCGGCAGTTTCCGGCGTCAGAGAAACCTTCGGCCCCTCATGGTCCGGATTTTCGAGATCATCGAGGAAAGCGGTGCCATCCTTGTTGGCATAGAGACCGATCTTCTCCGGCTCCTGCTCTTCCTCGCGACGCGCCGTCAATTCCTCAGCGGCCTGCGCCTCGTCGAGCTCGGCAACGGTCTCCTGCTTTCTCAGCGGCACCCAGCCAGCATCGTGCTCGAGCCCGGCCTGACCGGTCAGCGGTTCGGCCGGCGCAAACTGGCCGCTGTCGTCGCGAGGAGCTTCAAAGTCAGACATCAGCGTTTCTTACCGTTCGAGGCCATGATTTCAGGCAGCGTTGACGTGGCGATTTCATATGGGGCCTCGATCACCGGCTCTTTCCGCGCAGTGCGTCCAGTCCCGACAACCATTCGCGGCCGGACGGTGGTGATCGCCTCCGCGGTCGTGTCCAGGCCGGATGGATGCTGATCGGGCTTGAGGATCCGATACCCGAGCAACGCGATCTCGCGAAAGACTGCTCGGGCCTCAACTCCATTGAGCATGCGGAGCGGCGTGCGATCCCGGAGATAGTCCAGGAAATTGCGCCATTCCTCATCCGATTCCAGAAAACGATCAGCCATTGCGGCGCTTGCTGTGCTCGCGCTCGATCGCGCTGGAAAGATCGCGATCCAGGTTAGGCTGCGGTGCCGGCTGGCCGCGGTTGATATAACTCTCGATGTCGCGGTTCTTGTCCTGCGGCGGCACTTCAGTCGGATTGGTCGGATTGCGCATGTGATGTCCTTTCAGATGATCCGTAGGATGTAGTTGCAGCAAATCGTCGGCTGCGCGATCGCATGGGGAGCGCCCCCACCCGCCTGAAGCGTCGCGTTCGCCACACTGTCACCGCTGGTGATCGAGATACCAGTTGTTCCGGAGCTGATGCTCGCCGCGCTAGCGTTCGCCGCCGGAGTGCCACCAGCCTGATAGAAGTTGACACTCGTGCTCGCCGCAGTCGTCGTGTGAGAATGCCCAGGATCGACAATAAAAACGCTGTGTCGATGCGCCGGAATTTCATTCGTCGTCAAAGTGTGATTGTCGGAGCCACTGGCGAGTCCCAGTTGCGGGCTGCCGAAGTAGGTTGAGCTCAACCGGCCGGCGGTGACGCCACCCATGTTATCCACGGCGGCTGCGACACGACCACGCATGTCCGGCAGATTAAACGTCGTAGAACCATCTCCAGTCCCGTATGTCGTGCCTGCGGCGGCGAAGAATGCCGCGTAAGTCGTTCGCGAAATCGCCTGCCCTACGGGGAACACAAACGAGCTGTTGGGGGTGGTTGAAAACCAATAATCCAACCCGCCTCCCAGCGGGATATTATACGGATTGCCGAAGAACCCGCGCAGATAGAACGCGCCATCCGTATTGTTATAGATGGCCGTGTATGGCGTGCCCTGGATCAAGGTCCCGCTTGGCACCTCAACACTCGGCGCTGTCCGTAACGGCTTGGCGCCCAGGCCATCCACGTTCAGCGTGCAAGTCCCGGTCTGCGTCGTGTGCGGTGTGAAGGCGATCAACTGTCCCGAAAGTCGGGCAAGCGTGTCAAACTGCTGGTTGGAGGTGACGGTGTACGCTGTCGAAGTGCCAGCGGTGACGATCGCACCAGCAATGTCATCCCGCCACTTCGCAGTGCTTGCCATCATGGCCCGAGCGCTATCGTTCACGCTAGACGGCACCTGCCCTTCCTGCCAATTGACCGTGCTGTCAAAGGTTGCGTTATTTCCAGCCGTCTGAGACCACCATGCAACGCCGGTCATGCGTGCTCCTGCGACTTCAAGACCACGGGATAGGTGCGCACCGCCCGCTCACCATCGACGCGCAGCGGGAGCGGCTTAAGCCGCCAATGCCGCGCCGGATCGAACGGCTCGGTGTCCTCGTTCTCGATCGGAAGCCACTGCCCGCGGTCGTCAGCGGCAATGCGGTAGCTGGTCGTCAGGACATCCCCGCCGGGCGTGACCAGAGCGAATTGCTGGTCAGCCACCGCAAAGCCCTCAGAAGCCAATGCAGCGTCCGCCAGTGAGCGCATCAGGGTGCTGAGGTTCACACCGCGGCGATCGGCCAACGCCCTCAGCAGGTCTTCCCTGCCGTAGCGGAAGGTGATGTTTTCCATCACGGGTGACCCTGATAGTTCTGCGACGAGCCGCCGCCGCCGCCGACCGTGACGAATTGCGGCGGCACGACCACCAATGCCTGGTTGGTCAGCTTCGGTCGGTGAGATGTGAGCGACCAGTCATAGCCCGGCCCCAAGATGTGGTCGCCTGCCAAGCTGGCAGCTTGAGCAAGCGCCTGCGTGGCATAGGTGCCGACCATCGTGGCCGGCTGTGCACCGGCAGCTGCGCTCGTCGTGGTGACCGCCGGTCGCCAGAGTTGATAAGTCGTCGCCATCACATGCGTCCCTTCGCAAATCGGATGCATGCGACTGTGAGTCATTCGCTTGCGAACTGCAAGCCCCCGTAATCTTTAGTCACGTAAATCTTGTTGATTTTATTTGTCTTTCTGTCGTTTTCTGATCTGTGCACGCGCTATGCACACTTAGCCAGCAATTTCCGCCAGTTGACCATCGTTCGGAATGTGCTTCGCCAACCTCGCGCGAAGATCCTCCTCGATCCATGCGAACATCATTTCCATGTCGATGCCTGTTGCGCCGGCAGCGTGGATGATCTCGACCAGGCGCCGCATGCTGCGCATCTCTTGGCTATCCAATGGGCCAGTTCGCTGCTCGATCGAAACCGCAATGTCTTTCGGGATGATCGAGAACATGACGCGCAGATAAGTGCTCGGGTCCTCGTGCTTAACGCGGTCCAGAACGTCGCTTCCGCCTGAAGTCCAATGCTTCAACGCGTCCGCACACGCTGCATCAGCGAACTTGCTACGGGCTCCCTGTGGCCTTCCGGCAGGGTTTCCGCTCTGTCCCGGCTTCCACGGCCTCAACCCACTCCTTGGGTTCTGTTTCATCACCGCCTCTAACGATCTAACCTAACCGAACATTTCGTACCAACTGGTAGACGGTCTACCAGCTAACCTAACCTAACAGGGTCTTTAGACCCGTTAGGATGGTTAGCCCCGTTAGCCTCTCCAGAACTGATTATCCCGCTGAGCAAGAAGCTGAGCAGCCGCCAGCTTTTGCCACAGCCGTTTGAATTGCTGGCTTGGATTGGAATGATCCTTGTCCAGCACGCCGCGCCGGTAAAGCTCGGCCTTCCAATCGTCAGCATGAGCCACCATCACGCCGGCAGGCGTCTCGACAGTCACCATGCGCTGACCGCTATCGAGGATGGCAGCGTCTAAAGCCTCCAATGCTAGGCGGTGCTCTGGCCGCAGGGCACGGCTCTTTGGTTCGGTCAGTGCTGCATCGTCGCAGGCCTTGACCACGCATGAGGTGATCTCCTCCCCGTCTTCATCCTGCCCGACTGCGACTACTTCCAGAGTGCTGACGATCTGCCCTCCCTGCGGACCATCCTTTGCCAACTCGACTTCAACGATGACCCTGTTCGCGCTGTCTCGCTTCACCTCAATCTGGGCATCTGCGGCGCCGGTGAGTGACGTGTGACCTCGCGGCCGGCTTCCGTCGATGCCGCAGTGATGGACAACCGGAACTGCACACTCAAAGGCTTCCCGGATTGCGTCAGTGGCCTGCACATAGGCTGACATGTCCTCGTCACTGCTCTCTGATCCGGCAAGAGATCGGTTCAGGGTATCCAGCGCAATCGCGACGGGCGTTTCGCCGTCGAGCTCCGACTGGATGGCCTTGATGAGCGCCTTGTGGTCCTTCACCAGGCTCAAAGTTACCGGCATCAGGTAGAAGGGCACCCGACCTGTATGCCCGTCGAGCTTTGTGAGCCGGAAGGCCTCAACCCTCGCCTCAAGCCCGCTCTGGCCCTCAAAGGCGCAGTAGACCACGGGCCCCTGATGAACCCGCCGGCCGCGATAGGTCCACCCCAGCGCGACATGCATCAGGCAATCAAAAAGCCAGAACGATTTGCCGCATTTCGGCTTGCCCCAGATCACAGACAAGCCGACGCGCGGGATGAGACCTTTCACAAGGTCTCGGCGGTGCGTGCTGAGCTGGATCTCTTCGAATGGCACGAGGTGAATGCGGCTCGTGACAAGCTTTGGCCTGCTCTGAGCCGCGCGCCAGCTTCGCTCGGCGGCAAAGTCACTCATGCCGCCGTATCTGGGGTCGTCTCTCCAGGGAGCGAGTTCGTTCATAGACCCTCCCATCCCCAGCCCTTCACAAGGAAGGTGGCCTTGATCTCGACCGGGAGGCAGCCCGGCGCAACCTCTTCAGTCCACCGAAGCGCGGTCATCGGATCGATCGCGCCGCTGGAAAGTGCCGTCCCGTTGAAGACGATTTCTTCGCGGATAAATTCCAATCGCTTGCAGACAGTGCGGAGGGCTGCCAGCACGAACTCGCGCTGCTGTTGGGCATGAGTTAAGCTCATGAGCCACCTCCTTTCCCGTCGCAGATGTCTTCCCAATAGAGATGCTGGACCTCAATCCGTTGAGCGATTAGCTGCTCGACACGGCGCCGGTTTTGATCGAACGCTTCCGAGATTGCCTTGAGTTCGTTGATATCGAGGCAAGCGCCGCCGGGGCCGCAAATGTGATCGGCAATGCCGTTGACCTGACAGGTGAGCCAGCTCATGCGACACCTCCCACGCTATGCTGATCCCGGAAGGTCGGCATCGGCCGCACCGTGACGACAACGAGCGGCTGCGGCCCGTAACGCTTGTCCAGCGTCATCCGGCAAATCAGGCTGTCATCGCGATAGACAACGCCGTTGAGGGCGTCGTTCCAGGCCTTGGCGATGTTGTCCAAGTCCGGCTTTTTGCCGGGCTTGATGTCGCCAGTGATGGCCTGCTGCTGCTTCCGCTGCGACCAGGAGGCTGGCACTGGAAAAACGGCGCGCAGCACAAATTCCAGCGGCTCATCGAACGCCGGGCGTGAACCCAGCTCCTGCATCGCCGCGGTCCGGATCATGCCCTCATAGGAGCGTGTCTTTTCCGGCGTGTAATGGCCGACATGTCCGCCGCGGACGAATGCTCGAGCCCTGCCTTTGCCCTGAGGGATGCCGGCAAGGCAGATGGTGATTGGTTCACTCATGCGGCGCTCTCCGGATCATCGTTCCGCGGCGAGGCTGTCGGAAACTCCACGACGTTGTTCTCGCGGGGTTGATCGGAGACCTGGGCAAGCGCACTCAGAAGGCCCGAGGGCTCGGTGGTAGGCCGAACCGGGTTGTTAATGTGCGAATTGATCTTCAGAGAGGCCGCATGGAACGCGGCCGACAGATCTTGCAGGTCGGCAATCAGGTCGACGTGCTTGATCGCGTAATCAACGAGCGTGCTGATCCGTGATTTCAGCGCTTCGGAGTTCATTGCGCCACCTCGCCGTGCATGAGGGGTGCAATGACCGACGCCATCGCGAGACTGATCGCGCAGCGGCGCGTCAGTCGGACAGCTTGCAGTTTCAGAAGAGGTGCCTTAGATTCCGCAGCGTCTCGCCAGACACCATTCGGAATCGGGTCGCCCTCTCGGCGGCCCTTTTCATTTTCGGCCATGATCTATGCGACCTCCCGAACGTCAGAGGTCGATTTGCGCTTGCCGGCCTCGAGCCAGGCGTCCAGGTCGTCGGGGTCGTAGCGAACGGCACCTTTCCGCTTGATGTAGAGCGGACCGCCGCCAGTGCAGCGCAGCTTTTCGAGATAGTTCGGCCGCGTGCCGGTATAGATCGCCGCCGCGGCCGTATCGAGCGGCGCACGCCGCTCCTTTACCGCGGTTGAAGCGAGAAGTTTCTCGGTGGGCATTGGAAAGCCTCGCAAGTGTTGAACACCGCGAGACAATCAGTGGAAGTGCCCCGACAAACGAGAACAGGAAAGACGGTGCCGCTATATCATGTGTTTTTTGCGCTCTCGAATACGCTCAATGTGCGAGCGCTCTGTCGTGCCCTTCGAAAGGCGGCCGTTAGCCAAGTATGCCCGCACAGCCTTTGGTATTGTGCCAAACTTGGGGATATCTGCGATCACGGCCGCATCCACATCGGCATCCTTCTTGAGACCTCGTTCGCCGTGAAGGCGCGGAGGTTCAATGAGGATGCCGACCAATTGCTTGACTTGCTTAAATGCCGTTTCCCTATCGGCAAGCGTAAGGATAACTCGCTGTTCTGCGGCTTCGATCATGCCCCGAACGATTTTCCAGCCCTCATCTATCTCGTCCAACGTGATCTCGTTTCCCCACCGCTGTTTCATTTCGCAGCCCCAAATTGAACGATATTATCGGCCGGCGGCTTCAGGATCAGCTCAATCAAGCCCGCCAGCTTCTCCAGCGCGTCGCGCTTCTCATCCACGTACTCATACCGATCGTAAGTCTCGCGAACGCCGCCGATGACATGGCCCAGCACGCGCTCCGCATGGTCTGCCGGAACCTTGGCGCGGCTCATGAGGCTGCGCGCGGTCCGGCGCAGGTCGTGCAGCGTCCATCGCGGCATCGCCTCCCGCTTCTCCGCCTTCCGGATCTTGGCGATCGCCGCATCGAGCTCACGCTTGGCCTTTGAGAATCCGCTGAAGGGCCGCTTGCCCTCCGTGGTCGAGAACACAAACCAGGCGTTTCCTTTGAAGCCTTCCGGCTTGGCGCCGATCAGGGCTTTGGCCTGCTCCGTCAGCGGAATGACGTGATCCAGCTTGGTCTTGTAGCGCTCGCCGGGGATCGTCCACAGGTCGCCGTCGATCTCGGCGGAATTCATCTCCGAGGATTCGTTCCGGCGCGTCGCCAGCACCAGGAGCGACTTGACGTACCGGGGATAGCAGGCCGGCACGTCAGCGCTCTCCAGCGCCTTCCAGACGTCCCGGATCTCATCGTCCGCCAGCGTGCGCTTCCGGGCACGTTCCTTTGGCTTGGTCCGGGCCATGCCGCGGACGATCGGCGACTTGAATTCGTCGTCTCGGGCCGCCTGCCAGTTGAAGGCCTTACGGACGTGCGCCAGTACCCGATCGGCCATCACCGGCCCGGCGTCGTCCTCGACCGCATCGAGCATGGTGACGATCTCGCTGCGCTTCACCTCGTAGATCGACTTGGCGCCGAGCTTCGGCCGGACGTGCGTGTCAAAGGCGTGTTCGATCTGGTCTTGGCTGCGGAGCTTGCTGGCATGCCGCTTCACGAATGTATCCAGGATGGCGTTGACGGTGTTGGTGCCGGACAACTTCTCCTTCTTGGCCTCGGATCGGGCCTGCTCCTGTTCCGCGACCGGATCCCGGAGATCGGCCACCTCGCCGGCCCGCTTCTTGGCGAGCGTCCGAGCCTCGTCCGCGGTGATGGCGCCGTGGAGGCCAAGGCCAAACCACTTGGACGCGCCGCCCGCGTTCCGATAGCGGAAGCCGTAGCTCACCTTGCCGCTTGGCAACCCACGAGCCACGAAGCCCTTGATCTCTGTGTCGTACAGGATGTCGCCCGGCTCGAGCTTGTCCACCTTGGTCTTGACGATCTTCGCCTGAATGCCGCCCATCGTGCACACCAAATCATTACGTGGTCTATGTGCACACTCTATGCACACAGCAACGGGTCAGCGCAAGGAAAAAGTTGACAACGCACAGCAACAGGCAGAATATTCGCTTGTTCAGTAACTTAAGCTGAGTTTAGAGATTTCTGCGGCGATGAAAGGACTTAGCCTGTGTGCACGCCTGTAACTTTTAATCATGGGGTCGAGGGTTCGAGTCCCTCCGCGCTCACCAAAACTTGCAAATTATCAATGTGTTGCTGATCTTCCTGAAGACCCGTCTACTGCGATGACTTTTGTGTCCGCGCCATGTCCGCAAAAATGAAGATGTCCGGGACCAGCCACCGGCTTGCATCGTTTTGGATGATCCGGGTTTTGGCCGTCGCAATGGGCTCGGCCGGAATGGGTGCAGTTGCAGCGCTTGCGGGAGATCCGGCGCCGGCACCGATCGTCGAGTATCCAGTGGCGGAGCGCGCTAAGAAGGCCGATCGGCTTTCGCTCGTCCCAGAGCCGCGGGCGGTCGGCTCTACCGCGACCAGCGCCCCCCCGACACAGCCAGCACCGATCGCATCGATACCGCCACCGCCTGCCCCACAAACGAAAACGATCTTGGAGCCTCCCGCTCCTGTCATCGCTCCACGGCAGCATAATGCGACCAATCCGAATGTGAGGAAGAGAAAGCGGCTCGCCAGCAGCAAACCATCTGAAGCCGTACCGGCAGAAAAACCTATCCGGACCATCGACTGCAGCGGAAACGGGCTGGACGGTCTCTTGCGGTCGATGCGGCTCAAGCCTGGCTGCTTGTAGAATTTACTCGAACGGCGTCGGCGCGCGCGCCAGAAGCGCCGAGGCCGGCGGCACGGGCCGTGCAGTTAGATTTACGCTGGGCCGCTCCTGGCGGATTCGCCCCCCTGTCCACCTTAAGCGCGGCTCGAGATCGGACAGACGCATCTCGTCCGGCCATTTCGATGCGTCGATCGTGACGTTGTGTGAGCCACCGATAGTCCTTGCAGAACACGATGATGCGCGTCGCGCTCGTTTTGCGCATTTCGCCGAACGTGATCTTGGTTGGGTGGTCGCTCATGATTGCAACTACAGCTGCTTCGCGTCCCGGCGGCAATCCACGAAGCCTAGCGGGCAGCAACGTTCCACCCACCATCAATCGGTCAAGGCTCCGTCCGCGACACCCACCCAATCGATGGCACGCCCCCTGCATTAGATTTCCTGCTGAGGATTTAGTGTCCCAGGAATAGACGCCGCTAGGCGGTGTATTTTTGAGACGGCACCCCGGATCAATGGGGAGGTATCGTTGAACAGCACAGCATCTCAAAAGGCTAGGTTTCTCGTTCGGACAGGAGGCTCCGGCTGGATGGTCTACGATCGAGAACTCAAAGGGCCAGCGCAATTGGAAAAGGGAGGCCGGTTCGCGGAGAAGCTGACGAAGGAACAGGCTGAAAATCTAAGGCAGATGTTGACGGATTCCCTGCCGCTGCCTGCGGGCAAGCGTCGCGCCGCGCGTTCCGAGTAAATTGCATTGTTGTCCACAGTGTGGATTGCGCCACACCCCGCGGGCGTGAATCGCCGTAGCGTGGGTTTCAGGAGTATGACTCCATGGGCCTCGGACCCGTCGCGAATGGCAGGCTATGCTTTGGCGGCCTACGTGGGCCGCCCGGCGTTAATCGAGCTCCCGCCTGACAATTGGAAGTACAGCGCATTCCGGTTTCGCGAATGCGAGAGCGGCACCATTTCCAAAACCGATTGCGCGGCACCGTGGATCTATTTCGAGCTGAGAAGATCGCAACTGTCCCGGACCGATCACATCATGACTGCCGCTTTTGCGGAGCGAAACTCACCCTCGTCAGAACGATCATGGAATCTGAAAGCGGAGTTGTCATTCATACGTTTGAATGCGAGCGGTGCGGAGACCGTACTTGGACCGATTAAATTCAAACGCGACGAATAGCGGCCACCACGCGGCGCACATCCTGCTGCAGCACATGCCCAAATGCGCAAAGCTGCGGCTTTAAAGTTGGTTTGCTTATTTGAGATGGCGATATGAAGATTTGGGCCTACACTGATACAAGCAAGAACGTTGGCGACCCTCAGCATCTAAAGCTCTTTGCAACAAGTGACGCCGCGCAGTCTTGGTTCAAGCAGAACGATCCTGAGGGGGTCGCATTCGCCTACGAAATCATCTTAGGGCCCGGTTACGTAGCCAAGACGCTTCTGGTGCTCGCCGTTTTACTTCTCGGGCTAGCCGATCTCTTCACCACCAATATAATTTTGACTACCGGCGGTGGCGAGTCGAACCCGTTTATGCACATTGCGCAAACATGGCTAGGTCCTTGGTGGCTTATGCCGAAGCTGGCCTTAACCTATTTCATGATGTGGCTGCTTTGGCGTAGCAACAACCCGTACAACATTGCTCTTGTGGTGGCGTTCTGCTCCACGCCTGTCCTGAACAACTTGCTCATCATCACCACCAACAGCCCATAAAAAATTACGCCGCCGGGCTCGAAATGGGCTGTCCCGACGGCGCCTGTTACTGGGCCCCTGAAATCCCCCAGCGAGGTCGCTCTAGCAGCCATCGAGGGCGCCGTTTGTGAACCAGTTCTCAAATCGCGCCCCGTAGAACCACTGCTTGCCCTTTCATCCTTGGTTGAGCGACACTTGGCTGCAAGCCAATGGCTCTCTTCAGGAAGTCGGATGTGATGCCGAGTGGATTGCCGCCGCCGAAAGCGGGGCTCTTCTCGCCATTCCGGATATAGCCAACCAGCCTCCCTAGAAAGTCACCTCTGCCAGAGGTGAAAACTTCGCCCAAGCTGTAGCGTGCCGCTGCGTGCAGGAGAGCGTCCGCAAATTGTCCTGTACAATTCGCTATTGATCTATGCGGAACTCGCCGAGGACAGCTCCCTCAGGCGAACGTGACGTCGGTCACATCGCGCGTCGAGGCCTGCGCATAAGGTCCTCCCATCGCCGGAATGATCCGGTCAGCAAAGGGAGCGATCAGATGAACAAGTTTATTGTTGCCGTTGGTATGACCATCACGTTTCTCTCGGGATCGTCGGCGTTCGCAGGTGGTCACGGCGGTGGCGGAGGCATGAGCGCTCATTCTTTCGCTGCGCCACAAGTTGCCTCAGTCCGCGACCATCGTGGCTCCGCGCAGGGGGAAGGCGGAGTGACCGTCACTAACGCGCCGCGCCCTGACAACGGCCGACACTGCGGAGTGAGCTATGCCTGCGGAGCCAGCACTTACCCCGAAACAGGTACGCGGGATCATCGCTCTGGTCATTGAAGCAGACGCCCGGAGCATTCCGGATTAATCACGGGTCGAGGGCGCGCGTCCCTCCGCACTCACCAATTAAATCAATCACTTAAGACAGAAAGACCCAAGCCAGCCGGAAGTCAGCTCGGATCGTGCACACGTGCTCGGCTTGGCCTGCTTCGTGCGGCGATAGGTGCCGACGTGATGAACGGTGGCCGGCAAACCTGAGCCAGGCTGATCCGACTGGCACTGAACTTGCGATTACGTTCTCTGCTGGGATTGCAGTCCCCAGATTGAAACAGGGCGCCGCCGGGACAAATCATTTCGGGCCCGGCGGCGTACTTTTTCGGGACGGTCGGAACAGCATGCCGCGGCCGACGGGATGCCCGGCCGCTGAAGAGATCAACGAACCGGCGGGTTGTAGCGATCCCAGATTACGGTTTTCGAGCTACCCTGCGCCGATCGCGCGATGGCGTCGTCGAACTTGTGATAGTGGTCGAACTGCTGCTGCTCATCGCGCAGCTGCGGCGCCTGGGCAGACGAGTACGAACTATTCGCACCGTTCCACTGATCAGATCCCGACACGACACAACCCCATCCTGGTTCAGATGCAGGTTGGTTAGCATCGTTGCGCTCGTACCTCTGTATCGTCGCCGCAACAGCGCCGGCAATCCGGGCAATATGCCCACACGGATTGTTTCCGTGGGTCTTCGTGCGTGAGGAGCCGGCACATGAAACTCGCCAGGGCCGTCGCAGTCTGGCTTGCGCCTTGCGCATTTGCCGCAACTGCCAATGCACAAAGCTGCCTCACGGGCCCGATTAAGACGAAGGACGGTACCTTGCAGACATGGACCGTCGTCAATCGCTGCGGCGCGCCGGTGACATTGCGCTATTCGCTGACAGGTCCGCTCGGCAAGGAGCCGAGAAGCACAATCGTCTCCGCCTGCAGCAGGCAGCGGATCGTGCAGACCTTCGCGACGGATCAGGTCGATTTTCTGGACACGGCCTATGGTCCGGGCTGGGAGAAGACTTGTCCGTCATTGGACGACGAGGTTCGTCCCAGGACACGACCGGCAAGATCAACCAACGAAACAGATCAGATTCCGTTTCCGTCCATCAGCCCTCCGCCCCTGGCGGATCCGAAGCCGATAAGTCCTGCGGGAGGGAAACCGATTCCCAAAGGGTAGAATGGGCGTTGGTGCTGCTGCGGAATCAATCGCACAGCGCTGAACGCAGCGGCGAGGTCAGCGTCGATCGAGGTCGACGTCGTTCAGGATGACAACGGCAGCTCGCCCTGCCCGCCTGTCCAGTCGATGATATCGACCTGAAGCCCTCGCTTCAGCATCTCCGCCTCGAGGCTGCCGGCATGTCGCTTCCACTCCGGCGTCGCGCGGACGCGGAATTTCGGCTCCTCGCCGCTCGCCTCGAATTCATCGTCGGCCTTGAGCGCGCCGCGGACGGCCTCGTACATCATCTTCAGGCTGGCGTCGGTGAAGGCGCCGTAGTCCATCGGTCGTCTCCCTCAGCACTGTCGGGACGCAAAAGGCCGCCACGGAGCACCTCGTGACGGCCTTCTGCATAGCGGCCCATCCAGACGGCCCAACATGAACGTGGGTGAGTCGGGTTAATGAAACGTTGTTCGCACGACGGCGGCGTCCCTGTGTTGAGCTCGCCGACAATGCCGACACGGAAAGGCCTCGCCGAAGCGAGGCCTCCCTGGATTGTGCTGATCGTGCGAGATGCGTCCGGCATCCGCTAATCGTCGTCCCAGTCACGACCACGGATGACGACGCCGCGGTCACGGTAGTCATCGCGATGATGGTACCAGCCGTGGTGCCAGCCGCGATCGTGCTCCCGGTAAACACGCGGGCCGTCATATCGATAGCCGTAATAGCCGGGGCTGCTGCCGATATAGACGCCGACACCTTGCGCGCTGGCGATGGTGGGTGCCGCTATCGAGAGGGCTGCCGCTGCAGCAAGAGCGTAAGTCAACTTCGTCATGACATCCTCCTTTCCAGTACCCTGCTAACGGCTGGCGTCCGCGCATGTTGCAGGAACAGGTTCGAAACTTTCCTGCGGAACTTTCATGAACGCCTGTTCAACCTGTGACGCGTTCGACGCCACGCCAGGCAAGCGCAGAAGACCGGTAGAGCCGTTTGCGGTCCCGTGTTTCTCCGGATTCCACTTCAGTCGCGAACCGCGCTACCAGCCGGGAACCGAGACTGGTTCCATCCAGCTCGCAGTTTCCAGATTTGCCGGTCGGGGCCGTGACGTGACGCGGCCCCTTTCATTTTTGCCGCGTGTCGAGCGCGGGACTTCTTCCCTTTTGACACGCTGAGGCAATTTGAGATGTCGCTGACCGAGCATGCCTTGATCTACGTCAGTCGCAGCAACAGCAATGTGCACGATAGTTCTGCGAGCGAGATCATTCGCAGCATCCTGGCGCAGTCGCGCGCGAAGAATGCGAGGCTCGGCGTGACCGGCGCGCTGCTCTTCAGCGAAGGTTATTTCTGCCAGGTCCTTGAAGGCGAGCGAGCGGCCGTCGAGGAGATTTTCGGCGCGATCGAATCCGATCCGAGGCACCGGAACATCACCCTGCTGACCTTCAGGCCGTCTACGCCGCGACGCTTCCCCGATTGGTCGATGGCCTATGCCGGCTCCACTGCCGGCCCGGTATGGACGCGCAAGATGGAAGGGCTGCTGGCCAATCCGTCAGAGATCGATAGTGATCAACTAGGCCGCGAGCTGCTCGTCCTGATGACGGATCTCGTCAGGCAGCAGGATCTCGACGGTCCCTAGGTTTGGCCGTCGCGGCTCACAGCCGCAGGCATCGAAACAATTGGGCGAGCGCCGTGTTGGCGGACTGCGCGCGCCGTTCGAGCATTTCGGCCGCCGTGGCGTAGTTGCGGGCCAGGATCTGGAGCGCACGTCGAGCATCCGGCAGCGTCGACTGCTTGGCCATTTCCAGGCACTGGTGCTCGAAGTATCGAAGCTCCTCAAGTTCAGTCATTGCGATTCGTCCGATTACGTTCTGCAGTTTCGAACTCACTGCGCCAACGGCCTAGTGAAAGTTTGGCAAGATTGTTGCGAACGCCGGACTATCTGGTCGGAATGTTGCTGAACGCATGATTTGATAATCACCGCTCCGTGACCCGCGCGGATGCGCGCCGGACGCGGACGCGCACCGGGCGCGGACGCCGCACCGGGCTGATCGACAAGCGCACCCGATCGCTTCAGTATGCGTGAGTCTTGCTTCGGACGCAGCAACTCTCGACCGGAGTGCAGGGGCATCTTCTCGAGGATGGCGACGGCGCAGCGCTGAGTTGGCTTTGTTGAACCAGATGAAGAAACGCGATTGGGTCTTCGTGGCAGCCTGCGTGGCAGGCGCTCTGCTGTTCGGTATCTGGAGTGTCCAAATGGGCTTCGCGTTTCATCGCTCCCGGCAGGGGCCGACCGATCTGTCGAGCTCGCACCGGCGCAGCCAGGACACCTCGTCCGCGAGCAGCCCTGCCCGGCTCGTAGCCGGTGACGGCGATCAAGCGGACCACCGGTCCCGTTAGGCCGCGCAATCGCGTTTCTCATCGCCGCACCGCCTAGGCCCAGGCCAGGCCAGCGACGACGGCGCCGTCATCATCGTCATTCCCGGCGCGCGTGAGCCGCCTGCGGCGCGCGCTGTCGGTCGCACGGCGATGACGCATGTCGAGCCTGTGCAGCGCCTTCGGCAAGCGCCCCGCGATGTCGCGAACGAACGCGATGGCCTGCCTCACGACCGCCATGACGGTCGCGAGACGCGTGAACACGCCGATCAGGAAGATCATCGAGAAGATGTCGATATAGGCCAGCGCATCGCCAACCAGCATCAATTCGGGAGGAAGCGGAATCCGGTGCAAATAGGCGACGATCAGGATGACGACCGGGATCAACGCGATCAGCTTCCGCAAGGTCAGCCGATCCAGCAAGGCGGCGAGCTCGACGACCAGGACCAGCCATAGCCAGTCGCCGAGCGCGGCCGGCTTATCGATCGTCCACGTCTGCCACCACCGCTGCCACAAGCGCTGCCAGGTCTGCTTCCACATCGCGGCGTCCGCCTTGTCCCCGGGCAATGATTGCTACGGCTTCGACGTCGCCTCGCTGCCGTCGCCCTCTACCGCGGCGCCCTGCGCATCGGCCGAATCGACCGATGGAAAGATCCGCTCGTAGTTGGCCCGGGCCTCGCGGATCAGGCGCGCACGCTCCAGTTCAGACTTCGAGATGAACCTGATGATCTCGCCCATGTGCTCTCCAACGCAGGGGGAATTGTCCAGCCATCGCCAATGCAACCATCGTGCCTGATGGCTGCCCGGCCGACATGCGCACCGTGCTTTACCGGGTCGCCCGCGGCGCGATCCGCTGCTGGCTGAACGCAACGCGCGGATTGATGCCGCAATAGGCGTCCCGGCCTGACGCCGACGCCTGGCACTGCTCGTAGGTCTGGTAGCCGCAATAGCCGGGATATCCCTCGTCCCTGCCCTGGATGCACCAGGGATAGTCGTAGGGGTCGGCCGCCGCCGGCTGCACGGAGCCGGCGATCCAGCTCGTTCCGAGCGCCGCGAACGCGACAATCGCCCAACTCGTCTTGCGCATGATCCTGCTTCCTTCGTCGATCGGCACCCAGCCCTCGATGTAGGTACGCCGGCACGATCTGCGAGGTTTCTGCGCACGGCCTCAAGAAGCTGTGACCCGGGCGTCACGCCGCACGTCGGGCGCCAATGGCACACCCCGCATGGGATCGGGACATACAAAAAACACGAGGCCCGGTGTGCCTAGGAGACCGGGCCTCGTGTCTGATGTCCCCCGCCTCGTGGCGGATCAGGTGTCGTGGTTACGCGAGCTTGCGCGCGCGATCCATCCCGGATGACTACGGGGATCAGCCGCGCGCGGACGTCACTTGCTGTAGCTGTAGAAGCCCTGCCCGGTCTTGCGGCCGAGATGGCCGGCATCGACCATCTCCTTCAGCAGCGGCGCCGGCCGATATTTCGGATCGTTGAAGCCGGTGTAGAACACCTCCATCACCGACAGCATGGTGTCGAGCCCGATCAGGTCGGCGAGCGCGAGCGGTCCGATCGGATGGTTGCAGCCGAGCTTCATGCCGGCATCGATCTCTTCCGCGGTCGCAATGCCTTCCTGCAGCGCGAAGATCGCCTCGTTGATCATCGGGCACAGGATGCGGTTGACCGCAAAGCCCGGGCTGTTCTTCGCGGTGATCGCGACCTTGCCGACGCGCTTGGCGAACGCTTCGGCCTTGGCGACCGTGTCGTCCGAGGTCTGCAAGCCCCGGATCAGTTCGAGCAGCGCCATCACCGGGACCGGATTGAAGAAGTGCATTCCGATGAATCGGTCGGGACGATCGGTCGAGGCCGCAAGGCGGGTGATCGAGATCGACGAGGTGTTGGTCGCGACCAGCGCACTCGGCTTCAGCCCGGCGCAGAGATCCCTGAGGATCTTGACCTTGAGCTCCTCGTTCTCGGTCGCGGCTTCGATCACGAGATCGCAGGCGGCAAGCTTCGACTTGTCGGTGGTCGCGGTGATCCGCGCTAGCGTCGCGTCGCGATCGGCGGCGGTCATCTTCTCCTTGGAGACCAGGCGATCGAGACTGCTCCCGACCGTCTTCAGGCCGCGTTGCACTGCCGCGTCCGAGATATCCACCATGGTCACGTTCAGTCCTGCGGCCGCGCAGATCTGCGCGATGCCGTTGCCCATGGTCCCGGCGCCGATAATGCCAACCGTCTCAATCATTGCGTTCGTTCCTCGCAGCTAGCGCGGCCGCACGGCCGCATCCCCAAAAACGGCGGACCGTGGGGCCCGCGGATGGCGCAGGAATAGCAGTACGGCCGGGCGGCCGATACAGGAGACGCCGGTATCCTGGTGAGGTTTATTCGGGGCGCGGCGGCAAGGGCCGCCGTGGCGGAACGGCGGTGCGCGACGGCAGCTCGGTACGCGGGGGATCAGCCATCCGCGACGGCTCGAACACGCGATTGAGCCGCACGATCCACCAGGCCAGTCGCCCGTAGTTGCGGCGAAGCGCCGATCCGAATCCCTCGTCGATATCCTGGTCACGATCCATACCCCTATCGTTAACGTGCATCCTTGAAGGAACGGTGAGTGCCATCACGTGCAGCGCCAGCAATCGTTAAGAATTTGGCAACTACTTCGCGCAAGCCTCGATGGGGTGACGGCGCCGGCACCGGTAATCTTCCGGATTGCGTATCGAAGGCACTGCGCCGCAGCATCGCCATGCCGATGCGACTCGCATTTAGTTGATCGAATTTTCCGCGGAGCGCCGCGACATAAGGACATTGAACGACGAGGGCTACGCCCATGCTTTCTGAAAAGTTCTTTTTGGTTCTCGAGACATTGCTCAACGGTCAGACCCATTCCGACGGAAGCCCGCGCGTGGTGAGCACTTCGCCACACGTCCCGGTCAAGCTTCCGCGTGAAGGCAAGCCCGAAGGCAACCAGCCTCGCTAGGCCGCTCGCGGGCGGCAGGTGATCTTCCACCGCCCTCCGAATTCCCAATCGCCGCGACCATCACCCGCGGAAGCGAGGCGTTGCTCTCCGGTTCGCCGGCCGGATCGGTCGCCGTGACGTGCGAAGCCGACCGACGCCTCGCACGCGATTGCACCGGATTGCTGTGCACCGACTGGCACTGATGCCGGCGCCGGCACGCCTGCCGCATCCGATCTCCCCGCCATACGCGCGCGTGAAGCAACATAGCGCTAGGTGAAGCGACGCGAATCAGCGTTACTTTGCAACTGATCACTTCGTGGGATTTGGCTGCATGACCCAGCCCGGCGTGGATCAGAAGGTTTTGGACCAGAACATCCGTGAGCTGCAGGAATGGCTCCGCAACGCCTGGCAGCAGCTTGCGGACCCCACGCTCACCGCCTTCTCCCGCCGCGAGCTGCGCAACCAGATGAAGCAATGCAACGCCGATCTGCGCATGCAGTTGCAGGCCGCTTCCAGGCACATGCTGAGTCAGCCGGCCGCAGCGGGCAAGACATTCGCCAAGCCTGAGCTGCGGATCCTGGCCTAGAAGTCGCGGCGCTTTCGTCGCCAAGGCCGGAGCGTGCCGGCATTCACCGCCGCATCTCGTGTCACCAGCCCGCGTGCCAAAATGCCGCGATCTCCTGCTGCATGCGCGCCATACGCACCCTCTGCTTGTGCGGGGTCGCCCGACGAGGCACAGCAAAATCGCGCCGGTATGCCTATATTGGGCGTCGGAGCGCGGCCGACGCCGCCAAAGCTTAGGAACTCCCGTGATTTATCTGGAACTTGCGATCGTGGCGGTCTTGATCGTCGTCAACGGTCTGTTGTCGATGTCGGAGCTCGCGATCGTCTCCTCCCGTCCGGCGCGCCTTGCGGCGCTGGTCGAACGCGGCGTCAGCGGTTCGCGCCGCGCGCTTGCGCTGGCCTCCGATCCCGGAAAATTCCTCTCTACGGTGCAGATCGGGATCACGCTGATCGGCGTGCTGTCGGGCGCGTTTTCCGGTGCCACGCTCGGTCAGCGACTCTCGCAATGGCTGTTCGAGCTCGGGCTGTCTGCAAACGTCGCCGACGCTGCCGGCGTCGGCATCGTCGTCGGCGTGATCACCTATGCCTCGCTGATCGTCGGCGAGCTGGTGCCGAAGCAGATCGCGTTGCGTGACCCGGAGCAGATCGCCGTGCGGGTCGCCCCCGCGATGACCATGATGGCGCGGCTGTCGCTACCGCTGGTGTGGCTGCTCGACCGGTCCGGCAAGCTCTTGCTGTGGGTCCTCGGTCATCGCGAGGATGCGCAGGACCGCGTCAGCGAGGACGAGATCAAGACGCTGGTGGTGGAAGCCGAGAACGCCGGCGTGCTCGAGCCCGGCGAAAAGGAGATGATCGCCGGCGTGATGCGGCTCGGCGATCTTCCGGTCGGCGCCGTGATGACGCCGCGCCACGAAGTCAGCCTGATCGACCTCGCCGCCCCCGCACCGGAGATCCTGGCGACGCTGCAAAAGAGCAATCACTCGCGCTGCGTCGTGTTCGACGGCAACCGCGATCATGCGCTCGGCATCGTGCAGGCCAAGGACGTGCTCGACGTCTACCTCGCCGGCCAGACGCCCGACATCCGCGCGCTGACGCGTGATGCGCCGATCATTCCGGAGACCGTCGACGCCCGCGACGTGGTCGCGATCCTGCGCGACTCCGCGGTGCATATCGGCCTCGTGCACGACGAGTACGGCACCTTCCAGGGCGTCGTCACCAGCGCCGACATCCTCGAGGCGATCGTCGGCGCCTTCCATACCGAGGAAGGCCCGGCCGAGCCCTCCTATGTGAGGCGCGACGACGGCTCCTATCTGATCTCGGGCTGGATGCCGGCGCTCGAGTTCAGCGAGCTGCTCGGCATCGCGCTGCCCTCGCCGCGCCCCTACCAGACCGCGGCCGGTTTCCTGCTGCACGCGTTCGGAGCGATCCCCGACACCGGCGCGAAGACCACCGCGCAGGGCTGGGACTTCGAGATCGTCGATCTCGACGGCCGGCGCATCGACAAAGTTCTGGCGAGCAAACAGCCGGCGGCCTGAGATTTGCCACCCGGCGGTCCTGTTGATAAGCGGCAGGACAGCGAAACAGGCGGCCGTGGTGTGCTATCGGCATAGCAACCGCCTGAGCAATCCCTGAGTAAACCCCACGGAAGTGATCCCCATGCGCATTACCCTTGTCGGTTCCCGCCATTTCGGCGTGACGACCCTGAACATGCTGCGCGAGCACCACGTCACGCTGGTCAGGGTGGTGGTCCATGACGGCGAGGACCGGCTGGCGGCGGCGGCCAGGGCGGCCGGCATCGAAGTCGTGGTCCAGGCCGATCCGAAACTGGTGACAGCCGCCGAGATCGCGCCCGGAACCGACCTGATCGTGACTGCCCACAGCCACGCCCGCGTCAGCAAGGAGGCGCTTGCCGTGGCCAAGCTTGGCGGCATCGGCTACCACCCGTCGCTGCTGCCCCGCCATCGCGGCATCGCAGCGGTGGAATGGACCATCAAGGAAGGCGATCCGATCGCCGGCGGCAGCATCTATCATCTCGCCGACCGCATGGATGCCGGCGCCATCGCCGCGCAGGACTGGGTGTTCGTCAAGAAGGGCGAGACCGCACGCGAACTGTGGGAGCGCGCGCTCGCGCCGCTCGGCCTGCGTCTGCTCGGCGAGGTCATCGACTACGGCAAGGTCAACGGCGCACTGCCGGCCAAGCCGCAGGATGAGCAGTTTGCGACCAAGGCGCCCAATCTGAGCCCCGACAAACACTGATCCAGACGACGGTGTCAAAATACCAACAACTGAGGGCCAGGGATCAGATTCTTCGTTCCCGCCCCGGAACTGAATTCACCATGATGTGTTTGAGTTCACAGGAACATTCGGGGACTCCCGCGACGCAGCAAATTTTGAACACATTGTGACAGGATAAGCCGCGTCATCACACGAAATGACAGGGATTTGATTCATGCGTTCGATCCGCATTCGCGACCTGATTTTGGTCACTTCGGTCGCCGCGGCTGCTGCGCTCACCGTGGCTCCCGCTACCGCTCAGCAGCCCTATGACGGCCTTTGGAACGTCACTGTGGTCACCAAGACCGGCAGCTGCGAACCGTCGCAGAGCTCGACCGTGACGGTTGCTGAAGGAAAGATCTCGGCGCAGGGCGCGGCGATCTCCGGCACCGTCGGCAGTGGGGGTCTTGTGCGAGTCTCGATCAATGGTGCATATGCGAACGGACAACTCAGTGGCAACTCCGGATCGGGGAAGTGGAATGGGGCATCAGCTGGCGTACCGTGCAGCGGCCGATGGGAAGCATCCCGTCAGTAAGATCACCAGCGTATCGCGTTTCTTCGCCATCGCGCGGCGGCCCGCATTTGCAGCCGCCGCGTTTTTCGTGACTGCACTGGCTAGCAATGCTGGCCATGCGCAGTCCGCCCCGTTCGCCGGCATGGCGGGCACCTGGTCGGGCGCCGGTTCGGTCACCCTGGACGACGGATCCAGCGAGCGCATTCGCTGCCGTGCGACCTATCACGTCGGCGGCCCCAGGATGACCATGAACCTCACATGCGCTAGCGACGCCTACAAGTTCAACCTGGCGGCCGACGTGCAGGCTGAAGGCAGCGCGCTCACCGGCAATTGGAGCGAGGCGAGCCGCAATGTCAGCGGCGACCTGCGCGGTCGCGGCGGCGGCGGCAACTTCCAGGTCGTTGCCAGCGCCCCCGGCTTCAACGCCGACATCGCGATGCGCACCGCCGGCAACAAGCAGTCGGTCACGATCAGGGCCGACAGCCAGTTCCGCGGCGCCAACATCACACTGACCAAGTAATCCATCGATAGGCCAACGAAGAAGCCCTCGGGTCATCCCCGAGGGCTTTTTGTTGGCCGCATAGCGGCGATCGCTCACGCCTCAACGGCGCTAGGCGGCAGGCACGAACGCCGTGACCTCGATCTCGACCTTGGCGCGCTGATCGACCAGCCCGTCGATATAGAGCAGCGTGGACGGCGGGAAATTGCGCCCGAGTGTCTCCCTCCAGGCGGCACCAATGCCGGCGCCCGCGGCCTCGTATTCGCTGCGGCTGGTCAGGTACCAGGTCAGGCGGACGATGTGCTCGGGACCGGCTCCGGCTTCGTTCAGCAGCTTGATGATGCGCTTCAGCGCGGTGCCGACCTGCGCGGCCATCTCGGGCGCGTATTCGCCCTTCTCGTCCCCACCGGTCTGCCCGGCCAGCACGATCCATTTTCCCGGGGCGTCGAACGCGACACCGTGCGCGAAGCCGCGGGGTTTCGACCATTCGGCCGGTTGCAAGACACGCATGAGCAGATCCTCCTGATGTGATTATTCCGGTCCTGCTTAGCATCGATCGCGCGTCCGACGCATCACCACGTCGGCAGATTTGCGCGTTGCAAATTCGTATCAGCTCGCTGATACCGGGCGTCCCGTCGCACCTTGCCCCCGTCATGGATCGGACACCCTCAAAGACCCGCGCAGCGCTCTGGATGTCCGGTTGGCTCGCGCTGATGCTGATCGTGGCGGTGGCCGGCCGCGAGGCGACACGCGAGGTCAACGTCTTCCAGTTGATGGCCGTGCGCGGCGTGCTCGGTTTCGTGATGCTGTATCCGCTGATCCACCTCAATGGCGGGTTCGCGATCGTGAAGACCGAGCGCATCCACGTCCACGTCGCGCGCAATCTGATCCATTTCTGCGCGCAGCTCGGCTGGTTCTATGCGCTGACCTTGATCCCGATCGGCCAGGTGGTCGCGATCGAATTCACGATGCCGATCTGGACCGCGATCCTAGCGGCGAGCTTCCTCGGCGAGCGGATGACATCCTGGAAGATCGTCGCGATCGTGCTGGGGGTGATCGGCGTGGTCGTCATCGTCCGGCCGGCGACCGGTGCGATCAATCCGGGCCAGCTGATCGCGCTCGCCGCAGCGGTCGGCTTCGGCATCTCGGTCGCCGTGGTCAAGTCGCTGACGCGGACCGAGCAGACGCTGACGATCATGTTCTGGATGCTGGTGGTGCAGTCGCTCGCCAGCATCGGGCCCGCGCTCTATGTCTGGACCTGGCCGCCGCTCTCCACCTGGGGCTGGCTCGCCGTGATCGCATTCTGCGGCACGTTCTCGCACTACTGCATGGCGCGCGCCCTGCTCCACGCCGACGCGACCGTCGTGATCCCGATGGATTTCGTCCGCGTCCCGCTCACCGCGATCGCCGGGTGGCTGATCTATGCCGAGCAGCTCGACGCCTATACGGTGCTCGGCGCGGCCATGATCCTGGCCGGCAACCTGCTGAACCTGAAGCCGGGCGCGACAAGGCGAGCGCGCGCGAGCTGACGCTGCGTATCGCGACCTGCAATGCCGTTACGCGGTGATAGCAAGCAGCCCGGGGTTCATCCCGGGCTCCCTGCCGCAAAGCGGCTTACTTCCCGGCGGCCTTGCGCAACGCCGCGTTGATGCGGTCCTGCCAGCCGGGGCCGCCCTCCTGGAAATACTGCAGCACGTCCTGATCGATCCGCAGCGTGACCTGCTCCCGGACACCGGGGACGGCCACGGTCTTTGGCACCGCGTCAGCCACCTTGGTGGTGGCGCGTTTGAACGCCGCCTCGGCTTCGCTACGGGCATCGTTCAGGGTTCGCGGTCGCCTCGGCTGATCGGCCATATCCTGGATTCCTGTGTCTCAGATTCCTTCAAACAGCACTGTCGAGAGATAGCGCTCCGAGAATGACGGCACAATCGCCAGGATGGTCTTGCCCGCAGCTTCCGGCCGCTTGCCGATCTGCAAGGCGGCCGCGATCGCGGCACCCGACGAAATACCGCCGGGGATACCTTCGTTGCGCGCCAGCGCGCGCGCGGTCTCGATCGCAGTCGCGCTGTTGATCTTGACGATCTCGTCGATCACGGAGCGGTCGAGGATGTCAGGGATGAAGCCAGCCCCGATGCCCTGGATCTTGTGCGGCGTGTGCTGGCCGCCCGACAGCACCGGGCTCTCCTCCGGCTCCACGGCGACCACGCGCAACGACGGCTTGCGCGGCTTCAGCACCTGCCCGACGCCGGTGATGGTGCCGCCGGTGCCGACGCCGGCGACGAAATAATCGATGTTGCCGCCGGTGTCGTTCCAGATCTCCTCGGCGGTGGTGCGGCGATGGATTTCGGGATTGGCGAGGTTCTTGAACTGTTGCGGCATCACCGCGTTGGGCGTCGTGCGCACGAGCTCTTCGGCAGTCGCGATCGAACCCTTCATGCCCTGCGCCGCCGGCGTCAGCACGATCTCCGCGCCGAGGAAGGCGAGCATCCGCCGCCGCTCGATCGACATCGATTCCGGCATCACGAGCTTCAGCCGGTAGCCGCGCGATGCCGCGACATAGGCAAGCGCAATTCCGGTGTTGCCCGAGGTCGGCTCGATCAGCACGGTATCGGCGTTGATGATGCCGGCCTTCTCCATCGCCACGATCATCGCCGCCCCGATGCGATCCTTCACGCTGGCCGCCGGGTTGAAGTATTCCAGCTTGGCGAGGATCGTCGCGTTGACACCGTTCGCCTGCGGCAGTCTGCGCAGCCGCACGATCGGCGTCGAGCCGATCGCATCGACGATCGAGTCAAAGACGCGGCCGCGTCCGGGTTGCACTGCACTCGTTGTCGACGGCGCGTCCATCAGGCGGCTCCTTGTTGCGGGATGTACTGGAAATATGCGGTCTTCTCTCATGTGGAGCAGCGCGTCATGCCGCGCAAGTGAGAAACCGCTGCGACGCACGTTCGCTGCATCTTCGTTGCATCGCAAAATCAGAACCCGCACAAATAACGTAAAACCTACGCATTTGTGTTGCGACAAGGTCAAACAAATGGGTCTATATACACTTTCGTCAGGTGCAGCTTAGAACGCAAAGGGAGGCGCACATGCCAGCACTTGCTGAAGTTCTGTCGACCGTCGCGTCCAGGCCCGATCCGCGCGGTAGCGATTTGCCGACGTGTCCGGTGTGTGCTGACTCAATGGTCGCGGCGGAGGCGTCCGCTTACCTGTTCGACAATCTGATCAGCTATCTCTGGACCTGCGACAATTGCGGTTACGGGTTCGTGACCAAGCACTCGGTGAAACCGATCCCGATCGTGTGCAACTGATCACATAGCTCATCTCGGAGCGATGTCACCGCGCGCCCAACCGGCGCGCGTTTTCGTTTTGAAATCCTCGAACGTACCGTTTGCCACCGCATCGCGGATGCCCTGCATCAGTTCCTGGTAATAGGCGACGTTGATTTCGGACAGCAGCATTGCCCCAAGTGTTTCGCCCGCACGCACCAGATGGTGCAGATAGGCGCGCGAATAGTCGCGTGCCGCAGGCCACGGGCTCTCTTCATCGAGCGGGCGCGGATCGTCGATATGGCGGGCGTTGCGCAAATTGATCTGCCCGAACCGGGTGAACGCCATGCCGTGGCGTCCGTTCCGTGTCGGCATCACACAGTCGAACATGTCGATGCCGCGCGCCACCGCCTCCAGGATGTCCTCCGGCGTGCCGACGCCCATCAGATAGCGCGGCCGATCGACAGGCAGCGCCGGCGCGGTCTCTTCGATCATCGACAGCATCACCGCCTGCGGCTCGCCGACGGCCAGCCCGCCGATCGCGTAGCCGTGAAAGCCGATGTCCGTCAGCCCGCTCGCGCTGGCGCGACGGAGATCGGGGACATCGCCGCCCTGCACGATGCCGAACAGCATGTAGCCGTCGGGTGCGCTCTCGAAGGCGCGCTTGGAGCGTTCGGCCCAGCGCAGCGACAGTTGCATCGCACGCTCGACGTCGGCGCGCTCGGCCGGCAGCCGCACGCATTCATCCATCTGCATCGCGATGTCGGAGCCGAGCAGCCGCTGCACCTCGATCGAGCGCTCCGGCGACAGCTCGACCTTGGCGCCGTCGATATGCGAGCGGAAGGTCACGGCCTTCTCGGTCACCTTGCGCAGCTCCGAGAGTGACATCACCTGGAAGCCGCCGGAATCCGTCAGCATCGGGCCGCCCCAGCCGGTGAAGCGCTGCAGGCCGCCAAGCCCGGCAATGCGCTCGGCGCCCGGCCGCAGCATCAAATGATAGGTATTGCCGAGCACGATATCCGCGCCGGCGTCGCGCACCTCGCGCCAATGCATGCCCTTCATCGCACCGGCGGTGCCGACCGGCATGAAGGCGGGTGTCCGGACGGGGCCATGCGGCGTCGTCAGGCGCCCGGTGCGCGCGGCACCGTCGGTTGCCAGCAGCTCGAAATGATTGGGAAGATTCATGCGGCTGCTTATTGCGTGTCGCCGAAGCCCGATCAACCCGTCCGATAACGGCTTCCCCGCGACTTCGTGAACGCGAACGGCCCGACCAGCGCTTGCCCAGGAACAGAACGTCGGTTAAACAAAACGAAACCGTATCGTTTTATGTCAACAATATGGCGACCAACCTTCCCGCCGCGACTCCAATCCGCGCCAAACCAGACCGAGATGTTCTCCCTTTTCAGCGCCCGGCCTGACCGCGTCCGCCATCGGACGGCAACAGCTCATGCGATGCGGCAACTGGCCCTGCTGTGCGGGCTCGCCTTCACCCTTGCGGCCTGCAGCTCGCTGCCGCGGACGCCCTACACGGCTGCCGACGCCGTCAATTCGCGGGTGCTCGATCTCGACGGCCTGCGCCGCTATGCCGACGAGCCGGCATCCAAATTCCGGCTCGAGAAGGACAACATCGCCCCGATCAAGACCTATCTCGCCCTCTCCGGCGGCGGCGCCGACGGCGCCTATGGCGTAGGTGTGCTCAACGGCTGGACCGCAGCGGGCAACCGTCCGAGCTTCTCGGTCGTCTCCGGCGTCAGCACCGGTGGCCTGATTGCACCATTTGCCTTCCTCGGCTCGCGCTATGACGAGACGCTGAAGGAGGTCTACACGTCAGGCATCGCCGAAAGCCTGCTGGACGATCCGAGCCTGATGCGGGTGCTGTTCGGCTCCGGCCTGTTCGGCAACAAGCGGCTGCGCGAGCTGGTGGCGCGCTACGTCGGCGACGACATCCTGAGCGAGGTGGCGCGCGAGAACGCCAAGGGCCGAAAGCTGCTGATCGTCACCACCGATCTCGACACCCAGCGCACCGTGATCTGGGACATGGGACGGATCGCAGCCGTCGGCACGCCCGAGGCGCTGCAGCTGTTTCGCGACGTGATGGCGGCCTCCGCCAGCATCCCGCTGGTGTTTCCGCCGATCATGATCGACGCCGAGGGCCAAGGCCGGCGCTTCCAGGAGATGCATGTCGACGGCGGCGTGACCGCACCGGTGCTGACGCTGCCGGACGCGCTGATGTTCCGCGAGCGTGCCTGGCCCGCCAATGGCCGCATGAATATCTACATCCTCGTCAACAAGAAGCTCGAGGGCAATTTCCAGCTGGTGTCGAATTCGACGATCGACGTCGCCTCGCGCAGCATTTCCGCGATCACGCAGGCGCAGACCCGCTCCGTCATTCTGTCCACCTATGATTTCGCCCGGCGCAACCGCCTCGGCTTCCATCTGTCCTATATCGAGCGCGACTACCCGGCCGCGGAAACCCAGGGCTTCGACACCGGCTATATGCGCGCGCTTTACCAGTACGGCTACGACAAGGCCGCCGCCGGGCACGCCTGGACCGCGACGCCGCCCTGAGCGGCCTGCCCCGGGTACCGCCGAATGGACGAATCCGCACTGCGCGGGTTATAGACCGGACGGACCCGTCCGACGCACAACGAGATGAATGGGCAAATGGGATTGACGGCTACCAGGGCCAAGGCGGCCAACAAGGCGGCCAAACGCGGCGTGATCAAGTCACGTGGCGGGCGGCCGACCCGGGACGCTGCGATCGAGCGCGACCAGCGGCTGATCGAGGTCGCCACCCGCCTGTTCCTCGAGCGCGGCTTCGATGCGACGTCGATCGATGCGGTGGCCGAGGCCGCCCGCGTCAGCAAGCCCACTGTCTATGGCCAATATGGCGACAAGCGCGGCCTGTTCACGGCGGTGCTCCGGCGCGAGATTGCGCGCTGGCTCGCCCCGCTCGCCGCCGCCGCGGCCGAAGCGCGGGGCGACGGCAACTGCGATGGCTCGGCCGAAGAACGGCTGATCGAGCTCGGCCGACAGCTGCTGGTGCTCAATTGCAGCGCCGACTCGATCGCCTTCAGCCGGATCCTGACCGCACAGGCGATCAACTTCCCCGAGGTCGCCAAGCTCGCCGTCGACGAGGGCTGGTCGAAGGCCGTGTCCACGACCGCCGATTTCTTCGACCATCTGGCCGAAAAGGGCGTGCTCGATCTCGAGGACACCACGATCGCGGCCGAGACCTTCCTCAACATGGTGGTCGGCCACACCCACCGGATGGCGACGTTCGGGATCCCGATCGACATGAAGGCGGCCGAGACGCGGATGGAGGTCTCGATCCGGCTGTTCCTGGCCGGCGCAGTCGGGCCGCGGGACCGGCTGCACGACACGGCCAGGGAGGCCAGCAAGGCGCGCCGCCGGCCGGCGCGCTGACACTTTCGCAGGATCGATTCATCGCCTTACACGTTGCCGTGATGAGTCTTGAATAAACAGAACGAAACCGTATTGTTTAGTTGCAAAGAGACGCGGGACCTAGTTCAGCCCCCAACGGTTTTGTGTCGCCTTGTAGACTTCGATCGTCACGACGGAGCAGCCGCCATCGCTTCGTCTGAACGTTCGGCGGCCGACCTCTGACTAACGGGGGTCGGCCGCATCTTCTCTGCCTAGTTCTCTGCCTGGGGCGGCGGTTCGACGCGACGGATGCGACCATGACGACGGGACGACTACACGCACTGCGGCGTTGGGCATTCGGAACGGGGCTGCTTGCAGCCGTCGCGCTGGCCCTTCCCTTGGCGTCGCCGGCCCATGCGGTCACGAGCTCGGCGGCCGCGGCTCTCACTCCGCCCGACAATGACAGCGCGTTCGACATGCACGCGGTTCGGCGCGAGCTCGACAGCTTCCAGTCCGCCCAGATCTCGCTGCGCAAGGCGATGGCGATCGCCGAGGCGCTGCACGCCGGCTCGATCACCGCCGACATCAGCTTCGACGGCGCATCGTTTCCCGCGGTGTACCGGGTCAAGACCATGCAGCAGGACCGGATCTGGCGGCACGCCATCGACGCCGCAACCGGCGAAGTGGTGGGTGGCGAGGCCGCCTCGCCGCTGACGTCGCTCGACGCCGAAGACCGCGGCAACCTCATGGTGCTGAGGGCGCTCCGCCACCGCCTCGCCGATGCGGTGCGGGTTGCCGAACACACCACGTCGGGCAAGGCGATCAGCGGCGGCCTGATGCGCGACCGCGGCAAGCTCAATTTCGTCATCGTGGTGCTCACCGGCAGCGATCTGAAAGAGGTGATCCTGGAGCCGCCGGGCGCGCGCAGGCGCTGAGACCGGCTACGCTGCCAGGTTTTCTCTCGCCAGGTTTTCTCCGGCCAAGGTTTTTCCCTGCCAGATTTTCGCCCAAAAGCCGTTGACGGACGCCGATCTGTCCCGCATAAGTCGCCACCATGATCACCGCGACCAAACGCACCACCAAAACCACTGAGCTCTCCGGGGCCTCGGGAGGCGTGCGCGCGTAGTCGGTCGAACCGCATCATCTCTACCCGAAGCCCCGCCTGATGAAGGTCCGGGGCTTTTTTATTGCCTGCAGCACAACAGCATGATCCGGAAAAGTGGGAACCGGTTTTCCGATCAGATCATGCTCAACCGAGACTCGAATGGAGGACAAAGTGAGTAACGATCCCATCGTCGCGATTGTCGGCGTCACCGGCGCAGTCGGCGCCGAATTCATCGCCACCATGGACAAGCGCGGCTTCCGCGTCGGCAAGCTGAAGGCGCTGGCGAGCGCCCGTTCGGCCGGCAAGACCATCGGCTTCCGCGGCAAGCCGGTCGTGATCGAGGAACTGACCGAGCGCGCCTTCGAGGGCGTCGACATCGCGCTGTTCTCGGCCGGCAGCGGCATCTCGAAGAAGTTCGCGCCTCTTGCAGTGAAGTCCGGCGCTGTCGTGGTCGACAATTCCTCGGCGTTCCGGATGGACCCGAACGTGCCGCTGGTGATCCCCGAGATCAACGCCAATCGCATCCGCGATCACAAGGGCATCATCGCCAACCCGAACTGCGCCGCCATCACCGCGCTGGTGCCGCTGTGGCCGATCCACCAGAAGAACCGCATCAAGCGCGTGATCATCTCGACCTACCAGGCCGCGAGCGGCGCGGGAGCCGCCGCGATGGAGGAACTCGTCGAATCCACCCGCGCCAACCTCAACGGGCAGGTCTACACCCCGAAGGTGATGCCGCACCCCTACGCCTTCAACCTGTTCAATCACAACACGGCGGTCGATCCGGAGACCGGCTACAACGACGAAGAGACCAAGGTCATCAAGGAGACCCGCAAGATCTTCGAGGACGAGAAGATCGCGATCGGCGTCACCTGCGTGCGGGTGCCGGTGCTGCGCGCGCATTGCGAGGCGATCACCTTCGAATGCGAGAGGCCGATCACCGAGGACCAGGTCCGCGCCATCATGGCGCAGGCACCGGGCGTCAAGATCGTCGACGACCGCGCCAAGAACTACTTCCCGATGCCGATCGACGCTTCCGGCCAGGACGACGTGCTGGTCGGCCGCATCCGCAAGGATCTCAGCGATCCCAGCGGGCATTCGATCTCGATGTTCGTCGCCGCCGATCAGTTGCTCAAGGGCGCTGCGCTGAACGCGGTGCAGATCGCGGAGCTATTGCCCGAACGCGCGATGGCGTGAGGGGCTTGTCGGGTTCGAGGGTGGGTTCGGCGAAGCCGTTACCCACCCTGCGCCGCTACAGGTCTAAGTCTCCGCGCGGCTCACGCGCCCGAAACAACAGGCACGCATCGCCGTACGAATAGAACCGGTAGCCGTCCCTGATCGCATGCGCGTAGGCGTTCTGCATGGTCTCGAGGCCTGAGAAGGCCGAGACCAGCATGAACAGCGTCGAGCGCGGCAGGTGGAAATTGGTCAGCAGGATATCGACCGCGCGGAAGCGATAGCCCGGCGTGATGAAGATCGAGGTTTCCGAGTCGAACGGCTGGACCTTGCCGTCCGGTGTCGTCGCACTCTCCAGCAGCCGCAGCGACGTGGTGCCGATCGCGACGATCCGGCCCCCCTTTGCGCGCGCGGCATTCAGGGCCGCTGCAGTCTCGGCGGTGATGCGGCCCCACTCGGCATGCATCTTGTGCTCGGAGGTTTCGTCCACCTTCACCGGCAGGAACGTCCCTGCCCCGACATGCAGCGTCAGCCGATGCAGCGTGACGCCGCGATCGCGCAGCGCGGCTTCCAGCGCCGGCGTGAAATGCAGCCCCGCCGTCGGCGCCGCCACCGCGCCCTCATTGGCGGCGAACATGGTCTGGTAGTCGCTGACGTCCTGGTCGTCGGGCGTGCGCTTGGAGGCGATGTAGGGCGGCAGCGGCGTGGCGCCGACATCCGCGATGGCCTGGTCGAGCACCGGGCCATGGAACGAGAATGACAGCGTCACCTCGCCCTCCTGCCCCTTGGCCTCGACCTCCGCATCGAGATTGCCGAGCAGGCAGACCTTGCCCTCATTGCCGAAGCGGATGGTGTCGCCCGGCGCGAGCTTCTTCGCCGGCTTCACCAGCGCCTGCCAGCGCGAGCCGTCGAGCCGCTTGATCAAGGTCGCCTCGATCTTGGGCTCGGTCTCGCGGCCGATGCGGCGGCCCTTGAGCTGTGCCGCGATCACCTTGGTGTCGTTGACGACGATCTGATCGCCCGGCTCCAGCCAGTGCGGCAGGTCGGCAATGGTGGCGTCGCGCAGCACGCCGTCCGGATGCACCACCAGCATCCGCGCGGCATCGCGCGGGCTCGCGGGCCGGAGCGCGATGCTCTCGGGCGGCAGGTCGAAATCGAAGAGATCGGTGCGCATGGCATACCCGCCACGAGGTTCCGGGGCGATGCGCAGCATCGAACCCGGAACCTCGAGATTGCGGCGCGAGATTCTCGGTGCGCAATTGCGCACCTGAGGGTTCACGCTCCGCGTGCCCCGGAATGACGCCGAGTGACTTACGCCGCGTCGGCGGCCATGCGCGCCTTGACGATCTTGTCCGGATCCTTGACCGGCTCGCCGCGCTTGATCTTGTCGACGTTCTCCATGCCCTCGGTGACCTTGCCCCAGACCGTGTACTGGCCGTTGAGGAAGGAGGCGTCGTCGAAGCAGATGAAGAACTGGCTGTCGCCGGAATCCGGGTTGGCGGCGCGGGCCATCGAGGCGGTGCCGCGGACATGCGGCTCCTTGTTGAACTCGGCCTTCAGCTTCTTGCCGGAGCCGCCCATGCCGGTGCCCTGCGGGCAGCCGGTCTGCGCCATGAAGCCGTCGATCACGCGGTGAAACACGATGCCGTCGTAGAAGCCCTCGCGCACCAGCTCCTTGATCCGCGCGACGTGACCGGGTGCGAGATCCGGACGCATCTCGATCGTGACCGGGCCCTGGGTGGTTTCGAGGATCAGAGTATTTTCGGTAGCAGCCATGCTCGCTTCTCCTGGCTTCGGGGTGGATATTTCTTATTCCTGAACGGGATCGCGAATGGGCGGCCAGCCACTGCACCGCCCAGGCTCTCGGAAAATGGCATCGGCGTGCAGCGTTGCAACGCCTCCATCACCGCGACCCGGTACGCAATCCGGTCGTTGTCGGTCGCTTCCTGCGATTCATAGCTGATCCTGGGATGTCCGAGGATCGCGCCCTCGCGGTTGAAGCTGACAATGACGGTAATGTCGATCGGGCCTGCCTTGTCCGGCGGCGGCGGTCGCCAGCAGCGGTGGATCGCAAGTACAACGTCCCTGATCGAATTGAGTTGCTCCGGCTCGGCCGCCGCCGCTCCGGACAGCGCGAGCCATGCCACGAGCGGCGCGGCGAACCAGGCGAGTGGCTTGCTGCGCGCCGCCATCGCGGATCACTTGATGTCGGATGCGACCTGCACCTTCACCATCTTGTCGGGATCGGTGACGGCGCCGCCGGGGGAGCCCGCGGACGCCTTCTTCAGCTTGTCGACCACATCCATGCCCGACACCACCTCGCCGACTACGGTGTATTGCCCGTTCAGGCTCGGCCCGTCGGCGAACATGATGAAGAACTGCGAATTGGCGCTGTCGACGCTGTCGCCGCGCCGGGCCATGCCGACGATGCCGCGCTTGAACGGGACCTGCGAGAATTCCTGCTTCAGGTTCGGATATTTCGAGCCGCCGGTGCCGTTGAAGTTCTGGCCGTCGCCGGTCTGCGCCATGAAGCCGTCCATCACGCGATGGAACGGCACGTTGTTGTAGAAGCCCTCGCGCGCCAGCTGCTTGATGCGCTCGGCATGCTTCGGCGCGATGTCGGTGCGCAGCTTGATGACGATGCGGCCCTTGGTGCTGTCGATCACGATCGCATTGGCCTTGTCGAGATTGGCGGGCAGCGGCTGCGCGACCGCGGGCACGACGCAGAGCAGCGCGGCAACGAATGCAAGAATGCGGATCATGGAAACTCCGGATCTCTGTAACGTTCGGGATGTGGCAGGCCGCCGGGATCAGCCGGCGAACTTGGCCTTCAGGCTAGCGGCGACTGATGACGGCACGAATGCAGAGAAGTCGCCGCCCATCTGGGCGATTTGGCGCACCAGTGTGGCGGTGATCGGGCGGACCGCGACCGACGCCGGAACGAACACGGTATGCACCTCGGGCGCCATGGCCTCGTTCATGCCGGCCAGCTGCATCTCGTAGTCGAGATCGGTGCCGTCGCGCAGGCCGCGAATCATCAGTGTCGCCTTGGCCGCGCGCGCCGCCGCGACCGTGAGGTTGTCATAGGTCGCGCTTTCGAAGGCGCAGCCCGCCTTCTGGGCGATGGGGCCGAACACCTCATGGACCATGGCCAGCCGTTCCTCGGTGGAGAACAGCGGCTTCTTGCCGGGATGAACGCCGATGGCGACGATGAGGCGGTCGCAGAGGAAGACGGCCTGTCTCACCACGTCCAGATGGCCGTTGGTGACGGGATCGAAGGAGCCGGGATAGATCGCGATACGGGACATGGTCCCTCCTAACCCGCCCGGCTCGCCCCGGCAAGCCGCCCGGGTTCCCTCGACCGCGCGAAATAAATTCCGGCTCGCCCAGTGAACGAGTCCTGGGATGCCAGCGTCTACGAGGGTGAATGTTTCGTCGGCCGCTGGCGGACGAAACAAAGCCGGCCTGCGACGAAACCATTTTCGACCCTGGCGAAGACACCAGGAAACGCACGGCCGGTAGACATTGGACAACGAAACGACGGGCCCGGGGGGCTCGTTCATATGGGGACCGTCATGATCAAGGCACTTTCCGCTATCGCCGTTGCCGCGTTCATTGCCGCCGCGCTGACCGTTCTGCCGGGCTTTGCGCCGCAGGTCGAAGCCTCCACCCCGCAGCCGCTGGCCAAGGCGGACCGTCTCGATATCCACCCGGTCGGCAAGGACTGCTCGCAGCAGGCCTGGCCGAACTTCGAGGCCTCCTGCCTGCGCAGCGCCGGCAACAAGACGGTGGTCCGCGAGGCCCGTCTCGTCACTGCCGACCGCACCCCGTAGAACAAATTTCCAGGCGAGACGGATAACGGTTCGCGCGGAGACCGCGCGCAGCAACAAATCGTTCAGCCTCGCGTAAGGTCAGGCTGTCACGCAAATCCCATGGTAATTTGCGACGTCCCGTCGCAGACTATCGTCTAACGCGCCCGACCGGGTGATCCGGCGGGTGCTAGCCATCGGGGGATTGCCGTGACCAGTACACCCGCCATCGTTTCTTCCGGCCATCCTCCAAGCAGTCCGATCCCGGTTGCCGTCACATTGGGTGCCCTGGGCGTTGTCTATGGCGACATCGGCACCAGCCCCCTCTACGCGCTGAAGGAAGCTGCCAAGGCCGCCGCGCATGGGGGTCCACTCACCCAGAGCGCAGTGCTCGGCGTGGTCTCGTTGATCCTGTGGGCGCTGATCCTCATCATATCAGTCAAATACGCCATGCTGATCCTGCGCGCGGATAACCGCGGCGAAGGCGGCATCGTCGCGCTGCTGGCGCTGCTCTCGGCGCGCAATGCGGCGCCCGGCACCTGGCGCTCCCATCTTCTGGTGGTCGGCCTGATCGGCGCCGCCCTGCTCTATGGCGACGGCGCGATCACGCCGGCAATTTCGGTGCTGTCGGCGATCGAAGGTCTGAAGGTTGACGCGCCCTCACTGACGCCGGCGGTGGTGCCGCTCACCGTCGTGATCCTCATCGGCCTGTTCTTCATGCAGAAGCAGGGCACGGGCTTCATCGGCAAGATCTTCGGGCCGGTGATGCTGTTCTGGTTCGCCGTACTCGCGGCGCTCGGCATTCATGGCATCGTCAAGGCGCCCGGCGTGCTAGTCGCGCTGAGCCCGTTCTATGCGTTCGATTTCCTGATCCACCAGGACTTCCACGTCAGCTTCGCCATTCTCGGCGCCGCATTCCTCGCCGTTACCGGCGGCGAGGCGATGTATGCCGACATGGGGCATTTCGGCCGCTTCCCGATCCGGCTGGCCTGGTTCGCGATCTGCCTGCCCGCGCTGGTGCTGAATTATTTCGGCCAGGCCGGCGAACTGATCAACGACCCGAACTCGATCGACAACCCGTTCTTCCAGCTTGCCCCGGACTGGGCGCATTACCCGCTCGTGCTGCTCGCGACCCTCGCCACCGTGATCGCCTCGCAGGCCATCATCTCCGGCGTGTTCTCGCTGACCCAGCAATCGATCCAGCTGGGCTTTCTGCCGCGGATGCACATCCAGCACACCACGAGCGATGCGATCGGACAGATCTACGTGCCGCTGGTGAACTGGCTGCTCGCGGCGGGAACGCTCGGCGCGGTGCTCGCCTTCGGCACCTCGGACGCACTCGCCGGCGCCTACGGCATCGCGGTGTCGCTGCTGATGGCGATCACCACGCTGCTCGCCGCGCTGGTCGCGATCCAATGGGGCTATTCGCCGATCCTCGTGATCGCGGTGAACGGCTTCTTCTTCATCATCGACGCGATCTTCTTTGCGGCAAACACCGAGAAACTGTTCGAAGGCGGCTGGTTCCCGCTGCTACTCGCCGCTGCGGTGGCGTTCCTGATGATGACCTGGCGCGGCGGCGTGAAGCTGGTCGAGAAGGCACGCGCCAAGCTGCGACAGCCCGAAGAGGATCTGATCGAGACCGCGGTCAACAAATGCAGCGCCCGCCTGCCCGGCACCGCCGTGTTCCTGGCATCGGCCCCCAGGGGAGTGCCGCTCGCGCTGACTCAATTCGTCAAGCACAATCACGTGCTGCATGAGCGCGTGCTGCTGGTCACCGTGCAGATCGAGGAGCTGCCACGCATCTCCGACGAGGACCGCGCCGAGGTCATGGAGATCAGCCCAGGCATCACCCGCATCATCCTGCACTATGGCTTCATGCAGTACCCGACGATCTATGAGGGGCTGCAGCTCACCTGCCGGCAGGGCAAGCTCCCTGGCATCGACCTCTCCGATGTGACCTATTACATCGGCCGCGAGACCATCATCCCGCGCGAGGACGTCCCGGGCATGTGGGTGTGGCGGGAATCGCTGTTCGCGTTCCTGCAGCGCAACGCCGAGCGCTCCGCAGCCTTCTTCGGCGTGCCGACCGGCCAGGTCGTGGAGTTCGGCACGGAGATCGAGATTTAGCACCGGACGCATGTGAGCAGTTCATTGGAGCCGGCGGCGCATGCGCTGCCGCCTCCGGACCAACGCCTGGCCAGGGCGGAACGTGACACTCGGTCTCGCCGCGATGCTGTTGTGGCCGGCCTTCACGTCGCTTTCCTACTGCTGACATTCTAAGCGCCATGTCACCCAGAAGAGGCGCGCTCATCCTGGGCCACAACTGGCTTTCGCGCGTCCCACGATCCGCCACTTCAGCTCAAACGCTGGAGCTCTGGTGCTATTAGTTCTGACTCTTTTCGGTGGTCTCGATCGTCTTGGCTTCATACGGACATGGGAGCCAGCAGATGAGCCTCGAGAAAAAAGTCGCAGTCGTCACCGGTGGGAGCCGCGGTCTCGGCCTAGGCCTGGTCGAAGCGCTTGTTGCCGAAGGCGCGAAAGTCACGGTCGTTGCACGCGGAACGGACTCGCTCAAGGCCGTCCGCGACCGGCTTGGCGTAGCAACGATCTCGGCGGACGTGACCGATCGCGCCGCCGCCAATCGCATCCTCTCCGACATCAAGCCGGATATTCTGGCGCTCAACGCCGGCATCACGCCGCCGATGGGCCGACTGGATCAATTGAGCTGGGAGGATTTTTCCGCCGTTTGGGAAACGGACGTCAAGGCGGGCCTGTTCTGGCTTCAGGCCGCCCTCAATCTCCCGATGAAGCCGGGCAGCACGGTTCTCGTGGGATCGAGCGGCGCCGCTGTCACGGGATCGCAGATGTCGGGCGGTTACGGCGGTTCCAAGCGAATGCTATGGTTCATGGCCAAGTATGCCAACGGTATTTCGCAGGAGCTCAATCTCGGCATCCGCTTTCAGGCCATCGTGCCACGGCAGATGATCCTCGGGACCGGGATCGGAGATGCCGCTGCCGGTGCCTATGCGGGCTCGATGGGGATTACGCCGGAACAGTTCGTCGCGCGCTTCGGCGCCCCCATGCCGCCCCGGAAATTCGGTGATCTGGTGATTTCAATTTTGAAGGAGCAGCAATTCGCCGACGGCATCGTGTTCGGACTCAACGGCGATGCCGGCGTGACCGTGATGGAGGGAGCGGCAGCTTGACCGGCGGTGAAGACCATTCGAGCACCAATCGGTGGGTCGCGCTTCTCGCACTCGCTGAGGAATTGCGGCCCGAGCTGCACCGCTATTGTTCGCGTCTGGTGGGCTCGGTGATCGAGGGCGAGGACGTCGTCCAGGACACCTTCGCCAAGGCCTTCGTCGCCCTGGAAGCAATGACCGAATTGCCCCAACTTCGCGCGTGGCTATTCCGTATCGCTCATAACCGTGCCCTCGATGTCTTGCGCAGCAAGGTCATTCGCGCGGCCGAGCCGATCGAGGCGGCGTACGACGTTGTCGACGGAGCAAGCCCTGATCCTGTGGAGCAGTTGATGCATCAGGAAGCGGTGCGGACAGCGGTATCGCGCTTTGCGGAGCTGCCAATTCTGCAACGCAGTGTGATCATCCTGAAGGATGTCCTCGATGAGCCCCTCGCCGACATAGCCTCGCTGCTCGATCTCAGCGTCGATGCCGTGAAGGCGCATCTTGCGCGGGGGCGTTCGCGCCTTCGTGAGATCAATGCAGCCGCACCCCGGCCGCCGGACGCAAGATCGCCCTCCGCAGCGGTCATGCGGTATGTCACCCTGTTCAACCAGAAGGATTGGGACGGGTTGCGCGCGATGCTGGCGGATGACGTGAAACTCAATCAATCGGCTCACGCCGTGCGGACAGGACGGACGGACGTCGGGATGTTCTTCAGCATCTACGCGAAACATGACCGGGTGCGGCTGGCACCCGCCTGGCTGGAGGGCCGCGAAGTTATTGCGGTGTTCGAGGACGGCATGGAGACCAAGCCGAGCTACTTCATGTGGCTCGAGTGGCGCGGCGACGAAATTACGTTCATCCGCGACTACCGGTACGTCCGCTACATCATGGCGGACGCGGAGCTCACAGTCTCAACGACGTGACTTATTACATTGGCAGCGAAACCATCATCCCGCGCGAAGACGTTCCGGGCATGCATTGGTTCAGCAAGATATCTCGGCAAAAATAGAACGCGATCTCTTTGACGATTTTTGCATCCACCTGGTTCATTGCTCCGGACCGTGCGGATTCCAGTTCGGCCAAGATACCTTTGGCCGGGACATCATGCCTCGCCACCAGTGAAAGCAGACGGACCTTTACGATTTGATCCGCCACATAGGTGTCGATCAAACGTCGGAGATGCGAACGCAGTTCATCGACGGTCATCGGAACAGAACCATGAGCCGTTGCTGTAGAGCTGCGGACCACCAACCGAGGTGGTCCGCGCGTCCGCTAGCCGCCGTTGCCGTTCTCGCCGTTTTCCTCTTCCGGAATGTGCTCGACCGAGACGACGTGCTCGTCCTCGGCGGTGTCGAACACGATGACGCCCTGGGTCGAGCGGCCGGCGACGCGGATGTCGGCCACCGGGCAGCGGATCAGCTGGCCCTTGTCGGTAACCAGCATGATCTGGTCGGCGTCCTCGACCGGGAACGACGCCACCAGATTGCCGTTGCGGTTGTTGACGCTCATCGCGACGATGCCTTTGCCGCCACGGCCGGTGGTTCGGTACTCGTAGGACGAGGTCCGCTTGCCGTAGCCGTTGACGGAAACCGTCAGCACCACCTGCTCGGCCGCCGACAGCTCGGCATAGCGCTCCTGCGACAGCTGGATCGCATCGTTCGCCGTCTCCTCGCCCTCGGTCTCGACCGGCTCTTCGGTCGTGGCCTCGCCGGCCACCGCGCGGCGCATCTTCAGGTAGGCCGAACGCTCGTCCGATGTGGTCTCGACATGGCGCAGGATCGCCAGCGAGATCAGCCTGTCGGCCTCGGCCAGCGCGATGCCGCGCACGCCCATCGAGGTGCGGCCCGTGAAGACGCGGACATCGGGGACCGGGAAGCGGATGCACTGCCCGCCGGCGGCGGTCAGCAGCACGTCGTCGCGTTCGGTGCAGATCTGCACGTCGACGATCGCCTCGCCCTCCCCGAGCTTCATCGCGATGATGCCGGAGCGGCGGACATCGACGAAGTCGGACAGCTTGTTGCGGCGAACGGTGCCGCTTGTCGTCGCAAACATCACGTCGAGATTGCCCCAGGAGGATTCGTCCTCCGGCAGCGGCATGATCGTGGTGATGCGCTCGCCCTGCTCCAGCGGCAGGATGTTGATCAGCGCCTTGCCGCGCGCGTTGGGCGCCGCCATCGGCAGCCGCCAGACTTTCTCCTTGTAGACCTGGCCGCGCGAGGAGAAGAACAGCACCGGCGTGTGCGTGGAGGCGACGAACAGGCGGGAGACGAAATCCTCGTCGCGGGTCTGCATGCCGGCGCGGCCCTTGCCGCCGCGGCGCTGCGCCCGGTAGGTCGACAGCGGCACGCGCTTGACGTAGCCGGCATGCGACACGGTGACGACCATGTCCTCGCGCTGGATCAGGTCCTCGTCCTCGACCTCGCCTTCCTGCTCGATGATCTGGGTCTTGCGCGGTGTCGCGAACTGCTGCTTCACCTCGGCGAGCTCGGTCTTGACGATGCCCTGCACCCGCGCACGCGAGCGCAGGATGTCGAGATAGTCGGCGATCTCGGCCGCGAGCTTGTCGAGCTCTTCGGAAATCTCGTCGCGCCCGAGCGCGGTCAGGCGCTGCAGCCGCAGATCGAGGATGGCCCTCGCCTGCTCCATCGACAGCCGCAGCGTGCCGTCCTCGTTGATCCGGTGCCGGGGATCGTCGATCAGCGTGATCATCGCCTCGACGTCCCGCGCCGGCCAGTCGCGCGACATCAGGGTGTCGCGCGCGGTGTTCGGATCGGGCGAGGTCCGGATCACCCGGATCATCTCGTCGATATTGGCAACCGCGATGGCAAGGCCGACCAGGATATGGGCGCGGTCGCGCGCCTTGCCGAGCAGGAACTTGGTCCGGCGGGTCACCACCTGTTCGCGGAACGCGACGAAGATGGTGAGCAGATCCTTCAGCGTCATCGTCTGCGGACGACCGGAATCCAGCGCCAGCATGTTGGCGGGGAAGTTGGTCTGCAGCGGCGTGAACCGGTAGAGCTGGTTCAGCACGACGTCAGGCACCGCCTCGCGCTTCAGCTCGATCACGACGCGATAGCCGTCGCGGTCGGACTCGTCACGGAGATCGCCGATGCCCTCGATCTTCTTCTCCTTCACGAGGTCGGCGATGCGCTCGACCATCGTGGCCTTGTTCACCTGATAGGGAATCTCGGTGATGATGATCGCTTCGCGATCCTTGCGGATGGTGTCGATCGTCACCTTGCCGCGCATCACGATCGAGCCGCGGCCGAGATGATAGGCCGAGCGGATGCCCTGGCGGCCCAGGATGATGCCGCCGGTCGGGAAATCCGGGCCCGGGATGATGTCGATCAGTTCGTCGATCGAGAGCGCCGGGTTGTCGATCAGCGCCACGCAGGCGTCGACGACCTCGCCGAGATTGTGCGGCGGGATATTGGTCGCCATGCCGACGGCGATGCCGCCGGCGCCGTTGACCAGGAGGTTCGGGAACCGGGCCGGCAGGACCGACGGCTCCTGCTCGGAATTGTCGTAGTTCGGCTGGAAATCGACGGTTTCCATGTCGATGTCGGCCAGAACGGCGAGCGCCGCCTTGGTCAGCCGCGCTTCGGTATATCGGTAGGCCGCCGGCGGATCGCCATCGATCGAGCCGAAATTGCCCTGGCCGTCGATCAGCGGCACGCGCAGCGAGAAGTCCTGCGCCATGCGGACCATCGCGTCGTAAATCGACTGGTCGCCATGGGGATGGTATTTACCGATCACGTCACCGACGACGCGGGCGGATTTGACGTATTTCTTGTCCGGCGTGTGCCCCTGCTCATGCATCGAATACAGGATGCGCCGGTGCACCGGCTTGAGCCCGTCGCGCGCATCGGGCAGCGCACGCGACACGATCACGCTCATCGCGTAATCGAGGTAGGACTTCTTCATCTCGTCGAGAATGGAAACGGGACGAATGTCAGAGGGCACCGGCGGCTCGCCGGGCTTGTCATCTTCGTTATCGGACAAAGGGGAAATCCGGTCAGTTTTACTCGGGAATCATATAGCCCATCGGGGGTCTGATAACCACCCCAGCGCGGTCCCGGCAAGCCGTTTTTCCCTTCGTTTTTTCATGCACTTACCAGCCGCATTGCAGACTTGCCGCGGGCCAGCTTCGCGCCGCGATCGCAGGCTGGCCAGGACCGGATGGAACCGGCCTCGCGACGCCCTCAATCGCCCAATCAGTGGCCGAAAATCACGGCGTGCATGATCCGCCCAGGCATCAAGGTGAACAGCCCGGCAATGACCAGCGCGCCGAAGAAAATGCCGATCATCGTGAACTTGTGGCTGCGGGCATTGTGGCTCCGCGCAGCCGTCACGCCGAGCACCAGCATGGCCAGCGAGAAGATTGACAGCAGGTGGATCGGGCTCCACGGCCCGACCAAGCGGATCTGATGGATCCAGAACGAGCTCCCGGCGACCACCAGCATCAGGATCACCCAGATCCAGCCCAGCGTCCGGTGCGGCAGCGTGCCCTTGGGTGCGGCGAGTTGGATGGAGCCGAGCACGAAGGCGGCCATCGCGGCGAAGGCGTGGAGCGGGATCGCAGGCGCGGCGTCGAGCAGTGGCGCGAGGCTCATGGTGGCGGCCCTCGGGTGAAGCGCGCGGCCAGTCATCACCCGCCGCAGGCCAATGTAAATATCATTTACATCAGCCTGTGTCAAAGTCAGGGGAACTTGCGTCAGCCGGCCCCAGAAATTGAATACTGGACAACCAACTCTGCAGTTATCCTCATAATCCACATCAGGATCATGCCACCGTGCATCACACCGCCGCCCCCGGAAATGAATCTTCACGGAGCGACAGCATGAGCTCGGTCAAGCGACCTTCGATCAGAACGGGATATCGTCGTCCATGTCGCTGTTACGGCTGCCGCCGCCGGCGGCCACCGCGCGCCGCGGCGCCGAGCTGACCGGACCGGACGAGCCGAAGTCGCTGCCGCCGTCATCGGAGAAGCTGCCGCCTCCACCGCCCCGCCCGTCGAGCATGGTCAGGTTGGAGTTGAAGCCCTGCAGCACGACCTCGGTCGAGTACTTCTCGACGCCGGACTGGTCGGTCCATTTGCGGGTCTGCAGCTGACCCTCGATGTACACCTTGGCGCCCTTCTTCAGATACTGCTCGGCGACCTTGCAGAGGCCCTCGTTGAAGATCACGACGCGGTGCCACTCGGTCTTTTCCTTGCGCTCGCCGGTGCCCTTGTCGCGCCAGGTCTCCGAGGTGGCGATGGACAGGTTTGCGATCGGACGGCCGTCCTGCGTCCGCCGGATTTCCGGATCCTTGCCGAGGTTTCCCACCAGGATCACCTTGTTCACGCTTCCTGCCATCGCATCATCTCCACTCAAAAACCGGGCGTCCGGACATCGGCCGCCACTCTCAACCTTCGCCACTTACATCGCAGGCGTCGTGGATGACCCTATACGCCGGTGCCGGCTCGCCGCCTTTGCCCTCGCGCGGTTATCCACGATATTCGAGATATAGCATCGCAGCCGATCATGTTCCAGTTTTGTTCGCCACAACCTGCCGTAGCAGCGGCGAATGGTGATGGAACGGCGGCCGATTTCGATCCCGGCCGCTCGCGGGTTCGATCGCTCGTTAAAAATACAAGATAAATCAATCGCTTGCCTCAACTCCACTTCTTCCGCGAGTGTGGCTTTTGGGAGACGGCGCTTCCGGTTGAATCAGCGTATAGCTACCACCCATGACGCGGGCGCTCGCGTCTGAGATCGGCTTCGGGACAAGTTGGAAGCCGATCGGGGAGCTGGGAGATTGATGATGAAGAAGTTTTTGCTCGGTACGGTTGCCCTGATTGCGTTCGCCGCGCCTGCCGCTGCCGCCGACCTCGCGGCGCGCCCCTACACCAAGGCGCCGCCGATGATCGCCGCCGTCTATGACTGGAGCGGCTTCTACATCGGCGCCAACGGCGGCTGGGGCTCGAGCCACAATTGCTGGGACCAGGTCCCGGGCGGCCTCTTCATCGGATCGGATGGTTGCCATGACGCGACCGGCGGCGTCGCCGGTGGCCAGATCGGCTATCGCTGGCAGGCCGGCGCCTGGGTATTCGGCCTCGAAGCGCAGGGCGACTGGGCTGACCTGAAGGGCAGCAACGGCAGCCTGGTGTTCCCTGGCCTCTTCACCAACCAGAGCAAGATCGACGCCTTCGGCCTGTTCACCGGCCAGGTCGGCTACGCCATCAACAACGTGCTGCTCTACGCCAAGGGCGGTGCGGCGCTGACCGACAACCGCTTCAACACCTACTTCACGCCGACCGGCGTGCTCGCCGGCAGCGCCAGCGACACCCGTTGGGGCGGCACCATCGGCGCCGGCATCGAAGTCGGCTTCGCGCCGAACTGGACCGCCGGTGTCGAGTACGACCACCTGTTCATGCAGGACAAGACCTACAACCTCACCACCCCCGCCGGCGCGCTGTTCAGCAGCATCCGCGACCGCCAGGACGTCGACCTCGTCACCGTCCGCGTGAACTACAAGTGGGGTGGCCCGGTGGTTGCGCGGTACTGATCGCGCGATCCGGTTTGATCCAGACCAAAGGCCGGCCTCGCGCCGGCCTTTTTGTTTGCCTCGCCTTGTTTGCCTCGCCTTGTTTGCCTCGTCGGGTTTGAATTGCCGGGCCGGCCTGCGTGCAGCCGGCGGATCAATTACCACTTCAACTCGCCAAGCCCGGTGGTGTCAGCGAGATACTGAACTACCTGCGGCCGCGCGCCGCACCTGTGCAGCGAACACAGGAGCCGGCCGTGTGTCGGCGCTTTCGTTGCGGGCAAGCGCACGGCTCGCATGGGCCGTTTTCCGTGCATTGTGGTTTCACGGATACACAACTTCCAAGATTTCTATGTAGAAACACGTGAGCGTCGCACGACACTGCTGTGACGTTCCCTTCAATGTTTGAAGGGACAACAAGAAAATGGGACTGGGACTTTGAAAATCAGGAATGTTTTGCTGGCCTCGGCCGGCATGTTTGCTCTGAGCGCTCTTGCACCGGCCATGGCCGCTGATATGGCGGCACGCGCGCCCTACGTGAAGGCTCCGCCGCCAGTCGCGATCTACAACTGGACCGGCTTCTACATCGGCGGCTTCGGCGGCTACGCCAGCGAAGATTCCGGCAATCCGAAGATGGAAGGCGGCTTCGCCGGCGGCACCATCGGCTACAACTGGCAGGCCGGCAACATCGTGTACGGCATCGAGGCCGACGGCGGCTGGGCTGACGTCAACGCCTCCGCCTCAGCGTTCGGCATCACTGCGACGAGCAAGATCGACGCGCTCGGCACCGCCCGCGGCCGCATCGGCTTCGCGGTCGACAAGGTGCTGTTCTACGGCACCGGCGGCTACGCCTGGGTCGACAACAAGCTCACCCTCAGCGCGGGCGGCGTGAGCGCCTCGCAGAGCAACTTCCACTCCGGCTGGACCGTCGGCGCCGGCATCGAGGCGTTCATCGCGCCGCAGTGGTCGATCAAGGGCGAGTACCTGTATCGCAGCCTCGGCGGCGAGACCTACTTCGGCGTTCCGTCGGCCGACATCAACCTGCACAGCGTCCAGTTCGGCGTGAACTATCACTTCGGCGGCCCGATCGTCGCGAAGTACTAAGAGAAAGACAGACCACAAAGTCTCGGAAAGGCCGGCCTCGCGCCGGCCTTTTTGCGTCAAAGCGTTTTCGAGCGAAGCCTGTCCCGGATTTGATGCCGGATGGATCCCGGTTCGCGTCAGGAAAACGCGTCAAAACAGAAATCCGGAACCTGCCCTGCTGACGGCTGCTGCCATCAGGCAAACTATCCGTTGATGGACGCCATTCAGCACTGGAAATTGTCGACCGTTCTTCCTACGTTCCAGTCTTCACACCCCATCGGCGCAAGCTCCCGGCATCACCGGCGATGCGCGCCCAAAAGGCGCCCAAGCATGCGCCCGGAACCGTCGCAATGGATGAAGTGCTCAAGGCGAAGCGCCAAAACAACGCCGGCTCCTCATCGCGCGCCATCACGATCCGCGGCGCGCGCGAACACAATCTGAAGAACATCGACGTCGAGATTCCGCGCGACAAGCTCGTGGTGTTCACCGGCCTGTCCGGCTCCGGCAAGTCCTCGCTCGCATTCGACACCATCTATGCCGAGGGCCAGCGCCGCTACGTCGAGTCGCTGTCGGCCTATGCGCGGCAATTTCTGGAGATGATGCAGAAGCCCGACGTCGACCAGATCGACGGGCTGTCGCCGGCGATCTCGATCGAGCAGAAGACGACGTCGAAGAATCCGCGCTCCACCGTCGGCACCGTCACCGAGATCTACGACTACATGCGCCTGTTGTGGGCGCGGGTCGGCGTGCCCTATTCGCCGGCGACCGGCCTGCCGATCGAGAGCCAGATCGTCTCGCAGATGGTCGACCGCGTGCTGGCGCTGCCCGAAGGCACCCGCCTCTATCTGCTGGCGCCGGTCGTGCGCGGCCGCAAGGGCGAGTACAAGAAGGAGCTCGCCGAATACCTCAAGAAGGGCTTTCAGCGCGTCAAGATCGACGGCACCTTCCATGAGCTGTCGGAGGCCCCCAGCCTCGACAAGAAATTCCCGCACGACATCGACGTCGTGGTCGACCGCATCGTGGTGCGCCCCGACCTCGCCCAGCGCCTCGCCGAAAGCTTCGAGACCGCGCTGAAGCTCGCCGAGGGCCTCGCGGTGATCGAGTATGCGGACGCGCCCGCCGCGGCCGCGACCGAGGACAAGAAGAAGACGGCAAAGATCCACGACAAGAGCGGCCCCGAGCGCATCCTGTTCTCGGAGAAGTTCGCCTGCCCCGTGTCCGGCTTCACGATCCCGGAGATCGAGCCGCGCCTGTTCTCGTTCAACAATCCCTATGGCGCGTGCCCGGCCTGCGGCGGCCTCGGCGTCGAGCAGCATATCGACGAGGACCTGGTCATCCCCGACAAGGAGCTGACCCTGCGCAAGGGCGCGATCGCTCCCTGGGCGAAGTCGTCCTCGCCCTATTACATCCAGACCCTGACCGCGCTCGGCAAGCACTACAAGTTCACGCTCGACACCAAGTGGAAGGACCTGACCAAGAAGGTCCAGAACGCGCTGCTGCACGGCTCCGGCGACGACGAGATCAAGTTCTCCTATGAGGACGGCGTCCGCTCCTACGACACCAAGAAGCCGTTCGAGGGCGTCATCACCAACATCAACCGCCGCTACCGCGAGACCGAGAGCGAGTGGGCGCGCGAGGAGCTCGGCAAGTATTTCTCCGACGTACCCTGCGAAGGCTGCCACGGCCACCGGCTGAAGCCGGAGGCGCTGTGCGTCAAGATCGGCGGCAAGCATATCGGCGAGATCTCGGAGCTCTCGGTGAAGCGCGCCGGCGAGTGGTTCGAGACGGTGCCGGAGGCGCTGAATGCGCAGCAGAACGAGATCGCGGCGCGCATCCTCAAGGAGATCCGCGAGCGCCTGACCTTCCTGCTCGACGTCGGCCTGAACTATCTGACGCTGTCGCGCTCCTCGGGCACGCTGTCCGGCGGCGAGAGCCAGCGCATCCGCCTCGCCTCGCAGATCGGCTCCGGACTGACCGGCGTGCTTTATGTGCTGGACGAGCCGTCGATCGGCCTGCATCAGCGCGACAATGCCCGCCTGCTCGACACGCTGAAGCGTCTCCGCGACCTCGGCAACACCGTAGTCGTGGTCGAGCATGACGAGGACGCCATCCGCCTTGCCGACTATGTGCTCGACATCGGGCCCGGCGCCGGCATGCATGGCGGCCACATCGTCGCCGAAGGCACGCCCGACCAGATCATGCGCAACCCGAAATCGCTGACCGGCAAATACCTCACCGGCGAGCTTTCGGTGCCCGTGCCCGACCGGCGGCCGCCGAACCATCGGCGCACCATCAAGGTCATCAACGCCCGCGGCAACAATCTGAAGAACGTCTCGGCCGAGATCCCGCTCGGCTTGTTCACCTGCGTCACCGGCGTCTCCGGCGGCGGCAAGTCGACCTTGCTGATCGACACACTCTACAAGTCGATCGCGCGCAAGCTGAACAACGCCAGCGAAGGCGCCGCGCCGCACGACCGCATCGAGGGCCTCGAGCACATCGACAAGATCATCGACATCGACCAGTCGCCGATCGGCCGCACCCCGCGCTCCAACCCGGCGACCTACACCGGCGCCTTCACGCCGATCCGCGAATGGTTCGCCGGCCTGCCGGAAGCCAAGGCACGCGGCTACGAGCCCGGGCGCTTCTCCTTCAACGTCAAGGGCGGCCGCTGCGAGGCCTGTCAGGGCGACGGCGTCATCAAGATCGAGATGCACTTCCTGCCCGACGTCTACGTCACCTGCGACACCTGCAAGGGCAAGCGCTACAACCGCGAGACGCTGGAGGTGCTGTTCAAGGGCAAGAGCATCGCCGACGTGCTCGACATGACCGTCGAGGAAGCCGCCGAGTTCTTCAAGGCGGTGCCGCGCGTGCGCGAGACCTTCCAGACCCTGCACCGGGTCGGCCTCGACTACATCCATGTCGGCCAGCAGGCCACCACGCTGTCCGGTGGCGAAGCCCAGCGCGTCAAACTGGCGAAGGAGCTATCCAAGCGCGCCACCGGCCGCACGCTGTACATCCTGGACGAGCCGACCACCGGCCTGCACTTCCACGACGTCGCCAAGCTGCTCGAGGTGCTGCATGAGCTGGTCGCCCAGGGCAACACGGTTGTGGTGATCGAGCACAATCTCGAAGTCATCAAGACCGCCGACTGGGTGATCGACCTCGGCCCCGAAGGCGGCGACGGCGGCGGCGAGATCGTCGCCTGGGGACCGCCGGAGGACATCGTCAAGGCGCCGAGGAGCTATACCGGCAAGTTTTTGGCACCGGTGCTGAAGAAGGCGAACAGCAAGCCGCGGAAGAGCTCAGCGAGCGAGGCGGCGGAGTAGTCGTGGCAATTGAAATAACTTCGATCTCAACTGCACAGTTCGCTGATCTGTTGGATCGTGGTGAAGGGCATTTCCTTGACTTTAAGGCGAAAGAGGTCTCTCCGGCAAAACTGACGAAATCTCTCTCAGCTTTTGCGAATGCGGACGGTGGCGAACTCTTCATTGGGGTGCTGAATAGCGGGGCATTCGCGGCAAAACGCTGGTCGGGATTTTCAGATGCGGAGGCCGCCAACGGGCACATCCAAGCCTTCGAACAGTTCTTCCCACTTGGGACTTACTTCAAGTACCAATTTCTGAAATGCGAAGGCCTACCCGGACTCGTACTCCACTGTGAAGTTCTGAAAACGCCCGACATTCGCGCCGCGAGTGACGGCGTCATGTATCTTCGGAGAGGCGCACAAAATCTGCCACAGACTACTGAGGGGCAGATACCGAGGCTCAAATTCAATAAGGGGATAAGCGAAGCGACATCCAGGACTGTCGGCGGGACACGTTGGCCGCTCCCGCATGGTGGGTGCTCAGCACGCCGCCGGTCTTGATGATGGGCGTACGCCACCGCTCCTTGTGTTTGGCAAATAGTATACGCCGGTCATTCCGAAGAGCCAACGAAGCAAGTAGCCCGGATGAGCGAAGCGACATCTGGGGAGCAAAATGCGATGGACCGCCAACGAGCGGCAATCCTTGATTACGCTCAATCTAAGGTTACTCTTCCTATAGTTTGGCGCCACCTAGGGCGTCGCTTTGAGACGAGATGCGAAGATGAGTGGACCACGTGTTCCACCTCTCGATCCGAGAGTGGTCCCGCCAGAAATCGACCGCTGGAATTGGGGCGCATTCTTGCTCTCTTGGATATGGGGTGTTGGAAATAACACCTTTATTGCATTCCTAACGTTCGTTCCTTTTGTGGGCGTGGTCATGAGCTTCATGCTCGGGTTCAAAGGGAGCCAATGGGCGTGGCGCAACAAACGATGGGATAGCGTCGAGCATTTCAAGCGCGTGCAACGTTCGTGGGCAAGGTGGGGCGCAGTTCTCTGGATTGGCTCAATAGTGCTAGTCGGCAGTGCCTTGGGCTGGAGCCTCTATTCCCTCGGGCATTCTAAACCTTACGAGCTGGGCGCATTCGAACTACGGTTAAGCGCTAGAGCAGTCGATATCCTCGGCCAACCGATATCCACCGGCTTCCCTGTCGGTTCAATCTCGATCCCTAGTGCAGAGGGTCGCGCTATTCTCAGCTTCTCAGCGACGGGACCAAAGGCCAATGGGCGTGTTTTTCTCGAGGCACTCCAAAAAAGCGGAGTGTGGTCCTTGAGTCGACTCACACTTAAGGTCAACGGACGTGACGGCGTATTAGATCTCCTGGTCGTGCCAATGAGCGGTAAAAATGCGTTGGACCGCGCTCGGCCGGGGGCAGGTGTAAAGTGCGGAGGGTCCTTCTTCCCCGGAGGGCTTGGGGCCGTTCCAGGGATCAATTGCGACAAATAGCAACTAGCCCGCATGAGCGAAGCGATATGCGGGGTTTATCAGCCGGACACGCCGACTGGTCCCGCATGTCGCGAAGCACGCCATCGGGCGCGCGTTCGCCCAACCCGTTGGCTTTTACGGGCGACAACGATCGCTCCTTCACGTGCCCCGGTAGGTGGCGATTTGCCAGATGTTTGCCCAGGCATCCCGGACCATCGCGCGTCTGTCGCCATAGGGCGTATCCGCAGGAGTTTCGATCGATTCAGCGCCTGCAGCGATCGCACGCCGATAGGTCTCGTCCGTGTTCTCAACATAGACGTAGAGGAAGGCCGGCATGGCGTCACGCACGCTTCCGCCGTCGCTGATCAGGATGATCGAGTCTCCGATGCGGACTTCTGTTGGCGCGCCGGACCGGACTTCGCCTTCGGCACCGAAAACATCTCGCAGGAATCCAGCGAGCCCGATGAGGTCACGCGTGACAATTCTCGGGATGACGGAAGGCCAGCCGACGGGTTTGTATTGGGTCATGTGCCTGACTTTGACTCAGTAGGTAGCCCGCATGAGCGAAGCGATATGCGGGTCTATCGGCCGGACAGCTTCACTGCTCCCGCATGTCGCTTCGCTCATGCGGGCTACAACACCGCCCTCGCCTCCGCGCTACACCGCCCAATAGTTCGGGTGCGTATACGACTGCGAGCGGTCGCCCCAGTCGAATTCGTCGCCGTCGAATTCGGACGGCCCTGCGCGCAGATCCTCCAGCGTCACCTCGGCCTCGAACGCCTGCCGCGCCGGATCGAAGTGCAGTGCGGTCCATCTGACGGGATAGTGGTGGTGGCTGCTCAGCACGCCGCCGGTCTTGATGATGGCGTAGGCCACCGTTCCGCTCACCTTGTCGAGCATCAGCCGCTCGATCGAACCGAGTTTTGAACCGTCGCGCCCGAAGACGCAGACATGCTCGACCCGGTCACTGGGCACCAAGGTATGATGCATGGCATCCTCCCTGTTTTCCTCGTATTTGCCGCGGATCATACGCCCCTCGGCCTGTTGAGCCAACCGGCAAACCCCACCGCGGTGACCGGCTCGGGCGCATTCAGGCAGTGCTTTGCGTGAACCATCGAGCAGATTCGGGCTGCGCCTTGATCCAGCGCAAAGTTCGCGACGGTCTTTTCGTCTATTGATTAATCTAGTCTCCTGCCTGGATCAGCGCCATGATCATCGACATTCTGTCCCGGGAACACCGCAACATCGAGCGACTGCTCAACGTTCTCGAGCATGAGCTGGATATTTTCGATCACGCCGGCCGGCCGGACTACGAAGTGATCGGCAGCATCATCGCCTATTTCGAGGTCTACACCGAGCTCTACCATCATCGCCAGGAAGATCTGATCTTCGCCAAGCTCAGGCTTCGCGATCCCGCGGCCGCGGCGAAAATGGGCGATCTCGCGCGCGAGCATCAGAAGGGCTCCGATCGCCTGCACCGCGTCGCCCATGCGGTGGCCAATGTGCGCGCGGGCGGCGAGATTCCGCGCGAGAACGTCGACGCGGTCATCCGCGATTTCCTGGCGCACGAGCGGCGGCACATCATGATGGAAGACCGCGATTTCTTCCCCGCCGCGGTCAAGGCATTGACGCCGCAGGATTGGGCCGACATCGGAGCCACCCTCTCACCGCACAAGGACCCGTTGTTCAGCGATGCGACCGAGGCGCGGTTCGATGTGCTGCGCGCCCATATCATGGAGCTCGAGAAGGAGGCTGAAGCCGAGCGGCATTAGAGAGAACCGGAAAAGTCGAAATCGGTTCTCCCGCGCGACAAACGCGGAACGCGTTCGCGCGAAGATCAATGCTCAAACCGGGAAGTTGGATCGACCCGACATCCCGCCACCCGACATCCCACCAATTGCAATCCAAACTGTTTCCGGAGAAATTCATCATGGGGACGAAATTCGCCGTGGCCTGCGCCGTCGGCAGCATGACCCTCGCCACCGCCCTGCTCGCGACATCGGCTGCACCCGCCTGGGCGCTCGATGGTGACCCGATCGCGGGCCAGGCCATCTTCCAGCGCATTTGCCAGAACTGCCATTCGATCGACGTCGGCGTGAACAAGGTCGGCCCGAGCCTGTGGCACGTCGTCGGCCGCCAGCCGGCGTCGGTCCAGGGGTTTGACTATTCAGACGCGATGCGCGGCAACAAGACGCCTTGGGACGTGACGGCGCTGGATTCCTATCTCGCCGACCCCCGCGGCGACGTCCACGGCGTGAAGATGTTCTTCAAGGGGCTCGGCGACGCCCGCGACCGCGCCGACGTCATCGCCTATCTGCAAACCAAGCAGTGAGTCTCGATATCGGGAGGCGGCTGGCAACTCGCCCGGATGCGCGAAGCGATATCCGGGCTGGTCGATCGGACGGATTGACCGCTCCCGCTTGTCGCGAAGCCCTTCCGGCGGGGCGCGCTCGCGTTATTTCGGAATAATAGAAACGTATCGCTGATTTGCCCGACGTGTCAAGCCGCTTGTTGTCCGACTGCCGGCGGCAACCTGCTCCTTTGCATGGGGTTGTTTTCGATATTTTCGGGATGCGTAGCTTTGCCCTACTCCGTCCTCCTCAGGAACGCCCCGAAAGCCCTTGGGCCATCGCCGACCTTGATTTCGCCCGTGACCTTCATCTCGGCGGCATCGATCACGCTGAGCGTGTTGCTCTCCCAGTTCGCGACCACGATGTGCTTGCCGTCGGCGGTCGCCTCGATGCCCTCGGGGTAGTCGCCGACAGTGATCCGCTTCACCGGCTGCAAGGTCGCGAGATCGAACACGCTGACCTTGCCGTCATACTGGTCGGTGACGAAGCCGCGGCCCTGCGCCAGCGCCACCGCATAGGGGCGCAGGCCGACATGGACACGGCCGATTTCGTGCGCGGTCGCGATGTCGATCACCGAGACGTCGTTGGAGCCGACATTGGCGGTGTAGGCGCGCTTGCCCTCGGCATCGACGGTGATGCCGAACGGACGGGTGCCGACCTTCACGATCCCCCGCCGCTCATGCGTTGATGTGTCTGTTATGGAGACGCTGTCGTCGTCGCGGTCGGCCGAGAGCAGCAGCCGCCCGTCCGGCGTCAACGCAAGCCCTGACGGCGATGCGCCGACTGCGAGGCTGGCGACGACCCGCTGCTCCTTCGCGTCGATCACCCGCACCGCCGCCGCGTACCAGTCGGCGACATAGACGGTCGCGCCGTCGGGTGCGACCGCGATGCCGAGCGGCCCGCCGCCGACATCGACCCGGCCGACCACCTTTCGCGCCGACGCGTCGACCACCGTGACCGCCTTGGCGTCCGGGCTCGTCACATAGGCGAAGCAGCCGTCATGGCTGACGGCCACGCCCGCGGGCTTGCCGCCGATCGCGATCGTCGCGAGCGGCTTTGCGGTCGCGAGATCGACCACCGTGAGATCGTCGCTGAGCTGGTTGGTGACGAAGGCCTCTTCGGCGCGCGCACCGCCGAGCCCGGCGAGCAGCGCCAGCAGCGCGACCGCGCGCATGCTCAGCTTCCGCTCTCGATCTTCTTCTTCAGCGCTTCCAGGCCACCCTTGTAGAGCCCGCTCACCGCCTTGACCGCGGCCTCGTCGTTCAGCTCCGGCGGCGGGTCGTTGTTCGGAAAGCCGCGGTAGAACGCGCCGGCCCATTCCAGCTTCGCCTTGCCGCCAGGCGCTGGCGACACCGACAGCGTCGAGGAATAATTGGTGACCGGCAGCACCTTCACGTCGACGGCCGTGATCCGGTACGAATAGCTCATCATCTCGGGCTCGTATTTGTAGAGCTCCTCGTCGATGGTGATGCCGGGCGCCAACGTCAGCCGCCGCGTCGCGCCGATCTCGTTGCCCTTCTCGCCCTCGGTCTTGCTGACGCCGGCGAGCCAGCTCATGTCCTGGAAATTGCCGATCACCGCCCATACCTTCGCCTGCGGCGCGTCGATCTCGATGGATTCCCGCACCTTCTGGCGGGTCGGCCCATGCGCCCACGCGGCCCCCAACACGGCCATCGCCGCCACCACGACGCCAGCCCTTGTGATCGTCCGCCTCATCCTTGTCTCCCCATTTTCCGGTCATCACGCCAGGCGCGTGCCGAAGCTTGTTTCGGTATTCTGGACCATATGGAAAGCGGCTTCTTGCACCAGAGCGAAGTCTGAACTTCGCCGTGGGACAAGCCTCTCCGCCTTACTCCTCGATCGCCGCCTCGACGAACCCCTTCGGGTCGTCGCAGAACTCCCGCATGACCTTGAAGTGATCCGTGTCCTTCAGGCTCACCGGTTCGAGGCCATACTTCGCCAGCCGCAGCAGTGTCGCGTCCGGATAGGCCATCAGGACCGGCGAATGCGTGGCCATGATCACCTGGCAGTGGCCGGTGCCGTTCATCCGGTGCAACAGCTTGAGGAATTCGATCTGCCGCGAGGGCGACAGCGCGGATTCCGGCTCGTCGAAGATGAAGATGCCCTGCCGCTGGCAGCGCTCCTCGAAGAAGCGCAGGAAGCCCTCCCCGTGCGAATGCGACAGGAAGTCCGGCGGCGGCCCGCCGGCGTCCCGCGCTGCTTCGTCCAGATACCTCGCGACCGAGAAGAAGCTCTCGGCGCGGAAGAACCAGCCGTTGGTGATCTTTGGCAGCCAGCTCGCGCGCAGCGCCGACGCAAGCGAGCCGCCCATTTTCTCCAGCGCACGGCCATGGTCGACCGCGCGATACCCCTTGCCGCCGCCGGCATCGTCATAGCCGGCCATCACGGCGATGCCCTCCAGCAGCGTCGACTTGCCGGTGCCGTTCTCGCCGACGATGATGGTGATCGCCTTGTCGAAGCCGAGCTCGAATTCGTCACGCAGCAGCGGCAGCACGAACGGATAGGCATCACGATCGGGAATGCGCTCGGGATCGAGCCAGACGCGCTTCAGATACGGCGCGGGCATGTTGATCGGGCGGTTTCGTCTGGCCATGTGCACGGATCCGGGGAAACAACGGCGGGGCGCCCAGTTTATGATAGGAGCCCTCGGCAATCCTAGATGGTTCGATGTCCCAGTGCCCAGCAAGGCCTACGTCCTCCTCCGCGAGGCAATCCTCACCGAGCAACAGGTCGCCTGCACCTATGACGGCCGGCCGCGCGAGCTGTGCCCGCACATCATCGGCCACAACAAGAGCGGTGAAGAGGTCGTGCTGGCCTGGCAGTTCGCCGGCGCGAGCTCCGGCAAACTGCCGCAATGGCGCTGCCTGCGGCTCGCTCATGTCAGCGACATCAGTCTGCGCGAGGGCCGCTGGCACGAGGGTGGCTCGCATCGCTCCGAACAGACCTGCGTGAGCACGATCGACCTCGACATCAACATCCATGTTCGCAAACGGCGGTGATATCCCCTGCCGCCACGTCGCGAGAATGCGGACCTGTGTCTCACAAGCGACGCCACACCCTCAGTGTCGTCCCGGCGAAGGCCGGGACCCATAACCACAGGGGCGAGATGTCGAAAACAGCTGGTGCCCCAGCGTCGCGCAACCACCACCATTTGGGGTATTGGGTCCCGGCCTTCGCCGGGACGACAGCGGAGGACGCGGCGCGATATCGGCTCCAGCAAATGCCGCAATCGAGGCGACACGCTACGGCCGCTCTGCCTCCTCCAGCACTTCGAGCACGAGCTCCATCGTCATCAGCACCGGATTGTCGCCGCGCACCAGCCGGCCCTCGGCGATGCCGCCGAGATAGTCGACCAGCGCGATGTCGAGCTCGGCGTGCAGCAGGCCGTCTTCGTCGGCCGCGATCTGCCCGGCAGTCACCGCGAGTTCGGTCGCGAACGGCACCACGTTGTGGCCGTCGCTGAAGACCGCGCCGATGGTCGAACCGACCCCGCCATGCAGCCGCGCGCGCAGGATACCGTGGTGGCGGCAGAAGCCTTCCAGGGCGCAGGCGAAATCCTGGTTCGGGCGCAGCCGCAACGCGAAGGCATGGCTGGTGGTCTTCGCACCAGCGGGCGCGCGGGCGACCGGACCGAACAGCTTGAAATTGGTCTCGCTGTCGGGCTCGGCCAGGAAGGTCGCACCGTCGATCCCGAACGCGCTGACCTCGAACGGCTCGGCGACGATGGTCTCGTCGGGGAGCATGTGTCCGCCGTTGAAGCGGCCGTCGGCCTCGGTCCACAATCCGTGGCAATGAAAGAACGGCGCGCCGTCGCGTTCACCGAAGGTCAGCGCCGCGAGCTTGAGCCGCGTCAAGCCGTCAGGGCGAAACGTGTCGCTGTAGAACGCCGCGTTGACGCCGTCCCTGGACAGCGCCGGCATCACATAGGCGAACGGCCCGAGCGCCCCACGCGTCGCGCTCAGCACGCCGCCGGAAAAGCCTTCCGCCGCAAAGCCGCGGCGCACCGCTTCGAGCAAGGGGATGCCGGCCTCGAGCACGAACGAAAAGGCGCGGCCGCGCGCGGCGACCCATTGGATGCGCTCGGGAATGGGAGCGCCGGGCTGGGCTATGCTGCGCATCGCTCTACGCGCCCGGCGATTTGGCGATCACCTCGAGCAGCCCGCGTGCCTCGAGCTCGTCGCGGATCAGCCGCTTCGGCACCTTGCCATAGCCGGATTTCGGCAGCGCCTCCCAGAAGAAGAAGCGCTTCGGCATCTTGTAGCGCGGCACCTTCGGCGCGAGATAGGCGGCAAGCTCCGCCTCGGCGACCGCCTCGGTGCCCTCGCGCGCGACGCAGACCGCGATGCCGACCTCGCCCCAGAACGGATCGGGCACGCCGAGCACCGCGACCTCGCCGACCGCGGGATGGGTCAACAGCTTCTCCTCGATCTCGCGCGGATAGATGTTGGAGCCGCCGGAGATGTACATGTCGGAGGCACGGCCGGTGATGTAGACAAAGCCCTCCTCGTCCATGTGGCCGAGGTCGCCGGTGCGGAACCAGCCGTCGCGGAACGCCTTCGCATTGGCATCCGGATTATCGTAATAGCCCGCGAACACGCCGGGCCCGATCACGCAGATCTCGCCGGTCTCATGCGGCTTCAGCTCACGGCCGTCGTCGCCCTGGATCGAGACCTGCATGCCGGTGCGCTCGAAGCCGCAGGTGCCGATCCGCGCATGCGGGCCGTCCTCGGGATCATGCAGGCCGGGCGGCAGCACGGTGATGTTGCCGGTGACCTCGCCGAGGCCGAAATACTGCACCAGCACGCCGCCGAGCTTGTTTAGCGCGGCCTTCTGGTCCTCGCGATACATCGGCGCGCCGGCATAGATGATGTAGCGCAGCGAGGAATGGTCGTGTTGGTCGGCCGCGGGATGCTCGACCATCATCTTCAGGATGGTCGGCACCGTGAACATGTTGCTGACGCGATGCTTGGCGATCAGCCGGAACGCCTCCGCGATGTCGAATTTCTCCGACGGCAGCAGGATGGTCGGCACGCCGCGCGCGCTCTGCACCAGTTGATGCACGCCGGCGCCATGCGACAGCGGCGCCACCACGAGCGAGGCGTCGTCCTCGGTGGTGCCGGGCATCAGGTCGGCGAGATGGTTGGTGATCACGAACGCCATCTGGCCATGGGTCAGCACCGCGGCCTTGGAGCGGCCCGTGGTGCCGGAGGTGAAGAAGAACCAGCAGGGATCGTCGTACTCGACGGCAACGTTCTCGATTGAGGCGCCGGCGTGCCTGGCGATGACGTCACCGACGGTCGCCTCGCCGAACGTGCGTTGCTCGCCCAAGCTGTTTTGCTCACCGATCCGCCAGACGAATTCGAGCGCCGGATTGGCGGCTGCCCTGGCGTGCTCGGGGAAATCGGCATGGCACAGAAACGCCTTGGCGCCGGAGGCGGTCGCCAGATAGGCGACCTCGTCCGGCATCAGGCGGAAATTTGTCGGTACCCAGACCGCGCCGAGCCGGAACGCTGCGAACATCGACCAGAACATCTCGTCGCAGTTCTTGGAATGCACCAGGATGCGGTCGCCCTTGCCGATACCACGCGCAGCCAGCGCCGCCGCCAGTGCCGAGACGTTCTGGTCGATATGGCGCCAGGACCAGGCCTTCTCGTTCCAGATGAAACCGGGACGATCGCCGTGACGCCGGGCGTTCTGGGTCAGGATGTAGGCGAGGTTCATCACCCGGCGCGACACCCGCGCGATCCCGCCGCGCGGCGCGGCAGCAGCCGTCCCGCTCATTGCAGCCCCGCCGATACGCACAACAGACAGGGCATGGTCAGGACGGTCATCGGGTGTTTCCTTGGTCAGAACCGGGCGTCTTCAAGCGCCGCAAGGGGTTGGTACCACCCGGTTTATCGCCAAGCAGCGCGCCTCGGCAAGGCCCGCCAGGCGCGGCGCGATGATACCGCGCCGGCGGCGGCTAACCCGATCTGTCCAGCTCCAACCGCTACTGCGGATACTTGGCCAGGTCCTGCTCGGTCAGGTTCCAGTCCTGCCAGAGCTGTAGTGCGCCGATCAGCGCGACCAGCGCGCCGAGCAGGATGTGCCAGAGCTGCAGCGTCTGGTCTTCCGAATAGCCGAAGATACTCGGCGACGCCATCAGCCAGAGGCCGAGCAGGATGCTCGCCACCTCCTCCCAGCGATGCAGCGCGACATATTCGAGCTGGGCAAGGCCCAGCACCAGCATCCCGACCACGAAGCTGTTGAGGACGAGGTGGCTGCGCTCGACATCGACGACGTCGCTGACCTGCAGCGGAAACCAGGGCGAGACCATGATCAGCACGCCAAGCAGCATGCCGAGCCAGTCCTCCCAGGGGCGGTGTGTGCCGAAGAAACGATTGTCCGACATGACGAACCTCCTTGCGACAAGGGGCATACGTCAGCGGCCGGCCTCACCACTCCGTACCAGACGACCATCGGGCCGCATCACGGGCGTATGTCTCGCTCAAGCCTAATCGAATTGCATCGGCCCGCAAGGCCCGATCGGCGTGTGTGCGATGCGGCAGGATTGTTGGCCGCCGGAGCCGTGCATCACCGTGCCCCGTCGAGCCGCGCCAGCGCTTCCCTGGCGGTCTTCAGATCGGGCTGCAACTCCAGCGCCTTGCGGAGATCGGCCGCCGCGCCTTTCTTGTCGCCGAGCCGCAGCTTGGCCTGGCCGCGGTTGTTCCAGGAATAGACGTCGGCGGGATCGTATTGCAGCGCTTTGTCGTAGTCGGCGATCCCGCCCTTGTTGTCGCCCTGAAACAGCCGCATCAGGCCACGGTTGCGCCAGCCGCGCGCATCGGTCGGTGCAAGCTTCGTGGCCTCGCCGTAGTCGGCGGCGGCACGATCGAGCTGCTCGGCATCGCGGTAGACATTGCCGCGATTGATGTAAGCAAGCACGTTGGGATCGAGCTTGATCTCGGCGCTGTAGTCGGCGATCGCATGCGCCGCGTCGTGCTTGCGGTAGTAGACGAAGCCGCGATTGCCATAGGCCGTGGAGAGCTGCGGGTTGTATTTGATCGCGAGATCGAGATCGGCCAGCGCGCGGTCGAGATCACCCTTGTTGAGCCAGGCATCGCCGCGATTGTTGTAGGCCATGGCAAAACCCGGATCGATCCGGATCGCCTCGCCGTAGTCGGCGATGGCATGATCGAGATCATTCTTGAAGGCGTAGACACGGCCACGGTTGGTGTAGGCGCAGGCAAATGCCGGATCGAGCTTGATCGCCTCGTTGAGGTCGGCGAGCGCGGCGTCGAACTCGCGCTTCTCGGTCAGTCCATGGCCGCGGTTGCAATAGGCACCGGCCAGATGCCTGCCGGTCTGGGTCTTGCCGTCGATGACAGCCGTGCAGGCGGTCACGCGGTCGCCCGGCGCGGTCGTGGGGCCGATGCAGGTCTGCCAGCTCGGATCATCGGCTGCCGCGGCTTGCGGGGGATTTGGCAGCGTCAGGGCGGCGCCGAGCAATACGGCGGTCAGGCAGGCCAGAATGCGCATATCGTCAATCCACAAATGCCAATATGCGGGTTGGTCGCGGCTTTGCACCGGCCGGTTCACGCGCTTAGATCAAGGCGGGTGAATCAAGTCAGGATTTTGCGATGGCCGCCGTGCGCGACAACAGGGATCAAAACCGCTTCGAGCTCGACACCGAGGGCGGTCTCGCCTTTGCGAACTACCGGCGGACGCCGGCGACCGTGATCATCACCCATACCGAGACACCGCGCGCCCTGCGCGGCCGCGGCATTGCATCGGAGCTGGTCAAGGGCGCACTCGAGCTGATCCGCGCCGACGGCCGCAAGGTGATCGCCGGCTGCGGCTTCGTGGTGGACTACCTCAACAAGCACCCGGAATATGCGGATCTCGCCGGCTAGCGCCGCTTTGGTCAGACGATCTTGATCGACATGTCGGGCAGGCCCTCGAGCTTGCAGAGCAGCACGTCACCCTTGACGACCGGGCCGACATTCTCCGGCGTTCCGGAATAGATGATGTCGCCGGCCTTCAGCTCGAACGCTTCTGAGAGCTTGGCGATCTGCTCGGCGACGCTCCAGATCATGTTCTTCAGATCCGAGCTCTGCCGCACCTTGCCGTTGACCGCGAGCGAGATCGCGCCCTGCGTGAAGTGGCCGGTCTTGTCAGCCGGATGGATCGGCCCGAGCACCGCCGCATGGTCGAAGCTCTTGCCGATCTCCCACGGCTTCTTCTCCGCAGCCATGCCGTTCTGCAAATCGCGCCGCGTCATGTCGAGGCCGAGCGCGTAGCCGTAGACATGCTCGAGCGCCTTGTCGGCGGGAATGTTGCTGCCGCCGGACTTCAGCGCGGCGACCAGTTCGACCTCGTGGTGATAGTTCTTGGTCAGCGACGGATAGGGATGGTCGGCGACCGTGCCGATCGCGACATTCTGGATCGCATCGGTCGGTTTCTGGAAGAAGAACGGCGGCTCGCGGGTCGGGTCGGAGCCGCGCTCGATCGCATGGGCTGCGTAGTTGCGCCCGATGCAGTAGATGCGGCGGACCTGGAACACCTCGGTGGCACCGACGATCGGGATCGTCACCGCCGGTACCGGAAACATCGCCTTCGGCGCGGTCTCGGCCTGGGCCGGGGCGGATTGCGCGGCGGCGCCGGCCAGCGCGAGGGCGCCGGTCGCAAGCACCGTCCGGCGATCGAGATCAGTCATGGATGTTCTCCTTCTTGTTGGCTGATCTATAGAGGCTTGCCGCTCCATAAAAAAGGGCCCGCGGTGGCGCGGGCCCTTTCCGTGTACGGGATGATGATCCCGTCAGTGCTTGATATCAGGGGGCAGCTTGCCGCCATTGGCCGCGAGCTTGGTCATCACCTGCTTGTGCAGCCAGATGTTCATGCTGGCGGAATCGTTGGTGTCGCCGCTGTAGCCAAGCTCCTTGGCGAGCTCCTTGCGGGCCGACAGGCTGGAGTCGATGTCGAGCGCCTTCATCAGGTCGACGATCGAGGTCCGCCACTCGAGTTTCTCGCCCTTCGCGGCAACCGCCTTGTCGAGGATGGGGGCGACGTCAACGGACTGCGCGGGCGCGGCACCGGCGGGCACTGCGGCGGGAGACGGCGACGCGCTGCCGGAGCCACCGGCGGGAGCTGCGCTTGTGGCCGTTCCGCCCGCGGGCGCGGCGCTGGCGCTGCTGCCGAAGATCGCGCCCATGATTTTTCCGAAAATGCTCATCGTTCGCTCCCAAGAGAGTTGAGATGTGAAGGCCACACGGCAATGCGCCGGCTGACCGCGGTCGCAGTTCAAGTGTATCGCCCCCTCAATACCTTGCCAATGCGACATTCACTTAAGCGTGAGTGCTTTTGGCGCGGTTTGGGAGTACCCTCACACAACAGTTCGCGACACGGCCAGTTCCCTGCTCTGTCTTTCGCGTCTGGCTTGCTCGTGATCGCTTCGAGAGGCGGTACGTTTGTGCCCGCGCGCCGGGCGCAGAATGCGCCCGCCCAGAGGGAGACAACGACCATGGCCACACCATACCAAGGCAATGTCACGTCGATGACGCAGGGCGGAGAAGATGCCGCATCTGCGCCCGTCATCCGCACCATCGGCCTGTCCGATTTGCACCAAGCACTGCGTCTCGGCTGGGAAGACTTCAAGGCGGTGCCAAGCCACGCCATCATCCTGTGCCTGATCTATCCGGTGCTCGGCATCGTTCTCGCGCGCACCGTGCACGGCTATTCCGTGCTGCCCTTGCTGTTTCCGCTGACCGCGGGCTTTGCCCTGCTCGGCCCGTTTGCCGCGATCGGCCTCTACGAGATGAGCCGCCGCCGCGAGGACGGCGGTGAAGCCTCCGCGTGGGACGCCATTCAAGTATTCCGCTCGCCGTCATTTGGCGCAATGCTCGGCGTCGGAACGATCCTGTTCGCACTGTTCGTGACCTGGATTGCGACCGCGCAGGCGATCTACACGGCGGTGTTCGGTTATGCGGTTGCGGCTGACATTCCCGATTTCGCCGGCCGCGTGCTCACCACCCCGCAAGGCTGGTGGCTGATCGTGGTCGGCTGCAGCGTCGGCTTCCTGTTCGCGCTCGTTGCGCTTTGCATCAGCGTGGTCGCCTTCCCCATGATGCTCGACCGCCAGGCAACCGCCGGCGAAGCCATGGTTACGTCGATGCGCGCCGTCGCGCAGAACCCGGTGCCGATGGCGGCCTGGGGCCTGATCGTCGCGGTGCTGCTGGTGCTCGGCACGATCCCGTTCTTCCTCGGACTTGCCGTCGTGATCCCCCTGCTCGGCCACGCCACCTGGCATCTCTATCGCGAGGTCATCGTCAAGGATCCGAACGCTCGGCCGGTATTCCCCGAGCCACGCGAGCGCAAGCCCGCCGCCGACTTCCCCGCCAACCTGTTCCCCTGGCGGCGCAGCGATCGCGGATAGGCGCCGGTCACCCCTTACTCGTAAACGTCACGGCAACCGCCGGCCGATATGTTTCGGTCGGCGGTTTGTCGTCACGGACCGTCAAATGGATGTGAAATTGGCGTGGCATTTGCAGCGCGACCTGAGAAAAACGGCCCGATCACGAGCCTTGTTTTGGCCGCTGTTGCCGCGAACATACCCGCCGCCTTTCGCGACCAATCGCTGGTATCGCAGATTCCGGAGTGAAATTGCCTATGACCTCTCGCTTGTCCTTTCAAACGCTCGCCGTTGGGGCGTGGCTCCTGACCTCGACCGCGTCCGCGCTCGCCGCCCAATGCGGCACAGGCACGTTCGAGTCCTGGCTCGACGATTTCAAGAAAGAGGCCGCGACAAAGGGCATTTCACAGAACGCGATCCAGGCCGGGTTGAATGGCGTCACGCAGGACAAGGCGATCCTGGCGCGTGACCACTCGCAGCAGGTGTTCAGCCAGACCTTTGAGCAGTTCTCGGGCCGCATGGTGCCGCCGCGACTCAATCGCGGCTCCGACATGATGAAGCGCTACGGTTCGGTGCTGTCGCGTATCGAGGAAGCCTACGGCGTGCCCGGCGAAATCCTGGTCGCGATCTGGGGCCTGGAAACCGATTTCGGCGTCAACACCGGCAAGTTTCCGACCCTGCGCTCGCTGGCGACGCTGGCCTATGATTGCCGCCGCTCCGACATGTTCAAGGCCGAGTTGATGGATGCCCTGCGCATCGTCGAGCGCGGCGATCTCGCTCCGCAGGAGATGCGCGGCGCCTGGGCCGGCGAGATCGGCCAGACCCAGTTCATGCCGTCGTCCTACATCAAGTTCGCGGTCGACTTTGACGGCAACGGCAAGCGCGACCTGCTGCACAACGTGCCGGACGTGCTGGCCTCCACGGCGAACTTCCTCAAGAGCTACGGCTGGAAGAAGGGCAAGGGCTGGGAGCCCGGCAGCGAGAATTTCGCGGTCATCCAGCAGTGGAATAAGAGCGAGGTGTACGCCAAGACGATCGGCTACTTCGCCACCCAACTCGCCAAGGCGCCGTAAGGTATCTCGCCATAATTGCGGTTGCAGCGAGTGGTCAGAACGATGCGCAAGTGGTCGAGAGCGTGAGGCCAACCGACTGTTGGTGAAAGCGCTGCTTGTACGCGGAGCCGATCTCTTTCAAGCGTGCCAAGGTCTCCGGGGTCTCGGCAGCGATGATGCGCACGACAAAGGACTGCTCGTGTGCAATCCGGCCCGTGTCCTGATCCCGCCACTGGCCGGAAGCCCTGAGCAAGGTCAATCCATCTGGAAACCGCGGTGTCACCTCCCTCTTGAGGAAGTCCGACCATTGGGCCTCCGACACGCGGCCATGTCCGGCGATCTGACGTCCAAACATCAGTTCGGCCTGCATCATCGACTTACCATTGATCAGCTGGCAGGAAGTTGCTGCGCCTTCGGCAGCGGATGGGTTGCTTCCCGCGACGAGGACAAGCCACGCCGCGGCGTGGATCAGTGCGCGCATGAGTTTCGAACTGTGAGCTTTGCCACTCCGGCCGGCGACGACTTGGGTATTGCGGTCCGGTACAGGATCCGGGCAAGCGGCAGCATTTCGAGGAACGCGGCCTGCACGCCGACGATGCCCATGGCAACCCTGACGTCGCCGGGCACGACAACACGCAATAGTAGTGCCAAAGCCACCTTTTATCCTTTTGCGAGCAGGTCAATCCTGCGAGATGGGTTCTAGTGATTTGTCAGCCCGCCGGCTAGGACAGGCACGACAGCGCATCGGCTGAAAACGACCTGACGGGTCGGCAATTCAATTTGTATGCGTTTCGGCCAATGGGAGGTGCTTTCCACCTCGGACTGCACCTGCCGCAGGGGCGAGCCGCGAATGGAACATATGTAGGGCGCTTTGACAGAGCCGAGTCATTGGTTAGAAGCCCTGCGTCGCGTGCGTTTGTTGCCGCCGAACCGGGTCATCCCGGTGAACGGGATGCGGCAATTCGCCGACACATGTTGCGACACCCTGAGTTTCCCGATGACCTCGACGGCTGACGACGTTGCACTTTCCCGGTTCTCCCTGGCGGATTTTGCCGAGCAGGACCGCATGGCCGCATGGCGCGACCTGTACGGCCGGCTGGTGCTGAAGGCCGATCTCGCGCCACTGCCGGATCATTCCTTGCATGCGGACGTGACCGTGCGGATGCTGCCCGGGCTGTCCATCACGTCAGCCAGCATGTCGGCGTTTCGCTACGAGCGGGGCGCCGAACAGTTGGCGGATGGCAACGACGGGCTTGTCCTGGTGATCGGTTCGCACGATGCCATGATGGTGCAGCGCGGACACGAGGTCACGTGGACCGCCGGCGACGGGCTGCTGCTCAGCTCGGCGGATCCGGTCGCGATGGTCTGCCCCTCCCCGGCGAATATTCTGTGCCTTCACGTTCCGCGGCCGGCGCTGGCGCCGCTGGTGAGCAGCATCGATTCCTCCGTGATGCAGCCCATTGCGCGCTCCACCGAAGCGCTGAAATTGCTGGTGAGCTATGTTGGAGCGCTGCAGGAGGATTATGCGCTTGCCACGCCCCAGCTACGGCACCACGTGGCCTCGCATGTGCACGATCTGATCGCTGTGGCGCTCGGCGCAACGAGAGATGCCGCGGCTCTTGCCGATGGGCGGGGCGTCCGCGCAGCGCGGCTGCGTGCCATCAAGGCCGACATCATCGACCATCTCAATCATGGTAATCTCACGGTAGCGGCTGTCGCGCGGCGGCACGGCGTCACCCCCCGCCAAGTGCAGCGGATGTTTGAAGGCGACGGGACCTCATTTTCACAATTCGTGCTTGAGCGGCGTCTCGCGCGAGCGCATCGATTGCTCGTCAATCCGCGCTACGCCGATCGGCCTGTAAGCGCGGTCGCCTTTGAAGTTGGTTTCGGCGACGTATCCTATTTCAACCGTACCTTTCGCCGGCAATATGGGGCGCCTCCCTCGGACGTGCGTGAATCGGCGCGAAGAGGGCTGATCATCGGCCACTCCATCCAGAACACGTGAAGGGCATTCGACCGGCGCTTCAAAGCTTGATCGCGAACGCTGGGTCCTGATTCAATCCCGCCGATCACGCTTGAGCCCAAATAAAAAGGGCCGATTGCCCCAGGCAATCGGCCCTTATCGTCATGATCAAAGCTTACTTCGCCATGCTGGCTTCGGCAGCCTTGCTGAGGTGCGCGCCGCATGCGCCCCACTTGTTGTTCAGCATCGCGTCCTGGGCGAGCGAGACTTCCTTCTCCGCCGCGAATTTGACCTCATTGTCAGCCATGGCTTCGACGGCCGCTTCAGTCTTGCCGAAATTGGCACCGCTGCAGCCGACGCCCATGTGGCGATGAGCGGCCTGAGCGGGAGCGACAGCGTAGACGACGGCAGCCATGGTGGTCGCTGCGATCAATGTCTTGATCATGGGATGTTCCATCTTTTGTTCTTGAACAGAAACCTGCGTGATTGCGGAATCTGCGGAACGATTATTCGCTGTTCCCGGCAGCGTTCAGAATGAACTTCACGCGATACGAATGTGATGAGCGCTGCGCGCGCATCGCGCATGCGTTGCATAGTGTTTTGATTACAAGCCGGTAAGGAAGCAACGCCGCATTAGCGTTGCTCGACGCGTTCACTTCAATCGAAGGATTTCTGATAATCAGCACTCAATGCCGCCGACGGCCGGCACCCGGCCGAAATCCGCGCCGCGCGCCCGTGCCCGATTACCCACCTGTCAATGCGGCTTATTGACACACTGCCTGCCGAGCGCTCGGCGCCGCCATATAATGAATAAAAAATCATTTCTAATGGCAAGACGGTGCATGCGAATCACGCATGGAACACATCGATGTGATCATTCACTCACAACGGCATTTCAGCTTGATCCCACGGTCTTTAATTACCACATTAGTGGCGCGGCAGAGGTCAGGGCAATTGCTTCAACTCACTGATCTGTAGATAATTTTATCGAGGGCACGAGGCCGACGGAACTTCCGTCTCCGGCCCTGCTCTCGATGCTCCAAACGGTTAACCGGAACTTACCTCCGCCATGCGTTTTGAGCCTAGCTGCATCGCAACATTGGAACTACCGCACTGCACTATATCATCTATATTCACTTCAACGATGAGGCTTTGGAAAAGCTGAATCTGAACTACTAGGAGACTACCATGTTGCTCTCGCTCATCCGCATGATCCAGGCTTTCCGGGATTATCAGCGCAATGTCAGCGAACTGTCCCAGCTCAGCGATCGCGAACTGGCCGATATCGGCCTCGACCGCTCGGACATTCCGCGCGTTGCCGCCGGTACCTACAACGGCTAACCGGCCGCAAGCCATCTAGTGAACGGATAACGCCCGCTCCTGCAGCGGGCGTTATCGTTTGTGGTGTGGTTTCAGATGCATATGATCTCGAAACGCGCTAACGCTGCGCGATGACACCGCATCACTCCTCTTCCCAACCCGTGCACATCGTGGGCGCGGGGCTCGCCGGCTCGGAAGCCGCCTGGCAGGTCGCCAATTCCGGCATCCGCGCCGTCCTGCACGAAATGCGCCCGCAGCGGATGACCGAGGCGCATCGGACCGAAGGCTGCGCCGAACTGGTCTGCTCGAACTCGTTCCGCTCCGACGATGCCGCCAACAATGCCGTGGGGCTGCTGCACGCCGAGATGCGGCGGCTGGGCTCGCTCATCATGCGCTCGGCCGATGCCAATCAGGTGCCCGCCGGCGGCGCGCTGGCGGTCGATCGCGACGGCTTTTCCGCCGCCGTCACCGAGGCGCTGAACGACCATCCGCTGATCGAGATCAGCCGCGAGGAAGTCGCAGGGCTGCCGCCGGCCGACTGGAGCAACGTCATCGTCGCGACCGGCCCCCTCACCTCGGCACCGCTCGCCGACGCCATCAGGCAGCTGACCGACGAGAACGCGCTGGCGTTCTTTGATGCGATCGCGCCGATCGTGCACAAGGATTCCATCGACATGTCGGTGGCCTGGTTTCAGTCGCGCTACGACAAGGTCGGTCCCGGCGGCACCGGCGCCGACTACATCAACTGCCCGATGACGAAAGAGCAGTACGATGCCTTCGTCGCGGCGCTGCTCGACGGCGAGAAGGTCGACTTCAAGGACTGGGAGACCAACACGCCGTATTTCGACGGCTGCCTGCCGGTCGAGGTGATGGCCGAGCGCGGCCATGAGACGCTGCGCCACGGGCCGATGAAGCCGGTCGGACTGACCAATCCGCATAATCCGACCGTGAAGCCCTATGCGATCGTCCAGTTGCGGCAGGACAACAAGCTCGGGACGCTCTACAACATCGTCGGCTTCCAGACCAAGCTGAAGCATGGCGCGCAGCAGCGCGTGTTCCGCACCATCCCGGGCCTCGAGAACGCGGAGTTCGCGCGCCTCGGCGGCCTGCATCGCAACACCTTCCTGAATTCGCCGAAACTGCTCGACGGGCAGCTGCGCCTGCGCGCGCAGCCGCGGCTGCGCTTCGCCGGCCAGATGACCGGCTGCGAGGGCTACGTCGAGTCGGCCAGCGTCGGCCTGATTGCAGGCCTCTGCGCCGCCGCCGACATGCGCGGCGCCGCGCTGACGACACCGCCGGCCACCACCGCGCTCGGCGCGTTGCTCGGCCACATCACCGGCGGCCACATCGAAACCATCGACGCCGGAACGCGCTCGTTCCAGCCGATGAACATCAATTTCGGTCTGTTCCCGCCGCTCGCCAGCGCTCCGACCAAGAAGCCGGACGGCTCGCGGCTGCGCGGCAACGAGAAGACCGTCGCCAAGAAGCAGGCGATCACCGCGCGGGCACTTACCGACCTCGATCACTGGATCGCGGAGCACCTGCGCGTTGCGGCAGCGGCCTGACCATCATGAGCTTGCCGAAAGACGACGACGCCACCCTGTCGGCGCGATGGAGCCAGGGCGTGCTGCTCAAGCGCGATGTGTTCTCCACCGTCGAGCGCGGCCGTTTCCGCACCGATGACGGCGAGGTCGAGGGCGTGCTGCGCCGGCTCGATCAGGTGCCGTTCTGGTCGTTCGCGGTGGCGCTGCATCTGTTCTCGCGTGAACGCCGCGCGCTGACGCTGGCGCGCGACCTCGACGTCGGGCCCAAGCTGTTGTGGGCCGGCCGGCGCGCGCTGGTGCGCGGCTTCATCGACGGCGCGGCGCTGCATCTGGCGAAGCCGCATGGCGACGTCGCCTATTTCCGTTCCGCCAAGGCCGCATTGCGCAAGCTGCATCGCGCCGGCATCTGCCACAACGACCTCGCCAAGGAGCAGAACTGGCTGGTCGGCCGCGATGGCCGCGCCTATCTCACCGACTTCCAGCTCGCCGCCTGCTTCAAGACCCGAAGCCGGCTGTTCCGCATCGCGGCCTATGAGGATCTGCGGCATCTGTTGAAGCACAAGCGCAGCTACGCGCCGGAAGCGTTGACGCCTATGGAGCGCAAGGTGCTGGCGAAGAAGTCGGCGGTCGCCAGCGTCTGGCTCAAGACCGGCAAGAAGGTCTATCAGGCGATCACGCGCGGCATCTTCAATTTCACCGACCGCGAGGGCGGTGGCCGGCGGCTGGTCAACGACGCCCCGGTGCTGGTCGATTTGATTCGCCGGAATCCCGACGTGCGCGACACCGCGATCGTTGCGTTCGCTGACCGGCGCGTCGGCGTCGGGCTGTACGCCTTCGTCGAGGCGGACCAGTCCGCGCTGGAAAAGACGCTGCGCAACGAGCTCGCCGCGGCCAGGGGCGTCAAGCCGCCCGAACACATCCAGATCGTGCACGCGCTGCCGCGCGATGCGGCCGGCAAGCCGCGCACCGAAATCCTGCAGCTCGTCGCCATGAATCAGATCGACCTGATCGAGCCGATGATGCGCAGCGACGCCGATCGCGAGTTCCTCAAGGACATCCTCGAGCAACGCAAGAATCTACGTGACCGCTTCAATTTTGAAGTGGCAGAGATGGATCGGCCCGCCGGCTGATTTGCGCGCATCTCGCTATGTGCGTGGCCCTCGACAAACGCGGTGCGAAGCCCCACTCTTTGCGTGGGCTGGCGCGCTCAAGGGACAAGCTTAATGCCACTCACCCGTGGCCGTATCGGGGGATATGATTCTGAACGCCTGGCGTTCGGCTTCACCATGATGAACGGCGACCAGGAAGTTGAATGCCAAATCAGCGACGCTGCAATGGACGAGCTCGCCGGCACGCGTGGAACAGCGAGCATGGCGCGGCAGGCGCAATTCGTCGCGTTGCGCGATGCAGTTGAGCAAATCGCATCCGACATCTATGACAGCGGCCCCATGGTCAGGGGCGTAACGGTCCGGATCTTCACCAAGCACATCTCGAGAGAGAGGAGCTAGCGACCGAACTCCTCGGTGCGCGCGGCTCGCCACAACGTCCAGAGCGTGCGCAGGCGCGAGACCGGCTTCGGCAGGAACGGATCGGAATCGCCCTTCCTCACCCGGTTGAGCTCGCGCCTGACGTGAGCGAGGGGCAGGAAGATCGGCCGAACGCCCGACGGCACATCCGCGAGCAGCCCGAATGCGGTCTTGAGATGGCCTTGTGCCTCGTCAGCAAGCTGGTCGATCGCAGCTCGGATGTTCGGCGTCGGCTTGCCGGCAAACACCTCTTCCTTGCTGCTGCCGTGCTGCTGCAGCAGCTGCAGCGGCAGGAACAGCTGCTGCCGCGATCCGTCGCGGCCGAGCGCCGCGATGACCTGCGCCATGCCCTGGGCAAGGCCGGCATGGCGGGCCAGGTGATCGATCGCCTCCGATGGCCGCGCCGTCACGCGCGTCGCCTGCGAGAACAGCACTGAGGCCGTGGCGTCGAGATAGCCCTCGAGTGCCGTCAGCGTCGGCATCGGGTCGTTGTAGAGATCGAACTGGTGCTCCTCGACCAGCTGTGAGAACGGCGAGACCGGCAAGCGGTGGTTGCGGATCGCATACAGCAACTCTGCCGCGACCGGATTGCCTTCGACGCCGCCGTGCCCGGCGCCTGCCAGCATGTCGGTCCACCATTGCAGCCGCATCTCGCCGGGCAGCGGCTGGCTGACCTGCTCGTGCACGCGCGAAACCTCGATGTTGAAGGCGTAGATCGCGAGCAGCGCCCGGCGCTCCGGACCCGGCAGGAACAAGGTCGACGCGTAGCGCACGAAGTCATGGGTCCGCACCAGATCGGCGCAGAAGGCCGCGCCGTCCTTCGGCGCCTCCACCGCGCTCATGGTACCGCGATCAGCGCCGCCGCGACCCGGCGCCGCTCGCCCAGCATGATGTTGTAGGTGCGGATCGCAGGACCCGTCTGCATCGGGTCGAGCACCACGCGGACCGCACGCAAGGCCTCACGCAGGCCCTTGGGCGGCACCCAGACCTCGGTGCCGGTGCCGACGATCAGCGTGTCGATCGCGTTGGCGGCCGCGAACACCTTTTGCAGCGAATATTCGTCGATGTCCTGCGGCCTCGTGACCGGCCAGGCCCAGATCGAATCCGGCAGGCACAACAGCGAGCCGCGATGCGACATATCGGCGAACGCGAAGCCGCCCTTGCCGTAAGCCTCGATCGGCGCCGACCTCGGAAGATGGGGAGCGTCCGAGGGGTTGCTCATGCCGGCTACTTCTTGGCTGCCGCCGCGTCCGGCTTCTTGGCCGGCGCATCCTGCGCCTCGCCCCGCGTGGTGTGGACGCCGAGATAGATCAGGATCGGCGCGGCGATGAAGATCGAGGTGTAGGTGCCGACCAGCACGACGCCGAACATCATCACGGCCGTGAAGCTGTGGATCGCCTGGCCGCCGAACAGCAGCAGCGCGAGCAGCGCCAGCGTCACGGTGACGTGGGTGATGATCGAACGCGACAGCGTCGAGTTGATCGATTCGTTGAGCAGCTGCGGCATCGGCATTTTCTTGTAGCGCCGCAGCATCTCGCGGATACGGTCGTAGATGACGACGGTGTCGTTGAGCGAGTAGCCGAGAATCGTCAGCAGCGCCGCGATGCTGGTGAGGTCGAAGTCGACCTGGGTGATCGACATGAAGCCGATCGTGAGCACGATGTCGTGGACGTTGGCGATCATGGCGCCGAGCGCGAACTGCCATTCGAACCGGAACCAGAGGTAGATCAGGATGCCGACGATCGCGAGCATCAGGCCGAGCATGCCGTAGGCAAGCAGCTCGCCGGAGACGCGCGGCCCCACCACCTCGACGCGCCGGTAGTCCACGGTCTCGCCGAGCGCGCCGCGCACTTTCGTCACCGCGTCCTGCTGTGCCTTGTCGCCGCCCGGCTGTTCGGCGACGCGGATCAGGACTTCAGCCGGACCGCCGAACTGCTGCAACTGCACCTCGCCGAGGCCAAGGCCGTTCAAGGTCGTGCGCATTGCGGCAATGTCGGCCGTGCCGGACTTCGACCGCACCTCAAGCAGCGTGCCGCCCTTGAAGTCGATGCCGAAATTCAGGCCGTGGGTGAAGAACAGCGTGATGGCGAGGATCGAGAGCAGCGCCGAGATCGGGAAACTGATGCGGCGAAAGCGCGTGAAGTCGAAATGCGTATCGTCGGGGACGATGCGCAGCGACGGCAGCAGGCCGAGCGCCGCGACCACGGTCAGCACGGCAATCAGGATGCCAAGGCCAATGAGAACGGTATGGGTCACGAGAGGCCTCTCAGATCGGCACGGTTTGCGGCCGCTTCCACCGCACCCATGCCGCGACGATCAGGCGCGTCATTGTGAAGGCGGTGAACACCGTGGTGATGATGCCGATGCCGAGCGTCACGGCAAAGCCGCGCACCGGCCCGGTGCCGATATAGAACAGCACGGCGGCAGCGATGAAGGTGGTGATGTTGGAGTCGAGGATGGTCGCCAGCGCCCGCTTGAAGCCGGCATCGATCGCCGAGATCGCATTGCGGCCGCCGCGCAATTCCTCGCGGATGCGCTCGTAGATCAGCACGTTGGAGTCGACCGCGATGCCGACCGTCAGCACGATGCCGGCGATGCCGGGCAAGGTCAGCGTGGCGTTGAGCAGCGACAGCAGCCCGAAGATCATGGCGACGTTGATGGTCACGGCGATGTTGGCAAACACGCCGAACAGCCGGTAGGTCAGCAGCATGAACACGATGACCAGGATCGAGCCGACATAGGCGGCAAGCTCGCCCTTCTCGATCGAGTCCTGACCGAGGCCCGGACCGACGGTGCGCTCCTCGACCACGGTCAGCGGCGCCGGCAGCGCGCCGGCGCGCATCAGGATCGCCAGATCGTTGGCCGACTGCACGGTGAAACTGCCGGAGATCTGGCCTTGTCCACCGGTGATCGGCTCGCGAATCACGGGCGCCGAGATCACCTTGTTGTCGAGCACGATCGCAAACGGCTGGCCGACATTGTCGGCGGTCGCCTGCGCGAATTTGCGTGCCCCCGACGTGTTGAACTTGAAGCTGACGATCGCCTCGCCGGTGCGCTGGTCGAAGCCGGGCTGGGCGTCGGAGAGTTCGCCTCCGGACACCAGGACCTGCTTCTTGACGACATACGGAACCGGCGGCGGCGACGCGCTCGTCAGGAGTTCGGAGTCAGGCGGTACCCGGCCCTGCTGGGCCTGGTCCGGCGACACCGAGGTGTCGACCATCCGGAAATCCATCTTCGCAGTCTCACCGAGCAGCTTCTTCAGCCGCGTGGGGTCCTGCAGACCCGGCACCTGCACCAGGATTCGGTCGGTGCCCTGACGCTGGATCACCGGCTCGACAGTGCCGAGCTCGTTGACGCGGCGCTCGACGATCTGAATCGACTGTTCGATGGTCTTGCGCATCCGCTCGATCATCGCTGGCTGCGACACGGTCATGCGGATCAGGCCGCCCCCGGCATCGGTCACATCGAGATCGCGCTGGCCGCTGGACCCAAGCAACCCGCCAATCGGCTGCGCAATCTCGCGTAGCTTGGTCAGCGCCGCCGGAACGTCGGCCTCCTTCGCGATCCGGGCCTCGACGGCGTCGTTGCGGATCGTGATGCCGCCAGTGAAGCCGATCCTGGCATCACGCAGCGCCTTTCGGGCGTCGTCGCGAACCTGCTCGAGCTTCTCCTTCTTCACGTAGTTGCCGTCGACCTCGAGCAGCAGGTACGAGCCGCCCTGCAAATCGAGACCGAGCACGAGGCGCCGCTGCGCCCAGGCCGGCCAGGTCTTCACCTGCGCTTCGGGGAAGAAATTGGGCACGGCGCACAGGCAGACCACCAGCGCTATCAGGATGATCCCCAGCGCTCGCCACCGCGTGAAATACAACATCGAATTGACCTGTCAGATTCGGCAAAAGGCTTCCGCGGCGATCAGCTCGCGGATGCCTCGTCCTTGGCGTCGCCCTTCGCCGGCTCACCCTTGGTCCGCACGCCCGAAATCATCTGCCGCATCTGCCGCACACGGACGCCGTCCGAAATCTCGAACTCGATCTGGTCGTCGTCGACCACCTTGGTCACCTTGCCGACAAGGCCGCCCGAGGTCACCACGGTGTCGCCGCGGCGGATGTTCTTCACGAGGTCCGCATGATCGCGCACCTTCTTCTGCTGCGGGCGCAGAATCAGGAAGTACATGATGACGAAGATCAGTGCGAATGGCAGCAGCGACATCAACATGCTGCTGGTGTCACCACTTGCTCCAGCCTGAGCAAACGCAGGAGTAATCAGCATTCGGACGATCCTCGGATAAGACGGGAAAGAACCGGCAGCACCCTCGACCTTCGGGGCGGTATGGCGGTCCGGACAAATTCGCGCGGACTATAGCGGCCGCGGTCCCAATTGCAACGTTAACGGACCTTCATTTAGGGCGCTTGCGGGACCGCCGCCAGCCCGATAAGGCTGCGCCGACAGGAACTGGACAAATGCCGAAAAAAGCCAAAAAAACCACCAGTAAAACAACCAGCAAAACCGCCCCCAAAGCTGCCGCCAAGCGTGCCGCAAACGCCGCGACAAAACGCCCGGTCATGCCGCTCGACGGCGCGGCCGCCGAGCGGATCGCGAACGCCCTGGAGGCCATCGCGAGCCGCCTTGCGGCCGCCTCCCCGGCCTCCGATCCGGCCCGCGCGTTCGGCGCCGCGGACGCCTTTGTCTGGCATCCGGACGGGCGCCTTGCCCCGGTGCCGCGCGTCAGCCGCGTCGAGATCGGCCTGCTCAAGGGCGTCGACCGGATGCGCGATATCCTGATGGAGAATACCGAGCGCTTCGCCAACGGATTGCCCGCCAACAATGCGCTGCTCTGGGGCGCCCGCGGCATGGGCAAGTCGTCGCTGGTCAAGGCCACCCATGCCAGCATCAATGTCGATCGCAAGCCGGCCGACCGGCTGAAGCTGATCGAGATCCATCGCGAGGACATCGAGAGCCTGCCCGGCCTGATGGAGTTGCTGCGCGGCTCCTCGTTCCGTTTCATCGTGTTCTGCGACGACCTTTCCTTCGACGGCAACGACGCCTCGTACAAGTCGCTGAAGGCGGTGCTGGAAGGCGGCATCGAGGGACGCCCCGACAACGTCATCCTCTACGCGACCTCGAATCGGCGCCATCTGCTGGCGCGCGAGATGATCGAGAACGAACGCTCGACCGCAATCAATCCGGGCGAAGCGGTCGAGGAGAAGGTGTCGCTGTCGGATCGCTTCGGCCTCTGGCTCGGCTTCCACCGCTGCAGCCAAGACGAGTACCTCGCGATGGTGAAGGGCTATTGCGACCATTTCGGCATCAAGATCGCCGAGGACGAGCTCGAGCGCGAGGCGCTCGAATGGTCGACCACCCGCGGCTCCCGCTCGGGCCGCGTGGCCTGGCAGTACACGCAGGAGCTCGCCGGCCGACTCGGCGTGCGGCTCGGCGGCGCATAGCGCGAGCGGCGCCTCGGGCCGTGCAGGCCTTCTGGATTCGGTGCGGCATGGCTACACTCGGCCCATGCCGGCCGACCCAAGCACGACTGCGAGACGATGTGGCGAGTGCACCGCTTGCTGTGACGGCTGGCTGAAAATCCGGATTCGCGACCACGACGTGCATCCGGGACAGCCGTGTCCGTTCAGCAGCGCGGGCAAATGCACGATCTACGCCGAGCGCCCGGTCGACCCCTGCCGGAAATTCGTCTGCGGCTGGCTGGCGCCGACGAGTCCGCTGCCCGAATGGATGCGTCCGGACAGATCCGATCTCATCTTTCTTCCCGCAAGCTTCGTCTGGCGGGCGATCCCGGTCGACGTCGCGGTTGCCGCCGGTCCGCGGCCGAAGGCAAAGGCGCGCGCCTGGCTCGAAGCCTTCAGCCGCGACATGCGACGGCCCCTCCTGCTGCAATCCGACGGCGAATGGCACGCCTACGGGCCACCGCAATTCTTGCGCGAGATGGTCGAGCAGATATCAGCCGGCCTAGACCCGACGCGGTAATATCAAACCATCAATCGCATGCATACCTGCTCGAGATTGGCATGCATTATCCCAAGATCGCTGTGTGATGTTGCGTTGCGGTCATAACTTGTCAGCAACACTGACACAATTCGCAAACTGTAATTACATCAATGACTTCAACCGCAAGCAGGTAAGTCAAATCTTATTCCCAAAAGGACCCTGCGACAAATTGATGCACTGCAACAGTATCATAGTACCTATTTTGTCACATGGCGTGTTTATCGTCCTCGGTGTATCCCACACCCGTGTATCTGGCATTTGGTATATCTTAGCATTTCCGCCCGTTTGCAGCCTCAGCACCCCGCCGAGGCGATTGGCAAATGGGGAAATGAATGAAGAAGAGACTTCTCGCAGGAACTGCTTCCGCAGCGATCTGTCTGGCGCTCACGCAAGGCCCGATCCACGCGGCAACACTCGACGACGTCATGGCGCGTCTGGATGCACTCGAACGCAACAACGCGAAACTCGCCAAGGAGAACGCCCAGCTCAGGGATCGCGTGAACCACATCGCGAGCCATCCGGCCCCGCCGGCGGCGGCCGCGGCGACGCCGAAGGGCAATCCGGTCCAGCACGCGGCCGTGGCGCCCTCCCCGACCCCACCTCCCGAACATGCCGTCGTCAGCATCGGTGGCGCACCGCTCTACACCAAGGCGACAGGCACCAATGCCTTCGTCGACAACACCACCGTGACCCTTTATGGCCACGTGGACCTCTCGGGCGACTTCTTCAACGCCGGCGTGTTCGATCAGGGCAACAAGTTCGGCGTTTCGAGCAACCTCACCTATTTCGGCGTTCGCGCCCGGCACAATCTCGAGCCGTATGGCTTCGCCGGATGGGCCGCGGTGGCGCAGTTCGAATCGCTGGTCGAGGTCGCGGCAACGCCAACCGAACGCGCTGCGCTCGGCACGCGCGACAGCTTCATCGGAATGGAAACGCCGTGGGGTGCGATCAAGGCCGGCAAGGCCGATACGCCGTACAAGAAATCCACCGCCAAGTTCGATCCGTTCTCGGCCACGCTTGGCGACTACAATTCGATCATGGGCAACACCGGCGGCGACCTCCGCGCCGAGTTCGATTGGCGCGCCGCGCACGCGGTCTGGTACGAGTCGCCGATCTGGAACGGCTTCCAGGCGACCTTGATGGCTTCGCCGGGACAGAATACGGCGCGCGACAACAGCGACTTCGCGCTCGGCGACTTCAACTGTCCGGGCACCTCGGCCCGCGGCAGCGGCAGCGGCTTCCCGTTGACCGCGGCGCCGGAGGGCTGCACCGACGGCTCATACGGCAACCTCTACAGCGCATCGCTGACCTACAATCAGGGACCGTTCACCGCGGTCGCGGCCTACGAGATGCACGAGGGCACCAACCGCACCGGCGACGAGGCGGTGACGCCGCTCAGCAATGGCGGCGTATTAATCGTGCCGCCGGGCGCCGTCGGCATCGCCAACGAATGGGCCGCGAAGTTCGGCGCCGGCTACGGCTTCAACGACGGCATCGGCAAACTGCAACTCTACGGCATCTACGAGATCATGCGCCGCGAGAACACCGTTGCCGACTTCAACGAGCGGTCACGTGACGGCTACTTCATCAGCGCCACGCAATCGGTCGGCGCCTGGGACGTCAGCGCATCATGGGCTCACGCCAACGCCTCGCCAGGCTCGCCCGGGACCGGCGTGTTCAACAACTACACCGTCACTCCGGCGGCTGGCTCGGCTGACTTCGCGCTCAACAGCGTGGACAGCAGCGCCGATCAGTACGCGGCGGGCGTCAAGTATCACTTCAGCCCGTTCGCGACCTGGTATCTCGTCGGCAGCTATCTGCGCAACGGCCCCGGCGCGCATTACTGCCTCGGCGTCAGCGGTCACGGCTATGGCGTGTGCGGACGCGACGCCAACAACAACGTGGTCGCCGGCAACAAGGCGAGCGCGGTCACGACCGGCATGACGTTCGACTTCTAGAGCACGAGCCGGAACAGCGCGATGACGATCCAACCTGATCGCATCGCCTCTTAGATCAAACAAAACGGGGGAGGCTCGCGCCTCCCCCGTTGTCTTTGTTGTGAGACTTGGAAGTCCCGGCGCGTAACTTATGCGCCGTTGAGGAACTGGAGCGGATCGACCGGAGACGATCCCTTGCGAATTTCGAAGTGAAGCTGCGGCGAGCCTGCTTCGCCGGTCTGGCCCGACTTGGCGATCACCTGGCCGCGCTTGATGGTATCGCCGCGCTTCACCAGGATCTCGCTCGCATGGGCATAGGCCGTGACGTAGCCATTGGAATGGCGGACCAGCACGAGATTGCCGTACCCCTTCAGCTCGTTGCCTGAATAGGCGACCACACCGTCTTCGGCAGCCTTCACCGGCGTGCCTTCGGGCACCGCAACGTTGATGCCGTCATTGACCTTGCCGTTGGTCTTCGAGCCGTATGCGGTGATGACCTTGCCGCGCACCGGCCAGCGGAAGGTCGGCAGCGCGCTGGTGGTCTCGGCCGGCTTGGCCGCCGGCGTCTCCGCGACGGCTGCGGGCTGCTCGACAGTGGCGGTCGGCTGAACCAGCCGGGCGCTCTGCTGCGGCAGCGCGCTGGCGACCACCCTCGGGGCCGCCACGGCCGGTGCCGGAGCCAAGGTTGCGACCGGTGCAGCAGCAACAGGTTGCGCAACCGGCGCAGGAGCCGCCATCGCGGTCTTGGCGCCGGGCACCACGAGCTTCATGCCGAGGCTGAGCCGGGCCGACTGATCGAGATTGTTGGCGCGGGCGAGCTCGGCAACCGGGATGTGGTGCTGGCGCGCGATGCTGTGCAGCGTGTCGCCGCGATTGACGTAGTGGACACCGGCAGGCGCGGCCGCCACGGCGACGGGCCGCGCGGCCGGCGCGGCCGTCGCAGGTGCTGCGGCAACTGCCCCTGGACGCGGGATGATCAGCTGCTGGCCGGGCGACAGCGCGCGCGGTCCCTTGTAGCCATTGGCGCGCAGGATCTCGGCGGTCGAGACGTTGTAGCGGCGCGCCAGCACTTCGAGCGTATCGCTGGTGCCGACGATGATGGTGGTGCCGTTATGCGAAGCATGCGCGGCGGCGACCGAATGCGGCACACTGCCGGTGGCCTCGATCTGCGGGCGCGCCGGCGGCGGCGTGTAGGACGACATCCCGCGCCCGCCTCCGGAGACGCCGGCATTGGCGACCGGGTAGGACTGCGGCGCCGCGACCGGCGGCGGCAAGGGCTGCGACTGATACTGCGAATATTGCGGCTGGGTCCGCGGCCGCGCGTATTGCGGCAGCTCGCGCGGCGGCGCCTGCTGCACGGTGCCGGTCGGCTGCGGATCGAACGCAAACGGATTTTGCGAGTAGGAATTTTGCGAGAAGCGCGACGACATGTCGGCGCTGCAACCGGCAAAAGCCATGGACATCAGCGTCAGCACCGCAACCTGCGGTACGCGACGCGAGCGAAGCAACTCAACAACCCCAGACATGGTTACTCACTCGTACGCAACAAAAGACTGTTTTGAGTAAACACGTCGCGAGTAAATAACCGCTTAACCCTGCGAATAAGGCGTTGGCGCCAAGCAGCAAATCGCCACTTACAATTCGCGCGCGATTCCCGGCAGGGCCGGCACAAAGCGGACGTCGACCAGTTCCTTGCGGTCGAAGCCGTTCTCGGTCCGCACCACGCGGACCAGGGTCTGGGTGCCCTGGTGCGGCCCGACCGGGGCGATCAGGATGCCGCCGGGATCGAGCCGGTCGAGCAGCTTCTCCGGGATCTGCTCCATCGCCGCGGTGACGATGATGCGGTCGAAATCGCCCGCCCCCGCCGGGACGTCAAAGCCGTCGCCGAGCAGCACCTCGATGTTGTAATAGCCGAGCTTTTCAAGGCGCTTGCGCGCACCGTCGGCCAGTGTCCGGTAGCGCTCGATGGTCAGGACCTGCTTGCACAGCCGGGACAGGACCGCCGCCTGATAGCCCGATCCGGTGCCGATCTCGAGCACGCGGTGATCCCTCTGCAGCTGCAACTGCTCGGTCATGTAGGCCACGACGAAGGGCTGGCTGATGGTCTGCCCGCAATCAATCGCAAGCGCGCTGTCGCGATAGGCCTCGTTGCGATCGCGCGGGTCGACGAAGACCTCGCGCGGCACCTCCTCCATGGTACGCAACACCGCCTGATCGCTGACCCCCCGCCGCCGCAGGGTGAGCTGAAACATCATCTTCTCGGTCGGATCGGGCTTCAGGGCCATGTTCATCAGCGTCTCTGGGCAGCAGCGCAGAATCTTGCTCCTGCTAGATGCCATTGAAATCCGAAATACCGCGTTAAGGAAAAATTTCCCGTCACCTTTTGTTCCCGGCCAGGAACCGGCGCTCCGATTTCCTGTTGGCGCCGGTCCGCAAGCTTCCCATATAATCGATTGCGATGCGCGGTTAGCGCCGGGGTGCGCGAACGACGGGTAGAGCCGTCGTCCCCGGTCAGAGGCTGGACGAATCTCGCGCAACGAGTCAGCCAAGACGATCCGGCGATGCAGCGGCGCGCGCCGGAAACCTACTAATTCCCAAACGTTTGCATTGCGCCTCGTAGTGTTATTTGCGAGCCTAATTGAGGGACGGGCAAGGATTCCATCATGACAGCGATACGGCCGGCGGGCTGTTCAGTTTTCCTCGTGGAGGACGAGGTCATGATCCGGATGATGGTCGCCGACATGCTGGAGGAGCTCGGCCATAGTGTCGCGGCCGAGGCCGGCGAAATCGGCGAAGCCGTCAAGCTCGCTCAATCGACCGAATTCGACCTCGCGATCCTCGACGTCAACGTCAACGGCAAGGTGATCACCCCGGTCGCCGAGCTGATCAACGCCCGCAACCGTCCCTTCATCTTCGCGACCGGTTACGGCTCGTCCGGCCTGCCTCCGGAATATCGCGACCGTCCGGCGCTGCAAAAGCCCTTCCAGCTGGAAACGCTGGCGCAGGTGATCTCCAGCGCGATGCGGAGCGCGCCGGTTTAGATATCACCTGATCTGCAGGGAAGCCGTCCACGCATTGCGAGCGGCCCGGATTTCGCTTCACTCCATCCGGGCTACTAGAGATCACTTCAACGTATCAGTCAGCGTCTCCGAAAACGCCTCATCGGTGCGATCGAGCCGCAGCGGCGTCACCGAGACGTAGCGTGCGGCAAGCGCGGCAAGATCGGTGCCTTCGGCCGGCGTATCCATCATCGCGGCGCGCTCGAAGCCGATCCAGAAATACGGATTGCCGCGTCCGTCGTGACGGCGATCGATCTTCAGAAAACCCTGATTGCGCTTGCCCTGCCGCGTGATCCGGATGCCCTTGACGTCATCGGGCATGCACGACGGGAAGTTGACGTTGATCACGGTGTTCCTCGGCACGCCGGCGCCGATCACCTTGCGGATGATGTCGGGTCCGAACTTCAGCGCGGTGTCCCACAGCGGCGCGTTACGCGTCTCGATCGAGAATTCCTGCGACAACGCAAATGACGGAAAGCCCAGGATGGTGCCTTCCAGCGCACCGGCGATGGTGCCGGAATAGACCACGTCCTCGGCAACGTTGCGGCCCTTGTTGACGCCGCTCAGCACGAGATCGGGCAACTTGTCGCCGAGGATGTGGCGCGCGCCCATGATGACGCAATCGGTCGGCGTGCCGCGCACCGCGAAGTGGCGCGGGCTGACTTCGCGCAGCCGCAGCGGATCGTTGAGCGACAGCGAATGCGAGACGCCGGACTGGTCGAGCTCGGGGGCAACGATCCAGACGTCGTCGGAGAGAGCACGTGCGATCTGCTCAACGACTTTCAAGCCCGGAGCGTTGATGCCGTCATCATTGGTGCAGAGAATTCGCATCCTTCAAAGTGCCTTTTGTTCTGATTCGACGCGGGTTTCTTGAGTTGCAGCTTCTTGAGTCGATTGCCGTCTTAACCGGCTAGGGCCGTGGTGGCAAACCCGACGAAGGCCCGCGCCAACGCGCCGACGTCACGCGCCACGGCTGCAGGAATCTGCCGCTGCCGGCGATCTTGCGGACGAATACCGGCCAGGCCGGTCTCGCTCGCCCCGGCGGCGGCGGATTGCGAACAACCGCGACAACGGAGGGTGAAGGCGGCGGCACCGGCATCCCAGGCTTCTCGGCCGGAGCGGCCTCGCGCCGTTCGGACTTGGGAGGTTCAGGCCTGAGGCTGTCTGTTTTCTGAGCTTCGGACTCGATAGCCTCAGGCGTGGCAAGTTCAGATTTGGCAGGCTCCGCCTTGGGAGTTTCGACCTTGGGCGGTTCGACCATCCGAACATCAGACCTGGTCGGCTCGGGACCGAGCGGTGCGGGTTGGTGAAGCACCGGCTTGGTCGGCTCCGATCTGGTCAGCTCGGGCCTGATGGGATCGGCCATGCTAGGTGCCCGCGTGCGAGGCTCGGGCGCGATCGAATCCGCTTGGAGTGGTGCAGGCTTCGGTGCCTCTGGAAGCTCTGCATTCTCCGACCTGGGGAGCTCCGACCTGGGGATCTCCGACTTGCGAATCTCGGACTCGGGAAGCTCGGCCGCAATGGTTTCGACCTTGCGCGGCTCAGGCCTTGTCGGCTCGGGCTTGAGCGGCGCCGGTGCGGGCGCCTCGGCCGGTTTTGCGACCGGCGCCGGTGCGGCCGATTTCGATTTCAGCCGGGCCAGCAGCTCCTCGATCGAGGGCACCGATGTCGGCTCAAGCGGCGCAGCCCGGACTGGAGGCGGCGGCTCGACAGCCGCGGGCGGCGGCAGATCGTCCGGCGCAAGTTGCGCGAACTTGCCGCGCGCGATCTCCAGCGCCTTGTCGAAGTCGGGCCGGTCGATCCACGCCTTCGACTGCACCTCGACCACGCGGGCTTCCCAGAGCCGCGCGGCCTCGATGTCGTAATAGCCCATCTGCTTCTGGTTGATCAGCTGCAGACCATGGCCGGTAACGGCCCATTGCTTGCCAAGCCAGTGGATGTCACGGTGCAGCGGCATCACACTGGCCCTCGCCTCACATGCCGTGCTCGATGACCTTGAGCCCGCCCATATAGGGCTGCAGCACATCGGGCACCGCGATCGATCCATCCTGCTGCTGATAGGTCTCCATTACCGCGATCAAGGCGCGGCCGACCGCCGTGCCGGAGCCGTTCAGCGTATGCACGAAGCGCGGTTTGCCGTCGGGGCCGCGGTAGCGCGCATCCATGCGGCGGGCCTGGAAGTCGCCGCACACCGAGCAGCTCGAGATCTCGCGATAGGCGCCGCCATCGCCCTGCCCCGGCATCCACACCTCGATGTCGTAGGTCTTCTGCGCGGAGAAGCCCATGTCGCCGGCGCACAGCGTCATCACCCGATAATGCAGATCGAGCTTCTGCAGAACCTGCTCGGCACAGGACAGCATGCGCTCGAGCTCATCCTTGCTGGCTTCGGGCGTCGTGATCGACACCAGCTCCACTTTCGTGAACTGGTGCTGCCGGATCATGCCGCGCGTATCGCGTCCCGCAGCTCCTGCCTCCGCGCGAAAACACGGCGTCAGCGCCGTGAGCCGCATCGGCAGCTCTTTCTCGTCGAGGATGGATTCGCGCGCGAGATTGGTCAGCGAAACTTCCGCGGTCGGAATCAGGCCGAGACGCTCGCCGCGCAGATCGGCATTCGGGGTGGAGAGCAATTCACCCTTGATCGCCCAGAACTGGTCATCCTCGAATTTCGGCAACTGGCCGGTGCCGAACATCACGGCGTCGCGCACCAGCAGCGGCGGGTTGATCTCGGTGTAGCCGTGCTCGCCGGTGTGCAGGTCGAGCATGAATTGCCCGATCGCGCGCTCGAGCCGCGCCAGCCCCTTTTTCAGCACGACGAACCGCGCGCCGGACAATTTGGCCGCGGCCTCGAAATCCATATAGCCGAGCGTGGTGCCGAGATCGTCGTGCAGCTTCGGCGCGAAGCCGTAGTCACGCGCCTTGCCGAACACATGGTGCTGCACGTTGCCGTGCTCGTCGGTGCCGTCGGGCACCTCGTCGAGCGGCAGGTTGGGAATCGACGACAGCTCTTTCGTCAGCTCGTCATCGGCCGTTTTCGCCGCAGCCTCGAGCTCGGGCATCGTGGTCTTCAGCTCGGCGACTTCGGCCATCAGCTTGGCCGCGCGCGCCTCGTCCTTGGCCTTCTTGGCCTCGCCGATCTCCTTCGAGGCCGCGTTGCGTCGCGCCTGGGCCTGCTCGGACGCCAGGATTGCCGCGCGCCGCTTCTCGTCGATCGCCAGCAGCGACGGCGACAGCGCCCCCAGTCCGCGGCGCTTCAGGCCGGCGTCGAAGGCTGTCGGGTTGTCGCGGATCGCTTTGATGTCGTGCATGGCAGTCCTGATGGCGGGCTTGCAGATAACGTCTTACGTCAACGCTCGCGTTGCATCTTTCCACTACCACGACCGTCATCGTCAGCGAAAGCGGGTGATCCAGCATTCCAGAGGCGTCAGTGTGTGACCCAAAGGCCGCAGCGTGCTGGAGACCCCGCCTTCGCGGGGTGACACCGGATGTGTGACGTAGACGGCCCTACTCGGCCGGATTGGTCGCCGACGGCGCCCCGGCGTTCGCGGTCGCGGCCTTCTTCTCCACCATGCGCACCGCGATGATGGCACCCTCATAGAGCGCGAGCAGCGGGATCGCGAGCGAGGCCTGGCTCAGCACGTCCGGCGGCGTCAGCACCGCGGCGATGATGAAGGCGATCACGATGAAATAGCGCCGCTTCTCCTTCAGCATCTTCGAGGTGACGATGCCGATGCGGCCGAGCAAGGTCAGGATCACCGGTAGCTGGAAGGCGATGCCGAAGGCGAAGATCAGCGACATCATCAGCGAGAGATACTCGCCGACCTTGGGCAGCAGCTGGATCTGCGCGGTCTCCGCGCCGGCGGTCTGCTGCATGCCGAGCGAAAAACGGGTCAACATCGGGAAAACCACGAAGTAGACCAGCATCGCGCCCATCACGAAGAAGATCGGCGTGGCGATCAGATACGGCAGGAAGGCATTGCGCTCGTGCTTGTAGAGCCCAGGCGCCACAAACATGTAGACCTGTCCGGCGACGATCGGGAACGAAATGAAGGCGGCCCCGAACATCGCGAGCTTGAGCTGGGTGAGAAAATACTCCAGCAGCGCCGTGTAGATGAATTTCGAATTCTCCGGTCCCGCCACCCAGATGAACGGCCAGACCAGGACATTGAAAATCTGCTTGGCGAAGAAGAAGCAGATGATGAAGGCCACGGCGAAGCCGAGCAGCGCCTTGATCAGCCGCGAGCGCAGCTCGATCAGGTGATCCATCAAGGGGGCCTTGGAGGCCTCGATGTCTTCGGCGCTCATGACGCTCTCGCGTCCTTGAGCACGTCGGGCTCTGCCGGCGTGACGTCTTGAGGTGCCGGCTCGGGCTTCACCTCATTGGTGATCGCGAGCGGCTCGCCGGCGGCTATATGCGTCTCGGCTTCGACGAAGGTTTCCGGCGTCGGCTCGGCCGGTGTTGTCGGCGTCACCGGTGCGTCGCTTGACGTCACCGGCGCATCGATCGCCGAGGCGACCTGCGCATCGACCGGCTTGTCGATCTGCAGGGCGTCGGTGACGTCCTTCTGCAGCGAGGTCATGATGTTGCCGCTGGTGATGCCGGTTGCGGCTTCCCTGACCTCGTCAAAACTCTTCTTGAGGTCGGCCATCTCGGCCTCGCGCATGGCTTCCTGGAACTGGCCCTGGAATTCGGCGGCCATCTTGCGGGCCTTGCCCATCCATTGCCCGACCATGCGCAGCACGCCCGGAAGTTCTTTCGGGCCGATGGCGATCAGCGCGACGACCGCGATGACGACCAGTTCACTCCACCCGATATCGAACATGAATTGTTCCGCCTAAGCGCGCCGCCATCGGCCCCATCGCTCCCAACAGGATGTGGGGCTGCCGGCGCCTTTTCTCAATCGGCGTCCATAGCGCGTCTGTGCGACGGCGTCACCGTTTCGCGTGAAGAAAAACGTCGAAAATACACGTCAGTACAAGCGCGTTAGACGGCCTTGCTGCCGACGTCCTGGCGCGTGGCCGACGGCGTCGAATTGTGATCGATCGACTTGGTTGGCTCGGCCTTGTCCGCGACCTTGTCGTCGTCCTGCATGCCCTTCTTGAAGGCCTTGATGCCCTGGGCGACGTCACCCATCAGGTCCGAAATCTTGCCGCGACCGAACAGCAGCAGGACCACTGCGATCACGACGATCCAGTGCCAAATGCTAAGCGAACCCATCCTGCAACCCTCCAGAAATGGCCGGCGGACCGGCCTGAACATGGCCGGAAGTTAGGCCCGCGGGGTGTCAAAAACAAGGACCTCTGCCGCGGCAAATCGCTGTCGCGGCTACGTAATATTGCTAGGCTTAACCGGGAATATTCCGCCCTATTCGCCCTTCTCGGCGTCGTCGTGATCGCCCGCGTCGTCGGCCCGTTCGTCCGGCTCGTCGGCGTCGGGCTCGGCCGCGTCAGGTTCGCCTGCCTCCACCTCAATGATCACCTCGGCTTCGACCACGGCGATGGCTTCAACCTCGGCAGCGGCCTCGGTTTCGGTCTCGACCTCAGCCTTCGGTTCCTCGGCCTCCGGCTCGACGGCAGGCGCGAGCAGCAGTTCCAGCGTATCGCCGGGCTCGAGCGGCTCCTCGTCCTCGCGCAGCGTCGCATCGTCAGATGGCGACGGAACGGAGAAGCCGGTCGGCAGACGCGAGTCGAGCAGACCGGTGCCCTTCAGTTCCTCGAGCCCCGGCAGATCGCCGAGCGCTTCCAGGCTGAACTGCGACAGGAAGCCGTCGGTGGTTCCGAAGGTCAACGGACGGCCCGGCGTCTTGCGGCGGCCGCGCGGGCGGATCCAGCCGGTCTCCAGCAGCACGTCGATCGTGCCTTTCGACGTCACCACGCCGCGAATCTCTTCGATCTCGGCGCGGGTCACCGGCTGGTGGTAGGCGATGATCGCCAGCACCTCGATCGCCGCGCGCGACAGCTTGCGGGTCTCGGTGCTCTCGCGCGTCATCAGCCACGACAGATCGCCCGCGGTACGGAACGTCCACTTGTTCGCGACCTTCACCAGGTTGACGCCGCGCGGCGCATATTCGGCCTGCAACTGCGCGAGCGCCTGCTTGATGTCGACGCCGTCGGGCATCCGCTTGGCCAGCGTCGCCTGATCGATCGGGTCGGCCGATGCGAACAACAGGGCTTCCAGGAGCCGCAATTCCTCAGGACGCGCTACCGGATGATCCATAGGAGAAACCTCCTCCTCGGGCTCGTCTCTGCGCACTTCCGCCAAGCTTGCCATGGGCTTGCTCTCCTTCTTCCACTTACTCAACCGACAGGTCCGGCGCCGCCATGGCGGCCTGCGCTGGACGCTTTCGGAAATAGATCGGCGCGAACGCCTGCTTCTGGTTGATCTCCATCTCGCCCTCGCGGACCAGTTCGAGGGCCGCGGCGAAGCTCGATGCGAACACCGTCGCCTTCTGGGTCGGATCGGCGACGTAGTTCATCAGGTACTGGTCGAGGCAGCTCCAGTCCTCGGCAATGCCGACCAGCCGCTCCAGCGAGGCGCGCGCCTCGGCCAGCGACCAGACGGTACGCTTCTGCAGATGAACCGTGGTCAGCACGCGCGACTGGCGCTGCGTGGCATAGGCCGACAGCAGGTCGTACAAGGTTGCGGTGAACTTCGGATGCTTGATCTCGGCAATCGATTCCGGATTGCCGCGCGGAAAGATATCGCGCTGGAACTGCGGCCGGTTCATCAGCCTGTTCGCCGCCTCGCGGATCGCCTCCAGACGGCGCAGCTGGTTGGCCAGCGCGGTCGCCATTTCCTCGGCGCTCGGCCCCTCCGCGGTCGGCGGCTCGGGCAGCAGGAGCCGCGACTTCAGGAACGCAAGCCAGGCCGCCATCACCAGATAGTCGGCGGCAAGCTCGAGGCGAATCTTGCGCGCCGCCTCGATGAACGAGAGATACTGGTCGGCGAGCGCGAGGATCGAGATCTTCGACAGGTCGACCTTCTGCTGCCGCGCCAGCGTGAGCAAAAGATCGAGCGGGCCCTCATAGCCCTCGACGTCGACCACCAGCGCCGGTTCGCCATCAGCGAGGTCGGCCGGCCGCCCGGTATCAAACGATAGAATTTCAGCGGTCATGCCGTCCCTACCCGATCCAACAACGCATCCAGTTCAGCCCGTGCCGCCTGCCGGTCGAGCAGCTGGGGCCGCTTCCGCGCGGCAAGCGCAGCCTTGGCGCGCTCAAGCGCCTTGCCGGTGAGTTCCGGCGTCTCCCGCGCGACCTCGCGCATCTCGTCGATATTGCCGTTGCAGTGCAGAATCATGTCGCAACCGGCGGCGGCGATGGCGCGGGTCCGTTCGGCAATTGATCCGGCCAGCGCATTCATCGACACGTCATCACTCATCAACAAACCCTGAAACCCGATCAGGCCGCGAATCACCTGCTCGATGATTGTCGCAGAAGTCGTCGCCGGATGGACGGGGTCGAGCGCGCTAAACACAACATGTGCAGTCATCGCCATCGGCAGGTCCGCCAGCGGCTGAAACGCGGCGAAATCGGTCCGTTCCAGCTCGGCCCTGGCGGTATCGACCGTCGGCAGGCGGAAATGGCTGTCCGCCGTGGCCCGGCCATGGCCGGGTATATGCTTGAGAACCGGCAGCACGCCGCCCTGTTCCAGCCCCTCCGTGACCGCACGCGCAACCGCGGCGACCTTGTCCGGTTCGGTTCCATAGGCCCGGTTGCCGATGACAGCGTCCGCTCCGGCCACCGGAACGTCGGCCAAAGGCAGGCAATCGACTGTTATTCCGAGGTCGATCAGGTCGGCCGCAATCAGCCGGGAGCTGAGCCGGGCCGCTGTCAGGCCGAGCTCCGGGTCGATGTCGTAAAGCGCGCCAAAACTCGCGCCGGGCGGATAGACCGGCCAATGCGGCGGGCCGAGCCGCTGCACCCGGCCGCCCTCCTGGTCGATCAGGACCGGGGCGTCGTTCGCATCGGCCGCCAACCTGAGTTCCCCAACAAGAGCTGCCACTTGGGCCGGACTCTCGATGTTGCGCTTGAACAGGATGAAGCCCCACGGCCGCTCGGCGCGAATGAATTCGCGTTCGGCGTCGCTGAGGGTCAGCCCGGATATGCCCGTGATGAATGCGCGGATCGTCATTCGGCCGATTAGGCCGTATGCAGCTCACGGGTCAAGGAAACAGCCTTTAATTTCTTTGGATGAGGCACTGCGGCCCACCGGCCGACATCAGGCTCCGGCACAGTTGGTTGGCCTCTTCCGATGATGCGAACGGACCGGCAAAGGCGCGGTAATAGACGCCCTTCTCGCCGAGATCGACGCGTTTCACCACCAACGGCTGCGAACCGAGCACATTGCGATACTTGCCCTGCAGCGTCCGATACGACGCCTGCGCGTCCGCCTCGTTCTTCTGCGACGACACCTGGACCAGGTATCCACCGCCTCCGACCGAAGCGGTCGAGGTCGACGCCACCCGGGTCGGCGGCGCAGCCGGAGCTGCCGCCGCGTCAGCCTGCCCGGGAACCAGCGACATCGGCGCGTTCACGCTGGCGTTGGCTGCCGAAGGATTGCCGCGCGACACTTGCTGCTTTGCGGCGGTCGGCGGCTTGGCCGGCACAGTCGCCGTGGCCTGCGTGCCATCGGGCGTGTCGCCCTTGACCGCGAGGGTGCGGATCTTGCGCGGCTCGTTGTTCGGCAGGGTCCCGTTGGCGGTGATCGGCGCCGGCGCGGGCTGCGCCGTCTGCACGCTGGCGGCCGGCGGCGGATTCGTATTGGCGTTCAGCGGCGGAAACACGACGCGCGGTCCGGCGGTCTTCGAATTGACGTCGACCGGGGTCTCTTCACGCGACACGATTTTTTCGGTGCCGTCACCCGTCGCCATGCGATCCGGCGTCTTGGCCGGCGCATCGGCCTGGGCCGGAATCACCTTGGTCGGCGTGTTGTCAGCCTTGATGATCGGCGGCTCACCGGTTCGCGGCGAGCCGACATAGTTGCGGTAGGCGAGCGCGCCGCCGGTGCCGACCACCGCGAGCGCCACCACCGCGACGACCGTCATCAGGCCGCTGCTCCGCTTGCGCGGTTCGGGTTCTTCCTCGTAGGCCTCGTAGGCGTAGGGATCGTCCGGATAGGACGGATCGCGCTGCAGGTCCTGCTCGCCGGCTTCCAACTGGCCGTAGAGCGCGTCGTCATAGCGCGACGAATCCTGCCCCTGATCGCCGTCCTGATAGTGCGGCTCCTCGTCGAAGGCCTCAGGCTGCCGGGGGGGCTCGACCGGCCGATAGGTGGTGACCGGCGCGGGCGCAGGCGGCTGTGCCTGCTGGGCCGCATAACGGTGCAACGGGTGCACCGACTTCGGCTGATAGTCCTGCTCCGGCTCTTCGTATTCGTTGTGCTGCACGGGCGGCGGCGGGGCAGCTTCCTGCCGCGCGCGCTGCATCCAGGGCGGCGGGCCCGCGGGCGGGGTCTCGTCCTCTTCCGCCTGCGGCTCATACTGTTGCGGCCGCGCGTTCGCGCGCGACTGCAGCGGACGCGGCGGCGGCTTGTTGGTGGTGCCGAACGGATCCGTCTGCCCGATCAGCCGGGCCAGTTCGGCGAGCGGATCGCTCTCGGCCCTGGAGGCCGTGTCGGCGGAAAAATTTCGGTCCTGATATCGATCAGCCATTGTGATGATGCATCCCCTTCGGGACAGCGCCAAGATCGCCGGCACAGCCGGTCCGAACGAGTTGGCCCCTGCCAGATGCCCTCACAAATCCCCACTCGTGAGGGCCTAATGCCCCTGCCTACCGCATCTCGGTTGGAGCGTGGACGCCTAGAACAGCTAAGCCCGATGCCAGAACCGAGACGACGCCCTGAACCATTGCCAGTCGCGCCCTCGTGATCTCTGCATCATTATTGATAATGAAGCGTAAATAGGGCAAATCCCGCCCCTTGGTCCAGAGCGCATGAAATTCACTGGCCAAATCATATAGATAAAATGCGATTCGGTGCGGCTCATGTGCCACCGCCGCAGCCTCGATCATCCGGGGATAAAGCGCAAGCCGCTTGAGCAGGTCGAGTTCGGCCGGATCGGTCAACCGTTCGACCGCGGCGCTCCGCAGATAGGCCAGCCGGGCTTCGTCGGTCTCCGGCAGGTCCGGAACCGCCTCCTCCCGCGCATTGCGGAAGATCGAATGGCCGCGGGCGTGGCCGTACTGGACGTAGAAGACCGCGTTGTCCTTTGACTGCTCGATCACCTTGGCGAGGTCGAAATCGAGCACCGCGTCGTTCTTGCGGAACAGCATCATGAAGCGCACGGCGTCGGAGCCGACCTCGTCGACGACTTCGCGCAACGTGACGAACTCGCCCGAGCGCTTCGACATCTTCACGGGCTCGCCGTCGCGCAGCAGCTTCACCAGCTGCACGATCTTGACGTCGAGTGTCGCTTTGCCCGCGGTCACCGCTTTCACGGCCGCCTGCATGCGCTTGATGTAACCGCCGTGATCGGCGCCGAACACGTCGATCAGATTGGTGAAACCGCGCTCGAACTTGTTGCGGTGGTTGGCGATGTCGGATGCAAAGTAGGTGTATGAGCCGTCCGACTTGATCAGCGGCCGATCGACGTCGTCGCCATAGGCGGTGGCGCGGAACAGCGACTGCTCGCGGTCTTCGTAATCCTCGACCGGCTTGCCCTTCGGCGGCGGCAGGCGGCCTTCGTAGATGTCACCCTTGGCGCGCAGGAAATCGATGGTCTCGGCGACCTTGTTGTTGCCCGAGGTGATCAGCGAGCGCTCGGAGAAGAACACGTCGTGATGGATGTTGAGCGCGGCGAGATCGCCCTTGATCATCTCCATCATCATGGCGATCGCCTTGTCGCGCACGATCGGCAGCCACGCGGCTTCCGTCATATCGAGCAGCTTCTCGCCGTATTCCTTGGCGAGCGCGTCGCCGACGGGCACGAGGTAATCGCCGGGATAGAGCCCTTCCGGGATCGCGCCGATGTCCTGCCCCAACGCCTCGCGGTAACGGAGGAATGCCGAGCGCGCGAGCACGTCGACCTGGGCGCCTGCGTCATTGATGTAGTACTCGCGGCAGACGTCGAAGCCCGCGAATTGCAGCAGGCTGCACAGCGCGTCGCCGAACACGGCGCCGCGGCAATGGCCGACATGCATCGGCCCGGTCGGGTTGGCCGAGACGTATTCGACATTGACCTTCTCGGCCTTGCCGATGTCGCTGCGTCCATAGGCTGAGCCAGCGGCCAGCACGGAGCGCAGCGCGTCCGCCCAGACCTGCGGCTTCAAGGTCAGGTTGATGAACCCGGGACCCGCGACGTCGACGGAGGCCACCAGCGCATCGGCGCGCAGCCGCTCTGCGATCTTGTCGGCGAGCTCGCGCGGCTTGGCCTTGGCGTCCTTGGCGAGCACCATCGCGGCATTGGTCGCCATGTCGCCGTGGCTGGCATCGCGCGGCGGCTCCACCACGACGCGGGACAGGTCGATGCCCACGGGCCAGTTGTCCTCGGCTCCGACCGCGGCACAGATCGCATGCACGCGCGTCAGCATGTCGGCAAAAAGGTGTGGTGAAGCAGTGGTGTCGGCCATGGCAGGGCGCTAACGCAAATCCGGGGTCGAGTCAAAAAGCCTTTGGTGCTCGATCAGGGCGAAACGGTCGGTCATCCCGGCAATGAAATTGCCGATCCGCCTGTTCCGCGCGCTCGTGGTCTCCTGCACGCTGCCCTCGATCCATTCCGCCGGCAGGTCGCCGGGCGATTGCCGGTAGCGCTCGAACAGGTTGCGGACCACCTGCTCGGCCTCCCGCATCACAATCATCACCCGCCGGTGGCGGTACATCCGCCGGAACAGGAAGGCCTTGATCGCCGCCTCCTGCTCGGCCACCTCAGGCGGAAATGCGATCAGCGGCGCATTGTGGCGGCGCACGTCCTGGGCCGATTGCGGCTGGGCGACCGCGAGGCGCCGGCTCGCCTCGTTGAAGACCGCGCTGATGAAATGCGAGATCAGCTCACGCACCAGCTCGGCGCCGCGCCGGACCTCGTCGAGCCCGGGATAATGGCGGTCGATCTCGGAGATGATCTCGGATGTCAGCGGCATCTCCTTGAGATCGTCGACCGCGAACAGGCCGGCGCGCAGGCCGTCGTCGATGTCGTGCGCGTCATAGGCGATGTCGTCGGCGAAGGCAGCGATCTGCGCTTCGAGGGAGGCATAGCTCCAGAGCTCGAGGTCGTAGGTCCTGCTGTAGTCGGCGATCCCGACCGGAATGCCGCTGTCCAGGTAGCGGCCGGCCGGCGCGCCGTTGCGTTCGGTCAGCGGCCCGTTGTGCTTGACGATCCCCTCGAGCGATTCCCAGGTCAGGTTCAGGCCGCCGAACTCGGGGTAGCGATGCTCCAGCGAGGTGACGACCCGCAGCGCCTGCGCATTGTGGTCGAAGCCGCCATCTTCCTTGAGGCAGTCGTCGAGCGCCCGCTCCCCAGCATGGCCGAACGGCGGGTGGCCGAGATCATGCGCGAGCGCCAGCGTCTCGGTCAGGTCCTCGTCGACCCCGAGCTGGCGCGCCAGCGCGCGGGCGATCTGCGCCACCTCCAGCGAATGGGTCAGACGGGTGCGGTAATGATCGCCCTCGTGGAAGACGAAGACCTGGGTTTTGTGCTTGAGGCGCCGGAACGCCGTGGAATGGATCACCCGGTCGCAGTCGCGCCGGAACGGGCTGCGGGTCCGGCTCGGCGGCTCCGCGACCAGCCGGCCACGGCTGCGGTCGGGGTCGCAGGCATAAGGCGCGCGGGGGGCAGCCATTCCGACCGACACAGTATTTTAGTCCTTATCCATTTGATTCCATGGTCCGACGCACTTAACTATGACTGAGGCGGCCGACCAAATGAATTGGGTATGACGCCGGGCATGATCCGGATCAGATCATGTCCAGATAGGGTTTTGGAGACCGACCATGACTGCTGCCATCACCGTCAGCGAACGGGCTGCCCGCCGGATCGGGCAGATCCTCAGCAAGGAAGGCGACGGCGCCAAGCTGCGCATTTCCGTCGAGGGCGGCGGCTGCTCCGGTTTCCAGTACAAGTTCGATGTCGAGCGCACCCAGGCCGATGACGACCTCGTGATCGAACGCGACAGCGCGGTGGTGCTGATCGATCCCGCCTCGGTGCCGTTCTTGGCGGGCTCGGAAGTCGACTTCGTCGACGATTTGATCGGCGCCTCGTTCCGCGTCGTCAATCCCAACGCCACCGCCTCCTGCGGCTGCGGCACCAGCTTCTCGATCTAACTCTTCCGTGTCCTGATCGGTTTCCCGGTGAGCCAGTCTTCGGCTCGCGCGGGACGATTGGCTATTCCGCCGCCACCACCTGCGGCCGTTCGACGTCGCCGTCCGCCTGCGGATCGAGCTTGCGGCGCAGCCTGCGGTCAATGCGGTCGAGATAGATATAAATGACCGGCGTGATGAACAGCGTCAGCAATTGCGACACGCAGAGGCCGCCGACCACGGCGACGCCGAGCGGCTGACGCAGCTCGGCGCCGGCGCCCGCGCCGAGCGCGATCGGCAGCGTGCCGAAGATCGCCGCGAACGTCGTCATCATGATCGGGCGGAAGCGCAGCAGCGCGGCTTCACGGATCGCGTGCTCGGCGCTCAGCCCGACGCGGCGGCGCTCCAGCGCGAAGTCGACCATCATGATCGCGTTCTTCTTGACGATGCCGACCAGCATTACGATGCCGATCATCGCGATGACCGACAGCTCCATCCCGAACAGCATCAGCGTCAGGATCGCGCCGATGCCGGCCGACGGCAGGCCGGAGATGATGGTGATCGGGTGAATGAAGCTTTCGTAGAGAATGCCGAGGATCACGAAGGCCGCGAACACCGCGGCGAGGATCAGGACGCCCTGCCCGCGCAGCGAATCCTGGAACACCTGTGCGGTACCGGAGAAGCCGGTCGCGATCGTCGGCGGCAGGTTGGCGGTCTGCTCGAGTTCGGTGATCTTGTCGACCGCGTAGCCCAGCGAATTGCCCGGCGCGAGGTTGAACGAGATCGTCACCGCCGGCTGTTGGCCCTGGTGGTTGATCTGCAGCGGCCCGACCGTCGGCACCAGCTTCGCCACCGCATCCAGCGGGATGGTCTGCCCGTTCGCGGTCTTCATGTAGAGCTTCGAGAGATCGGACGGATCGACGCGGAACTGCGGCTGCACCTCGAGGATGATCTGGTAGTCGTTCGACGGCATGTAGATGGTGCCGACCTGCCGCGAACCGTAGGCGTTGTAGAGCTGGTTGCGGACCTGGTCGACGGTAACGCCGTAGACCGCCGCCTTCTCGCGGTCGATGTCGACCGTCATCTGCGGGTTCTTGATGTAGAGGTCGGTGGTGACGTCGAGCAGGCCCGGGATCTTCTCGATCTTGTCGCGCATTTCAGGCGCCAGCCGATACAGCGCCTCGGTGTCGCCGCTCTGCATCACGTATTGATACTGGCTCTTGGAGATGCGGCCGCCGATGTTGAGATTCTGGACGCTCTGGAAGAACGCCTGCATGCCCGGGATCTCGCGCGCCTTCTGGCGCAGCCGGCCGATCACCACGGCAGCGTTGTCGCGGGTCTTCTGCGGCTTCAGCGCGATGAACAGCCGGCCGTAATTGGTGGTCGGGTTGGGACCGCCCGAGCCGACCGTCGAATTGATGTAGTCGATCGCCGGATCGGTCCGCATCACCTCGACCAGCGCCTGCTGGCGCACCTTCATCGCCTCGAACGAGGTGTCGGTCGCCGCCTCCGTCACGCCGATCAGGAAGCCGGTGTCCTCCTGCGGGAAGAAGCCCTTCGGCACGATCATGTAGAGGTAGACCGTGCCGCCGAGCGTCGCGAGCGTGATCACCAGCATCAGCGCCTTCTTGGCCAGCACCCAGTCGAGCGCCCATTCATAGGCGCGCAGCCAGGCTTCGAACATCGCCTCGAACGCCCGCAGCACGATGTTGGGCCGCTTGGTCGCATCATGCGCGCGCAGCACGCGGGCGCACAGCATCGGCGTCAAGCTCAGCGACACGAAGCCGGAGACGATGATCGCGACCGAGATCGTGACCGCGAATTCGCGGAACACGCGGCCGACGATGCCGCCCATCAGCAGCACCGGGATGAACACGGCAATCAGCGAGAAGGTGATCGAGATGATGGTGAAGCCGATCTCGCGGGCGCCCTTCAGCGCCGCCTCGAACGGCTTCATGCCGTGCTCGATGTGGCGAACGATGTTCTCCAGCATGACGATGGCGTCGTCGACCACGAAGCCGACCGAGAGCGTCAACGCCAGCAGCGTCATGTTGTTGATCGAGTAGTCCAGCGCGTACATCGCGGCGCAGGTGCCGAACAGCGAGATCGGCACCGCGAGCGCCGGGATGAAGGTCGCCGACGCCGAGCGCAGGAACAGGAAAATCACGAGGATCACCAGCGCGATCGCGATCAGCAGGGTCTCCTCGACGTCGCTGACCGCCTGCCGGATCGAGACCGAGCGATCCATCATGACCTGCATGGTGACCGACGGCGGGATCGCGGCGCGCAGCGACGGCAGTTTTGCGAGAACGGCGTCGACGACGGCGACGGTATTGGCGTCGGGCTGCTTCTGGATCGCCAGCACGATCGCGCGCTCGTCGTTCATCCAGGTCGCGATCTTGTCGTTCTCGACGCTGTCATAGACCTTGGCGATCTCGTCGAGCCGGACCGGCGAGCCGTTGCGCCAGGCGACGTAGATCTGGCGGTAGTCGGCCGCCTTGTCCATCTGGCCGGAGGCCTGCAGCGCGACGTCCTGCTTGGGGCCGTTCAGCGTGCCGACCGGGGTCGAGGAATTGGCGCGCGACACTGCGGCGCGGATGTCCTCCATCGAGACGCTGCGGGCGGCCGCCGCTTCCGGATCGGCCTGGACGCGGATCGCGAATTTCTGCGCGCCGTAGATCAGGACCTGCGCGACGCCCGGCAGCTGCGACAGCGCCTGCCCGATCGTGATGTCGCCGTATTCGTTGACCGCCGACAGCGGCAGCGTCGCCGACCCCAGCGAGACGAACAGCACCGGGAAATCCGCCGGGTTCACCTTCCGGAAGCTCGGCGGGATCGTCATCTCGATCGGCAGCCGGCGCTGCGCGATCGTTAGCGCCGTCTGCACGTCGAGCGCGGCGGCATCGATGTTGCGGTTGAGGTCGAACTGGATGGTGATGACGCTCGTTCCCTGCGAGGAGTTCGAGTTCATCGACGAGATGCCGGCTATGGTCGAGAGCTGGCGCTCGATGATCCCGGCGACCGAGGCCGCCATCGTGTCGGCGCTGGCGCCCGGCAGGGTCGCGGTGACCGCGATGGTCGGGAAGTCGACCTTGGGCAGCGCCGAGACCGGCAGCAGGCGGAAGCCGAACACGCCGAAGGCGATGATCGACGCCGTAATCAGCGTCGTCATGACCGGGCGGCGGATACAGAGCTCGGACAGCGTCATCGGTCAGGCTCCGGCCTTGCGTGCCCGCAGCTCGACCCGCGATCCCTCCGACAGCAACAGCTGGCCGTCAACGACGACGCTTTCATCGCCCGCCAGACCGTCCGAGATCACCGATGAGCCCTGGAAGGTGCGATCGACCTTGACCGGCTGGACCTTGGCGACGCCGTCCTTGACGACGAAAACGAAATTGCCGTTCTGGCTGCGCTGGACCGCGACCGTCGGCACCACCACGGCGTCCTCGCTGCGGATGATCAGCTTGGTCTGCACGATGGTGCCGGGCCACAGCGTCTCGCTCGCATTGTTCATGATGCCGCGCACGGTCACCATGCCGGTGGTCGCATCGACGGCATTCTCGACCATCGCGACCTTGCCGCTCTCGGAGCGCTGGTGGCCGGGAATGGTCGCGATCACCTTCGGATCGGCCTTCCCCATAGCGTCGCGCAGATCGACCAGCGCCCGCTGCGGAATTGCGAAAGTGACGTAGACCGGCGCCATCTGGTTGATGACGGCGAGCGGCTGGGTGTCGGCGGGGCGGACGAAGTTCCCGACCTTGACATTGGCTGCGCTAATCCGCCCGGCGAATGGTGCGCGGATCACGGTGTAGCTCTTCTGGACGCGGAGATTTTCCAGCGCGAACTGGTCGGCCTTGATGGTGCCGATCAGGACATCGGACTGGGTCTTGGCGTTGTCGAGGTTGACCTGGGTGGTCGCGCCCTTGCCGACCAGCTCGGTGTAGCGGCGGAGGTCGCGCTGCGCACCCTCGAGCTGGGCCTGGTCTCGCGCCAGCACGCCCTCAGCCTGCTCGATCTGGGCATCGATCTGCCGCGCGTCGAGCATGAACAGCAAGTCGCCCTCGTTGACCTTGGCGCCGTCCTCGAAATGGACCGAGACGATGGTGGTCTCCAGCCGCGACTTCAGCGCGACGCTCGAGATCGGCGTGACCTGTCCGATTGCATCGACGTCGACCGGAACCGATTTGCGTTCCGCCTTGGCGAGGTCCACCGAGATCACGCGAGGCCGCGGGGTCTGCACGGTGGCGGCACCGCCACCCATCCATGAAGCGCGGGTCATGTAAGCCGCCCCGGCCGCAATGCCGAGAACAGCGACAGTCAGAACCAAATTACGTTTTTTCATACGCTTTGCACGTGCGCCGCCCGCTTCCCTTGAAGGTCGGACGCTTCGCAACTCCCCCGTCGGCAATTGTTACGCCTTGTTTCTAGAGAGGGTTACCACAGCGGGGCTGCACATGGTATGCCACCACAGTGAAAAACTGCGCCTCGTCGGGCGCTACGATCGCCGCCTATGTCCACCTCCGTCCTTATCTGCAGCTGGGAAGACGCCCGCGAACGCGCCGGCGCCATCCGCTACAATGTCTTTGTCGAAGAACAGGGCGTGCCGGTCGAACAGGAATGGGACGACATGGACGCGCCGAGCTGGCACGCGCTGGCATTTGTCGAGGACGGCACCGCCGTGGCGACGGGCCGTTTGCTCCCCGACGGCCATATCGGCCGCATGGCCGTGCTCAAAATGGCACGCGGCACAGGCGTCGGTGCCCGAGTGCTGGACGCGCTGATGGCCAAGGCGGCCGAACTCGGCTATCCCGAACTGATCCTCAACGCGCAGACGCACGCGGAGCCGTTCTATGCGCGGGCCGGGTTCGAACGGTGCGGCGACGAGTTCGAGGAAGCCGGCATCCCACACATCGAGATGCGGAAACGCTTGGGCTGAGCCGGGCGCTTGCCAACGCGCCGCGTCAAATAGAGGACTTCCGATGACAGTTCGCATCGCCACCTGGAACGTCAACTCGGTCCGGCAACGGATCGAGCTTCTGGTCGCCTGGCTGAAGGAGTGCTCCCCCGACATCGTCTGCCTGCAGGAGATCAAATGCGTCGACGACGCATTCCCGCGGCTCGAGGTCGAGGCGCTCGGGTATAATGTCGTCACCCACGGGCAGAAGACCTTCAACGGCGTCGCGCTGCTCTCCAAGCTGCCGTTCGACGAGACCAAATCGGGCCTCGCCGGCGACGACGAGGACGCCCACGCCCGCTTCCTCGAAGGCGTCGTCACGCTGAAACAGGGCGTGGTACGGGTCGCGTGCCTCTATCTGCCCAACGGCAACCCCGCAAATACCGACAAATATCCCTACAAGCTCAAATGGATGTCGCGGCTTCTTGAATACGCGAAGGAACGGCTTAAGGCCGAGGAGCCGCTGATCCTCGCCGGCGACTACAATGTCATCCCGGCAGCCCGCGACGTCTACAATCCGGCCGCCTGGGCCGACGACGCCCTGTTCCGCCCGGCGACCCGGGAGGCCTTCCAGTCCCTGCTCGGCCTAGGCCTTACCGATGCACTGCGGGCGGTCAATGACGAGCCCGGCCAGTACACCTTCTGGGATTACCAGGCTGGCGCCTGGCAGAAGAACTGGGGTCTGCGGATCGACCATCTCCTGATGTCGCCGCAAGCGAGCGATCGGCTGATCGATGTCGGTATCGATAGCTATGTCCGCGCCTGGGAGAAACCGTCCGACCATGTCCCGGTCTGGGCCGATCTCGATTTTGAGACCGCCTGAGGCTTGAGTGCGCCCCAAGGGCCGCCTGGGATATCAGTCCCGGCGGCCTTGCACCCAGTGCTCGAGCATCTGTAGCGCCATCGCGCGGTCGTCTTCGGAAGCCTTGGCGATCGCCCGGTTGTAGCTTTCCTTGATCCAGGCCTCGTCGGGCGTGGCGCTGTCACGCGCCAGCGTTAGCCACATCAGGCCGCGTGCCCGCTGCGGCGGCAGCCGGTCGCCGTTGAACAGCATCTGGCCAAGCAGCGCCTGCGCCTGATGCTGGCCCTTCTGGGCGGCAAGGCCCAGCCAACGCGCGCCATAGCGGAAATCATCCCGCGAGGCGTCCGGCGTCTTCAAATACAGCCGGGCAAGGTCGTACTGGGCATCGGCGTTGCCGAAATAGGACGCCGCATAGGAGAACATCTCCCGCGCCCGCTCGGTGTCCGCCTTCACCTTGGAATTGGGAATGCCGCTCAGATAATAGCGGCCGAGCGCCACGAAGGCGTTGGCCACGATCGAGGCCTGCGGCGCCGACGGGGAATCCTCGGCATGCGCATTGGCGATCCGGCTGAAATACTCGAAGGCGCGCATGTCGTCCTGGATGACGCCATCGCCCTCGGCGTACATCTTGCCGAGCTTCCACTGCGCCACGGGGTGGCCGCCCTCGGCCTGGTACTGCAAGGTGCTGAAGGAGGAGGTCGGCGCGGTCGCTGTCGGGGCAACCGGCGTGGCGGCCCGCTTCAACGCAGCGGCTGAACCCGGCTGCGGCGCGACCACCGGAAGAACGGTATCCTGGGGGTTGACCGGCGCGCCGTCGAATCCGAATCCGGGGCCCGCCACCGGAATGGCCCCTAACGCAAACGCAAAAATCGTACGCCTAAACGTCCGCATAACACTGTTTCTCGTGCGCGCCACCCGGATGGGTGACTGCGCCATCCACCGCCGGCCCCACTTGCTCGGCGTACTTCCACAGCGCACCAGTTGTGTGGTTAGTCGCCCGAGGGGCCCATTTGGTCTTACGATTTGCGAGCTCGGCGTCGCTCAATTTTACGTTAAGAGTGCCGACGTCAGCATCGATCTCGATGATGTCGCCGTCCTGCAATAACCCGATCGGCCCGCCGACGGCCGCTTCAGGTCCAATATGTCCGATGCAGAAGCCACGGGTAGCGCCGGAGAACCGGCCATCGGTGATCAGGGCAACTTTGCCCCCCATCCCCTGCCCGGTCAGCGCCGCCGTGGTCGCCAGCATCTCCCGCATCCCGGGACCGCCCTTCGGTCCCTCGTAGCGGATCACGATGACCTCGCCTTCCTTGTAGGTGCGCTTCTGCACCGCCTCGAAGGCGTCTTCTTCGCGGTCGAAGCACCGGGCCGGACCGGTGAACTTCAGGTTAGACATTCCCGCGACCTTCACGATCGCACCCTCCGGAGCGAGATTACCCTTCAGCCCGACAACGCCACCTGTCACGGTGATCGGATTGTCGGCGGGCCGCACCACGTCCTGGTGCGGATTCCATTTCACGCTTTTGAGGTTTTCGGCGATCGTTCGGCCAGTGACGGTCAGGCAATTCCCGTGCAGGTGGCCATTGTCGAGCAGCGTCTTCATCAGCAGCGGAATGCCACCTACTTCAAACATGTCTTTGGCAACATAACGGCCGCCCGGCTTCAAATCCGCGACGTAAGGAGTCTTTTTGAAGATTTCGGCAACGTCGAACAAATTGAATTTAATGCCGCACTCGTGGGCGATCGCCGGCAGGTGCAGCGCAGCATTGGTCGAGCCGCCCGAGGCTGCGACCACAGCCGCAGCATTCTCAAGGGCTTCGCGGGTGACGATGTCGCGCGGCCGGATGTTTTTCTCGATCAGCTCCATCACCTTCTCGCCGGCGGCGGCGCAGAAGGAGTCACGGATCTCATAGGGTGCCGGGGCCCCGGCCGAATACGGTAGCGCGAGCCCAATCGCCTCGGAGACGGTCGCCATGGTGTTGGCGGTGAACTGGGCGCCGCAGGCGCCAGCCGACGGGCACGCCACGCGCTCGATCTCGTCGAGGTCCTCGTCCGACATGGCGCCGACCGAATGCTTACCAACCGCCTCGAACATGTCCTGCACGGTAACAGGCTGCCCGCGGAAGTTGCCTGGCAGGATCGAACCGCCATAGATGAAGATCGAGGGCACGTTGAGACGCACCATCGCCATCATCATGCCTGGCAGCGACTTGTCGCAGCCGGCGAGCCCGACCAGGGCGTCATAGGAGTGGCCGCGGACGGTCAGCTCGACCGAATCGGCGATGCATTCGCGCGACGGCAGCGACGAGCGCATGCCGTCATGGCCCATCGCGATACCGTCGGTGACGGTGATGGTGCAGAATTCGCGCGGCGTGCCGCCGGCCGAGGCTACGCCCTTCTTCACCGCCTGCGCCTGGCGCATCAGCGAAATGTTGCAGGGGGCAGCTTCATTCCAACATGAAGCAACGCCGACAAAGGGTTGATGAATCTGGGCTGTCGTCAGCCCCATCGCATAGAGGTAGGACCGATGCGGCGCGCGCTGGGGCCCCTCCGTCACATGACGGCTGGGCAGCCTGCTCTTGATGTTCGTCTTGGCGTCCATCGCGACCCTGTTCCGACGCTCTTTCCTCCATTAACGCCGGAACCCGCAAAAATGTCCCGTCGTCGGAGCGCTAGCTATTCAGCTACGTGAATATCCTTTCATGTCAGGGTGTGGCCAAAAAGCGGCGCGACTACGGATGGGCTGCTTTTAGGGTTAAATGTTCAGGTATCGTTGCAATAGCGCAACAATCGTGGCCTTCGCGCAACCATGTATTATCAGTCCTTATGGGAACCTGACAGGTGCCTAACGGAATAGACAAGAGATTGCTGTCTGGAGGTAAAGCTCGCCTGAGTTGTGAGTCTGAAGGACCGACGGAGGATGAGGCTTCGCAGCCTTCTCACCGCGTCATTCCGGGGCGCGCCTCTTGGCGCGAGCCCGGAATCCATTGGACCGCATGACCGATGGATCGATGAATTCCGGGCTCTCGCTTCGCGAGCCCCGGAATGACGAGTCTGTGAGATGAGCTGGGCGCTGCGCTACCCATCAGGGGCGGCGCTTCCATCCTCCAACTTACTCCGCTGCCAGCTTCGGTGGCGCCGGAGGCATCCAGCACAGCGTACGATTTCGGCCACTCTCCTTGGCCTGGTAGAGCGCTGTGTCGGCGGCCTTCATCAACGCTTCGATCCCGGGCATGCTTGTGAGGGCCTCGGCAACGCCGATGCTCACCGTGAGCGACACCGCGCGGTCATCCGCTCCCAAGCGCAACGCCTCCACTCGCTTGCGGATGCGCTCGGCAACCGTTCGGGCGCGCGACAATGTGGTTTCCGGCAACAGGACGGCGAACTCCTCGCCTCCGACGCGGCCGACGACGTCGGACTTGCGTTTGCCGCGCGTGCAGATTTCGGCGACGGCCCTGATGGCCTCGTCACCGACCGCGTGACCGAACCGGTCGTTGATGCTCTTGAAGTGATCGATATCGACCATCAGCACGGACACGGATCGATAGTAGCGCTGGAACCTACTCCACTCTGCATCCAACGTCGTCAGGAAGTGCCGGCGGTTGAACAGGCCAGTGAGCGGATCGGTGGTAGCCAGCACCTCAAGCTGTTGCGCGTTACGGACAAGGTCGGTGACGTCGACAAAGGTCAGCATCCGGCCCCCGTTTGCCATCGTCGAGCAATGGACCCTGATGTTGCGGCCGTCCGGCGTCTGCACGTCGCGCTTGTGATCTCCGGCCTTGATCTCCGCGATCCGCTTCGCCGGAAAGGCCTTGATCTGCTCCGCCGTCGCGCCGGCCGGGACCGCGCGGCGGTTGCGTGTGATCAGCGTGGCGTAGGGCGGATGCCGCGCGACCTCCTCCTCGCTCACCTCCCAGAATTCCCGCATTCTGCGATTGAGGAAAACCGCATTGAGATCGCGATCGAGCAGCACGACGCCGTCCTCGACATTCTCGAGCGCGCCGGTCAGCACCTTCAGCTTGTCCGATGCACGCACGATGTCGGTCACCGGCGTATAGCTCACCATCCGTCCGCCGTCGGGCAACGGCGTGCACTGACAGCGAACTACATCGCCGTTGCTGCGCCTGAGATCGATCGGGTTTGCATCCCCGACGCTGACGAGGCGGACGCGCTCGGCAACATAGGCTTGAAGCTGCTCAGCCGGCAGCTCATAGGCCATCGTCTTGCAGCCGTGATGCATCAGATCGGTGAAGCTGGGGTTGCGCTCGGCAACCGCATCCGGAAGCACCCACATGTTCCGGAACGCACGGTTGATGAACAGGGCTTTCAGCTCCGCGTCCAGCAGCAGAATTCCGACCGGGATCTGATCGAGCGCCGCGCGCAGCGCCAGCATGTGCCCGCGCAGGATATCGCCGCTGCGCCGCTCGGGAATGGCGGCAGGCGGGGGAGCGGAAGGAGCGGCGGGCGCCGCAGGCGCGGCGCTTGCCCGCTGCTCCTCAAAGGCAAGGCCGAGCTGCCGGTCCGATTGCCACAGCCGTTTGCATGGCCTCACCTGGTTGGTGCCGACAAGCAGCAGCTGGACTTGGTCGGGAATGCCGATCGTGGTTTCGAGTTCGACCGTCGCGCCGGCATCGGTGAGCTGCCGGACCGTGCAATCGAAGGCAGAGCGGCCGAAGTTGAAGACGATCTTTCCGGCCAGGAACGTTCGGCCGCGCGAAGCTGACACCTGTCCGGACATGGCGAGCCACCTGGAGCAATTGCGAGCCCCCTCACCTCAACACCTTTGAGTCACCAAGCCATGAACGGTTTTGCCGGATTTTGAATCGGGAACCGGGGACGATCGCTGTGTGCGCTGCACAAACAGGTCCATCCCGTGACCAGCACAGCCACACAGGGGAAACCTCGCTCCACGATCTCGCCGCCGCAGCGGAGCGCGGGATCACGACCGATCGGATCAGCCGCCTCCCCGGTCAGCGCAATCACGATCAATCGGTCAAGGTCGCTGTCGGGAAGAATTTGGTTCTAGCCGGTAATTGTGCTGGCGCTAGATGCAGTCGAAGGAGTAGCGTCCCAACGCCCTAAAGTAACAGTCAGGGAAACACCCGCCATGTCTGCTCTTCAAGCAAAGCTGGAACGATTTGAGATCCTCGCCAACGAATGCGCGCTGATCGCGAGCAGGACGCTGGATGGGACCAATCGCGAACTGTACGAGCGGCTGGGCGGGCACTATCGCGAACTGGCGACCGATATGAGGACCATGATCGCGACCATCGACGCGTCGACATCGTAAGAAAAAGGGCCGCTCGAAACAACAAGCGGCCCAAGTCTAGGGAGGAAACGCCCTCAAGAGGGCGGCGACAGCGCGAAGCGCTGCCGCACAAGACGGATATGGGTTGAGAATTCGGCTTCGGCAGCCCTGATTGCGCAAGCCAGGGGCGCGACTTGAGCGCCTTGAATCTACGCCTTGCAGCGCATAGCTCGAAGCGCGACCGCCACTTTGCCGCGGCCCATTCGCAGCGCTCACTCACCCACAACTACAAACCGCTGAGCCGCTTCCGCTTCGCGTTCAGCGCCGATGCGACGCGGCTCACCGGCGGACGGCCGAGCAGACCGGCAACCTCGTTCGTTGCGGCCAGCAGCTTCTCCATATCGACACCGGTATTCACGCCCATGCCTTCGAGCATGTAGACGACGTCCTCGGTCGCGACGTTGCCGGTGGCGCCGGGGGCGTAGGGACAGCCGCCGAGGCCGCCGGCGGCGGAATCGATGACACGGACGCCCTCCTCCATGCCTGCATAGAGATTGGCGAGCGCCTGGCCATAGGTGTCGTGGAAATGCATCGCAAGATTGGCCACCGGAAGCTCGGCGCCGACCGCGCGCAGCATCTCTCTGGCCTTGAGCGGCGTGCCGACGCCGATGGTGTCGCCGAGCGAGATTTCGTAGCAGCCGAGATCCCACAAGGTCACCGCGAGATCGGCGACCGCCTTGGGCTTGATCTCGCCGTCGAACGGGCAGCCGAGCACGCAGGAGATATAGCCGCGCACCTTGACGCCATCGGCCTTGGCGCGCGCCAGCACCGGCTTGAAACGCTCGATCGACTCCGCGATCGAGCAATTGATGTTGGCGCGCGAAAAACCTTCGGAGGCCGCTGCGAACACCGAGACGACCTGGGCGCCGGCCGCACGCGCGGCGTCATAGCCCTTCTCGTTCGGCACCAGCACGTGGAATTCGGCGTCCTTGATATGGCCGACGCCGCGCAGCACTGCGTCGGAGCTTGCCATCTGCGGGATCGCCTTCGGCGAGACGAAGGCGCCGACTTCGACAGTGTTGAGCCCTGCCGCAACCAGCGCCTCGACGAAGGCGATGCGCGCCTCGACGCTGACCGGCGTCTTCTCGTTCTGCAGGCCGTCGCGCGGCCCCATCTCGACGATATGGACCTGATTGCTCATGACGCAGCCTGCGGCTCCACCTCGGCAAGCTCGACGCCCTCGCCAACGATGTCGCCGACCTTGCATTTGAGCTTCTTCAGCACGCCGGCGTAGGGCGCGCGCAGGGTCTGCTCCATCTTCATCACTTCGAGCGTGAGGATCGGTGCGCCCTTCTCCAGCGTCGCGCCCTCCTCGGCCAGCAGCGCGACCACGGTGCCGGGCAAGGGAGCGACGATCTTGTCCTCGCCAACCAGCTCCTCGCTTTCACCGCCGAACGGATCGACCCAGTGCAGGTCGAAGCGGCCGTTGCGGGTGCGCAGGTAAAGCTCGTGGCCCTCGATGACCGACGCGACGCGCGACTTGAGGCCGTTGAGCGTCAGGTCGAAGCCATCCTCGCCGGCAGACGAGATCGCGAAGGCAAGCTCGCGCCCGCCGATCGACAGCGTCGACGGGCCGTTGCCATAGTGCAGCGTGATGGTTTGCGGCGGCTCGTGGCCCTGACGGAACGAGAACACCCGTTGGCGTCGGCCGACCGGCATCCAGCCGAACGCCTGCCACGGAGAGTTCGCCTCGCCTCGCGCCGCCTTCTGCTCATCATTGACGATCGCAGCCACCGCCGCGCACAGCTCGAACTCGCCTGCGGCACCGGTGCCGGCCGTCAGGTTCTTCAGCTCGCGCTCGATGAAGCCGGTGTCGATCGCATTGGCCCTCGTCGCCGGATGCGTCACCAGTGCCGACAGGAACGGGATGTTGGTGACGATGCCGCGGACGTCGGTCTGCTCCAGGCCGCGATTGAGCTTCTCGATCGCGGCCTCGCGGGTCGGCGCCCAGGCGATCACCTTGGCGAGCATCGCGTCATAGTATGGCGAGACGTTATCGCCGCTGCGATAGCCGGCATCGATCCGCAGGCCGTCGCCCTCTGGCGGCGTCCGCCAGGTCCTGATGCGGCCGACCGAAGGCATGAAGTTCTTCTGCGGATTCTCGGCGTAGACACGCGCTTCGATGGCGTGGCCGTTCAGCTTGATCTCGTTCTGCTTCAGCGGCAACGCTTCGCCGAACGCGACGCGCAGCTGCCATTCCACGAGATCGACACCGGTGATCAGCTCGGTGACGGGATGCTCGACCTGCAAGCGGGTGTTCATCTCGATGAAGAACACGTCCCTGCCGTCGGAGACGAACTCGATGGTGCCGGCGCCGACATAGTTGACTGCGCCGGCAGCCTTGCGGGCGGCCTCGCAGACGGTGTCTCGCTGCGCGGCGTCCAGGGTCGGCGACGGCGCCTCCTCGATCACCTTCTGGTGGCGGCGTTGCAGCGTGCATTCGCGCTCCCACAGCGAGAGCAGATTGCCATGGCTGTCGCCGATGATCTGCACTTCGATGTGGCGCGGGTTCTGCACGTATTTCTCGATCAGCATGCGGTCGTCGCCGAATGCCGCCTTGGCCTCGCGCTTGGCGCTGGTGATCGCGGCCGCGAGCTCAGCCGCTGAATTGACCACGCGCATGCCGCGGCCGCCGCCGCCGGCCGACGCTTTCACCAGCACCGGGAAGCCGATCCGGTTGGCGGCCTCCGCCAAAATCGCCTCGTCCTGGGCCTCACCGTGATAGCCGGGCACCAAGGGCACGCCGGCCTTCTCCATCAGCGCCTTGGAGCCGGACTTCGAGCCCATCGCCGTCATCATCTCGGCGGTCGGGCCGACGAACACCAAACCGGCGTCAAGGCAGGCCTGCGCGAATTCCGCGTTCTCAGACAGGAAGCCGTAGCCGGGATGCACAGCCTCCGCGCCGGTCTCCTTCGCCGCGGCGATCACGCGCTCGATGTTAAGATAACTGTCACGCGCCCGCGCCGGGCCGAGCAGCACGGCCTCGTCGGCGAGCGCGACATGCATGGCGTCGCGGTCGGCCTCGGAATAGACCGCGACGGTGCGCAGCCCCATGGCGCGCGCCGAGCGGATGACGCGGCAGGCGATCTCGCCGCGGTTGGCGATCAGCAGCGTGCGGAAACGCCGGTAGAGTCTTGAGCGGTCCATGATCAGATCCCTGGCTCACATCCTGAACAGGCCGAATTTGGTCGGCTCGATCGGCGCATTGGCGGCGGCCGACAGCCCGAGCCCGAGCACGAGGCGAGTGTCGGCGGGATCGATCACGCCATCGTCCCAGAGCCGCGCGGTGGCGTAATAGGGATTGCCCTGCTTCTCATATTGGGCGCGGATCGGCTCGCGGAACTTGTCTTCCTCTTCCGCCGACCAGCTTTCACCCTTGGCCTCGATGCCGTCGCGCCGAACCTGGCTCAGCACCATCGAGGCCTGCTCGCCGCCCATCACCGAGATGCGGGCGTTCGGCCACAGCCAGAGGAAGCGCGGGCTGTAGGCGCGGCCGCACATGCCGTAATTGCCGGCGCCGTAGGAGCCGCCGATCACGACGGTGAATTTCGGCACGCCTGCGGTCGCAACCGCCGTCACCAGCTTGGCGCCGTCGCGCGCGATGCCGCCGGCCTCGTATTTCTTGCCGACCATGAAGCCAGTGATGTTCTGCAGGAAAACCAGCGGGATGCCGCGCTGGCAGCACAGCTCGATGAAATGCGCGCCCTTCAGCGAACTCTCGCTGAACAGGATGCCGTTGTTGGCGATGATGCCGACCGGATAGCCCCAGATATGGGCGAAGCCGCAGATCAAGGTGGTGCCGTAGAGCTTCTTGAACTCGTCGAATTCGGAGCCGTCGACGATCCGCGCGATGATGTCGTGGACATCGAACGGCTTGCGGCCGTCAGCGGAGACCACGCCGTAGATCTCCTCGGCCGGAAACAGCGGCTCCTGGACGGCGCGCATGTTGAGCGGTGCCTTCGCCGGCTGCTTCAGCGTGCCGACGATACGCCGCGCGATCCCGATCGCATGCGCATCGTTCTGCGCGTAGTGATCGGTCACGCCGGACTGGCGGGAATGGACATCGGCGCCGCCGAGCTCTTCGGCGGTGACGACCTCGCCGGTCGCGGCCTTCACCAGCGGCGGGCCGCCGAGGAAGATGGTGCCTTGATTGCGCACGATGATGCTCTCGTCCGACATCGCCGGCACATAGGCGCCGCCCGCCGTGCAGGAGCCCATCACGATCGCGATCTGGGGAATGCCCTGCGACGACATCTGGGCCTGGTTGTAGAAGATCCGGCCGAAATGCCGCTCGTCGGGAAAGATCTCGTCCTGCAGCGGCAGGAAGGCGCCGCCGGAATCGACCATGTAGACGCAGGGCAGATTGTTCTGCCGCGCGATGTCCTGGGCACGCAGATGCTTCTTCACCGTCAACGGATAGTAGGTGCCGCCCTTGATGGTGGCATCATTGGCGACGATGATGCATTCGCGGCCCGCGATGCGTCCGACGCCGGTGATGACGCTGGCCGAATGCACGTCACCGCCATAGAGGCCGTTGGCGGCGAGCGGCGACAATTCGAGGAACGCGGTGCCCGGGTCGACCAGGAGATCGACGCGATCGCGCGCCAGCATCTTGCCGCGCGAGGTGTGGCGCTTGCGCGAGGTCTCACCACCGCCGCCTGCTACCTGCTTGAGTTTTTCGCGGAGCTCCGCGACCAGGCCCCGCATCACGTCGGCGTTGCGGGCGAATTCGGAGGATGTCGGGTCGATCGTCGAATGAAGCGGCATCGGTTGCACGTTTCGTTGGAGGAGCTGACAAGATCGGGGACGTCGGGCGATCGCGCCGAAGCTCAGGCTGTCTTGGCGAACAGCTCGCGGCCGATCAGCATGCGGCGGATCTCGCTGGTGCCGGCGCCGATCTCGTAGAGTTTTGCGTCGCGCAGCAGGCGGCCGGTCGGATACTCGTTGATGTAGCCGTTGCCGCCAAGCAGCTGGATCGCGTCCAGCGCGCATTGGGTGGCCTTCTCCGCGGCATAGAGGATGGCACCGGCGGCGTCCTCGCGCGTGGTCTCGCCGCGGTCGCAGGCCTTCGCCACCGCGTAGACATAGGCCCGCGAGGCGTTCATCGTGGTGTACATGTCGGCGATCTTGCCCTGCACCAGCTGGAACGAGCCGATCGGCTCGCCGAACTGCTTGCGCTCATGCACGTAAGGCAGCACGACATCCATGCAGGCCTGCATGATGCCGATCGGCCCGGCCGCGAGCACCGCGCGCTCATAGTCGAGACCAGACATCAGCACGTTAACGCCGCGGCCGACCTCGGAGAGCACGTTCTCCTCCGGCACCTCGCAATCCTCGAACACCAGTTCGCAGGTGTCGGAGCCGCGCATGCCGAGCTTGTCGAGCTTCTGCGCGGTGGAGAATCCCTTCATGCCCTTTTCGATGATGAAGGCGGTCATGCCGCGCGGGCCGGCGCTGGCGTCGGTCTTGGCGTAGACCACCAGCGTCTCGGCGTGCGGACCATTGGTGATCCACATCTTGTTGCCATTGAGGATGTAGCGGTCGCCCTTCTTGTCGGCGCGGGTCTTCATCGAGACCACATCCGATCCGGCGCCGGGCTCCGACATCGCCAGCGAGCCGACATGCTCGCCCGAGATCAGCTTCGGCAGATATTTGCGCTTCTGGGCCTCGTTGCCGTTGCGGCGGATCTGGTTGACGCAGAGATTGGAATGCGCGCCATAGGCCAGCCCGACCGAGGCCGACGCCCGCGAAATCTCCTCGACCGCGATGCAGTGCTCGAGATAGCCGAGGCCCGAGCCGCCATACTCCTCTTCGACCGTGATGCCGTGCAGGCCGAGCGCACCGATCTTGGGCCAGAGGTCGCGCGGGAAAGTGTTGGAGCGATCGATCTCGGCGGCGCGCGGCGCGATCTCGTTGGTCGAGAAATCATGCACCGTCTCGCGGATCGCATCCGCGGTCTCGCCAAGGTCGAAATTGAAGATTGCCGCCCGGTTCGAGGCCATGATCCCTCCCATGAGATTCATCTTGCAATTAAACGATCATACGTTTTTTTCTTGGCTTCGCAAGCGACTGTGCTATGGTTTGCGCATGAAATCGGCAGCTCATTGAATCTGCAGCGATTTCATGCGATATACATACGGTCGTTCGCTTGTTTCCTGCACTCCCTGGCAAGCCAACACCCCTCCGAGGCCCCGATGGCACGCACGATCGGCTCACATGGCCCCACGACGCTGGAGGCGATCCGCAAGGCCGGCGTGCGCCTGATCTTCGAGCACGGCTATGAAGCGATGAGCCTGCGCCAGCTCGCCGCGGAAGTCGGCATCCAGGCAGGCTCACTCTACAACCATATCTCAACCAAGCAGGACCTGCTGTTCGATCTGGTGCAGGACCATATCAACGATTTGCTGCGCGAGCTTGATCTGGCGCTGGAGGGCAAGGCCGATCCAGTCGAGCGGCTGCGCGCCTTCGTGGCCTTCCACGTCACCTATCACATGACCCGCAAGCGCGAGGTCTTCATCGCCAATTCCGAGCTGCGCAGCCTCGATGCGAAGAACTACGACGCCGTGGTGGCGCTGCGCGGCGCCTATGAGCAACGGCTGGCCGAGATCCTTGCCGATGGCGTGGCCGAGGGCGTGTTCGAGGTCGTCGACATCCAGGTCGCGACATTTGCGATCATCGCGCTCTTGACCGGGCTGTGCACCTGGTATCGCCCCGGCGGCCGGCTGACCCGCGACGCCATCATCGCGGCGCATGAGAAGCTGGTGCTGTCGGGGGTCGCGCCGCGGACCGCGATCGGAGAGCTCCGCAGCGGCGGCAATAGCCCGCGGACCGCAGTGGCCGGCTCGTGACTGTGACAGAACGCCCACAGCTCGATGACGTCGATCTGCGGATCCTGTCCGAGCTGCAGCGCGACGGCCGGATCCGGATCAACGAACTCGCCGAGCGGGTCGGCATCACGGCCCCACCCTGCTTGCGGAGGGTCCGCGCGCTACGCAGCCGCGGCGTGGTGCAGGCGATCCGCGCCACGCTCGACGAACGGCTGCTTGGCTATGAGGTGACGACCTTCGTGCTGATTCAGCTCGACAGCCAGAACCTGGTCGCGATCGAGGCGTTCGAGGCCGCCGTGGCGGCGGTGCCGCGCTTCCTGCAATGCTGGCGGATCTCGGGCGACGCCGATTTCATGCTGAGATGCGTTGCGCCTGATGTCAACGACATGCGCCAGCAGCTTTTGCAATTCGCCGGCCTGCCGAACGTCCGTAAAATTAGAAGCTTTCCGGTGCTCGGCGTCTCCAAGGATGCGCCGCTGCCGATTCCCGACGCGCTGCGGGCGCCAAGCCAGGCGCGCTGATCTGATCGCCGGCCCGGCTTGGTCCAACCAGTGGGTTCAGGCAGTCGGGACCGACTAGTGGGTCCACGGCTCCCAACGGCGGAACGCAAAATTGTCGGCGTAGGCGATCTGTCGGTGCGCTGAATCCTTCGGCTCGATCACCTGGTAAGCGATGCCCTTGCGCTCGCAATAGGCCACCGCCTCCTCCTTGGTCTCGAAGTGCAGCGTGAGCTGCTGCTTCATGTCGGACGACGAGGTCCAGCCCATCAGGGGCTCCACGGTGCGCGGCTGCTCCGGCTCGTAGTCGAGCTGCCACGCCTTGGTCTTGGCACGTCCCGATTGCATCGCGTTTTTGGCGGGCTTAAAAATGCGTGCGGTCATGGATGGTCGGCCCCGTGGGATGTGCAACATGGAAGCGATTTGAAGGAAACCGTCGGGATAGTATAGAGACACCGTTCAACGATCTGATCGGTGATTCCTCGATCTCGGAGGTCATCTTCGCCGGACCGGTATAGTCATTCTGCCGTGCTGTGACAATCTGGCCCGGGGGCCCAAGGGAGAGCCTCCGGAGAACCCCCGGGCCAGATTGTCACAGCGCGGTCTTCTCGACAGCATCACCTCGAGGAAGCGGCGCCCCCATGGAAATCCACGCTCATTTGCCCGAAAAAGGACGTGACCTCCGGCTCGACCTGTTCCGCGGGATCGCGAACTGGGCAATCTACCTCGATCACATCCCCGACAACATCGTGAACTGGATCACGACGCGCAATTACGGCTTCAGCGACGCCGCGGACCTGTTCGTCTTCATCTCCGGCTACACCGCGTCCTTCGTCTACGCCCGAATGATGCTGGAGCGGGGCTTCATCGTCGGCGCGACCCGGCTGACCAAGCGGGTCTGGCAGCTCTACGTCGCCCACATCATCCTGTTCGTGATCTACATCGCCTCGATCAGTTATCTCGCGCTGCGCTTCGGCGATTCCGAGATCATCAACGAGTTCAACGTCGCCGGTCTCGTCGACAACGCCACCGAGACGCTGCGCCAGGGGCTGTTCCTGAAATTCAAGCCGGTCAATCTCGACGTGCTGCCGCTCTACATCGTGCTGATGGGCCTGTTTCCGCCGGTGCTGTGGATCATGCTGCGGCAGCCGAACTGGACCATGCTGGCCTCGCTCGCGCTGTGGCTGGTCTCGCGCCATTTCGGCTGGAACCTGCCCGCCTACCCCGCCGGCACCTGGTACTTCAATCCGTTCGCCTGGCAGGTGCTGTTCGTGTTCGGCTCATGGTGCGCGATGGGCGGCGCGCGCGCCAACATGCACATCATCAATTCGCGCTACACGCTATGGTTCTGCGTCGCCTATCTGATCTTCGCGCTGATCATGACGATGGCCGGCCGCTTCCCGGATTTCGGCGCGATGTTCCCGCACTGGCTGTATTCGACCTTCAACCCGAACGACAAGACCAACCTCGCGCCCTACCGCTTCCTGCACTTCGTGGTGATCACGGTGCTGGTGATCCGCTTCGTTCCTAAGGACTGGTCGGCGCTGGAGTGGCGGGTGTTCGACCCGCTGATCGTCTGCGGCCAGCAGTCGCTCGCGGTGTTCTGCGTCGGCGTGTTCCTGTCCTTTGTCGGACATTTCGAGCTCTCGATGAGCTCGGGCTCGCTGTTCGCGCAGATCTTCGTCAGCATCTCCGGCATCGCGATCATGACGATCGTGGCCTATTACATCTCGTGGTCGAAGCGGCAGGACAAGCCGGTCAAGCCGCCGGCGCCGAAACCCGCGGCACCAGTGAAGGCTGCCTGACCCGAACGGTTAGAGCATGGCCTACCGGGCCATGCTCTAACCGCCGCCCCGGCTACCGTCCTGGGTGGTCGAGGAGACGATGGTGGCGACGTCGCCGAACGTCGTCATGACAGGCGTGACCACCTTGTGCATCGCGGTCTTCGACACCAGTGTGTCGTGCAGCACGAGGTGGTCGATGCCGGTGGTGAGGAAGCAGCTCACCGCATCCTGCGGCGTCTCGATGATCGGCTCGCCCTTGACGTTGAACGAGGTGTTGATCAGCACCGGCACGCCGGTCAGCGCCTCGAATTCCTTGAGCAGGCGATAGAGCATCGGGCTGGTTTCTTCCCGCACGCTTTGCACCCGCGCCGAACCGTCGACGTGCACGATCGCCGGAATCCTGTCGCGCCACTCCGGCCGCACCGGCTTTGCGATCAGCATATAGGGCGAGTCCTCCTCGCCCTCGAAGATCTCCTTCATGCGCTCGGCCAGCACGATCGGCGCGAACGGCCGGAACGCCTGGCGATGCTTGACGCGGCTGTTGAGGATGTCCTTCATCTCGGCCTTGCGCGGATCGGCGATCAGGCTGCGATTGCCGAGCGCGCGCGGACCGAATTCGGACGGTCCCTGAAACCAGCCGATCACCCGCTGGTCGGCAAGCAGCCTCGCGGTGTCGCGGCAGATATTGTCGCTGCGCTTCGCATCGATCTGGATGCGCACCAGGAAGCTTTGCAGCGCGGCCGCCACCTCCGCGTCGCTGTAGCGCCGGCCGACATAGGCGTGCTGCATCACGAACGAGCGACGTTGTTTCAGAATCTCCAGCCAGCCATAATAGGCGCAGCCGATGGCGATGCCGTCATCGCCGGCGGCGGGCTGGATCCAGATGTTCTCGAAGCCGGCCTCGCGCGCGATCCGCCCGTTGGCCACGCAGTTCAGCGCGACGCCGCCGGCGATGCAGAGGTTTTTGGCGCCGGTGCTCTCGCGCAGCCAGCGCGCCCGCTCAAGTAGCACGTTCTCGGTGTCGTCCTGCACCCGCCAAGCGATGTCCTCCCAATGCCGCATCGTCGGGCTCTTGTCCCAGTTGCCGCTGTCGAGCACGAAGGGCTGCTGGTTCTCGGCGCCCCAGAACGGCACGTGCAGCCTGCCGTCCTTCATCTCGAGCAGATGGCCGACCTGCTCGTGGCGGCCATAGGGCGCAAGCCCCATCAGCTCGCCGCACTTATTCCAGTCGCCGAAAACATAGGTCGAGACCCGGCTGTACAGCGCACCGAGACCGGGCATGTTGTAGAACTCGTCCGACAGCAGCCCGCGCGCCGGCTCCATGAAGACCTTCTTCAGGCATTCGAGCCTGGTGTCGTCGAACCTGTAATAGCTCTCGGACTCGCGGGCGAGCGGCGAGGCGCCATCCTTCGGATAGGACTCCATCGCATCGGCCTCGTAATTGCCGACGCCGTCGACGATCATCACGACGCCATCCTTGAACGGCGACACCGCGAACGCGCTGTAGGCATGCGCGAGGTGATGCGAGATCGACACCACCTTGTCGGATTTGGAGCGAAACAGCGGATGCTTGATTGCCTCGTTGCGCTCGGCGATCGGCAGGAAGCCCGGCATGTCCTGGTGGAGCATCCGCTCCTCCATCTCCGGCACCGGCAGGATGTAGCTGTTGCGCACCACGAGATCGACGTCGTCGAGCGTGATGCCTTCGGCCGACAGGCAGTAGTCGCTGACTTCCTTGTAGAAGCCGGAGGCGTGCTTCTCGCGGGTGATGCGCTCCTTGGAGATCGCGTAGGCGATCGCACCGTCACGCAGCAGGCAGGCGCTCACGTCATGGTCGTAGACGTTGAGACCAAGGACGTAGGTGTGTTGTTTCGGCATGGGCACTCTTCAGGGAGGATTCTCAACGCTCAGAGAACATGATCGTGTCGACTTCAAGTTCTCGACGGCATTTTCCGTGCATCGCAAATCTCTGCTTCTGCGATGCACAAATCAGATCGACGCCAAGTCGATGCAATGCAAGATGAACAGAATGAACGGCGGATGAACGACAAGATGAGCGCAGCAACCGCATCGTCCTATGCAGGCGGGGACTGTAACTTGACCTTACCTGTTGGTCTCAATAGAGTCGTTAAAGCTCGCAAGAACCTTAGTGAAAATATTGTCTTAGCATGCTCGAACCGGACGCCGGTCTCGCGCGTCTAAGCGAGACAGCCAGCATCAGTTCAGATGTTTGGAAGTGACTGGAGATCTTCGGAATGACTAAACGCTACAATATCCTGACTCGTTGCCTCGCAGCAGTCGCTTTGTTGTTCGTCTATGTCGCAAGCACCTCTGCCATCCTGGTCGGCGTCACCACAGCGCCTGCGCAAGCCTGGCGCGGACGTGGCGGTGGCTGGGGCTATCGCGGCGGCTGGGGCCGCGGCCGCGGTTGGGGCTATGGTCGTGGCTATGGCTACTATGGCGGTTATGTCGGTCCTCGTTGCTGGTGGACCCCGCGTGGTGTTCGCGTTTGCCGGTGGTAACAACCACCCGGCCGACACAAGCGATATTGAAGACATGAATCAGGTGCGTCGGTTTCGGCGCACCTGATTTTCTTTTGGGGCATTATTTTTTGGGATCAGGCTCGCCGGCGCGCGGCAACCTGTGGCGCGCAAGAAAGAGCCCCGGGAGACGCCGGGGCTCTAGTCACGGGAGAGAACGCTTCGGAAATCGGGACGCGAGGAGGAGCCGTCGGCCCGATCACCCAATGCATCTACTACGTGCATCAAAGCAGATTCGGCCCCCTCAGGCTGTAGCAGTGCCGCAACAATCTGGGGGAATGAACAGCCTGTCCACCGGTTCCCTCGCCCGACGAAAACCGCCTGAGCCCTGCTCTAACCGTCGAGGATGGCGACCGCCCTCGTCCATCCCGCCGACGCGCGCTCGATCTTCACCGGGAAGCACGACACCATGAACCCGGTCGAGGGCAGCAGCTCGAGATTGTGCAGCTTCTCGATGTGGCAGTAGCCGATGTGGCGACCGGCCTTGTGGCCTTCCCAGATCAGGCTGGCGTCTTTCGTCTCGGCATATTTCTTCGCGGTGAATACGAACGGCGCATCCCAGCTCCAGCCGTCGATGCCGGTCAGCCGCACGCCGCGCTCGAGCAGATACATCGTCGCCTCATAGCCCATGCCGCAGCCCGAATTGACGTAGTCGGGCTGGCCGTATTTCGCGCCGGCACTGGTGTTGACGACGACGATCTCGAGCGGCGACAGCGTATGCCCGATACGCTTCAGCTCGGCTTCGACATCGCCGGCGGTCGCGACATAGCCATCGGGCAGATGCCGGAAGTCGAGCTTCACACCCGGCTGCAAGCACCACTCCAGCGGCACCTCATCGATGGTCCATGATCGCTCACCGCGATTCATGGTCGGATGGAAATGCCAGGGCGCATCGAGATGCGTGCCGTTATGTGTCGAGAGCGACACCTGCTCGACGGCCCAGCCCTGCCCATCGGGCAGATCCGCGGCCTTCAAGCCATCGAAGAATTGCAGCATGCGCGGCAGCCCCTGCTGATGGTCGATGTACTGGATGGTCGGGTGGTTGCCGGGCGGATCGGCCGGAACATCGTTCTGCAGGGGAACGGAGATATCGATCAGTCTGCGCGCCATGGTGCCTCCTCGCGGATTGGTCTTGTCAGGCTGGACTACCCTGCCAGCCCGCGCGCGTGATCGGCAAGCCGCATCCGCTCGGGGCTGCTGACGTCAGGACTGGACTGCGACAAGGCGGCGCAAGGTTGAACCTATTTCCCGCCGGGGCGACCCATGGGCACTGGGGATTTCAGGGCCCAGTATTCGACGGCGCCGTCCGGACGAAGATATTCCGTTCGGGCGGCGTTGTTGCGCCAGGCAAGACAATCCCGATCGAAGTTTATTCGCACGAAGGCCCCCGCGACCAGGCCACGGCCTGCCCGATCAGCTCGTTCGATCAAGATTTGCGATGGGATGGTCGGGGCAGCTGGATTCGAACCAACGACCTGCAGTACCCAAAACTGCCGCGCTACCAGGCTGCGCTATACCCCGACATTTCCGAGAGGCCCCGTGGATACACGCTTCAGCCAGCGCCAGCAAGGCACCGGTGCGGGGCTTCCAGCGGCGAGATCGGCAGCGGTTTCAGTGCCGAAATCGCGTCAGAAACCTAGTGGCCGCCGAACAGCGGGTGGCCGACCCGGTCGCCGGGCTGGATGCCGTATTTCTGCGCCGTCCCGGCAATCACCTCGAGGACGCCCTTGGCGAGCCCCCGCGACGGAATGATCTTGGTCGACAACGGCTCGGTATTCTCGGCGATCCGCAGGATGCGCCCGTCGGCGCGGATGAAGATCATGTCGAGCGAGATGTAGGTGTTCTTCATCCACATCGACACTTCCTGTTCCGGCGTGAAGTCGAACAGCATGCCTTTGCCGTCCGCGAGCTCCTTCCGGTACATCAGGCCGGTCTCCTTCTCCTGCTCAGTGGTCGCCATTTCGACGGAGAAGACGTGCACGCCTGACTTGGTGACGATCTCGAGCGGCTGGACGCTGGCAGCCTGCGCGGCCGGCGCCAGCAGCGCGCCGAACATCATGACGAGGGAGGCCGCCAGCCAGGGGCGAAGCCGCCCAATCATGCGATCGAAATTCATCGACAAATACTCACACCGGGGAAGATTTTCCGGCGGACCCTAACCCGATGATTGCGGCAAATGCCAGAGCCCTGGAGGCTCGCCGGCGGCTCACGTTTCCGTCAGGGCAGGTAACCGGAGGGGTCTTGTTTGAGCATGATCTATCCGGAAAACCGCTTCGCAGTTTTCCGGATCATGCTTAGTGCGATGACAGCGCCGAGGGGCCGGTCTCCGGGTGGATCTCGGCGGCCATCATGCCCTTGGAGCCGGGCCCGAACCGCACCAGCACATACTGGCCGGGGCGCAACTCGGTCATACCGAAGCGGCGCAGTGTTTCCATGTGCACGAAGATATCGGGCGTGCCCTCGCCGCAGGTCACGAAGCCGAATCCGCGCAGCCGGTTGAACCACTTGACCTGCGCGCGCTCGAGTCCGCTGGTCGCGGTCACCGTGACGTGGGTGCGCGGCGGCAGCATCTGCGCCGGATGGATCGCGGTCGACTCATCCATCGAGACGATGCGGAAGGCCTGGTAGCCCTTGGCGCGCTGCACGCATTCGACGACGAGGCGTGCGCCTTCGTAAGCGGTCTGATAGCCATCACGCCGCAGCACGGTCACATGCAGCAGGATGTCGGGCCAGCCATTGTCGGGGACGATGAAGCCGTAGCCTTTCGAGGCATCGAACCATTTGATGACGCCGGAGACTTCGACGAGGTTGGCCGCGGCATCGCCGAGACCGGAGAAAGCATCCATCGCCGGATCGCGCGGCGCGCTGCCATACTCGCCCTGTGCAATCCTGCTTTGCCCAACTCCGCCGATCGGCGGTCCGCCGAGCTTCTTGGACTCAAATCCGTCCGACCCCATGACCCCGGACCCCACACATCAAATGCAGATCGCCGACATTGCGGCGCACCCTGTACACGCTGCTCTCCATCACCAACTCGTTTGGACGCTGCGCGAATCTCTCAACCAAAAGATAACACTCCCGCTTGCGGGGCATAGCTAAAAAACGATTCTATCGGGAACTATGAACAGTCTTGCACAGCCGCGAATCAATCAGGCATCAGTTGCCTACGAAAGGACCAAGCGTGTCGCCGATGTCGTGGCGGATCACCAGGTCGGCTATGCCGTCCTGATCGGTCGGCTCGTTGTTGATGATCACGAGCCGCGCGCCGCTTTCCTTGGCCATCATCGGAAAGCCTGCCGCGGGCCACACCACGAGCGATGACCCGATCGCCAGCAACAGGTCGCAGTCCCTGGCGAGTTCCGCCGCGCGACGCATCGCATCCTCGGGCATCGACTGCCCAAACGAGATCGTCGCGGTCTTCACCGGATCACCGCACTCGGCGCAGTCGGGCGCGCCACCGGTCTTGTCGAAGTGCTGCTTCACCCACGAGAGCTCGTAGGCCTTTCCGCAACCAATGCAGCGGGCGTAGGTGGTGTTGCCGTGCAGCTCGATCACGTCATCGCCCTTGAAGCCCGACGCCTGATGCAGATTGTCGATGTTCTGGGTGATGATGCCGGGAACCTTGCCTGCACGGTACAGCGACGCGAGCGCACGATGCCCGCGCCCGGGCTTCGCTGCCGCAAATGTCGGTTCCATCGCGAAGCGGCGGCGCCATGACTCGTCGCGCGCCTCCTGACTGGCAACGAACTCGTCGAACGGGATCGGCCGGTTGCGGGTCCACAGCCCGCCGGGTGAGCGGAAGTCGGGAATGCCGCATTCGGTGGAGATGCCGGCCCCGGTGAAGGGTACGATCGACGATGCCTCGGCAATCATGTTGCCGAGCCGCTCGACGCCGCTGCGCAAGTCTTTTGCAATCGAGTCTTTGGCGATCACTGGAAATTTTCCGGTTGGCGGCCGCGACTATAGCACGGCTTGACCGATTGCGAGCTCGGGGGCGACGGCATCGACCCGGTCGCCGCCGCCCCAGCATCATCACATTCCTGCACGGCCTGCTCCGCATTGACGCCCAATTCGCCGATGCCAATGCGCGCGGGGATAGGACCATTACGACGAGGATGGGCAGTGACCGATCGGGAAGACAGTGCCGCGCGTGAGCGCGAAGAGATCGTCGCACGCGTTGCCAGCTTCAGGGCCACGCAGCAGAAGTTCGAGCGCGATCGCCAGGAATTCTACGACAACACGCTTGGCAACGTCTGGGGTGGATTTCAGCGCAAGAGCGCGTAATGCCCCACGCCCTCACCCGGCAATCGCACAGCGAGCCACGGGCAAAGCCAGCGGACGCCAAGCGAACGGATCGGCGCGCGATCAGATCGTAACGCTCGATTGCGAAAGCCCGGAGCGATGTGCTCCGGGCTCGTCGCCGTTACCAATAATGGCGATAGTAGTGGTGCCGATAGTACGGGCCGCGATAATAGGCGTAGCCGGGGCCGCCGTAGTAGCCATAGCGCGGACCATAGTAGTAACCCGGATCGTAGCCGGGCCCGTAATAGCGTGGGCCGTAGTACGCACCGGCCGCGCCCGCGGCGAGTGCACCGGCCGCCAGACCGAAAGCCAGGCCGGGACCGATACCGCGCGCCTGCGCCGGCGCCGTGACCATCGTTGCACCAACCGTCGCGACGGTCGCCAAAACTGCCAATGTCCTTTTCATGCCAACCTCCTCACGTGGTGATGTGCACCAACGCGGGCGGATGGGGATGGTTGCTGCAAAAGCCTGTGCCGGTTCCCCAGCCATGCGATAGCGCAAAGCTACCATCGGTTAGCGATGGAACAAAAACACAACCTCAGTGATTAGGTGTGATGTGAGCGAGGTTGGCATCGATGCCGGCGTGGATGGAACTGCTGTTGAACGTGATGGGCTTTGCCGGCTTTATCGGCATCGCGATGTATCACAAGCATCCGAACGGAAAGCTGCCGGACTGAGCGCCAGCGTCGCCCGCAGCCTGCTCAATTTGCCTTGCGCGCCTCTCCTGCCGTCCGGACCAGCCGGTCCGCCTTCACGAGCACCTTGCCGCTCTCCGGCTGCGGCCGGAGCCAGAAGCTGATCACCACAAAGGCGAAACAGAACAGCAAGCCCACCACCATCACACGCCGGTGGGTCGGTCGGTCTGCGCTATGGAACGATGGCGTCATGGCTGTTACCTGCAGTCATCTCAACTGCAATCGCAGGTGGTGGCAACGCCATCCCACCCTTAACCTAACTCGGTAGGGTTAGCGGTGGTCCGGTACGGTGCGGGCGGGATGCCTTCAGCGCCGGCCTGCCGTTGAATCCACAGCATGTCCCGCGCTTGTCCGCAGCAAATCCACAGGGGTGGCAGCCCCATTTCCTCAACAGGCTTCAGCTCTTGCTGCGCACCCGTCCACAGCCTCGCCCGATCAGGCGTCCGCCAGGCGTTTCAGGGTTGCCTGGAAGCCCAGGCTGCGGGTTCCGACCAGCACGGTCCCGAACACCTCGGCCTGATCGCCGCTGAACGTGCCGGTGAAGCCGCTCGTCACCTCCTGCCCGGCGAACAGCGGCCGGGTGAACGGGTCGGAGAACGGGGAATGCTGGTTGGTCCTGAGGTGCCCCTTCCAGGTGCCCTCGCCGGCCGTGTAGGCGCCGATCGACCAGAAATATGGCCCGCCGCCGATCAGGAGACCGTCCCGCAGGATCAGGACACCGCTATCGCGGCCGCGCACGCCGTCGGTCATATGGATATGGATCGAATAGAGCCCGTTCCGCATCGATCACGCCGTCCGGTCCTGAAGGGCCGCAGTATGACGCCAAGCCGGGCGGCGCGCGAGCACGCCGATACCGTCCGGCCGCCGATTCGGGCCGAAGGCGCAGAACCGGACGCTAACAAGTCATTAAGAAAGCCCTGACAAGGTTCGACCGCCGGAGGGAGAGAGCCATGCTCATTTACCCCGTACCTGCCGAAGTGACGCAAGCCCGGGTGCAGCTCGTCGTCGATCAGACGGCGAAGGAGCAGCCACGCATCATCAGCGCAGATGTTCTTGACGTCTTCGCCGCCAAGAACAAGGCCGACCGTGATGCCGTCGAAACCATGCTCGACATCAAGGTGTGAGGTCGCAATCGGGCAAAGGCGCTTGCAGACGTCGCGGCGCGTGCCTTGCACAATCGCACGTGATCCGGGACGCGCCATCTGCAGGCCTCCGATGCCCGCACAAAATCCGCACGCCGGGTTTTTCCGTTGAACCTTTAGCACCGCGCGAAGACCTAAATGCGCTGGGGATTTCAGGGCCCAGCGTCTGGCGCAGCGCTGTGGGGCGAGCATATTCCGTCTACGCGGCGCTGTTGCATTTTATAAATTCAACCTTAAGTTTGATCCCAACAGTTGACGGCTCACGCCCTGAGAGATCCCCAGTCCGTCAGCTGGGAAAGCCCCGCATCCAGCCTGCGGGGCTTTCCATTTCTGCGCTGGTGGAACCTTCCGCCGCGAGCAGCGTTAGCTGTCCTGTTGCCGACACGATCTCCCCAAGGCCGGTCGGCATCAGACCTCGCGAGCCCGCTCGCGGGGTTTTTGCTTTTAGAGAATGTCCAAGCTCGCGCGTCCTTGATTGGCGGTCGCGGGCTTTCGATGGGATAGAGGCGAGTGCCTCCAAGGCTCGACCACGAAAGCCCCGTTCCGGAATTTTCCCGGGCGGGGCTTTCTCGCATCGCTTGCGGCACACGCTTGCGGCGATGCGGCCGCGCATAAAGCTTTAGGTACCGCGCCAATCGGGCGGCAATCCCTCGAGTGCTAGCAAGGCGCGGCATCAGGGGCAGCACATGTCAGAAGACCAGTCGTCAGCCGATCTCGCGCCGATCATGTGGAAATGGTTGGTGCGGCTGATCTGGTTCGGCAGCATCGGGTTCTTTCAGTTCGCCGAGATCGAGCGATGCCTGAGCAGCAACACCTACCGTCCTTTCTTCGGCCTGTACGCCGGCCTGGTGTTCGCTCTCGTCATCTGGTTCATCGCCTGCGCGATCCGGAACATCGCCCAGCGCGCCGAGGCCTGGCAAGGCCCATCGGGCTGACCCGTTGCTCAGGGATCAAGCCTTCACGCAATCGCGATCACGAATGGCGGGAAAGCGCGAATGTCAGCGTGGCAGATCCGCAGGTTTAGCGCTGCCCCTCGATGCGATTTGCTGCTATTTTCCCTTACGGACCATCCCGCCCAAACAAGCATCTCTGCAAGACTCTCTGAATCTGCCAGGAGGAAAACATGCGCTATCTGCACACCATGCTGCGCGTCCGCAATCTCGATGTCGCGATGAAATTCTATCAGGACGCGCTCGGGCTCAAGGAAGTGCGCCGCATCGACAACGACAAGGGCCGCTTCACGCTGGTGTTTCTCTGCGCGGAGGAAGACCTCCATCTGCTCAAGTCCCTGCCGCAAACCCGCGGCGCGCCGCTGGTCGAGCTGACCTACAATTGGGACGAGGAGAAATACGGCGAGGATCGCCATTTCGGCCATCTCGCCTACGAGGTCGACGACATCTACGCGACCTGCGAGAAGCTGATGAAGATGGGCGTCACCATCAATCGTCCGCCGCGCGACGGCAACATGGCGTTCGTCCGCTCGCCCGACCTGCACTCGATCGAGATCCTGCAGAAGGGCGATCCGAAAGCGCCGGCCGAACCGTGGGCCTCGATGCCCAATACCGGACACTGGTAAACGCCGCGCCCACGCACACGTTCCTATGCCCCATCCCGTAATGGTGCGCGGCGCGATCGTTAGGAACGTGACGCGGCCGTTGACGTTGCCTCCCCACACGAGGAATGCGAGGAGGCAACGGAGATGGGAAAGGGAATTTTGCTTTGGCTGTTGGGCGTGCCGATTCCGGTGATCATCGTGCTGTGGTTGTTGTTCGGTCACTGACGGCGCTTTAACGCGTGCATATCGACGAGGCTCTGCCGCAACGCGGCGGAGCCTTCTTTTTTGATCTCGATACAATTCATCCCGCGCTTTTTCCCGGCGCTTCGGCTAAGAACGCGCGCAAAGCAGCGGGAAGAATCGCGTGATGGACAGCAAGCCGCAACTGACGATCTGGGGCCGGGCCAATTCGGTCAACGTGCAGAAGGTGCTCTGGTGTCTCGCCGAGCTCGACCTGCCCTATCAGCGCATCGATGCCGGCATGCAATTCGGCAAGAACGATCAGCCCGACTATCTCAGGATGAATCCGAACGGCCGCGTCCCGACGCTGGTCGACGGCGACTATGTGCTGTGGGAATCCAATTCGGTGATGCGCTATCTCTGCATGGCCTACGGCCAGAGCTCGTCGATCTATCCGCAGGCGCCGAAGGCGCGCGCCGCGGTCGACCGCTGGCTCGACTGGACACTGTCGACATTGCAGCCGGTCGACCGCCCGGTGTTCTGGGCCTTGGTGCGCACGCCGCCGGAGCAGCGCGACATGGTCAAGATCCAAAAGGACGCCGATGCCGAGGCCGTGGTGTGGCGCGTCGTCGAGGCGCAGCTTGCGAACCGCCGGTACGTCGAGGGCGATCAATTCACCCTCGCCGACATCGCGCTCGGCGCCTTTGCGCGGCGCTGGTTCGGTGTCGAGGGCGTCACCAAGCCGAAGCTGCCCCATCTCGAACGCTGGTACGGCGAGATCGCGCAGCGGCCGGCCTTTGTGCGCGTCGTCGCGCCGCCGATGTCCTGAGCGGCCAGGCGGTTAAAGCATAATCTTTTCGGAAAACCGCTTCGCACTTCTCCGGATCATGCTTCAACGTCCGCTCGACATCCCCGCGCCGACACTGACGGCACCGCCGAGCTTCACGCAGGTGTCGGTGCCTTCGACCTTGACGAAGCCCGCTCCATACGACGCACAGGGATTGCCGCGCGTCGCGGATTTTGACGGCAAGGTCCTGCCGGCGTCCGGTGGCATCTGGAAATTGCGGCGATCGCCGGCTTGCGCGAACGCTACGGCGGGAAGCAGGAGGGCGATGACGGTGAAACAGGTCTTGCGCATCCATCCCTTTTATCGCGCGCGCCCGAATGAGGCTAGCGCACGAATTTGACGCCGAACGTCCTGCCCTCGCGCCAGACCACCTCGCAGGCGCGCCCGGTGCGGGCGTCGCGCGAAAACGCCAGCCGCAGCTTGGCCGGCAGCGTGTTGTTGTCCTGGACCGTGATTTTTGCGCCCGTCGTGGACATGTCCTCGACGACGCAGGGCCGCGCGGCGAATCCGCCGTCGAGCGTGATCCAGCCGGACTGACGCAGCGATTTGCGCGTTTCGCGCTTCTTGGACCCAAGAGCCATCTCATCATCCCCGCGATCACGCCTATCGCCGGTGGCTTACCAAAGGGTTGCCAAACCGCCTCGTATTGCAGCGATTGCGCGGGTTGTTCACACCCGCCGGAACGCCCGGCGAAAGCCGTCCGCCCGAGGACGATCATCAAGTTGGCCGGATTTTCGATTTTGCGCTGATGGCGCTCCCTAGCGGAATCGAACCGCTCTCTCCACCGTGAAAGGGTGGCGTCCTAACCGATAGACGAAGGGAGCAAAACTCCCGGCAAATCAATACGTTAGACGTGAGATGCGCCGGACTGGCCGCTACCGGCGAACGGCTGCGACGGGCGAACGTATAGTGGCGATTGGCCGGACGGGCAAGCGTTCAGAACGCTTTTCCCGGATCGCCGCCAGATTACCCGCGACGGTTCACCTGCAGGACAATCCGGCCTCGATCGAGGTCCAGAAGCCGCAATGCGACGGCACATGCGCATGGGCCCGCGAACCGCCCACATGAATCAGGATGGCGGCCGCAAGCGCGACGACGGCAACGGGAACAATCAATCCTCGGAGCGACATTTTTCGGAACGGCATGGGCCTGCGCATCGAACCATATCGTGGCCTAACTAAGGCCGGCAGATCGGACGGCAGCAACACGCTCCGCGCCAGCCGCTAGTGGTTGCTGGCGACGTCCTGACGATTGGTCGGCTGCGCCGCCGCTACCGCCGGCTTCTGCTTGATACAGGTGCTGCAGATCACGAGCTTGCGCGCCAGCCGGTCGTCGGCATCCTGTTCCGACAATTGCGTCTCGGCTGCCGCCGGCGACGCATTGCGCGCGTGGCGGCGCGGCTGCGGGGCATTGGGATCCTGGCCGGCACCGTCCCAAGCCAGCGGACCTGTTCCCGGCGGCGGGGCCGTCATGCTGTATTGCTGCGAATATTGCGCGCAGGCGCCGAGCGCGATCGGAAGAAACAGCACAGCGGCCTTGCGAGCCCAGTTCCGGAATGCAGACATGATCACACTCACACGCTATTCGTACCGCGACACCAGTACTGCGACCTAAGAGCAGAACCGCTAAGAAATCGTTCACCCTGATTGTTCAGTCGCATTCAACCACGACGGCATCAAGACGGGATTGCGGCGCGAAGCTGCAAAATCGAGCCGCAAATCAGAGACGCAAATTCGGAGTCCAACCATGCCAGGCATCAACGGTCGCTTCGACGGCAAGCGCGTGCTCGCCGATCTCAATGCGCTGCGCGCGATCGGCGCCTACAAGACCGGCGTGCACAAGCCGACCTTCTCGGAACCGCATCTGCGCTCGCTCGACTGGCTCGCGGCGCGGTTGCCCGATGCCGAGCTCACGGCAACGATCGACGGTATCGGCAACGTGTTCGGCACCAGCGCGAAAGCGGGGCCGAAGCTGCTCGCGGGCTCGCATCTCGAAAGCCAGAACCATGCAGGCTGGCTCGATGGCCCGCTCGGCGTGATCTACGCCCTGGAGGCCGCGCGCGTCATCAACGGCGACCCCGGCATCAACGGCGCGGTCGAAGTTGCCGCATGGTGCGACGAGGAAGGCCATTTCGGCAGCTTCCTCGGCAGCCGCTCGTTTGCCGGCGCGGTGACCGAAGCCGATATCGATGCGGCACGCGACCGCTCCAGCGATCGCACCATGCGACAGGCGTTGCAGGATGCAGGCTTTGCCGGTCGCCCGCGCCTCACCGCCGAAGCCGGCCGCCACATCGGCTATCTCGAAGCGCATATCGAGCAAGGCGACACGCTGGAAGCGAGCCGGCTCAAGATCGGCGTCGTCACCTCGATCGTCGGCATCTGGCAATATCGCATCAATTTCACCGGCGAGCAGAATCATGCCGGCACCACGCGGATGGCGGTGCGCCGCGATGCGGGCCTGGCCCTGGCGCGGTTCTGCGTCGCGATCGACGACAGCTTCCCTGCCCTGTGCGGACCGCGCACGGTGTGGACCACCGGCCGCATCACGCTCGACCCCGGCGCGCCGAGCATCATTCCCGGCGGCGCCGAGATGCTGTTTCAGATCCGCGACGATAATCCCGAGGTGATCGCGCGTCTCGAGGCGCACCTGCATCACCTGGCGGAACAAGCTACCGCGCAGGGCCGTTGCGGCGTCAAGGTCGAGCGCATCCGCACCGGGGTGCCCGCCATGATGACGCCTGCGTTCCAGGACGCGATCGAGGCCGCGAGCGCGGCCTGTGCCGGCGGCAAATCCATCCGCATGCCGAGCGGCGCCGGCCATGATGCCCAGGTCCTTGCGACCCTCATGCCGGCGGCAATGCTGTTCGTGCCGTCGATCGGCGGCATCAGTCATCATTGGAGCGAGAACACCGACGATGCCGACATCGTGACCGGCGCCGAGGTGTTCGTCGACACCTGCCGGCGGCTGCTGGCCGGCTAGCCGCTTCATGGCGACGCCGCCGCGATCAGGTCGGACCGCCCCGGTTGCTGGATCTCAGCGAGGCCAACGCGTGCGAACTCTGTACCGTCCCTCTCCTCGCCGTGAAGAAGACGTACAGCAAGCAGACGTCGATCAGGATCGTGGCAGCCATGACGCCGTAGGCCCACGGGCTTTCCATCAGCTTCACTTCGATCAACACGCGTGACAGGCCAAACCCCACGACCCACGCATCAAAGCTCATGCAGATCCGGCGAAACGTTTCGGCATCCAGCCGCCGGATCAGAAGGGCGCCGAGCGGTATGCCGACGACGACGCAAGGAACGAGCACGAACAGGATGCTCCGGCTCTCTTCGATGAACAGACCGAGCTTGTAGTACGCGATCGCGGTCAAGCCGGACTCCGTCACCCGGACCAGCGCGAGACCGGCCCGAAATTCATCTTTGACGAGGCCCTGATTGTTGAAGAGGATCGCCAGCGGCGGTCCCGAAATGGTCGTGACCGAGTACAGGACACCCAGCATCGTTCCAAAAGGCAAGCCGACCAGCCATTTCGACTGGATCGGCTTCCGCCAACCGGCCGCCTGCACCAGGATCAGCGGCAGAATAATCGAGTAGGTGGCGAATTTGGTCCATCCGGGCTGAAGCGACGTCAGCGCGAAGGCTCCGACTGCGATGCCGGGCAGCATGCCGACGAGGATCGGCAAGATGCGCCGCCACACGGCCGGGACACTGCCCAGGTTGATGCAAAGAACGTAGAGGTTGACGAAGACTTCGACGATGACGATCGCGGGATTGAGGACGCGGTTGGTGTAGAACACCAGCGCGACCGGCACGGTGAGCGACGAGAACCCGTACCCCAGCGCACCGTTTACAAAGGCCGCAAACAGAGCGCTCACGGCAAGAACGATCACAGCAGAATCAATCGAAGGCATCTTTGGCTTTTACCGGATCAGTCACTGCCCGCTGCATTATAACTCAACGAAGCGCACGCGGTGCCCGAAACTTGCGGTGGCCTTGCAAAGCCCTGAGCGCGCCGCGACAGCGCAGCACTTCGTTTGCGCGGCAAAGAGGCCGACGCCGCGCGCCGTGCAAATGCGCCGCAATCGGCGGATCGGTGGTGCCGTCGCAGCGCGGTGCCCGGCACCCTTCCGCCGTCAGGAACCTTCCGGCAGTTGCTCTCCCTTGCTCTGATCGAGGCGTTTCTGCCGCGCTTTCGCAGGCACCGTGGCATATTGGACACGAGATCGGCGCCGAACGAACCGATTCCGCCAATCGTCCATTTGCAATCCGCTGAACTTGCTGCCATTTCTTCGAAACGCACCGCTGTGGTGCCATTGAAGGGGCCCGTTCGGCTCATGTTGTTGCTTGAGTCGCTTCCGACTGTGATCGGCGCCGCCGCCATCGCACCCGCGCTGCTGGTGCTGTGGCTGGTGATAGCCGCCGACGAGCGCCCCGGACCGCCGGTGCAGGTATGGCTCGCCTTCGTGCTCGGCGCGGCCAGCATCTCGCTGCTGGGCCTGGCGCGCATTCCCTTCAATGCGCTGCTGGCCATTCCCGACAATCCCTGGGCGACGCAGGCGGTGCGGGCGCTGTTTGGCGTCGCGGCTCCGGAGGAGATCGTCAAGGTCCTCGTCATCGTCGCCATCTCGACGCGGCGCCGCGCCTTCGCCGATCCGATGGATACCGTGGTGTATGGCGCAGCTGCCGGCCTCGGCTTCGCCGCCTACGAGAACCTCGCCTATCTGGTCCAGCACAAGGATATGTGGCGCGCGCTCGCGGCGTTGCGCAGCGTGCTCACCGTGCCGTTCCACGGCGCGCTCGGCATCATCGCCGGCGCCTATCTCGCGATCGCGCGCTCGGGTGGCGCGCTCGGCGCCTACCGGGGTCATCGCGACTGGGCGCGTATCACGAACTGGGCGCTGGTGCTGGTCGCACCGGTCCTGCTGCACGCAGCGTTCGACTTCCCGCTGCTCGCGCTCCAGCGCATCCCCGATCTCAGCGGGACCGCGCACCTGCTGCTCGGTTCGGCCAGCGTGCTGATCGGCTTCTCCTCGATCGGGTTCGCGATCCGCCTGGTGCGCCGCCTCGGCAGGCATCATGCCCCGCGCACCGACGTCGCGCGCGAGCGGCTGAGCCAGCTGCGGCGGATGTGGGCGCTGCTGCTGATCGGCGGCGGCACCGGCTTCGCCGGCGTTTCATTCCTGCTGACCTCGCTGCACCACTGGTATGTCAATCCCGAGCGCAATGCGTCCTTCATCCTGATCCCGATCGGCTTCACCTCGATCCTGATCGGACTGGCGCTGCTGATCGCGACCACCGCCGTCTACTTCCTCGGCCGCAACCGGATGCGGACCGCCTCGGAGGGCTTTCCGTCCGCGCCGGGCCAGGGCTAGGATACGCACGCAGATCCGGAGAGCCGCGATGCCCCTGTCCAACGACCTCGACAAGCTGCGATCCGAGATGCAGGCCGCCGTCAAGGCGCACTGGAAGGCGTTCCTGTTCGAGGGCATCCTGCTCGTGGTGCTCGCCATCGCGGCGATGATCGTACCGGCCTTCGCGAGCCTCGCCGTCACCATTTTCCTCGGCTGGATGTTCCTGATCTCGGGCGTGGGCGGGCTGATCGCGACGTTCTGGGCGCGCAACATGCCGGGCTTCTGGTGGTCGCTGATCTCGGCCGCGCTCGCCGTGCTGGCCGGCATGCTGCTGCTCGCCCGTCCGATGCAGGGCGTGCTGACGCTGACCATCGTCGTCGGCGCCTATTTCATCGCCGAGGGCGTCGCCACCATCATGTATGCGCTGGAGCATCGCCGCGAATTGTCGGGACGCTGGTCGTGGCTCATGATCGCCGGCCTGATGGATATCGTGATCGCCTTCTTCATCATCGCCGGCCTGCCGGAGTCGGCGGGCTGGGCGATCGGCCTGCTGGTCGGCCTCAACCTGATGTTCGGCGGCGCGACGCTGATCGGGATGGCGTTGGCGGCGCGCAACACCTGACGGCGAACCGCGTCGGGCTTGCATTTGGGGGGTGACAGCACCAAATCCCTGGGCTATAGAGCCGCCCCATGATCACCACTGCCACCAGCTATTTTTGGTACTTTAGCTACGACAGCTCGCTGGCGGCAGGAGGATCGCGCTCAATCTGAAGAATTGCAGCAAACGTCCAAAACAAGCCGCCAGACCTGGCGGCTTTTTTGTTGCCGGCAGGTCCCGAAATCCAAAGGAGCCAGCCGTGTTGAGTACGACAGACGATCTTCGCATCAAGGAATTGAAAGAGCTGAGTACGCCCGAAGAGGTGATGCGGGAAGTCCCGCGCACCCTGACGGCGACGCGCGTCGTGATGGGCGCCCGCAACGCCATCCACGCGATCCTCAATGGCACCGATGACCGCCTGCTGGTCGTCGTCGGCCCCTGCTCCATCCACGATCCCGCGGCGGCCGTCGATTATGCCGAGCGCCTCGCCGGCCTGCGCGAACAGCTCGCCGACCGCCTCGAGATCGTGATGCGGGTCTATTTCGAGAAGCCGCGTACCACCGTCGGCTGGAAGGGGCTGATCAACGATCCCGATCTCGACGGCAGCTTCGACATCAACAAGGGCCTGCGGCTTGCCCGCAACGTGCTGTCGGCGGTGAACAATCTCGGCCTGCCGGCCGGCACCGAATTCCTCGACATGACGACGCCGCAATACATCGCCGATCTGGTCTCGTGGGCCGCGATCGGCGCACGCACCACCGAAAGCCAGATCCATCGCGAGCTGGCTTCCGGTCTGTCATGTCCGGTCGGCTTCAAGAACAGCACCGACGGTGGCGTGCGGATCGCGGCGGACGCGGTGAAGTCGGCGTCGCACCCGCATCATTTCATGGCGGTCACCAAGGGCGGCCGTTCGGCGATCGCTGCGACCAGCGGCAACGAGGACTGCCACGTCATCCTGCGCGGCGGCCGGGTGCCGAACTATGATGCAGCGAGTGTCGATGCCACCGCGGCCGAACTCGGCCGCGCCGGCGTCGTAGCGCGGCTGATGATCGACACCAGCCACGCCAACAGCAGCAAGAACCCGGAGAACCAGCCGCTGGTCGCCACCGACATCGCAAAGCAAGTCGCGAGCGGTGAACAGCGCATCATCGGCGTGATGATCGAGAGCAACCTGGTTGCTGGACGCCAGGACGTCGTGCCGGGCAAGCCGCTGACCTACGGCCAGAGCATCACGGACGGCTGCATCGACCTCGCGACGACGACTGACGTCTTGAAGCAGCTCGCCGATGCCGTCGACGCAAGGCGCAGCGTGCGGCGCGACGGCCTGCAGGAGCGTTCGGCGTGACGCGCCGGACGGATTGAGCGTTACCGGCGGGGCGCACATCGCGCTCCGCCGGTCACTTCCGTGACCTAGCAGCCGCGGCAGATGCTCTTGATCTTCTTGTCGAGCGCCGCGTCTTCCTTGTTGGCCTGGCTGTTCGGATCGCTGATGTTCTTCTCGTTGCCAATATCGCCGCGGCGCGGCTGACGATGTCCGATCGGCGCTTCCGGCACGCCCGTATTCTTCTGCATGGAGGACGATCCGCCCTGCTGCTGTGCCCAGGCATTGGAGGCCCCAAACTGGGGCGCACCGACCGCAACCACCATCAGAGCCATCAACAAAACTGTCTTCCGCATCTCGCGTCTCCGCTTCTCAACCCTATCGCGCCCGTTCCGGCACTTCGACGGTAGCACAGTTGCGACGCCCTTGCGCTGCGCAATCCTGTACCTTCCGTATATCGGCCATCGGACCAAGGAGCCAGATTCCCGCGGCGGCCAGCACCACAAAGAAGCCGAACATCACAGCATTTTCGATGCCGCGGTTACCCTCGTGCTCGGGCGGCTCCTGCCGTCCGTCCCCGACCCCGCCCACGGCCGGCTCAAGATTGCGGTGGGTAGAAATGAACGTCACCGCAATAATCGACGATACGGTATCGCCGTTCCATGGAATCTTCACGATCGCGCTGCGACAAATAGGTCGGGCCGATCGGCGCCTTGCCGTGACCGCCGGGAATGTCGAGTACATAATCCGGCTGACACAGCCCGGAGACGCGTCCGCGCAACGCCCGCATCAGCTCCTGCCCGGCTTCGATCGTGGTGCGCAAATGCGCGGTGCCGGGCGCAAGGTCGCCGTGATGCAGGTAATATGGCTTGATCCGGCACTCGACGAAGGCGCGCATCAGCGCCGTGAGCGTCGCGGCATCGTCGTTGACGCCGCGCAGCAGGACCGACTGGCTCACCAACGGAAGGCCGGCATCGACAAGGCGCGCGCACGCGGCACGGGCATTGGCGCCGAATTCGCGCGGATGATTGGCGTGGATGGCAATCCAGGTCGCAGCCCCCTCGACCCGCAGCGCCGCAATCATCTCCGGATTGATGCGACCGGGATCGGCGATCGGGACGCGGGTGTGAAGACGAATGATCTTCACATGATCGATGGCGGCGAGATCGGCCATGATCTCGGTCAACCTGCGCGGCGACAGCATTAACGGATCGCCGCCGGTCAGGATGACCTCCCAGATCTCCGGATGGCTGCGGATGTAGTCGAGCCCCGCGCGGTAGGCGTCGTCCGACAATGCCGAGGCCTTTCCCGGCCCGACCATTTCGCGCCGGAAACAGAACCGGCAATAGACCGCACAGACGTGGACCAGCTTGAACAGGACCCGGTCCGGATAACGATGCACGATCCCGGCGACCGGCGAATGCGCATCGTCGCCGATCGGATCGGCGTTCTCGCCGGGCTGCTCGACGAGCTCGTCGGCGCTCGGGATGAACTGCCGCGCGATCGGGTCGTTGGCGTCGGCCGGATCGATCAGCGCGACGAGCTCCGGCGTCACCGCGACCGCGTAGCGCGCCGCCACCTGCTCGAGCTCGGCAAGCGCATCGACCGGCGCGAGGCCGGCATCGATCAGCTCGCGCGGCTGGCGCAGCGTCGCCGCCAGTTTCGGATCGATCCTGTTCATGGCTCTCCTGCAGGCGGCGTCCAGACCACCTGATCAATTCGCGGCGCGCCGCTCGCCAGCATCACCAGCCGGTCGAAACCGAGCGCGACGCCGCTGGCTTCCGGCATCTGGCCGACCGCGGCGAGGAAATCGTCGTCGAGCGGATAGCGCTCGCCATACCGCCGGGCCTTCTCGTCCATTGCTGCGGTGAAACGATGGCGCTGCTCGGCCGCATCGGTCAACTCGCCAAAGCCGTTGGCGAGCTCGACCCCGCAGGCATAGACCTCGAAGCGCTCGGCGACGCGCGGCTCGCCGGCCTTGGTGCGCGCCAGCGCTGCCTCCGGCGACGGGTATTCGAACAGCACCGTCAAGCGGCCCTGACCGAGATTGGGCTCGACATGCTCGACCAGCACCTTGCTGAAGATGTCCGACCAGGTGTCGTCATCGGCGATCCGCACCCGCTCGCGCGCGGCTGACGCCAGCGCCTCGCGATCGCCCTCGCCGCCCGAGATCGTCGCCAGCAGGTCGATGCCGGCGAACCGCTCGAAGCCGGCGGCGACGGTCAGCAGCTCCGGCTCGGCAAAGGGATCGGCCGTCTTGCCGCGGAATGAAAACCGGCCGATCCCGGTCGCCTGCGCCGCATGGGCGATCACGACGATCGTATCGGCCATGATGGCGTCATAGCCGGCGTTGGCGCGGTACCATTCCAGCATGGTGAATTCAGGCAGATGCAGGTCGCCGCGCTCGCGATCGCGGAACACCCGTGCGAATTCGTAGATCTTCGGCTCGCCGGCCGCGAGCAGCTTCTTGCAGGCGAACTCCGGAGAGGTGCGCAGATAGCGCGTTGCCTGTGAGCCATCGGCCTGCCTGAGCTCGGTCCGCGGGGCGTGCAGATGCGTCTCATTGCCCGGCGATATCTGCAGGATGGCGGTCTCGACCTCGGCAAAGCCCTGCTCCTCGAACCATGCCCGGAGCGCCCGCGTGATCGCGGTCCGCGCCTGCAGGAACGGCCTGCGGTCAGCGTAGCGCTGCGGCGTCCACCACGGCGAGGGCTGGTCGTGAGCCGTCATGGCTGGATCACCCGCACGGATTCGACATCAACGAGCCGCCATCCATTCTCAAGAGTCGGATACAACCAACTGATATTAAACAGGTTCATTGCTCATCCAGCCCAAGCCTCCACGGAACGCGGCGAGGCCGATCCCTTCTTTGTCGAAAGATGCCGGCGTTGTCCATGCGCGGGCACGGCTGAACCTGAACGGGGACTCGCGCGTCCCATCCGCAGATTCGCTGAAACGGATGAACCCCATGGCCGGTTGGTTACGCGGAACAGCCCTGCTTGTGTATCTCGGTCTTGCCTTGGCCACGCCGGCCTTCGCCGCAGGCCCGGGAAAAGAGTTCAAGCGCGTCGCCGATGCCCCAACATTCACCTCACCGGACGGCAAGGTTCGGCTCGAGCAATATGCGCGCGACATGGGCGACGATGGCCTGCTGTTTCAGTTCTGGACCTTTGACCGGGCCCACAAACACGCCGCTCTCCTCAACACGGGCGAAACCACCGATCAGGCCGGATATCAGGCCGGCTTCCGCTTCAGCCCGGACAGCCAGTGGCTGGTCCGGATGCAGAAGATTGGCTCGGGGGTTCAGACGCTGTTTCTCTACAAGCGCGATGGCGACCGGTTCGCCCCGGCAACCGGAAAGCCGCTCGGCGATGCCGCCTGGGACTATTTCTTCACCCAGCCGGCCGCCACAGGCGTTCGGCACGATCCCAACGATCCTTATTCGCTCGACCATATGCGGGTCGGCCTGATCAAGGGACTCGAGGACAACTATGCCTGGCTCGACCAGCATTGGCCCGATAACCGTTACCTCGTGATCGGCCTGTCGTTCGACATTCAGGGCGAGGAAACGCCGTTTCCCTGGGTCGAGGACTGGCGCTGCCTCTACGACCTGACGACCGGCACGTTCTCGGTTCCGGAGAGCTTCGCCGAGCACAACCAGAGCGCACTGAAAATGCCCGATCCGGCCCGAAAATAGCGCCGATTGGCACCGGCGGAGCGGTTGGCAACCTGCCGAATTCGGCCGCAAAAGGCTGGCATCTCAGGGACAAATCAGTATGTTGCAGCCCGAAATCGCCGCCACGGCCGAGGGGCTGCCGGTCCGGTTTGCGCCCCTGTTCTCAAATTCAGGAAAACACCTTTGAAAGTCATCGCCAGTTCCATCCGCAAGGGCAACATCATCGAGCAGGACGGCAAGCTCTATGTGGTCCTCTCCGCCGAAAACATTCATCCCGGCAAGGGCACCCCGGTCAGCCAGATCGAAATGCGCCGCATCGGCGACGGCGTGAAGGTCTCGGAGCGCTACAAGACCACCGACCAGGTCGAGAAGGCCACCGTTGAGGACCACAACTACAACTACCTCTATGAAGACGGCGACGGCTTCCACTTCATGAACAACGACAACTACGACCAGGTCCAGGTCTCCAAGGAGATCATCGGTTCGTCTGCGCCGTATTTGCAGGAGAACATGACCGTGAAGCTGTCGATGCACGATGGCAATCCGGTCGCGATCCAGCTGCCGCAACGCGTGACGCTGGAAGTCGTGGAGACCGAGCCGGTGACCAAGGGTCAGACCGCCTCGTCGTCGTACAAGCCGGCTGTGCTGTCCAACGGCATCCGTACCGGCGTGCCGCCGCATGTTTCCACCGGCACCCGCATCGTGGTGATGACCGAGGACGGCTCCTACGTTGAACGCGCCAAGGATTAGGCGCTAGTCTCTTCTCTGGAGACTCGAACCGGGGGGTGCAGTGAACAGGAAGGTGGTCAGCTTCATCAGTTGCTGGCTGGCAGCCCTGGTCTCGCCTCCTCCCGGCGCTCATGCCGACGAATTCCGGACGCCTTCGATCTCGGCCATGCGGGTCGAATGGCGCTCGGTGCTGGACCAGCTCCGGCAGGAGATCGCCACCCGTCCGGCGATCGCCTCCAGCTTCAGCTTCGCGGCACAGCGCCGCGTCCCGGCCTCCGATCCTCGCACCATGCCCGCGCTGGTGCAGCTGAACGCGCTGACCTCGCCGCTATTCCCCGGCATTGCGCGCAGCCCGGTCCCGGTGCTGCTGCCGTTCGACCCCGCAAGCTATCTCGATGCACGGCAAGGCGGCGCGCCGGACAGCCTGCCGGTCGCGCGCTATCAAGCCGGCTTCCGCGCCGCCGACGTCTTCCACGCCGGCGCGTCCGGCTATGACGCGGTGTTCTCGCTCGACCCCGGCGCCGGCGACGACATGCCGCCGCGAACATTTGCCAAGCCGGTCGAGGTGCAGATCACGGGCTCGATCCTGGTCTACGACCTCGCCGACCGGCTCGGCGGCAAGGGCGAACCGGTCAAGGCACTGGCCACGCAGTTTCCGGACCTGCGCCGTTTCATCCGCGAAGGTTATCTCCGCTACGCGTTCACCCGCTTCGGAATACCCTATGTCGTCTCGATCCAGTGTCTCGACAGTGCGCCGCGGCCGAAGCGGCTGGCGTGCCGCGAGGCCTCCCCGGTGGCCGAACGGTTTCTGATGGCGCTCCACATCGCCGGTGGCCAGCCGTCACGGCCGCGCAGCGACACCGCCGCCGACATCTCCGGGAGGCCGATGGCGCAGTCGGCCGATTTCACCTACCGGCCGAGCGGCGACATCGTCGCAGGCAGCGGCGGCCGCAGGCAGCAAGGCGGCCACGCCGACTTCACCGTCTACTCGCAGATCCGCTTTCCGCTCGCAAAGGCACCGGCCTTCGCGCATTCGCAGTCCTTTCCGAAGCGCGGCCGGGTCGACGAATATCCCTGGCAGGACAATTTCTGCGAGGCGCGCAGTTTCGAGGTCGGCCAATGCGCCAGCGGCTTCGGCCATCAGGGCCAGGATCTCAGGCCCGGCGCGTGTCCGGCCGACAGCAAGGACGGCTGCGACCCCAGGCAGCAGGCGGTCGTCGCGGTGCGCGACAGCATCGTGATCCGCTCGGCGCAGCAGCAGGCGGCGACATTGCAGGTCAACACCCGGACCGAGCACGTCCGCTTCCGCTACATGCACATGAACCCGTCCGCGATGGATGCCGACGGCCTGCTCAACGGACGTCGCCTCAGCGAGGGCGAGAAGATCGGCGTGGTGTCGAACTATCTCGACTATCCCAACGGCACCTCACGGCATCTGCATTTCGACGTACAGGTGTTCACGCGCGACGGCTGGCTCTGGGTCAATCCCTACACCACGCTGGTCTCGGCCTATGAGCGGCTGATCCGCGGCCGCGGCCACGAGATCGGACCGGAGCCCGGACCTGCGGCCGCCGTGGCCCACGCCCTGCCCGACGACGTCGTGCGCCGCATCGACACCCAGGAAGGCGGCGGCAATTAGCCAGGCCGCGCCTGCGATTGTTTCCGGCACGTATGCTTGATACGCGGCTTATGTCAGCTCGCCGGTGATGAACTGCGCGCGCCCCATGCCGAACGACCAGTCCTCATCGTCGTTGATCACGAAGTTGATGACGAGGTCGCTCGGCGCGATCGCGCAGGCCGACGACAGCCGCTCGGCGAGCACGCGATAGAAATCCAGCTTCAATGCCTTGTCGCGCGGACGGCTGGTCAGCTGCAGCATCACCAGTTTGTCGGTCCGGCCGATGCCCAATCCGGTGTCGAGCGCGACGACGCGGGATCGCGGATGAACGTGCACGACCTGATAGCGGTCGCGTTGCGGCACGTGGAGGGTTTCAACCAGCACGTCGTGGGTGACATCGAGCAGCCGCTGGATCTCTGCATCGCTTCGTCCCTCGATCAAATCAAATCGCAGAAACGGCATGTTGATGGCTCCTTGCTCGATCTGCCGACGACTGGGACTTCGGAGCAACTGCCAGCGATCAGTTGCCAACGGATAGCGGACTGGCCGAAGTGGGAACCGATCCAATCCGCGTCAGTTTCGATGTTCCGAAATGTCACACGCGATCGCAGCCCTCGGTTCCACCCATAGGCAAACCGAGCTGCTCTCGTCCGACTTGCTGCACTAAAGCACGCAGCCGGGCAGAGGAATAATGATTATCCGAGATGGTTGCGATCTGAATCCCAGATCAGGTCTCGTCGCGGCGCCGTAGCAGCAAGCCGATGGCCGGCGCGTATGCTTACTTCTTCCAGGGCGCGTCGCCGCGCGCCGCGGCCGCCGCGAAGACGCCCTGCTCGTAATCGATGAAGGCGCGGATCATGGCGCGGTAGGCGGCTTCCGCAACCTTGGGCGACAGCCCGTCCGCCTCCGCAAGCGCCATCGCCTTCTTCACGACGGCTTCGGCGCGCTCGGGCGCCTCGACCTGCGCGGGGTTGGCCTTGAAGCGGGCGGCCTCATGGACGTAGCGGCCGCGCTCGGCCATCAGGCGCACGATCTCGCGGTCTAGCCGGTCGATATTGCTGCGCACCTCGCCAAGCGTCTTGCAGCAGGCGCCATTGTCGACGGTGGGGCTGCCCCACAGTGCCGGCGCATTGGTTGCGGGCTCCTCGGCCCACGCCGCGGCGGGAATCAGAATCGTCAACACAACCACCGGCAATCGCATCGAACGCCTCCCAGTCAGCGCACACGCCCCGGCCGATTGTTATGCCGATTTTGTGCGCCGATGGAAGCCACGATGGCCGGATCAATCTCGGCGGCTTTGGAGCGATCAACCGATGTCCATTGCGGCCAACACCTCACCCACCCTCTTCTGGGCGTCCGGAGGCAGCGGCAAGATCGGACGCGGTGGCTCGGCCGCGCAGATCCCCCTGAGATTGGCGATCGCGTAGACGACCCGCAGGCTCGAGAATGTCTTGAGCAACTGCCAGACCGGCTGCAGGCGCGCATCGAGCTGCCGCGCCCTGGCGGCATCTCCGCTTGCCACGGCGCGGACGATCTCAAGACAGACCTTGGGGAAGATCCCTGCGAGAACGCTGTACCAGGTCTCTCCGCCCGCCAGCAGCGCCTCGGTGCAATTCCAGTCGGCGCTGTAACCCAGCGAGAAGCCGTTCGGCACCACGGCCCGCAATTCAGCGACATGGCCCGCCAACGCAGACGTGTCCAGCGCAGGACTCTTCACGGCAATAATCCCCTCCACGCGGCTCAAACGGCCGATCAAGGCCGGTGTGAAGCGGAAATGCGTGGTTCCCGGATTGTCGTAGATGCAGATCGGCAATTTGCTTTCGCGCGCTACCGTTCGAAAATGCTCGAAGACCTCGTCATCCGTCAGCGGCGTGTAGGAAACCGGCGCCAAAAGGCCTGCCGCCGCGCCGGCGTCGCGTGCATCTTGCGCCAGCTTCACCGCATCGTCGGTGCGCAGCGCGCCGACGCCGACCAGGATCGGCGTCCTGCCATCTGCGAGGGCTGTCGCCGCCTGCACCGCGCGGCGCCGCTCATCGCGGCTGAAATACGGATATGAGCCGGTGCTTCCGAGCAACCCGATCGAATCCACTTTCGCCGCGATCAACGGCTCCAGCAAGGCACGAAGCGCGCCCGCATCGACCTGTCCATCTCGAGACGAGGGCGTGATCGGGAAGGCGGAAAGCCCCCTGAGATTGACCATCGGTTGCTCCTGTTCGGTGACCGCTGCACGCGGAACGGCGACATTGTGCTCCGGACGTCATCGCCGCGCCCAGCGCGGCTTGCAAGGTCCAGTTTGCTGCGGACTTCACGGCAAACTGGTCCAGTGCTCAACGCCACGTACGGAACTGCACGGCTTCGATTTGGACGCTGCCGACGGCTATTCCAGCATCGTGGTCAGCTGCGCGCCTTCATCCGCAACGAACACTGCGATCAGTTCCGCCGGCTCCGTGGTGCTCGCATTGGCCGACACCATGTGGGTCGAGCCCGGCGGCTCGAAGAAGGACTGGCCGACCTTGAAGGTCTCGACCGGCCCGCCGCCGAGTTGGGAACGGATCTCGCCCTTGGTGATGTAGGCCGTCACCGAACCGGAGTGACGATGCGGCGGCGTGAAGCCGCCGGGACCGTAGAACACGCGCACCACGGTGACGCGCTTGCCCGGCACGTTCGGCAACGCGTGCGAGGTGATGACCTCGACCTTGTCGAGCGGCGACGCCGCATTCGCACTGGCGCATAGCGGCGCGATCACCGAGGAAATCGCATCCATCGGGGTCGGCAGCGACTTGCCGATCACGAAGGCCGAAGCAAGTCCCGCAATCGCGGCCAGCAAGACCGGCCGCGGCGGCCGCACGAATGAAACGGATGGTGTCATCGCTATCGAGGTCATCGGTCGTTCTCCCCTGTCGATTGCTCCTGAAATCCTCTCACGACGCCGCAGCGGCGGCGACCCGTTGCCGGCGCGGCGGCGGGGTCCAGCGGTAGGCCGCGCCGAACCGGTTCCAGACATTGATCGAAGCGATCGCCGAGGTCAGGTAGGTCAGCTCCTTTTCAGAGAACTCGGCGGTGACCTCGGCATAAACCTCGTCGCTGACGCCGTTCGGCAGGGTCGTCAGCGCCTCGGTCCAGGCCAGCGCCGCGCGCTCGCGCGCCGAGAACTGCGATACCTCGCGCCACACCACGACGAGGTTCAGCTTGTCGACGGGCACGCCGAGGCTCTCGCTCTGCAGGATGTGATACTGCACGCAGAAGGCGCAGCCATTGATCTGCGAGGCCCGCAGCTTGACCAGTTCCAGCAGCTGCTTGTCGAGACCGGCCTTCGCCGCGAACTGGCCGAGCTCACGCACGACGGCGAAGACATCGGGGGCGAGCTTCTCGAAGTCGGCGTATTCCTTGCGGGCATGTGACATTGGCTTGGCCTCATGTTATCAGTGTACTGACATATTATCAGAGCTCTGATATAGAGCAAGGCGCGGACATTCGCGAAGGCATCATGGCGGCAATGCAGAAACGAGGGAAATCCGGTACGGCCGAGCGGCGCCCGGCAGAAAGAGCGGCGGGCAAGGTTGCGACGGCGGCCGGACCGGCCGCGGACGCCCTGCCCGCCTCCGCCGTGCCGCCGCCCGGCGAAGGCAAGCGCGGCGAACAGGGCTATCTCGCATATCTGCTGCGGCAGGCGCATGCCGCCTCACGGCTGTCGATGGAGCGCCAGCTGGGGAGCCTCAACGTCACCTCGCCGCAGTTCGTGGTACTGACCATGCTGAAGGCCTATCCGGGGCTCTCAGGCGCCGATCTGGCCCGGGTGGCGCTGCTGACGCCGCAGACCGTCAGCGTGATCATCCGCAACCTCGAGCGCGATGGCGCGATCCGCAAGTCGCCGCATCCCGTCCATGGCCGGGTGCTGCAATGGACCCTGACCAGTCATGGAACCACGCTGCTGGAGAAATGCCGGCATATCGCCCAGGCCCAGGAGCGGCGGCTCGCCGCCGGCCTCGATGCCAAATCGGAACAGGTGGTTCGGCAATGGCTGTCAAAAATTGCCACAGATTTGCAGGATAGCTAGAGCATGCCCCGGAAAAGTGGGAGCCGGTTTTCCGACAAGGTCATGCTCAAATCATACTTCCTGCGGCGGCGTGGCTTTTGGCTCACCCGATCGGCGCCGCTAGACTGGCCCGATGAAACAGCCTGATTCTCCGAATTCCCCTGCACGCCGCACCTTCCTGAAGGGCGGGCTCGCCGCAGGTGTGACGCTTGCCAATCCGTTCGGCGCGCTGGCCGCCGCTCCTCCGGGCTTCGATCAATGGCGCGACAATTTCCGCGCCCGCGCGCTCGCCAAGGGCATCTCGGAGGCGACCTGGAATCGCTGCATGGGGCGGGTCGAGCCCGACATGAGCGTGTTCAAGCAGATGCGCAACCAGCCGGAATTCCACGAGCAGATCTGGCAGTACATCAACCGCCGCGTCTCCGACTGGCGCATCATCCACGGCCGCGAGGCGCTGAAGAAGAACGAGGCGCTGTTCGCCAGGATCGAGCGCGACTTCGGCGTCGAGCGCGGCACGCTGCTCGCGCTGTGGGGCGTTGAATCAGCCTATGGCGATCCGCTGGTGCAGCAGAACCACATGACGCCGGTGTTTCCCTCGCTCGCGGCGCTCGCCTGGAACGAGCCGCGCCGCAAGGCCTATTGGGAGACGGAGCTGATCAACGCGATGAAGATCGTGCAGCGCGGCTGGAGCACGCCCGAGGAGATGAACGGCTCCTGGGCCGGAGCGATGGGCCATTCGCAATGGATGCCGGAAGTCTGGCTCAATGTCGGCTTCGACTATGACGGCGACGGCAAGGTCTCGCCGTTCGGCCGGCCCGACGATGCGTTGGGCTCGACCGCAAAATACCTCGTCAATCGCGGCAAGTGGCACCGCGGTGAGCACTGGGGCTACGAGGTCCACGCGGCGAGCGGCGGCGCCAACGGCAGCCGCACCTATGCGGCCTGGGCGAGCGCCGGCGTCGTCAGAGCCGACGGCCAACCATTCCCGCAGCCGAACGCGTCGGCGCAGCTCTGGATCCCCGTCGCCGGCGGCCCCGCTTTCCTGCTGGGCCCGAACTTCAACTCGGTGAAGAGCTACAATCCCTCGATGAACTACGCGCTCGCGATCTGCCATCTCGGCGACCGCTGTCTCGGCGGGCCGCCCTTCATCCAGCCCTTCCCGGGCTCCGAGCGCGCGCTGACGCTGGCCGAGGTGCAGGAGATGCAGACGCGGCTGACCAAGGCCGGCTTCGACACCGGCGGCACCGACGGCCGCGTCGGCAACGACACGATGAAGGCGATCAAGGATTTTCAGATCAAGGCCGGCTTGCTGCCTGCCGATGGTTACGGCGGACTCAAGGTGCTGGCGCGGCTGCGGCAGGGAAGTTAGCTCTCGTCATCGCGAGAAGCGCGCGACAAAACTGCAAAGCAATTTGCGCTGAAGCGACCGAAGCAATCCATGTTCTCCGCAGTGAGCGGGATTGCTTCGCGGGGCCCGTCATCGGGCGCGCCGTCATGCGTTCTGGGCCGACGAGGGCTACGCGCTGACCTGCCTCCCTGGCATCCACACGGGCACCAGCGCCACGACGGACGTCTTCCGTACCTGCCCTTAGGGAATCGACCTGAATTTCCTCCTGACATCTCCAATGCTACCCAACCACCGTGAGGTTCCTGCCTGAAGGAGACGGACAATGGGTCAGCTCTATTTCCACTGCTCCCACCCGAAGGGGACATTGATCGACCGATGCGGCGCCGCCATAGCCGATCTGAACGAGGCCCACGATCATGCCACCGGCGTCGTGCGCTCTTTCCTCATGAAGCTTAGTCCTGAGGACTGGCGCAGCTGGGTACTGCATGTCTGCGATGATCGGGGCGACGACGTGTTCTTGATGCCCTTCTCCTTCGTGCTCGGCAAGCCACACTGAGAGGCCGCCATGTCCATCACACAGTCACTCCTGGTCCTTGAACAGCCACTGAAGACCTCCATCGCGAAGTGGTGGGAGCTGCTCGACAAAGCCCGCGATCCCTACCGGCCGGAGCGCTACTACATGCGTGGCCCGGGCCCGAAATGGCGCGCCAAGCATGGCAACGACGCCTTGTAGATCGGAGCCTTGTCCGGCTTTCCCCCGGAGCAGCATCCAGGTTTGCGCGGCACGATCAATGTTGACGATGTTCGCGATTACGGGTGCGACACGACAATCCAGCGGCAAATCAGTGCTTCCGTCGTCGAGCCAGTTGCCGTGGGAATGCGAACTTACATCCTCGTTGCTGTTTGACGACTGAATCCGAAAGCCAGCCTCGTCATTGCGAGAAGTTGCGCGACGAAGCGATCCATCGCTCCGCGGATGCGGAACCGTGGAGCGCTTCGCCTCGCTCGCAATGACGCGTCAGACGCGCCGCCGTCGTCCACGCAGCGTGGACGATGCTTGCTCCGCTCAGGGCTGCCGCACCACGCCGCCGGCGTTCATGCCGCCGTCGATCACAAGCTCGCTGCCGGTGACGTAGCGCGAGGCATCCGAGGCGAGATAGAGCACGCCCTGCGCGATCTCGATCGCCTGGCCGGCGCGGCCGAGCGGCGTCGCGAACCTTGCGCGCTCCTCCGGATCGATCGGTGCGTTCTGGCCGGCGCCCGTCGCGCCGGTCGGAATCTTACCCCAGATCGGCGTGTCGATGATGCCGGGATGCACGGAGTTGACGCGGATGCCATCGCCGACCTGCGCGCATTCCATTGCGATCGACTTGGCGAACAGCCGCACCGCGCCCTTGGTCGCGCTGTAGCCGGAGAGCGACGCCGCACCGCGCAGGCCGGCCAGCGACGACATCATGATGATCGAACCGCCGCCATGCTTGCGCATCAGCGGCAGCGAATGCTTCACCGACAGAAACACGCCATCGATGTTGATGGCAGTCTGCCGGCGCCAATCCGCGAGCGACATCTCGACGATCGAGGGCGCGCCGATGCCGATGCCGGCGTTGGAGACCATGATGTCCAAGCGGCCATGGCGCTTGCCGATCTCAGCGACGACCTCGATCCAGCGCTCCTCGCTGGTGACGTCCTGCGGCAGGAAGCTCACCTTGCGTCCGGCCTTGGTGAGCCGCGCGGCAAGCTCGGGCCCCCTCAACTCGTCGATATCGGTCGCAATGACGGTCGCGCCTTCCTGCGCCAGCAATTCGACGATCGCCTCGCCGATCCCAGATGCGCCGCCGGTCACCAGCGCGACCTTGCCTTCAACCTGTCCAGACATGTCCTCTCCAACGTTTCTTATCGGATCACCGTCGGGCCCTGATCCGGCGCCGCGACGTCGAGGACACGGAATTGCACACGTTCGGTGCCTTGCCAACGGTCGACTGCAAGAGAGCCCGCCACGTGCAATTGCTGACCGCGATTTTGCGTCAAGGCGCTGCCGAGCTTCTGTCCGATGGAGCGGAATGCGATACCGTTGACGATGGAACCGTCGCCGGACTTGAAGCGCAGCCGCAAATGCGCCTGCCCGACTTCGTCGGCATAGACCAGCTGGTGCGACGGCAGCGCGATCACCGGCTCCGGATTGGCGCTGCCGAACGGTCCTGCGCGATTGAGCGTCGCGGCAAATTCCGGCGTCACTGCGCGTGCGGTGACGGCGCCATCGATGAACAGCTCGTTCTCGTGGCGCGAGTTGGCGACGTCGGCCGCCAGCGCGCTTTCCATGTAGGCACGAAATTCAGCGAGCTTCTCCTTGCGCAGCGTGACGCCCGCCGCCATTGCATGCCCGCCGCCCTTCATTAGCAGGCCGTCATGCACCGCCTGCCGCACCGCCTTGCCGAGATCGACGCCGCCGATCGAGCGGCCCGATCCGGTGCCGATGCCGCCCGGCTCGAGCGCGATCGCAAATGCGGGACGCGCGAACTTCTCTTTCAGCCGCGCCGCAACCAACCCGACCACGCCGGGATGCCAGCCTTCCGCCGCGGTGACGATGACAGCGCCCTTGTCCTCGAGCCCGAGCGAAGCCAGTGCCTCCGCTTCGGCCTGGGCTTCAGCCGCCTGCTCGATCACGCGCCGTTCAGTGTTGAGGCGGTCGAGCTCGGCCGCGATCCGCGCCGCCTCCGAGACATCGCCTTCGAGCAACAGCCGCACGCCGAGATCGGCGCGTCCGATGCGGCCGCCGGCATTGATCCGCGGCCCCAGCATGAAGCCGAGATGCCAGGCCTCCGGCGGCCCATTGAGCCGCGCCACATCCATCAGCGCGGTGTGGCCGACATGATCGCGGCGGCGCATCGCGATCAGGCCTTTTGCAACGAAGGCGCGGTTGAGCCCGATCAGCGGCGCGACGTCGGCGACAGTGCCGAGTGCGACGTGGTGCAGCACGCTGAGCAGGTCCGGCTCCGGCATCTCGCGGCTCCAGAAGCCACGCTGGCGCAGCTCGCGATTGACGGCGACCAGGGTAACGAACACCAGGCCGACAGCGGCGAGATGACCGAGCCCGGAGAGATCGTCGGGCCGGTTCGGATTCACCAGCGCGTCGACCTCGGGCAATTCATCGCCGGTCTGGTGATGATCGATCACGACGACCGACATGCCGAGCTTCCTGGCTCCAGCCAGCGGCTCGATGCTGGTGGTGCCGCAATCGACGGTGACAAGCAGTGTCGCGCCCTTGGCCGCCAGCGCGCGGACGGCGTCGACGTTCGGCCCATAGCCTTCGAAGATGCGGTCGGGAATGTGGATCAGCGGGTCGAGCCCACAATGACGCAGATGCCAGGTCAGCAGCGCCGCAGAGGTGGCGCCGTCGACGTCATAGTCGCCGAAGATCGCGACTTTCTCGCCGCGCACCGCGGCATCCGCGATGCGCTTGGCCGCGTGCTCCATCTCGGTGATCGTGTGCGGATCCGGCATCAGCTTGCGGATGGTCGGGTCGAGGAAGTCGGCAACCTCGTCGATCGCGACGTCGCGCCCCGCCAGCACGCGCGCCAGCATTTCCGGCAGGCTGTAACGCTGCACGATCGCGAGCGCCCGCGCCGCCCCGCGCGCATCCAGCCGGTCGCGCCAGAGCTTTCCGGTCAGCGACCGCGTCACGCCGAGGAACGCCGGCGGCGCCTCGATCGGCAGTGCGGATGCGTGGAGCGTCATGATTCCTTGTCCATTCAGCAGGAATCGTAGCGCTTCAGTGAATCCCAGGCCAGTTCTAGCAGCCCATCCGGCTGGCGATTTCCCCGAAATCCTTGGCCACGATGTCCCAGCTGCCGGTGGCCTCGAAATCGACCCTCTGCAACGGACCGTACTCGGTCGGCCGCGCCACGAAGGCGGTCTTCAGGCCGTGCTTCTGCGCGTGCTTGAGGTCGTAGTTGTGGGCGGCGACCATCATCACCTGCTCCGGTGGCAGGCACAGCAGCTTCGCGGCGCCGAGATAGGTTTCCGGATCGGGCTTGTAATGCTCGAACAGTTCGGCCGACATCACGAGGTCCCAGGGCAGCCCTGCGAACTTCGCCATGTTGGTGAGCAGCGCGACATTGCCGTTGGAGAGCGGCGAGATGATGTACTTCGTCTTCAGCCGGGTCAGGCCAGCGACGCTGTCGGGCCACCCATGCAGGCGATGCCAGCCCAGCGTCAGATGATGCAGGTCGGCTTCGATCAGCCCTTTGATGCCGAGCTGCGCGACCAGCTTCTCCAGCGAGCGGCGGTGCAAGACGTCGAGGATGACATAGCCGTTCTGCGGGTTCTTGCGCACCTCGTCCATCGAAGCCGTATAGACCGCGCGCCAGCCGTCGACCAGCGCGGTCCAGTCGGCATTGATGCCCCGCTTCTCGCCCCATTTGGTGAAGTCGTTGATCAGGCTGGTGCGCCAGTCGACCACCGTGCCGAACACGTCGAACACCAGCGCCTTGACCCCGGACAGATCGGACATGCGCGTCTCCCTTTGTTGTTCTTGTTGGTTCGTCATTCCGGGCCGAAGCGAAGCGTCGAGCCCGGAATGACGGAGATCGTAGTCCGCCTTTGGTTAGTCGAGGTGGAACTTCTCGAGCTGGCGGTGCTCGGCCTTGATGTAGCGCACGGTGCCGGTGACCGAGCGCATCACGACCGTCTCCGTCTCGATCACGTCCTTCTTGAACTTCACGCCGGTCAGCAGCGAGCCGGTGGTGACGCCGGTGGCGGCGAACAGGCAATCGCCCTTTGCCATGTCCTCGATGCCGTAGATCATCTTCGGATCGATGACCCCCATCTTGTGCGCGCGCTCGCGCTTCTCCTCGGTGTCGAGGATCAGGCGGCACTGCATCTGGCCGCCGATGCAGCGCAGCGCGACCGCCGCGAGCACGCCCTCCGGCGCGCCGCCGGTGCCGATATACATGTCGACGCCGGTCTCGTCCGGCTTGGCACAGTGGATGACGCCGGCGACGTCACCATCGGTGATCAGCTGCACGGCGGCGCCGGTCGAGCGCACGCTGTTGATGATGTCGGCATGGCGCGGACGGTCGAGCACCAGCACGTTGATGGCGGTCGGGTCGACGCCCTTGGCCTTGGCGAGCCGGCGGACGTTGTCGGCCGGCGGCGCATCGAGCTCGATCACGTTCTTGGCGTAGCCCGGGCCGATCGCGATCTTCTGCATGTAGACGTCGGGTGCGTGCAGCAGCGTGCCGCCGTCGGCCATCGCCATGGTGGCGATCGAGCCCGGCATGTTCTTGGCGCACAGCGTGGTGCCTTCGAGCGGGTCGACGGCGATATCGACCTTGGGACCGGCGTTGAGGCCGACCTTCTCGCCGATGAACAGCATCGGCGCCTCGTCGCGCTCGCCCTCGCCGATCACGACCGTCCCCTCGATCGGCAGCTTGTTGAGCTCGCGCCGCATCGCGTCGACCGCAGCCTTGTCGGCGGCCTTCTCCTGGCCGTGGCCGCGCAGCCGCGCGGCCGACACCGCCGCGCGCTCCGTCACGCGCACGATTTCGAGCGTCAGGATGCGCTCGAGCAGCATCTGCGGCGGAACGGAAATATGGGTCGACATCGGCGTACTCCTTAAGCCTCGGGGACAGGCCAGCCTGCCCGCATCAATCGTCTCACGCCCGACCCGTTCAGGCCATGCGTTAGTTTTTCTCGATCCGGATCACCTGCGGCCGGCCGCTGATGACCTTATCGCGCTGCACTGCGGCCAGCGCCCGATGCACGGCATCCTCGCTGGTCGCATAGGTAATCAGAATGACCGGAACCGGTGAAGGTTTTTTGGCCGCTCCATTCACATCGACGCCATCCGGATGGCGCTGCACGATGGATTCCAGAGATATCTTCTGTTCCGCAAGCCGGGTGGCGATTGTTGCGGCAGTGCCTGCAAGATCGCGCGCCATCAGGCGGATATAGTAGCCACCTTCATGGCGTTCCATCGGCGCCTTGGTGGTGTCGCGCAACCGCTCGACCGGACGTCCGAACGGCTTGGCGCGGATGCCGCGGGCGACGTCGGCGATGTCGGCGACCACGGCCGAAGCGGTCGCGGCGCCGCCGGCGCCCGGGCCGACCAGCGTAATCGGCGGAATACCCTCGCCGTCGATCGCGACCGCATTGGTGACGCCCATCACCTGCGCGATCGAGGATGATTTCGGCACCATGGTCGGGTGCACGCGCTGCTCAATGCCCTTTGCCGTGCGGACGGCAACGCCGAGCAGCTTGACGCGGTAGCCGAGTTCCGAGGCCGCCTTGAGGTCTTCCGGCGTGATCGAGGAGATGCCTTCGACATAGACCGCGCTTTCCGCAACCTTGGTTCCGAAGGCGAGGCTCGCCAGGATCGCAAGCTTCTGTGCGGTGTCGTGACCATCGACGTCGAATGACGGATTGGCTTCGGCATAGCCGAGACGCTGGGCGTCCTTCAGGCATTCCTCGAACGACAAACCCTCCTGCTCCATCCGGGTCAGGATGTAGTTGCAGGTGCCGTTGAGGATGCCGTAGACGCGGTTGACGCTGGTGCCGGCAAGGCCTTCGCGCAGCGTCTTTACCACCGGGATCGCCGCACCGACGGCGGCCTCGAAGTTCAGCGCACCGCCATGCTTCTCGGCGGCCGCGGCGAGACGCAGCCCATGCTTGGCGATCAGCGCCTTGTTGGCGGTCACGACCGACTTGCCCGTCTTCAGCGCGGTCTCGATCGCGGAAAGCGCGGGATCGCCGGCGCCCCCCATCAATTCCACGAAGCAATCGATATTGGGATCCTCAGCCAGCGCTTGCGGGCTCTTCGCCCAGGCGATGCCGCGCAGGTCGAGGCCGCGCTTCTTGGCTTTCGAGCGCGCCGTGACGGCGACGACGCGAATGGGCCGGCCGCTGCGCTCGGCCAGCGCCCGTCCTTGCGTTTCGATGAGGCGGACGACATCGGCACCGACGGTGCCGAGCCCCGCTATGCCCACGTTCAGGGGTGCGACCATGGATTTAAGGGACCTGGAGATTAAGCAACCTGGAAGGATTAGCGTCGGTTGGCGAGAGGAACGACGTTGTGCAACGTTTCGATGCCGCTTTCAAGGAAGCGGCGCACGCCGCGCGCGGCCTGCCGGATGCGCTGCTCGTTCTCCACCATCGCGATGCGGACATAACCTTCGCCGTGCTCGCCGAACGCGACGCCGGGCGACACCACGACGCCGGATTTCTCCACCATCAGGGTCGCAAACTGCATGCTGCCGACCGCCTCGAACGCCTTGGGCAGTGGCGCCCAGGCGAACATCGAGGCCTGCGGCGGCGGAATGTCCCAGCCGGCGCGGCCAAATGACTCAACCAGCGCATCGCGCCGCTTGCGGTAGGTGTCGCGCATCTCGCGGATGCAGTCGTCGGGACCGTTGAGCGCGGCGGTCGCCGCCACCTGCACCGGCGTGAAGGCGCCGTAATCGAGGTAGGATTTGACCCGTGCCAGCGCCGCAATGATGCGCTCATTGCCGACCGCAAAGCCCATGCGCCAGCCGGCCATCGAGAACGTCTTCGACATCGAGGTGAATTCGACGGTGACGTCGAGCGCGCCGGGCACCTGCAGCACCGACGGCGGCGGCTTGTCCTCGTCGAAATAGACTTCGGCGTAGGCGAGATCGGACAGGATGAAGATGTCGTGCTTCTTCGCGAACGCGACGAGATCCTTGTAGAAGTCGAGGTCGGCGACATAGGCGGTCGGGTTCGATGGATAGCAGACGATCAGCGCGATCGGCTTCGGGATCGAATGGATGATCGCCCGCTCGACCGCCTCGAAGAATTGCGGCGTCGGCTCCGACGGCACCGAGCGGATCACGCCGCCGGCCATCAGGAAGCCGAAGGCATGGATCGGGTAGCTCGGGTTCGGGCACAGCACGACGTCGCCGGGCGCGGTGATCGCCTGCGCAACGTTGGCAAACCCCTCCTTCGAGCCGAGGGTGGCCACGACCTGGGTGTCGGGGTTGAGCTTGACGCCGAAGCGACGCGCGTAATAGGCGGCCTGGGCCTTGCGCAGGCCGTTGATGCCGCGGGAGGCCGAGTAGCGGTCGGTGCGCGGCTTGCCCAGCGTCTCCTTGAGCTTCTCGATGACATGCGGCGGGGTCGGCAGGTCCGGATTGCCCATGCCCATGTCGATGATGTCGGCCCCGGCGTTGCGCGCGGCCGCCTTGGCCTGGTTGACCTTTTCAAAGACGTAAGGCGGCAAACGGCGAATGCGGTAAAAATCTTCCATGGGACCCTTGCTCCGACAACCGCGATGCCAGAATCGCCCCTTTTGCTGGCTTTGCGGAGGCCTCAACGGCCTCCTCCAGAAATCACACCAAATCAATGACTTAGAGCGAATTCAGGGGCGCGATCTGGGGGCTGTCGCCGGATCTGCGGTTGAATTGGATTTCTTTTAGCACGGACACCGGGCGGCGCCAGCGCTGATCGGCCGCCTGGTGGGGCCTTACTTGCCGGCCTGGGCCGCCGTCGAGGCCTGGTGCTCGCGCGCGGCGATCAGCTCCTGCTCGATCTTGGCTTGGTCCGCCGGCTTGATCGTCGGATCGGCGCGGTCGGGCGGAAGGTCATGGACCGGGAGGTAGCCGTTGGCATCCTTTTGCCGCGCCGGCGCATCGGCCGGCATCGCCATATCGGCGATCGTGCTCGAGCAGCCGCCCAGCGCCAGCGATGACGCGAGCAGCACTGCGGCCGCGAGCCCCCTGTTCTTTCGATCGATCGGCATGCGCCGAATTGTCCCCAACAAGCTAGCGCGCACGTGGCACGGTTGCCGACACGGGTCGCACTGGTACGAGCCTTGCAGCGTCCCCGCTGCGTTAATCCTGGCTTCAGCGTTTCAAACCATTGTCGCCCGAAACGCTTAAAGCGTGAACAGCAAAAGCGACCCCTGAGGCTTCAATATGACGGAACAAAGATTTTTTGTCGCACCGCAACAGAGCGAAACGTCTGATTTTCACTGATTTTCGTTGCCGCACCGCGCGATGACGCCCCCTAAACGACACGATATTGTCCCTGAAATGAGCAACGTCAGCACCGATACCCAAGCCCCCCCGAAATTCAACGCCGAAGCCTTCGCCATGAACATCGCGCGGGCGATGGAGAGTAGCGGCCAGGCGCTGGCAGCCTATCTCAAGCCGCGGCAGAGCGGGGAAGTCCGCGACAAGCCGCCGAACGAGTTCGGCGAGGTCATCAAGACCTTCAGCGTGATCGCCGAATACTGGCTGTCGGACAAGGAGCGCGCCTCGTCGCTGCAGATGCAGCTCGGCAAGGATTACCTCGATCTCTGGGGCTCGGCGGTGCGCCGCATGGCCGGCGAAGCCGACGCCAAGCCCGCGATCGCGCCCGCTCCGCGCGACAAGCGCTTCCAGGACCCGGAGTGGAAGTCGAATCAGTTCTTCGACTTCATCCTGCAGCTTTACCTGTTGACCTCGAAATGGGCGCAGCAGCTGGTCAACGACGCCGACGGCATCGACCCGCACACGCGAAAGAAGGCCGAATTCTACGTCCAGCAGATCACCAACGCGCTGGCGCCGTCGAACTTCGTCCTGACCAATCCGGAGGTGCTGCGCGCCACGGTCGAGACCAATGGCGACAATCTGGTGCGCGGCATGAAGATGCTGGCCGAGGATATCGAGGCCGGCCACGGCACGCTGAAGATCCGCCAGTCCGATTCGAGCAACCTCGAGGTCGGCGTCAACATGGCGACGACACCGGGCAAGGTGATCTACCAGAACGAGCTGATGCAGCTGATCCAGTATTCGCCGGCAACGGAGAACGTGCTGCGCACGCCGCTGCTGATCGTGCCGCCCTGGATCAACAAGTTCTACATCCTCGATCTGCGTCCTGAGAAATCCTACATCAAATGGTGCGTCGACCAGGGCATCACGGTGTTCGTGATCTCCTGGGTCAATCCGGACAAGGAACTCGGCAAGAAGACCTGGGCCGACTACATGACCGAGGGCCCGCTCACGGCGATGGACGTGATCGAGAAGGTTACCGGCGAGATGAAGGTGCACACCGCCGGCTATTGCGTCGGCGGCACCATGCTCGCCTCGACGCTCGCCTACCTCGCCGAGAAGCGCCGCCAGCGCGTGACGTCGGCGACGTTCTTTGCTGCGCAGGTCGACTTCACCCACGCCGGCGATCTGCTCGTCTTCGTCGACGAGGACCAGATCTCGGCGCTCGAGCGCGACATGCAGGAATCCGGCGTGCTCGAGGGCAGCAAAATGGCGATGGCCTTCAACATGCTGCGCTCGAACGACCTGATCTGGTCGTATGTCGTGAACAACTACCTGAAGGGCCAGCCGCCCTCCTCGTTCGATCTGCTGCACTGGAATTCGGATGCGACGCGGATGCCGTCGTCGAACCACTCCTACTACCTGCGCAACTGCTATCTGGAGAACCGGCTGTCGACCGGCACCATGGTGCTCGACAACACGCTGCTCGATCTGTCGAAGGTGAAGGTTCCCATCTACAACCTCGCCGCACGCGAGGATCACATCGCACCGGCGGAATCGGTGCTGTACGGCTCGCAGTTCTTCGGCGGCCCGGTGAAATACGTGCTGTCCGGCTCCGGCCATATCGCCGGCGTGGTCAACCCGCCCGCCTCGAAGAAGTACCAGTATTGGACCAACGACAACATCAAGGACATGAAGCTCGCCGACTGGCTGAAGGGCGCCGAAGAGCACAAGGGGTCGTGGTGGCCCGACTGGCGCAACTGGCTGGAGAGCCATGATCCGGAGACGGTGCCGGCGCGCATGGTGGGCTCGAACGGGGCGCAGGTGCTCGAGGACGCTCCGGGCAGCTATGTCCGCGTCCGCGCGTAGCGCCAACTCTTCCGCTCAGCTATAAACGGACGATCCCGGCGGTCGGGAATCGAATTCACGTGAGGGGGAGACGATGACGCGCGAACTGTTCTGGCTGTCGCTGACGGTGATCCTGACCGGGCTGTTGTGGATCCCCTACATCATCAACCGCTGCCAGGTGCGCGGCCTCTCCGGCGCGATGGGCAACCCCTCGCGCACCGACAAGCCCCAAGCCGAATGGGCCAACCGGCTGATGTTCGCGCATGACAACGCGGTCGAGAACCTCGTGATCTTCGCGCCGCTGGTCCTGATCCTCAACGCAGCCGACTACTCCACCAAATGGACGGTGCTGGCCTGCGCCGTCTATTTCTGGGCCCGCGTCGCCCATCTGATCGTCTACACGCTCGGCCTGCCGGTGTTCCGCACCCTGGCCTTCACGGTGGGCTTCCTCGCCCAGGCCGTGCTGGCGCTCGCGATCTTCAAGATCGTCTGAACCGCGCAGTCACGCCGGCGGCGGCAACCGCCGCGCCGGCGCTGCTGTCTTACCCGCGCACGACGATACCTGCCGCCGGCGCCTCGCCGGTCGTCTTGATCATGCGTGTAACCGGCGAAAGTCGCATCGATGGCCGCCCACCCTCCTGCGCGCCGAGCGGGTGGCGGCGAGATCACGCCATCGCGATCGCTGCTGCGAATTCACCGGCAAGGGAAACTGCTCCTCGCACCCCGTACATCAGGTTCAGACTATTTCGCTTGGCAGGGTCGAAGGCAGCATTCGCGGAACGCAGTTGATTGCCGTCCCGCACGATCAATATGTTCTCCCGTTTTCTACCAGCGGTAGTATAATTGCGGATCAATACTGAATCGTGTCCTCGATCGAAGGCGTCCCGAATTGTCAATCCTCGTCACCAGTCCATTTCAGAGTTGCCGGATTCTCCGCCGGTGAAGAAGTTTATACACCTGCGGATATTCGCCCAGGCCGCGATCCGGGGCCCGCAACGCAAACTCGCTCGCAATCTCTGGATTCAGACTTAGCGAAACTCCGGGTAATACCTGTCCCGGCGCATCTGTGGGGACGCTTTTTATTGCGTCGAATGTCCGCCCAGTACCGTGATAAAGAGGCGTCTCAGTCCTGAAGCCCATTTCACTGGCTCGCGCCATGCGCGACTCGATATCTATTGCCAGTTGCTTCCCCGCGCCACCTCCCGGCACCATACCTGCCGCCGCCTTGGCCGCGCCCCATACGTCGTCGCGGTTTTTTGCATCGATCAGGTCGGCCGCGAAGAACGGTACGGCGAAGGGTGTCAACGAGAGTATGTTGCCCATACCGTTTACGAGGTGACGGGCGGCGTAGGCGTCCGCGCAGTGTGCCATAAGGCCGTCTACAGCACGATCGCCAACCCATTCGCTCGGCGTTGATCTCGTCGCTTTCAGCTCGCCGGCGGGCCGGAAGGACTGCCTCCAATCGTAAGCCGGCGCGTCCGGACGGCCGGGCATCGCGGGAACATCGTCGGGCGCCTGCGTGTCGTTTGATCCGTATCAATGCCGTGCCCACAGCTCCTGCAATGGTTTCGATTCTGTCGGACCCGAAGCGCGGGACAATCTCGCGCGGTGCTAAGCTGGGAGGCCACATGAGAAAGAGCACGATTGGTAGTTTGCTCCTGGGTCTTGTGCTTTTGCCTGTCGTCTCCCTCGCTGCCCAGGCACAGAGCACCGTCACCGAGCAGGAGGCGCAATACATTGCCAGGGATGCCTACATCTACTTCTATCCTCTGGTGAGCATGGATGTGACCCGCAAACAGCTTACGAATGTCGAGCCCGGCAAAGGGTACGGCGCCCCCATGAATTCATTTTCCCACGTTCCGACCTTTCCCACAGCCGACATGAGGCAAGTCGTCCGACCAAATTTCGATACGTTGTATTCTACCGGGTACCTAGACCTCACCAGGGAGCCGATGGTCCTCTCGGTCCCGGACACGGATGGACGCTATTATCTTCTGCCGATGCTCGATATGTGGACGGACGTATTTGCTTCGCCCGGTTGGCGCACAACGGGAACGCAAGCGCGCAATTTCCTCGTCACGCCGCGCGGCTGGAGCGGAAACTTACCGGCGGGATTTATCCAAATCGAAGCGCCGACCCCGTACGTCTGGATTATCGGTCGCACCAAAACTGACGGACCGCCGGATTACGATGCGGTTCACAAAATTCAGGCCGGTTATAAAATCACGCCACTCTCGGAATGGGGCAAACCGTCCAAGCCCGTGGAGACGAAAATCGATCCGACGATCGATATGAAGACGCCTCCAAAAACCCAGGTCGATAGCATGAAGGGCGGTGATTACTTCGTCTATGCGTCCGAACTTCTCAAGCTGCAACCGCCCCACCTCACTGACCAGCCGATTATTGCCCAGATGAAGCGGATCGGCATTGAGCCGGGCAAGAGCCTGGACATCAGCAAGCTTGATCCCGTGGTGAAGAAGGCGCTGGAGGATGCGCCGGCGGCCGGGCAACAACTCATGGAGTGGAAAGTGCCAACGATCGCCAGGATCGCAAACGGTTGGTCGATGAATACCGATACGATGGGCGTGTACGGCAACTACTACCTCAAGCGCGCCATTATCGCGCAGCTTGGCCTCGGCGCGAACGTACCGGAAGATGCGATCTACCCGCTCAACCTCGCCGATGAAACCGGCAAGCCGCTCGACGGCGCAAGCAAATACACCATCCACTTCGACAAGGGCGCGACGCCGCCGGCAAATGCCTTTTGGTCGCTCACACTCTACGACAGCAGCGGCTTTCAGATTGCAAACAGTCTAAATCGCTTTGCGGTGAGTAGCTGGATGCCGTTCAAATACAACCCAGACGGCTCGCTGGACCTCTACTTCCAGAACGAGAGCCCGGGATCGGATAAAGAGGTCAACTGGCTGCCCGCGCCGAAGGGGCCGTTCAACTTGACGATGCGCGTCTATGCCCCAAAGCCGGACGCTCTCACCGGCAAGTGGAATCCGCCGCCTATCACCAAGGTTCAGGGGGCGTCGAACCTGACGGCTCAGTAAACATCCAGGCGGGCATCACGTGGCTCACGCATCTGTGCTCACGCTTCGCTGGATGTCGGCTCATGGCCCTTTTGCGGCCCCGAGAGATGTCCGCCTTTCCGCCGCTGCTGCGGTTGAGCGGACATCAGGCGGCCGGCCGTTTTATGAGTACACGACCTGGTCACCCTGGTTTGCGCACGACGATATGCAGCATCGTCGCCGGCGCTTCGTCAAAGCTCTTGATCTCGCTGGTGTCGGACGAGACTTGCGTCCAAGCACCTGACGATGCGTAGGTCGCCGCCAGCCAGTCGGCCTCGGGATAGTTGTAGTAGCGGCCGATGCTGTCACGGCCGTCGCCATGGCCGATCTTGTAGCTCGCGTAGAAGACGCCACCGGGTTTCAGCGCGCGATGGATGCGGCCGACGATGCCGGCCAATTCGTCGCGTGGCACGTGCAGCAGGCAGGCGCTGGCCCAGACGCCGTCATAGGCCTCGCGATCCCTTAGCTCGTCGAACAACATCGCCTCGACGGGATGGTTGATGCGACGCGCCGCGACCTCGGCCATCTCGGGTGAGCCGTCGGTCGCGCGCAGCACGAAGCCTTGGGCAAGCATGACGGCGGCATGATTGCCGGCGCCGCAGCCGAGTTCGAGGATCGCCCCGCCCGGCGGCAACAGCTTGAGAAAGCCGATCAACCGGGTGGACGGTGCTTTCGCCCACCCGGCATAGGCCTCGGCATTGCGCCGATAGAATTGCAGCGTGGCGTCGTCCACGGTGCGTGCCGTCAGATGTCGGAGAGCCCGAGCATCAGCCGCATGTTCTGGACCGCGGCACCCGAGGCGCCCTTGCCCAGATTGTCGAGCCGGGCGACCAGCACCGCCTGGCGATGCTTGTCGCTGGCAAACACGTAGAGCTCGAGCTGGTTGGTCTCGTTGAGCGCTTCCGGCTCGATCTTCCCGCCCGCGGCGGCCTCGTTCTGCAGCGGCATCGCGGTGACGTATTTGCTGCCGGCATACCACTTCGCCAGAACGGCCTGCAGATCGGCTCCATCAGGCTTGCCCGGCAGCGCGTCGAGCTGCAGCGGCACCGACACCAGCATGCCCTGCCGGAAATTGCCGACCGACGGGACGAACAGCGGCCGCCGCGTCAGATGCGAGTACAGCTGCATCTCCGGCACGTGCTTGTGCTCCAAGCCGAGGCCGTAGAGGTGGAAGGCCGGTGCCGAGCCGTCCTCGAAGCTCGCAATCATCGACTTGCCGCCGCCCGAATAGCCGCTCACCGCGTTGATGGTGACGGGATAATCGACAGGCAGCAGCCCGGCATCGACGATCGGCCGCAGCAGCGCGATCGCGCCGGTCGGATAGCAACCGGGATTGGAGACCTTCGGCGCGTTGCGGATCTTGTCGGCCTGGCCGGGCGCGAGCTCCGCAAAGCCATAGGCCCAGTCCGGCGCGACGCGATAGGCGGTCGAGGCGTCGAGCACCTTCGGCGCTGAATTCCCCATCGTGTCGATCAGCGCGACGGTCTCCTTGGCGGCATCGTCAGGCAGGCAGAGGATCACGAGATCCACCTCCTCCATCAGCGCACGCTTGGCACCGGCATCCTTCCGCTTGTCCTCGGCGATATGCTTCACCGCGACGTCGCCGATCGAATGCAGCCGCTCCTGGATGCCGAGGCCGGTGGTGCCGGACGCGCCATCGACGAACACGGTCTTGGTCGCACCGCCCTTGGTCTTCGGCTGATCGGTATCGGTGAGGGTCATGGCACGTTCCTTTCAAGCTCATTCGTTTGGTTTGCTAACACATCTGGCCGCGCCTGTGCTGCCATAGATTGAGCGCATCCTCGTCCGCGACAACAACCCCCGCTCACGGAAACAACGCGATCTGCTCCAGTCCGGTGGTTTCGGGCAAGCCGAACATCAGGTTCATGTTCTGGATCGCCTGTCCGGCCGAACCCTTCACGAGATTATCGAGCGTCGAGAGCACGATGGCGCGGTTCTTGATCCGGTCGGCGACGACACCGATCTGAACGTAGTTCGAACCACGCACGTTCTGCGTCTGCGGCAGCACGCCCTTCTTCGTCACATGCACGAACGGCTCGTTGGCGTAGGCCTTTTCCAGCTCGGCGCGCAAATCGTCCGGCGTAGCCCCGTTGAGCTTGACATAGGATGTGCAGAACTCACCACGCGCCATCGGAATGAGATGCGGGGTGAAGTTCACCGTCACGGCCGAGCCGGCGGCTGCGCCGATCTCCTGCTCGATCTCCGCCGAGTGTCGATGGCTTCCGATCGAATAGGGCGACAACCCTTCGCCGGCCTCGCTGAACAGCGTGTTCTGCTTCAGTCCGCGTCCGGCGCCGGTCACGCCCGACTTTGCGTCGATGACGATATCGTCGACGTCGATCAGCTTTGCCTTCGCCAGCGGAACAAGCGCCAGCAGCACCGCCGTCGGATAGCAGCCGGGACAGGCCACCAGCCGCGCGGCCGTGATCTTCTCCCGGTAGAGCTCGGTCAGCCCATAGACGGCCTCGTCCTGCAATTCGAGCGCCCGGTGCTCATGACCGTACCATTGAGCGTAGCTGTCCTTGTCGCGCAGCCGGAAATCCGCGGACATATCGAGGATCTTGATTGCGGGATTGGCTTTCAGCACCGCGGCGATGATCTCTTGCGTCGTCCCGTGCGGCAGTCCGCAGAACACGGCATCGAGCCGCGTCCAGTCGACCTTTTCCCATTCCACGAGTCTTGGCAGGTCGAGCATGAAGAAGTGAGGAAACACCTCGCTCATCGTCTTGCCGGCATGGGTGTTGGCGGTAAGCGCGGTGATCTCGGCATCCGGGTGCCGCGCCAACAGCCGCACCGCGTCGGCGCCGGTGTAGCCGGACGCGCCCAGGATGCCGACTTTCTTCTTCGTCATCACACGCCCCCTTGAAGCGAAGTCATTTCGGTCTGTGTCGTTGTGAAAGCCTGCGGGCGCACGTCGCGCATCAAAGCCGCGATCTGCCGGGCACCGGCTTCGGCCTGCAAAGCGAGCGCGTTGCCGACCGCGGCAAAGTCGGGCTCGGATTTGTGCTGGTTCAGCTTGAAGCTGCCCTCCACCTCTTCCACCGTCATCTCAAGGCCCACGATCGCCTTCTTCATTGCTTCGAGCCGCGCCGCTGTCATCTTGGCTGACGTCCACGGTTCTTTCGGCAACAGCCAGTCCTCGAACTTGCCCGTCAGCACATCGATTTGAACAGCGAGTTCCTCACCCGACAGGGTCCGCACCGGCCCGGTCAGATGCACGGCCTGATAGAGCCACGTCGGCACCTGGTCGGGCGATACGTACCAGTCCGGCGAAACATAGGCATCGGCGCCAGTGACGGCCAGCAGCCAGGGGGCTCCGCCCGCCAGCTTTACCAGCGGATTGTGACGGGCAACATGAAACAACGCCCGCGGCGTGCCGTCGTCGGCATAGCTCAGATAGAACGGCAGCGCGGATGCGATCGGCTTGCCGCCGTCCCACGCGCAGGCAAGGCCGAAACCGCGCGCCTCCGCGAAGGCGAGGCTTGCGGCACGGTCGGGCTTGAAAGGCTGCGGCGTATACATGGTCGAACACTCCTGCTTGACGAAGGAGCCGCCAGATCGAACCGCGTGTCTTTTTGAGGAGAGCGCCGCGGGATCAGGTCCGGCGGCAGAGGCGATGGTCTTAAACGCGAGCGACCGCCCATACCGCGAGAATGCGGCTGCGGCGGGCGATGATGATGGTCGCGGCGTTGATCATGGGCGCGGCTATAAGGCCGCGCCCCTTTTGCGTCAAGGAGAACCGTCAGATCACCGGATTCCAAGGGGCCGGCACGACACGGTAGCCGCTGCCGTCCTTCACCACATTGCCGAGGCCCGGGAACGGATAATGGAAGCCCTGCACCTGGAGCCGCTCCGCGACGATCATGTCGTAGACGCGGCGGCGGGTCTTCTCGGCGACGTCGGCGTCCTGGTCGAAGAACGCGTGCCAGCCGGGATTGGTCGCGAACAGATACGGATTGTTGGTGACGTCGGACTGGATGAAGACCTTCTCCGAACCCGAGGCCAGCACGTAGGAGGTGTGGCCCGGCGTATGGCCGACAGCCTCGACCGAGGTGAGGCCCGGCGCGATCTCCTTGCCCCATTCATAGGGGCTGACCTTCTTCTTGAGGGCAGCCTCGAAGATGTTGCGGTTGTTCTTGAACAGGCCCTGCATGCGGCCGGCCGGCGCCCGGCTCATCTCGCCATCGTCCATCCAGAACTTCCATTCGGTCGCCGGCACCAGCACTTCGGCGTTCGGGAACGCCGGCGCGCCCTCGGCGGTGAGCAAGCCGTTCACGTGATCGCCGTGGAAATGCGAGATCACGACCATGTCGACATTCTTGGGATCGAATCCGGCTGCGACGAAATTGTCGGCGAACAGACCGTTGGCGCCCTTGGAACTGGCCTTGGCCAGCGCGCCATTGCCGGTGTCGATCACGACCAGCTTGCCGCCGGTATTGAGCACCAGCGGCGCGTACCAGATCGTCACCATGTCACGCGGCATGAACGCCTTGTCCAACGCCGCGTTGACGTCGTCCCGCTTCGCGTTCGGGATGAAGGAGTCCTCCAGCTTGAAGACGGTCTTGCCATCGGACACCGCGGTGACCGTGATGTCACCAACCTTGTAGCGATAGAAGCTCGGCGCCTGCTTGTCGGCCGCGGGCGACGCGGCATTGGCCGGGAGCGCCGGCAACAACGGTGCGGCGGCGATGCCGGCAGCGCCGGCGAGAGCGTGACGTCGTGTCAATTCCATGTGTTGTCCTCCCAGTGAAATGGCGCCCGATGAACTCGCGCTTGGTGACGCGGTTGTAACAACGTTTCGATGCTCGCGCGATGGTGGCATCACGAGCACTTGTCATCCCGCCTAACCCCTGCATTGCAGCCTTATTCCGGCTCCCGCTACACCGCGCGCCACATCCATTCGAGGGCCTGGGCAATGACGTCGCCGAACAAAAGGAGCGCCGCCGACCAGACCAGCGCGGAGACGAAATTGGCGATCTGGAACTGCCAGTACGACATCTCGAAAATGCCGGCTGCCAGCGGCACCGAGGCGCGGAGCGGACCGAAGAAGCGGCCGATGAAGATGCTGGGCACGCCCCAGGTCTTCACGAAGGCTTCGCCGCGCGGCAGGATCTCCGGATAGCGCGACAGCGGCCACATCTGCGCGACCTGCTCCTTGTAGCGATAGCCGAACCAGTAGGAGACCCAGTCGCCGAGCGCGGCGCCAATGCCGCCCGCGATCCAGATCGGCCAGAAATTGATTCCGCTGACGCCGATCAAGGCGCCGATCGCAACCAGCGCGCCCCAGGCGGGCACCAGCAACGAAATGAAGGCGAGTGATTCAGCGAACGCCAGCAACATGACGATCGGAGCGGCCCAGGCCTGGTGGTGGCGGACGAATTCGGCCAGGGCCCGCGCAAAGTCTTCCATCTCGTCGTGTGCCTTCCGCTCCGTTGAACCTCGAATGAACCTTTCTAGCGGCACGCAGCCTAAGAACAGGTAAGCCAGCCCATTGCGTGACATCAAGTCACAAAGGCGGGGATCAAACGTGATTTCCGGTAAGGCCCCTGCGGTCCGGCTGGCTGGCATCTCCCTCACAAGAAAAAGGAAATACTGGATGATCGGGTCGCTGATGATGTGCGTGGGCGTTGTCGTCTTGCTGTTCGGAATGCTCGCGGGCATCGCAATGGGTATCCAGCACGACTTCACGTTGGGGCCGGCGCACGCGCATCTCAATCTGGTCGGCGGCGTGCTGCTGTTCCTGTTCGGCCTGTACTACCGGCTGGTGCCGGCGGCCGGCCGCATGCTGCTGGCTAAAATCCAGGGCTGGCTCCATATCATCGGTGGCGTGCTGTTTCCGGCCGGCGTGGCCGCCGTGCTGTTGGAAGGTCCAGCGTTCGAGGCAGCGCCCATCGTGGGATCGCTGATGGTGGTCGCGGCGATGGCCCTGTTCACGGTCGTTGTATTCCGCACCTCGCGGGCGTAATCGCAGGCTCCTATCTATGGAGACGGCCGGGCCCGAGGCGCGGTCGCCCCCATTGGCAGCCCGTTCCGTGGCATAGTCAGAGCAACCGATTCGCCGCGCCAAGACTGGCGCGCCACTTGAAGAAACATGGCCAAATCATTGAAGTCGAACGCCAAAAGCAAATCTGCTGACGATCTGTTCGGAGCCCCGGAACAGAAGGCGCGCACCCCGGCGAAGGCCGCTTCCCGGCCCGCGGGAGGCGCCGAAGCCGGCTATACCGCAGCTGACATCGAGGTCCTGGAGGGCCTGGAACCGGTCCGTCGGCGCCCCGGCATGTATATCGGCGGCACCGACGAGAAGGCGCTGCACCACCTGTTCGCCGAGGTGATCGACAACTGCATGGATGAGGCGCTGGCCGGTCACGCCACCTTCATCGACGTCGAGCTGACCGCCGACGGCTTCCTGACCGTGACCGACAACGGCCGCGGCATTCCGGTCGACCCGCATCCGAAATTCCCGAAGAAGTCGGCGCTCGAAGTCATCATGTGCACGCTGCACTCGGGCGGCAAGTTCGACTCCAAGGTCTACGAGACCTCGGGCGGCCTGCACGGCGTCGGCGTCTCCGTGGTCAACGCGCTCTCCTCGCGGCTCGAGGTCGAGGTCGCGCGCAGCGGGCAGCTGCATCGCATGACGTTCGAGCGCGGCCATCCCAAGGGCAAGCTCGAGGACCTCGGCAAGGTCAACAACCGCCGCGGCACACGGATCCGCTTCAAGCCTGATACCGACATCTTCGGCGCCAAGGCGGCGTTCAAGCCGCAGCGCCTGTTCAAGATGACGCGCTCGAAGGCGTATCTGTTCGGCGGCGTCGAGATTCGCTGGCACTGCGACCAGGAGCTGCTGAAGGGCGTCGAGGACGTCCCGGCAGAAGCAAAATTCCACTTCCCCGGCGGCTTGAAGGATTATCTGGCCGCGGCGATCCACGCCGACACGCTGGTGCATCAGGATATCTTCTCCGGCAAATCCGGCCGCAGCGGCGCGCATGGCGCGTGCGAATGGGCTGTCGCCTGGACGGCCGATGCAGATGGCTTCCTGTCGTCCTACACCAACACGGTGCCGACGCCCGACGGCGGCACGCATGAATCCGGCCTGCGCAGCGCGCTGCTGCGCGGCCTGAAGGACCACGCCGAACGCGCCGGCCAAGGCAAGCGCGCAGCTTCCATCACCTCGGAAGACGTGATGGTGGGCGCGGCCGTCATGCTCTCGGTGTTCGTGCGGGAGCCTGAATTCCAAGGCCAGACCAAAGACCGCCTCGCCACCGCTGAAGCGCAGCGCATCGTCGAACAGGCGATGAAGGACCCGTTCGATCACTGGCTGTCGGGCAATCCGAACCAGGCCAACCGGCTGCTCGATTTCGTGATCGATCGCGCCGAGGAACGGCTGCGCCGCCGCCAGGAAAAGGAAACCGCGCGCAAGACCGCCGGCAAGAAGCTGCGCCTGCCCGGCAAGCTCGCCGACTGCTCCGACGCCGGCACCGAAGGCTCCGAACTCTTCATCGTCGAAGGCGACTCGGCCGGCGGCAGCGCCAAGCAGGCGCGCGACCGCAAGACGCAGGCCGTGCTGCCATTGCGCGGCAAGATCCTCAACGTCGCATCGGCCGGCAAGGACAAGCTGACCGCCAACGCGCAGCTCTCCGATCTCGTGCAGGCGATCGGCTGCGGCACGCTCGCGCATTACCGTGAAGAGGATCTGCGCTATCAGCGCATCATCATCATGACCGACGCCGACGTCGACGGCGCGCATATCGCTTCGCTATTGATCACCTTCTTCTACCGGCAAATGCCGCGGCTGATCGACGAGGGGCATCTCTATCTGGCAGTGCCGCCGCTCTACAAACTCAAGCACGGCACCAAGTCGGTCTACGCCCGCGACGACGCGCACAAGGAAGAGCTGCTCAAGAGCGAATTCAACGCCAACGCCAAGGTCGAGGTGAATCGCTTCAAAGGCCTCGGCGAAATGATGCCGGCGCAGCTCAAGGAAACCACGATGGATCCGACCAAGCGCACGCTGCTGCGCGTCGTGTTGCTGGCCGACGATCGCGAGGGCACCGCCGACTCGGTCGAGCGGCTGATGGGAACCAAGGCGGAAGCCCGCTTTGCCTTCATCTCCGACAAGGCGGAATTCGCCAGCGACGACCTGCTCGACGTCTAGGCCCAACCAGCTGATCCGAAACGATTTTTCGGCCGCCCCCGCTCAGGGCGGCCGTTTTTCATTCGGCTGTTTGGAGAGTGCCGGCGGCTTCGTTTTCGGGCGGTTGTGTCTCACCCGCAACAGCATTTCCGGCGGAACCACGTATAGTCCCCAACATGAGTTTCGGGAATCGGTGCCAGCGCACTCCCGTCAGCGACCCGATCGAACGCTAGTCGAGGATTTGGATATGAAGAAGATTTTGCTCGCTCTGACCGCGGTTGCTGCGATGACGGGTTCCGCGTCGGCTGCCGATCTGGCCGCCCGCCCCTACACCAAGGCTCCGGCCCCGATCGCGATGGCGCCGAGCTGGACCGGTTTCTACATCTTCGGCGGCGGCGGCGGTGGCGTCTGGGACGCTGACACCGGCGTGCAGTCGACCGTCACCGGCGCGCCGATCCTCGGCTTCAACCAGCGCCAGGGCGGCGATGGCTGGTACGGCACTGTCGGTGCCGGTTATGACTGGCAGACCGCCAACAGCTGGGTCCTCGGCGTATTCGCCGACGGTCAGTTCGGCAGCCTGAAGGGCACGATCCAGGATCAGGGCCTCGGCGTCGCCGGTACCATCAAGAACGACTATAACTGGGCCGTCGGTGCACGCCTCGGTTACCTGATCGCGCCGAACGTTCTGTCCTACGTCAACGCCGGCTACTCCAGCTCGCACTGGAAGGGCACCACCCTGTTCAACACCGCGACCGCGCTCCCGGTCGGCGGGCACACCGACGGCTTCGACCGCAGCGGCTGGTTCGTCGGCGGCGGCGTCGAGAACAACCTGAACATCTTCGGCATCACCGCGCCGGGCTGGTTCATGAAGACCGAATATCGCGCCGCCTACTACGACAGCAAGAACATCTCTGAGCTGGCTGACGTCACCAACATCTCGAACGGTCGCGACATCACCTTCAAGCCGCTGGTGCAGACCATCAGCACCTCGCTGGTCTATCGCTTCAACTGGACCGGTCCGGTTGTTGCCAAGTACTAAGCTACAGACTGATCCCTGCTGATCCAGCAGACGAAAAGCCCCGGCATTGTCCGGGGCTTTTTTGTTGCCTGAAGACTTTCGGGAGCAATCTCCCGCGCACCCTTTTGCTGCAGGGCCGACCGGCCGCGCCCGATCTGGTCAGGCCTGTGACGATCAGGCACTCTCGCGACCGGATTCAAACCACAGCGGACAACAACAATGAGAAACGGACAGTTTGATCTCTCGGGCCGGGTCGCGATCGTCACCGGCGGCAATGGCGGCATCGGGCTCGGCATGGCGCGGGGCCTGGCGGATGCCGGCGCGGCGGTTGCCGTGGTCGGCCGCAACGAGGCGAAATCGAAGGCCGCCGTCGAGGAGCTCGGCAAGCGCGGCGTCAAGGCGATCGCGGTGGCCACCGACGTCACCGACAAGGCCGCCGTCGCCGCCATGGTCGAACGGGTAATCGGCGAGCTCGGCCGGATCGACATCCTCGTCAACAACGCCGGCATGAGCATCCGCAAGCCGCCGCACGAGCTCGAGCTCGACGAGTGGAGCAAGGTGATCGACACCAACCTCACCAGCGCCTTCCTGTGCTCGAAGGCGGCCTACCCTGCGCTCAAGGTGTCGGGCCACGGCAAGATCATCAATATCGGTTCGATGATGTCGATCTTCGGCGCCAGCTTCGCTGCGGCCTATGCCGCGAGCAAGGGCGGCATCGTGCAGTACACCCGCGCCTGCGCCAACGCCTGGGCTCCCGACAACATCCAGGTCAACGCCATCCTTCCCGGCTGGATCGACACCGATCTGACCAAGGGCGCGCGTCAGCAGGTTGCCGGGCTGCACGAACGCGTGCTCGCGCGGACGCCGGCGGCGCGCTGGGGAGCGATCGACGACTTCGCCGGCATCGCCGTATTCCTGGCCTCGCCGGCGTCGGATTTCGTCACCGGCACCGCGATCCCGGTCGACGGCGGCTATTCGGTCATGGCCTGAGACCAACGCGCCCCAAAACACAAGAGCCCCGGCGCGCCGCCGGGGCTCTTGCATCCTGTTCGCCTCGTATAACTCAGTAGCGCGCGATCACCGGCGCGTCGAACTTGTAGTTCACGCGCACCACCGCCCACTGGATGTCTCGCGGCTTGGCGTCGAACGTATAGGTGCCCACCGCCGTGCCGGCGAGCTGATAGGTCTTGCGCTCGAACGCTGCGTAATTGTATTCGACGCCGATGGTCCAGTTGCGGGTGATGCCGTACTCCCAGCCCGCACCGACGGTCCAGCCGCTGGCCCAATGGGTCTGGCTGCCGGAGCCGGTCGCCGGCGGAACGTTGTCGACGACCGACAGGCGATTGTTCACGCCGGCATAGCCGCCCTTGAAATAGAGCAGATTGTTCTGGATCGCGTAGCCGGCGCGGCCGACGATCGTCGCCATCGCATTCGAGCGCCAGTTGAACTGATCGTCGCGGCCGGCGCCGAACACCGTGTTGGTGACGCGGCCGGAATTGTCGAGCCCGGAGATCGTGCCCTCGACGCCGAACACGAAGTTGTTGGCCTGCCAGTTGTAGCCGATCTGGCCGCCGCCCATGAAGCCCGAGCCGCGCTGCCGAAAGCCCTGGCCGGGTCCGAGATCGCCGAACACCGTCGTGTTCGCGCTGTTGACCCACTGCTCGTTGGTCCAGGCGCCGCCGAGATGGCCGCCGATGTAGAAGCCGGACCAGTTGTAGAGCGTTTCGACATAGGCCGGCGCCTTGGTGTAGGGACGCGCGGCGAGGTCGGCAGCCGCAGCGGCGCTGAGGCCGAGCGCGCTGGCTGCAGTCAAGGCGGCAATGAATTTGGCATGAAACACGGCGGCACCCCCAGGTTGTCTGATGGGCACAGCTTTCCAGGAGAGCCCTTACCAAAAGAAAACCGCCGGAACCGGCAGCGCAGATTCCGTGTCCGCCGGTTTCGAATCATGTCCCGCTGTTGCAGCTACGCAACTTCTAGCGGCCAGATTAAGCAGCTGTTATCCTTGATAAATTCCATCCAAAGCGTGGCCGCGCGTCAGCTCGCGGCCGGCGAATGCACGTGCTCCGGCCGCACCCCGACCGCGACGAGACGCGCCGTCAGGCCCTGCAGCCAGGGCATCGCCGTGATCAACCGCAGCGCGAACGGGACCGGCTGATCGCCTGCCTTCAGCGCGGCGCTGATGATGTTGTCCTGCGCGATCACCTGCATGCGCTGCGTCACACGCACCGGGAATTCGCGGCGCCGGCGCACCGCGTCGAGTTCATTTTCGGACGGCACGCCGTGAACGAGCTTCGCCGCCAGGACGTTGGCGGTCGCGACCGCGTCCTGCACCGCGAGGTTGACGCCGACGCCGCCGATCGGCGACATCGCGTGCGCGGCGTCGCCGATGCAGAGCAGGCCCGGAAGCGTCCAGCGCGTCAGCCGGTTGATCGCGACCGTGAGCAGCTTGACGTCGTCAAAGCTCTTCACGTCGGCGATGCCGGCTTTCAGGATCGGCGCCAGTCGCAGCACGTCGTCGAGCAGCGCCGGCAATCCCCTCGCCTTCACGGCCTCGTATTGCCCCTTGGCGATCACGTAGGCGCATTGCCAATAGTCGCCGCGGTCGAACGTCACCATCATCTTGCCGTGGTCGATGCGCGCGAACAAATTCTCGGTCTCGTCCGGACGCCGCCCGACGCGAAACCACAGCACGTCCATCGGCGCGCCGATCTCCTCGACGGCAAGACCGGCGCGCCCTCGCACGATCGAATGGCGGCCGTCGCAGCCGATCACAAGATCCGCCTCGATGTCGATCAGGCCATCCGGCGTGTTCGCACGCACGCCGGCAACCGCGTCGCCGCGCCGCATCAGGTCGGTCGCCTCCGCGTTCATCAGCACCTTCAGCGAGGCAAAACGCTTGCCGCTCTCGCGCAGGAAATTGAGAAAATCCCACTGCGGCATCATCGCGATGAAGGGATATTTGACGCTGAGGCGGCTGAGGTCGGCGATCCGCACCGAGGTGCCGCCGAACATGCCGTCGAGCTTCTGGATGTCCTGGTGCGGCAGCTTCAGGAAGCCGTCGATCAGACCGAGTTCGTCCATCACCTGCAGGGTCGAGGGGTGCACGGTGTCGCCGCGAAAGTCACGGAAGAAGTCGGCGTGCTTCTCCAGCACCACGACGTCGACCCCGGCGCGCCCGAGCAGATAGCCGAGCATCATGCCGGCCGGCCCGCCGCCGACCACGCAGCAGCGCACCTTCATCCGACGTGTGTTCGATCCTGCCGGATTGCCCGCATCCATGATCCTGTCCTTACGGTTGTCTCGCCGCACCCTTGGTAACGCGGGTCGGGCGACAAGGATGCAAACTATCGCCTGAAGGTCTTGATCTCCGACACGCTGCCGTCGCGATAGGTCAGCTCCACCGAGACCGATTTGGTCTGCGGCGCGAGCTTCAGATAGGGTTGCGCATCGGACGGGATCGCGCTCGGATCGCGCGAATTGCAGGGCGGCATCTTCAACACCTTGTCCGGCACGGCGCTGTCGATGCCGATCCGCACCTCGCGGATCGCGCAGCGATACGACATCAAGTGGGTGTAGTAGACCAGCAGCCCGTTGAACTCGCGGAACGACAGCCAGCTCGTCGCGGTCATGTCGAGAATCTTGCGCTGGTCGCGGATCAGCGCGGCGTCGGGATCGAACTTGATCGGGAACGGTCCCTGCATCTCGCCCTGGGTGTCGACATAGCGAAGCTCGATCGTGGCCGCCGGCGCGTCGGCCGGCAGCTCGATCGACGGATTGGGCATCCGCTTGCGCGTGCGCGGATCGAGCGTGTCCATGAAGCCGGTCTCGCGGAAATCGCCGCTGTCGCCGATCCGCCAGGAAATGCCGAGCGCCGGATCGGCGATCGAAAACACCACGGTCCAGCCGCCATTGTGCCGCGAGAAGCTCGCGATCGGCGCGTTGATCGAGTCCTCCTTCGGCAGCTTCGGCACCGATACCGGCGGCAGCGCAGCCACCTGCTGCGGCGGAGCGGACGGCTTGGCCGCTTCAGCCTTGGCGTTCCCGTTGGCGATCCCGTTCAGGAAGACGTCGTCGACCATCTGGTCGAAATAGACCGGGATCTGCTTGTGCTTGACGGTCTCGGCCATCTCGCTGACCAGGCGCCGCGTACGCTGGGCGACCTGCACGAGGTTCTCGCCGGGCTGCAACAGCTCCTTGGCAAAGGTCCGCGTGAACACCGAATTGGGATTGGCATCATCGTTCGACAGCCGGTCGAGCGCGGTCTGGCGCGGCCCGGCCGAGAACACCGAGAACACGCCTTCGGGCAGCTGCATCATCGGCGCAAGGCCACCGCCGCCGGCAACCGCGCGCGTGCCGGCCCGCTCGAACGGATTGTTGCGGCAGGCGTCGAACACCAGGATCGAGGTGCGCGCCTTCTTGTTCTGCAACCGCTCGATGATGCGGTCGGCGAGAACCGAGGCGTCGCGCACCAGCTCCTCCTGCCCTTCGGTCGCCGCCGGCACATCGGTCGGCAGCAGGAAGTTCTGGCCCGCGATCTCGAAGCCGTGACCGGCATAGAAGAAGAACGCGGTATCGCCGGGCTCCACGGCACGGTCGAACGCGAGCAAGGTCTCGGAGAACGCCTGCCGGTTCAGATTCTCGGCCACCATGACGTTGAAACCGAGCTGCTTCAGCGTGTCGCCCATGGTGCGGGCGTCGTTGACCGCCTTCTGCAGCTTGGGCACGTTCCTGTAGTCATTGTTGCCGATCACCAGCGCGACGCGCTTTTCGGCCTGGGCAGGCGCCGCCGATGCAACGAATGCGACCGCCAACAGGGTCGCCGAAAGTCTTGAAAGCCAGCTCTTCATCCCAATTCCCGCCTGCGCCGCGCGTGAGACCGCCGCCTAATAGTCGGATCAGCCGTTTGGCCGGTTCAAGGCCCGCGGCGGATGGCCGTCATGGCCGCCCATCCCTGGTGACCATGGGGCGCCCCACCCGTCCCAGGTCAAGTTTCTTTTTACGGCCCGCGTGATAGATTTGGGCCCTCACTCCCGCGCGAGCTCTCCACAGGTCCCAAGGGCTTTTCCGTGTACACATGGTCCACTGAGCAGGTCGATCCCCGGGATCGCTTCGACTATTGGCGCGAGGTGCGCGCCAAGGGGTTATTCGGTGTCACGGCCGAACTCGAGTCCGAGCACCGCCGCAACTTCTTCGGCGAGTTCTCGCTGCGCAAGCTCGGCGATGCCGCCCTGGTCGAGCTGCGGGCCTCGCCCTACCGCGTCGAGCGGCGCGCAGGCGATATCGCCGATGCAGCCAGCGACAGCCTGTGCATCTACCAGCAGCTCGGCGGCGGCGGCTGGTTCGGCGGCGCGCGGCTCGATGAGTTCGCGGTGCGCGACGGCATGTTCGCGACCAGCTATTCGGATCTGCCCTATCGCACTGTCCCGCTGCACGAGGACGGCTTCCACCTGCGCATCATCAAGATCCCGGTGACCGACATCGTCCCGCCGGGCGCCGAGCTCGGCGAACTCGTCGCCAGGCCCGTGCAGGATGAGACTGCGCTGCAGCCGCTGCTGGAATCATGCTTCCACGACCTCGTCGACGGTAACGATGCCGCGGCGGCGGACCCGGCCCCGATGGTGCAGGCGCTGGCCCATATCGCACTGATCGAGCGCGGTATCATGCGGCCAAAGAGCCGGCTTGCGCAGCAGGCGTTGCGAACCGCCCACCTGTCGCTGGCCCGCCGCCTCATCCGGCGCCATCTGTCGAATGCTGCAATGACGCCGGGCCTGATAGCCGGCCTGCTCGGCATCTCGGTCCGTCACCTGCACATCCTGTTCGAGGAGACGGAGAAGAGTTTCTCGGAGACCGTCACCGCGCTTCGGCTCGCACAAAGCCGCCGCCTGCTCCGCGAGCAGTCCGGCCAGACCATCGCCGAGGTTGCCTTTGCCTGCGGCTTCGAAAGCCTTGCGACGTTCTACCGCCTCTTCAATGCCTCGGAATCGATGACGCCGGGCGACTACCGGGCCCGCCTGGCCTGAGCGTCCACCCGGACGCGCAGGCGCACCGGGCTCTTGCGGGTTGCTAAAGCGCGCTGATGCCCGTAATCGGGATTCCCGGCGTCACGCGCCGTTCCTCGTCGTCCCCGGACTCCTGATGTCGAAGAAGATGATCAAGCCTGGTCCCGACCTGCTGACGCAGGTCAATCAGGCTTTTCTCGACTACGGCTACAGCGGGCTGTCGATGGTCGGGCTGGCCAAGGCCTGCGGCTTCACACAGCGCGCGCTGTACTACTACTTCAGCAACAAGGAAGAGGCGTTTCGCGCCGTGATCGCCTGGCGCCACGTCGAGGACGTCGCGCTCGCGCTGGAGGCCGGCCGATCGGTGCGGGCAAAGGGCGGCGGCGCGCTGGATATCTTCGCGACGATTCTCGACGTCCGCTACGGCGAGACGCGACGCCGCCTCACCGGCTCGCCGCACACCGTCGAGCTCAATGCCGAGGCCTTCAAGCGCTGCCGCGACTTGATGGTCAAATCTGCCGTCTCGTTCCAGGCCGATCTGGAAAGACTGGTGATCGACTTGCAGGCCGCGCGGCTGCTGAAGCTGAACGGTGAGTTCACGCCGGAGCAGATCGCACAGGCGCTTGCCGACGGGGCGCGCGCCGTCAACCAGGCATTGCCGCCGATCGCGCGCGACGACTTCTCGGCCCGCTACCGCCAGATGTGCGCCATGGTGCTCTACGGCTGCGCCGTGATGCCGAAGCGGAAGTAATCCGCGCGACCACCGGCGCGCAGCCGGCGCTGATCCACAAACCCCTCCGACAATCGGCCATCAGGCGCCGGCCGGACCGTTTCGCCGGCCTACCGATAAGTTTTGGCACGTGTTAGCTATTTCATATTTTACATTACTATGTGAAATATACGATATTGCATCGCAAGACCTTTTGGGGAGTCTCGAATGGCTGACACGGGGCAAACGGACGATCCGGCCGACCGTCGCGCGATCCGGCATCCTCTGGATCGAAGTGAACAGCCTGCGCGCATTGAGAAGATAATTTCCGTCGACTTCGCCAGAACCGCGCTGGCGCTTCGCCCGGTCTCGGCACAGCCGATTTCCTTACCTGCGAGGCGCGCTCTGATGCAGAGCGAGGGGTTTTGCACGATGCGCACAAAGCTTGAGGACGGCACGCACACGCGCGCCGGCGATGCCGTGGATCAGACCGCAGCTCTCGAGCTTGCCCGTCGGGGTTCTCCGACGACCGGCAATCGCGGCTGGGCACCGCTGCTCGAAGCCTGCCTTGCCGACTTCAAGGACGCGACGGAGGCCGGAGATACGGTGAGCATTCCTGCGCTGGTTAAGATCGTGGCCGACCTTGCGCTGATCGAGCGCGGCGCGATCAGGCCGGGCAGCCGCCGCGCGCAACAGGCGCTGCGCGTCGGCCGGCTCAGCCTCGCGCGCCGTCTGATCACCCGCCACCTCGCGAAGCCCGCGCTGTCGCCGGGCATGGTCGCCGACATGCTCGGCGTCTCGGTCCGCTATCTGCACGTCCTGTTCGAAGCGACCGGAGCGAGCTTCTCGCAGACCGTCACCGCCCAGCGCCTGAGCGAGAGCCGCAAGCTGCTGTGCGAAAAGCCGCCGCGGCCGATCGCCGATGTCGCCCTCACCTGCGGGTTCGGCAGCCTCGCGACCTTCTACCGGATCTTCAGCGCTTCCGAAGGCCTGACGCCCGGTGAATACCGGGCTGCGGGGCTCTAGCCGCGACAACGACCTGATGAGGCCATACGGCCACAGTTGGCTGCATTTTCGCAGCAAGTCCGCTTTGGATCGACGGTATGCGCGCACTGAGAAGACGGCGCACGAACGTTGCGCCAGAAACAACCAGTTACATTGGCATGCGGGGGCAAGGTCATGGCGAGCGGCGGCAGGCCGGGGATGTGGCGCGGCGCGCTGCTTGGATCGGCGTCGTTGATCGCGCTGAGCTCCACGGCAGAGGCTGCGGTCTATTGCACGGGCGTCGGCACCGCCAACGTGCTCTGCGATGCCGCCCATCCATCGGACGGCGGACTCAACACGAGTTTCGGCGGTGATCTCACGGTCAACATCAACGCCGGCGCCGGGATCACGACCCGCGGCGTGACCGCGAGCAGCAGCGGCAACCTCACTTTCAATCACAATGACCCCGCAGGCATCACGGCACACCAGCCGTACAATGGCATCGGCCTCTCCGCCCTCGGCACGATCACCTACACGGGATCGGCCGACGTCACCGCCGACGGGTACGCGATCACTGCCGGGATCGGCAACGGTCTGACCTCCATTACACAGACCGCCGGCACGATCAGGGGCGGCACCGGCATCCAGGCCATGGGCAGCGGACCGAATGCCAGCGTCAACATCAACACGGTTGGAAGCCAGATCGTGGCCGGCCTTGGAATCTACGTCCTGACCGACGGCAGCCAATCCGATGTCACGATCGCGACAGGCGCAGTCACCGGCACTGCGCCCATGGGCGCCAGCGCAATCTTCGCCCGGATGGGACAGAGCCTCCATACTGCGCGCAATCTTTCCGTCACCACCAACGGCGCGATCGTCGGCGACATCTATCTTCAGAACGGCGGCGTCGGCACTGTCGACCTCACCACCAATGCGAGCGTCTCGGGCAACATCACCCTCGAGGGAAACAATTCGGCGAACACCAGCGCGTTCACGGTGAAGCTCAATCAGGATGTCAACGGCTCCGTGACCTTGCAGAACTACGGTACCGGCACCACGACGGTCCGAACGCACAGCATCACCGGCGGGACGCTTTCGGTGTCCGCCGGCGGCGGTGCCAACAACAGCCTTGTCGTGGACGGCAATATTGCCAGGGGAAGCGGCCCCGATACGGCCTACTACGGCGCCCTCGCGTCCGTCGTCTTCTCTGCCGCCAGCGGCACCAACACCGCGACCTTCAATGGCGACATTTCCGGAACCTTCGACACCAGGACGTCGACCTCCGCTTCGGCCGGTGGCACGGTCGTCGGCCTCGCGGCCCGGCTGGGAAGTTCATCGAGCAACGGATCGGCGACACTGAATGCCAACGGATCGATCACGGTCACCGGCATGACAAGGTCCGGCTACGTCGCAAATGTGACCGGAGCGTCCCTGTCGGCCTCCGGCGTGGTCCCGGTCGACTTCAACCTGCACGGCGCAGTGACGGCAACATCGATCAGCGACATTGCGTCGGCAGTTGCTGGCATCAGCATGGTACAAAACAATCTGGGCGCAGTTCGGTTGACCGCCGACGGCGCCGTGACGGCGACCGCGATCGGCGCTGGCAGCACGGCCACCGGAATCAGCGCGTCAGGCAGCAGCTTTGCTCCGAGCAACATCAACACCGGCACGCTCACCGTTCACGCCAATGGCGATGTGAGCGCGACTTCGGACGGCGCCGCAATCGGCATCACGCTGAACCGTGGCAGCACCAGATTCGCTGCCCTGACCGCGGGGCTGGGCGGCATCGATCTCGATACCAAGGGGACCGTGAGCGCAACCTCGGCAAGCGCGGCGGCGATCGGCATCAGCGGCGTCATCGTCAATGGCGCCGACAACGCCGCAGCGCTGTCGCTGCGCGCCGAGGGCAATGTGATTGCGAGCGGCAAGGCGGCCGGAAGCTACGGCATCTTCGCCCAGCGCGATGGTCTCGGCGACATCAGGATCGAGGCGCTTGCCGGCGTGCAGAGTTCGGGCATCGGCATCGCCGCCTCGCGCTCGACGCCGGGCAACATCTTCATCACGACCGGGACGTCAGTCACCGGCACCACCGGCATCGTGACGTCGGGCGGCACCACCACGCTGATCGCCAACGGCACCATCACCGGCACCGGCGGCACTGCCGTTCAGTTCGGCGGCACCAACGATGTGCTGCAGGTGCAGTCCGGCGCCGTGTTCAACGGCAACATCGTCGGCAGCGGCACCAGTATCGTGCAGTTCGGCGGAACGACCGCGTCGAGTTTCGATCTCTCGAAACTTGGTATTGGCTTTTCCAATTTCGGGGTTCTTGCCGGCTCGAACTGGAGCTTCACCGGCAGCAATTCGAGCTTTGCCGGGACCGTCAACGTCGACAGCATGTTCATCCTCAACGGCGCAATGCCGAATGCCAATGTCACGGTCGGCCCGAGCGGGACCCTCGGCGGCAACGGCACGATCGGCAACACTGTGATCAGCGGCACGCTGTCGCCCGGCAATTCGCCGGGGACCATCACGATGGCGAGCCTGACGATGACGACGGCGGCAACCTATCTGGTGCAAGTCACGAACACGGTCAGCGACAAGGCGGTCGTGACGGGCACCGCCAACATCGCCGGCAACGTCATTGTGCAACCGCTCGAACGGATCACCAGGAAGATCACCTACACGATCGTCAACGCGGGAACGTTGAGCGGTACCTTCGGCTCGGCAAGCCTGTTGCTCGCCAACAACCTCGCGCGCAATCCGGTGCTGAGCTATGTCGGCAACGACGTGCTGCTGTCGGTCGATCCCGGCCTGCTCTCCCCGATCCTGCCGGCCAACGCGGGCGGCAATCACAGGAGCGTCGCAGGCGCGATCGACAACAGCCTGCTCGGCGGCGGCAATCTCTCCAGCGCCTTCAGCGCGATCTTCAACCTGTCGGGCGACAATCTGCTGAACGGCCTGACCCAGCTCTCCGGCGAGAGCGCGGCCGGATCGCAGCAGACCACGTTCAACGCCATGAACCAGTTCATAGGCACGATGCTCGATCCCTTCGTCGACGGCCGCGGCGCCACGGCGACGCCGGCCGGCGCGACGCCTTACGCTGACGACAATTCGCTGGCCTATGCGGCAAAGCATCCGACCGGCGACGCCACCGCCGCGATCTATCGCAAGGCGCCGGTTGCACAGGGCTATGATCCGCGCTGGAGCATGTGGGCGGCGGCCTACGGCGGCTCACAGTCCACCGACGGCAACACCGCACTCGGCTCGAACAACACCACGAGCCAGGTGTTCGGCACCGCCATCGGTGCCGACTATCGCTTCTCCCCGAACACCATCGCCGGCTTCGCGCTCGCCGGCGGCGGGACCAATTTCAGCGTCGCCAACAGCGGCGGCGGCCGCTCCGACCTGTTCCAGGCCGGCGCTTTCATCCGGCACAATATCGGCGCGGCGTATCTTGCAGGTGCGTTGGCCTATGGCTGGCAGGACGTCACGACGGATCGCACCGTGATGGTCGGCAGCGTCGATCGCCTGCGTGCCGAGTTCAAGGCCAATGCCTGGTCGGGGCGCGCCGAGGGCGGCTATCGCTTCGTCGCGCCATGGATCGGCGGCATCGGCCTCACGCCCTATGCCGCCGGCCAGTTCACGACGTTCCGGCTTCCGGGCTACGCCGAGCAGGCCATCGTCGGCGCCAACACCTTTGCGCTCGCCTACAACGCCAAGAGCGTCACCGACAGCCGCAGCGAGCTCGGCCTGCGCGCCGACAAATCCTTCGCGCTGTCGGATGCCGTGCTGACGCTGCGCGGCCGCGCCGCCTGGGCGCATGATTTCAATCCCGACCGCAGCATCGCCGCGACATTCCAGACCCTGCCCGGTGCAAGCTTCGTCGTGAGCGGCGCGGCGCAGGCCGCCGACTCCGCGCTCACCACCGCCTCCGCCGAACTGAAATGGGCAAACGGCTGGTCGGCACTCGCAAGCTTCGAGGGCGAGTTCTCCAACGTGACCCGCTCCTACGCCGGCAAGGGTGTGGTCCGTTATGCGTGGTAGCGCCATCCCGATCCGCGGCGGAGCTGTCACATGTGGCTATAGGCCATGACGACGTGGAAACGTGCATCTGCACGATTTCTGAATATTAGAAAAGTACCCGCGAGTTGCCCGACGTGTCAACCTGCCTGGTCGAACGCCGGCCGCCCGCCGCCTCCTTTGCTTTGCATGGGGTTGTTTTCGATATTTTGGCGACGCGCCCCTCGCAAAGGCGGCGCGGGGTCTCGTCATCGGATCTGGGACTGGCGATTCATTTGACCGCCAAATGACGGAAATGGCGGTTATTTTGGCGAAAACGTTAAGGTTTTTCGGATATCCGGCCGGTTCCAAGATTGACTTTACCGGTTTCGCCCCTATGTTGCGGGGCAACGCGGCCCTCGGATCGAAACGCGATTCGTCAGGTTTGCCGTCCGTCAGCGTTAGTCAGAGCCCCCGAGCTTTATAGAAGAGCGAGCCGTTTCGGGGCCGAACGCGACAGCCTTTTACCTTCGATTCCGAACGGCGGTTTCGACCAGAGGCTCAATGTCTTTTTCCAATCTAGGCCTGTCCGATAAGGTCCAAGCCGCAGTTGCGGCCACCGGTTACACCACCCCCACCCCCATCCAGGAACAGGCAATCCCGCACGTTCTCGCCCGGCGCGACGTGCTCGGCATTGCCCAGACCGGCACCGGCAAGACCGCTGCCTTCGTTCTTCCGATGCTCACCATCCTCGAGAAGGGCCGCGCCCGGGCACGGATGCCCCGCACCCTGATCCTCGAGCCGACCCGCGAGCTTGCCGCGCAGGTGAAGGAGAACTTCGACAAATACGGCGCCGGCCAGAAGCTCAACGTGGCCCTCTTGATCGGCGGCGTCTCGTTCGGCGACCAGGACTCCAAGCTGATGCGCGGCGTCGACGTCCTGATCGCAACCCCCGGCCGCCTGCTCGACCACACCGAACGCGGCGGACTGCTGCTCACCGGCGTCGAGCTGCTGGTGATCGACGAAGCCGACCGCATGCTCGACATGGGCTTCATCCCCGACATCGAGCGCATCTGCAAGCTCGTCCCGTTCACGCGGCAGACCCTGTTCTTCACCGCGACGATGCCGCCGGAAATCAGCCGCATCACCGAAGCGTTCCTGCACAACCCGGCCCGGATCGAAGTCTCCAAGCCCGCAACGACTGCGGTGACCGTGACCCAATCCCAGGTGCCGGCCGGCCGCGAGCCGCACGAGAAGCGCGAGATCCTCCGCCGCCTGCTGCGCGACGCCAAGGACCTCAACAACGCGATTATCTTCTGCAATCGCAAGCGCGAAGTCGCCGTCCTTCACAAATCGCTGCAGAAGCACGGCTTCAGCGTCGGCGCCCTGCATGGCGACATGGACCAGAGCGCACGCATGGCCGCGCTCGATCAATTCCGCAAGGGCGAGCTGCCCCTGCTGGTGGCCTCCGACGTCGCCGCCCGCGGCCTCGATATCCCGGCCGTCAGCCACGTCTTCAATTTCGATGTGCCGCATCATCCCGACGACTACGTCCATCGCATCGGCCGCACCGGCCGCGCCGGACGCACCGGCACTGCGATCTCCATCGTCACCCCGCTCGACAGCAAGTCGATGGCCGCGATCGAGAAGCTGATCGGCCAGCAGATCCCGCGCACCGAGGGCGACTACACCGTTCACAGCGAAGCCGGCGACGAGGATGCCGCGCCGCGCCGCTCGCGCAGCCGCGACGGTTCGCGCGAGGGTGCCCGTGGCGGCCGCAAGCCGCGGCGTGAGCGCGAAGCGCGCCACGGCGAACGCGAGCCGCGTCACGACCAGGAGCCCCGCCAGGAGCGTGCAGCCAAGCCGGAGCGCGAGCCGCGCCATGGCCGCGGCAACTCGCCTCAGGCTGCTCCGTCGCACGTGCCGTCGATCGGGCGAGCCGAGCCTCGGCGGCCGCAGCGCGAGGTCGACCACGAGCCCGCCGATCATTCGCACCTGCCCGCCTTCCTGCTGCGACCGGTGCGCGCACGCGCCTGAGGCTTGCCGTGCAGCCGCCGCGCCAGCGGCGGCAATCCGGACCGTTGACGTTGCCCCCTAGCTGTCACCGCACCTGCTGATCTCCGGCGTTTGAAGCAAATGCGTGCGGTTTTCGTATCGCACTGGCACGCAAGCGAAATGCTGCCGAAAGCCGCATGCGAACGCGACAGCGGAAGGTGCATCAACGACAGTCACGGCCGGCGTCCCGTAGTTCTACTGTTTACCTTGCCTTCACTCTCGTCCCGTACCCTCGCCCCAATAATTTAGTCATTGCTGCCGGGCACGACCGGCATGGGCGCATTGAGGACGTAACAGTGGTCAAACTGCTGGACGAACACGAACGTACGTTGGCCTTTGCCGAAGTCGCGCTTGGTCAGATCCGCTCGCTTCGCCAGACTGCCGTCCCCCGCAACTATGAGATCTGGTACGTCTACGCGACCGGATACAACGCTCCGCTCAACAAGGTCATCAACGAGACGCTGGCGCGCAGCGGCAAGCTCTCTGAATCCGATCTCGAGCAGATCTACGAAACCTACCTTTCGCACATCAAGACCTCGGACCGCATCGACAAGGTCGGTGCCCGCGTCATCGGCGAGATCGATGCCGTCATGAAGCTGATCACCGATGCGCTCGGCGTGTCCGCGACCTATGACGCCAGCCTCGTCGGCGCCAGCGACCGCCTCTCGACCGCGACGACCCGCGACCAGATCAAGACCATCGTCGAGGGGCTCGCCAAATCAACCCGCGAGATGCGCGAGACCAACCAGGCGCTGGAGAACCGGCTTGCGCTGTCGAAGTCGGAGATCAACGAGCTGCAGCACAGCCTCGAGGCGATCCGCGCCGAAAGCCTGACCGATCCGCTCACCGGTCTCGGCAACCGGAAATATTTCGACCGCTCGATGGACATGGCGGTGCAGGCGGCATTGGCCAGCGGCGAGCCGCTGTCGCTCCTGATGTTCGACATCGACCATTTCAAGTCGTTCAACGATTCCTACGGCCATCTCACCGGCGATCAGGTGCTGCGGCTGGTGGCGCAGTCGCTGAAGCAGACCATCAAGGGTCAGGACATCACCGCCCGCTACGGCGGCGAAGAATTCGCCGTGGTGCTGCCCAACACCGCCCTGCGCCAGGCGCTGACGGTCGCCGACCATATCCGCCGCGCCGTGATGGCGAAAGAATTGAAGAAGAAGTCGACCGGCGAGATCCTCGGCCGCGTCACGATCTCGGTCGGCGTCTCCATGCTGAAGCCGACCGACGATACGGATGCGCTGATCGAGCGCGCCGATGCCTGCCTCTACGCCGCCAAGCGCGCCGGCCGCAACCGCGTGATCTGCGAGGCCGATCCGGAATTCAGTGCCGAGACCCAGACCCGCGTCGCGTGACCTGGAAGCGGGATAGAGAGACGCGACCGCGTCCGATCCCGCCATCCTTCATTTCGTCGCAAGTTCAAGGCATGCCGTCTCAGACCTGCCTTCGATGGAAGCGATAGAGCAGCACGCCAAGAGCGGTAGTAGCGATTGCGTAGAACAGCATGACATCGACGTTCGGATGTCCTTCGAGAAGCGTCAGCATGTTTTCCCTCCTGGCTATCGCGAGGCCGACCTGGCGCCGCATACGGCCTCAAATGTCGCTCGTGACCCATTCCTTCGCACTGGCACCGGCCATCGAGCGGACGCGCTCCTCGTCGCCGGCGAGTTCGGCTGCACTGCCGCTGTAGATGATCGCACCATCATCAAGCACGTAAGCGCGATCGGCGACGGCAAGACTGACCCGGACATTCTGTTCGACCAGCAGGATCGAGATTCCCTCCTGGCGCATTGTCTTGATGATCTGAAAGACTTCCTTGACGATCAGGGGAGCAAGTCCCTGGCTCGGCTCATCGAGCAGGAGAAGTTTTGGGTTGAGCAGCAAGGCTCTCGCGATCGAAAGCATCTCCTGCTCGCCGCCGGAAAGCTGCCGGCCGCGATTGTCCCGTCGTTCGGCGAGGCGCGGGAAGGTCTCGAAGACGCGCGTGGTATTCCATGGACCGGGGCGCACGGCGGGAACCCGCAAATTGTCCTCGACGGACAGGTTGGCGAAGATCTTGCGCCCCTCCGGCACGTAACCTACGCCGAGTCCCGCCACCCGATAGGGTGACATGCGCGTCGCATCTGTCCCGAACAGCCTTACATTGCCCTCGCGGGGTGGTGTCAGCCCCATGATGCTGCGCAGCGTCGTCGTCTTGCCGGCGCCATTGCGGCCAAGCAGAACGACAATCTCGCCCTCTTTCACCGTCAGGCCGACATCGTGAAGGATGTGGCTCTTGCCGTAGAACGTCTGCAAGCCCGCGACCTCCAGCGGCGTCATCGGCTCTCTCCAAGATAAGCGGCCTGCACCGCCTCTGAGGCGGCGATCTCGTCGGGCTTTCCTTCGGCAAGCAAGCCGCCCTGATCGAGCACCGTGATGTAATCGGCCAGGTGAAACACCACGCGCATGTCGTGCTCGATCAACACAATGGTGTAGTTCCTCTCCCTGTGCAGACGGCGAATGAGCGTCGTGATCTCGTACGTTTCCTGATCACCCATGCCGGCCGTCGGTTCATCGAGCAGCAGCAAGCGCGGAAGCTGCGCCAGCGCCATTGCAATCTCGGTGGTCCGCTGGTCGCCGTGGGAGAGTTCTCCCACCAGGCGGTCCGCTTTGGCCGTGAGTCCGACAAGCGCCAGCATCTCGGCTGCGACGTCGTTGGCCAGCTTGGCGTCGGCCCGGTTTGGCAGCATGTGCAGGGTCTGGCCCGCCTTGACCTCGGCCGCGGTGAGCACGTTCTCGTGGACGGTCAGCTCCGGAAAGACCTCGGTGATCTGGAAAGTGCGCCCCATGGCGAGCGCAACCCGCTGATGCGCGGGCACGTGCGTCACGTCCTCGCCCTGAAACAGGATCGATCCCTTCGTCGGCGGAAAGTAACCGCTGATCATGTTGAAGAACGTCGTCTTCCCCGCCCCGTTCGGGCCGATGATGGCGCGCAATTCGCCGGTCTTCACCGACATCGACACGTCCTTCACGGCAACGAGATTGCCGAAACGCTTCGTGATGTTCCGAACCTCGAGCATCGCTACGCCGATCCGCGGATCCGCCGCATGCCGAGCAAGCCGCGCGGAAAGAACAGGACAACCAGCACGAAAATCGCGCCGACAAAGGACATCCAGTTCACGGTCATCGACGAGATGTAATCCTGCAGCACCACGAACAACGCCGCACCGACCAGCGGCCCCCAGAACGTCCGCATGCCACCCATCACGCACATGACGACGAAATAGCCCGATAGCGAGTAGTGCAACGCCAGAGGATCGGCGAAGTTGTTGAGCAAGGCATAGAGCGTGCCCGCAAGCGCGGTGAAGAAGCAGGAGATCGAGAACGACAGCCAGATCTGACGTTCGACCGGGATCGCCAGGAAGCGCGCACGACGCTCATTTTCCCGGATCGCCCGCAACGTATGGCCGAACGGCGAGCGCACCAGAAGGCCCATCAGGCCGACGGCAGCCGCGAAGACGGCGAGAAGGAAGAAATAGAAGCGATCGCCACCTTGGGCGATGTCGAGCGTCAGCCGGCCAAATCCGATCGGCTCGCGGTGGAAGTCGCGCAAGCCATCAAAGCCTCCGGTGAAGTCATTCCAGCTATAGGCCAGGTAGTACCAAAGCTGCCCGAACGCGATGGTGCACATCGCAAAATAGACGCCGCGGCGGCGAACGATCAGGAGGCCGAACAGGCTGCCTGCCAACCCACCCAGGAGCGTTCCCAACAGCATGGCGAGCGGAGTGCTGTGCGCGAGATACCGCAACGTGAGGCCGGCGCCATAGGCGCCGAGTCCGAAATAGGCGGCATGGCCGAAACTGAGGACGCCCGTGAAGCCGAGCAGCAGGTTCAGTCCCATCGCGGCCAGTCCGAACACCAGCACGCGCCCCGCGAGCGCCGTGTAGCCACCAAGCAACGGGAGCCAGTACGGAACCGCGATCAGGACGGCCCAGACCAGGATGAGCACACCCCATCGCGGGACGATCGGGCTCCGCCTGGCCGCGACCGAAGTGATGGCCGGGCTCGTGCCGACGTCGGTGCTCATGCCATCATTCCTTCCTCGCCCATCAGGCCCCGCGGACGAACCAGAAGGACGATCATCATGATCGCGTAGATCACGGCCTCGCTTCCGGCCGGAAAGAATACCGTCGTAAGCGCCGCCGCCACGCCGATCAGCAGCCCGCCAAACAGCGTGCCGATCAGGCTCCCGACGCCGCCGACGATGATCGCGATGAAGCTCGGCATCAGCAGATCATCGCCCATGTTGGGATTGAGGCCGATCTGGCCGGCGGCGAGCACCCCGCTGAGACCGGCCAGCAAGCAGCCAAGCGCGAAATTGAAAGTTCGCAACAGGCTGATATTGACGCCGAGCGAAGCCACCGTCTCGAGATCGAGCGTGCCGGCCCGGATGCGTATGCCGATGCGCGTGTAGCGAAGGAACGCGAACAACCCGAGCACGGCGACGATAACGACCGCGACCATGAAGACGCGATACCAGGTGATGAAGAACAGGGTTGGATTGATCGGCTGCGACAGGAACTCGGGCAATCCGAGCGGCAGCCCGTTGGGTCCCCAGATGAAGCGGGCGGCATCCTGCATCACGAAGGCGAAGCCGAACGTCAGCAGCAGGCTGTAGACCGGATCGCGATTGTAGACGCGCCGGATCATCAACCGCTCGACCGCGAGACCGATCAGCGCCGTGATCAGGGGCGCGACCAATAACGCCCCCCAGTAACCGAGCGTCGGCGACAAGGTGAAAGCAAGATAGCCGCCGAGCGCCAGGAAGTTGCCGTGAGAGAAGTTGATGACGTTGCTGAGATTGAGGATCAGCGACAGGCCCAACGCCATCAGCACATAGAACGCGCCGATGATGAGACCATTGGTGACGTTGAACAGTATGACCTGGATCATCCGCCCCTCCGGGCCGCCGATTGTTCAGCCAATGGGTCGGGTCAGGCCGGCTCCACCATCTTGCAGCCGGTGTCAGCCACGGACCCTGCGGCCTCTTCGCCAGGGACGAGCGTCGCGGCCGTGAACACGTCATCCGGCGAGGACTTCGACGGGTGCACTTCGCCGACAAAGATGTTCGGCATCAATTCATGATCTCCGGCCCGGTAGCGCACCTTTCCCGGCTGCAATGCAACGTCGGGCGGCAGTTCGAGGTCCTCGAGCGCCTTCGCCATTTTCGGGCCTTCCAGCGATTTCGCCCTCTCGGCGGCAAGCCGGACCGTGTGCATCGCCACGTAGCCGAACCAGTCGCGGGCGGACGGCGTCTTCTTGGTGGCCGCGCGGAAATCGCTCACGAACTTCACGACCTCGGGTACGTTGGGTTGATTCCACCACCACTCCATTGTCCACCAGCCGGTCTGAGCATCGGGCGGACATCCCTTGATGCTCTCGAGTTCGAACAACGCGCCCCCGAGCGCCATCTCCTTCTGCATTCCGAACTGCGTGAACTGCTTCATGCAATTGATCTGGGTCAGGCCCCCCATGTTGTTGAGCAGGACATTCGGCTTGTAGGCCTTGGCCTTGATCAGCGTCGCCGAGAAATCGGTGTTGTTGATCGGGAGCATGTCTCCCTCGTACGTCCCGCCGGCCTTCTTCAGCGCCTTGATGAAGGCGTCCTGCAACGTGTGCCCGTATGCGTAATCCGGCGTGACGAAGAACCACTTCTTGCCAAACTTCTTCACCAGTTCCGGCGTGACCGCGTTGGCGTCCATCGTCGTGGTATTGCAGATGCGGAAGACATTCCATTTGCAGTTCGTGCCGGTGATCGGATCAGTGTGACCGCCCGGAACGATGTGGAAGACCTTCTTCTCGTTGGTCACTTGCGACATCGCATAGGCGATGCCGGAATTCACGTCGCCGAGAATCACAGCGACATTGTCCCGATCGATCAGCTTTCGGGTCTTCTGCACGCCGGTGCCGACGTCGTTCGCGGAGTCTTCGACCAGAAGCTGGACCTGGCGACCCAAAATGCCGCCCTTCTTGTTGATGTCGGATTCGGCGTATCTGGCGCCGTCAACCTCGCTTTGAGCCAGCGCGGAAAGCACGCCGGTCAGAGGATTGACCATTCCGATCTTGATCGGTTCGTCCGCCAACGACTTGACGATGAATGGCACACCAATCACCTGGCTTCCAGCCAGAGCGAATCCGGACTTGATGAGCGTACGACGATTGATCGAAAGCCGAATCGTAGCCATTTACGTACCTCCCGGTTTTGTCGTCTTTTTTGCGAACGCTATTTCATGAAGACAAACTCATTCCTGCTGCCCCAAATGATCCCGAAGAGATCACAGTCTCGAAGACCAAGGGCGATTTGACATCGCTGTTAGGAATTGGGCGCGCGGCGCGGCTCTCGGCTCTTCCTGCATCGCAGGATGCGGCAGCTACGGCGCTCCGATGCGGCAGATTGCCTCACTCCTTCCGAAGCACAAATTCGCAATTCGTCTAACTTTGCTGCGGTTGTCCCGTCTCGACTAACGGACACGCCGTGTTCGACTTGCTGCCGTGCAGCATCGGACGTTCGCCGCAACATAAACTTTGCGAAGGAATCCCGATCGCTCGGGAAAAATGAATCGGACATCGCCCGCGGCGCATCGCAAACGTCCGATACGGCTACCGCATCGTGCGGAAGAGCGCGAAGCGGCCTTCCGGAAAAATCATGCTCGAACAAGAATCCAAAGCGCGATGATGCATCACCCGATTGCATCGTGCTTTAGCGAGTCCGGCGCACCCGCTTCGCTTTGCTTCGGCTGGATTTCTTTTTCGGGTGCGCTTTCCGGAGCGACGGTCGTTTTGTAGCGGGCTTCTTCACCGGCTCGCTGCTCAAAACCGTCTTCGCGTGAGGTTTCGCCTTGCGCGTGCGCGGCCGCTTGCGCAACGCCGCACGTTGGGCGGCGCCGAGCGCAAGGCGTGCCCAGACGGCAAGCTCCTCGGCATCGTCGAACAGCCGCGCCGGCAGCTGCCAATAGGAGTTCACCGTGACCGTCTTCGAACTCGTCTGGTACTGGAACGGCTTCGAGCCCTCCGCCTCGAATTGCGGGATGGTCTCTTCGTCGGCGCGGAAGTAGAGCCCGGCACGCAAGGCCAGCGCGAAGTTGGTGCCGTCGGCGGAGATACCGTAACCGGAGAACATCCGGCGCAGCGTGACCGGGCCGAAATCGACGAACAGGTCGGTGAGAAATTCACGGTCCATGTGCCCACCCTCATTGCAGCGCAACCGGACACGCCTGCCGAGCCCGCTGGCTGAGCAGTATGGTCGACGAGTACGTCGACACGCAACGATGGTGGCATCTGGTTCAAAGCGCGAGCGCGATTGCGCGCTCGCCGGTGCGGCAGCGATCAGACCGTCGCCGGCTTGAGCTGCACCGATTCGCCGCAGCCGCAGGCGGAGACCTGGTTCGGGTTGTTGAACACGAACTGGGCCTGCATCTTGTCGGCCACGTAGTCCATCTCGGTGCCGAGCAGGAACAGCACGGCCTTCGGATCGACCAGGATCTTGACGCCCTTGTCCTCGACCACCTCGTCGGTCGGGCGGATTTCATGGGCGTATTCGACGGTGTAGGACTGACCGGCGCAGCCGCCGTTCTTGATGCCGACGCGCAGGCCGACGATCTCGGAATCGGCGCGCTTGGTGAGCTCGCTGATCCGCTCCGCCGCCGCGTCGGTCAGCTTCATGACCTGCGGTCGCGGCCGCTTCGGCTTGGCTGGGGTTGGTGAAGCTTGCGTCATGTCACTCATGTGGTCAGTCCCAGCGGCAAATCAATTGCCGATCTTCTCGAGCCTAAGTCCAATCCCCTAACGCATCACCACATATTGAGGACGAGGCGCGCCTCGTCCGACATCCGATCCGGCGTCCAAGCCGGATCCCAGACCAGATTGACGTTGACGACACCGACGCCGGGAACGCTGGCAACCGCGTTCTCGACCATGGTCGGCAGTTCGCCGGCAGCCGGGCAGTTCGGCGTGGTCAGGGTCATCAGGATGTCGACCGAACGATCATCCTTCAGGTCGACCTTGTAGATCAGGCCGAGCTCGTAGATGTCGGCCGGGATTTCCGGGTCGAACACCGTCTTCAGCGCCGCGACGATCTCGCCGCTCATGCGCTCGGTCTCCTCCGCCGGCAGTGCCGAGGTGGTTTCCATGGTGGCGGTCTTGACTTCGGCTGTATCGGTCATGCGAACAATTCCCGCGCCTTGATCAGCGCCTGCGCCAAATGGTCGACTTCTTCCCTTGTATTATACATCCCGAAGGATGCACGGCAGGTAGCCGTCACGTTGAACCGCTCTAAAAGCGGCATCACGCAATGCGTGCCGGCGCGCACCGCGATGCCCTGGCGGTCGATCACGGTCGCGACGTCGTGTGGGTGCGCTCCCTTCATCTCGAAGGAGATCACCGGGCCCTTGTTGCGGGCGGTTCCGATCACCCGCAGCGAATTGATCTCGCGCAGGCGATCCTGCGCATAGGTGAGCAAATCATGCTCATGCGCGGCGATCCGCTCCTTGCCGATGGAATTGACGTAGTCGATCGCGGCGCCGAGCCCGATCGCCTCGACGATCGGCGGCGTCCCGGCCTCGAACTTGTGTGGCGGATCGCCATAGGTGACCCAGTCCTTGGCCACTTCGCGGATCATCTCGCCGCCGCCGTTGAACGGCCGCATCGCGACCAGATGCTCGTGCTTGGCGTAGAGCGCGCCGATGCCGGTCGGCCCGTACACCTTGTGGCCGGTAAAGGCATAGAAATCGCAGTCGAGGTCCTGGACGTCGATCGGCAGATGCACCGCGCCCTGCGCGCCGTCGACCAGCACCGGAATGCCGCGGGCGTGCGCCAGCCGGATCACCTCCTTGACCGGGACCAGCGTGCCCAGCGCGTTCGACATCTGAGTGATGGCGACGATCTTGGTGCGCGACGTCAGGAGCTTCTCGAATTCCTCGATCAGGAAGTTGCCTTCATCGTCGACCGGCGCCCACTTGATCACGGCACCCTGGCGCTCCCTGAGGAAGTGCCACGGCACGATGTTGGAGTGGTGCTCCATGATCGAGAGGACGATCTCGTCGCCCTCCTTGATGTTCTCTCCGCCCCAGGACGACGCCACCAGATTGATCGCCTCGGTGACGTTGCGGGTGAAGATGATCTCCTCACTGCGGCGCGCGTTGATGAACTGCGCGACCTTGCCGCGGGCGCCCTCATAGGCCTCGGTCGCGGCATTGGCGAGGTAGTGCAGGCCGCGATGCACGTTGGCGTATTCGCTCTTGTAGGCCTCGGTCATGCGGTCGAGCACCGCATTCGGCTTCTGCGCCGAGGCCGCGTTGTCGAGATAGACCAGCGGCTTGCCGTAGATCTGCATGGCGAGCGCCGGGAAATCCTGCCGCACCAGCGCGACGTCGTAAGAACCGTTGGCGACCGCCTTGTGCATGCTCACGCCCTCGCCTCCAGCCAGCGCTGCGCGGTGGCAATTGCTACCTCCCGCAACGCGTCGCTGGCAATGCTTTCGATCGCTTCGCCGACAAAGGCCTGGATCAGAAGCGCCTGCGCTTCCTTCTCGGGCAGTCCGCGGGCGCGCATGTAGAACAGCAAGCTCTCGTCGAGCGCACCGGTGGTCGCACCGTGACCGCAGGTGACGTCGTCGGCGAAGATCTCGAGCTCCGGCTTGTTGTCGGCTTCCGCGTCGTCGGACAGCAGCAGCGCGCGCGTCATCATCTTGGCGTCGGTCTTCTGCGCGTCCGGACGGACGATGATGCGGCCCTGGAATACGGAATGGGCGCGGTCGTCGACGACGGCACGGAAGATCTCGCGGCTCGCGCAGTGCGGCACCGCGTGATCCATGAACAGCGTGGTGTCGGCGTGTTGCGTGCCGTTGATCAGATTGACGCCGTTGGTTTCGACCTTCGAGCCCTCGCCGGCGCAGGTCACCGTCAGCTGGTAGCGGCTGACATGACCGCCCGAGGTCAGGCCGAAGGTGTTGAAATGGGCGTGGGCGCCGAGCGACACCGTCGCAGAGGAAATGTTGAAGGCATCGACGCTGTCTTCGACCAGACGCACGTGATCGAGCCGTGCGTTGTCCCCGATCGAAACGATCAGCCCGTCATGGGCCTGATAGGCCTTGGCGCCCTCGCCGGCGAGATAGCTCTCGACCAGCGTCACGCCGGCATCGCGGCCGAGCCGGAGCAGCGAACGCGTGAACATCGAGGCCGGGGCCGTTCCGGATGCGACGTGTACGATGTGCAGCGGCTGCACCAGCACCGTGCCGTCCGCGACCTCGATGACGACGCCATCGGTCGCCATCGCACCGTTCAGCGCAATCATCGGATTGGAGACGTCGGTCGCGATGGCCTGCGTCGAGAGTGCGCCGTCGCCGGCGTCGAGCACCTCGCGCAGCGGGCGGATGCTGATGCCCTTGTCGAGATTGCCGAGATCGGAGAGATCAGCGGCGAACGCGCCATCGACCAGCACCAGGCGGCGTACGCCGTCGATCGCCCGCAGCTTGACGGCGGCAGCAGCGCGACCCAGCGCCGCGGCATCCGGCGCAGGCGCGAGCGGCAGCACCTCGCGCATCAGCGCGCGCAGGTCAGTGTATTTCCAATCCTCGATCCGGCGATGCGGCAGGCCCAAGCGCTCATAGGCCTCGAACGCCTGGCGGCGCTGATCGGCGATCTTGCCCTTGCCCGGCAGACGGTCGCGCGCGACGGCGAATGCATCGCTCAGCGCGCGCCCGGTCTCGGTCTTTGCGACAACGTTCATCTGAGAACCCGTATCCGTCAGGCAGCGTCTTCGAACTGCGCGTAACCGGACTCTTCCAGCTCCAGCGCCAGTTCCTTGCCGCCGCTCTTCACCACCCGGCCCTTCGACATCACGTGCACGACATCCGGCACGATGTAGTTGAGCAGCCGCTGGTAGTGGGTGATCACGACCATCGCGCGTTCCGGCGAGCGCAGCGCGTTGACGCCGTCGGCGGCGATCCGCAGCGCGTCGATGTCGAGGCCGGAATCCATTTCGTCGAGGATGCAGACGGCCGGCTCGAACAGCGCCATCTGCAGAATCTCGTTGCGCTTCTTCTCGCCGCCCGAGAAGCCGACATTGACGCCGCGCTTCAGCATGTCCTGCGGAATGTTCAGCGATTTGGCGACCTCACGGACCTTCTTGAGGAAGGCCGGCGACGAGATCTCGTCCTCGCCGCGCGCCTTGCGCTGGGCATTGAGCGCCGCGTGCAGGAAGTTCCAGGTGGTCACACCGGGAATCTCGACCGGATACTGGAACGCCAGGAACACGCCCTTGGCGGCGCGCTCGTTCGGCTCCATCTCCAGGAGGTCCTCGCCCTTGAACAGGATCTGGCCGCCGGTGACTTCATAGCCGGGCTTGCCGGCGATGACGTGCGACAGCGTCGACTTGCCGGAGCCGTTCGGCCCCATGATCGCGTGCACCTGCCCCGGGTTCACCGTGAGCGACAGCCCGTGGAGGATCTCGCGCTCCTCGACACGAACCTGCAGATCTTTCACTTCAAGCAGAGACATCTGATTTTTCCTGAACATCATCCGAAAGGCGCGTCGGCCGCGCCGTCAGCGGGATGGATTAGCCAACCGAACCTTCAAGGCTGATCGAGATCAGCTTCTGCGCTTCCACCGCGAATTCCATCGGCAGTTGCTGCAGCACATCCTTCACGAAGCCGTTGACGACGAGGCCGACGGCTTCCTCCTGCGAGAGCCCGCGCTGGATGCAGTAGAACAGCACGTCCTCGGAAATCTTCGACGTCGTCGCTTCATGCTCGAACGTCGCCGAGGAATTCTTGGCCTCGACATAGGGCACGGTGTGCGCGCCGCATTTGTCGCCGATCAGGAGCGAGTCGCAGGCGGTGTAGTTGCGCGCGCCCGTGGCTTTGCGATGTGCGCTGACCAGGCCGCGATAGGTGTTCTGCGACTTGCCGGCGGCGATGCCCTTGGAGATGATCCGGCTCGACGTGTTCTTGCCGAGGTGGATCATCTTGGTGCCGCTATCGACCTGCTGGAAACCGTTCGAGATCGCGATCGAGTAGAACTCGCCGCTCGAATTGTCGCCGCGCAGGATGCAGCTCGGATACTTCCAGGTGATCGCCGAACCGGTCTCGACCTGGGTCCAGGAGATCTTGGAGTTCTTGCCGCGGCAGTCGCCACGCTTGGTGACGAAATTGTAGATGCCGCCCTTGCCCTCGGAATTGCCGGGGTACCAGTTCTGCACCGTCGAATACTTGATCTCGGCGTCATCGAGCGTGACGAGCTCGACCACGGCGGCGTGCAGCTGGTTCTCGTCGCGCTGCGGCGCGGTGCAACCTTCGAGATAGGAGACGTAGGAGCCCTTGTCGGCGATGATCAGCGTGCGCTCGAACTGACCGGTGTTGCGCTCGTTGATGCGGAAGTAGGTCGACAGCTCCATCGGGCAGCGCACGCCCGGCGGCACGTAGACGAACGAACCGTCCGAAAACACCGCCGAGTTCAACGTCGCGAAGTAGTTGTCCGAGGTCGGCACCACGGTGCCGAGATATTTCTGCACCAGCTCGGGATGCTCGCGGATCGCCTCCGAGATCGGCATGAAGATCACGCCAGCCGCCTTCAGCTCCTTCTGGAAGGTGGTCGCAACCGAGACCGAATCGAACACGGCATCGACCGCGATCTTGCGGTTCGCCGACGGCGGTCCGCCCGGCGGGGGCTCGACGCCCTCGAGGATCGCAACCTCGCGCAGGGGGATGCCGAGCTTCTCATAGGTCTTGAGGATTTCCGGATCGATCTCGTCGATCGACGACAGCGTCTTCTTCGGCTTCGGCGCCGCGTAGTAATAGATGTCCTGGTAGTCGATCTTCGGATAGTCGACGCGCGCCCAGGTCGGCTCGGTCATGGTCAGCCAGCGGCGATACGCCTCCAGGCGCCATTCCAGCATCCAGGCCGGTTCATTCTTCTTTGCTGAGATGAAGCGGACGGTGTCTTCCGACAGCCCCTTCGGGGCCTTGTCGGACTCGATCTGCGTCTCAAACCCATATCGATACTGGTCGACGTCGATGCGCCGGACGCGCTCGACCGTCTCTTGTACAGCAGGCATTCATATCCTCCGCTCGCGGTTTCAAGGACCGCGGTGGATCTCAGTTCCGAAATTCTCTTACGATGCTTGAAGACGAAATCCGCTTAGAACAGTTCAAGCTGTGTTTCGTCGTTCCCCCTTAACTAAGGTATCGGCGAGCTTTCGCCAAGCCTTGAGGGTCAAATCCACGTCTGTCTCCGTGGTAGACCAGCCAAGACTGAGCCGCACCGCTCCCTGGGACACCTCCGAACGGTACCCCATTGCCTCCAAGACGTGGGACGGCTGGACCTTGCCGGACGAACAGGCGGAACCGGAGGACACCGCGATTCCCCCGAGGTCGAACCCGATCACGGCCGTTTCGGCCTTCATCCCCGGTGCGGTGAAAAGAACGGTATTCGGCAACCGTTTTACGTCGTCGGAGAACACCAGCAGGTCCGGCGTCTGCCGCAGCCCGTGCTCGAGCCGGTCACGCAGTCCCCTGACGCGGGCGGCGTCGGCCTTCAACGCCGCCATCGCGGCCTTCGAAGCCGCACCAAAGCCTGCGATCCCGGCGACGTTCTCGGTCCCGGCCCGCCGCCCGAGCTCCTGCCCGCCGCCGCGCAGCGACGCCTCCAGTCCTTCGACGCCTTCGGCGAGCACCAGCGCGCCGGTGCCCTTCGGTCCGCCGATCTTGTGCGCCGACAGCGTCACCAGATCGGTCTGGGTCGAAGCGAGGTCGAACGGAATCTTGCCGAACGCCTGGATCGCATCGACATGCAGCAGGCCGCCGGCCGCGTGGACGATCGCGGCGACATCGGCCACCGGCTGGATGGCGCCAGTCTCGTTGTTGGCCAGCATTACCGAGACCAAAGCTGGCGGACCTTCCGCCAGCAGCGCGCGCAGATGATCGAGATCGATCACCCCGGCGCGCGTGACATTGATGGTGCCGATCGCTTCACGCGAAAACCGCCCGCCCGCGAGGACGGACGCATGCTCGATCGCGGACACCAACAGCCGCTCGACCGGCGCGCCCGCACCGCGGTGCAATCCCGGCGTCAAGGCGAGCGCATTGGCTTCGGTCCCGCCGGAGACAAACACGACGTCCTGCGACCGGCCGCCGACCGCCTTCGCCACCGCATTGCGCGCATCCTCGACCAGCCGGCGCGCGCGGCGTCCTTCGCTGTGCACCGAGGACGGGTTGCCGCTCAACTCCCACGCCGCAGCCATCGCCGCTTTCGCCTCCTGGCGAAGCGGCGTGGTGGCATTCCAGTCGAGATAGACGCGATCGGCCATCGAGCTTGTCCGCGGCAACCACCGTGGTTGCGGCCTTCCATTGCGACATAACGACAGTCGGGCGGCGAGACCAGATCAGAGTGAGCGGCGCCGGAGATTTTTCACGCCCACGGAAGACCTCACCTGTGCTGCCAGGCGAGACATCCGTTTGCGGCAAGCGCGATAGCAATGTGACAAACCAAAACTTCAGGTAGCCAACGAGCAATTCGGCGTGTTGATCCCGATCGTACGGCGCCGCGCGAATTCACGCCGGCCAAGCGGCACAATTTCCTTGATTTTTGCCCCTTGCGTCATGCTAGAAGGCCCACCAGCGTGCCGCCCAGCGGCGCCTGTGCCGATTTCATCATGAGCCGCCCTGTTCGCGCCCCGCCGCTGAAGATGGCTCCAACCGGTTGATTGATCGACGTCAATCAAGGGAACGCGTCAATCAAGGGAACACAATGCCTGAAGTGATTTTCACCGGCCCTGCTGGCCGTCTCGAGGGCCGCTATCATCCGGCCAAGCAGAAGAACGCGCCGATTGCGATGATCCTGCATCCGCATCCGCAGTTCCACGGCACGATGAACCACCAGATCGTCTATCAGTGCTACTACGCGTTCGCGCATCGCGGCTTCTCGGTGCTGCGCTTCAACTTTCGTGGCGTCGGCCGCAGCCAGGGCTCGTTCGATCACGGCACCGGCGAATTGTCCGACGCCGCGAGTGCGCTCGACTGGGCACAGGCGATCAATCCCGAGGCGCGTGCGTGCTGGGTCGCGGGCTTCTCGTTCGGCGCCTGGATCGGCATGCAGCTGCTGATGCGCCGGCCCGAGGTCGAGGGCTTCATCTCGATCGCGCCGCCCGCCAATCTCTACGACTTCTCGTTCCTCGCGCCCTGCCCGTCGTCGGGCCTGATCGTGCACGGCGACAAGGATGCGGTGGTGCCGCCCAAGGACGTCAACACGCTGGTCGAGAAGCTGAAGACGCAGAAGGGCATCGTGATCGACCAGCAGGTGATCCCCGGCGCCAACCACTTCTTCGACGGCAAGCTCGAGCCGCTGATGGAGACGGTAACCGGCTATCTCGACATGCGCCTCGCCAACGTGCGGTGACGCCGACGCTTTGGTAGCCCGGATGGAGCCAACGGCGCGCGCGAACGGGCGCCCGATGGCTCCATCCGGGCTACGCATTTACTCCGGCGCCAGCTTCAGCGCCGCGATCCCGATCAGCACCAACGCTATCCCCGTGACCTTCATCGGGTTCAACGCCTCGTTGAACAGCAGCACCCCCATGGTCAGCGTGCCGACCGCGCCGATGCCGGTCCAAACCGTGTAGGCGACGCCGACGCCGAGCACCTGCAGCGCGCGTCCGAGCAGGAACACGAACGCTGCGAGCAGCACGAGCGAGACCAGCGTCCAGCCGAGCCGCGTATAGCCCTCGGCATATTTCATCGAGATCGCCCAGCCGACGTCGAGAAGACCGGCGACGACCAGCGCGACCCAGGCAATGGAATGCGACATGGCTTACGCGGCAAGCTTCAGCATATGCGCGCGGTGGCCGACCAGGAACGCGTGCAACAGCGCGGGATAGTCGGGCGACACCGCGCTGCGCACGCTCGGCCGCTGCGCCAGCGCGCTGCGCCAGGCACGGAGTTTTGGCGTGTGGGTGAACACCGCAAGGTCGGTCAGCTGATCGAACAGATCGAAATAACGGAAGATCGGCGCGAACACCGCATCGACCAGGCTGAACTTCTCACCGGCGAAGAACGGGCCGGCGCCGAGCGCAGCCTCGACGCGCGCGAATTTTGCCGCCACCGCCTGCCGCTTGCTCTCATGCGTCGCAGCATCAGTTGCGGTCTCCAGTCCCCAGAGATCACCGAGGATAGCCGAGCCGAACTCCATCCAGGCGCGATGCTCGGCGCGGGTGAGCGCATCCTGCGGATGCAGCTTCGCGCCGGTTTGCGTCTCCTCGATGTACTCACAGATCACGTTGCTCTCGAACAGCGCGACCTCCTTGCCGTCGTCGCGGGTCACGACCAGCACCGGCACCTTGCCGAGCGGCGAGATCTTCAGGAACCAGTCGGGCTTGTTGGCGAGATCGATGTCGATCCGCTCGAACGGCACGCCCTTCTCCTGCAGCGCGATCACCGCGCGTTGTACATAGGGACAGAGCTTGTGGCTGATCAGCTTCAGGACGGCCATGACGAACCTCGCGTTCAATGCAACTGCATCCAACTAAATGCAGCGGCATGGAACTGTCAAGGTAGATGCATTTGCATCTAAATCACGGTCGCGCGATGATGCCCCCGGTCATCGGGATCGGCACCCCCGTGGTGGCGGGGTAGCTCAGCGGCAGGCCCTTCATCCCGCGCGCGGCCAGGAAGCCGAATGCCTGCGCCTCGATCGCGTCCGCGGCCCAGCCGAGCGCCTCGGCAGGCTCGACGGTCGCCGGCGCCAGGCGCTCGCGCAGCATCCGCAGCATCGTGAGGTTGGAGGCGCCGCCGCCGCAGATAATCCAGCTCTTCGGCCGTTTCGGCAGCAGCGGCACGACGCGGGCGATCGCGGCCGCGGTGAACGCGGTCAGCGTCGCGGCGCCATCGGCCGGCGCCACGGCGCCGAGCTTCAGGCCGGCAAAGTCGTTGCGGTCGAGCGATTTCGGCGGTGGAACCGAGAAGAACGGCAGCTTGAGCGCCTGCGCGATCCAGACCTCGTCCGGCTTGCCGAGGGCTGCGAACTTCCCGGCGGTGTCGAACGGCTGATGCATCTGGCGGAACATGAAGTCGTCGAGCAGCGCGTTGCCCGGCCCGGTGTCGCAAGCGATCAGCGTGTCCGAGCCATCGATATATGTAATGTTGGAAACACCGCCGATATTGACCACGACGATCGGCCCCTCGCGGTTCAGCGACTGGGCCAGCGCACGGTGGTAGACCGGCACAAACGGCGCGCCCTGCCCGCCGGCCTCGACGTCGGCGGCGCGGAAATCATGCATCACCGGGATGTGGATCGCCTTGGCGAGAGCCAGGGCGTCGCCGATCTGGACCGTCAGCCTCCGCTCGGGGCGATGCAGCACGGTCTGGCCATGGAACCCGACGATGTCGATCTCCTGCGCCGAGATCCGGTTCTGCGCCGTGAAGGCGGCGACCGCCTCGGCGTGGGCTGTGGTGACGGCCTGCTCGGCCTGCCGCAGGATCCCCGGTCGGGCATCGCGTTGCGACAGATGAACGGCCTCGGTCAGCGCCTGGCGCAGCAGGCTGCGTTCGCCCTCGCTATAGGGACGATAGCCCGAAGGTCCGAAGGCCTTGATCTGCCGGCCGTCGGTCTCGATCAGTGCCACGTCGACCCCGTCGAGCGAGGTCCCGCTCATCAGACCGAGTGCCGTTAACATCATTGTAGAAGCGCCCCAGCCGGGAACCCCCGGCTTGTCTCAAACAAGTACATCCTATAATGCCACTGCGCGTCCGCCTGCGGCAGCCTCAAGCATCAGGGTTCCGCAAATAGATGCAAAAACCGTAAAACAAGAATGATCTGGCTCGCCGACAAATGACTGCATTTAAATCGGATTTCCTGAACACTCTACAGGAACGCGGCTTCGTTCACCAGTGCTCCGATTTCGAGGGCCTCGACGCGCTGGCCGCGAAGGGCGAGGCCACCGCCTATGTCGGCTATGACTGCACCGCGCCGTCGCTGCACATCGGCAACTTCCTGACGATGATGATGCTGTACTGGCTGCAGCAGAGCGGCAACAAGCCGATCACGCTGATGGGCGGCGGCACCACGATGGTCGGCGACCCCTCCGGCAAGGACGAGACGCGCGCGATGCGTACGGTCGCCGAGATCGAAGCCAACAAGGCTTCGATCCGCGGCGTGTTCGCCAAGGTGCTGCGCTATGGCGACGGCAAGTCCGACGCCATCATGCTCGACAACGCCGAGTGGCTGACCAAGCTGAACTGGATCGAGATGCTGCGCGACATCGGCCGGCACTTCTCGGTCAACCGCATGCTGACGATGGATTCGGTGCGGCTCCGGCTCGAGCGCGAGCAGGAGATGAGCTTCATCGAGTTCAACTACATGGTCTGCCAGGCCTACGACTTCGTCGAGCTGTCGCGCCGCGCCGGCTGCCGGTTGCAGATGGGCGGCTCCGACCAGTGGGGCAACATCGTCAACGGCGTCGATCTCGGCCGCCGCATGGGCACGCCGCAACTGTTCGCGCTGACCACGCCGCTGCTGACCACCGCCTCCGGCGACAAGATGGGCAAGACCGCGAAGGGCGCGGTATGGCTCAACGCCGACCAGTTCTCGCCGTACGACTTCTGGCAGTACTGGCGCAACGTCGAGGACGCCGACGTCGTCAAGTTCCTTAAGCTGTTCACCATCCTGCCGATCAGCGAGATCAACAAGCTCGCGGCGCTCGCGGGCGGCGAGATCAACGAAGCCAAGAAGGTGCTGGCGACCGAGGCGACCGCCCTGCTCCACGGCCGCGACGCAGCCGTTGAGGCCGCCGAGACCGCGCGCCGCACCTTCGAGGAAGGTGCGCTGGCCGAAACCTTGCCGACGGTGGAAATTCCGCGCGGCGAGTTTGAAGCCGGCGTCGGCGTGCTCGCTGCCTTCGTCAAGGCCGAGCTCGTCGCCTCGAACGGCGAAGCGCGCCGGCAGATCAAGGGCGGCGGCCTGCGCGTCAACGACGCTTCGGTCACCGATGAGAAGATGCTGCTGACGCCGGCCAATCTGACGCCGGAAGGCGTGGTGAAGCTGTCGCTCGGCAAGAAGCGCCACGTCCTGCTGAAGCCTGCATAGGCGCATTCGCTTTTGTCGGTTGTCGGGAGTGCGGAAAGCGCGCTCCCATCTTTCCGATGGACCAGACCACGCTTCCGAACGACGTGCTTGCCGCGCCAGCTAAACAGTCACGCACGGCGCTGAACGTGCTCGCACTCTGCTTCGTGCTGTCGGTGCTCGGGCGCGGTCTCAGCGACAGCTTCACGGTGTTCCTGAAGCCGATCTCGGAAAATTTCGGTTGGGATCGCGCCTCTGTTGTATCGGTCTATTCGCTGACCTGGCTTGCCAGCGGCCTCACTGCGCCGCTGGTCGGACGCTTGTTCGACCGCTCCGGCCCGCGCCTGGTCTATGCGCTCGGCCTGTCGCTGCTCGGTTGCGCCTTCCTCGTCGCCTCGCGCGCCGAGCAGCTCTGGCAATTCCAGCTCAGCGTCGGGCTCTGCGTCGGTTTCGGGACCGCGCTGATCGGCAACGTCTCGAACTCGATCCTGCTCGGCCGCTGGTTCGGGCCGCGGCTGACGACCGCGATGGCCGTGATGTATTCCGCGACCGGCGCCGGCCTCCTGCTGCTGCTGCCGCTGTCGCAGGTGCTGATCGACCGGATCGGTTGGCGCGAGGCCTATCAGGTGTTCGGCATCGGTGCGCTCTGCCTGCTTGCTCCGCTGGTTCTTTTGCCGTGGCGGCTGCTCGCCGGCGGCTCGCCGCATATCGTGAAGAAGACCGAGAGCAATCTGGCCGATGAAGGCTGGACGTTGCTGCGCGCGATGCGCCATCACGCCTTCTGGGCGCTGTTCTCGACCTTCTTCTTCACCGCGGTCGCGATGTACGCGCTGACGGCGCAGATCGTCGCCTATCTGATCGATGTCGGGTTCCCGCCGCTGCAGGCGGCCACCGCCTGGGGCTTCTCCGGCGTCGCGCTGTTCGTCGGCATGCTCGGCGTGTCGACCCTCGACGGCATCATCGGCCGCAGGCCGTCGGTGCTGTTCAGCTACGGCGTCTCGATAGCAGGCATCATCCTGCTCTGGCTGCTGCAATGGTATCCGAACTACTGGCTGCTGACCGGCTTCATCGTCTGCTTCGGCAGCATGATCGGCTCGCGCGGCCCGCTGATCACGGCGACCGCGCTGAAGATCTTCCGCGGCGAGCGCGTCGGCACGATCTATGGAACGATCATGATCGGGAGCGGTCTCGGCTCCGGCCTCGGCTCATGGGGTGGCGGCCTGATCCACGACTGGACCCACAGCTACAACCCGCTGATCGCCTTCGCGCTCGTCAACGTCGTGCTCGGCCTGATCCCGTTCCTGGTGGTGCCCGCGCTTCGGCGCTGACGGCCGATCGCCTCGCGGACAACACTCAGGACGCGCCCCCGGCAACGGCGATCAAGGCGGCGAAGACGCCAAGTGGCACAAGGTGCGAAAAATCGCGGTGACGCAGAACGGTCACGACCGCAACCACGATGATCACCGCCCCCAGCGCCAATCCAACACTGCGACTGACAGGCAGCGCAATCAGGACGGCACCCATGATCTCCAGTCCGCCAGTCAGGCGTCCCCACCAGCGCGGGTAGCCCCATCGCGCGAAATCGCTTTGCGTCCCGGCCGTGCCGATCGCGTTGAAGACGCCCGCGCCAAGGAAGCCGGCGACCAGAAGCCAGATCGAAACGGCGTGCACCATCTCAACGCACACCGATCATGAGCGGCATGGCCGCCAACACCATCAGCACTGCCGTGACACCGTGCATGCCGACGGCGCTTCCGGTGGAGCCTTTCGCTGCAAGAATGACCAGCATGTCCCCGACGGGGATGACGGCTTCCACAAGCAGGACGATGCCGACGGCACCTGGAGGGCCCCACGCCATCAGCGCCAGCACAGCCAATCCCGATGCGATATCGCGCACGCCCTTGAGACGAAGCCACCAGGTGATGTTGCCGCCGTCTTCAGGAAGCGGCAGGCCGAAACTGCGGGTCGCGGCCCTTGGGTTCACAACATAGAGCGCGCCGATCGCGATAATCGCGAAGGCCACGAGCAGTGCCAGTCCGATCGCAAGCCAGTGCATTGCAGCCTCCACAGACAAACCAGAAAATCTAGCATCGCTAGAAAATATCTAGCATTGCTAGATTGTCAAGCGCCGGTATGGTAGGTTGGCGTTTGTGGGCCCTCCGGATCCGGGAGATCAAAGATTGGGAACCGCCGAGCGGAAAGGCAGGGAACGGGCCGAGCGAGAGCATCGGATCGTCGCGGCGGCGCGCGTGATCGCCGAGCGTGAGGGATGGGATGCCGTTACGGTCCGCCGCCTGGCCGACGAGATCGAATATAGCCAGCCCGTGCTCTACTCACATTTCGCGAACAGGGACGCGATCGTTGCGGCCGTTGCGGTCGACGGTTTTCAGGAGCTCAGAGCCGTTCTCCTGGAGGCGGCAAGCAAATCCAAGGGACGACGGAACGCGCTCAAGAATGTCGCCACGGCCTATCTCACCTTTGCGCTGGGTCGCCCTGCCCTCTACGACGCGATGTTCATCCTGCCGACGGATTTGCGGTTCGCCGAAGCCGGAACCAGACCGGAATTGCGCGCCGCTTTCGAAGCCCTGGCGGCCGTTGTCGCGCCGTTCTGCGACGACGCAGCGCTCGCCACCGAGACGTTCTGGGCAGCCCTTCACGGGCTCGCGGCACTCGAACGTTCGGGCCGAAACCGGCCGAGCGCGCGCGGCGAACGCATCGCACTTGTCGTCCGGGCGATCGTCGTTTCCGGAAAGGGCTCGCCGGCTCGCAGCTGATATCGCAGCCGCTGTCGCGGCCGAGTTCGTGCGACAGCGTCATATGTCGCGATGGGCCGCATCCGGAAATGGCCGCCCGCCTCTCTTTGTCAGCTCGTCGGCGGTCGCGAGCAGGCTGGTCAATTGGGGCAATGTTTGAATATGATGATCCCTGCGGGCCTGCGTACGGTGCATGACAATTGCAAATTCCTCGACGACCACGGAGGAATATCCATGTTTCGCAAACTCGTAATTGGCGCGCTGGGCGCCATGGCTGTCTTGTTCTCCACGACGGCATTCGCGCAAGGCACTGCGTCGGACGCCAAGGCCATGCTTGAAAAGACGGTAGCAGCCATCAAGGCCGATAAGGCCAAGACGCTGGATGCGATCAACAAGGGGGAAAATGGCTTCCTTGTGGGTGACCTCTATCCCTTCTGCTTCAATCTGAGCGACGCACTCCTCGTCGCGATCGGCAATCCCAACGTCAAGGGGTTGCTCGGCAAGGATGCAAGGACATTCAAGGACCCCACGGGCGATGTGTATGGCCCAAGGCTCTATGACGCGGCAAAAGAGGGCCAGGTCAGCGAGGTCAGCTACATGTCGCCCAAGGCCGGTGCCGACAAGACATGGGTGCCGAAGGCGAGCTTCGTCACCGCGGTCGCCGGCCTCGGATGCGGCGTCGGTTACTACAAGTAATCCGACCAAACCAACCGTCACATGGGCGCGCCGAACTCGAGCGCCCACGCAATGCTATTTTCTCGCGTGACCGGGCAGTTGCGATGCCCTTCACGCCACCGGCGCCGTTTGCCGGCGCGGCTGGTCAGTTCTGGCTGCGCCTCAATGAGTGCGTATCCTAGTTGTTCGTCGTCGGCAGGTCGTTCGGGCCGTATTGCTTGAACTCGAGGATCTTTCGCGTCAGGCCGGGCGCAAAAGCGCGGAGATCGGGTTGACGCGCAGCATCGGCTGGCTCGGCGTTCCCACTACGGCACCATCATGATCGGCAGCGGTCTCGGTTCCGGCCCCGGCTCATGAGGCGGCGGCCTGACCCAGGACTGGCTCCACAGTTACAATCCGCTGATCGTCTTCTCGCTCGTCAGTATCGTGCTCGGCCTGATCCCGCTCCGGGTGGTGCCGGCGCTACGGCGCTAGCATCTCGGGGTTTTTCATCAAGGAAGTCGCATATCTCGGCGACAAAGACAGACCATGCCGGCTCGTCTGGAAGCAAAATATGATTGCGGCTCTCAATCGGAACGAACCGCGCGCTTGGAATAGCGTGCGCGAGTGCCAGACCTTGATCGAACGGAACCAACGCATCGTCGCGGCTGTGCATGACGAGCGTCGGCGCCGCGATCTGATGCAGCGCATCGGAGACGTCGATGTCGCCAAAGGCCAGGAACAGCGACGCAGCGTTCTCCGGTGATGTCGATATGCGCTGCACCTCGTTGAAGTCGCGCATTTGCTCCTGCGTCGCGTTTGGATGCACCAGCGAGGTAAAGACCTGACGGAATGCAGGGGTATCCTTGCCCCACCCTTCCCGGATCAGAGTCGCGAGAGCTTCGCAGCGGGCAATCTGGTCCGGAGCGCCCCGTTTGCGGAAACCGCGCACATATCCACCGTGCAAGACGAGGCGGGACACACGGTCGGGATGTCGCGCGGCATATGCGATGGCAACTGCAGCGCCCTGCGATATACCGAACATGGCAAAGCGCTCGAGCGACAGCGCATCGACGACCGTCTCAAGGTCATGCACGAGGGCCGCAAACGAAAAGTCGGCGACGCGCCAATCGGACAAGCCGTTACCGCGCTGATCGTATCGAACCAGCTTGTGCCGAGCAGCCAATTGAGCGTGGAGCGGACTCGAAACCTCTATTTGCCAGTCATGCTCGATATGGGTCAGCCAATTCGCCGTCTTTACGATCGGAGAGCCTTGGCCAACGCTCGCTACGGCGAGATGGACCCCGTCAGGCGCTTCGCAGAACGTAATCTCCTCGCGTAACCCGAGTTCCTTGGGCGGCCCCGCCGCCCCCTTTGGGAAACGGGATGAGATATGTTCGACCGGTCGTGCTTCCTCCTGCTCCACTTCACCGACGAAGCGGATTCCCCGCCGCGCAGCTGTCCGAATATATCGCTGGTTGATGCCGTCATCTCCGATAGCGCGGCGAGCCGCGTTGATCCGGCTGGCTATCGTCGAGTCGGAGACGATCCGGCCGCGCCAAACCGAGGTCACGAGATCATCTTTGGAAACCACCTGATCACGGTGCTGGATGAGGTGCAGAAGCAGATCGAAGACCTGCGGTTCGACCGTAATCGTTTGAACGCCGCATTGCAGCTCGCGCCGCCCTGCATCCAGAACGTAATCGCTGAACTTGAAGCGCATCAGGCTCCTCGGGGCCGAGCTTGGCTCGCGTACAAATCACAAGCTTCTCAAGCGAAAATCAAGGCTTTCTGAAAGGCAAAATCACTGCCGCTTGCTAGTTGCCAAGGTGGGCATTTGGCTCGCCCCGCGCTCTGGAGCCATCCATGGCGGCGGGGGAATAGATGAGCAGAATCCTGGTTTGCGGTGGCGGCTTGATCGGATTGTGCGCTGCGATGATGCTCGGCCGCGACGGCCACCGCGTCACAGTGCTGGAGGCCGATCCCGAAGATCACCCTTCGACCTCTGTCGAGGGATGGCACTCGTGGCAACGCCCGGGAGTTGCCCAGTTCAGACAACCCCACAGTCTCCATTCGCGATTTCGAATGGTCAGCGATCGAGAATTGCCTGGATTGACGGAAGGCCTGCTTCGCGCCGGTTGCGTCTGGGTGGATTATCTCGACGGTCAATTCCTTCCCCCGACCATCCCCGACCGGGCGCCGCGTCCGGGCGATGAAGCGATGCGCTGCGTCGCCGGCCGCAGGCCCACGGTTGAGTGGGTGGTGGCCGCGATGGCGCAAGCAGCACCGAACGTGACCATCCGTCGGGGAACTAAGGTTCGGGAATTGATCACGGGCACATCGGCCATCCCCGGCGTGCCCCACGTTGCCGGGGTCCGCACGATGGCCGGCGAAGAGATTCGTGCAGATCTGGTCGTCGACGCCATGGGACGGAGAAGCCCGGCCTGCGAATGGATTCTCGGTGCAGGTGGCCGCAGTCCGATCGAAGAATCCGAAGATAGCAACTTCGTCTATTTCGGACGCTATTTCTCGGGGCAGCAGCGGCCTCGCCGGATGGGTAGCACGCTTACGCCGATGGGCCTGTTCTCGATCCTGACGCTGGACGGAGACAACGACACTTGGTCGGTCACCTTGTATACCTCGTCGAAAAACAAGGCGATGCGAGCCCTGCGTGATCCCGTCACATTCCATCGCGTCGTTTCCGCGTGCCCGCTTCAGGCCCATTGGCTGGACGGAGAGCCCATGACGGACGTCCTGTTGATGGCGGGAGTTCTCGATCGGTACCGGCGATTTGTCGTCGACGGCCGGCCCGTCGTCACGGGATTCGCCGCTGTTGGTGACGCATGGGCCTGCACCAACCCCTCCGGCGGACGGGGGCTGAGCGTTGGTTTGCTCCACGCACAGGTGCTCCGCGATGTCGCGCGCCGGCACATCAACAATCCCGAAGCATTCGCCCGGGACTACGACGCGGAGACCGACCGCCAGGTAGGCCCGTACTATCGAAACCAGATCGCCGCGGACCGCGCGAGGGTTGCCGAGATGAACGCGCTGGACGAAGGCTTGGCAATGCCTGCGCCCAATCCAGTCACCGCCAGGCTGCTCGCCGCCGCATCCGAGGACGCCGATGTGTTTCGCGGGATTCTTGAAATCGCAATGTGCGTTGCGCTGCCTCAGGACGTCATCGCGAGGCCGCGCGTCGCCGCAAAACTAGCCGAACTGGAAGGCGAGCCATTACCGCCGCCCCCGGGCATCATCGATCGACATCGGTTGGCGGCACTGCTGGATAGCTGATCTTCGACACAGCGCGGTTTATTTCTCTTCACCAGCTCGAAGCGCGGCGGGCATCCGCTTCGCTCACACGCGGCCTAGTTGTTCGTCGTCGGCAGGTCGTTCGGACCGTACTGCTTGAACTCGAAGATCTTGCGGGTCAGGCCGGGCGCCAGCGCGGAGATCGGGTTGACGCGCAGCACCGGCTGGCTCGGCGTTCCCACCACCTCATATGTCACGCCGATCAGGCCTTCATTGCTGCCGGCGCCGAGGAAGATCCCGAAGAACGGGATCTGGCCGAACATGTTGTTCAAGCCGTACATCGGAATGAAGGTGCCGTTCATCCGCACCTGGTTGCCGACATAATCGATGCTGCCTTCGATGGTCGCGCCGATGCTCGGTCCCTTGACCACGCCGTTGCGGATCGAAAGCTGACCACTCTGGCGGGTGAACTCGGCACGCAACGCGTCAAATCCGATGCCGTTCTGGGTGCTGACCGGCCCGCCTGCGACGGCGCGATCGAGCTGGGTTTCGCCCTTCACCGAGAAGCCGGAGATGTTGATAAGACCTTCCCTCGGGCCCGGCTCGGGGATCGGCGGCTCCATCGCGAGCGTGAGCTGGCCGCCGACCACCTTCGAATAGGTGTCGATGAAACGCAGGAACGCGCCGGCGTCGCCGGTTTGCAAATAGATCACCTCGCGGCCCTGCTGGCGGCCGCGCATGTCGACCGAGACGGGGGTGTCGCGGCCGACCTTGCCGCTCAGCGTGAATGCCTTGAAGAACCCGTTGCGGCGCGAGATCTTGGCGTCGACGCTGCGCAGCGCCTCGCCGTTGAAGCCGGCCACCGCGCCGAGTTTCAGATCGACATCGAAATCGGTGGTCTTGGTCTTGCTCTTGGGATCGCTGTCGCGGCCGGAGATCGCCGACTTCAGGAAGCCGCGGCCATCGAACACGTCGCCGCGCATCGTCACCTTGATAACGCCGTCGGGCCCGCGATCGGCGCGCAGCGATGTCTTGTCGCCTTCCGACGGCGCGTAGGTCGGGAAGTTCGCATTCATGAGATCGCCGTTCTGGTCGACCTCGAGCGCGCCCTTGATCGAAACGCCGGCGCCGTCGATCGAGATGTCCTCGAACCGCGTCGACTGCCCCTTCGGCACCACGTTGAAGGTCGCCTTGCCGGCCCTGCCCTGCGTCTTGACCCAACCGGGCAGGATGTTGTCGAGCTTGAGCTGGGTCAGGTCGGCTTCGACGCCCATCTTGGTGGTGGGATTGTCGCCGCTGCCGATCTTGCCGTTCAGCTTGATCGGGATGGCACCGGACACGGCAGGACCGAGATCGAGTCCGAGGCGCGCGCGGCTCGCATCGTCAAGCGTCGCCTGCAGCTTGACGTCGGCATCGCCGTCGGTCGGCTTGCGATAGTCGAGCGAGGCCGCCTGTCCGTTGATCTTGACGTCGCCCTTGACCTGGAAGCCGGCGTTGCTGGCAACCAGCTTCAGCGTGTTGGCCTCGAGCTTCTGGTTCATCACCAGCTTGTCGACGGCAACGCCGGTGATGTCGGCCGCGACCGAGTACATCGTGTCGGCCTTGGTGAGCTCGCCCTTCACCGGCATGCCGAGACTGATCGTCGCCGTGACGTTGCCCTTGCTGGCGTTGGGATCGATCGGCGGACCGGAGAGGTCGCTGAGCCGGTCGGATGCGAGGATCTCGGCGGCGGCCGGCACCGGACAGTCGACCCGGAACTTGACCTTCGACGGCGACGGCTTCGGCGCCATGTCCGGCACCTCGAAGGTGAAATCCGACAGCGTGATCTTGCGGCCCGCCGGCGTGTCGGCGATGCCCTGGTTGATGGTCACGGTCGCGGTGCGGCCGGTCACCCTCGCCTTCAGATCAGCATCATGCACCGCGGGCATCTGATCCACCGGGCGCACCGTGACGCCGGACGCAACGATATTGACCGAGAGACCGTCATCCGGGATCGGCGGTCCCTTGCGCGACAGGTTATGCACCGGCGAATTGACGCCGACATCGATGCGCTGGAGCGTACCGCGGTCGATCCGCTCGATCACCCATTCGCGCACTTCGGGCACGATGATGACCGGCCACATCCGCTTCAGGGCGGACGCCGACATCGGCGTGCCGGCGAATCCGAGCTGCAGCCGCGGCTCGCCGGAATAGTCGATGCTGCCGGTGCCGGCGACGCCGATCTCGCCGTTAGAGATGTCGGCCTGGGTCAGCAGCACCCGCTTCTTCTCGGTGTCGAAGCGGAAGCCGATGTTGATGCGATTGAAGATCAGCGGCGGTTCGTTCTTGTCGGCGCCGGCGAGCACGATGGTGCCGCCGGACAGTCCCGCCTGCCAGTCGGTGACATTATCGTTGGGCGGCTCAAGATGCCCGAGCAGCGTGATGCGGTTGGCGCCCGAGACGATCTTGATCGGCGCCAGCAGCACCCGCCGCCCCGAATCCCACTCGACGCTCATCTCGGCCGAATCGACCGGCATCGGGTAGTCCGGCGTATCGGTGTCGATGATGTTGCCGGCGCCGACATTGATCTTGCCGCGGAAATAGGTCGGCAGCCCGTCGCGGCCGAGCTCGCCCTTCATCTCGCCCGACAGCGGCAGGTCGGCGGTGTAGGTGAGATCCTTGGTCCGCATCGCGAGCAGGATGTTCCGGGTGGACACCTTGTCGGCCTTGATGTCGACCGAGCGCACGCCGTTCTGCTGCGGTCCGACCAGGACGCGCACCGACCAGGGCTTTGCGCCCTCCTCGCCAAAGCTGAGCGCAACGCCGCCGCCGCTCGGGCGCCGCAGGCTCAGGCTGATATTCTCGAAGCTCCATTTGTTGCCGCGCTGCTGGTCGTCGACGACCAGATTGCCGTTCTTCAGACCGATCTCGTTGAGGTTCTGACCGTCGAGGCCGGTCATGCTGAGGCTGTCGAGCCAGTCGAGACCAGCCAGCAGCCCGCTCTGGGCCGAATCCGGCGCGGCCGCCGAGGGCTCGGAAGCAACCGGCGGCGAGGCAGCCGGCGGCGGCGCTGCGGGCGCCGGACGCGGGAATGTCGGCGGCAGGCCCGCCTCGCGCTTGGAGGCGACGCCGGTCGCCAGCGGTTTTGCGGTGTCGCCGGCGGACACGGTCACATTGCCATCGGGCGTGATGCGGACCGACAGTTCCGCGTCGACCAGATTGAGGCTCTCCGCCCGCAACTGGCCCATCAGCAGGGCCGTCCCCGACAACCGCACTTCGGCTTTCGGCGCGCTGGCAACCACCGCGTGGTCGCGGTCGCGCACGATGATGTCGCGGATGCGCACCGCGATCCTGACCCGGCCGGCGCGCTCGATCTGCGTTCCGCCGACCTCGACCGTGTTGCCGTGGCCGATATTCTCCTCGATCGCCGCGGCCAGCCACGGCGTCGCCAGATCGAGATTGATCGGACCGGCGCCGAGCCGCCACCACAATGCGCCGAAACAGGTCGTGAAAAGCACGACCAAGACCACGAGAACCAATCCGATGCGACGGATCCAGCGCTCGCCATGCAGCCAGCGCTGCATGCCGGAGCAGAAATCGGTGAAGCGATGCAGATTGGTGTTGGAACGCGACAGCAATTGCCGCGCACGGTTGCCCGCCGCCTCATCCTGCTCGTCCCACGCGGCGTCGTCTTCCCATTGCGAGAAGTCAGACCCGGCGCGCGGATTTGGACCCTGCGGCGACGTGTTCCTTGCCATTGCCTCTCGGTGCTGACGGCGAAGCTGCTCGCCGTCATCGGGGCGCCCGTCGATTCGTATCGAGCGCTCCCGTGCCGGCATCGCCGCCTATCCTCGCCTAATCATGTTACTCGCCGATGGCCCCCAGAACGGACCAAACCAACCAATCAAAAAGCCAATTCAGCAAGCGGACGGGTTACGCGTCGAATTCCTTGTCACCATACTCCGCGGCCATCAAACTTGCCCAGCGGCCGACGCGAATCCGGCCACTGCGAATAAGACCCGCAATACCCCAATGGTTGAGCTTCGGAAAGCGACGAAAGGAAGGCGTATGTCCAAGAAAACGCGCAAGAAATCCTCCAACACAACCGGAAAGCGGGTCGCAACAAAGGTTGCGCGCGCCGCAAGCGCAAGCACTGGGAAGTCCGCGACGAAAACCCGCACAACGGTTGCGAAAAAGCCTGTGGCCAAGAGAGCCAACAAGAAGGCCACCAAGACAACGAAGCCAAAGGCCAAGTCCGCAGCGGGTGTTCAAGGCAAAGCCTCGCACAAGGCTGCATCGAAACCGTTAAAGCCGGAGCCGGGCCCGACCGTGACCAAGTCGCCCGCTGTCACACTTGCCGAGGGTGCCGCGGCGCCTGGCTTCGACCTGCCGCGCGATGGCGGGGGCAGCGTTTCGCTGAAGGATTTCGCCGGCAAGAAGCTGGTGCTGTTCTTCTATCCCCGCGCCGACACCCCCGGCTGCACCAGGGAGGCGATCGACTTCACCCGGCTCAAGGGCGAGTTCGTTGCTGCCGGTACCGAGGTGGTCGGCATTTCAGCCGATACGGTTAAGGCGCAGGAGTCATTTCGAAACAAACACCAGCTATCAGTGCCGCTGGTCTCGGATAGCGCCCATCAGATGCTGGAGGCGTACGGTGCCTGGGGCGAAAAATCCATGTATGGCAGGACCTTCATGGGGATTATTCGCACCACGGTTCTGGTCGATTCCAGTGGAAAAGTCGCCCGAATATGGCGCCATGTGAAGGTCGACGGCCATGCCGAAGCGGTATTGGAGGCCGCCCGGTCGCTCTGACGGAAGGGGTTCCGTTTCCTGAAAATTAACCATGGCGGGCTCAAATCGGCCCCGCAAATTAGCCGTACGGAGCTTGGTCCGACCGGCCGCGGGAGTACCGATGTCGAGCCGGTCCGGTCATCACCAGGAATACCAGAAACACCATCATCCCCAGGACCATGGCCGCGCACCGGCGCGCCGTTCGGCCGCCCATCACGCCGCACCGGCGGCGGCCTCAGGCGAGGGCTATACCCTGGTCCATGCCGGCAAGCAGGTCCGGTTCGGGCCGGTCGTGTTCTGGATCGCGGTCGGCACCGTGGTCCTGCTCGGCATGTGGTCGGCGGCGACCGCGACCTATTTTGCGTTCCGTGACGACGTCCTGACCCGGCTGATCGCGCGCCAGGCCGAGATGCAATACGCCTATGAGGACCGCATCTCCGAGCTGCGCGCCAAGGTAGATCGCACCACCAGCCGCCAGTTGCTCGACCAGGAGCAGTTCGACCAGAAGCTCGACCAGATCATGAAGCGGCAGTCGACGCTGGAATCGCGCGCCACCGCGCTCGGGGCGATGCCCGATGCCACCTCGACCGGTTCGATAAAGCCGCAGGGCCGCGCCGAGGCGGCGCCGTCATCCGGCACGCCAAAGCCCTCCCCGATCAGCGACACCGTGATCTTCGTGGCGCCGCCGGATCGCGAGGCGCGGCTGGAATCGCGCGCCCCGCTGATCGCCAAGGCGCAGCCGAACCAGTTCGCCAAGGCCCAGGGCGTCGACAACGTCCTGGTCCGTCTGCAGACCTCGCTTGACCAGGTCGAGCGCCGCCAGGTCGCCGCGCTCTCCTCGGTCGAGGACGGCATCGAATCGCGGGTGCGCCGGATGCGCGGCGTGATCTCTGATCTCGGCCTCAACATGTCGCAGCTCGAAGCCGCTGTGCCGCGCTCCGGCATGGGCGGCCCATATGTGCCGGTGAAGCTCGCGCCCGACGCCGGCGCGTTCGAGCGCCAGCTCTACCGCATCAACATCAACCGCGCGCAGATGCAGCGCCTGAACCAGACATTGGCGCTGGTGCCTTACCGCAAGCCTGTGGTCGGCGAGGTCGAGTTCACCAGCGGCTTCGGCGTTCGCAGCGATCCCTTCCTCGGCCGGCCGGCAATGCACACCGGCCTCGACTTCCGCGCCGCGCAGGGCGACCCGGTACGCGTCACCGCCAACGGCAAGGTGGTTTCGGCGGGCTGGGCCGGCGGCTATGGCCGCATGGTCGAGGTCGACCACGGCAATGGCCTTTCGACCCGCTACGGCCATCTCTCCGAGATCGGCGTCAAGGTCGGCGAATACGTCAAGATCGGCCAGGTGATCGGCGCGGTCGGGTCGACCGGCCGTTCCACCGGTCCGCACCTGCACTACGAAACCCGCATCGACGGCGAAGCGGTCGATCCGCAGCGCTTCCTCCGCGCCGGCATCCGGCTCAGCGCGGGCTAGCTCAATCCCACGACCATCGATCTGAACATCGGCGCAAGCGTCTCGCTTGCGCCGATTTCGTTGTGCTTCAGCGGCGGCCGCCGCCGCCCATGCCGCCACCCGGCCCGCCGCCACCGAACCCGCCACCGCCGAATCCGCCGCCCGGCCCGAACGGGCCACCGCCGCCACCGGGACCAAACGGTCCGCCGGGCGAGCCAAAGCCGCCGGGGCCAGGACCAGTCGTTCCGCCACTCAGCGGATCAGGTGCAGGACCGCCGCCGCCGCCAGGCGGCAGTCCGCCTGATGGTCCGGACGGCCCTCCGCCGGGCCCGCCACCCGGGCCGCCACCGGGACCACCCCGTCCGCCTGGTCCGGATCCACCTCCCGGCCCGGAGCCGCCGCCACCCGAGCCGCGGCCCGGCGTGCCGGGGCTCCTCACCGACGAGCCCGGGAACTTGGCAATCGATTGCACCGATTCGACGCGCAGCTCGCGGGTGCCCGTCAGCTGGGCGTTGACGACCACGCGCGTATCGGCCGCCGGCGCAAACCGCGAGTGGTCGCGTGCGACAAAGCCGGAGCCGAGCTGCAGATCATTGCCGACCCGCCGCACATAGGCCTCGATGAGCAGCCGCTTCGCGCCGGCAAGATCGGAGAAGTCGTCGGCGCGGCTGCGCGAGACCTGCATCACGCCCTGCGCGACATGGCCCTCGGCCTGTACGCGCTGGCCGGCCAGCGCCGCGTCGACGCCGCTGAGCTTGAGCTCGCCGATCCTTAAAGTCCCTGCGCGATCGTGCTCGAGCGGCCCGGCGACGCGCATCACGGCGTCATGACGCTCCTGCACCAGACTCGCGACGACGAGACCGTCGGTGCGACGCAGCCCGAACACGGCAACATGTGTTCCGACCTTCAGCCAGCTGTCGCGGCCGCTCCAGGCGACCTTCTGGCCGAGCACCGTCAGCTCGCCCGATTTCATCTGCTCCACCGGTCCGGTCACTTCGCTCGCCACGTCGATGCGCTTGGTCGACAGCGTGCCGCCGGCATCGCGCTCGGCCACCACGCGCGCGAGCTGCCCTATCCGCAGCGCCTTGGCGCTCGCCGCCTCGCCATCAATCCGAACCGGCACGTCAGCCGCATAGGCGACGCGCTCGCCATTCACATAGATCGAGCCGAACCGCTGGATCACGCCGACGATGCCGGTGCCGCCGATGCCCTGGTCGGAGCCGGTGATCCCGGTGCCGCCGATGCCCTGATCGTTGCCACGCTTCTTGACCTGAGCACCCGCGAGCGACGTGCCGGCGAGCCAGAACGCGGCGAGCAGCGCGCGGCGCGAGATGATGGGGCCGCTCATGTCGCGCCGCTTTCGTCTGAATCGTCATCGACGGGACCGTCCGGTCCCTCGCGATAGATGTAGATGCCGAAATTCCAGCGGTAGTCGCCACCCTTGTCCTTGGCCAAAGCACGGTTGGCCTCGCGGTTGGCGACCTTCAGCGCCTCCATCGCAAGTTCGCGCGAGCGGCCCTCGAGCCGCTTGGCGAGCTTGGCCGACAGTCCGTCGTAATGCACCGCGCGTTCGAGGAAGCGCGGTGCCGCGGAGGACACGTTCATCTCGGCGGCTGCGACATGGTCGTGCAGATTGCGGCCGAGATAGTGCCATTTGCGGTCGTCGTCGCCATGCGGCACGAACGCCTCTTCGACCAGCATGATCTGGTCGCGGTCATTGATGGTGACGAGTTTGCGGTCGAGCCATTCGTCCAGCACCGCGCGCGGCCGCACGTCCTTCGTGATCGATTCGACCAGCGTCTCGAACGACGGTGCGCCGCCATCTGCGGTACGCGGCAACGGCAGCGGATCGCCCTTCGCGTCGGTGAACTCGGGCGCGGCCAGCCAGCGCGCGATGATCGCGCTGGTACGCGACAGCGTCGCCGGCACCGCGTTGACCGGCGCACCCGCGCCGCGCAGCCGCGCCACCTCCTTGCGGTGGATGCCGGTCAGCAGGCTGACGCGGCTGTCGGTCTGCTCCTTGCCCTCGAGCGCGAAGTCGTGTTCGGCGACATTGACATAGAGCTCGCGCAGCAGCTGGGTCAGCGCCGGGAAGGTCATGCCGCCGCGGATGCAAAGCCGCACCAGCGGGCGCAGCATCCGCGCGAGCGGCGCGTGCAGATTCGCTGCGGCGATCGGCGCAGGCGATCCCACCTTCGACTTCGGGGCCTTGGCATTCATGCTTAACTTTTACCCGTCCCCTGCGTGGGATACAATCCCACCTCACTTGACGTGTGACATTTTCCCACTTATGGGAAAGTCACCTCCGGACACAACGCCCGCTGGCGGGCGCGGCTGTCACGGTGGCCCGGCACAGCCGCCAATACGGACCGCTCCATGACATCACCCCGATTCGACCTTGCGATCGCGGAAGCCTGCCGGATCGCCCAGGTTCCTTACGAGGAGTTCGTGTCGACAGTGATGGCGGGCGGCTATCCCTGCCTGCCGGGCGTGGTGCCCGGAACGCCGCGCCGCTTCGACGAAACCGACCTGCTGGCGCTGTACATCTATGGCCGCCTGCTCGCGTTCGGCTTCGGCGGTCTGCGCGCCGGCGAATATGCAAGCCGCGCGCATGCCGGCCTCATCACAGAGCCGCGCGCAAATTCGATCTCGATCGCGCTGACATCGGATGGCGGCAAGCGTGTCGTCATCGAGCAGGATTTGCAGCGGCCGGCGGCCGCAATGCTGCCCGAGCGGATCCATTTCGACATCCCGGCCATCAGGCGCCAATTGCAGCAGCCGACCGAACGCAGCTCCGCCGAGCCGGCCTGACGGCTCCGCCAGCAACTCCCGCATTCGCCCGATCGCCCGCGCAGTCGCGGCGCGACCGCGCGCCATCATGCGTTCCGAATTCCCTCAATTCCCTCCTCCCAAAAAAGTTGTCCACCGCCTTACGTGGGACATAATCCCACATTTTAGTCCCCGACGCCATTGACGTGTGAAATTTTCCCACATATCCAGAAATCCATTCAGCAGGGAATCCGACGCAATGTCTCTTCGTTCGGCCCGCGACCCCGAATCCGCTCGGTTCGCCGCCATCACCCCCCGTTTCACCGCGCAGGCGCCGTTCTGCTTCACGCCGCAGGCATTCTCGTTCACGCCGCGGGCGGCCTGCGGTCCGATCGAGCCGGTGTTTCCGGCACTGCTGCGTTCGGCGGTGTTCTTCACCGCGCTGGCGCTGCCGTTCGTCGTCGCCCTGTACGCAGCATGATCCGGATCGAGCCGCCCATGATGGTTCTCAACCAGCAGCCGGCCCGGCGTCCGTCGGTGCTGCACATCTTCAAGGTCTACTACCCCGACCTGTTCGGCGGCACGCTGACCGTGATCCGCGACATCTGCGCCGGGTTGAAGGACACGTTCAACGCCGCCGTGCTGGTCTGCTCGCGCTCCGGCGGCGAGCGGCAGATCGTGGTCAATGACGTGGCCGTCGAGCGCGTGCATTCGTTCGGCGACGTGCTGTCGCTGCCGGCCGCGCCGACCTATCCGTGGCGGCTGTGGCGCCGCATCGCCGAACACGATCTGCTGGCGCTGCACGCGCCCTTCCCGCTCGCCGACCTCGTGTTCGCATTCGGGCTCGGCCGCACCCGTCCGCTGGTCGTGCACTGGCACGCCGACATCGTCTCGCACGCGGCATTGCGCTTCCTGGTCGAGCCGATGATGCGGCGAACCTTGCGGCGGGCGTCCGCGATCATCGTCTCCGATCCGGTGCTGATCGAAACCACACCGCTGCTGCAGGAATTTTCCGACAAGTGCCACGCCGTTCCGTTCGGCGTCGATGTCGAGAAATACGACCGGCCTGCCGCGCACAGCGACGACGTCAACGTCCGCGGCCGCCTCGTGCTCGCCTGCGGCCGGCTGGTGCCTTACAAGGGCTTCGACGTCCTGGTGCGATCGGCCCACGCCCGCAATTTCGAGGTCTGGATCGTCGGCGAGGGCCGCGAGCGCGACCATCTCGAGCAGCTGATCCGCGACTACGGCTTGCAGGACCGCGTCCGCCTGCTCGGCTCGGTGTCCGAGAGCGAACGCGTCAAGCTGCTGCGCATCGCCGACGTCTTCGTGATGCCGTCGGTGACCAATGCGGAAACCTTCGGGCTGGCCCAGCTCGAGGCGATGGCGGCGAGCCGTCCGATCGTCAACACCGCGCTCGACACCGGCGTCCCCCATGTCGCCCGCGACGGCCTCGAGGCCATCACGGTGCCGCCCGGCGATCCCACCGCGCTTGCCGACGCCATCGAGACGCTGATCAACGATCCGGAGCGGCGCCGCCGCATGGGGCAGGCCGCGCGGCATCGCGCACTGACGAAATACTCGACAACAGCCTTCAAGGAGGGAGTGGAGACGGTGTACCGCAAGGTCGTTTCCGAAGAGGCCACCGCAAAGGACGCAGGGTCATTAGCCCCAGCCCCGCGTCCCCAAACGGCCGGTTTCGTCGGCGCGATCCAGATCGCCGCCGCGCTGGCCTGGTCTGACGTACGCCATCGCTACGTCCGCTCCCTCCTTGGACCCTTCTGGATGTCGATCCAGATGGCGATCATGGTGGCCGTGCTCGGCTCGGTCATCGGCCATCTCTCCAACGCCAGCGCAGTGGCGCGGCTGCCGATGCTGGCGGCGAGCCTCACCGCCTGGACCTTCCTCAACAGCGTCGTGCTCGACGCCACCACCGCGCTGCAGGGCTCGGCCAGCCTGATCAAGGATCGCGCGCTGCCGCCGGTGATCTTCCTGCTGCAATGTACCTTCCGCCAGGCGCTGTTCGCGGTCCACAACGCGGTGGTGCCGCTGGTCCTGTGGCTCGCGCTGACGCCGAGGGACGTCGGTGGTGCGGTCGCCGCCTTGCCCGGCCTCTTCCTGTTCGTCATCGCTGCCCTCGGCGTGAGCCTCGTGCTCGGCGCGCTGGCGACCCGCTACCGCGACATCAAGCCGATCATCGAGTCCTCGCTGACGCTGGCATTCCTGGCCTCGCCGATCATCTGGACGCCCGAGATGATCGATCGCGGCTCCACGGTGATGCGGCTCAATCCGCTGACCCATCTGTTCGCGGTCTGGCGCGATCCGCTGGCGTCAGGTCATGTCGCGATGACCAGCGTGATCTACGTGCTGGCCTGCCTTGCCGCGCTCGCGGCCGCCGCGGTCGTGACCATCACTCAATTGCGCAAAGCGGCGTTCTGGATCTAGGCATGGCACGCATTCACCTCCGCGACGTCTGCCTCGATTATCCGCTGTACGGCGCCTACGACTTCTCGCTGAAGCGCCGCCTGCTCGGGAGCCTATTCCGTCAGAGCAGCGAGATGCGCATCATCCGCGCGATCGATGGCATCTCGATCGAGGCAGAGGCCGGCGCTCGGATCGGCCTCGCGGGGCCGAACGGCTCCGGCAAGTCCACCCTGCTGCGGCTGATCGCCGGCGTCTTCCCGGCGACCAGCGGCAAGGTCGGGATAACAGGCAATATCGTGCCGCTGCTCGGCCTTGGCGCCGGCGTCAATCTCGATTTCGTCGCCGCCGACAATATCAGCCTGCTGCTGCGGATCTCCGGCCGCAAGCCGACGCCGGCGATCCTGGAAGAGATCTGGGCCTTCACGGAGCTGGAAGAGCGCATGCAGCGGCTGCCGCTGCGCATGTTCTCCTCGGGCATGCTGATGCGCGTGCTGTTCGCGACCGCGACCGCATTTCCCGCCGACATCCTGCTGCTCGACGAATGGCTCAGCGTGGTCGACGAGAATTTCTCGGCCAAGGCAGAGCAGCGGCTGCGCAAGATGGTCGAGACCGCGGCGATCGTGATCATCGCCTCGCATGACCACGCGCTGCTGCGCCGGACCTGCAACAGCATCATCAACCTCGATCACGGCCGCATCGCCAGCACCGTCGCGCTGGATGCACCCGTCCCGCATCACCTCGAGCTCAGAGAAATCAGCGCATGACAAAGATCCTGGTCGTCAGCGAGGCGCTCGGCGAACCCAACCACAAGCGCGGCATCTTCCATTTCACGCGCGAACTGATCCGCTCGCTGGCCGGCGACGGCCACGAGCTGACGCTGCTGGTCGAGACCACGCGCCGCTATCGCAAGCTGCGCCGCCGTCAGCAGCGCACAAGGCTGCTGCCCGACGGGTCGCGGCTGATCGAGCTGCTCGCGCTCTATCGCTTCCTCGACGAAGCCGACATGAATGCGCCGGTGATGCGCAGCAGCGGCGGCCTGCGCCGCACCATCGAGTGGTTCCGCAGCAAGCTCCGCGCCGCGACCTCGCTGGAATTCGCGGTCAGCTTCCTGCGCGCGCTGCATTTGCTGCCTGCCGGCGTCAGCCTGATCGAAAACCATGCCGACGGCCTCGAATACATCCCGACCGATCTGCGCCATCTCAGGCTGTTCGGCGATTTCCTGCTCGAACCCGGCTTCTACAGCTATCAGGACACATCGGCGCTGCTGCGGCTGCCGCCGCCCCGCGTCGATGCGCGCGGCTATGACGTCATTCTCATCGATACGCCGACGCGGGTGGCGATCCAGCGCAAGCGCGGCGCCAAGGTGATCTGCGTCGTGCACGACCTGTTGCCGCTGACCGACCTCAAGCTCAGCGACGTCGCGACGCGGCTGTTCCTGTCGCGTCTGTTCACCAGCCTGCAACAGGCCGACGAGCTCGCCTTCGTCTCGAACTACAGCCTCGGCCGGTTCCGCGTCCTGCTTCCGCAATTCGCGCATCTGCCGGCGCGGGTGGTCTACCCCCGCACAAAGTTCGACACATCAGCGCCGCCGCTGGCGATGGCTGGCGCAAGCAGCAGACGGCCCTACTTCGTCGTGATCGTCTCTGCCGAACCGCGCAAGAACCTCGCCGCCGTCATCCGCGCGTTCCGCAAGCTGCCGCAGGCCGATCTCGTCGTGATCGGCTACACCGGGGACCCCACCCTGACCCGCCATGCGCCGCCCAACGTCCGCTTCTCCGGTTATGTCGAGGAATACGAGAAAGCCGCGCTGATCGCCGACGCGCATGGCCTGATCATGCCGAGCCTCGCCGAGGGTTTTGGGGTGCCGATCATCGAGGCGCTGGCCGCCAACACGCCGGTGCTGTGCTCCGATATCGCCGTGTTCCGCGAGGTCGCGGGCGATCTCGCCGACTACTTCGACCCGTTCTCGATCGAGTCCATCGGCGCCTCGGTGACCCGGGTTCTGGCGCAGCAGGAGCAGTGGCGCGACCGGATCCGCGAGCACCGGGCCGAGCTCGCCGAACGGTTCGGCCACCACACCCAGGCGCGCGACCTGCTGTCGCATCGGGTCGCCACGGAGACCATGACCTCGGTGCCCGCGGCCTCTGCCGCGATGGCGGCATTCAATGGCGCCACCGTGTAGCCCGTCATGACCACCGATCTCCACGCGATCGATGCCGCCGTCGCGCCCGCCATGCGCTGGCGCGACCGCGTTCGCACCTGGTCCGGATCGACAGCTTATGTCCGTGCGACCGACATCCTGATCGTGCTGGCCGCGGCCTCGCTGCCATGGTCGACGTCGCTGCTCGCGATTTTCATGCTGCTGTGGCTAGTCGCCGTGATCCCAACCGTCGACTGGGAGCAGTTCATTCTCGACCTCACCCGGCCCGCCTTTGCATTGCCCGTTGCGTTGCTAGCGCTCGCGGTGATCGGCGTGGCGTGGTCGGAGACCGGCTGGGCCGAACGGCTCCAGGGCATCAAGCCACTCAGCAAGTTGCTGCTGCTGCCGTTCCTGCTCGGCTACTTCCAGCGCTCGCAGCGCGGGCTCTGGGTGTTCCTGGCCTTCCTGCTGTCGTGCACGCTGCTGATGATTCTGTCCTGGATCGTGCTGGCGCTGCCGCAGCTCAAGCTCGCGCACACCGCCTCCGACGGCGTGCCGGTCAAGAATTACCTCGACCAGAGCCAGGAATTCGCGCTCTGCGCCTTCGCGCTGGCGCTGCCGGCATTGACGGCCCTGCGGGCCCGACAGTGGCGCCTCGCCGCCGGCGCCATCGCGCTGATGCTGCTGTTCGTCGTCAACATGCTCTACGTCGTCTCGGCGCGGACCGCGCTGGTCTACATGCCGGTGCTGTTGGTCCTGTTCGCCTCGCTGCATCTGTCCCGGCGCGCCACACGCCTGTTGTTCGCCGCGGTCGCCGTCACGAGCCTCGTGGTCTGGACGACGTCACCCTATCTGCGCCAACGCATCGCCGATGTCGGCATCGAGTATCACGCGCAGGATACTTCGGGCATCGCCTCCACCGCGCAGCGCCTGACCTATTGGCGGAAGTCGGTGAAGTTCATCGGCGAGGCACCCTTGCTCGGCCACGGCACCGGCTCGATCAAGCAGTTGTTCACGCGGGATGCAGCCGGGAAAACCGGCCTTCAGGCCGAGGTGATCAACAACCCGCACAACCAGACCCTCAATGTCGGGGTCCAGTGGGGGCTCCTGGGCATCCTGCTGCTCTGCGCGATGTGGGCCAGCCACGTCAGGCTGTTCGCCGGCCGCGATCTCGTGAGTTGGATCGGGCTCGCCGTGGTGGTGCAGAACATCACCAGCTCGCTGCTCAATTCGCACCTGTCCGATTTTCACGAAGGCTGGATGTACGTGATCGGCGTCGGCGTCGCCGGCGGCATGGCGCTCCGCGCCCGCCGGCCGGAGAATATCCTGGCGGACGCCGCCACGGTGCGCCGGGGATGACCTGCGCTTTGAACCCACGACCGCGCAACAAACTCGATGTCGTCCCGGGCAAGCGAAGCGCGACCCGGGACCCATAACCACAAATGGCTGTTGTTGCACAGCGCTGGAGTCCCAGCTCGCTTCAACAACACGCGCCTGTGGCTATGGGTCCCTGCTTTCGCAGGGACGACAGCGGTGTGTCGGCGCGAGCCGGGTCCTTCTCAGGAGCGAGCTCCTACCGTGTCGCGTCGTGACCTACCTCGCCCGTGATGACGTCGCCGAACAGCTCCCAAGCCTCGCCGTTGAACCGCATCAACTGCATCTGCTCGATCGGGAAGTAGTCGTCCGGCGAGGTGTTGACCATGACGCCCGGCAGCATCAGGTCGGAGTGGAAGTTCTTCAAATTGGCGGCCTGCTTCATCACGTTCTCGCGCGTCAGATTGTCGCCGCACTGCTTCAGCACCTGCACCATGGCCTCGGCCTGCACATAGCCATAGAGGTTGTTGGCGTTGCCCTTGTCGCCGTCGGGATAATATTTGTCCATGAACGCGCGCCATTTCACGACGGGAGGATCCTTGTCCCAGGTCGGATCGGTCGGGTCCTTCAGATAGGCCGTCGAGATGATGTCCTTGGAATATTCGAGCCCCGCCGGCTTCAAGACCGAGGCGACCGAGGTCGCGGTGTTGGCGAGGAAGAATTTCGGCTTCCAGCCGAGTTCGCCGACCTTGCGAATCGCCTGCGCCGATCCCTTCGGCGCCGCCCATGAAAAGAAGATGTCGGCGCCGGAATCGTGCAGCGCGACGATCTGCGAATCGATCGAGGGATCGGAGACCTCGTAGGACTTGTCGGCGATGATCATGCCCGCCTTGTCGCCGAGCCCGTCCTTCAGGCCCTTGAACTGATCCTTGCCGGCATCGTCGTTCTGCCAGAACACCGCGATCTTGCCGTTTGGAAACTTGTCGCGAATGTATTTCGCATAGATGCGCCCCTCGCTCTGGTAGTTGGGCTGAAAGCCCATCGTCCAGGGGAAATTCTTGGGGTCGCCGAACTTGGTGCCGCCGGAGGCGACGAACAATTGCGGCACCTTCTTGGCATTCATGTATTTCATGATTGCCGAATTGGACGGCGTGCCGAGCGCCTGGAAGATCAGCAGCACCTCGTCGCTCTCGACCAGCTTGCGCGCCTGCTCGATCGCCTTCGGCGGCGAATAGGCATCGTCGTAGCTGATGAAGTTGATCTTGCGGCCGTTGATGCCGCCCTGTTCGTTGATCATCTTGAAGAACGCGGCCTCGGTCTTGCCGATCACGCCGTAGGACGACGCCGGGCCGCTATAAGGCATGATGTTCCCAATCTTGATTTCGGTATCGGTCGCGCCGGGATCGTATTTCTTCTGGGCGTGGGCCGAGGTCGTGAGCAGTGCCACACTTGCGAAGGCCGCGATTGCGCCAATATATCCAGAACGAGCCGGCATCGTTTTCTCCCGATTTTTGTCGTGGTTTTGACGGCAAGTCTCGCAAGAGACGCATACGCTGGCAAGCGCCGGGTTTTTCCGTTGGGCGAAACGGCATTGTTGCCTGGCGCTATTTATGATTGAAGGTCGATCTGGGGATCACGAGTCGAGGCGTTCTGATTGCGTAAACCGGACATTCGTACCGGTCCGCGGCATCCGCGTATTGCGGCTGCGGGCTATGAAATCACGCGCCGCCTCAGCGAACGTGCGCTGGCTGGTCGCGGCCTGCACAAGGTCAATGGCGAGTTCGCGCAAGCCACGATCGCCTCGATCCGCGAAAGGCTGCAGCGCGGCGAGACCGTCTATATCGCGGGCCTCGCCTGCCCCGGCACGCACAACACCGGCGTCGCGCTGGTCGAGGTCACCCAGAAGGACGGCCCGCGCCTGATCGTCAACAACGAGGAAGAGCGCTTTTCCGGAAACAAACATACCAACGAGTTTCCGCAATACGCGCTCGAGGATATGCGCAAGGTGCTGCAGCGCATGGGCCGCGACATCGGCGACATCGCGGCCTTCGTCACGACATGGGACTATCCGGCACTGCTGTCGATGCTGATCCGCACCTCGCTCGAGGAAGCGCCGGCCAGCATCAAATTGCTGCGCGCGCCGATCGCGCCCGCCATCAACCTGCGACAGATGGACCAGGTGCGGCGCATCTCGCGCAGGCTCGGCAGGATGTACGGGCTCGGCGAGCAACTGCCGCTGATCTGCATGCCGCATCACGACAATCACGCCTGGTACTCGTTCACTGCCTCGCCGTTCGCCGATCTGCGCGAGCGCGTCGCGATCGCGGTGCTCGACGGCACCGGCGATCTCGGCTCGATCTCGCTCTATGTCGCCGAGAACGGCGAGATGAAGCAGCTCTATTGCAACGAGAGCCTGTTCGATTCGCTCGGCGCCTTCTACACCGTGATCTCGTCGAGCCAGGGCGGCTGGACCTGGCTCTCCAGCGAGGGCCGCTACATGGGCGCCGCCGCCTGGGGCGACATGAACCGCGCCACCAATCCCTACTATCAGCGATTGAAGGACGTGCTGCAGCTCGGCCCCGACGGCAGTGTGCAGCTCAATCGTGCGATGGCCAATTGGTATGCCGATCCCGCCGACAATCCGTACAAGCAGCCGCTGATCGACATCCTCGGTCCGCCGCTGCGACCCGATCAGCTCTGGAATCCCGACGCCGTGCTGCGCGTCGAGGACATCAATCACCGCCCCGACACCAAGGATCGCGTCGACAAGGCCGCCGCGACGCAGCTGGTGTTCGAGGATGCGATGATCCATGTCATCGATCACCTCTTGCGCATCACCGGCACCGATCGCCTGGTGCTGACCGGCGGCGTGGCGCTGAACGCGCTCGGCAACATGCGGCTGCTCGAGCATTTTGACGAAGCGTGGTTCGAACGCGCGCAGCAGCGCAAGACGCGGCTGCACATGTGGGTACCACCGGTGCCCGGCGATCCCGGCGTGCCGATCGGCGCCGCATGGCTGTTTGCGCATATGGCGGGAGCGCCGCGCGGCGCGCCGCTGTCGCATGCGTTCTATTGCGGCCTGCCGCCCTCGAACGCCGACATCACCGCGGCGCTCAACGCCGACGACATAGCCTCGACCGCGATCGGCAATGTCGCAACGTCGGAGGGGCGCGATGCCGTTGCCGATCTGATGGCGAGCATGGTGGCGCAAGGCGGCGTGATAGCGATCTATCAGGGCGCGGCCGAGACCGGCCCGCGCGCGCTCGGCCATCGCTCGATCCTCGCCAACCCCTGCGATCCCGAGGTGCGCGAGCGGCTCAACGAGCGCGTCAAGTACCGCGAGGCGATCCGGCCGCTGGCGCCGATGGCGACGCTTGAAGCCGCACGCGATTATTTCGAGCTGGAAGACGGCGCATCCGACGGCGACTACAACGCCTACAACTACATGGTGCTCACGGCGCATTCGAAGCCGGAAGCGCGGGCCAGGATTCCGGCCGTGGTTCACGCCGACGGCACCGGCCGCATCCAGATCGTGCGCGCGGCCGACGATCCCCTCACCTACGCCTATCTGAAGGCGCTCGGCCGTCACATCGGCGTCGAGATGTCGGTCAACACGTCGTTCAACGTCGCAGGCCCGATCGCGCAGACCCCGGCGCAGGCGATGGACACGCTGCGCCGCTCCAAGGGCCTCGATGCCGTGGTGCTGGTCGCCGATGACGGCACCGCCTATGCCGCCTGGCACGGCGGCGAGCGCGACAGCGGACGCTTTACCGGATGGTATGCGGCGTGGAAGCAGGCGCGCGGCTGAACCAGCTCAGCACACGCCCGTCGATCAGCAGCAGCGCGCTTGAGATCACGAGCGCGCCGATGATCTCGCGCAGCGCGATCGGCTCGCCGAGGACGAGGTAGCCGAGCAGCATCGCGGTGACTGGAATTAGCAGCGTCACCAGCATCACATTGGTCGCGCCGGAGCGCTGCAGGATCTGAAAGAACACGATGTAGGCCAGCGCCGTCGACAGTGCCGCGAGCCCAAGCACGGCGAGCCACGTGGTCGAATGCGGCATCGGCAGCAGCCAGGGCCGATCGGCCACGGCGGCGATCGGCGCCATCATCACTGCCGATGTCATCATCTGGAATGTCGCCGTGCCGAGCGGCGGCACGCGCTGTGGCAGCCGCCGCCCGACCAGCGCCGCGATGCCGTAGCTGAAGGCGCCGGCGAGGCACAGCAGGATGCCGATGCCCTGGCGGCTCTCGAAGCCGAGTGCATCGCCGTGCAGGATCGCGACCCCGATCAGCCCGACCACCACGCCCGCGACGCGGCGCGCCTGCAGCCTCTCCTCGCCGGCCGTTGCCATGATGATCACCGCGAACAGCGGGGTCGTCGCGTTGAGGATCGAAGCCAGCCCGCTCGGAATATAGGTCTGCCCGAACACGATCAGCGAGAACGGCAGCACGTTGTTGAACAGCCCCATCGCGAAGAACGGCGCCCAGGCGGAGGCGCCGCGCGGGAATTCGATCTTCGCGGCTCGCAGCAGCGGCAGCAGGATGATCGCGCCGAGCATGACGCGCAGCAGCACCAGCGTCAGCGGCGGCAATTCGCGCAGGATCACGCCGTTGAAGAAGAACGAGCCACCCCAGAGCACCGACAGCAGGCCAAGCAGGCCCCAGTCGCGGCGATCGATCCTGTTGTCGGTGGAAGGCATGTCGGGCTCTCGTCGGCGCTGGCACCGCTGACTAGCGCGATGCTGCGAAAATTCCCACCCGATTTCCGTGAATGACGGCCCTGCCTATTTCGGCCGCGACACGATCTCGATCATCTGGCCTTCGTCGCCGTCGGGGGCATGAGCCCTCGCCTTGTCGTAGGCGGCGAGCGCGGCGCGGCTCACGGGCACGCCGGGCAGCAGCGTCTCGGCGAGCCGCACGGCATATTCCGCATCCTTGTGGCGCAGCGCCGCAGTGAAGGATGCGCCGGAGAAATTGCGCTCGACCATCCGCTTGCTGTGGCGGATCACCTGCGGGCTGGCGATCGCGCCGGTCCCGAGCGCCTCGGCGACCAATTTCATGTCGAGACCGGCCTGCTCGGCGATCGCAACGCCCTCGGCGAGGCTCGCGATCTGCACCGCGCCGATCAGGTTGTTGATCAGCTTGAACACGGTGCCGGTGCCGACCGCGCCGAAATGGCGGATCGTGCTGCCGATCGGCGCGAGGAACGGCCGTGCCTTGTCGAGGTCGGCACTGTCTGCGCCCACCAGCAGCGTCAGCTTACCGGCGGCTGCCGCTTCCGGCAGGCCGGTGACGGGGCAATCGATGTAGATCAGGCCGCGGCTCTGCAGTTCGCGCGCCATATCGAGCGTGTGCTGATAGGAGACCGTGGAGCACTCGATCGCAAGCGTGCCGGCCTTCATCGTGGCGGCGGCACCATCCCTGGTCAGCCAGACGGCGCGCGATGCCTCATCGTCAGCGACCATGGTCACGACGGCATCAGCATCGATTGCCGCATCCTCCGGAGAGGTCGCCCACAGCGCGCCGCGGGCGATCAGGTCCTCGGCCTTGGGCTTGCTGCGGTTCCACACCGCAACAGTGAAGCCGGCATCGAGGTAGCGCGTCGCCATCCCGTGGCCCATGCGTCCCAATCCGATGAAAGCGACGCGCGGCATGGGCTAATCCACATCCTCGACGGAGCCGGGCCCGGTGCCGAAGGCACGTTGCGCCAGGGTCGCCGCCATGAATTCATCGAGATCGCCGTCGAGCACCCCAGAGGTGTCGGAGGTCTGCACGCCGGTGCGCAAATCCTTCACCATCTGATAGGGCTGCAGCACATAGGAGCGGATTTGGTGACCCCAGCCGATGTCGGTCTTGGCGGCCTGATCGGCAGCCGCCTGCTCCTCGCGCTTCTTCAGCTCGATCTCGTAAAGCCGCGCACGCAGCATGTCCCAGGCCTGCGCCCGGTTCTTGTGCTGGGAGCGGCCGGCCTGGCAGACCACGGCGATGCCGGTCGGAATGTGCGTGAGGCGCACCGCCGACTCGGTCTTGTTGACGTGCTGACCGCCGGCGCCGCCCGACCGCATCGTGTCGGTGCGGACGTCGGACTCCTTGATCTCGATCTTGATGCTGTCGTCGATCACAGGGAAAATCTGCACCGACGAGAACGAGGTATGCCGCCGCGCATTGGAATCGAACGGCGAGATGCGCACCAGGCGGTGCACGCCGGCCTCGGTCTTCAGCCAGCCATAGGCATTATGGCCGGAGATCTGGATCGTGGCGGACTTGATGCCGGCCTCTTCGCCCTGGGACTCTTCGAGGAACTCGATCTTGAAGCCGTGCTTCTCCGCCCAGCGCGTGTACATGCGCAGCAGCATCTGCGCCCAGTCCTGGCTCTCGGTACCGCCGGCGCCGGCATGGACCTCGAGATAGGAATCGAACTTGTCGGCCTCGCCCGAGAGCAGCGCTTCCAGCTCGCGCCGGGCAACCTCCTTCTTGAGGTCCTTGAGCGCCTTCTCGGCTTCAGCGACCACGCCGGCGTCGTTCTCGGCCTCGCCGAGCTCGATCATGCCGACCTGATCCTCGAGCTCGCGCTCGACTTTGCCGATGCCCGAGAGCGCGTCCTCCAACGAGGTGCGCTCCTGCATCAGCCGCTGGGCCTTCTGGGGATCGTTCCAGAGATTGGAATCTTCTGCGAGCTTGTTCAGCTCAGCGAGGCGTGCCGTCGATTGTTCGACGTCAAAGATGCCTCCTCAGCAGCCCGACTGACTGCTTGATCTCTTCAACAAGGCGTTCGATTTCCGCGCGCATGGTCTTTCAGGTGTTGGCGAAAAGGTTCCGGGGGATGTAGCGAGCGGCGCGGCAAAGCGCAATCGGCTTGGCCGCACTATCCCGGCGATTTGCGTTCGTAGGCTGCTGGAGCCATGCCCACGATTGCATCGGAACGGGGCTCTAGCGTTTTGTTTTGACGGCTGTTCTTCAGACGAGCCGGTGTCCGCTTCGCGCGAAAACGCCCTAGTAAAGTCCCCCGGTTCCCGGGCGCATGAAGAAGCCGCCGTCGGGCTGGCCGCCACTCTGCGACGGCTGCGGGCCGGGCGCAGGGCTGCGGCCATCGGCATCGGCGACCCCGATCACCGAGTAATTCTCCGGCGGCGCGGTGCCCGGCTTGAAGGCTTCGAGGATGGTGTTGCCGCCATCGCCCGGGCCGGCGCGCATGCCGGTCTTGGCGTCGACGCGGATCAGCTTGATCCCGGCCGGCACCTTGAACGGCGTCGGCGGCTTGTCGGCGAGCGCGAGCTTGAGGAAATCGCGGGCAATCGGCGCGGCCACGTGACCACCAGTGGCGGTGCGGCCGAGATTACGCGGCTTGTCGTAGCCCATGTAGACGCCGACCGCGAGATCCGGCGAGAAGCCGACGAACCAGACATCCTTCTCGTCGTTGGTGGTGCCGGTCTTGCCGGCGATCGGCTTGCCGACCTCCTTCACGACGGTCGCGGTGCCGCGCTGGACGACGCCCTCCATCATCTCGGTGATCTGGTAGGCCGTCATCGGATCGAGCACCTGCTCGCGGCGATCGACCAGCTGGGGCTCCGGCTGGCTCTTCCAGCCCCCCGGCGCGTCGCAGCCGCGGCATTCGCGGGTATCGTGCTTGAAGATGGTATGGCCGTAGCGGTCCTGGATGCGATCGATCAAGGTCGGCTTCACGCGGCGGCCGCCATTGGCGAACATCGAATAGGCCGTGACCATGCGCATCACGGTGGTTTCGCCGGCCCCGAGCGCATACGACAGATAGTTCGGCAGCTCGTCATAGACGCCGAAGCGTTTTGCATACTCGCCGACCAGCGGCATGCCGATGTCCTGTGCGAGGCGCACCGTCACCGTGTTGAGCGAGCGCTGCAACGCGTTACGCAGCGTGGTCGGGCCGTAATACTTGCCGGTCGAATAGTTCTCCGGACGCCAGACGCCGGCGCCCTGCCCCTGATCGATCTCGATCGGCGCGTCGATCACCGTGGTCGACGGCGTATAGCCATTGTCCAGCGCCGACGAATACACGATCGGCTTGAACGACGAGCCCGGCTGCCGGTAGGCCTGCGTCGCCCGGTTAAACTGGCTCTGGTCGAACGAGAAACCGCCGACCATCGCCAGCACGCGGCCGGTCCACGGATCCATCGCCACCATCGCGCCGGAGACCTCGGGCAACTGCCGCAGGCGATACTGGCCTTCGACCGCCGTGCCTTCCTTGGTCACCAGCGGATCGGCATAGATCACGTCGCCCGGCTGCAGCACCTGCGACACCGCCGTCGGCGCCTTGCCCTTGGTCTTGGCCCAGCGCACGCCGTCGATCGTGATGATGCCGGTCTGCCGCTCCTTGCTGACCGCGCCGCCGAGTTCGCGGCCCGGCTGGAAGCCGATCCGCGCCGACTGATCGCTGGTCTCGAGCACCACTGCCATCCGCCACGGCGAGATGTCGGAAAGCGATTTGACGTCGGCCAGCTTGACGCCCCAGTCGCCGGAAATGTCGAGCTTGTGCAGCGCGCCGCGCCAGCCCTGCGCCTCGTCGTAATTGACGAGACCTGCGACCATGGTCTTGCGCGCCATCACCTGGATCTTTGGATCCAGCGTGGTGCGCACCGACAGGCCACCCTCGTAGAGTTTCTTTTCGCCGTAGCGCTCGAAAATGTCGCGACGGACTTCCTCGGCGAAATACTCGCCGGCGAAGATGTGCGCGCCGTTCGAGCGGCTGGTGACGTTGAGCGGGTCCTTGCGCGCCTTGTCGGCATCGGCCTGTTTGATCCAGCCGTTCTCCAGCAGGCGGTCGATCACGTAGTTGCGGCGCTCGATGGCGCGGTCGCGGTTGCGGACCGGATGCAGCGCGGCCGGCGCCTTCGGCAGCGAGGCAAGATAGGACGCCTCCGCGATCGTCAGCTCGTTGACCGATTTGTCGAAGTAGACCAGCGACGCCGCCGCGATGCCGTAGGCACCAAGCCCGAGATAGATTTCGTTGAGATAGAGTTCGAGGATGCGGTCCTTGGAATAGGCGCGCTCGATGCGCATCGCCAGCAAGGCTTCCTTGATCTTGCGCGCGAACGAGACCTCGTTGGTCAGCAGGAAGTTCTTGGCGACCTGCTGGGTGATGGTCGAGGCGCCCTGCGGGCGGCGGTTGGAGCCGTAGTTCTGCGCGTAGAGGATCGCAGCGCGCGCCATGCCCTGGTAGTCGATGCCGCCATGCTCGTAGAAGTTCTTGTCCTCGGCGGCGAGGAACGCGTTGATGACGAGCTTCGGCACCGCCTGGATCGGCAGATAGAGCCGGCGCTCCTTGGAATATTCGCCGAGCAGCGCGCCGTCAGAGGCGTGCACGCGGGTCATCACCGGAGGCTCGTAGTCCTGCAGCTGCGAGTAATCGGGCAGATCCTTGGAGAAATGCCAGATGGCGCCGGCGACGGCTGCGACTCCGACCAGGAACACGACGGTTCCAGCGGCGAACAGGAAACCCAAAAACCGCACGAGCAGGCGCATTATCGACGTTCCGTTCCTACCCTCCGGCGCTCAGTCGTCAGAAGCGCCTGTCCAAAAGTGCGAAACCTCACACAACGAGGCCTTGGCCCAGCGAGCCATCGAGCGCACACGAAAATACAAGAGCCGCCGGACAATATGGTCGATTCTGCGGACCTGCGGTCCATTGTCTATACCGTCGGCGCTGTGGCCAAACTAGGGCTTCCGGGCAACGACCCCGGCTTTTCAGACTGCCGATTTCACTTTGCCGGTCCGGCAGTTGCCAGCCGTTTGGCGAAGAACGTGTCGATCGCCTGGACCATCGATCCGACGGCCTTGTTCCGCCAGTTCTCGGACACCAAGTGCTCGAGGTCGCCCTTGTTGGAGACGTAGCCGATCTCGACCAGCACGGACGGCACGTCGGGAGCCTTCAGCACCCGGAAGCCAGCCGATTTCAGCGGATGCTTGTGCATCCGCACCGTGGTCTTCATCTCGTCCATCAAAAGACGGGCGAACCGATTGGAAAAGGTCTTGGTTTCGCGCTGCGCGAGGTCGATCAGGATGTCGGCGACCTCGGTCGGCTCGTCGGTCAGGTTGACGCCGGCGATGGCGTCAGCCTTGTTCTCCGCTTCCGCCAGCCGCTCGGCCTCGGCGTCGGAGGCCTTGTCCGACACCGTGTAGATCGTGGCGCCCTGGGCATCGCCCTCGCGGCGCGGCAAGGCGTCGGCATGGATCGAGACGAACAGCGCCGCGGATTGCGCGCGCGCGATCTTCACCCGGTCGTTCAGTGGAATGAAGGTATCGTCGGACCGGGTCATGACCACGCGATATTTGCCCGACTTCTCGATCCGGTCGCGCAGCGCAAGGCCAAAGCCCAGCACCAGGTTCTTCTCGGTCTGGTCGCCGGACTGGGTGCCGTTGTCGATGCCGCCGTGACCGGGATCGATCACGATCAGCGGGCGCGCGTCGGTGGTCGCAAGCGGCGGCAGCGCCGCGCTGGTGACGGCCGGAATGGTCGCGGTGGTGGATTCGGAGATCGCCGGCTTCAATTCGGGTCGGCTCTCCGGCGCGAGCGACTGCACGAAGCTGGTGCGATCGACCTGCTCGAAATCCAGCACCAGCCGCGGTGGCTGGCCATTGGCAGCGTCGAGCACGTAGGAATTGGCGATTTTCACCGGACCGGTCATGTCGAACACTATCCGCGAGCCGCCGGGCATCACGAGGCCATAGCGGAACGCCTTCACCAATCCCCGCGCCGCCGAGCCGGTGCCGGCCGCGAGCTGGAAATTGACCTGCGGGATGTCGACCACCACGCGGTACGGGTCGGCCAGCGGGAAGGCGCGAAACTCGATCTTGCGGTCGAGATCGAGGATGAATCGGGTCTGCTTGTCGTCTCCGGCGAGCCTGGCGCCGGATGCGACCGGGAAATTCGGGGTGCTGGCGTCGGACGAGGTGGCGGCGGGCGCGCTTGTGGGCGGCGCAGACTGACCGGTCTGCGGTCCTTCGGCTGCGCTCGGGGCGCTGGCCACGGCAAACACCGATGCTGCAGCGCACAACAGCCCGCATCCCAGAAAAACAAGGTGTTTTGCGCGGTTCTCCACCCGATTCGGAGCCTCCCAGCTGCTTCTTACCGCATTAGAACCACACGGTTAATCGCACCCTAATGACGCCAAGGCGAAAAGAACCGAGTGTTGCGGCGGCGTGACGCTTCGCTTGCGCGCGACGGTCAATCCACGTATGTACGGGATGCTGACGGCTAGTACTCCCGGTTGTGTCGCGTTCAGCCTCCCGGTGCAGCGGTGGAACCTTCCAAGTCGAAGATCCCGCCGTGTTTTTCCGGTCCCTCCCCAGCCAGCGCCGCGCGCGGCTGACACGGAGTGGCGGATTCAAGCCCGAGCGGCGTCCGGTCCCAGACACACTCCCTCGCCAGAGGGACGGTTTGAGACACGGCGTAACCGATTATCCGGTCCCTTGGGGCCTCGATATGCGATGGCCGGCAGGCGCTTCGGCGCCGGACGGGGCTTTCAGCAAAAGATACGGCGGTCAATTTCGCCGCCAACATGTTTAGACGGGCCGACGCTTAATGCGCCAGACTGTATTGCCGACCAGGATCCCCCGAATGATCGCGCTGACGCGAGGTGAAAACCTCGCCCGTCGCATCATCCCGGTGAGTTCCCGTCCGGCGCTGCGCCGCGAGACGCGTTTTGGCCTTCCCCTCACCCCCGAATCAGGTGGACCGTCGCGTCACCGGGCGGCGCAGTTTGCGCGCGCCATGATCCGCGCCCGCCGCCGTCAAGAGCCCCAAAATGCCCAACAAGATGTTGATCGATGCCACCCACCCGGAAGAAACCCGGGTCGTCGTGGTCCGCGGCAATCGCGTCGAAGAGTTTGATTTCGAGACCGCCCAGCGCAAACAACTGCGCGGCAACATTTACCTCGCCAAGGTCACGCGCGTTGAGCCGTCGCTGCAGGCTGCCTTCATCGAGTATGGCGGCAACCGTCACGGCTTCCTGGCCTTCAGCGAAATCCATCCCGACTACTACCAGATCCCGGTCGCCGACCGTCAGGCGCTGATCGAAGCCGACGAGCGCGCCCATCGCGAGGCCGAGGAAGAGCACGAGAATCGCGGCCATCGCCGCCGCTCGCGCCATCGCAATGCCCGCCGCCGCGGCCATGGCGACCGTGTCCAGAGCGAGGTGATCGAGGGGGCCGGCGACGCCCAGGCGCTGCCCGCGGCCGAACACCCGGTCGATGCCGAGCACCATGAACATGATGCCGAGCACCACGAGCATGGCGTGATCGCCCACGAGGGTCACGAGCATGAAGCGCATGATCATGCGCAGCACGAGGACCACGAGCATCACCATGATCATGATCATGACCACGCTCATGACGATCATGGCCACGATGACCACGATCACGACCACCACGACCATGACCATGCGCACGACCACGACCACGCCCCGGCCGTGAGCGAGGCGCCGGCTGCCGACGCTCCGACCGATCCCGTCGTCGCGGTGGTCGAAGCCTCGGTTGCATCTGCCGCGCCGGAGGCCTTCGAGCCCATCGAGGTCAATCACGAGCCCGAGCGGGCCCATGAGGAGCAGGTCGAGGAAAACGCTGCTCATGCCGACGACGCGCCGCATGTGGCTGACGACGAAGTTCACGCCGTGGCCGATGAGCATGCGGTCGCCGAATATGCCGCGTTCGCTGAAGTGGCCGCGCCCGAGGCCGTGCCTGGCGACGACGCCGGTGAAGATGATGAAGAGGATGACGGCGAGGAAGGCGAGGAAGAGGACGTCGTCGAATCCGTCGGCGGCGACGATGTGCTCGAGGAGGTTCCGGAGCGCGCGTTCCGCCCGCGCCGCCAGTACAAGATCCAGGAAGTGATCAAGCGCCGGCAGGTGATGCTGGTGCAGGTCGTCAAGGAAGAGCGCGGCAACAAGGGCGCGGCTCTCACCACCTATCTGTCGCTCGCCGGCCGCTATGCCGTGCTGATGCCCAACACCGCGCGCGGCGGCGGCATCAGCCGCAAGATCACCTCGGCCCAGGACCGTTCCCGGCTGAAGGAAGTGGTCCAGGACCTCGACGTGCCCGAGGGCATGGGGATCATCCTGCGCACCGCCGGTGCTTCCCGCAGCAAGCCGGAGATCAAGCGCGACTTCGAGTACCTGATCCGGATGTGGGAGACGGTGCGCGACCTGACGCTGAAGTCGCAGGCGCCGACCCTGGTCTACGAGGAAGGCTCGCTGATCAAGCGCTCGCTGCGCGACCTCTACAACAAGGAGATCGACGAGATTCAGGTGGCGGGCGAAGCCGGCTACCGCGAAGCACGCGACTTCATGAAGATGCTGATGCCGGCGAACGTGCGCGCGGTGAAGCAGTATCGCGACGGCCAGCCGCTGTTCTCGCGGATGGGCGTCGAGAGCCAGCTCGACGCGATGTTCTCGCCGACCGTGCAGCTGCGCTCCGGCGGCTACATCGTGATCAACCAGACCGAGGCACTGGTCTCGATCGACGTCAACTCCGGCCGCGCCACGCGCGAGCACCATATCGAGGACACCGCGCTCAAGACCAATCTGGAAGCCGCGGAAGAAGTGGCGCGACAGCTGCGCCTGCGCGATCTCGCGGGCCTGATCGTCATCGACTTCATCGACATGGACGAGAAGCGCAACAACCGCGCGGTCGAGCGCAAGCTGTCCGACTGCCTGCGTCAGGATCGCGCGCGGATCCAGGTCGGCCGCATCTCGCATTTCGGCCTCCTGGAAATGTCGCGCCAGCGCATCCGCGCCAGCGTGCTGGAGAGTTCGACCGAGCCCTGTCCGCAATGCGGCGGTTCAGGCCACGTCCGTTCGGTCTCGTCGGTGGCGCTGCAACTGCTGCGCGGCATCGAGGAAATCCTGATGAAGGGCGCGACCCACAATCTCGTGGTCCGCACCCGCACCGACGTCGCGCTCTATGTGCTCAACCACAAGCGCGGCCATCTGCGCGACCTCGAAGACTCCTTCCGCGTCTCGCTGTCGATCGTCGCCGACGCCACGGTGCACGGACAGCAATCCTACATCATCGACCGCGGCGAGCAGGTCCATACGCTCGAAGCTGCCAAGGCGCTGCTCGCGGCGCAGGCGGCCTCCGCGCCCTCGCAGGCCGAAGAGGCCGATGACGAGGAAGAACTGTTCGAATACGAGGCAGAGGTTGAGACCGACGAGACCGAAGGCCTCTCCGACGACCGTGCGGCCGGCGAGGAGACAGGTGCCGCCGAGGGTGAAGGCGACGGCCAGCGCCGCAAGCGGCGCCGCCGGCGCCGCGGGCGTGGTGGTAGCGAGGCGCGTGACGGCGCTCAGCCGCCGCGCGAGGACGGCGATCTGATGCATGTCCTGCCCGAAGGCACCGAGGCGGTAGCCGCCTCCGATGCCGAAGGCGAAGAGGAAGAAGGCGACGAAGCCCAGGGCGCAGCCCGCGACGATCAGGCCGGCAACGGCGATCGCCGTCCGCGTCGCCGCGGACGCCGTGGCGGCCGCCGCCGGCGCGGCAGTGGCGGGCCGGATGATGGTCTCGCCGGATCGATCGCAGATGAGCTGAGCCCGGCGCCGGCGCCCGAAGCCGCCGACGCGGTCGCCGATTTCGACAGCCACGACGCGGAGCCGGCGCCCTCGCTCGTGCAGCCCGAACTGATCGCCGCGCCGCCGGAATGGCAGCCGGTTGAAGCCGCGCCTGTTGAGGCGGTCGCCGCGCGCGAGCCCGAACCCGTTGCAGCGCCCGTCGCAGACGACACGGCCGCCGAAGGCGACCGCGCGCAGCGCCGCCGCTCGACGGTGCGCGAAAAGGTCAGCTTCACGTCGAGCCCGCAACCGGAGGCACCGGCTCAGAGCCCGGCGGAGCACACTGCCCCCGCGCCTGAACCCGTAGCTGCTGCGCCAGAGCCCGCAGCGGCCGAGGCGCCGGCCCGCAAGGGTTGGTGGTCGCGCCGTTTCGGCGGCGGCAACTAGCGCCAGCGACAAGTCAAAACGCCCGGTTCACGCCGGGCGTTTTTATTGGACAGGTCATCCGTTCGTCAGGCGTAACGGAGCCTGACGGAGACGGATGCAATGCAAAGCGCGATCGTTCTTGGCGGCGGCATGGTGGGCGTCAGCACGGCGCTGCATTTGCAGCGCCGCGGCTGGTCGGTCACGCTGGTCGACCGCAAGGAACCGGGCCGCGAGACCAGCTACGGCAACGCCGGCATCATTCAGAGCGAGGCGGTGCGGCCCTATCCGATGCCGCGCGATCCCGCCACGCTGGCGAGGATCGCGATGGGGCGCACCAACGACGTGCGCTACCGCCTGGCCTCGCTGCCGCGGCACGCCGGTCCGCTGCTGCGCTATTGGTGGAACTCGACGCCGGAGCGACACCGCGAAGCGACCCTCGCCTGGGCGCGCCTGATCGCCTACGCCACCGCGGAGCACGACACGCTGATCCGCGACGCGCATGCCGACAATCTGATCCGCCGCGCCGGCTATCGGCTGCTGCACCGCGACCCCGCAGCGCTCGAGCAGGCGATCGCCGTCGCGGAAGAGAACCGGCGCGACTTCGGCGTGCAGTTTCGCGTGCTCGACGGCCGCGAACTCGCCAAGGCGGAGCCGTTGCTGCGCGACGACCTGCCCGGCGCCATCCACTGGCTCGGGCCGTGGACCGTGTCGGATCCCGGCGGGCTGGTGTCCGCCTATGCCGGCTTGTTCGAGCGTCTCGGCGGCACGCTGCTGCACGGCGATGCGCAGACGCTGGCGCAGACGACGTCCGGCTGGTCGGTCGACACCACGGGCGGCCGGATCAATGCCGCCAACGTCGTCGTGACGCTGGGTCCGTGGTCACCGCAATTGCTGCGCAAGTTCGGCTACCGGATCCCGCTGGTGCGCAAGCGCGGCTACCACATGCACTACCAGGGCGGCCGCTCGCTCGATCTGCCCTTGGTCGACACTGCAAACGGCTATGCGATGGCGCCGATGGCCAAGGGGATCCGCATCACCACCGGCGCGGAGCTGACCAGTCCCGATGCGCCGGCGACGCCGATCCAGCTCGGCTACGCCGAAGCTGCGGCGCGGCAACTGATCGAGATCGGCAGCCGCGTCGAACCCGAGCCATGGTTCGGCACCCGCCCCTGCACCACCGACATGCTGCCGGTGCTCGGGCCTGCGCCGCGCCATCGCGGACTGTGGGTGAACTTCGGTCACGGCCATCAGGGCTTCACGCTCGGCCCTGCGACGGCGCGGGTGCTGGCCGAAACGATGAACGGCGAGGCATCCGCGGTGGACACCTCGCCGTATCGGCTGGACCGGTTCTAGCTGCGGACGCGGATCAATCCGTCGTCAGCGCGGTCTCCATGTCGGTCGGATCGATCTGCCGCGAGAGATTGGCGTTGAGCTTGTCGCGGTCGAGCTCGCCCTCCCACCAGGCGACGATCACGCAGGCGACGCCGTTGCCGCACAGATTGGTCAGCGCGCGGCACTCGCTCATGAACTTGTCGATGCCGAGCACGATCGCCATGCCCGGCACCAGCCGCGGATCGACCACCGCAAGCGTTGCGGCCAGCGTGATGAAACCCGCGCCGGTGATCCCGGAGGCGCCCTTCGAGGTCAGCATCGCCACGACCAGGATCGTGAGCTGCTGGCTGAACGAAAGGTCGTAGCCCAGCGCCTGCGCGATGAACAACGTCGCCAGCGTCATGTAGATGTTGGTGCCGTCGAGGTTGAACGAGTAGCCCGTGGGCACCACGAGCCCGACCACGGATTTCGAGCAACCGAGCCGTTCGAGCTTCTCCATCAACGACGGCAGCGCGCTCTCGGAGGACGACGTGCCGAGCACGATCAGGAGCTCGTCCTTGATATAGGCCAGGAACTTGAAGATCGAGAAGCCCGCGATCCGCGCGATGATGCCGAGCACCACGAACACGAACAGCGCGGCGGTCAGGTAGAACGTCGCGATCAGCCCCATCAGATTGAGGATCGCGCCGGTGCCGAACTTGCCGATGGTGAAGGCCATCGCGCCGAACGCGCCGATCGGCGCCGCCCGCATCACGATCGAGATCACGCCGAACACCGCATGAGCGGCGTCGTCGATGAACGAGCGGATGGTGTGGCCGCGCTCGCCGAGGCCCATGATCGCGAAACCGAACAGCACCGAGAACAGCAGCACCTGCAGGATCTCGCCCTGCGCGAAGGCGCCGACCACCGTGTCCGGAATGATATGCAGCACGAAGTCGACGCTCTTCTGCGCCTCCGCCTGCTTGGCATAATTGGCGACCGCCTGCGCATTCGCCGCCGCGCTGCCGAAGCCCGCACCCGGCTTCACCAGATTGCCGATCAGCAATCCGATCACCAGCGCGAAGGTCGAGACGACCTCGAAATAGACCAGCGCCTTGACGCCGATGCGGCCGACCTTCTTGGCGTCCTGGATATGCGCGATGCCCGAGACCACGGTGCAGAAGATGATCGGCGCGATCACCATCTTGATCAGCTTGATGAAGCCGTCACCGAGCGCCTTGATCCAGTCGTTGGTGGCAAGCGATGGCCAGAACGCGCCGACCAGCGCGCCGAGCACGATCGCGATCAGGACCTGGACATAGAGAATCTTATACCACGGCTTGCCACCGGCAGACGCCGGTGAAGCCGTGGCAACGGTTGCCGTTGCCATGTGTCACTCCCCCTCAGAAATGGCGGAAATAGCCAAGATCAACTTGGCCGTTCAAGTCAAATGGAACTGTGTGAGGCCTGCCGTTTATCCGCGGCGATCTGTCGCGTGCCGCAGCGCCGAAACAGGCACGGCGCTTGCGAAGCGGATCGAACCGACAAGATGGAAGGCTCTTGAAGATTGCGGGCTATTTAAGCCAATGCGCGATCCGCGCAACTGCTTCCTGCATCTCCGCCGCGGAACGCGCATAGGAAAATCGGATGAAGGCGCGGCCGTGGATCGGATCGAAATCGACGCCAGGGGTCGCCGCGACATGCGCCTTCTCGAGCATCTCGCTGGCGAAGGCGAAGCTGTCGGAGGTGAAGTCGGAGACGTCGGCATAGAGATAGAACGCGCCGTCGGCCGGCAGGAACTTGGTCAGCCCGGCCTTCGGCAGGCCTTCGATCAGGATGCGGCGGTTCTCCTGATAACCGCGCTTGATCGCCTCCATCTCCTCGCGGCCCTCGAACGCGGCTTCGGCGGCGATCTGCGACAGGGTCGGCACCGAGATCGACAGGTTCTGCTGCAGCCGTTCGATCGGCCGCACCAGCACCTCGGGCACCACCATCCAGCCGACCCGCCAGCCGGTCATGCAGAAGTACTTCGAGAACGAGTTGATCACGAGCGCATTCGGCGACAGCTCGGCCGCCGTCACCGCGGGGAACGCATAGTCGAGCCCGTGATAGATCTCGTCGGAGATGAAGCGGATGCCCGCACTGTCGGCGGCCGCCATCAGGCTCGACAGCGCCTCGCGCGACATCATGGTGCCGGTCGGGTTGGCCGGGCTGCCGACCAGCACGCCCTTCAGCGGCGCCTTGCGATGGGCTGCCAGCAGCGCCTCGCCGGTCAAGGCATGGCGGGTGTCGCCAGAGGTCTCGATCAGCACCGGCTCGCAGCCCAGCGCCGTCAGGATGTGCCGGTACGGCGGATAGCCCGGTACGGTGACCGCGACCCGGTCGCCCGGCTCGAACATCGCGAGGAACGCCAGGATGAAGCCGCCGGACGAGCCGGTCGTGACGATGATGCGCTCGGCATCGACCGCGCAGCCATACGTGTCGCGGTAATGCCGCGCGATGCGCGCGCGCAGCGAGGGAATCCCGAGCGCCGAGGTGTAGTCGATCCGGCCGCCGGCAAGCGCAGCCTGCGCAGCCGCGATCGCCTGCTTCGGCGCGCCCTCGGCGGGCTGCCCCACCTCCATATGGATGACATGGCCGCCGGCGGCCTCGATTCGCGCCGCGGCGGCCATCACGTCCATCACCATGAACGGCGGAACATCGCTCCGCCCGGACGCTGTCAAAAGGCTGCTCACACGGTCTCTCGCTGTCGCTTCAGGCATGGATTTCTGCTATTGCACGGCCGCGGCCGGATTTGGGTTCCCGTCATCCGCGACCGCCCCAGACTGGCCGCATTCGGTGGCTCCTTATAGCGCTTTCAGGCCAGGTGAATACCCCAAGTGCATCCCCGGTTCGCGTGAAGAAGAACTGTAAAAACAACAGACTGCGCCACGCGTACGATCCGGCCGGCCCCGGAACCCGCGTTTGCTTCGGCGCGGCCCGTCATCGCCGATAGATCGCCCATGCTGTTCCGCCTCACTCGGACCTTCAAGCTGACCGCCCTGCTGACCGCGGTTGCCCTCGCCGTTGGTCCCGTCGTCCCTGCGCGGGCCCAGCAGAAGGGCCCGCCGGTGCTGCGCGACACCGAGTCCGAGCAGCTGCTGCGCGAATACACCCGGCCGATCCTGCGCGCCGCCGGTCTGGAGAAGCAGAACATCCAGATCGTGATCATCAACGACAGCTCGTTCAACGCCTTCGTCGCCGACGGCCGCCGTATCTTCGTCAATTACGGCGCGCTGCTGCAATCGGAGACGCCGAACCAGATCATCGGCGTGCTGGCGCATGAGACGGGCCATCTGGCCGGCGGCCATCTTGCCAAGATGCGCGAGCAACTGGCGCAGGCGCAGACCCAGATGATCATCGCGATGCTGCTCGGCGTCGGCGCGCTCGCCGCGGGTGCGGGCGGCCGCGGTGCCGGCAACGGCCTTTCCAGCGCCGGCGCGGCGGCGATCTCGGCGCCGCAATCGGTCATCCAGCGCTCGCTATTGTCCTATCAGCGCCAGCAGGAAGAAAACGCCGACCGCGCCGGGGTCAAGTTCCTGACTGCGACCGGGCAGTCGGCCCGGGGCATGTACGAGACGTTCAAGCGCTTCACCGACGAGAGCCTGTTCGCCGCGCGCGGCGCCGATCCCTATCTGCAGTCGCATCCGATGCCGGTCGATCGCGTGTCCGCGCTGGAGGAACTGGCGCGCTCGAGCCCCTATTGGGACAAGAAGGACGATCCGGCGCTGCAGCTGCGTCACGACATGATGCGCGCCAAGATCTCGGGCTTCATGGAGCGACAGGACACCGTCTACCGCCGCTACCCGCTGTCCAACACCAGCCTGCCGGCGCGCTATGCCCGCGCGATCACCACCTATCTGCACGGCGATCTGCGTTCGGCGATCGCGCAGATCGACGGCTTGATCCAGGTCCAGCCCAACAATCCCTATTTCTACGAATTGCGCGGCCAGGCCCTGCTCGAAGGCGGCCGGCCGGCGGAGGCGATCGCGCCGCTGCGCCGCGCGGTGCAGCTCTCCAGCAATTCACCGCTGATCGAGATGCTGCTCGGTCAGGCGCTGGTCGCCACCGACAACAAGGCCACCACCGACGAGGCGATCAACATGCTGCGCGCCGCGGTGGCGCGCGAGCCCGAGGCGCCGCTCGGCTACACCCAGCTCGCGATGGCCTATGGCCGCAAGGGCGACTATGCCCAAGCCGACCTCGCCTCGGCCCAGGCCGCCTATCTCCGCGGCGACGCCAAGACCGCCCGGGAGCTGGCGTCGCGCGCCAAGACGCGGTTCGCGATCGGCACGCCCGGCTGGGTCAAAGCTGACGACATTGTGAGCGCCAAGCCGATGCCGGGTCAGAAAAACAACTAGAAATAAACCGTAGTTCCATACAACGATCACCGAAACCGGCCCACGGCGATGCCGCATTTCGGGCCACCTCGAACAAGGATTTTGTCTATGCCAGCGCTTCGTTTTCTTGCCCCTGCCCTGCTCGCGCTAGGCGTTTGCGCCGCGCCGCTGACGGCGTCCGCGCAGAGCTTCAACGACACCCAGCGCGGCGACATCGAGACCATCGTGCGCAACTACCTGATCGCGCATCCCGAGGTGCTCGAAGAGGCAATGAACGAGCTCAGCAAGCGGCAGGCCGCCGCCGAGGCCGAGAAGCATGAGCAGAGCGTCGCCAAGAACGCCGACACGATCTTCAACTCGCCGCGCGGCGTCATGCTCGGCAACAAGGACGGCGACGTCACCTTCGTCGAGTTCTTCGATTACAATTGCGGCTACTGCAAGCGCGCGATGTCCGACATGCTCGACCTGATGAAGTCGGATCCGAAGCTGAAGGTGGTGCTGAAGGAATTCCCGGTGCTGAGCCAGGGCTCGGTCGAGGCCGCGCAGGTCGCGGTTGCCGTGCGCATGCAGGATCCGACCGGCAAGAAGTATCTCGAGTTTCACCAGAAGCTCCTGGGCGGCCGCGGCGCAGCCGACAAGGCGCGCGCTCTTGCAGTTGCCAAGGACGTCGGCCTCGACATGGCGAAGCTCGAGAAGGACATGGCGAGCCCCGAGGTCAAGGCGACCATCGAGGAGAACTTCCGTCTGGCCGAATCCATGGGCATGAACGGCACGCCGAGCTACGTGATCGGCAAGCAGGTCGTGATCGGCGCGGTCGGCGTCGACGGCCTCAAGGAGAAGATCGGCATTGCCCGCTGCGGCAAGGCGACCTGCTGATCCCCTTCCCGACGAAGCTCGTTCACTCAACGAAATCCGGCTGCCAGGCAGCCGGATTTTTTGTTGCGGTCACCGAACCAACTCCGCGCTGGCCGCAACCAAGGGCCGTCACCAACAACGGAAGCCGCACGCGATGCCGCTCGCCCCGCCAACCCTTGGCTACGACCTCACGCTGCTGAAGACCGCGCCGCAGCGCGGCTCCGACCATGATCACGGCTGGTGCTACGGCCTGCCATCAGGCATTCGCAGCGAGCAATGGCCGCTCAGTCCGCACGACGGCTTTCCGATGCAGCACTGCTTCACGCTGCGCGTTCCGACGCAGTATCGCGCCAACGGCGACGCCTATGTCGCGCTCGCGATGTTCGCCGATCAGCAATACGACGAACCCGTCGAGATCGATGCGGTCGCGCAATATCTCGCGGCCGAGACCATCGAACGTCCGTCCGATCTGAATCTGTTGCCGTACTTCGCGTATCGACAGAACCGTCATCCGATGGAATTCCGGATGAAGGATATCATCGACCACAATTTCGCGGCGATCTGGCTCACCGAGGCCGAGTTCGCAGGATCGCTGTGCCAACCACCTGAGCTTGCCGACAATCCGCTGCTGGAAGCCAATCCGCCGCCGCGCTGGCTCGTGAAGGGCGCGGCGCGCACGGCGTTCGACGTCAATGTCGGACGCGGTACCCGGATCGACGAGCTGGAGAAGACCTACTGGTATCGCCTGTTCGGCTGCATCCCGGAGACCGGACACCACGCCTACGGCATCGCGCTCGCGCCGCGCGACGACGATCCCAATGTCGGCAAGCCGCCGCGCGATCATCTGCTGCACAAGGGCGAGCTCGGCGACTACATCGCGCCCTATGGCGAGGCCGGCACGTCGCAAGGTCTCGACCGGCTGCACGGCCGCAACCATCTCGGCGGCACGATGTTTCCCAATCAGTGGACGCCGAAATACAGCGCGACCTATCTCGAGATCGAAGAGCATTTCGGCGGTTTCAATTTCGGCGGCGGCAATGGCCAGCTCGATCTTGCGAGCATGGAGTTCGACTGGGCCTGCGGTTGAAGCGCGCGCTGTTCATCGCGCATTCACACAGGAAACAAAGCGGGGGGAACCGCAAATCAACAGGAACATCGCACATCCTCTTTTGTTGTCGGCGCGGGCAATGCTGAAGAACGAGGAGGAATTTCGATGTCTAAACGCTTTCTGATTTCGGTCGCTGCGGCGGCTCTGCTCGCCGGCACCGGTTTCGCGAATGCACAGGGCGCCGGCGGCGCCAACAAGGAATCCGGGGCCGGCGGTGGCGCGACCATGCAGCACTCTGCACCGTCAGGTGGCGCGTCGTCGGGCACGATGCAGCATGATTCCGGTGGCATGAAGGGTTCCGATCATTCGACGACCGGTGAGTCTTCTTCGGGCATGAAGGGTGAATCGCCCGGCATGAAGGGCGCCGAGTCCGACAAGGCAGGCCCCGCCACCAAGGGCGCCCAGGAAAATACCCAAAAGTCGAAGGGCATGAGCTCGGAGAACGAGACCACCAAGGGCAAGGAGAGCTCGAAGGACATGAAGGCCGAGGGCCGCGACAAGAGCGGCAACATGAAGGCCGAAGAGCGTGACAAGAGCGGCAACATGAAAGCCGAGGGTCGTGAGAAGAACGGCAACATGAACGCCGAGAGCCGCGAGAAGAACGGCGCCACCACCAACCAGAACGCTCAGACCAAGAGCCCGACCGACACCAATCGCGCCCAGACCAACGACACCAGCCGCACCCAGACCACCACCGGCAACGCGGCGACGTCGGCCACCGCGGCTCCGCCGGCCGAGAAGCGCACCCAGATCTCGACCGCGATCAAGTCGGAGCACGTCACCGAGGTCACCAACGTGAACTTCAACGTGGCGGTTGGCACCCGCGTCCCGACTGACGTGCACTTCTATCCAGTGCCGGAGCGGGTCGTGACGATCTACCCGCAGTGGCGCGGCTATGAGTTCATCCTGGTCCACGGCCGCTACATCATCGTGCAGCCGGAGACCCACGAGATCGTCTACATCATCGAGGGCTAAGCCGGCCTCGGTGCGGGGGTGCCGTGAGAGGCCCCCGCCGACTCTCAACCCCGCCCCATTCGGGGCGGGGTTTTGCATTCGGCCGGCTCTCGCGTCACGGCGGTGGATGGCGGGGCGGGAGCGCCACCCCGGCGTGGCTTCCGCGAGGTTTGGTTAACCAGCAATTTCCGTAGGTTACACCAGCTACCTGACAACGCGGAGGAAGCCGTTGAAGGCATTCCGATTTCACCTAAAGGCTTCCCCTGCGGCCGGTTGTTACCTATAACCCGGCCCACTCCACCCCTCGTCGGAACCCCTCGGACCTCTTGTCGGACCTCTTGGCCGGAACCCCTGCAATGGCTGCTGCCGGAACGATCTATGTGCTGAACGGCCCGAACCTCAATCTGCTGGGGACGCGCGAGCCGGAGACCTACGGCCACGCCACCCTTGCCGATGTCGAGAAGCTGTGCGCGGACACCGCGCGCCAGTTCGGGCTGACCGCCGACTGCCGGCAGTCCAACCGCGAGGGCGAACTGATCGACTTCATCCATGAGGCCCACGCCAAGAAGGCGGTCGGCATCATCATCAATGCCGGCGGTTACTCCCATACCTCGATCGCGCTGCATGACGCGCTGGTTGCGGTGAGGATTCCCGCTGTCGAGGTTCATGTCAGCAACATCCACGCCCGCGAGAGCTTCCGGGACCACTCGTTCACTGCTAAAGCCGCCTTCGCGTCACTTTGCGGCTTCGGCATCGACGGCTACCGGCTTGCGATCATCGGCCTTGCCACCAAAATCGGTGCCAAGATCGATGCAAAGGCAAAGACTTAATCGTCAATCCTGACGTTCCCCGTCACCAGACAGAGATTTCGGATCAAACAACATGGCGCGCCAGCCAGACGACAAATCAGCCGTAAAGTCCAAGAGCGAGTCGAAGAGCGACGACAGCGCCCTCATTCGCGAGCTCGCGCTGCTGCTCGCCGAGACCAACCTCACCGAGATCGAGATCGAGCGTGCCGGCCTGCGCGTCCGTGTCGCCCGCAACATCAGCATCGCGGCATCCGTGCCCGCTGCCGTCCACGCGGTTGCCGCGCCCGCCGTCGTCGCAGCGCCTGCTGTTGCGGCTGCGACCGACCTTGCGAAACATCCTGGCGCCGTGCCCTCGCCGATGGTCGGCACCGCCTATTGGGCGCCCGAGCCGGGCGCCAAGCCGTTCATTGAAGTCGGCTCGAAGGTCAGCGCCGGCCAGACGCTTCTGATCATCGAGGCGATGAAGACGATGAACCAGATCCCGTCGCCGCGCGCGGGCACCGTGACGCAGATCCTCGTCGAGGACGGCCAGCCCGTCGAATTCGGCGAGCCGCTCGTGATCATTGAATAGCTTCCGTCAACGTCAGGCGCTGCGATGTTCGACAAGATCCTCATAGCCAATCGCGGCGAGATCGCGCTTCGCGTGCTGCGCGCCTGCAAGGAGCTCGGCATCTCCACCGTCGCGGTGCATTCCACCGCCGACGCCGACGCCATGCATGTGCGGCTCGCCGACGAGAGCGTGTGCATCGGCCCGCCGCCGTCGAAGGATTCCTATCTCAACGTTCCGGCGCTGCTGGCCGCCTGCGAGATCACCGGCGCCGACGCCGTGCATCCCGGCTACGGCTTCCTGTCCGAGAACGCGCGCTTCGCCGAGATCCTCGCCGACCACAATCTCGGCTTCATCGGTCCGAAGGCCGAGCACATCCGCCTGATGGGCGACAAGATCGAAGCCAAGAAGACCGCCAAGCGCCTCGGCATTCCCGTCGTGCCCGGCTCGGACGGCGCGGTGACCTCGGAGGGCGACGCGCTGGCGATCGGCAAGGAGATCGGCTTCCCGGTGCTGGTGAAGGCGGCGGCCGGCGGCGGTGGCCGCGGCATGAAGGTCGCGCACACCGAGGCCGACCTTGCGCTCGCGCTCTCCACCGCGGCCAACGAAGCCAAGTCGGCGTTCGGCGACGCCTCGGTCTATCTGGAGAAATACCTGCAGAAGCCGCGCCATATCGAGATCCAGATTCTCGGCGACGGCCGCGGCGGCGCGATCCATCTCGGCGAGCGCGACTGCTCGCTGCAGCGCCGCCACCAGAAGGTCTGGGAGGAAGGCCCCTCGCCCGTGCTCGCAGCGGCCGCCCGCGCCAGGATCGGCGAGACCTGCGCCAAGGCGATGCGGGACATGAAATATCTCGGCGTCGGCACCATCGAATTCCTCTACGAGGACGGCGAGTTCTATTTCATCGAAATGAACACCCGCATCCAGGTCGAGCATCCCGTCACCGAAAGCATCACCGATATCGATCTGGTGCTGGAGCAGATCCGGATTGCCGCCGGCGGCGACCTGCCGGCCAAGCAGAGCGACATCGCGATCATCGGCCACGCCATCGAGTGCCGCATCAATGCGGAGAACCCGCAAACCTTCCGTCCCTCGCCCGGACGGATCACCCAATTCCATCCGCCGGGCGGCCTCGGCGTGCGGATCGATTCCGCCGTCTACCAGGGCTATGTGATTCCGCCCTATTACGACTCGCTGGTCGGCAAGCTGATCGTGCACGGCAAGACCCGCGGCGAATGCCTGATGCGACTGCGCCGGGCGCTCGACGAGATGGTGGTCGACGGGATCGAGACGACGCTGCCGCTGTTCCGCGCGCTGGTGCGCGAGCCCGACATCATCGAGGGCGACTACCACATCCACTGGCTGGAGCAGTACCTCGCCGGCCAGCCGTCCGACGTTCCAAAATAGTTCGGAACTCCGTGGAACCCGAGCCCTGTTCAAGCGTATTAAAGGGTTATTGGCTTTCCACGGGGACGCATTGAATCCCAATCCCGCAAAGAGACCGTCGTGACGCCAGTTTCACGACGCCGATCCACGTTGCAAATCCTCCTGCTGTCGGCGGGATTTTTCGTGCTGGTCGCGATCAGCGTGGCGTCCGTCCTGCTGGTCAACAAGGCGCGCGAGGATAACGCCTGGGTCGTCCACACCGTGGAGGTCGAGAGCCAGGTTGCCAACCTGCTGCTGGATATCCGGCGCGCCGAAAGCGCGACCAGGGCTTATCTGCTGACATCGGCACCACAGTACCTGACCGAGTACCAGTCGGCCGCGGCGGGACTCCCGGCCGCGCTCAGCCATCTTCAGCTGACGACCGTCGATAATCCGGTGCAGGTCGCCAATGCCGCGAAGCTCAAGGCCGCGGTCGAACAACGGCTCGCCGAGTTCGCCCTCAGTATCGAGCGCGTCAGAAACAACGACGCCGTGACCAGCATCGACGTCTTGCGCAAGGGCACCTCGACCGATGCGGTGGAGGCGATCACCCGGATCGGCCGCGATATGCGCGCCGAGGAGGACCGCCTGCTGGCAGCGCGCACCGCGACCGCGGACCGGACCCAGGTGCTGGCCTCCTCGGTCACCATCGCCGGCTCCTGCATGGTGCTGGCGCTCGCCGCCCTGTCGGTGATGCTGCTGCGGCAATCGTCAAAGGCACGCGACGAGGCCGAAGCCAGGCTGCGCGACAGCAACGTCAATCTCGAAACCATCGTCGACGAGCGGACCTCCGACCTGCGCGAGGCCAACGAGGAAATCCAGCGCTTCGCCTATATCGTCAGCCACGACCTGCGCTCTCCGCTGGTCAACATCATGGGCTTCACCAGCGAGCTGGAGGAATTGCGCGGCACCATCTTCAAGCGCATCGCAACGCTCAATCGCAGCGCGTCGCTGGCGCCGGCGATGCCGGAAGATGCGACCGACGTGGCCGAGCCCGAGCTCGAAGGCCCCGACAGGCAGCTATCCGACGATTTCAACGAATCGCTCGGCTTCATCAAGTCGTCGATCGCCAAGATGGACCGCCTGATCAGCGCGATCCTCAATCTCACCCGCGAGGGCCGCCGCGAGTTCAAGCCGGAGCGGATCGATCTCCGCGAGCTGATCGAGGGCATCGTCAAAACGGTCGCGCACCAGGCGGCCGAGGCCAACGCGGCCGTCCAGATCGGCGCGTTGCCGAATATCGTCAGCGACCGCCTCGCGCTGGAGCAGATCTTCTCCAACCTGATCGACAATGCGCTCAAATACCTCAAGGACGGCGTCCCCGGCGAGATCGCGATCGAGGGCCGCACCAAGCTCGGCTTTGCGATCTTCGAGGTTACGGACAATGGCCGCGGCATTGATCCGAAGGACCATCAGCGAATCTTCGATTTGTTCCGCCGCGCCGGAACCCAGGACAAGCCCGGTCAGGGCATCGGGCTTGCCCATGTCCGCGCACTTGTGCGCAGACTGGGCGGCACCATGTCGGTAGCATCGGAACTTCACAACGGCAGCACGTTCACGATCACGCTGCCTATCAAATGGTCAGGCAAGAACCGGGAAAAAGCATCATGAGCGATCCAGTCACCATCATCATGATCGAGGACGACGAGGGCCATGCCCGCCTGATTGAGAGGAATATCCGGCGCTCAGGTGTCAACAATGAGATCATCCCGTTCACCAACGGTACAGAGGCCGTGAACTACCTGTTCGGCAAGGATGGCAGCGCGGTCGAGCGCAAGAACAAGGCCCTGCTCATCCTGCTTGATCTCAATCTGCCTGACATGACCGGCATCGACATTCTGAAGCGGGTCAAGGAGAACAAGTATCTCAAGTCGACGCCGGTGGTCGTGCTGACCACGACGGATGACTCCCAGGAGATCAAGCGTTGCTACGAACTCGGTTGCAACGTCTACATCACCAAGCCGGTGAACTACGAAAGCTTCGCCAACGCCATTCGCCAGCTTGGCCTGTTCTTTTCCGTGATTCAGGTGCCGCCAGCCTCCGCATGACCAGCGCAACGCCGACACTGCTCTATATCGACGACGATGCGACGCTGGCGCGCCTGGTCGAACGCGGCCTAACGCGCGCCGGCTACAAGGTCGTGCACGCCGCGAGCGGTCAGGAAGGCCTCGACCGGCTCGCCCAGGGCGGCATCGACGTCATCGCGCTCGACCAGTACATGCCCGGCCTAGACGGGCTGGAGACGCTGGAGCGGATCCTCAAGATACCCGACGCCCCTCCGGTGGTGTTCGTTACCGCCTCGCAGGACTCGGCGATTGCGGTCACCGCGCTGAAGGCCGGCGCAGCCGACTATCTGGTCAAGGATGTCAGGGGCGAGTTCATCCCCCTGCTCCAGGTCGCGGTGAATGGCGCGGTGCGGCGGGCGGAGATCCAGAAAGCGCGCGACGAAGCCGAGGCCGAGGTGCACGCCTCCCGCGACCGCTACGCCGCGCTCGCCGCCGAGCGCGAGGTGCTGCTGCGCGAGGTCAACCATCGCGTCGGCAACTCGTTGCAGATCATCGCATCGCTGCTGCATCTGCAGGCCAATTCCGCGAGCCAGCAGGACGTCAAGGCGGCGCTCACCAACGCCATGGGCCGCGTCGCCGCCGTCGCGCAGGTGCACCGCCGGCTCTATACCTCGCACGATTTCAAGACCGTGATGCTCAACCAGTATCTCGAGGCGCTGCTCGAGGACCTCAGGCGATCGGCCGAAGGCAACAAGATGTCGCGGCTGACGCTGAAGGCCGAGCCGGTCGAGATCGATCCCGACCGCGCAGTCGCGATCGGCATCATCGTCAACGAGCTGGTAATGAACGCGGTGAAGTACGCCTATCCCGATGGCGCCGGGCCGATCCATGTCGAGCTCAAGCCGCAGGGAGACGACCTCCAGCTTGCGATCAGCGATGAAGGCGTGGGGTTCTCCGACAAGGCCGATCCGCGCGGCACCGGCATGGGCCAGCGCATCGTCGCGGCGATGGCCGCCAAGCTCGATGCCAGCGTCGAGCGCGACCCCACCCACAACGGCACCCGCTTCGTGGTGCGGTTCGCGCGCGTCAGCCCGGCGCCGGTGAAGTCGACAAGCGCCGCAGCCAGTTAGGCTGCGGCCGCGGGCGGATTGATCGACTTTTCGCGGTGGCCTTAACGCGCGCGTCACCCTGTTGTTCAATCGCAGCCGGCTGCTCTGACCGGTTAAGACAAATCTGGGCTTTGTTCGCCATGCTTTTCGCCCAGCTTGGCAGGATCGGCACGCGATGTTCGGGCGCAGGGTGGTTTTCGGAAAGAAGCAGGAGACCTTGAGCGAGCTCAAGGAGGCCGTGCGTGCGGCTCCCGATGCCGATGGCGCAGCCCCCACTTTTCACAAGAAGCAGTGGGATGATCCGAGGATCGGCTCGATGCTGCGCGACGCGGGTTTCGCGCCGGATGACGAACGCGGCATTGCGCCGACCGCCGACAATCGCCTTGCCGTGTTCGCTGCGGCCAACCAGCGGCTGCAGCAGCGCACCGAGGCCTTCAACCGCGACATGACGGCGCGCCACGGCCATTGCCAAGCGGTACCGTTTCTGGTCATCGATCAGAAGATCTGGGACGGGCCGCACGGCGCGTTTCTCTACGCGCAGATGGGTCTGATCGGCTTCGACGAGTGGAACGTGATGATGCTGGCAGGCGATCCGCAGACCACGGAGGCATGCGGCCTGGCCGGCCATCCGGGCTTTCTCCCGGCGGTGACGCAAGCCATGACCGAGCATGTGATCGGGTGGAAGGCGCAGCACGACACGCTGCTCAAGACGTTCGGGATCCCCGCCGGCGGCGGCCGCGACGTCGCGCACGAGCAATATGAGATGGAAAGGGACACCCTGCGCCGTGAGATTATCGACAAGGCCGGCTGGATGAAGCCGCGCATCATCGAAGATCTCCTGCGCAAGGGCTAACGGCGCAGGCCCCTTCCCGAGCATCTCAATCGGGCCGATCGCGCAGTCGCCGCTGATGATGCGGGCGGCAATCCCGGCACGGTGCACCGAAGATCACCTGCGACGGATACGGCCGCGCCGAGTGATATGGCGTCGAGCCGAACAGACCTGCCGCGCCGAAGCCCGCGCTGAAGGGATCGGCGGCGAAGCTGCCTGGGAACGAGCCGTTGCTGCGGAAATCGCGGTCGTCATTCCTGCCGTCGAAATACGCGCCGCCGGTGCTGCCGTAGCGCAGCGGCCGGTCCTGAGCCGATACGGCAGCCGTGCCGAGCGCGACGGCAGCGCAGGCGATCAATGCTCTGCTGGCGATCATGGCGGAGATCCTCATGGCGGAGTGGTCCCCCAGTCGCCCTTCCAGGCGATCAGGCGGCCCTTGCCGAATTGCAGATAGAGCCCGTCGCTGCGCCGCGACAGCACGCTGCCCCTGACATTGGGCAGCGCGACGAACAGTTCATTGCCCGGCGTGCCGTGCACATAGTTCAAGGGCACGCCGAGCGACTGGCTGGCCTGGTCGGCGTTCATGCCGAAGGCGAGCGGAACGCTGTTGGGCGGCCGCTGCTGCGCCCGGGCCATGCCGACCGGCGCCCCCAGCGCGACGACAAGGGCAACGACGAAGAGTGTGGCGAACCGCTGCATCGTCGACCTCACTGCCCTGCTGCCGCAAGCGTGCCGGCCGGCGTCCAGCCGCCGCCGAGCGCCTGGAACAGGCTACTCGCCGCCAAGAGCTTGTTGAGCCGCACCGTGACCAGATTGTTTTCGGCCGTGAACAGCGTCTGCTGCGCCTGCAGCACCGTGATGAGGTTGACCGTGCCGCCGCGCAGCTGCGTCTCGGCAACCTCGAACGCCTTGCGCGAGCTTGCCACCACGTCGGACTGCAAGCGCTCCTGCAGCGTATACTTCTGCAGGGCGATCAGCGCCTTCTCGACATCGGCGAAGGCCGACAGCACCGCCTTGCGATAGGCCTGCAGGTTCTGCAATTGCTGGCCCTTGGCGAGCTTGAGCTGGCTCTCCAGCAGGAAGCCGTCGAACAGCGGCTGGGTCAGCCCGGCGGCCAGCGTGTAGTACCAGGCGCCCGGCGCGAACAGCGAGGCGAGCGCCGCGCTCTGGAAGCCCGTGGTGCCGGTGAGCTGGATCTGCGGGAAGAACGCCGCGCGCGCCGCATCGACGCTGAAATTGGAGGACGCCAGTTGCGCCTCGGCCTGGCGAATGTCGGGCCGCTGGTAGAGCAATTCCGACGGCATCCCGGGCGTCACGCGCGGCACCGCGATCTGCGTCGTGGAGCCGCCGCGCACCTGGAAATCGGCCGGCGCGCGCGCCACCAGCAGGGCGAGCGCGGCCATGTTCTGCCCGACCGTCACCTCGAGCGGCGGGATCGCCGCGCGCTGCGTCGCGACCAGTGCCTCCTGCTGCGACAGATCGAGCTGCGAGGCGGTGCCGCCGGCGAACTGCGATTTGATCAGCGCGAGGATACGCTCGGCCGCCGCCAGATTGCGCCTTGTGACCCTGATCTGGTCCTGCGCCGCCAGCACCTGGAAATAGGTGTTGGCAACCGTCGCCATCGTGCTCAGCGCGACCACCTCGCGATTGTAGCGGGCGCTGGTGGCGCTCTCCTCCGACGCCGCCAGCGTCGCGCGGTTCTTGCCCCAGAAGTCCACGATATAGCTTGCGCTCAGTCCCAGGCTGTACTGCGAGAATGTCCCGCTGCTGCCGCCGAGCAACGAACTCGATCCCGTCGCCACCTTCTGACGCTCGGCATTCGCCGATCCGGAGAGGGACGGTAGCAGCGCGGCGCCGGACACGCCGACCTGCGCGTCGGCCTGCACGATTTGGGCGATCGCCACCGCGATATCGAGATTGTAGAGCTGCGCTGACTCCATCAGCCCGGTCAGTTCGGGCGAGCGGAAGCCGCGCCACCAGGCGAGCGCCGGAACGGCGGCGTCGGCATCGCCCTTGGCGGCGGCGCGATAGGTCGCCGGCACTTCGAGGCTGAGCTCGGGCTTCTCCGCCCCGGGGATGCAGCCGGACAGGCCGAGGCCGAGACCAAGGCTCAGGCCGCCGAACGCCGCCCCACGCAGGAATCGGACCGGCTTTCGCATGATTTCAAGACTTCGCAACGCTGCACCTGTCGGCATTTACTCGCCCGGCTGAAGTGAGGAGCCCGGCATCCGCATCGCGCCGCCGTGGCGGACGCGCAGGGCCCATAGGCGGAACCGGTCGAGATAGAGGTAGATCACGGGCGTCGTGTAGAGCGTCAGAACCTGGCTCAGGATCAGGCCGCCGACGATGGCGATGCCGAGCGGCTGCCGCAACTCGCCGCCGTCGCCCATCCCGACCGCCAACGGCACGGCGCCGAGCAGCGCGGCCATCGTCGTCATCATGATCGGACGGAAGCGCAGCAGGCAGGCCTCCCTGATCGCCTCGAGCGGCTCCAGCCCGCGCCCGCGTTCCGCCTCCAGCGCAAAGTCGATCATCATGATGGCGTTCTTCTTCACAATGCCGATCAGCAGGATGACGCCGATCAGCGCCATGATACTGAACTCGGTCTTGAATGCCATCAGCGCCAGCAAGGCGCCCACACCTGCGGAGGGCAATGTGGACAAGATGGTCAGCGGGTGAACGTAGCTCTCATAGAGCACGCCCAGCACGATGTAGATCGTGATGATCGCGGCCAGGATCAGGAACGGTTGGTTGTTGAGCGAATCCTGGAACGCCTTGGCGGAGCCCTGGAAGGTGCCCCGGATCGTCGCCGGAACGCCGATCCGGTTCATGGTCGCCTCGATGCTGGCGACCGCGGTGCTCAGCGACACGTTGGGCGGCAGGTTGAACGAGATGGTGTTGGCGACCAGGAGGCCCTGGTGGTTGACCGCCAGCGGCGTCGCGCCCTGCCTGAACGCCGCCACCGCCGAAAGGGGGATCATGGTCTCGCTGTTGGTCGAGACCGCCGATCCGGTCGAGGCCGCGCCCTTCCCAGTCGAGCCGATCGAATTGGTGGCCTGGTTGCGCGCGGCCTGGGCGTTGGCAGAACTCGCCGCGCTCGAGGTTCCCGCCGCCACCACGGTGCCCGCCACCGCGTTGGTCGATTGCGATCCGCCGACCGATGCGCCCGAGGTGCTGATGTAGACGTCCTTCAGCGTCTCCGGACTCTGCCAGTAGCGCGGCGCGACCTCCATGATGACGTGATACTGGTTGCGCGCGACATAGATCGTCGACACCTGGCGCTGGCCGAAGGCGTCGTAGAGGGTGTTGTCGATCTGGCTCACCGTGATGCCGAGCCGGGCCGCGGCGTCGCGGTCGATCACGAGGTCGGACTCCAGGCCCTTGTTCTGCTGGTCGCTGTTGACGTCGGCGAGGTTCGGATCGCGCTGCAGCGCCGCCGCGATCTTCGGCGTCCAGTCATTGAGCTCTTCCAGCGTCGAGCCCTGCAGCGTGTACTGATACTGCGCGTTCGACGCCCTGCCCCCGACCCTGATGTCCTGCACCGCCTGCAGGAACAGGCTCGCGCCGGGCACCACCGCCATCTCGCGGCGCAGCCGCGCGATCACGCCGTCGGCGCCGAGCTTGCGCTGGTCAAGCGGCCGCAGCGAGACGAACACGAAGCCGGAATTGGTCTGCCCGCCGCCGGTGAAGCCGACCACGGTCTCCACCGCCGGATCGCGCTTGATGATGCCGACAAACTGCGCGAGCTTCTGCTGCATCAGCTGGAACGAGACGCTCTGGTCGGCCTGGATCGAGCCGACCAGCCGCCCGGTGTCCTGTTGCGGGAAGAAGCCCTTCGGGATCACGACGTAGAGATAGCCGGTCAGGCCGATCGTGACGAAGAAGATCAGCACGATGCTCAGGGGATGCTCGAGCGCACCGGTCAGTGTCCGTCGATAGAACCCCAGCATCGCATCGAAGAAGCGCTCGCTGAACTGATAGAGCCTGCCGTGACCACCGGTATCCGGCCGCAGCAGCACGGCGCACATCATCGGCGTCGTCGCCAGCGAGACTGCGAGCGAGATCACGATCGAGATCGAGATCGTCACGGCGAATTCGCGGAACAGGCGGCCGATGATGCCCGACATCATCAGGATCGGGATGAACACCGCGATCAGCGAGATGCTCATCGACAGCACGGTGAAGCCGACCTCGTTGGCGCCCTTCAGGGCCGCCTCGAGCGGGCTCATGCCCTCCTCGATGTAGCGGGTGACGTTCTCCAGCACCACGATGGCGTCGTCGACCACGAACCCGGTCGCCACCGTCAGCGCCATCAGTGACAGATTGTCGAGGCTGTAACCGAACAGGTACATCGCCCCGAAGGTCGCGACCAGCGACACCGAGACCGCGACCACCGGGATGAAGGTGGCGCGCGCGCTGCGCAGGAACGCGAACACCACGAAGACCACCAGCAGCACCGCGAGGATCAGGGTGCGCTCGACGTCCCTGAGCGAGGTGCGGATCGTGGTCGAACGGTCGACCGCAAGGCCGATATCGATCGCCGGCGACACCGAGGCCTTCAGCTGCGGCATCAATGCCTTCACGAGGTCGACGGTCGAGATGATATTGGCATTGGGCTGGCGGTAGAGGATGACCAGCACGGCCGGCTTGCCATCGGCAAGCCCGGCGTTGCGCAGATTCTCGACGCCGTCGGCCACCTCGCCGACGTCGGAGAGATGGACCGGCGCGCCGTTGCGGTAGGCCACGATCAGCGACCGGTAATCGTTGGCTTTGTTGGCCTGGTCGTTGGCGTAGACTTGGTAGCGCTGGTCGCCGACATCGATGCCGCCCTTGGGGCTGTGGGCGTTGGCGTTCGACAGCGCCGCGCGCACGTCCTCCAGGCCGATGCCGTATTTGTAGAGCGCCTGCGGGGTCAGATCGACGCGGACGGCGGGCAGCGAGCTGCCGCCCACCACGACCTGGCCGATGCCCTCGACCTGCGACAGCTTCTGCGCCAGCACCGTGGACGCCGCATCGTAGAGGTCGCCGCGGGTCAGCGTATCCGACGTCAGCGTCAGGATCAGGATCGGCGCGTCGGCCGGATTGACCTTGCGGTAGGTTGGATTGCTGCGCAGGCTGGTCGGCAGATCGGCGCGCGCCGCGTTGATCGCGGCCTGCACGTCGCGCGCGGCGCCGTCGATGTCACGGTTGAGGTTGAACTGCAGCGTGATCCGGGTCTGCCCGACCGAGCTCGACGAGGTCATCTCGCTCACATCGGCGATCTGGCCGAGATGCCGCTCCAGCGGGCTTGCCACTGTGGTCGCGACGTCCTCGGGGCTGGCGCCGGGCAGCGTCGCCTGTACCGAGATGGTCGGGAAATCCACCGCCGGCAGCGGCGACACCGGCAGCTTGAAGAACGCCACGATGCCTGCCGCCGCAAGTCCGAAGGTCAACAGCGTGGTTGCGACCGGCCGGCGGATGAATGGCGTCGACGGACCCATGGCTCAACGCGACCCGCTCGCCTCGCCGACCTCGTCCGCCCGCCCGGCAAACCGCAGCGCCAGGCGATCGAACCACAGATAGATCACCGGCGTCGTGAACAGCGTCAGCAGCTGGCTCACCAGGAGGCCGCCGACGATCGAGATGCCGAGCGGATGCCGCAGCTCCGAGCCGGCACCGCTGCCGAGCATCAGCGGCAGCGCGCCAAGTACTGCTGCCATGGTCGTCATGATGATCGGCCGGAACCGCAGCAGGCAGGCCTGGTAGATCGCCTCGCGCGGCGGCTTGCCCTCGTTGCGTTCGGCGTCGAGCGCGAAGTCGATCATCATGATCGCGTTCTTCTTCACGATGCCGATCAAGAGGATGATGCCGATGATCGCGATGATGGTCAGATCCTGCCCGGCCATCATCAGCGCCAGCAGCGCGCCGATGCCGGCCGAGGGCAGCGTCGAGAGGATGGTCAGCGGATGGATGAAGCTCTCATACAGCACGCCGAGCACGATATAGACCGTGATGATCGCGGCCAGGATCAGGAACAGCTGGTTGGACAGCGAGGACTGGAACGCCAGCGCCGCGCCCTGGAAGCTCGTGATCATGCCGAGCGGCTGGTTGATATCGGCCTGCGCCTGCTTGATCGCCGTTACTGCACTGCCGAGCGAAGCGCCGGGCGCGAGGTTGAACGAGACCGTGGCCGACGGGAACTGGCCGAGATGCGAGACCTGCAGCGGCGCGGTTTCCACCCGCATCTTGGCCATGACCGACAGCGGCACCGGCGTCGAGCCGACCGATGACGGCAAGTAGATCGACGACAGCGAATCCAGCGAATTCTGCAACGACGGGTCGGCCTCGAGGATAACCCGGTACTGGTTCGAATTGGTGAACACGGTGGAGACGATGCGCTGGCCGTAGGAATCGTACAGTGCGTTGTCGATCGTCGCCGGCGTGATGCCGAACCGCGCCGCCTGGTCGCGGTCGATGTCGACGAACACCGACAGCCCCTGCGCGGAAATATCGCTGGAGACGTCGCTGAGTTCAGGCAGCTCACGCAGCTTGTCGACCAGCTTCGGCGTCCATTCCGCAAGCTCGTTGGGATCGGCATCCTGCAGGATGAACTGGTACTGCGTCCGGCTCACCGTGCCTTCGATGGTGAGGTCCTGCACCGGCTGCATGTAGAGCGTGATACCGGTCAGATCAGCCGTGCTGGCCTTGATCCGGTTCATCACCGTCGCAACACCGGCCTTGCGCTGCTCGTGCGGCTTCAGATTGATCAGGATGCGGCCGCTGTTGAGCGTGGTGTTGGTGCCGTCGACGCCGATGAAGGACGACAGGCTTTCGACGTCGGGATCCCTGAGGATCGCGCTGGCGAGCCGCTGCTGCCGTTCGGCCATCGCCGCATAGGATACCGATTGCGGCGCCTCCGAGATCGCCTGGATCACGCCGGTGTCCTGCACCGGAAAGAAGCCCTTGGGGATGACGACGTAGAGCAACGCCGTCAGCCCGAAGGTGGCGAGCGCGATCAGCAGCACGAAGGTCTGGCGATCCAGCACCCAGTTGAGCATCCGGGCGTAGATCGCGATGACATGGTCGAAGCCTTCGCGGCTGAGCCGCTGGAAGGTGTTTTCGCGCGACATGGCCTCCGGCTTCAGGAGTTTCGCGCAGGCCATCGGCACCAGCGTCAGCGACACCACGGCGGAGATCAGGATCGTCACCGACAGCGTGATGGCGAATTCGCGGAACAGGCGGCCGACGACGTCGCCCATGAACAGCAGCGGGATCAGCACCGCGATCAGTGACACGGTCAGCGAGATGATGGTGAAGCCGATCTGCTCGGAGCCGCGCAGCGCGGCTTCCAGTGGCGACTCGCCCTCCTCGATGTAGCGCGAGATGTTCTCGATCACGACGATGGCGTCGTCGACTACGAAGCCGGTCGCGATCGTCAGCGCCATCAGCGACAGATTATTCAAGCTGAAGCCGAACAGATACATCGCCCCGAGCGTGCCGACCAGCGACAGCGGCACCGACAGGCTCGGGATCAGCGTGGCGCGGGTCGAGCGCAGGAACACGAAGATGACAAGCACGACCAGGATTACCGCGAGCGACAGCTCGTATTCGACGTCGCGCACCGAGGCCCGGATCGTCACGGTACGGTCGGTCAGGATGTTGAGGTCGATCGCCGCCGGCAGCGTCGCCTGCAACTGCGGCAGCAGGTCCTTGATGCCCTGCACGACCGAGATCACGTTGGCGCCGGGCTGGCGCTGGATGTTGAGGATGATCGCCGGCGTCTCGTTCATCCAGGCGCCGAGCTTGTCGTTCTGCGCGCCGTCGACGACGTTGCCGACGTCGCTGAGGCGGACCGGCGAGCCGTTCTTGTAAGCGATGATCAGCGAGCGGTAGTCGCTGGCATTGCGGATCTGGTCGTTGGCGTTGATGGTGTAGGCGCGCATCGCGCCGTCGAAATTGCCCTTCGGCGTGTTGACGTTGGCATTGCCGAGCGTGGTGCGGAGATCGTCGATGTTGAGGCCGTAGGCCGCGAGCTTGCGGATGTCGGCCTGGATGCGCACCGCGGGCCGCTGGCCGCCGCTGATGCTGACAAGGCCGACGCCGGGCAGCTGCGAGATCTTCTGCGCCAGCCTTGTGTCGACGAAGTCCTGCACCTGGGTCAGCGGCATCGTCTTCGAGGTCAGCCCCAGCGTCAGGATCGGCGCGTCGGCCGGATTGACCTTTGCGTAGATCGGCGGCGCCGGCAGGTCCGACGGCAACAGATTGCCCGCGGCATTGATCGCGGCCTGCACCTCCTGCTCGGCGACGTCGAGCGAGATCGACAGGCCGAATTGCAGCGTGATGACGGACGAGCCGGCCGAGCTCACCGAACTCATCTGGTTCAAATTCGGCATCTGGCCGAATTGAACCTCGAGCGGCGCCGTCACCGACGACGTCATCACGTCAGGGCTGGCGCCGGGATAGAAGGTCTGCACCTGGATGGTCGGATAGTCGACCTCCGGCAGCGCCGCGACGGGCAGGAATCTGAACGCCAGCATGCCCGACAGCATGATGGCGATCATCATCAGGGTCGTCGCCACCGGCCGCAGGATGAATGGCCGCGACGGGTTCATTTGGTCTGCCCGTCCTCGGACCGCTTGTGCTGGCCGCCTCCCGCCTTGTCGGGATCGGCGCCGCCCTTGCTATCGCCCTTCGCAGCCCCATTTGCCGCGCCACTCACCGTCCCCTTGGCCGCGCCGGCCGGGTTCGCAGCATCGGCGGCGGAGCGCACGACGACCTTGGCGCCCTCGCGCAACTTGTCGGCGCCGTCGATCACGATGCGATCGCCGGCCACAAGCCCCGACGGCACCTCGACGCGGTCGCCGTCGGTGACGCCGAGCTTGACCGGCCGCACCGAGACCGTGCTGTCGGCATTGACGAGATAGACGAAGGTGCCGGGTACGCCGCGCTGGATGCCGGCGGTCGACATCGTGGTGGCATCCTTGTGGGTGTCGAGCAGGAGGCGGATGTTGACGAACTGGTTCGGATACAGCGTGCGCTTGTCGTTCTCGAACTGGGCGCGCAGCTTGATCGTGCCGGTGGTCGCATCGATCTGGCTGTCGAAGGTCTGCAGCGATCCCTCGGCGAGCTTGTTGGCGCCGCTGCGGTCATAGGCCGCCGTCGGCAGCACCGCGCCCTCCTTCAACCGCTTCGCGACCGCCTGCAGATTGTCCTCCGGCAACGTGAACAGCACGCTGATCGGCTCGAGCTGCGTGATCACGACCAGGCCGTTGGTGTCGCCCGGCGTCACGTAGTTGCCGAGATCGACCTGGCGCAGTCCGACCCGCCCGTTGATCGGCGACACGATGCGGCAATACGCCAAGTTCACTTCGGCCGACTTCACCGCGGCGCGGTCGGCCTCCACCGTGCCCTGATACTGCGCGACCAGCGCGACCTGGGTATCCAGCGTCTGGTGCGGCACAGCGTTCTGGGTGGCGAGGCCCTGATAGCGCGTAAGATCGACCTGGGCGCCCTTCAGTTGCGCCTCGTCGCGCGCCAGCGTGCCCTTGGCCTGCGCCAGCGTCGCCTCATAGGGTCGCGAATCGATCTCGGCGATCAGGTCACCCTTCTTGACCTCGTCGCCCTCCTTGAAATCGATCTTCATCAGGTAGCCGCTGATCTGGCTCCTGATCGTCACGGTCGCGAGCGATGTCACGGTGCCGAGGGCGTTGAGGCTGACGCCGATATCGCCCTTGCCGATGGTCTCCGGCACGATCGACATCGGACCGGCATTGCGCCCGCCGCCGGCCTGCGGCGGTGCGGCCTGCTGCCGCGTCCACCAGACGATGCCAGCGAGTATCGCCAGCACCACACATCCGGTCAGAAACCCCGGCCAACGCGACGCTCGCCTGACGGGTCCAGGTGCGACGATCGACGGGTCTTTGATATGCTGGTCCATAAACTTGCCCACGAAGAAACACGAACGAGCTCGCGCGGCTCTATGTGTCCCCTGAAATCCGCGCGCGCCACATTCGAGGAAGCATTTTGAACGCTTCCCTCTGACAATGCGCGTTAAGAATCGGAAAGGATGGCCCCTCCTTCCCGGTCGAGCGCTGTTTCACGCTGGATTGTGGCTATTTTACCCGATCGACTGTAACCAGGGCAACACGATCAGCAACAATCCGGCAAAGTAGATCAGGCCGAAGATCAGCCCGAATTTCCAGAAGTCGCCTTTGCCGATATAGCCGCTGCCGTAATACATCGGCGCCGGTCCCGTGGCGTAGGGCGAGATCACGCCCATCAGCCCGAGCGAATACACACACAGCAGCATCAGGGTCTGCACCGACAGGCCGGGAATGCTGGAGCCGACCGCGAGCACCACCGGCAGCACGGCCGCAGTATGCGAGGTGATGCTCGAGAAGAAATAGTGGATCCAGAAGAAGAAGGTGACGAGCAGGATCATCCCGACCAGCGGCGAGGTGCCGGAGAGCGGCTTGGCGTAGCCCTCGGCCACCCATTTGATGAAGCCGATCTCGTTCAATCCTGACGACAGCGTGAGCAGCGAAGTGAAATAGAAGAATACCTCCCAGGCGCTCTTCTCCGCGACGATGTCCTCGAACGCGATCACGCCGGTGAGAAGCATCAGCGAGATCACGACGAACACCACGGTGGTCGCGTTGATGAAGTTCGAGCCGAGCAGCGGCACGCTGATATTGGGGTTGGAGCCGCAGATCCACAGGAACATCGCGAGCAGCACCAGCACCGCCATGATCCATTCTTGCCGTGACGGCGCCCCCATCTTGGCGAGCTCGCCCTCGCTCCAGGTCACGATCTCCGGGCTCTCCTTGATCTCGGGCCGGCAGACCAAATAGCTCAAGAGCGGCACCAGCAGCAGCAAGAGGATACCGAGCGGCGCGAAGCCGATGAACCATTGCGACCAGCCGACCTCGATGTTGACGAGCTTCTTGGCGATCGAGAGCGCGGCGGCGTTCGGCGCCAGCGCGGTCAAAAACAGCGAGCTGGTCACCGCCGTGGTCGCGAACGCCGTCCACATCACGAAGGTGCCGATCTTGCCCGCGGTCGGACCGGGCTCGGAGCCATAGATGCGCGGGATGTTGCTGACGATCGGATAGATGGTGCCACCCGAGCGCGCGGTGTTGGACGGCGTCGCCGGCGCCAGCACGAGATCGGAGAACGCCACCGCATAGCCGAGCCCGATGGTGCGGCGGCCGAGCCCGCGCACCAGCAGCAGCGCCAGCCTTCGGCCGAGCCCGCTCTTGCGGTAGCCGATCGAGAACACGAAGGCCCCGACAATCAGCCACACCGTGCTCTCGGAAAAGCCGCCGAGCATCCAGCGCAGCGACTTGTTCGGATCGGGCTCGACATAGCCGCCGACGCCGGCGACTGTCAGGCCGATCAGGCCCACCGCGCCGACCGGCATCGATTCGAGGATCAACCCGGTGATGACGGCGGCGAACACCGCAAAATAGTGCCACTGATTGGCGTTCAGCCCTGATGGCACCGGCACCAGATAGATCACCAGCCAGACCAGCAACGGCGCAAACGTCCGCCATGACGACTTCATGCAGCGTCCCCCTCAATGTGTCCTGATTGTCGGGCGTGCAAGCCGCCAAGTGCCCAACCAAGTCCCGGGCGGCGCCGCCATGTTTTTGTTGCAATGTAGCACGGTCGCGCAGTCCGTCTCGGGTGACTGCGGCCGAATGGCGCGGCTTGTGGAGGAACTGGCGCGTTTCGTCAACACGTCGCGCCCCCGCGGCAGCCCCCATCGCAAGACCGCCCGCGCTTTGCTATCCTCTGTGGCATGACGTCACGCGACTCCGCTTCCTCCGAGATCACACCCGAGGTGCTGCTGCGCGCCTATGCCTGCGGCATCTTCCCGATGGCGGAAAGCGCCGACGATCCGACCCTGTTCTGGGTCGAGCCGGAGTTGCGCGGCGTGATTCCGCTGGACGGCTTCCGCGTCTCCTCCCGCCTGGCGCGCACGGTGCGCTCGGACGTGTTCACGGTCACCGTCGACACCGCGTTCAAGGCCGTGATCGCCGGTTGCGCCGCGCCGCAGCCGGGCCGCGACGACACCTGGATCAACAAGCGCATCCGCGATCTCTATCTCGGGCTGTACACGTCGGGCCATTGCCACAGCGTCGAGGTCTGGCAGGACGACAATCTGGTCGGCGGCCTCTATGGCGTCAGCCTCGGCCGCGCCTTCTTCGGCGAGAGCATGTTTCACATCGTGCGCGACGCCTCGAAGGTCGCGCTGGTGCATCTGGTGGCCCGACTGATCGCCGGCGGCTTCGAACTGCTCGACACACAATACGTGACCGAGCACCTGAAGACGTTCGGCGCGGTCGAAATCTCGCGCCGCCGCTATCGCGCGCTGCTCGACAAGGCGATATCGGGCGCGCCGGCGGATTTCCGCAAGCTCGACGCCACGCAACCGGTCAAGGGTGCCGACGCGCTCGCGATCATCGCGGCCCGCCGCTAGACAGATCCCGCCGGGATCGTCGGCAAGCGCGTCCAGAAGGGCGTGACCGTGCTCGGGCGGGTTTCAAACTGGATGGGCGGCGTGCATCGCGGAACGTCCACGCACCTGCACTTCGATTGCAGCCAGACGCTTCAGCTGGGCGGCGGCAAGGTTGGCAATATCCATATCCCGATCTATCCCTCGCTGATCGTCGCCTACGCGGACGTTTGGCAACTCACCGGGCTGACCGTGCAGAACCACGTGCTGCTGCCCGGAAGCCCCTTTGAAAAGTGAGACGCACATGCGCCGCAGCACAGAAGGCCCATCGACCCTCACGCGCCGCGATGCGCTGTTGGGATGCCTTGCCGTCTCGGCATTCGGGCATCGCGCAACCGCCGCAACGTCGGCTGCCGTGAAGCTTCAGCTTCCAGCTGATCGCCGACTCGTCGGAGGACGTCACCCGGGCCCTTCCCGCCATCAAGCAAAGCGGCGTCAAGGCGATCGTCACATACTACGCAGCGGGCTACCAGCCGAGCCTGCCCACCAAACGCATCACGAAACCGGAGGCCGATGCGATCCTGGATGCCGGCCTCGCACTGGGCATCGCGTACCAATACAACAACAGCAGCCTTCAGACGTTCACGGCCGAGCGCGGCAGAACGGACGCCCTGTTCTCGCTCGATGAGGCCGGCCGGATTGGCCAGCCTGCGCGAACCACGGTCTATTTCGGTGTCGATGGCGATTGGCCGGACGCCCGCAGCGTCGCAAAGGTCCTGAGCTATTTCGAGGCGGTCAACGAAGCGTTCCGGCAGCGCGGGACGCTCCACGTCGGCGTCTACGGCTCCGGCAAGATCTGCAACGAACTCGGACAGCGCGGGCTCGCCACGCAGTTCTGGCTTCCAGGCTCCACCGGATGGGCCGACACAAGGAGCTTCTACAACAATGCCGGCTGGACGCTCTACCAGCATGCGCTGGAGCTGCCGTGCGGCAATGTTTCACTCGACGTCAATCTGGTCCGAGCCGACGCCGCCAGCCTCGGCTTCTTCGATCGCTCGGGGCCGTGGATCGCCGCGGACGACCTCACCAGGATCAATCAGTCGCGCATGTTCGTGGAGCAGCCTGGAGCCGGCCTGTTCGCGCAGCCGTCGGCAGGGTCCGACGTGCTCAAATCTCTGCGCCGCGGATCGACGGTGACGGTCCTTGAGAGCAAGTCGAGCTGGGTGCGTGTCGCGGCGACCGAAGGGCGCGATGGCTCGGGCTTCTGCCATGCCGGACAGCTCGCCCCGATCAATCGGATGCCTTGATCGGGATGAGCGTCCCGCGGTCGTCGCAGGACGCGATCAGTTTCCGAACAGGCCGCCGAACAACCCGCCCGGCCGCTGCTGCTGGGGCGGCGGAGGTGGCGGCTGCTGCTGATATTGCGGCAGCGGCTGCGGCGGCGGACGCGGCGCGGCCTGCTTCGGCGGCGCGCGCTTCTGGGCCGGCGGCGGAGGCGGCGTCGGCGCCTTCGGCGGATCGGGCGCGGCGGTCACGATGGTCTGGTCCGGCCCTTTGCAGTCGGTCAGCCAGATGTCGTAGATCGGATGCTCGACACCATGCAGGCCGGGGCTCGCCGCGAACATCCAGCCGGAGAAGATACGCTTCACCTCGCCCTGCAAGGTGATCTCGTCGACCTCGACAAAGGCGTCGGTGTTGGCGGCTTCGGTCGACGGCCTGGTGTAGCAGGCATCGGTCTTCACCCGCAGCGCGCCGAACTGCACGGTCTCGCCGATATCCTCGTCGAAATTGATGATGCGTCCGGTGATCTTGTCGAGGCCGGAGAAGCTCGCCTTCTTGTTGGTGATCTTGGTCGAAGGCGGCTCCTGCACCACCTCGTCACCCGGCTGCAGCGCGGCCGGCGTCTGCGGCGCGGCGCCCTGTGGTGCAGCTTGCGGCGCGCCCTTGGGCCGCTGTCCCGGCGGCAATGGATTGGCGCCGGGCGGCGTGTTGGCAACGGCGGGACCGCCGGGCTGCGGCGGCTGCACGGCAACGCCGGGCGGAGCGACCGTGGAGCCGGGCGGCGGCGCCAAAGGCTGCGACTGCACGTTGCCGGGCGGCGGCACCGCTTGGCCTGGCGGCAATGCCCGCGGCTGGGTCGGCAGCAGGCGGCCGCGCGGCAATTCCGGCACTTCCTCGTCGTCGTCGCTGGGCGGCGCCACCTGGCCACGCGGGATCGAGCCTGGCGGACGCGGCGCGGGATCGGAGAAAATCGTTCCGATCTGCGCGCGCGCGGGCGGCGCAAGCGAGATGGTTGAGGCGGCAACCAGGGCCGCAAAGCCAGTCAGGGCAACGGTTCGAAGCATCTCGCGCGGCTTTAAAGGGCGAATCGGGCTCGCGACAGTCTACCTTGATATCGGCCGCTCGCAGGCCACCGGTTAACACGCCGAATACGGCGGGGAAAGGGCACCCGGCCACCTCTCCCCGGCCCGCCGGCCACCCTCTGGTCACCCTCTGGTCACCCCTGGGAACACGTGTGATAGTCCTCACGCTGAAGCCACGCGGCACCGCGTGAAACCAGGAAAATCCGGATCGAACCGGACCAGCCAGAGGAAACCCAACATGCCCGATCGCATCAGGCTCGACGGCCGGGTCGCCGTCGTCACCGGGGCTGCCGGCGTCATCGGAACCGCCACGCTCCATCTGCTCGCCGAACGCGGTGCGCGGATTGTCGCAGTCGACCGCAAGGGGGCCGATCTTGCCGCCGCCGTCAAGGACCTCCCCGCCTCGGCCGAGGCCTTGGCGATCACGGCCGATGTCACCGACGAGGACGAGGTCAAGGACTATGTCCGCGCCGCCGTGGACCGCTTCGGCACCATCGACGCCTTCTACAACAACGCCGGCATCGAGGGCGACGTCAGGCCGATCCCTGAATATTCGCTGGAGAGCTTCCGCCGCGTGCTCGACGTCAATGTCGTCGGCGTCTTCCTCGGCATGAAGCATGTGCTGCCGGTGATGCTGAAGCAGAACAAGGGCAGCATCATCAACACCGCCTCGATCGCCGGCCTGATGGGATCGCCGATGATCGCGGTCTACAGCGCCAGCAAGCACGCGGTGATCGGGCTGACCAAGAGCGCGGCATGGGAATGCACCGGCACCGGCGTGCGGGTCAATTGCGTCTGCCCGGGCATGATCGAAAGCCGAATGCTGAGCACCATCCTACAGGGCCGCTCCGGCGGCAACGCGCCGCCCCCGGTCGAGAAGATCGTCGACCGCATCCCGGCGCGCCGGCTCGGCCTCGCCAGCGAGGTCGCCTCCATCGTCGCATTCCTCGCTTCCGACGAGGCGAGCTACGTCTCCGGCTCCGCCTACACCGTCGACGGCGGCCGCACCGCCGCCTGACACCCCAGCCCAGCATCACAACAAGGTTTGTCGTCCATGCCCGTCGTTCTCGATCCCGATGCCGCCGCCGTCTACAAGGCGTTCCAGGAGGCCGGCCGCCCCGCCTATGAATCGCTGACCGCGCCGGAAGCACGCGAATATTATCGCGCCGCCCGTATCGTCTCCAATCCGGAGCCGCCGGCGCTTGAATCGAGCAAGGAGCTCGCGATCCCGGCGCCGCACGGCAGCATCCCGGCGCGCATCTACACGCCGAACACGCTGCGCAAGGCGAACGGGCTCGCGCCGTGCCTGGTGTTCTTCCACGGCGGCGGCTGGGTGATCGGCGACCTCGATACCCATGAGGTGGTCTGCCAGAAGCTCGCCCATGAGGGCGAGCTGATCGTGGTCTCAGTGGACTATCGCCTCGCGCCCGAACACCGCTTCCCTGCCGCGGTCGACGACGCCGTCACCGCAACCAGATGGGTCGCCGCCAACGCCAAGGATCTCGGCATCGACGCCGCGCGCCTGATCGTCGGCGGCGACAGCGCCGGCGGCAATCTCGCGGCGGTGGTTGCACTCACCACCCGCGACGGCGGACCGAAGCTCGTGGCCCAGCTTCTGGTCTATCCCGCGACCGATTTCTCGCGGCAGCATCCCTCGCATCGCGAGCCCGAGACCAGCATCCTGCTGACCCATTCGGTGATCGGTTGGTTCGGCGACCACTATCTCGGTGATGCCGACGACAGCGACTGGCGCGCATCGCCCGCGCGCGCGAACGACTTCGCCGGCCTGCCTCCGGCCTATGTGCTGACCGCCGGCGCCGATCCCTTGCGCGACGAAGGCGACGAGTACGCGAAATTCCTCGAGGGCGCCGGCGTGCCCGTGACGTACCGGCATTTCCCCGGCCAATTCCATGGCTTCTTCACCATGGGCAAGCTGCTCAATCAGGCCAATGTCGCGGTGACCGAGATCAGCGCCTGGCTGAAGTCGCTGGGCTGATGTCCTCCTCGATCGAAATCGCCAGGCACACGCTGCTCTCCTGCGGCCTGGTCCTGGCGATCGGCACGGTCGCGGCGCTGCTCGCCCAGAAGATCCGGATTCCCGACGTCGCGGTGTTCCTCATCGTCGGCATCCTGATCGGCCCACATGCGCTGGGACTCGTCAATATCGCTGCCGATTCCGCGCTGAACCAGATCATACTGCTGTTCGGCGCGAGCTACATCCTGTTCGACGGCGGTGCGACGCTGCGGCTTGCCGTGCTGAAACAGGTCTGGGTCACGATCGCCGTGATCGCGACGGTTGGCGTCGTGATCACTGCGACGATCACGGGAACGGCGGCCAAGTTCATCCTGGGCGTTCCCGCGATCGTGGCGTTCCTGCTTGCGGCAACACTCGCCTCGACCGATCCGGCGACGCTCGTGCCGATCTTCCGCCAGGTTCGGATCAGGGACCGTGTCGCGCAAACCGTGATGAGCGAGTCGGCGTTCAATGATGCCATGGGTGCGATCATCACCTTCAGCCTGCTGGGCCTTGCGACCGGCAGTGCCTTCTCGCTCTCCGCCTCCCTGCTCCAGTTGCTGACGCATTCCGTCATCGGCATCGTCGCCGGCGTCGTGCTCGGTTATCTCGCGGCGCTGTTGATCGCTCACGAAAAGTGGGCGTTCCTCGCGGAATATGCGCCGGTGGTCACCGTCGTCGCCGTCATCAGCGCCTATTTCACCGCCGAGGGCATGCACGCATCCGGCTTCATGGCGGTGTTCGTGTTCGGCATCATGCTCGGCAACAAGGAGAGTTTCGGCTTCCAGATGGAGCCCGGCGAAGCGCAAAAGCTCGACGAGTTCGTGCTGACCACGGCCTTCATCCTGCGCCTCTTCATTTTCATTCTGCTGGGCGCTCAGGTCAATTTTGCGCTGATGCAGCAGTATTGGCTTGGCGGCGTCGCGGTCACGCTGGTGTTGATGTTTCTGGCGCGCCCCGCCACCGTCTTCCTGTGCGCGCTGCCCGATCGCCGCGCTCGCTGGAGTTTGCCGGAAATGCTGTTCATGTGCTGGACCCGCGAGACCGGCGTGATCCCCGCCGCGCTCGCCGGCCTCATGCTCGGCATGAAGGCGCCCGGAGCCGAGATGATCGCCTCCGTCACCTTCATTGCGATCCTGATGACGATCCTGATCCAGGCCTCGACCACACGCTGGCTTGCGTCGCGGCTCGGCCTGCTCGCGGTCGATTAGAACCGCCAGGCAAGAGCACCGGTGCGCTGCCGACGCTTATGTCGTCTTTATGCCGCGCGACCGCCGGTCGTCTCGCTTTCCTATGCCGTTCCCGCCATGTTTCGCGAGGCAAACGGCGCACGATCCCGTGGCGCCGCAGACGAGTTCCTCATTGAGGTGCGGTCATGCAGTATCCGTCACAAGACAACGATCGGAACCCGTATTCGCCGCTGCTGTGCATCGCCGTTTTCCTAATGTTCGGCGCGGCCACGCAGGTCAACGGTTTTGCGGGCTGGTTCTGACGGCTCCTCTCCTGCGCGCTTTTGACGCCCCGGCCGGCGCGCCACCACGTCGTCGCGAGCCTCGGTTAGGGTTGCTTTGCCCGGATTGCCGTGCGAAATCGCCCATGGGTGTTTGCTGCATGGAGCAGTGACAGGTTGAGCGATGGTCGGGCCACCACGCGGGAAGCGTGCGCCCGATGGACCACCGACTGCCAGCCGAAGACCCGCCGTCAACCCAACTGCTCGCGCAGCGCGCGTTCGCGACGCTCCAGCGTTTCCTGCATGTCGAGGCCGTCAGCGGTTGCGTGCTGCTGATGGCTGCCGTGGCGGCGTTGATCTGGGCCAATTCGCCCTTCGCCGGCAGCTACCACGCCCTTTGGCATCAGCCCGTCGCGATCCAGCTTGGCTCGTTCGTGTTCTCCAAGCCGCTGCACTTCTGGATCAACGATGGCCTGATGACGATCTTCTTCCTCGTCGTCGGCATGGAGATTCGTCGCGAGGCCCACGAGGGCGCGTTGAGCAGGTTCGACCAGGCGATCCTGCCCGTGGTCGCCGCAGCCGGCGGCGTCGTCGCCCCCGCCCTGATCTATCTGAGCCTGAACACCGATGCGGTGCGCGGCCAGGGTTGGGCCGTCCCCACGGCGACGGACATCGCGTTTGCCGTCGGCGTGCTCGCGCTGCTCGGACGGTCGATCCCGGTCAATCTGCGGATATTCTTGCTGGCGCTGGCGATCGTCGACGACGTCATCGCGGTGCTGATCATCGCGTTCTTCTATTCCGGAGGCCTTGGGTTCGGCGGCCTGCTTGTCGCCTCGTTCGGCATCCTGATGGTGCTGGCGCTGCAACGGATCGGGATCGGCTCGGCAATTGTCTACATCGTCCCCGGCGCGATCGTCTGGTCTGGTCTCCTGATGAGCGGAGCCCATCCGACGCTTGCCGGCATCGTGCTCGGCCTGATGACGCCGGTGCGGTCGATGCCTCTTGGAGAACATCCGTTGCAGATGCTGTCGCGGGTCGCCGGAGAGCTGCAAAACGGCGACGCGCTTCAAGGCAGTGAGACGCATCATCTGGCGTCACCGCGGCGGCAGCTTCGTCTCGCGCAACGCGAGATGTTGCCGCCCGTGGTACGCGTGCAGACTGCACTGCATCCCTGGGTCTCCTACGGCATCATGCCGCTGTTCGCATTGGCCAACGCCGGCGTCAGCCTGACTGGAATTGATCTCTCGGCCGGCGCTCAATCCGTGATGCTGGGCGTAGGCTTTGCACTCGTCGTTGGAAAGCCCGTTGGCGTAATCGGTACGACCTGGCTTGCGGTGCGGCTCGGCTGGTGCCGGCTGGCCCCCGCCGTTTCGTGGGGCGGCGTCTGCCTGGTCGGCCTGTTGGCCGGCATCGGCTTCACCATGTCGATCTTCATCGCGATGCTGGCCTTCGCCGATGAAGCCCTGTTGAACGCGGCTAAGCTGGGCGTGCTGCTCGGCTCGGTCGTCGCCGCCATGCTCGGCCTCGGTTGGGGTGCGATCTACATCCGGCGCCGTCGCAGCGTGACGCGCGCGCGTCGGTCGCCTGCCGCAGATCGATATGCCCGGAGACCGCACGGGCAGCCGGGCGAACGCTCGGCCGCCGGCTAACCCGCGACCGGCGCTCCGCATTGACGCTCCTCGCCCGCGCCCCGTTGGAACAGACGGACGACGAAATCGAAGCGGTGAGCTCGCATCGACCACGTGGCAATATTCGACCTCTCTCACCGATGCCGGACTACGTCGAGCACCGCAATGGCGTCAATGAAGTGGGCAAGCTGTCGGCCGAGGCCGTCGTGCGCGAGTATGAAGCGGCGGTGAAAGAGATCGAGGCCCTCGGAACGGAACAGCAATTGGCTGCCAAGAACTGCGAAGTAATGGTGGCCGGCGTCCATGACATGATCGCAGAGATCAAGGAGTTCGCCGCGGGTTACCGCGATCAGGGCAAGCGCTTCTTCCTGCAGATCGAAGCCGTCTCGTTGATGACCATGGAGGTCAGGGATACCTGCGAGACACTCAAGAAGAAGATCGCGACCGATACATTGAGCCAGTGATTTATTTCGGTTGAAGCACATTTCATGATCAGCATCCGAGGATCTCTGCGATCGTGGGCTGATCCTGTATTTGGTAAATGACTGCGCTAGTCCGGCGCGGCGGAACCGTTAGTTCTATTCAAGACCAGTTTGTTCAAGACCAAGTCATTCAACATCTTGCCCCGCTTCGGCGGGGCATTTGTGTTGTGAGACGAGCATTCCCTGCACGCGTCGCGTGCTCGAACTGGCCGGCCCTTCGTCCTGACTTAGCGTGCGTCAGGTGCACGCTCGGCTGTGTCCGCGGCCGGAGACAATGCGGATATCGGGGACCAGCGGTCGCTGAAATCCTTGGCCGGCAGCGTGTCTGCACCGGAGGCGACGACGTCGTCGGTCCGCGACGCGTGCGACCTCATCGTGGCGGCGGTTGCAGTGACGGCCAGCAGGGCGACAGCCACGAACCCGGTAATCGTTCGATGCTTTGTCATTAGAACCTCCTCGGGTCCCCAATGCCCACTAGACGTGGGTCACGGGAACCTTCGCGAGGTTCATCAGCGCAAGACGGCATGCATCGCATGAAATCGGACAACGATATTGTCCCAGGACTCAAGGTGCCGTCATCGGGTAGCAGTTGCCGCTTCGCCGCCGGAATGACCTTCGATCCACAAATCGCCGCAGCTTCCGCAGTCGACGACCTACCCCGCCCGCGAGGCCCGGCGCAGCGATTGCGGGGGTTGGCCGAAGGCGCGGATGAAGGCGCGGCGCATCCGCTCGGGATCGCGGAAGCCGGTGATCTCGGCGACGCGCTCGATCGCCTCGCCCGACGACTGCACGCGCTGCCGCGCCACCTCTATTCTCAGCCGCTCGACGGCCTTCGACGGCGTGGTGCCGGTCTCGGCGATGAAGGCGCGGGTGAAATGCCGCGAGCTCATCCCGGCCTTGTCGGCGAGGTCCTCGACCGTCAGCGGCGCGTCGAGATTTTCCCGTGCCCAGGCCAGCAGCGGCCCGAACCTGCCGTTCGGCGTCTTCAATTCCAGCAGCGAGGAGAACTGCGACTGCCCGCCACTGCGCCGGTGATACAGCACGAGCTGGCGCGCGGTGTTCTGCGCGACCTCGTCGCCATAGTCCTCGGTGATCATGGCGAGCGCGAGATCGATGCCGGCGGTGATGCCGGCCGAGCTCCAGATATTGCCGTCGCGGACGAAGATCTGGTCCGGCTCGAGCTTGATCTTCGGATAGGTCTTCACGAAATGCGGCGTGCGCTGCCAATGCGTGGTGGCGCGGCGGCCGTCGAGCAGGCCAGCTTCGGCCAGCACATAGGCGCCCGAGCAGACGCTGGCGACACGGACTCCGCGGTCCGCCATCCGCCGCACGAATGACAGCGTGGTCGGACAGGTCGCCGGCGTACGCACGCCGTTGCCGCCCGCGATGATCAGCGTCGTGATTGCTGCCGACGGCTTGAGGCCGCGTGCCAGCATCTCGACGCCGGACGACGAGCGCACCGGCCCGGCCTTCACGGCAATCGTCTTGATGCCCGGTGGATTGTTGGCGAAGCGCGCCGCGATCTCGAACGCCGCAATCGGGCCGGCCGCATCGAGCAGCTGGAAGTCGGGAAAGATCAGGATGCCGATCATCGCCAAATCCTTTGAACCCGGCCTCGTCCGAAAACGAGGGAAATACGCCATTCTTGACAGGAGGCCATCATGGCATCCTGGTTCCGTCAAGCGCTATTTGGAGGCCTCCGATGTCCGACCCCCTGCAGATTGGATTGCTCGTCTTCCCGAAGGTGACCCAGCTCGACCTGACCGGTCCGCTGCAGGTGTTCTCCTCGGTCCCCGGCGCGAAGGTGCATCTGATCTGGAAGCGGATCGAACCGGTTCCGACCGATTCCGTCATGGTGTTGACGCCGACCACGACCTTTGCCGACTGCCCGCAGCTCGACGTGATCTGCGTGCCCGGCGGCTTCGGCACCGACGACATGGTCGGCGACGAGGAGATGCTCGGATTCCTGCGCCGCCAGGCCGCGGGCGCGAAATACGTCACATCCGTTTGCACGGGATCGCTGGTGCTCGGCGCCGCCGGCCTGCTCAAGGGCTATCGCGCCACCACGCATTGGAGTGCGATCGATTTCCTCGCGGGCTTCGGCGCCATTCCGACCAAGACCCGCGTCTGCGTCGACCGCAACCGCTTCACCGGCGGCGGGGTCACGGCCGGCATCGACTTCGCACTGACGCTGGTGTCCGAGCTGGTCGATCGCAAGACCGCGGAAGCGATCCAGCTCAGGCTCGAATACAACCCGGCCCCGCCGTTCAATGCCGGCTCGCCCGACACGGCACCGGCCGAGATCCTGGCGCTGATGAAGGAGCGCATGGGACCGGCGCATGCGCGTCGCGGCGAATTGATGGGCCGGGCTGCGGCGCGGCTGGCTTGACCTGTTCGCTGCAAAGAAACTTGACCTGATCGCCCAAAGAAAAAGGCCGCCCGGTTTCCCGAGCGGCCCTTCCTGTCTCACGGTAGCCTCACATTTGCGGGCGATTTCAGGACATCTGTACCGGGGGCCTATCTCCCGGCCGCATCCAACTCGGAGGCCGCTGCTCATCGGGACAGTCGCGATCTGGAGCCCGATCCGACGCGATGGTTTCCCATCTCCGTAAGATGGCTTCATTGAGCCGCGAAGATGCGGACCGCGCAAGTGGACAGCATCGGCGGCGGCCGACCTGTCCCCGCTGTTACCGTTGTCCACAGGCGCGCACCTGCGCTGCCCGGCAACGCGTGCGCTGCACGCGCGCGATTGCGCACGTGCAGGGGTCAGCAATGCGTGAAGATCAGCTTCCCGGGGTCCAGGCGTGGTAGTCGCCGGTCGCCTTCGGGCGACGGCCGCTTGCCAGCGTCGAGCCGGACGGACGGTAAGCCTGGGCAGTGCCGGTCATGTTCGGCAGATGCGGCTTTTCCCATTCCTTGGCGACGTACTTCTCGTCGGTCGGGGGCACGTCGACCGTGTGGTGCAGCCAGCCGTGCCAGCCGGCCGGAATCCGGGACGCCTCGGCATAGCCGTTATAGACCACCCAGCGGCGCTCGAAATGCAGCGTCGGGTCGATCTCGCCGCCCTTGGTGCGATAGTAGCGGTTGCCCTGCTCGTCCTCGCCGACCAGTTCGCCGAATCGCGAGGTCCACAATTGCGTGCCAAAGGTCTGGCCGTTCCACCAGGTGAAGAATTTCAGCAGGAATTGTTTCATGCGTGGCCGGTCACAGGTTCGAGGCAGTCCGGCTCTGATGCCACCTGAATCCGCAAATGTCCAGCCGCCGCCAAGGTAGCCAGGCACTCCCGGAATAGACCCCATCACCTGCCCGTTTGGCGACCAAATGACGCGGTCACGGAGAGTTTTGTTCACCTGCCATACATGCGCCTCCGGCCAAACAAAGATGACGGACAATCAATGTCGCGCGCTGGAACGTCCAACCGCAGAAATGGTTAGACATTGTCCGTTTTGATGGAGTCCAAAATGATCAATATGAAGGTTCTGAGCACCGCTGCGGCGCTGGCGCTTGCGCTGCCGCTGGCTGTGGCGCCGACCGTTTCGTTCGCCCAGACGGCCGCGCAAATGGGCGCGATGGGCGGTGGCGGTGGAGCACGCGGCGGCGGCGGCGGTGGTGGCGGCGGGGGCCGCATTGGCGGTGGCGGTGGCGGCGGCTGGCACGGCGGCGGTGGCGGCGGCCACTGGGCCGGTGGCGGCGGCGGTGGTTGGCACGGCGGCGGCGGTGGCTGGCACGGTGGCTACCATCGTGGCGGCGGCTTCTGGCCGGGCGCAGTTGCCGGTGCAGTCGTCGGCGGCGCCCTCGCTTCGGGCGCGTACTACGGCTACGGGCCGGGATACGGCTACTATGACGACAGCTACGGCTATTACGACGACAGCGCACCTGTCGCCGTGGAAGCCGCGCCGGGCGGCGATGCGAGCTACTGCGCGCAGCGCTACAGGTCCTACGATCCGGCCTCGGGTACCTATCTCGGCTTTGACGGCCTGCGGCACCCCTGCCCGTAACGAGGATCCAAATTCCGGTTGAACAGAGGGCGGCGGCAACGCCGCCCTTTTTCATACCGGCTAGTTCAGGTCCGCAGGGCCACCGCGACGGCCGCGAACGTCACCAGCAGCGCCGCGATGTCGCTCGCGCTGAGCGGCTCGCGCAGCATGGCTGCCGCCGCCAGCACGCCGACCACGGGAACCAGCAGCGTGCCGATCGACGCAGTCGCCGCCGGCAGCCGCTCGAGCGCCGCAAACCAACAGACGTAGCAAAGGCAGAACTGGATCAGCGTCATGTAGAGCATCGACGCCCAGCCGAGCTGCGACAGCGCGGCGAGCTGCGGCTGCTCGATCAGGACGCCGGTGATTGCGATCGGCACGCAGCCGATCGCAAGCTGCCAGGCCGCGAGCGACAGCGGCGGCATTGCGAGCTTGAAGAACTTGGTCAGCACCGTGCCGAGCCCGACGCAAAGCGCGCCCGCAAGCGCGAACAGAATGCCCGGCAACTTGCCGAGGCTGGCGTCGATCCCGCCGCCGCCGATCAGCGCCGCGATCCCGGCGAGCGCCACCGCAAGCGCAAGCGCGCGCGGCAGCGACACGCGCTCGTCGAGCACCGGCCAGGCCACCAGCGCGACCCACACCGGAATCGAGATGCCGAGCACGGCCGCCTCGCTGGCCCGCAGCCAGATCAGCGCGAGGCCCATCGACGCGACCCAGCCGCCGATCGACAGCGTCGACACCAGGGTAAGCCGCAACCACATGCCATCGGGCACACGCAGCGTCTGTCCGCGTGCGAGCGCCACCAGAGCGAGCCCGGCCGCGCCGACCACGCCGCACAGCCCGCGCGACGACAACGGCGGCCACTCCGTCAGCAGGAATTTCATGATCGGGAAATTGAGGCCCCAGCCGGTCGAGGCGACGACCAGGAATGCGAGGCCGAGCGGTGACAGCGGCGCGCGGCCGGCGACGGGAACTGCGGTCATGGACCTGTCGTAATGTGGACGGACAAATACTAGTGATGGTATCAGGGCTAGCTGGAAATCTGCTTGTCAGCAAACAGCATATGCATTCTATGATACAGACTTTCCATCCAGGTTCCGCCTTAATCGGCAGCCGGGCCTAGCGAGTCGTCGGCACGCGAGGCCGCAGAAAGAGGATGCATCGTGCCGAGCGTTCTCGTGGTCGATGACGACCCGATGGTGTGCGTTGCCATCGAGGTGTGTTTGCAGCGCCAGGGCTTCGACGTCACCGTTGCGGATGGCGGTGAAGCCGGCATGCGCGCGCTGGACCAGGCCGCGTTCGACGTCATGCTGGTCGACGTCTTCATGCCGCATATGCGCGGTTTCGAGGCGATTCGCATCTTCCACGAGCGCGCCCCCGATATTCCCGTCATCGCGATGTCGGGCTATGCCTTCGCCAATGCCGACCGAGCGCCGGACTTCCTGCGGATGACGATCGAGCTCGGGGCGTCCGCCTGCCTGCGCAAGCCGTTCACCCCGCAGGCGCTGGTTGCCGCCGTTAACGAATGTCTTGCGAAGTCTGCTCCTTCTGCTCGTCTTTCCAAATAATTGCTCGTACTAATCGTCGATGGCTTCCCAGCGTCTCATTCTTGGCAGTGGCCTTGCGATCCTCCTCGTCATCAGCGCGGCGTCGATCGGGCTGGACGTCAAGTCGCGCAGCGAGATTGATTCGGTCGATCACACCCTCAGAATCCTCAAATGCATCTCGGATGCGCGTCCGCTGCCGCGGGGCGTCGAGAGCGCGGCGCGCGGTTTCGCGCTGACGGGCGATGCGTCCTTTGCCAACGAGTTCCGCGAGCAGAGCGCGGCCCTCACCGCCGCCTTCGACGAGTTGACGAACGCGGTGAAGTCGGCGCCCGAGGAAGCGCGGCTGATCGCGGGCACCAGGGGACAGGTCGAGCGCGCCATCGCGCTCGGCGCCGAACTGATCAGGTTGCGCGAGGCGGGCGACACCGCCGGCGCCGCTGCGCTGATCTCCGCCGACGAAAGCCGCTCCCTGATGGACAAGGTCGGCACCGCGCTCGACCGCCTGGTCGCCGAGGAGCGCCGCCTGCTCGGGATCCGCACCGACCAGTCGAAGACCAACGGCCGGCTGCTGCTGGCCATCGACCTCGCCGGCGTCTCGATGATCCTGCTGCTCGCGATCGCGCTGACCGTGACGGCCCGGCGTGCCAGCCGTGAACTGCAAGGCGCGCTCAGCGCGACCAAGGCGACCAACCTGTCGCTCGAGGGCAAGGTGGCCGAGCGCACCAAGGATCTCGGCGCCGCGCTCGAAGGGCTGCGCCGTTCGACCTCGGTGATGGAAACCACCTTCCGCAGCATGGCTGAGGCGGTGCTGGTGATCGACACCGAGGGCATCGTGCTGCTGTCGAATCCGGCCGCCGAGAAGATGCTGCGCTACAAGACGGGCATGACGGTCCGGCAGCTGCGCGCCATGAGCAACGTGTTCCAGTCCGACGGCGTCACGCCGATGCAGGCCGACGACATGCCCTCGGCCAAGGCGCTACGCGGCGAGGAATTCGACGGTCTGGAATTCGTCGCCCGGCCGGTGCGCGGCGCGCCGGAGATTCACCTCGTGGTGTCGGGCCGGCCGCTGCGCGATGGCGACAACACCATCACCGGCGCGGCACTGATCTATCACGACATCACCGCCTCGCGCGAAACCGAGCACAAGCTGCAACAGGCGCAGAAGCTCGACGCCATCGGCAAGCTGACCGGCGGCGTCGCGCACGACTTCAACAACATGCTGACGGTTATCACCGGCACCACCGAGACGCTGGTCGACAGCCTGCGCTCCCAGCCCAAGCTTGCGCAGACCGCCGAGCTGATCGACCGCGCCGCGGAACGCTGCCGCGAGCTGATCCAGCATCTGCTCGCCTTCGCCCGCCGCCAGCCGCTGGAGCCGCGCACCGTCGACATCAACGGCACCGTGGTCGACATCTCCAAGCTGCTGCGGCCGACGCTCGGCGAGCAGATCGAGATCAACTCGGTGCTCGCGCCCGACGTCGCCAGCGTCCATATCGATCCGTCGCAGCTTGCCAACTCGCTGCTCAACATGGCGATCAACGCCCGCGACGCGATGCCGAACGGCGGCAAGCTGCTGTTCGAGACCAGCAACATCGTGCTCGACGATGCCTATGCTGCGATCAATCCGGACATCACGCCGGGCCGCTACGTGCTGCTCGCGGTCAGCGACACCGGCACCGGCATGTCGCACGCAGTGCAGGACAAGGTGTTCGAGCCGTTCTTCACCACCAAGGAGGTCGGCAAGGGCTCCGGTCTCGGCATGAGCATGGTGTACGGCTTCGTCAAGCAGTCCGGCGGCCACATCAAGATCTACAGCGAGGAAGGCCACGGCACCACGATCAAGCTCTATCTGCCCCCTGCCCGCGGCCAGGTCGAGGTCGAAGCGCCCGCACCGGAGCCGCCGCGTCGCGGCAGCGAAGTCATCCTCGTCGTGGAGGACGACCAGCTGGTGCGCAACTACGTGGTCACGCAGCTCGGCAGCCTCGGCTACAAGACCATCGCCGTTCCCGATGCCCGCGCCGCGCTGGCGCTGGTCGACAAGGGCGAGAAGTTCGACCTGTTGTTCACCGACGTCATCATGCCCGGCGGCATGAACGGCCGGCAGCTCGCCGACGAAGTGAGAAAGCGGCGGCCCGGCCTCAAGGTGCTCTACACCTCCGGCTATACCGAGAACGCCATCGTGCATCACGGCCGCCTCGATGAAGGCGTGCTGTTGCTTGCAAAGCCCTACCGCAAGGCGCAACTCGCCAGCATGCTGCAGCAGGCGCTCGGCGAGTGATGTGCGCGCGTCTCCTGCGGGAGACGTGACTTCTTTCGCACACCTCCAGGTGAGCTGATCCAGTTTCGGGAATTCAGCTTGCTCCGATCATCGATCGGATGTATGTGCACGCCCCTGCTTCAACCTAAACGTTCAACCGATGAGGAGATCAGCCGTGAAACCGCTCTCGCGATCGACACTATCCGTGCCGACGCCAGCAGTGCGTCCGGCTGAACGTCATCCCATCATGTTGAACGACAATGGCACAATCATTGATCCAGCGCCGGCAGGAGGCCGAGCGCGCGCGGGCTGAAGCCCATGCGTTCTCGCTGCGACATGTGTCGCAGCGGACGCGCCCTCCACCGGATTTCCAGAAGGCGATCAAAGAGGCCAGGCGCGGCTTCGAGGCATACGTCCTGCGTGACGCCGATGCCTGGAAGCCGCAGCTGAAGACTCGCGATGCAGCACGCCTGCGTCTTGCCGCAGCCCGTCATCTCTTCGCGCGCTTTCCCGTTGCCGAGCATCTGGAGCAAATCTGGATCGACACGGCCGGGCTGGGCGACGGCGAGATCGCGTTGCGCAAGCGCTGGTACGTCGCGGCGGCTGGCGGCGGCTCGCTCTACAAGGCGGGTGCGGACGCATGGCTGTCTCGCAAGGAGGTTCATGCGTTCCTCAATCCGCTGGGAAGCCTCGCCTTCGACGAAGCGATCTGGCAGGCGATCGCCCGTTCCTATACGGACGATCAGGGCGTCGCACTGAGGATCGCGCGCTCGGGCATCGCGCGGACGCCGCGCGCCCAGCTTGGCTTCTGGCGTGAGGTGGCGCGCTTCTTCTGCGTACATCCGGCCACGGTCGAGGAGATGAGCGATCTCCGCGATTACCTTGCCGCGTGTTACCGACGCAATCGGAAGTTCAGTCTCAAGGGACGGACCCCGATCTCGCTCGGGCGACAGATGCACGCATGGCACCGCGAGCTCGCGGCGAACGCGCGCATTGAGGCCGCTCGCCGTCGCGCTGCGGCGGCGCAGAACCGTGCGCACGGGGTGTCGGCGACGCTCGATCCATCCGGCGACAGCTGGCCAGGCATCTCGCTCGCGGACTGGTCATGGAGCCCATCGTGCAAGGTCCATGGCCGCCGCGAGGAATATGTGGTGGTCCAGCTGCGCACCGCGGTCGATCTCGTCACCGAGACGCAGACCATGCGCCACTGCGTCGCGAGCTACGCGGCAAAGTGCATTGCCGGCCACGCGTCGATCTGGTCGCTGCGTCGTCGCGCCGCGGGCCATACCGAGCGACTGCTGACGATCGAAGTTGATCGTCACCAACGTGCGGTGCAGGTGCGTGGATTTGCCAACCGCGCACCGCTCACGGAGGAGCGCAAGATCCTCGAGCGGTGGGCCAAGGCACGCGCAATTGCGCTGCTATGACGATGCGCTGCGCACTCTCGCGCAGCGCATCGTTCGCGTTCGGGACGCTACCGCGTCGCGAGCGCGACGCCGGCGAGCGTGAACAGCAGCGCGACGATCTGCGTCGGCCCGAGCGGCTCGTGTAGCGCGAGCGCGGAGGCGATCACGCCGATCACCGGCACCGCCATGGTGCCGATCGCAGCGACTGAAGCCGGCAGCCGTGCCAGCGCGGCAAACCAGGCGACATAGGCGACGCAGAACTGGATCAGCGTCGAATAGACCAAGAGCCACCAGCCGACCGTCGTGATGCGGTCGAGATGCGTGGTCTCGATCAGGAAGCCGACGATCGCGATCGGCACGCAGCCGAGGCCGATCTGCCAGGCCGCGGCCGGGATCGGCGGCATCACCAGCGGGTATTTCTTCGCCAGCACCGTGCCGAGCGCAAAGCCGAACGCGCCGCCGAGCGCCATGATGATTCCCGGCAGCTTCTCTTCGCTCGCGGAAATCCCGTTGCCGCCCATGATCGCGGCGAGCCCGGCGAACGCCATCACCAGCGCGATGGTCCGCAGCAGCGTCGGCCGCTCGCCGAGCACCGGCCAGGCCAGCAGCGAAGCCCATACCGGCATGGTGTAGGCGATCAGCGCGGTCTCGCTCGCCGGCAGCCACAGTAGCGCGAGCCCCATCAGCACCATCCAGCCGGTGACGTTGAGCGCCGCATACAGCACGAGCCGCGGCCACATCCTGGCCTCGACATGCAGGCTCTGGGAACGGATCAGCGCCAGCGCGGCCAGCAGCGCGGCGCCGATCACCCCGGTGGTGCCGCGCAGGGTCAGCGGCGGCAGCTCGCTGAGCAGGAATTTTGTGGACGGCCAGTTGAACCCCCAGCCCACCGAGGTGATGGCGAGGAACATCAAGCCGGCGGGCGCAAGGCGCGGCCGCACGGAAGGCTTCTTATCTGTCATGGAACCCGGCAAGGGCGTGAAAAGGATGTGAGTCGGCCGCACCTTGCCCGCGATTTTGTCGCCCGACCATCACGCCTCTGACATGCCTGATCCGTAGTTTGCCCGTAGCCTTACGTGAGTCCCCAAAATTCAATCCGGGACGGCGAATAAAAACTTCGCCTGTGAACAGCGGGGCGAAACTCCAATCCACAGGCGCTAGGAATTTTTTTGGCTTGGGAATCCCTGAGGACTCACCGATAGTTGGCTCGATCACAGGCGCGGCACCGCCCCCTGTTATCCCCTCCCCTCCACCATATTTAGTGTTTGATTCAGAAACTCGTACTAGTTCTTGACGGGCGTGACGGACATGGCCTAGCTTTCAACCTGTTCGGCGCGAGTGTGTTTGGGTCCCCGCCGGTCGCTCCCACAAGGGTTCCAAAATGACCACTCCGCCAGGCCTTCGGGCCGCGGGTGAAGGGCTTTTCTGCCCTGATTTTGGGTCGCCGTCGGGACGACAAACGGGCCGAGAAGGACCCGGAAACAGAGGCCGTAACCGGCCCGCAAAGAGCGTACGCGTGACGTGTCGCGTGAAGCGTTTTGGGGCGTTGAATGCATGATCCGGAGGACCCGACCAGTCGGGCACCCCCAAGGGATTGTGCCACTGCCGGGCCGGGCCAAACCGGTGCCGAGCGGACGAGAGAACAGGCCGGATCCACCGGCTGAGCTGCGGATGACGGGAGGCGTGCACGCGTGTCCCGAAGTCCGCGAACAGATAACATTCCGGCAACCTGCGGGGAAACGTGGGACCGGGCAGAAGAAGTGACGGGGCTCGACCATGCGAATCGAACGACGCAACACCACCAGCGGACAATCCCCCTACGCCGGGATCAATTTCCGCCTGACCACCTCAGAGATCCGCAATCCGGACGGCTCGGTCGTATTCCGTGCCGAGAACGTCGAGGTTCCGGAGTTCTGGTCGCAGGTCGCCTCCGACGTGCTGGCGCAGAAGTATTTCCGCAAGGCCGGCGTCGCCGCGCGCCTGAAGAAGGTCGAGGAAGAGACCGTGCCGTCGTGGCTGTGGCGTTCGGTGCCGGACACCGAGGCGCTCGCAGCGCTGCCCGAGAACGAGCGCATCGTCGGTGAGACCTCTGCAAAGCAGGTGTTCGATCGCCTCGCCGGCTGCTGGACCTATTGGGGCTGGAAGGGCGGCTACTTCTCTTCGGAAGAAGATGCCCTCGCCTTCTACGACGAGCTGCGTTTCCAACTGGCAAAACAGATGGTCGCGCCGAACTCGCCGCAGTGGTTCAACACCGGGCTCCATTGGGCCTATGGCGTCGATGGCCCGGGCCAAGGCCACTACTATGTGGACTGGAAGACCGGCAAACTCACAAAATCGAAGTCGGCCTATGAGCATCCGCAGCCGCATGCCTGCTTCATCCAGGGCGTCGGCGACGACCTCGTCAACGAGGGCGGCATCATGGACCTCTGGGTGCGCGAGGCGCGCCTGTTCAAGTATGGCTCCGGCACCGGCTCCAACTTCTCGAGCCTGCGCGGCGAAGGCGAAAGGCTCTCCGGCGGCGGCCGCTCGTCGGGCCTGATGAGCTTCCTCAAGATCGGCGACCGCGCCGCCGGCGCGATCAAGTCGGGCGGCACCACCCGCCGCGCCGCCAAGATGGTCGTGGTCGATGCCGATCATCCCGATATCGAGACCTATATCGACTGGAAGGTGAAGGAGGAGCAGAAGGTCGCCGCGCTCGTCACCGGCTCCAAGATCAACCAGAAGCACCTCAAGGCCGTGATGAAGGCCTGCGTGAACTGCGAAGGCTCTGGCGACGACTGCTTCGATCCGGAAAAGAACCCGGCGCTCCGCCGCGAGATCAAGCTCGCCCGCCGCGCGCTGGTGCCCGACAACTACATCAAGCGGGTCATCCAATTTGCAAAACAGGGCTACAAGGAGATCTCGTTCGACACCTACGACACCGACTGGGACTCGGAAGCGTATCTCACCGTCTCCGGCCAGAACTCCAACAATTCGGTGTCGCTGAAGGATGACTTCCTGCGCGCGGTGGAAACCGACGGCGACTGGAATCTGGTCGGCCGCACCACGAAGAAGGTTACCAAGACGCTGAAAGCGCGCGACCTCTGGGAGAAGATCGGTTACGCCGCCTGGGCCTCCGCCGATCCCGGCCTGCACTTCAACACCACGATGAACGACTGGCACACCTGCAAGTCGTCCGGCGACATCCGCGCCTCCAATCCGTGCTCGGAATACATGTTCCTGGACGACACGGCGTGCAACCTCGCCTCCGCCAACCTGCTGACGTTCTACAACACGTCAACCAAGCGGTTCGATATCGAGTCCTACGAGCATCTGTGCCGGCTCTGGACCATCGTGCTCGAAATCTCCGTCATGATGGCCCAGTTCCCGTCGAAGGCGATCGCCGAGCTGTCCTACGAGTTCCGCACCCTCGGCCTCGGTTTTGCAAATATCGGCGGCCTCCTGATGACCATGGGCCTGCCCTATGACTCGAAGGAAGGCCGCTCGCTGTGCGGCGCGCTGACCGCGGTCATGACCGGCATCTCCTACAAGACCTCGGCGGAGATGGCGGCCGAGCTCGGCACCTTCCCGGGCTACAAGAAGAACGCCGCCCACATGCTGCGCGTGATCCGCAACCACCGCCGCGCCGCCCACGGCAACGCGACCGGCTATGAAGCGCTCTCGGTCAACCCGGTGCCGCTTGATCACGCCTCCTGCCCGCAAGCCGACATCGTCGCGCACGCCAAGCTGGCGTGGGACGACGCGCTGGCGCTCGGCGAGGTCAACGGCTATCGCAACGCCCAGACCACCGTCGTGGCGCCGACCGGCACCATTGGCCTCGTGATGGATTGCGACACCACCGGCATCGAGCCCGACTTCGCGCTGGTCAAGTTCAAGAAGCTCGCCGGCGGCGGCTACTTCAAGATCATCAACCAGGCGGTGCCCTCGGCGCTGCGCGCGCTCGGCTATCGCGAGAGCGAGATCGCCGAGATCGAGGCCTACGCCGTCGGCCACGGCTCGCTGTCCAATGCACCCGGGATCAACGCCTCGACGCTGAAGGCAAAAGGCTTCACCGACGAAGCCATCGCCAAGGTCGAAAAGGCGCTGCCGACCGCGTTCGACATCAAGTTCGCCTTCAACAAGTGGACCTTCGGTGAGGACTTCATCCGCGACCAGCTCGGCATCGGCGCCGAGGCGATCGCGGCCCCCGGCTTCGACCTGCTCCAGGCCGTTGGCTTCACCAAGCGCGAGATCGAAGCCGCCAACGTGCACATCTGCGGCGCGATGACGGTGGAAGGTGCCCCGCACCTCAAGTCCGAGCACTATCCGGTGTTCGACTGCGCCAATCCCTGTGGCAAGATCGGCAAGCGCTATCTCTCGGTCGAGAGCCACATCCGGATGATGGCGGCCTCGCAGCCGTTCATCTCGGGCGCGATCTCCAAAACCATCAACATGCCGAACGATGCCACGGTGGAGGACTGCAAGTCCGCCTACCTGTTGTCGTGGAAGCTGGCGCTGAAGGCCAACGCGCTCTATCGCGACGGCTCCAAGCTGTCGCAGCCGCTCAACTCGCAGCTCATCAGTGACGATGAGGACGAGGACGATGCGGTGGAAGCGCTCTACGAGAAGCCGATGGCGGCGCGTGCCGCCCAGGTCTCGGAGAAGATCGTCGAGAAGCTGGTCGAGCGCATCGTCGTGATGCGCGAGCGCGAGAAGATGCCGGACCGCCGCAAGGGCTACACCCAGAAGGCTGTGGTCGGCGGCCACAAGGTCTATCTCCGCACCGGCGAATATGACGACGGCCGGCTCGGCGAGATCTTCATCGACATGCACAAGGAAGGTGCGGCGCTGCGCTCCTTCATCAACAATTTTGCGATCGCGGTGTCGCTCGGTCTGCAATACGGCGTGCCGCTGGAAGAGTATGTCGACGCCTTCACCTTCACCCGCTTCGAGCCCGCGGGTCCGGTGCAGGGCAACGACTCGATCAAGTACGCGACCTCGATCCTCGACTATGTCTTCCGCGAGCTCGCGGTGAGCTACATGTCGCGCTTCGACCTCGCCCATGTCGATCCGAACGAATCCGGCTTCGACGCGCTCGGCAAGGGCGTCGAGGAAGGCAAGGAGCAGCCGGAAGAGGCTCCGCACCACCAGGCCACCAAGTATCTGTCGAAGGGCCTGACCCGGTCGCGCACCGACAACCTCGTCGTCATGCGCGGCGGCTCGACTGCGGTGAGCGGCAATTCCGACAGCGCCCCCGCCGGCGGCAGCCGCGTGACCTCACTGGCCTCCCACGGCGCAACCGCCCGCGGCGCCTCCGACACCGTCGAAGGCGCAGTCGCCCTGAAGCAGGAAGTCAGCCACGACCTCTCGCCGACCGAGAAGCTCGAGGCCCTGAACTGGAGCAAGCCCGGCACCGCCGCAGCCGCAGCCCCGAGCAAGGCCGAGCGCCGCGCCGAAGCGAAGGCCAAGGGCTACGAAGGCGAGATGTGCTCGGAGTGCGGCAACTTCACGCTGGTGCGGAACGGCACCTGCATGAAGTGCGATACCTGCGGCAGCACGACGGGGTGTTCGTGAGGCGGTAACCGACGACGCCGACGATCGTCATAACCGGATGCGGCGACAAGCATAAAGCGCCCCCTAATAAAACGCCCTCTACTTTTGCAGAGGACAAAAAACCCCGCCGGAGACGGCGGGGTTTTCATTTTGGCAGTGTGTTACGCTCTTTTCCCGGGCTTCACGTCGTAGATCAGCAGCCCTTCATTGTGTGCTAAGGATTGCTAACCTCGGTCACGCTGTAAGAACGAGCAGAGGATTCATGTGTACCGGTACAACGGCAGTCGTGCTGTTTCTTGCCTTCTCTGCGTTCGCACCACCAGCGTATCCCGCGGAGCGCAAAATCGTCGCAACCCCACCCCTTCAGGTGATGACGCCGGGCCATCTGGACAAGGCGAATGGAATCGGACCGCGCTTCCAATTCGCCCAGCCCCCATCCGAATTGCCAGCGAAATGCGCCACGTCGATCAGGCCTCACCTCAACGACGGGGGGTTTGTTGACTATCCTGGACTGCGTACGGCAGAGGAATTTCGCTCAAAGGCAGCCCGCGGCGTCCCCTTGAATGCCGACGACGCCGCGGGCGCAGCAGTCCACACAAACTATACATTGAGCGGCGAAGGATCAGTGTCTCCTGCCCTCTGCTTCAACGCCAAGGCCGGCCCGGAGGCGCGGGGCTTCTGTACGGCAGTGATTTCTGGGAACGATTATACGGTCGTGTACAACTTCGATCCGGTTGCCTGCCAATACGACAATTTAGGCGTGGCAAGAGCTCTGGAAACCAGGCTCTCCGTCGGGAGCCTCCCGGTGCCCGAGGAATCTGATTGCGCGGCTAAATTGGAAGAGTTCGTGACGGACATCGACGAGGTCTTGTCGAAGAAGCCGCGCGATATTTTCGATGTCATGGACGTGCTGGATCGACATTTCCCACTGCACGGCTGCACAGCCGAACGCGTTTCATCGGTGTTGGGCAAATCCAGGTACTTCCGCTCCGTGGGCATGAATGGCCCAAAGATGCACGTATTCAGTCTCGCTTCTCGCGAAGTGGTGGTGGGATTTGGCCTCACCGATAGCGGGGATTCCGAGCTGCCCTACGCCAAGTGGACAACGCCGTCTCTATAGACTCGTGGGGGCTGGCCGTTCCGTCACTCTGAACCGCGTCCGCGAGTTCATTGCGCCCTGTTACTGAGCTAATAATCACTGAAAAGTAGCTGGCGCTTTATCGCCAGCGCTCTGAGGCTTGGACGCTACATCTAACAACGCGCGTCAGCAAGCGTAGGGCGGATTAGCCGAAGGCGTAATCCGCCGTCTCCAACGGTTGTCGGCGGGTTACGCTTCGCTAACCCGCCCTACCTGCTGCGCCCTGCCACCCGACCGCCGACGAGCAAACTCAGCTTTCGTTAATCTTGCGAGCGCGCGCTCGCCTTTGGCCCGCGACGGTCGTGGTATTGTGCCGCCGCTCCGCCCGGGATCAACCATGTTCCGCCTTTCCACTGAACCACACAGCTATTCGCAGTTGGACCCCGACGAATGGAAGCGTTCTCGAACGGTCAAATTCGTCGACGTTCCGGTTCTCGCTGAAGTCCTGAGCCGGGACGATGGCTTGAAGCTGATCTGTCTCGGCAACAGAAAAGGCATCAAGGGCCCCTACTATCGCTATATGAAAGGCGAGACCGTATTCGAGTTCGGCGCGGACCGCACGCATTGGGGCGGCACTGCGACCGACACCTACAGTGTTGTTTTCAATTTTCAGCGCGGATGGAGCCTCGGGGGTCGCACATGGCCGCTACCGCGCTCCGCGGTGGAGGACATCGCCGCCGATATCGATGCGGCTCTTCGCGCGTGGCCCACACCAGCCGGACACCCGCATATACCTGTTGGGGTCGTGTGCTTCCTCGTTCTCGTGTCAGGGACGGTTCCGCGCGCCCCTGCCGCAGTTCCTGGCGACTATGCTCGGTACGAATTGAAGTTCGGGCATCCGGTCGCGCTGCGTCAAATCCCTCCCTCATCGCGCTGGCAAATGCGCGTGACGCCCCTGCGCGTGCGCGACCGGCCGTTCGATCCCGATGCGGTTCGGGATCACCAGGTTTTGGTCCGTGACGACGGGGTCGAAGTGATCCACCGCCCAACGCTCAGGGGTCCCACAGACGATGGGCCGGACCGCTACGACTATGTTGATGACGGTCTGACGTTCGAATTTTCCGCCGAGCGTCGGCTCTCCATTACCCTCGTCACCGACACCTGGGAGGTGCGGCTCAATCCGCGGCGTTCGAACGGCTTCTCGCCGGAATTGCGCGCACGGCTCGGTGCGGCAAGGTGCGCCGCGATCATCGCGAACATCGAGGAGGCACTTTTCGCCTGGCCGCTCGGGAAGGGATACGCGGAAAAAGTCCCGGTCAACCGCGTCGTGTTTCTTGACGCTGAGACCGGGCCTCACCCGAACGGGCATGGCCCTGTCGATTGATCGGCAAGCGTAGGGCGAATTACCGCGAACCCTGGGCGCGCTTTTCGAGAACCAGCGTGCGGTCGGCGATGTCCTTCAATTCGAACGCCTGAGAGTCGAGGAAGGCGACGGAGCCGTTGTTGGGGTCCGCGGCGAGGCGATGGGTTTCGCTGAGATGATGCTTCAGCCAGGCCCGCTGCTCCCCGAGCAATTGCGCGTGCGCCTCGCCCTTCGAGCTGGCGAGAACGGCTTGATAGGCGGTGTTGAGCCTCGTGTCCCACTTGCCGATTTCGGCCTTGCCGCAATCGAGCATCTTGGTCGACACCCCTTCGGCCTTGGCCATGCACGCATCAAACTCGGCGCTTTGCTGCGCGCGAACCGCTGAAGTCCCGAGCACGAGCATGGAAGCAACAATGACAAGCCTTCGCGAAAGCATCACCACGTCCAAATCACCCTGCCTAGCGTCGTTCGCCAACCATCGCCGCACAAAAACGTCCGAAATGAGATCAAGGAATTGATGCACCTGCGATCCGGCGGGGGCTGCACGGCAAGCTTAGGACAGATGAGCCGCGCGACATCCGGGGTAAGTACTACAGACCATACGACCGCCCCGCATTTCGCTTCGCTCATGCGGGCTACTTGTTGTTGCCGAGATTGCGGCGCCTCGGAAACTCTTCCTCAACCCGTAGATGTTGTAAATTTCTCAGCCACATCCAGCGGGCGGAGTGTCCAGATGGGAACCTCGATTGGCGACACCGCCTCCACAATCGTGTCGATCACGCTCTTTGTTCTGGGGTTCGTCATAACGGTCCTGTGGGGGCCGCCGTCCCTCACGCGGCTCAGCGAAGACGTTGAGATCTTCAAGGTGGTCGGCATCGGGCTGATCGCGTTCTTCTGGATCGCAATCACCTTCAGGCTCATCTGAACACCGCCCTTGGAAGTGCGGCTCCGGGTCAAAGGGCGATAAAGGCGGCTGACCGCGCGACTGTCCGCTTCGGGCAAAGCCGAGGCAGATCAGCCCGCCGGGTCCGCGCGCATTGCGGCCCGATCACAGGCTCCGGCGTAATCCGCCGTCTCGCTAGCAACAGGGCGCCGCGGGATTTCTCACTTCAGCCAATTCAACAACACAGGCTCTATCAGAACAAAAGTAAGTAGTCCGGAGCCCACCACCGCTATGGCCCAGAGCCTGCTATATTGGTTGGGGCTGAGGTTGCCCTTTTTTCTGAGTGCATCGGTCCAAGGTGTAGCCCACCGCTCGTTCAGCATCGCCACTGCGAGCGAAACTGCGACGGCGATCAGTACTGCGGTGGTGCTCATGGAGCTCAACACCTGCTGGACTACATTAGCAAGCGTAGGGCGGATTAGCGAAGCGCAATCCGCCGTTTCGCCGGCAACAGACGCGGCGGGTTACGCTTCCGCCTTCGCTCAATGAGCTACGGCGGACAAGTCGCCAACCCGCCCTGCTCGCTGCCTTCTGGTGGAAGCGCACAACGCGCCTCCGCAGCCCTCACGCCGCCTTTGCGGTCTTGTCTTCCGCCGGTGCGGTTTCCATCGCGCGCATGTAGAGATCGAGCAGGCTTTCACGCTCGTCGCGCTCGTCCTGGTCCTGCTTGCGCAGCTTGATGATCTCCTTGAGGATCTTCACGTCGAAGCCGTCGCCCTTCGCTTCCGAGAAGACCTCCTTCTTCTGCTCGCTGAGTTCCTGGATCTCAGTGTCCAGGTTCTCGATCCGCTCGACAAAGGAACGGATTTTTCCGCCGGGAATGGTGATGTCGGACATGGTGCCTCCTGCTGAATGAGGTCGTGAAAATGCGAGCAAAGAGATGACCAATGTCTTAACCGTGCGATCGCCGCGGCGTCGGTATTGTAGGATGGCTAGAGCCAACGGGTCCGCAACGCGCGGCCCGATGATAAACTCCGCGAAATCCATCGACTTTCGTCCGTGGCACCAATGATGCGAACGTCATGGCAGCTTACCGTTGGGCAATCCGACAATAATGCCAAGAAACCATCCGCCAAAAAAGGAGACGACCAGCATGAGAAGATCGGTCGTCGTGGAGGGACCGAATTCTTGCGTGCCTTGAACACGATCAAACCCGATTAGCCCCAGCGCAAAGGCTGCCGCGCAGAATGCGGGCAAAAACGCCGCGAGCCGTCCCTGAGGGTTCCGTAATAGAGTTCTGGATCGACGATACGATATCGCGGCACTCAACACGACCACGATCAGGCAGGCGGCGAGGAAGTACATGGACACAATCCTTCATGCCTGAAGGTTTTATCGGCTCGCTCCAAAGAAAGACTTGCCGAGCAGATCGAAGTTTATCGATTGCGACGTTGGTTCCGTAACCCGCCCTGCTCGCGCCGCGCTCGCAAGCGTCACAACGTCATCGCAATCGATCACTCAGGCACCGTCCGCCACGCGCAACGTGATGCGCGTCAATTCTGAGGGACGGCCGAGCCGCAGGGCAAAGCCCGGCCACAGCGCGGTGCCGTTGTTGACGTAGAGCGTCATGCCGTCGACGTCGTAGCGGCCGGAGACGAAGCCGGCATTGGCGGGCGCGGCCAGGCGGTCGATGCCGACGATCAATCCGCCATGGGTGTGCCCGGAGAGTTGCAGGGCGACACCGTGCGCAGCGGAGTTGCGGGCATCGCTCGGCTGGTGATCGAGCAGGATGATTGGCGCGTCCTTGGGGGCGCCGTCGAGCACCGCGGCGAGATCGCGGACCGGATGCGCCCTGCGGCGCGACGCGCGGTCGGTAATGCCAGCGATCACCAGGCGGCCGCCGCCGCGCTCGAGCGCGATGTGGCTGTTCTCGAGCGAGCGCAGGCCGAGCGCAGCGTAGTGCGCCATCCAGCCGTCATAGCCGAAGATATATTCGTGATTGCCCGAGATCACGTAGACGCCGTCGGCGGCCACGAGGTCCTGCAGCGGCGCGATGTCGCTTCGCCGCGCATCGATGGTGCCGTCGATCAGATCACCGGTGATCGCGATCAGGTCGACGTCGAGCTTGTTCGATCGCGCGACGACCTCGCGCGCCCATGATGCAGGAAACAGCCGGCTGATGTGCAGGTCGGTCAGTTGCAGGATGGTGTAGCCGTCGAACGCGCGCGGCAGTCCGCGGATCGCGACTTCGACATCGTTCAGCGGCGGAATGCGCATCGCCTGATGGACGCCGATCGCGGCGGCTATGGCCGCGACGCCGGCAATTGCGTAGCGAACGCCGTCAGGCGCGCCGACGAAGCCGCCGTGGATCACCGCGGCGACGATCAATCCCGCATCGAGCGCCAGTTGCAGCAGCGCCAGCAGGATGATGGCACCGAACGCCCAGTTGAACAGCGCGACCACCGGACGCGGAAACTCCGGCGAGAATTCCGATCCCGACGACAGGCGGTTCCAGCGGTGAAACTGCAAGGCGACCAGCACGAACAGCGCTGCGACGATCTTAGCCGGGAGCGGCCAGTCGAGCGGCCAGATGAAACGGGCGAGGATCAAGAGGCTGGTCAGGCCGAAGATGAGTTGGGGAATTGGTTCGCTCCGGATCGGATCGGTTAAGGCTGGGCGGTCGGCGCCCGGCAAAGGTAGGGTGGATCGGCCGCAGGCGTAAGCGTCACCATCAGCACATTTTCGGCATGTGGCGCTTCGCTCAGGCCCCCTGCGCGCGGGCCGCCCCTATGTAATGGCGCAAACGCCGGAAGCGCCCGATCAGTCTTCGATATCGGCAATGCGCCTGAGCACGATCACGACGGCGAGGACCAGGCCAAAAACGCCGCTGGCAGCTCCGGCCAGACCAGAGCCGAAGGCACCACCGACATCCCGGTCGGACAGAACGAACACCACCACTTCAGCCGCAAAGCCCATCCCCAGCGGCAGGGCAATGATGATGGCGACGCATTTGAGAAATTCGATCGCAAATCGAACGGTCATATCTTCCAGGGCATCGAGCGCGCGGGTCATACGACTGTTCGAGCGAGGGGCGACCGGGCGACGCGCGCTCCGATGCGTGCCGATTGCGGCGCTGGAGGAGGCTGTGCCGATCAATCGGTTCGCACGGGGATTGTCGTTGGGATCATCGAGCGCCCTGATGTCCTGTTTGAGTTCTCGGCGCACAATCAGCGTAACAAGCAGCGCGCAACATAACAGCGCGACCAGGCCAGCCCAGATGTTGAAGCTACCCGCGAGCAAGATCAGAAAGACGCCGGCATACGCCAACACCTCGCCACAAGCATAACCCACCATCGCGGTGGCGATTTCAGCGAAAGACGGCCTTCGCTTGGCGAGGAAATCCGCCGGCCTCATCGGTTGCCTTTCGACGCTGCGCTACCTGCACGATCAGCCGCTCAATTCATGTGGCGCGCCGGCCGTCGGGTGCAATGCTTGCGCAGGCCGCGCCGACCGAGATCACAGAGGCGGCTGCAACGAGCGGCCTTCGCCACGGCTCAACTGAGCCGGTCTCGCCCATCCAGGCTGGCCGAAATCGCCGCACAAAATAGAACTTGAACATTGCTCAATCTTCTGGTCTATTATTGAACATTGTTCATTTTTGGAGCCGGCCATGCAGACGACCTTCCGGATCGACGGATTGACCGGGTCCGCGCGGCCTGTGAAGCCGTGGATGAAGGCCGCCCCGGCGATCGCCACGATCGGCATCATCGCAGCGTTCGCGCTGCACGGACGCATCGCGCAGCCGGCCCACTACAACGATTTCGCCGACCACTCGGCCCTTCTCGGAATCCCGCACGCAGGCGACGTGCTTTCCAACGCAGGCTTCGCGCTGGTCGCGATCTGGGGCTGGCTTGCGCTCCGGCCCCACCGCAAAAGCGATCAGCTTCGCGCCGGATGGCCGGGCTATCGGCAGTTCCTGATCGGGCTGTTGCTGACCGCGTTCGGCTCCGCCTACTTTCATCTCGCCCCCGGCAACGGCCGGCTGACCTGGGACATGCTGCCGATCGCACTCGCCGGCGCAGGCCTGCTGGTCGGCGTCCGCGGCGACACGCATCCGCGATCGCGCGCGAACCTCGAAGCGATCGCTCTCGCGCTTTTCGCCACGGCCGGCGTCGCGTGGTGGGTTTATACCGACAGGCATGGCGCGGGCGACCTGCGGCCGTATCTGCTGCTGCAGGTCCTCCCGCTGGTCCTGATCCCGCTGTGGCAGTCGATCCATCGTGCGCCGCGCAGCGAGCGCATCGCGTTCGCCGCCGCGATGGGGTTGTACGTTCTGGCCAAGATCGCCGAGGTGCTCGACCATCCGATCGCCGACGCGCTCGGCGTCGTCAGCGGACACACCTTGAAGCACCTGATCGCGACCGCAGCCACCGCCGCAATCGTCTGGGGCGTGACGCGACGCTTCGCCGGCGGTGGCCGGCGAACGGCGGGCACTCGCACGATTTCGGAATAATGGAAATGTATCGCTGATTTGCCCGACGGGTCAAGTCGCTTTTCGGAGTTCCGGCGGCCGCCCGCCGCTTTGCATGGGGTTGTTTTCGATATTTTGCGACGCGCCGCTTCGCGCCGTCGCCATCACCGGCGAATACCGCGGTCGCATCCGGCCGATTGACCCGCACGCAAACCATATCCATATGCATCTGCATGAATCGGCCGCCCGCGCCGTTTCGCCCCCACCTGGACACAGCCAAATACCACCGGCTCCCGTCCGCAACGTTCCGGAGCCGCCGTGGCCGCCCTCTCCATCCTTGATCTCGTCCGCGTCACCGAGGAAACCGACGCGCGCGGCGCGCTGTACAATGCGCGCGATGTCGCCCGCCATGCCGAGGCCTTGGGTTATCGCCGGATCTGGGTGGCGGAGCACCACAACATGGCGGGGATCGCGAGCGCCGCGACGTCGGTCGTGATCGGACACATCGCGGCGGGCACCAGCACCATCCGGGTCGGCGCCGGCGGCATCATGCTGCCGAACCACGCGCCCTACGTGATTGCCGAGCAGTTCGGCACGCTGGAGCGGCTGTTTCCCGGTCGTATCGACCTCGGGCTCGGCCGCGCGCCGGGCACCGATCAGCTGACCTTGCGCGCGCTCCGTCGCACGCCGGAGTCGGCCGAGAACTTTCCGCAGGACGTGCTCGAGGTGCAGGCCTTCCTCGCCGCCGCCGGCCCCAACCAGCGCATCCAGGCGGTGCCGGCCGCGGGCACCGACGTGCCGCTGTGGATTCTCGGCTCGAGCAATTTCGGCGCGATGCTGGCCGGCGAGCTCGGCCTGCCCTACGCCTTCGCCTCGCACTTTGCCCCCGAGCTGCTGAACCAGGCGCTGCAGATCTATCGCGCCCGCTTCAAGCCGTCGGAGCAGCTCGCGCAGCCGTACACGATGGTCGGCGTCAACATCATTGCCGCCGACACCGACGCCGAAGCGCGGCGGCTTGCGACCACGCAGCAGATGTCGTTCACCAACATCTTCCGCGGCGCGCGCGGCCTGAGCCAGCCGCCGATCGACGACATCGAGAGTTACTGGTCGCCGCAGGAGAAGGTCCAGGCGATGCGGATGCTGGAGCGCTCCATCATCGGCTCGCCCGAGACGGTGCGCGCCGGCATCGACGCGCTGGTCGCCGAGACCGGCGCCGACGAGTTGATGATCGTGTCCGACGTCTACGACCACCAGAAGCGGCTGCGCTCGTTCGAGCTGATCGCCAAGGCCGGCGGGATCGCGCCGCAGCCGTAGGCGGGCGCGGGATTGCGGGCCTACTTGCTCGCGATCTCGTTCGCCGAGACCAGGATCACGTCACCATCGAGGATCGGCTTCGCGACCTCGAAGAACCGCGCCACGGCGGGCGAATTGTTGTGCCGGTCCATCGCCGCCTGGTCGGCGTAGCGCTCGTAGGTCGCGAACACGCAGGCATCGGCGGCATCCTGTGACACGTGATAGCCGACGGTGGCCGGCTCGTTCGCCCTGACATGCGCGACGACGTCAAGCAGCGCCTGACGCATCGTCGCCTCGTGTCCCTTCTTTGCCCGGATGACCGCGGTAATCGTCAACATCCAGCCTCTCCTGCCCTGTGCATCTGCTTCACACCCGGCTCAACGCCTGCGCGATGTCGGCGACCAGATCGGACGGATGCTCGATCCCGATCGACAGCCGGATCGTGGTGTCGAGCACGCCGATCTTCTTCCTGATATCGGCCGGCACGCCGGAATGCGTCATGGTCGCCGGCAGGCTCGCCAGCGACTCGGTGCCGCCGAGGCTCACCGCGAGCTTGAAGATCTGCAGATTGTTGAGGAATGTCTCCGCGGCCTCTTGCCCGCCGACAATGTCAAACGAGAAGGTCGAGCCGGCCCCGGAGCTCTGGCTGGCGAACACCCGCCCCGCCGGCGATGCCGGGTCGTGATGGCCGAGATAATGCACCTGCGCCACCTTGGGATGGTCCCGCAGATAGTCGGCGACGATCCGCGCATTGCGGTCGGCCTTTTCCATCCGCAGGCTGAGCGTTTCCAGCGAGCGGCTGATCATCCAGCAGGAATGCGGATCGAGCTGGGTGCCGATCGCGCCGCGCAGCGCCTTGACGTCCTTCATCAGCTTCTTCGAGCCGAGCGCCGCGCCCGCGATCAGGTCGGAATGGCCGCCGACATATTTAGTCAGCGAATACAGCGACAGATCGGCACCGTGCTCGATCGGACGTTGAAACACCGGCCCGAGCAGCGTGTTGTCGCAGGCGATGATCGGGGTGAAGCCCTGCGCCTTGCCGATCGCGTCGGCGACACGCCTTGTCAGCGCGACATCGACCAGACCGTTGGTCGGATTGGCCGGCGTCTCGATGAAGATCATCGCAACGCGGCCCTTCTTCATCGCCTCGTCGGCAGCGGTGCGCACCACGCCCTCGTCGAGGCCGTCGGCAAACCCCACGGCCTGAATCGAGAACGCCGCGAGCGTCTTGGTGAACAGCGTCTCGGTGCCGCCATAGAGCGGCTGCGAGTGCAGGATCACGTCGCCGGGCCGCGCGAAGGCGAGCACCGTGGTCGAGATCGCCGACATGCCTGACGAGAACAACGCGCAGCTTTCGGTGCGCTCATAGATCGCGAGCCGGTCCTCGACGATCTCGCTGTTCGGATGGTTGAAACGCGAATAGACCAGCCCCGCGCCCATGCCTTCCGGCGGCTCGCGGCGGCCGGCGACGAAATCGAAGAAGTCCTTGCCGTCCTCGGCGGTGCGGAACACGAAGGTCGAGGTGAGGAATACCGGCGGCTTGACCGCGCCCTCGGACAGCTGCGGATCGTAGCCGTAGTTCAGCATCTGGGTTTCCGGATGCAGCAGATGGTTGCCGATGTGGGTTCTGGACGGAAACGGTTTTGTCATGGCCGGTCTCCTGTTCGCGAGACCACCGCGCCGGCGGCGATTCCCGGAATGATGCGACCGAGCATACCCCAGCTTTATGCCATTCGGCCAAAGCCCGGCATCACGCAGCTCTGGATAACAAACGGCCGGCATGCGCCTTGCGCCGCCGGCCGTTCGGAAGCTCACACGCTGGTGAGGATGCAGTTACCAGCTGCGATCCACGTTGCGCACCTCACCGGTGCGTGCGTCGACATCGACCTGCATCCAGCGGCCGAGCCGGTCGCGGCCCTCGACCTCCCATTCATCGCCGAGGAACTGGGTGTTGGACACCGTCACGACGCCGATGCCGGTCGCGACGTCGAGCGCGGCCTCCATCGAGATCTGGCTGCCGGAATCATAGGCCATCGCCGGCGTCGCCGCGCCGATCGCCAACGCCGCGATCGCGGGAATAATAAAGCTTCGCATCAGTCACTCCTCATGGAACGGGATGTCATGCCGCATAAAACGAGCGGCGCACCCGATCAGTTCCAGGAACAGCAACGACCGAACAGCGCGAAACTTCGGCAGCTGCGGCAATTTGGTGGCGGTTCCGGTTTCATCGGCGCGGTTTGCGCACCGCCTTCTTCCACATCCGGAAACCGCCCTCGAATGCGTTGGCATTGTCGCCGAACCTCACCTTCGGCGGCGGATTGTCGATCTTTTCGGCATTGCCGCCGCCGAGCACGATGTAGTCGGGCTCCAGCGCCGCCGACAGCCGCGCGATGACGTCGTCGACGCTCTTGCGCCACTTCTTCAGACCGCGCCGCTCGAGGCCGGCAGCGCCGACATAGTCCTCGAACGTCGCACCCTTGCGATAGGGCAAATGACCGAGCTCCATCGGCTCATACACGCCTTCCACGATCATCGCCGAACCGAGCCCGGTGCCGAGGCCGAGAAACAGCATCCGGCCGCCCTGATAGCTGCCGATCGCCTGCATCAACGCATCGTTGACGACCTTCACTGGCCGGCCGAACGCACGATGAAAATCGAAGCCGGCCCAGCCGCGGCCGAGATTATGCGGCTCGGTCAGCGGACGGTTGTGAACGACCGGTCCGGGATAGCCGATCGAGATCACGTCATAGGACCAGTCCCTGGTCAGCACCTTGACCTGCCGTACCATCTCGGTCGCAGACAGATTGCGACCGGACTCGAATTCGCGCTTGATGCGGTCCCGGTCGGTCATGACCTTGACATGCGTGCCGCCGACGTCGATTGCGAGCACCGTCCGGCGCGACGCGGGACCTTTCGCTGTTGTGCTGGTGGTCCCGTTCGTTTTCTTATTCGTCTTCCTGCTCACCTTCTTGGCTGTCTTGCCGGCCATCGATCCGCTCTCTCTTGTGCGCTCCGAGTGGAGCAGAGAAACGCCTCGCGCGCCACAACCGCGTTCTGCCTCTGACTCCAATTTGTTCGCGGGGAACGAATCGGAATCAGGAAAATCGGCGCGGCTCAGACATTAACAACATGTGTCGGCGGACGGCATCCGCACCATCGATGTTGTACCATGGTGGGAATATTGCGCGCGCTACGCAATATCTCCGAGCCATTCGCGGCCAATCGCATCCGCCGGCATCCCGGATCAAGCGCCAGACCGCATCATCGCCGCGTTCTCCGTTCGACTCCATTTCGTTCGCGAAGAACGAATCAGAATCGAAGAATCGGCGCGAAGCGATTCTTAACAACGCGTTTGCATAGCGCGAGCGATTCACCTGCATGTCGTTTTCCTTCATCCGCACGACATGCTTCGCCCATCGCGATCCGTTCCTCATCCGACTCCATTTTGTTCGCAAAGAACGAATCGGAATCGGACAAATCAGCTTGGACCGATTCTTAACAACATATTTGCAGTCGCGATGCCGATCGGCTTTGTAGGACGGATTGGCGCAAGTGCCGGCCGCCATCGAACGCAGCACGCGAGCCGCGGGCTACGCCTCGCTAACCCGCCTCGCGTTCTGCTTTTCGTAGGCAAGCTCCGGCCGCAGCGCGCGCATCTTCTCCGCGAGCCTGCGGCTTGCCGTCTCCTGCGCGCATGCGAGGCGGTTGACGAGCGCGACATAGTCGGCATCGCTCTTGTGCTGATTGAGTTTCGATTGCCCCTCGATCTCGTCGACGACGAGATCGATCACCCTGATCGACGCCAGCATCTGTTCGCGCTTGCCGGGCTCCATCTGCGTGAGGTCCCAGGCCTGCTTCGACAGCCGCGCCTCGGAGACCGCGAGCAGCGCGTCGCCGTGGCCGCGATTCTCGCCGTGATCGCGCAGCTGCGCGATGCCGGACAGATGCACCGCCTCGTAGAGCCAGGTCGAAACATTGTCGCGCGAGACGTACCAATCGTTCGAGATGTAGGCGTCGTCGCCGGAGACAATCAGCAGGAAGCGCCTGATGCCGTCGACGAGCTCGACCAGCGGATTCTTGGCGGTGAGATGGAGCTGCACGATCACGCGATCATCGCGCCGCACGATCACGAAGGGAACATGGGACGCTCGCGGGCCGCGTGCATCTGCGGCGACGATGGCGCCGAAGCCGCGCGCCGCCGCGAAGGCCAGCGCGTGGTCGTCCTCGATGCGAAACTGGGGACGGAGGATGTGCATGGCGGCGGCGCTCGCGGCTGGAGGGAGACGACCCAGCGAGGCTAGCGCAACTTTTGCCGGAGATCACCGCCATGCACCGTCCGGCTCAGCAGATCATGGCGTTGTCGCCGTGGTCGCAGACGCCGCCGGGCTGATCCCGGGGCAGCGTTTCGAATTCGCCGAAGCGCGGCACCGCCATGCGCGGCGGCCCGCCGCCCCAGCGGCCGGCGACCGCGGCATGGCCTTTCACGATTGCATATGTGCCGGCCGGGACGTCGCGCGCCATGGCCGATGTCGTCAGCATACCGAGGGCGAGCAAGCCCGCCGCGACGTGTTTGATCGTGGTCATCGAGCATCTCCTGCTGGATTCAACAGGATGGGATCATCTCGCCGGCCTGTCGAAGCGTTTTCGCTAGAACCATGACGAACGGCGCCACCAGATTATTCCGCGACGACGCAACGAATTTGCATGCCGGCGCCCCTAAAAGCCGGAACTCAGTTCGACACATTCGATTGATCGGAGCGTGACCGCTCGTCGTTCCGGGCCCCCGAAGGCTAGAGCCCGGAACAACCGCTGGATACGCGTGGTGCGCCCCATTGGCGCTGTCATCGCCCAGCTTGACCGGGCGATGACACTGCCGGTCTGACATCTTGACGCGGGAACCATCCATCGCCGTCGTCCTGGCGAAAGCCAGGAGCCGTTACCCCAACTCTCAATTGTTGCGCGACGCCGGGGCGACAGCGCGTTTCTACAATGTAGCCCTGTAGTTACGGGTCCCTGCTTTCGCAGGGACGACGGTGCGGAGGGAGGCACACTTCGATCTCAGCGGCGGTGTTCGCCCCGTTGAACTGGCGGCACACGGCGGGTTACGCTGTCACCCATCTCACGCCCTCCCGCTGGAAGGATCACCATGAACGGCAATCGGTATTACGGCGTCCGCGTCGAGGGTGCGAAATACGGCGTGGGGTTCGGCTCGGCGCTGGCGATTGCGATCTCCTACACCAAGAACCATTCGATCCTGTGGGCGATCATCCACGGCATCCTGGGCTGGCTCTACGTGATCTACGCCGCACTGTTCGGCTGATGCGGACACTATGACCGTCATCTCGATCCAGTCGCAGGTCGCCTTCGGCCATGTCGGCAACAGCGCCGCCACCTTCCCGATCCAGTTGCATGGCATCGACGTCGTCGCCGTGCCGACCACGCTGCTCAGCAACCGGCCGGGCTATCCGACCATCCGCGGCCGCGTGCTCGACGTGCAACTCGTCGCCGACCTCCTGCAAGGCATCGAGGAGCGCGGCGCGATCGAGAGCGCGCGGATGATTCTGTCGGGCTATCTCGGCTCGGCCGACATCGGCTCTGACGTCGCGGACTTCGTTGCCCGTGCGAAAGCGGCGAACTCGGCCCTGCTGTATTGCTGCGATCCGGTGCTCGGCGACCGCGACCGCGGCATGTTCGTTCGGTCGGACGTCCCTCCACTGGTGCGCGACCAGCTCTGTCCGCTGGCCGATATCATCACGCCCAATCATTTCGAGTTCGAGTTCCTCTGCGGTGCGCGCGTGACGACGATCGATGACGTCGTCGCCAAGGCCCGTGCGCTGATGGCGCGGGGTCCCGCGACCATCGTCATCACCAGCGCCGAGCTTGCCGGCACGCCGACGGCCGAGATCGAGACGCTGGCAATCGAGCGCGCGGGTTCCGAGGGCATTCGCGCCTGGCGCGTACGCACCCCGCGCGTGCCGATCAGCCCGTCCGGCACCGGCGACCTGTTCGCTGGGCTGTTCACGGCCGCGCGCGTGCGCGGCCTGGCGACGCCGGACGCGCTCAGCCACGCCGCGTCAGGCATCCACGGCGTGCTGGTGCGCACGGCGGAGCGAGGAACCGAGGAAATGCGCATCGTCGAAAGCGCCGGTGTGATGCTCGATCCGAAGCCGCGCTTCGCGGCCGTCACCATCGACGCATCCGAATATCAGGGACACGTTTCATGATCGACACCACCACCCTCCTCACCTACGCCGCCGTCGTGCTCGGCCTGTTCCTGATCCCCGGGCCCGCGGTGCTGCTGGTGCTCGCGCGCTCGGTCACCGGCGGACCGCGCGCCGGCGTCGCCACCGGGTTCGGCATCGCGCTCGGCGATCTCGTCCACACCGCGATGGCGACATTCGGCCTGTCGGCCGTGCTGATGACCTCGGCGCTGGCATTCTCGATCGTCAAATATGCCGGCGTGATCTACCTGATCGTGCTCGGCATCCGCGCCCTGTTCGAGAAGAACGACGACCTGCATCTGCCGGCGGCGCAGCCGGTCGATCCCAGGCGTGCGTTTCGCCAGGCGATCTGGGCGGAAATGCTCAATCCGAAGACCGCGCTGTTCTTCCTCGCCTTCCTGCCGCAGTTCGTGCATCCCGGTCACGGCTCGGCCGTCGCGCAATTCGCGACGCTGGGCTTGATCTTCGTCGTGATGAGCGCGGCCTACACCTCGCTGCTCGCGCTCGCCGCCGGCCAGATCAGCCCGTGGATCCGACGGCATCGCCGCATCGGCCAGTGGCAGGGCCGCGTGGTCGGCACGATCTATATCGCGCTCGGCATCCGCCTCGCGTTCCAGGAGCGCTGATGTCGCCGCTCAAGCCGCAAGCCACCTATGACGACTTCGCGCGCCTCGATATCAGGACCGGCAGGGTCGTCGAGGTGCAGCCGTTTCCGCGCGCCCGCAATCCGTCCTACAAGGTCGGCGTCGATGTCGGCGCCGGCCGGATCATGTGGTCGAGCGCGCAGATCACGAATTACGAGCCGGCGGCGCTGGTCGGCTCGCTGGTGGTCTGCATCTGCAATCTGGGGCCGAAGAACATCGCCGGTTTCACCTCGGAACTGCTGATCCTCGGCGCCAGGGACGCCGCCGGCCAGGTGATCGTGCTCGGCCCGCGCAGCGAGGTTGCGGTCGGCGAACCGATCTTCTGACGGCCCGCGCTCATCACGGCCGCGTGATTCAAATTGTCTGAAATCCCCGTAGTTTACCGATGGGGGATGATCCGGATTCTCGGTGCCCGCGCGCGCTGCTATTCCATCGTGCGAGAATCGCTTTGGCATGGGAATCGGAAGATGTCCGCAGTTTTCTTTCACTGCTCCGACGACAAGCACGTCATCCTCGACCGCACCGGCGTCGCCATGGACCTCTCGGAAGCCTGGGTGCACGCGGAGCGGCTGGCGCGCAGCTTTGTCATGACACCGAGCGCGGAGGACTGGCGCAACTGGGCGGTCCACGTCACCGACGACATCGGGACCGAGATCTTCGAGCTGCCGTTCACCGCCGTCCTCGGCGAATTGCACTGAGGGCGTGCCATGAACGCGATGGAACTCGCCCTGCAGCCCTTGCGCCGCGGCCTCGCCCGCATCGTTGCGCGCTGCGTCGCGCTGCTCGACGGCGTCATCAACCCCTATCGCCCTGAACTGTATTACATGCGCGGGCCCGGCCCGAAATGCCGCGCCAGGCGCCAGGCCGTGCTGCGCGACTAGCGTCGAGGAGCGCCAGAGCGCACCAGGAGCGTTCGCAAACGAGAAAAGGCCGGCGGGCGTTACGCCACCGGCCTTCTCCTGCAGCTGCCGGTTCCCGGAGTCCGGTTCCGCCGCGGTCCACTTGGGCTCAAGCTTGCGCCGACAGTTTTAATCAAATCTTAACGGCATGGCGGTGAGCTGGTTCAAAGACTTCTTCGCCGTGCCGCGCGTGCCTGATCGTTCGTCGTGCCTGACGCGTTGCACATCGTTTTTGCGCGGATCGCTCGACGATTGTGTCCATGCATCTTAGGGAATGCACGACTCAGTGTTACCCTGTGATGCAAACCGAAACGGAGAACTTCGGAATGCCGTACTACACCTTCGATCTCGTGGTGGGGGACGAGTTCCGTAATCAAGGAACGATCATCCTCGAAGACATCAACCTTGCCTCCGATCGCGCCGATCAGCTCGCCAACGAGCTGTCGCAGGTCAAGCCGGAATTGAAGGCGCGCGGTTGTGCCGTGCGCGTCACCGACATAGACCGGCGCGAGCTCTACCGGACGCCGCTCGATCCCGTGCCGCGGTGGCGCAGGATCGGCTAGCGTCGGCAGGCCTCAGGTACTGACGATCGCGCTTGTTGCCGCGCGCTGCCGGTCTTGCTGTGCGCGGCGGCCGGTCACTTCTTCAGGTTCAAGCGGCCGATGAAGTCGCGCTTGCCTAGCGGCGCCCCCTTGTGGCGCAGGATGTCGTAGGCCGTTGTCGAATGAAAGAAGAAGTTCGGCAGCGAGAACGACATCAGAAATCCCTCGGCCGTGAACGGCATCGACCGATCTCCGACCTTGAACGTCACGTCGCGCCCGAGCAGCGCATTGACCGCATCCGGCGTCAGGGCCGACAACTCACTTTGCGCGTCCTTCACCAGCGCCTGCAATGCGGCGTAGTCCAGGTCGGGCTTGCCGGATGGCGGGACGAATACGCCGTTCTTCGCCGCCTCCATCGCGCCGCGGGAGTGGTGCGCGAGCGAGACCACCTGAAAGCGGAACGGCAACATGTCCGGAAACAACCGGGTCTCGACGATCTCGGCCGAATCGATGCCGTTGTCCTTGAAATGCGCGAGGCTCTTCTCGAGAAAGCCCGAGACGGAGCCGAGTATCTGCAGATAGTTGGCAACGGTCGCGTCGTAGAGTGAAAAGGCCATGGCGAATTCCCCCAGATAGAATTTGTCTGCTGCTTGCCCGAACAGAGTTCCCGGAATTTCCGGCGAAGGCAAGCGGCTCTGGGGAGTTCACCAATCGAACGATCCGGCGTGCAGTGCCGGATCACTCGACCATGCTGACGATCAGCGGTCAGCTCTGATGCGGTCCGCGCATCATCTTCATGGCGTCTTCGATATGGCGCCAGTCGCGGGCGTCTTCGGTCTCGCCCTTGCGCTCGCAGGCCACCGCGTTCTGCGCTGCCTGCGCGATCGCCTCCGGCCCGTGCTTCAGCAGCATCTGCCGCGCAATGGTGTGAATTTGCATCTCACCTATCATGGCGCTCTCCTCGGCTGTCGACCGCCGCCGGACGGGCGAATGCGCGTCCCGCGGCGCTGACATCAGAACCACCGAATGCCGCCTCTGGTTCCCGCGCGCGATGCAATCAGCGGTTCCCACGCGCCTCGGCGGCGGTTACAGAGACCAACTCCATCCCTTTCCCGAGTTGGCGTGCCATGGCGCAAAACATCTATGACGATCCCGGCTTCTTCGCCGGCTACAGCCAGCTCCCGCGGCAGGTCCGCGGGCTGCTCGGCGCGCCCGAATGGCCCGCCATCCGCGCCATGCTGCCTGATGTCACGGGCAAGCGCGCCGTCGATCTCGGCTGCGGCTTCGGTTGGGTGTCGCGCTGGATGCGCGAGCAAGGCGCGTCCGACGTGCTCGGCGTCGACCTGTCGCAGAACATGATCGCCCGCGCCACCGCCATGACGCAGGATACAGCGATCACCTACGAGATCGCCGATCTGGAAACGCTGGAACTGCCGAAGGGCACATTCGATCTCGCCTACAGCGCCCTCACCTTCCATTACGTCAGGGACTTCGATCGCCTCGCGCGCATGCTCTACCGCACGCTCGTCCCGGAGGGGCATCTGGTCTTCACGACAGAGCATCCGATCTACATGGCAGCCACGCGTCCGGAGTGGCTGCAGGATGCAGGCGGCCGCAAGACCTGGCCGGTCAACCGCTACTTCATCGAAGGCGAACGCCGAACCGACTGGTATGTGCAGGGAGTGCTGAAATATCACCGCACAGTCGGCACCACGCTGAATGCGCTGATCGGTGCCGGCTTCATGCTGCGGCATGTCGAGGAATTCTCCCCGACACGCGAGCAGATCAAGGCGATGCCTGAGCTGGCCGACGAACTCGAGCGGCCGATGATGCTGCTGGTGTCAGCACAGCGCTAGCATGATCCGGGAAACTGCGAAGCCGGTCTCCCCCGCGACAGGCGCGCAGCGTTTGCGCGGAAATCCTGCGCAACCACGAGCATCACGCCGCGAGCAGCTTGTCGAAATCCTCGAGCGGGTATGATTTGCCGTCCTTGTCGGTGATCACCACCTGCCACCCTTCGCTGGCCCAGACCTTGGCCTTGGCGATGATGATGAAGGTGCTCTCCCGCTCGATCCTGACCGTTTCGTTCTCGCGTTCTGCGATCATCTTGTAGGCCAATGCTTGTCCCTCGCCGAGATCGTCCATCCGGCGGTGTGTTGGCAGCGGCTTTGGGCTGCATTTCGCTGGGAGTGTGACAATTTGGTGGAAGCCTGCCGCAAGATGCGGCAGAGCGCAATTTGTGATGGCAGTTACGTCAACTTGCCCATCAAGGTCGGCATATCCAGCGCCGACGAGTTGACATTGACGCTGCGCGCGAATCGCATCTGCGGTCCCTCGAATGTGCAGGTCACGGTGTCGCGGAACGCCGATTCGACGAAGGTCCAGGTCATCACGAAGGTTCGCAGGTCGCGCCAGGTGCCGCTCGCGACCACGCGCATCACATCGGGCTGATACTCGTGATGCAGCTTGTTGCCGGTCATCGTCGTGGTGCCTTCGCGCGGCGCGTCGAGTCCGACCTCGACCTTGTGCGTGCCTCTGCCGTCCTCGAGCGTGAAGGTGCAGGTCTTGTCGGCGAAGCTGAGATTGACCGATTTGATCGCATCGGCATTCTCCGGCATCTGCCAGGTCTTGCCGGAAATCTCCGCTGCAACCCGCGATGATGCCGTGACCAATGGCGGCAGCAACTGCAAGGCCGCGGTTCGCGCCTTCAGCTTCCCGGCATCTGCGTCGTTCTTCGCGACCGTGCCAGCGAACATCGCCGGGAAATGCCGGAACACCAGCTTGTTGAAACCGCTACGCTGCGGGATGCCGGCGGTGATCGCCAGCACCGCATTGTGCTTGGGAAAGACGAAGCTGAGCTGGTCGAACAGGCCGTCGGCGTAGAATGTCCCGGGCCCGATCCACCATTGATAACCGTAGGTGTCCTTGACGTGCGGCTGCTGCACCGCCGCTACCCAATCGGCCGGCAGCACCTGCTTGCCGTTCCAGATGCCGTTCTGCGCATACAGGATGCCGAGCTTGAGGCAATCGACCGTCTTCCAGCTCAGGCCGTTGGCGCCGGGTGAGATGCCCTCGGGCCCGACCGGCCATTGATAGCCGGAGATCCCAAGAGGATCGAACAGCCGCGGCTTCAGATAGTCGGCCACCGCCTCGCCGGTCGTCTTGGTGACGATCGCCGACAGCAGATAGGTCGCGGCCGAGGTGTAGACCCATTTGGTGCCAGGCTGGTAGACGACCGGAATCTTGAAGAACTCGGCGACCCAACTGGTCTTGATCGGCCGCCATGCCGATCCCGACGTCATCGAGGCGTGGCCGGTGCGCATGGTCAGCAGGTCTTCGACGGTCATCGCCGCGAGCTTGTCGTCGACGACGGGCGGCAGCTTGTCCTTGAAGAACGAGACGGCCTTGTCCTGCAGGCCGAAACGCTTGTCGGCCATGGCAAGCCCGACCGCGGATACGGTGACGCTCTTGGTCAGCGAATGCATCATATGGTTGCGATCGGCGCGATACGGCGACCACCAGCCCTCGGCAACCACCCGGCCGTTGCGCCACAGCATGAAGCTGTGCAGCTCGTAACCCTGGCGGTCGACATCGTCGAGGAAGTCGAGGATCGCTGACGGCGCGATGCCCTGCTCCTCCGGCTGACCGCGCGGCAGTCCATCGGAAAAGGCGGTCTCGGCCTGCGCCATCGTCACGGCACCAAGGCGTCCATCCGGCGCGAGCAGCACGGCGGCGCCGCCCAGAAACAGCTGCAATGCTCCGCGCCGAGAGGGCTGACTTGATACGACGGCGTCAATTTCTTGATTGTTGTTTGGCATGCGCCATCTTCCGAATGCGAAGCGGAGGTTATGGCTCCGACCGGCACTGTCAACGCGTGCGGCGCGCATGGCTCCAAAACAAAAAATCCCGCCTTGGCGGGACACTCCAAGGCGGGGAAAGGTTCGTTGGGTAGAAATCCACGCGCCTGGAAAATGCGAGCACGGGGAAGTAGCAGCGCCAATTCTATTGGGCTGGGTGCTTCGGACAACAGGATTAAAGCGCGCACTACGCCGGGAGTTTTTCCCGGTCCAGCCGGCAAAAAATCCCGAACCTCGGCTGTGCGACGCGGCTCACTGCACCACGTCGAGCCTGACATTCGCGACGCCCTTGCCGATCATGCCGAGCGACTGTGCCGCGGAATACGAGACGTCGACGATGCGCCCCGGCACGTAAGGCCCGCGGTCATTGACGCGCACGGTGACCGAGCGGCCGGTCTTGACATCGGTGACGCGCAGCTTGGTGCCGAACGGCAATGTCGGATGCGCGGCCGTCAGATCATGCGCATTGAACTTCTCGCCGCTCGCGGTCTCCTGCTCGTCGCTGTAGAAGCTCGCAACGCCCTGCGATGCGATCTTGCTGTCGGCGGTCTTGCGCGAGGCATACGGCGCGTGCCTGTGCGCGGTTGCGACATGCGTGCGCGTCGCCGACGCGGCCCGGGTCGGCTCGGCCGACGCCGGCCGACTGGCGAGCGCCTGCGAGCGCTGGCTGACGACGGATGATTGCGCGCAAGCCGCGAGCGAGGCGGCGCCGATCACCATCGCGAACAGCCGCAGCGGCTTTCGCGCATGGGCAAACCGGATCGCGGGCGCGGCACCGCGCGCGCGGCTGATAACGTCGACGTACGAAATGACTGCATCGTCGCGTGACATGTTGCATCCCCAACTCGCGCCCCAGCCCAAGCCGAAAATCCAACACCCGCCTAATGAGCCGAATCCAATCGGGGCAGAACGGTGGCGAACCGCAGTCAGACACGCCTTGCAGCGCACGATTTCCCCTCAGGTGTGGTGGATGCGCCACACAACCCTGGAGACTCCCCTGGAATTGCAGCCCTGGAGCTGACCGCCCGCATGTCAATTCCCGCGCCGTCGGCTGCCCGCTCCGGTTCCCGAAACTCCCCAACCTCTCCACCCTCTCGCCTTGCTTTGGTCAAACCCGGCTGGAGTTGTGGGGACAGGGCCAGGGGTCGATACAGAGCGAAATTTGCCGGCCGCCCATTTGCGGTTTGACCTTGGACTGAAACGGGGACCGCCATGCAATCCACACTGAAAGACGCAGATCCGCACGACATCTTCGCGATCGAACCGAGCTTCGCGCCGGCCCGCCCGGACAACGCTGCCGCTGCACCAGCGGCCGCCGGCAAGGCAGCGCCGGGGCAGCGCGAGCCGTGGTTCGGCCCAAGTCTCGCGCCCTCTTCCACGCCACAGGTCGCGCCTGCTGCTGCCGTGGCCTCGGTGCCGCCGGTCGCGCCGGCAGCGATGACGGCGGTGCCGCCGGCCGCGCCGGAATACAGCGCTGCGAGCCATGACGGCAGACTGGACGACATCCGGCTGGAGCGCGCGCCGCGCCCCACCAACAAATGGGCGATCCGCGCTTTCTGGTTCCTGTTCGCGATCGCCGGCGCCATGGGCACGGCGGCGTGGCAGCACTACGGACATCGCGTCAAGCAGATGGTGGCCGAGTACGTGCCGCAGGTCGAGGCGCTGACGTCGCTGCTGCCGGGCAAATCGACCGCCGCGCCGGACCAGGCCACCCCGCCGGCAGCACAGGCGGCAACCTCCGAGCAGCCCGCCGAGGCCGCTCCGACGGCTCCTCCGCAGGACGTTGCCACCGCCGCGCCCGCGCCTGCCGCAGCACCGGCCGCCGCCGCAGCGCCGGTCGCACCCGCTGCGCCGGCAGCGGCCGCAGCCGTGCCTGACCAGACGCAATTGTTGCAGTCGATGGCGCGCGACCTCGCGTCGATGGGACAGCAGATCGAGCAGCTCAAGACCAGCATCGATCAGCTCAAGGCCGGCCAGGATCAACTGGCGCAGCGTGTCGCGAGGACGACCGAGACCCGGGCCGTCGAACCACGGCCGGTCGCCCCGCGCCCACGCGCCGCGATCACGCCTCAGGCCGTGCCGCATGCGGCCGTTGCTCCGCCGCCGGTGCGCCGGCCGGCGCAGGCCTATATCCCGCCGCCGCCTCCGTCGGCCTCAGCGGCGCCGCTGCCGGCCCCCGTTGCGGTCGCGCCGCAGGCTGCGGCACCGCGGCCGATACAACCGCAGCAACAGTCGAACATCGTCGATGCTGATGATGGCGGCCCGGTGGTTCGGCCGCCGATGCCGCTGCGCTGACGGCTGACCAACTGCTAAAAAAAACGGCCGGTCGCGGTTGACGCGATCGGCCGCTTTGCACTTTGAGTGCGAATTAGGCGCTCTGGCCCGGCGGCAGCACGACCACGGTCGCGCCCGGCTTGACGTGCTGGTAGAGGTCGATGACGTCGGCGTTGTTCATGCGGATGCAGCCCGACGAGATCGCCTGCCCGATATATTCGGGCTGGTTGGTACCGTGAATGCGGTACAGCGTGTCCTTGTTGCCCTGGTAGAGGTAGATGCCGCGGGCACCCAGCGGATTGGCCGGCCCGCCGGCGACACGCGCCGGGTACGGCCCGAGCCGCTCCTGGATGTCTTTGGTCGGAACCCAATCGGGCCACTCGGCCAGGCGGCCGACGGTGGCGACACCGGAGAACGCCATCGCCTCCTCGCCGACGGCGACGCCGTAGCGGATCGCCTTGCCGCCGGGCAGCACGTAATAGAGGTAGCGCGCGTCGGTATCGACCAGGATCGAACCCGGCTGCTCCTTGCGCGTGTAATCGACAATGTGGCGCTGGAACTGATCCGGGATCTTGGCGTCCGCATAGGGCGGATGCGCCAGCAATTGCCGATCGCGCGGCGTCATCGCGGCATCCGTCACCGGCGACAGCGTCGCCTGCATGCAGCCGCCAAGTGCAAGCGAACCCACCAGCACCGCAGCAAGCCCCAACTTCGACACGATCATTCTCCCCTGCGTCAACTTGTGGCACTTGCTGCCGAATCGTGCTGAAATCGTGGCAGCCCCGGTCGGAACACGGCTGTTTGATCGGTTCCTTCGGCAGGTGTGTCCTTGCGGTTGCAGTCAGTTCCCGCGGACGCTAGCCTTGCGACAAAATGTCTAAAACCCTCGGGAGGAATTCGATGCGTTACGCTCTGCTGGTCGGCGGCCTGATTGTCGCGGCAACCCCGGCCCACGCCGATCCGCGCGCGGCCTATGTCACGATGGTGCTGCAGGCCTTCGCCGCCAAGGTCGAGTGCCCCGGCACCGATCTCGTCTATCAGGACCTCGTGCAGCGAGCGCAGGACATGCACCTGCCCGACGGCACCACCGAGCAGGTGCGCAAGGCGATCGCCTTCATGCATACCGGCGGCAAGATGGGCGAAAAGCAGTCCGACGAGTTGATGACCGAAGTTGCGATCGCAACCCAGACCACCGATCTCGATCAGCGCCGCGCCGGCAGCATGACGACCTGGTGCCAGGACCAGAAGACGCGGCTCGCAGGGTACATCAGGACCAAGTAGTCAGCGTCAATTCTCAATCGAGCTCCGGCGGCGCGAACCAGTTGGTCAACGACAATCCGCCGTCGACCACGATCGATGCGCCGGTGACATAGCCGGAGATCTTGTGCGACAGCACGGCGACCGCCAGCGGCGCAAGATCCTCCGCCTGGCCAAGCCGCCCGAGCGGAATGTGCTTTGCCAGCGCGGGATCGGCGACGAAGCCGCCGGCCGCGATCGCCCCGGGCACCAGCGCATTGACGCGGATGCCGTGGCGACCCCAGCTCTTGGCGAGCTCCTTCACCAGCATCGCCATGCCGGCCTTCGCCGTCGAGTAATGCGGCAAGTTGCGCGGCGTGCCGGCATGCAGCGAGGTGAGCAGCAGGAACGAGCCCGGCGTCTTCGCCGCGATCAGTCTGCGCGCCAGTTCGCGCGACAGATGAAAGCCCGCATCGAGATTGACCGCGTGCATCTGCCGCCAGGTCTCGTCGTCGACCGCCATCGCATGATCGGCCTCGCGACGCGGCGGCGAGGCGCTGTGGACGAAGTGCGTCACCTGCCCGAGTGAAGCTTGCGCATGTGCCAGCAGGGCATCGCACGCCTTACGCTGCGCAAGATCGCCGACCCAGGGCAGCGCCAGCTCCGGACGTGGGGCGGCCTTGATCGCGGCCAGAACCCTGTCCTCATGCAGATCGGCGAACACGGTGCGCACACCCTCGCCGACCAGGGCCTGCGCGATGGCGCGGCCGATGCCGTTGCCTGCGCCGGTCACCAAAGCTGCCTCGCGCGCGGGATCGAACGGCGATGTGAAGAGGCTCATGGTTCCTCAGCTCCCGGACTTGCAGACCTGCCTCAGTATGGCGGTGCCTTGCGCGCGCGCTGTGCCTTGGCGGCTTCGATCCACCAGGTGAAGTCGTCGGCGAAGCGTGGAAAGGCGCGCTCGAGCGCCTTGCCGCCCTCGCCGATCGGCTTGCCTTCGGCCGACAGCGTCTGCGCGATCGGCCCCGCGCTGATCGTGCTCGACACCACCACCATGCCCATCTCCGAGAGCGTGCCGTGCCAGGCGGTGGCGGCGCGCGCCCCGGCGAACCGCCCGGCCGAATAGCTTGCGATCGCCGCCGGACGCCAGAACCATTCCTCAAGGAAATGATCGGTCAGGTTCTTCAGCCCGGGCTGCATGCCCCAATTGTACTCACCGGTGACGAACAGGAAGCCGTCGGCGTCGCGGATCTTGCCGGCGAGCGTTTCCAGCACGGCCGGCGCCTGCCCCTTGGGATGCTCCTTGTACATGCGGTCGAGCATCGGCAGGCCGACCTCCTTGGCGTCGATCAGCTCGACGTCGTCGCCGCGCCCGCGAAGGCCGTCGATGACGAAGTGGGCCAGCCGGATGCCCATGCGATCTGAGCGATAGGAGCCGTAGAGAACGAGAATGCGGTGGGTCATGATGCGATCATCGTAGCACGCAGTCGCGACACCGTCGCGCCGCCGGCTTCGATCGCCCCCGCTCCATTGGGTCGCGCCGCCAGGCAGAAGTTAACGCCGATCCGGCCGGCTTTTCCCGGCATTAAGCAATTCGTCGCAGGTCCCCCGCCCCGGCCAAAAATCGCCAGATTTCTTTTCTGGATATGGATTTGCTTCGAGAAGGAGAACCCGACATGCGGATCGCAAAGCTGGTTTTCGCAGGTTCGCTCGCGGCCATCGCTGCCGTGGCTACGCCGGCGCTGGCGAAAAGTGCCGAGCGGCAGAAAGCCGAAGAGAAATCCACCGCCACCACTTCGGTCGGCTGCCAGGCCTACCAGCAGGCCGCCGACGGGACCTGGAACCAGCTTCCCTGCGGCGAAGCGGGCGCGGGCGGCGCCACGCAGCACCGCGCCGCGACCAAGGGCGCGGACGGCGACGAACACTGATCGTCACGCCGCGCTGCTGAGCGACGCGGCGCCTTCGACTTTCGGATCATACGAATGAGCGGGACCCCCACGGGTCCCGTATCATAAACCCTGGGTTAATGCGCACCCGGTACGGTTGAGGCCTCTCCTCTCCCCGTCAAGAAATGGCGCGCATCCCATGAAAATCGGTACTCTCCTGACCGCCGCGATCGTCTCGTTGTCCGCGGTCGGCGGCGGCCTCGCGGCATACGTCGCGGTCACCAAGTATCAGACCATGGACAAGGTCTCGACCGCGCAGAGCCGGCTCGAGATCGTCCGCGCCGTCGGCGATATCCCGCGCTACATGAACCCCGAGCGTGGCTACGCCACCAACCTGCTGCTTGGGGGCGCCACGATCGATCCGAAGCAGATCGCCGAGCTCGACCGTCAGCGTCAGCTGACTGACGGCGCGCTCGCCAAGGTCAACCAGGTGCGCGCCACCCTGCCGGGATCACTCGACGATGGCGAGGCCGTCGCGCGGGAGATCGACGCGCTGAAGGTGAAGTTTGCCGGGCTGCGCGACGCCATCGCCGCTGCAATTGCCGGACCGGCTGATGTCCGCCGCGCCGCCGCCGGCAAGATCGTCGCCGACAATTCAGTGTTCAATGCCGGCGTCACCACGCTGCTCGACGAGCAGGTGCGCCGCCTCGCCGGCCTCGACGGCAACGCCTACCGCCAGGCCAGCTACGCCAACGTTGCCTGGATGCTGCGCGACACCGGCGGCCTCAACGCCAGCCTGCATAAGGCGCTGGTCGGCGCCAAGCGCGTCGCGACCGAACCGGAGAAGATGGAACTCTATCGCTCGACCGGCCGCACCGAGCAGATCCTTTCGACCTTGCAGGAGCTCCGCAACAATCCGGCGACGCCCGCGAACGTCATGACTGCGCTCGGCAAGATGCAGGCCGACTATGTCGAGCGCTTCGGCAAGGCACTGAAGCTCGCCAAGGAAGGCGCCGTGACCGGCAAGTACGAGCAGGATCTCGACACCTACTATCCGGAATCGCAGATCGGCCTCGCCGCCATCATCACCGTGCGCGACGCGTTCTACGAGAATGCCGAGCAGGTGCTCGCCAGCGCCTATTCGGCGGCGCGCTTCAGCTTCGTGATTGCGTTGATCGGCCTGCTCGCCGTCAGCGCCGTCAGCGCCGGCCTCATCGTCGTGGTCCGCCGCCGCATCCTCAACCCGATCGCCGCCCTCACCGGCCGGATGTCGCGGCTCGCCGCGGGCGAGGTCGCCGAAGCGATCCCGGGCGCCGCGCGCAACGACGAGATCGGCGCGATGGCCGCCGCCGTGCAGGTGTTCAAGGACAACCGGATCGAGGCCGATCGCCTCGCGACCGAGAAGGAAGCCGAGAACGACGTCAAGATGCGGCGCGCCCGGGTGCTCGACGACCTCACCCGCGCCTTCGAAGCCAAGGTCACCGAACTTGTCGGCGGATTGTCCGCGGCCTCATCGGTCATGGAGGACACCGCGCAATCGATGTCGGCGACCGCCGCCGCCACCAACCGCCAGGCCTCGGTCGTCGCTGCTGCTTCGGATCAGACTTCGACCAACGTGCAGACGGTGGCGAGTGCGACCGAGGAACTGACCTCGTCGATCTCGGAGATCGCCCGGCAGGTCGCGACCTCGACCGAGATCGCCGCGCGTGCAGTCGACCATGCCCGCCGCACCGGCGACACCGCGCGCTCGCTGGCCGAGGGCGCGCAGAAGATCGGCGACGTCGTGACGCTGATCCAGAGCATCGCGGCGCAGACCAACCTGCTGGCGCTCAACGCCACCATCGAAGCGGCCCGCGCCGGCGAGGCCGGCCGCGGCTTTGCCGTGGTCGCCTCGGAGGTGAAATCGCTGGCCGGCCAGACCGCCAAGGCCACCACCGAGATTTCCGAACAGATCACCGCGATCCAGACCGCGAGCGACGAGACCGTGACCGCGATCAGGAGCGTCGTCGACGTCATCACCGAGATCGACCAGATCGGCACCGCGATTGCCGCCGCGATCGAGGAACAGGGCTCGGCGACCAAGGAGATCTCGCGCAGCGTGCAGGAAGCCGCACGCGGCACCCAGGAGGTCAACTCCAACATCTCCGGCGTGCAGCGCGCCGCCGACGATACCGGCGCGGCGGCAACCCAGGTGCTGGGTGCAGCCGAACAGCTCTCGACGCAGTCGAAGGACCTCGCCGGCCAGGTCAACCGCTTCCTGTCAGACGTGCGGGCGGCGTAAGCGCGATCAGTCATCGCGCTTTGGATTCCTGTTTCGGCATCACCTTGTCGGATACCGCTTCGCACTTTTCCGGATCATGCTCCCGTCAGTTCGCAAGCCGCTCGATCAGGAGATCGAGCAGCGCACGCAGGCGTGCGAGCCGCTTCAGGTCGCGATGATAGCCGACAAAGGTGTCGCGCCCCGGAGGTGGTGCGCCGAGATCGATCAGGCGCAATCCGATCATTGAATCCGCAAGCGGCCGTGGCAAGACGGCGATGCCGGCGCCCTCTGCACACATCCGTGCCTGCACCTCCCGATTGTTGCTGCGTGAGACGATGTGAGCATTCGGCATCATCTTCTTCAGCCACACTGCATCGGGCATGCCGCCGAACGCCGTATCCATCGTGATCAGCGGCGTGCCGCGCCCATCACCCGGCTTCGGCGCGAATGAACGGTCGGCTCGCACGTAGACGCCATATTCGATGTGCATCAGCCGCCGCGAGATCACCTCCGCCTCGTCGAACGGTGTAATGCGGAATGCGATGTCGGCCTCGCGGCGCGGCAGGCTGTACAGCCGCGCATCCGTTAGTAGCTCGACCACCACGCGTGGCTGAAGCCTGGCGAATTCGGCGAGTACCGGCGTCAAGAGATGGGCGCCGAACCAGTCCGACGATGAAATCCGTAACAGACCATCGAGCTGTCGATCCTGTCCGGCGACCTCGCGCGCCAGCGCGTCGGCTTCCTCCTCCATACGTTCGGCATGGACGAGCACGCTGGTGCCTTCGTCGGTCAGTACGAAGCCGCCCGCGGTGCGCTGAAATAGCGTCTGTCCGAGCGCGTGCTCAAGCGCGCGGAGCCGCCGCCCCATCGTCGGCTGACTCTGCCCGAGCTTGCGCGCCGCCGACCCAAGGGTCCCTTCGCGCGCGACGGCGAGGAATATTTTGAGATCGCTCCATTCCATCGGCCATCTCATTCAAGAATGAATGGACAGACTACAATATCGTCTATTTCCAAACAATCATGACGCCGTCAGATTTGAGCGCAACCAAGGAGTTCGAGATGACCGACCAATCTTCGATGCGCGCCGCGATACTCGACGCCCCCAACACGCCCTTTCGTCCGACCGACATTGCGCGGCCGCAGGCGGGACCCGGCCAGGTGCTGGTCCGCATCAACGCGAGTGGTGTGAATCCGCTTGATCTCAAGATTGCGGCAGGTAAGGCAGCGCATGCCCGGCAGCCGCTGCCTGCCATCCTCGGGATCGATCTCAGCGGCGTTGTCGAGGCTGTCGGCCCCGGCGTGACAGGATTCCACAGGGGTGACGAGGTCTACGGCATGACCGGCGGCGTCGGCGGGCTCCAGGGTGCGCTTGCCGATTATGCGGCCGTCGATGCCGACCTGCTGGCGCCGAAGCCTTCCAATCTCTCTATGCGCGAAGCCGCGGCACTGCCGCTGATCTTCATCACCGCGTGGGAAGGTCTGGTCGATCGCGCGCAAGTCGCCGCCGGCCGGAAAGTTCTGATCCATGGCGGAGCCGGCGGTGTCGGCCATATCGCCATCCAGATCGCGCGCGCCTTCGGTGCCGACGTCTATGCCACCGGCTCGGCAAACAGCCTGCCGCTCATCGAACGTCTCGGTGCAACGCCGATCGACTACACCAGCGCGACCGTCGAGGAATACGTCGCCCGCCACACGGACGGCCGCGGCTTCGACATCGTGTTCGACACCGTCGGCGGCGCGACACTCGACGCTTCCTTCAACGCGGTGCGCCGCTTCGGCCACGTCGTCAGCGCGCTCGGCTGGGGCACGCACGCACTGGCACCGCTGTCGTTTCGCGCCGCAAGCTATTCGGGTGTGTTCACGCTGCTACCGTTGCTGACCGGCGAAGGCCGCGTGCATCACGGCGAGATTCTGCGCGAGGCGACGCGGCTGGTCGAAAACGGCAAGATCGTGCCCCGCCTCGATCCGCGTCACTTCACGCTGGCGACGATCGCCGATGCGCACGCCGCGATCCGGGACCGGACCGCGACCGGCAAGGTGGTGGTGGATGTCGCGGTCTAGTCTTGGCCGTCGCGCCCCGAAGCCTAACCTCCCCGCAGGCCGAGCACGCGGCGCGCGATCGCCTGGCGATGGACTTCGCTCGGGCCCTCATAGACCCGCATCAGGCGGGCCTTCTGCCACAGCGCATTCAGCGGCAATTCCAGCGTCACGCCGAGCGCGCCGAGCGTCTGCATGGCGTGGTCGCAGGCGTCGTAGGCCATCTCGGTCGCGAATACCTTGATCATCGAGGCCTCGTGGCGGATGTCCTCGCCGCGATCGGTCTTGTCGGCGGCATCCCGCACCATCAGCCGGCAGGCGTGCATCCGCGTCGAGATGTCGGCGATCCACCACTGGATCGCCTGGCGCTCGGCGAGCCTGACGCCGAACGTCTCGCGCTGCTTGGCGTGCTCGCACATCATGTCGAGCGCGCGCTTGGTGATGCCGACGCAGGTCGATCCCATCTCGAGCCGCCGCGTGCGCAGGCGCAGCTGCATCGGCGCGTAGCCCTTGCCGACCTCGCCCAGCACGGAGTCCTTCGGGATGCGGCAGTCCTCGAACACGATCTCGTAGGTCGAGCCGCCGCCGACCATCGGGATCTCGCGCTCGATGATGAAGCCGGGCGTGCCCTTTTCGACGATGAAGGAGGTGATGCCACCCTGGCGCTGATCGCTGCCGACCCGCGCCATCACGATGATGAAGTCGGCGGCGCGCGCATTGCTGATCCAGATCTTGCGGCCGTTCAGCACCCACTGTTCACCCTCGAGCAGCGCGCGCGTCTTCATGCCTGCAGGATCGCCGCCGGCGCCGGGCTCGGAAATCGCGATCGCCGACGCCATCCGGCCTTCGATATAGGGCTGCAGGTATTTCTTCTTCTGCGCGTCGGTGCCGACCGCCTGCAGCATGCGCAGGTTCGGCGAGTCCGGCGGCAGCACGAACGGCACGCAGCTGCGGCCTAGCTCTTCGTGCACCGCAGCCATCGTGCGCGTCGGCAAATCGTGGCCTCCGAGATCCTCGGGCGCATCGAGGCCCCAGAGGCCGAGCTCCTTGGAGACGTCGCGCAGCCGCTTGCGATGCTCCTGCGTCAGCTCGGGATGATCGCTGCCGGGCAGTTTCGATTTCAGATATTGCGGCTCGAGCGGGATCAGTTCGCGGTCGACGAACTTCGCGACGGTCTCGCGGATCATGGCTGTCTGTTCATCATCGCTCATCTGACATTCCTCGCCTGTGCTGTTTCGTTTCACAAAACCAGTAGCGCATTTTTCATCGGCAGGAATAGCGGAAACGCGCGCTTACGCTCACTGTCGCGCGATGGTTTCATGGTGCGGAATTCAATATCCCGCGGCGCGGTCAGCGCGTGCGCAATTGCGCCGGACGCTCCGGCGCGTCGAGCAATCGATCTCGCAGCACCAGGTGATTGGCCGCAAGAAAGCGATCGACGATCGGCGCCCAGATCGCCGATCCATTGACGCTGAACAGCATGTGACCGTCGCTGCCGAAGGCGGCCGCGCGAACCAGTGAGAGCTTGCCGCCAGACTTGGCGAATGCATCCGACAACCGCGTCACGAGTTTCGGACCGAAGAAGTGGTCGTTGTCGGCGGAGACCCAGAGCAGCGGAACGCGCGAGGATTGGCCGAACTGCGCGAATGCGTCGACAAGCTCGCCTTCCCCGCAGACCGTATCGGGGCCGCTCGATCCACGGCCCGGCGCGAACACGATGGCGGCCGCCAGACCCGACGGAGCAATCGACGTCAAGGCGACCGTGGCGAAGCCGCCGGCCGAGCGGCCGACGCTGATCCACTTTCCCCTGCTGACGTAAGCCTGGCCGGTCATGAATTTGGCGGCGGCCGCGATGTCGCTGGCGCCGGCGCGGCCGGCTTTCTCGTAGTCCGGACCGGAGCACGGTCCGTAAGTCTCGGCCCACCCGCCCTGCGAGGTGCCGTAGCCGCGGCGCAGGAACGCCACCGCCACCCAGCCCCGCCGCGCAAACTCCGCAGCCTGCGCCCACATTCCGTAGGGGCTCATCGCCGGGCGGTCGCTCGCCGAAGGCGGCGAGCCGTGATTGAGCAGGACCAGCGGATGCGGCTGGCCGTCATCGGGCCGCAGCACGATCGCGTCGAGCAGCGCAGTGGGCGGCCCTGCCCCTCCCGCATTCGGCACCGGGATCTTGAGGGTATCGAGGCGCACGCCCTCGGCTCGCCCGGCCCCGAAGGTCGAGATCAAGAGCGCCAGGGCCAGAACGGCCGCGCCGATGCTGCCGCTCCGCGCTGGTCGGATCATTCGCTAGTCCGCAAAGCCGACGTAGCGAACGAAGTCGCTGTTGGCCTCGCGGTCCGACCGCACCGCATTGGCGGCAAAGCTGTCGTCGGGATAGCCCATCGCGACGCAGGTCATGATCACCTGGTCTTCCGGGATGTTGGCAACCTCGCGCACGATGTCCGAGCGCATGATGCCCTGGCCGTTGATCACGCTGCCAAGACCGCGATCCCAGGCCGCCAGCACGATGCCGTAGCAGAGCGCGCCGAGATCGAAATGGCAGACCGCGCCGGGATCGAGGATCCGGTCGTAGGCCAGGACCAGCGAGACCGGGGCGTCGAACTGGCGGAAGCCGCGCAGCACCCAGTCCTGCCGCATCGGCTTGTCGTCGCGGGCAATCCCCATGGCGCCGAACAGCTTCTTGGCGATGTCGACCTGGCGGCCGCGGTGCACGCCCTGGTACTCGCCATGGCTGACGATGTCGCGCTTGGCCTTGGCGCCGGCGACCATCTCCTCCATGTTGCGGCGGCGCACTTCCTCGAGCGGCTCCCCGGTCAGGACATGGACGTGCCAGGGCTGAGTGTTCATCGAGGACGGCGCGCGCTTGGCCACCTCGATGATCTCCTCGACGGTCGCCCGGGACACCGGCTGCTTCTTGAACCCGCGCACGCTTTTGCGTGTCTGTACCAGCGTCTCGAAATCCATTCCGCGTTTCCCCCATTTTGTTCCGCGCCGCACACGGAATTTTCTCGCGGCTATCCGGGTATTTTATAGACAAAATCGGCTGTGGGAACTTGATCGGGCCAAGAATCCGATATCCAATCCGGTCACTGGTTTGGTTTAGGGAGAACCCAGATGAAGCGGATTTTCTTGGCGGCCGTGATCGCGACCTTTGCCGCCGGTTCAGCATTTGCTCAGGACGCCTCCTGCGAGACGAAGGCCGTCGGCAAGGACGGCAAGCCGCTGGCCGGCGCAGCCAAGACCTCGTTCATGAAGAAGTGCACGATGGATACCTGCGAGACCAAGGCGGTCGGCTCGGACGGCAAGAAGCTCGCCGGCGCGGCCAAGACCTCATTCATGAAGAAGTGCCAGAGCGGCGCCTGAGGCCCCTCGCCGGCGCCTATTCACTCCCTCAATCGGGATCGACCATCGGGTCGCGCGGCGCGCGGCCCGTTCACTATTGACGCGTCGCGGCTGCGGCCCGTTGACTATTGACGAATGGATGGACCGCTCAGAACGAGACGCCGACCCGGACGCCCTTGCTCCAGACCCGCCGGCAACGCTTCCGGGTGTTGCCGTGAAACATCTCGAAGCGCTCGGGCAGCTGAACCGGCTTTGCGAATTCCAGGCAGGCTCCGCCGGCGGAATAATCCACCAGCCGGCACTCAATCAGCGGCGCCTTCGGCTCGATCTGAAGTTTGACCACGCTGGACACGCATCCTGACGGACGAACACGCGCAAATCGTCGGGGATGCATCAGGCCGCCTCTGGTGGAATCGTACCAACAGATTCCCCACCGGCCGTTAAGATTCCGTTCAGACCGAATGTTACGAATCATGTCTGGCGTCGGTCACGACGCCGGGACGACGCGAAGCCGCCAGCGTCTCCGACGGCGCTTCCCCGAACTGCGACCGGTAGCTCCGCGAGAAATCGCTGAGGTGCCAGAACCCATAGGCCAGCGCACAGGCCTTGACGCTGGGCGCACCGGCGAGCAGCTGCTGGCGCACCAGCCAGAGCCGGCGCAAACGCAAATAGCGATGCAGGCTCACGCCCCGGTAGCGCTGGATCGCATCGTGCAGCGTGCGCACGGACACCCCGATCTGCCTGGCGAGTTCGCCGCTATAGATCGGATGAGCGACGTCGCCGGCGAGAATGGCACGCGCGTCGTTGAACACCTTGAACTGGCGCGTCGTGTTGGCCCGCGTCGTCCACTTGGCCGGAACGACTTCGGAGAACGCGTTGTCGATCGCCGCAAGCAGCGTCTCCTTGATCGATGCGCCGGTCGCGAACTCGGCTATCGTCACCTGGTCAGACGTCACGAGCAGCACCTGTCTCACAAGTTCACGCAGCAGATCCTGCGCGCGTTGTGAAATTTCGTGAATGCTGAAATGGAGACCGGGGTTCGGCCAACCGCGGTCAAGGATCTCGGGCGTGAACATCACCGAGACGTACTGGCGGGGTGTCTCCTCGACGGACGTGTAGAACGCGCCGCCGCCGCCGAGCACGATCACCGCGCGGTCGCGCTCGACGCCGTTGAAGCGCATCGGCACGCCGTCGTCCATCGTGAAGCCGACCGCGGTCGTATGCGGCGCAAGCTGGGCGTCGACGATCCGTGGAAACGACTGCGTGTAGTTGAGCTCGCATCCCGGCAAGCTCAGGATGACCTGCTCGGCCGAAATCTTCCGCGCAAGTGGCGTGAAATCAACATCCAGGTTTCGGATCGAACTCCGGAACGCATCAACGTCGTCAAAACGAAAGACTCTCGGCACCAGCAATGGCGCCGTCAAATGACCGCTCCTATGAAATGTTCTTGAAATTTCTTGCGCGGCGCCGCGCCTGGCGCGCCGGCCTCATCGATAATGTCCATGCACCAAATGCGAATCGTCAGACGAATACAATCAGAAAAAATGCGGGCCGTTCGTCGAACCGGACAATCAGGCAAATGATCCCTGCTGCCGAATTTCGATAGTGTTAGCCGGGATATCCACCGTCGGGACCGGCCATCCCATCAAATTCTATACCCCTATTAAAGATTCGGGGAGCAGATTGGCATTGGGAACGATGATGTTCCCCGTCGCGGAACATTTTAAGGACCGCAATGACAGCTATTGCCTCGCCCGATCTCATTGCCAAGCTCGACCACGTCTTGAAAGCCGGCTCCCCCGACCTCTGCACGCGCATGCTGCAGGAGGTGGCCGGGCTGTTTCTCGAGGACGCGCATCGCCTCAGCGCACGCCACGTCGAGGTGTTCGACGACATCCTGCTCCGCCTGAGCGAGAGCGTCGAGCTGCGGACCCTGACGACGCTGAGCCGCTCGCTCGCCGACCTCCATCTGGTGCCGAGGAAGCTCGCGCGTCGCCTGGCCAACCATGACGACGCCGACGTCGCCGCACCAATCCTGCGGGCCTGCGACTGCATCCCCGAGACCGATCTGATCGATATTGCCTGGATGCGCGCCGAGGGACACCTCAGCGCGATCGCAGGGCGCAAGGCCGTCAGCCAGGAGCTCACGGATATTCTGCTGATGCGCGGTGACGGCAGCGTGCTTCGCGTGCTCGCGGGCAACCCCGGCGCCGATATCACCAGCGCAGGCCTCGCCATGATGGTCGACGCCGCCGAATGCGACGAGGAGATCGCGGGCGCGTTGATCGCGCGCAAGGACCTCCCTCGCCGCGTTCTCGCCGACCTCGTGAGGCGATCCACGCCCCGCCAGCAGGCCCGGCTGCTCAAGATCGCGCGTCCCGACATCCAGGACGCAATCCGCGCGGCCATTGATGCCGGCGCCGCCCGCGCCTTCGCGAACCCACCAGCCACGATCGACGATGCGAAGGCGCGGGCCAAGGCGATGACCAAGCCATTTTCAGTGTGAGTAGTGTCATGACGTATGGTGACCGCAGGGCGGAGCGCGTCAAGCTCGAGACGCGCCACCCCGTCAATCTGATGGGCGTCGATGGCACGTGGCGGCGAAGCTGCATCCTGCTCGACGTCTCGCAGAGCGGCGCCCGGCTCGAGGTCGACGGAACGCTGGATGTGCTGAAGGCCCAGGAGTTCTTCCTGGTGTTGTCCTCGCGGGGACTGGCGTTCCGGCGCTGCGAGCTGGTTCGCGTCGACGGCACCGAAATCGGCGTCAGATTCATCGAAGAACGCAAGCGAAAGGGACACCCCGTCATTCCAAGATGAGATTTGCCGAGATGAGGATTGGCGGCGACCGGCTTGAGGGGAAGTTGACGACATGACCGTGCAGAGAGCGACCAACATCGCGGTATCGACCGCGTCCGCCGGGCCCCTTCGCGGGACCATCGAAATCGATTGCGCGGGCACCGTCGCCGCGTTCGAGATCGATGAGGAACTCGCCCACCGCCTCTGCGCCGATCTCGAACGCTTCCTGACCCAGGTCCCGCGCCGGACCGGCACGGCGCGATCCGGGTGACCTGCCCCCCGAACGCCGGCGCCGCTACTCGCGCTTGAAGCGGTAGTCGAAGCGGTCGCCGTCCGCCGTGATCAGGCCGACGGTCGGGGCCGGAAAATGGACCGGCAGGATCAGCGTGTCGGTCCCGGCAACAGAGGCAAAGAATTTTCGCCGCGACACCGCCGACTGCTTCGGATCCCAATCGGGCCTTGCCGACCACTCCGGCTCGCGGCACTGGATCGCATGGTGCATCAGATCGCCGGCGACCACCGCGCGCTGTCCCTTCGAGAAGATGTTGACGCAGCAATGGCAGGGCGAATGGCCCGGCGTCGGCGTCAGCGTGACGGTGTCGTCGAGCGCATAGTCGTCGTCGACCAGGAGCGCCTGCCCGGCCTCGACGATCGGCAAGCAATTGTCGCGAAACACCGTGCCGGGCGGATTGGCGCCCTTGGCGTTCTCCGCCTCCCAGGCCGCATACTCACGCTTGTGGAAGACGTATTTCGCATTCGGAAAGGTCGGCACCCAGCGCCCGTCGCGCAGCGTGGTGTTCCAGCCGGTGTGATCGATGTGCAGATGGGTGCAGAACACGTAGTCGATCTGCTCATAGGAGATGCCGAGTGCGAACAGCTCGTTGCGCCAGCGCTCCTTGCCCGGGAAATCGAACGGCGGCGCATGCCCCTTGTCCTCGCCGGTGCAGGTGTCGACCAGGATGGTGTAGTGCGGCGTCCGCACCACGAAGGTCTGGTAGGTGATCATCATCAAGCCGCGCGCGGCATCGAAGACCTCAGGCTCCATCGTCTTGAGGTGATGCTTGAACACCGCGTCGTCATAGGTCGGGAAGAAATCCTGCGGCCGCCGCCACGGCCCTTCGCGCTCGATCACCGCGTCGATCGTGATGTCGCCGATCCTGATTTGTCTCATGCCGTTTCGCTCCCGCTTTTTTGCTGAAGCGTAACGGGCGGCACCTGGCCTCACAAGCCGAGCAGCACGCAGCGTGCCATGCCGCTTTGCATTGCTGGTGGGAAACGGCGATGCCGCAATTCATCCGAAATGTTGTCCATGCTGCGCCGATGACCCACCGCGCGATTCAGATTGCTCTCCTGATGCTGACGATATTGCCGACGGCGGCGGCGGCCGCGCCCGATACGGTTTTCTTCCCGAGCGCCGACGGCAAGACCGAGATCATCGGCTATCTGTTCAGGCCGCAAATCCCGGGCCCACACCCCGCGATCGTGCTGCTGCACGGCCGCGGCGGCCCCTATTCGATCAACGTCAACAAGGACTGCGCGCTGGTATCGCGGGCCAATCCGTCCGCGGCCTGCAATGCCGGCAGCCTGTCCAAGCGCCACGCGATGTGGGGACAGTATTGGGCCGACCACGGCTATATCGCGATCTTGCCGGACAGTTTTGGGCCGCGCGGCAAGGCCCATGGCTTCGGCCGCTTCACCCATGGCGATTCCGATCGCGCCGACGTCAATGAAAAGACCGTGCGGCCGCTCGACGCCGAGGGCGCGCTGAACTGGCTGCGCAGCCAGAAGGATGTCAGCACCAATCGCATCTTCCTGCAGGGATGGTCGAACGGCGGCAGCACTGCGCTGAATGTGATGCAGCGGCAAGGCGCGGCGTTGGGCTATCGTGCCGCGCTGGCGTTCTACCCGGGCTGCGGACCGGCCGCCCTGCTGGCACAGACACTGACGTCGGCTGCGCCGATCACGATGTTGCTCGGCACCGCCGACGAAGAGGTATCGCCCGAACGCTGCCAGGACGTCGCCCGCCGCTCGATCGCCGCCGGCAGCAAGATCGACGTCGTGGTCTATCCCGACGCGACCCACGATTTCGACGATCCCGGCCGCAAGCGTCAATCGAATCCCGCCAACAGCGCGGCCCTGGAGGACGCGATGGTCAGGGCGATCGCCGCGGTAGATGCGCTGAAAAACTAGACTGCGGGTACCTGTTCTCCTCTTCTGTCATCTCGCCGTAACAAAAATCGTGCGACTGAAACGGCTCGCCATATCGAGGACAATGCCATGACCGCACCGAAGCCTTCCCGCCCAAAGCTTGCCGAAACCGTCATCGAGCCGACGGTCAAGCTGCGGGAGGTCGAGATCGGGCGTTGCTGTGAAGTGCTCGGCGACACGGCGATCGAATACACCGAGCTCGGCGACTACTCCTATCTCGGCAGCGGCTGCATGGTCGCCGACGCCGTGATCGGCCGGTTCTGCGCGATCGCGGCGCAGGTCCGGATCGGCGCGCCGAACCATCCGGTCGAGCGCCCGTCGCAGCATCGCTTCACCTATTGCCCTGAATACTACTCGGCCTCCGCCGAGCGCGATCACGGCTTCTTCAGCGAGCGGCGCGCGGACCGCGTCGTGATCGGCAACGACGTCTGGATCGGCCATGGCGTGATCGTACTGCCCGGCGTCACCGTCGGCGACGGCGCGGTGCTCGCAGCCGGCGCTGTGGTCTCGCGCGATGTCGCGCCCTACACCATCGTCGGCGGCGTGCCGGCGCGGCCGATCAAGGAGCGCTTCAGCCGCAGGATCGCGGCCGAGCTGTCGCAGATCGCCTGGTGGAACTGGCCGCCGGAAACCATCTGGGAGCGCCTGCCGGAGTTTCAGTCCGGCGACGTGGAAGCGTTCTGCGCGCGGTGGCGGGCTTGAGCTAGCTCCGCAACCCGGGCGCTTCATGGCCGGTGCGCGCGACGTATTCGGTGTAGCCGCCACCAAATTGATGGATGCCCTCGGGCGTCAGCTCCAGCACGCGGTTGGAGAGCGCCGCAAGGAAGTGACGGTCGTGCGAGACGAACAGCATGGTGCCCTCGAACTCGGAGAGGGCGTTGATCAGCATTTCCTTGGTGGCGAGATCGAGATGGTTGGTCGGCTCGTCCAGCACCAGGAAGTTCGGCGGATCGAACAGCATCTTGGCCATCACCAGCCGGGCCTTCTCGCCGCCCGACAGCACCCGGCACTTCTTCTCGACGTCGTCGCCGGAGAATCCGAAGCAGCCGGCGAGTGCGCGCAGCGAGCCCTGCCCGGCCTGCGGAAACGCATCTTCAAGCGACTGGAACACGGTACGCTCGCCGTCGAGCAGGTCCATCGCGTGCTGGGCGAAATAGCCCATTTTGACGCTGCCGCCGATCGCGACCGCGCCATCGTCGGGGTCGGTTGAGCCGGCCACCAACTTCAAGAGCGTCGACTTGCCGGCGCCGTTGATGCCCATCACGCACCAGCGCTCGCGGCGACGGATCATGAAGTCGAGCCCGTCATAGATCCGCTTGCTGCCATAGGCCTTGTGGACGTTCTTCAGGCTGACGACGTCCTCGCCCGAGCGCGGCGCCGGCTGAAATTCGAACGCCACGGTCTGGCGCCGCCGCGGCGGCTCGACCCGCTCGATCTTGTCGAGCTTCTTGACCCGGCTTTGCACCTGGGCGGCGTGCGAGGCGCGCGCCTTGAAGCGCTCGATGAACTTGATCTCCTTGGCGAGCATCGCCTGCTGCCGCTCGAACTGCGCCTGCTGTTGCTTGTCGGACAGCGCGCGCTGCTGCTCGTAGAACTCGTAATTGCCGGAATAGGTGGTGAGCTGCCCGGCGTCGATCTCGACCACCTTGTTGATGATGCGGTTGATGAACTCGCGGTCATGCGAGGTCATCAGCAGCGCGCCCTCATAGCCCTTCAGGAACTGCTCGAGCCAGATCAGGCTTTCCAGATCGAGGTGGTTGCTCGGCTCGTCGAGCAGCATCACGTCGGGCCGCATCAGGAGGATGCGGGCCAGCGCCACGCGCATCTTCCAGCCGCCGGAGAGTTTGCCGACGTCGCCGTCCATCATCTCCTGGCTGAAGCCGAGCCCCGCCAGCGCCTCACGCGCGCGGCCGTCGAGCGCGTAGCCGTCGAGCTCCTCGAACTGATGCTGCACCTCGCCATAGCGCGCGATGATGTCATCCATCTCGTCGGCCTTGTCGGGGTCGGCCATCGCGGCCTCGAGTTCCCGGAGCTCGGCCGCGACCACGCTGACCGGTCCTGCGCCGTCCATCACCTCGGCGACCGCGCTGCGGCCACTCATTTCGCCGACATCCTGGCTGAAATAGCCGATCGAGATGCCGCGATCGAGCGAGACCTGGCCCTCATCGGGGATTTCGCGGCCCGAGATCATGCGGAACAGCGTGGTCTTGCCGGCGCCGTTCGGGCCGACCAGGCCGATCTTCTCGCCCTTCTGGAGCGCCGCGGAGGCTTCGATGAAGAGGATCTGGTGGCCGACTTGCTTGGAGACGTTATCGAGGCGGATCATTCGAATACTGGGGGATTGAGGGTTTGCGGCCTCTTATTCGATCTGGGACGCGGGTGGAAGCCCATTCCGCAGGTCAGCCGCCATGCTCTGTGCATGCCACGATCGTTGCCAATGGAATATGACATGAGTCCTGCGGCGATCCGCATTGGGGGCATCACATGCAAGTCTGGTTTCTCTATCTCCTCGCGCTCGGCGCCGGCATCAGCGTTGCCACCCAGCAGGTCCTGAACGGCAATTTGCGGTCGGCCCTGAACTCGCCCGCCTGGGCCGGGCTGGTCAGCTATCTCGGCGGGCTCGTGACGATGGCGGTCGTGCTGGTCGCGACGCGGGAGCCGGTACCGTCCTGGAAACTGGTGGCGGCCGTGCCCTGGTGGGCCTGGAGCGGCGGCATCCTCGGCGGCGTGTTCATCCTTCTGATGATCCTGCTGCTGCCGTCGCTCGGTGCCGCGACCCTGCTGGCGCTGGTGGTAGCAGGCCAGATGATCGCGGGCATCGCGATGGACCATTTCGGCCTGTTCGGCCTGACGCAGCATCCGGTGTCGATCTCGCGACTGGTCGGTATCGCACTGATCATCGGCGGCGTGCTGCTGATCAAGGATTGAGGAAGCAGTCGCCGCGCTTTGGTTAGGCGCGGCGCATCAGCCGCAGTTCGGCCGACAGGCGAAGGCTGCGCTTGCCGGCCAGCGCGATGCCTTCGAGCTCGGCGCCGTCCTCGCGGCACGAGCCGGCGAAGCCGATGCCGACCTCATAGCCGCCGAACACCGGATACTCGCCCCTCGCCGGCGTGTGCTCCTGGTTGACGATCTCGCCACGCCAGCGGCCATCCGCCGACGAATACGAGCCGAGATAGTAGAAGAACGCATCGCCGCCGAGGATGCGGCCGTCCATCAGCAGCATCACCCCGGTGAGGCCGGCATCGACACCATCGAGCGCGCGGAGCTGGATCGCGTAGAGCCCGTTGGCGATGCCGCCTGGCCCAACCGCCCCGCGTGGCGGCAACGCCTCATCGTCGAGCGGCGCCAAATTCGCCCAGAACACGCCGTCCGGCATGGCGTCAGCCTTGCCCTCGAGCAGGATGGTCGAGCCCTCGGTTCGCCCGCGCACCTTGATGACGGCGACGTCGGCGCCCATCAGCGGCTGGAAGTTGACATCGTCGTTGTGACGTTCGGTGATCACGTCGGCGATGATCTCGCCATTCGTCACCTGATAGGTGCCGAGATGGGCGAAGGCCGAATTGCCACCCATCATCTTGCCGTCGTGCAGGCACATGATGCTTCGGCCGAATGCGCCATTGATGCCGTACTCGACCTTGTAAAGTCCGTTGAGCACGCAAAAATCCAATGAATAAAATTGATTCTGTTCGCCACATAGCACCGGGCCCAAAACCGCACCATTGGGTGTTTTGGCGCAGGGCAAGCCGGCAATGTCAGGGTGTGGACACCGGCCGATTCGTCGCTTAGCTGTAGGCATCCGCCCGCGTCGTGCCGCGTCGCGCGGGATCTATACTCCCTGTTCACTACTCTCCAGTTCTTTGCGTCCAAGCATTTGCGCATTCCGCTAATGGTCGCGCGGCCGCATCCGGCTGCGGCGTTGGCGCGAGGCTTCGAGGAGCATCACATGATCAATCGATTTCGCGCGGCCGCCGCGCTGGCACTGCTGCTCGGCAACAGCGGTGCTGCGCTGGCCCAGTCGCTGCCCGACTACATGGCACCGATCTCGGGCAAGACCTCTTCGACGCCGGCCGATGTCGCGACCAAGGATGTGCTCGCGCTCAACACCGGCATGTTCGAGCTCTATGGCGATGCGGCACGGATCTTCCAGAAGAACGTGCTCGACAAGCACCCGGTGATCCTCGGCCTGTTCTCCGGCGCCGGCGGACGCCTGATCCTGTACCGGCCGGGCAAGCCGCCGACCGAGGCGCCGCAGGTGCCGATCGTCTATCAGCTGCTCAAATCGGTCGGCCACAGCACAATGGCGCTGGCCGAGGTGGTCGGCCCCTATGTCAACAATCCCGACGACAAATCGTGGCGTGGGTCGATGCAGGCCTATCGCAGCCGGATGCAATCGGCGCTTGACGGGCTCGACGCCACGCCGATGCAGGCGGACTGGCGCGACAACAACCGCGCCATCCTCAAGAACAACATCGCCTTCATGGACGAATGCCTCGCCGCCGGCGCGATCCCGTTCGCGACGCTCGAGGCATTCGGAAAGAAACAGGCGCCACTGCTCGCCAAGAACGTCGCCTGGGCAGCGCAGACCCAGGTCGCGCACTGGATGACGGTCATGGCCGATTGGAAGGCCCAGCTCGGCCCCGACTGGGACAAGACCTATGGTGCGAGCAACACGATCTACGTGGCTCGGCAGAACAACGTGATCTTCAGCGTGCTGGCGCAGTTCTTCGGGCCCGACGCCATCAACAGCCGCCTGATGCTGATCGAGACCATCTCCTTCACCACGACGCCGTCGGACATGCTGGAATCGCTGACCCGGATCATCGCCGACCGCTCGGTCGGCGCGCTGTTCTTCGGCAGCTACCATTTGATGGATTACGAACTGATGGGGGGCGATGCGCGCGAAGCGATCATCGCGGAGACCAGGAAGCGCGGCATGACGGCCTTCCTGCCGCCGCTGGTGCCGTTCGGCTCCAAGCAATGGCCGACCCTGATCACGCCGGGCCCGGGACCGGCCACCATCGCCGACCTCAAGTGAGGCCAACGCTGCAGGTGAGAAGGCTACGACCTATTGCGGCATTGCCGTTGCACTCGCTTTGCCGCAATACTTCCACGTGTATTTCAAAACTTGTTAAACCCCGGCGCGATATGCCGTCGAGGTGTCGATGAAAGATCGGACCATGCGGCCCTCGCGACGCGAATTCGTGAAGTGGTTGTCGGCAGGCGGCATCTCGGTCAGCCTGTCGCATCTGGCGCTTGCCAAGGAGCCGGCTTTCGCGAGCCGCGAGACGCTGCCCGGGCGCGGCCATTTCAATCCGGCGGCCAAGGGCGCCGGCCGCGTCGACGGCGTGGCCAAGGTCACCGGCGCAAAACTCTACGCGTCCGACTTTCGCGCCGCCGACATGCCGGGCTGGCCTGCGACCACCTCGCACGCCATCCTGGTCCGCGCCAACGACGCCACCCATGTCTATGCCGGCCTGGACCTCGCCCGCCTCGATGGTCCGGCGAAGCCGTCGGTCGTCGTGACCGCAGCCGACCTCGAGCGGATCGGCACAAGGGTGCCCGAGTTCCATGCCGGCGACCTGCTCTGTCCGGTCGGCAAGACGCCGCTCTATCTCGGACAACCGGTCGCGCTCTTGATCTTCGAGCAGTTCGACGCCTTCGACCGCGCGCGCCTCGCGCTGCGCGATGTCGGCTTCGTCAAGTTCGGTGACGAGACCGGGCCGGTCATCCTCCCGGACTTTGGCGCGTATCGCTTCACGCGCGTGGCCGGCGCGACGCCCGATGCGCCCGACGTCTATTCGCCGATCCAGGCCGGCTGGGTTTCGCCGAGCCGCATCCAGAACGCGGCGCTGCCGGTCTGGCTGCCGCTCGCCAAGGAGACCAAGGCCGACTACGCCAAGGCCGCAATCCATGGCGAAGCGATCCGCGCCCAGCTCGCCAAAGACGATCCGTCGCAGCTAGTGCTCGACCGCGAGTTCGAGACCCAGTCGGTCGATCCGATGTTCCTCGAACCGGAAAGCGGTCTGGCCTGGTACAGCGACAGCACCGGCAACCTCGAACTGGTGCTCGGCGTGCAGTCGCCCTATGAGGCGGCCGAGTCGATTGCCTTCATGCTCGGCAAGGCCCGGTCCCCGTTCCGCCCCTCGCACATCAATGCGCAGTTCGCCCATGTCGGCGGCGGCTTCGGCGGCCGCGACCACACTCCGTTCGTGCTCTACGTGGCGCTCGCGGCGATGTTCTTCCCGGGACGGCCGGTGCGGCTGGCCCACGACCGCTACCAGCAATTCCAGGGCGGCATCAAACGTCACGCGATCAAGATGCGCTCAAGGATCGGGATCGATCGCGCCAGCGGCAAGATCACGGCATTCGCCGCCGACCATGTGCTCGACGGCGGCGGGCTCGCCAACTTCTCCGCCAACGTCGCGGTCGTCGCCGCGACTGCAGCGATCGGCATCTACGATATCCCGAAGGTCGACGTCACCACCGTGGCGGTGCATTCGCGCGGCGTCACCGCCGGTTCGATGCGCGGCTACGGCACGCTGCAGACCATGACCGCGCTGGAAGTGCTGATCGACGAGGCGGCCAGCGAGCTCAAGGCCGATCCGATCGCGTTCCGCCGCAACAATGCGCTGAAGCAGAACGGCCGGACCATGACCGGCAATCCCTACATCGTGTCGGTGCGAACACCTGACATCCTCGACAAGCTCGAGAAGCATCCGATCTGGCAGCAGCGCGCCGACTTCAAGCAGAAGGCGCCGGAGGGACGGCTGGTCGGCACCGGCGTCGCCTGCGTCACCAAGGATTACGGCTCGGGCGCGGATTGCTCGCTCGGCCGGGTCGAGATCGATCCCGAGGGGCGGATCGCGATCCACTGCGATCATGTCGAGATGGGCAATGGCGTCGGCACCGCGCTCGCCAACCGGGTCGCGGGCCATCTCGGCGCCGTGGCCGACGAAGTCGCGGTCTCGCGGGTCGACAGCTACGAGGCGCTCGGGCTCGTCACCTCCGGCGATCCCTACACGATGGACCAGAAGACCCAGGACCGCGCCGAAAAAAATCCGCGCTGGGTGCCCGCGATCAGCTCGGCCACGAGCGCCTCGATCGGCGCCCATGTCGGCACGCACTCCGCGGCCGAGGCCGCCCGTATCATCTTCCGCTTCGGCCTGTGGCCGGCGGCGCTCGAGCTCTGGCACATTGCGAAGACCGATCCCCGCGCCCGGCAATGGGACAAAGCGCGCTGGCGGGACGGCCAGCTCGTGCTCGATGATCTCGCCCCGCTGCCATTGCCAAGGCTTGCGGCGACCGCGCATGCGCGCGGCTTCGTCACCGGCGCAATCGCGCACAGTTTCTCGCGCTGGGCCTGGTCGCGCGCGCGCTTCCCGCTGTTCGGCGAGCAGGTCCGCGCCGAGATCGATGCGCTGGCGATCCGCCGCGGCCGCGGCCGGTTCGAGCGGATCGACCGAACCAGCGTGAAATTTCCGCCGACCGACAACAACCGGATCGGCACCGCATACACCTCGATGTGCGGCACGCTGGTCCGCGTCGAGATCGAGCGCGCGACCGGCATCTTGCGCATCGCCAAGGCCTACAGCGTGTTCGAATGCGGTCAGGCGCTGGTGCCTGAAGTGGTGCTCGGCCAGTCGCATGGCGGTTTTGCCATGGGCGTCGGCTACGCGCTGCTCGAATCCCTGCCGCCGTTCGAAGGTGGTCCCGGCAACGGGCAATGGAATCTCGGCCAGTATCTGATCGCGCGCGGCTCCGACCTGCCGCTGCACGATCTCGAGATCGAGATGCTGCCGCCGCTGACGCCGGACGAGCCGCCCAAGGGCATGGCGGAGGTTGTCATGATCCCGATCGTGCCGGCACTGCTCAACGCCATCAACGATGCCACCGGCCACCGCTTCCGCTCGTTGCCGGTGACAACGAGCCTGCTCAAGGGAGCGCTTGCGTGACGACGCTCAACCTCACCATCAACGGCCAGAAGCATGGCCCGATCGAGGTCCGCGACGAGCTCTCGATGAACGATTTCCTGCGGGAAATGCTCGGGATGACCGGCACCAAGTTCGGCTGTGGCGCCGCGCAGTGCCTGAGCTGCGCCGTCATCATCGATAATCCCGACGGTACGAGCTACACCACGCCGACCTGCGTGGTGCCGGCGGCGAATTTCGACGGCATGGCGATCCGCACCGTCGAGGGCCACGCCAAGGACGGCGAGCTCTCGGCGTTGCAGCGCGCGTTCATCGACCACTTCGCGTTCCAGTGCGGCTATTGCACGGCCGGCTTCCTCAATGAGGGCCAGGTGTTGCTCGAGCGGCTGGCGAAGGCGCCGGTGGCGCGTGACCAGCTCGAGGCCGTCATCGCGGAGGCGCTCGACGGCCATCTGTGCCGCTGCACCGGCTACATCAAATATCACCAGGCAGTGCGCGATGTGATCCTCGCCGATTCCAACCGCTATCTGACCGCCAACAAGTGAGCCCGCGATGACATCGGACACGCGGTTTCGGATCATTGCGGTGCTGACGGCGCTCGCGACCAGCCTGTGCGCCGGCTACGCAGCGTCGGAGAGCGCAAGCCACGCCCTCGCCTCGCCGGAGAGCTTTGCCGGGATCGAGAATGTCGAGCAGCGCTCCGCAGCGATCTTCACCGAGCTCGGCAAGGTGCTGACGCATCCGCGCTGCACCAATTGCCATCCCGCCGGTGACAGCCCGCGGCAGGGCGACATAAGCCGCATGCACCAGCCGCCGGTCTCGCGCGGAGCCGATGGTCACGGCACCAACGCGATGCGCTGCTCGATCTGTCATCAGCACGCAAATTTCGATCCCGGCCGCGTGCCGGGGCACCCGGAATGGCATCTCGCGCCGCGCGAGATGGCATGGGCCGGCAAGACCGTCGGCGAAATCTGCGCGCAGATCCGCGATCCCGCACGCAATGGCGGCCGCAAGGTCGAGGAGCTGATCGAGCATATCGGCAAGGACACGCTGGTCGGCTGGGCCTGGCATCCCGGTTTCGGTCGCTCACCGGCACCCGGCACGCAGGCACAGGCCGGCGCGCTGGTCGAGGCCTGGGTGAAGACCGGCGCGGCCTGCCCCACGCCGTGACGCATGATCTGGAAAAGTGCGCAGCGGTTTCCGAAAAGATCATGCGTCCACAAAGAGCACGCGGTCCTAGTGGCGCTTGAAGTACTGCACGTCACGCTCGTGCTTCTCTGCGGCGGCGCGTGACTTGAAGGTGCCGAGATTGCGGCGCTTGCCGGTCTTCGGATTGACCTTGCGGGAGTACAGCCGGTATTCGCCGGAACGCAGCTTGCGGATCATGACGTCGCCTCGCCAATGCCTTTCGCGGGTCAACGATACGCGGGCGTGAGCGTTCCTGTTTGATCAGAAGCAAAGATTGGTCACGGCATTGCCGCGCTTGTCCTTGATGACATAGGGACAGCGGGCGCGCTCCAGCGCCTTCTTGGCATCCTCATCGCCGAGCGCGGCGGCGCGCTCGTAATAGGCTTTTGCCGCATCGCTATCCTTCGGCCCTCCGCGGCCGGCCTGCGCGAAGGCGCCCATCCGCTCGAGTGCGCCCGGATGGTTCTGCGCAGCGGCCTTCTCGAACAATGCCCGCGCGCCGGCATCATCTTGCGCGCCGCCCTTGCCTTCGGCGAGCATCATGCCGAGCTGGTACTGCGCTTCCGCATTGGTCTCGGCAGACTTGGCGAGCAACTCGCGCGCACGTGCCGGATCCGCAGCCGCGCTGCCGCCGAGCGCCGCGAGATTGCTGACGCCGCGCGCATTGCCGGCCTGCGCCGCGCGCTCGAACAATTTGCGCGCCTGCGCCTCGTCCTTGGCCACGCCGGTGCCGTTGCCGTAGAGCACGCCGAGCTCGACCATCGCCGACGTCGAGCCCTTGTCGGCCGCCTTGCGCCAGGCGGCGGCCGCTTCCGCCGTCTGCCGGTTGGCGGCATAGGCACGGCCGAGTTCGTACATCGCGCGGCGCGACGATTTTGCCGCCACTGCGCAATACTTGACCGCGGTCGCGATATCCGCCGACGCGATCTCGGACACGCCTTTCACGTCGGCCGGCTTGTCCGGATCGGAGGGATCGGCGGCGAGCCGGTCGCACAGCACGAGGTCGGCGGATTGCGCATGGGCGAGCGCCGGAGCAGCCAGCGCTGCGACGACGACAATTGCATGGAAGGGTCTGAACATGGGCGGCAGGTTGCGTCGCGGTGCAGGCAAATTCAAGGCTCGAGCCCGGTCTCGCGCAGCACCGGCGCGACCTCGGGTGACGACAGATAACGCAACAGATGCTCGGCGGCCGCGGCGCGCTGCGAGGCCGTCATCCGGCCTGCGGAAAACACCGCCGGCGTCTGCAAATCCAGCGGAATTGGCCCGACGACCTCGATGCCGTCGACCTGCTTCAACTCGCTGATCTGCTGGATCGCAAGGTCGGCCTCGCCGGTGACGAGCTTCTCCGCGGTGAAGCCCATTGGAATGATCACCGCGCGCGCGTTGATCGCCTCGGCGATGCCGAGACGCGCGATCAGCTGCGCGAACAGGATGCCGCTGGCGCCGAGCCGCGAATAGGCCACCGCCCGTGCCCCGAGCAAAGCCTCTCGCAACGCGGCTTCGGTCGCGATGTCGGGATGCGCAGCCCCCGCCTTCACCGCAACGCCGACATAGGAGCGCGCCAGGTCGACTGCACTTTCCGGCGTAACGCGCACCTCGCCGATCATCTCCTCGAGGCCTTCGCGGGTCAGGATCACCACATCGGCCACCTCGCCGCCACGCAGACGTTCGAGCAGCGCCAGCGTCGGCGCGAAATCCGCATCGATCGCAACCCCGCTTGCCGCCTGATAGGCCGCGGCAAGGCGCGCGACCGCGCCCTTCAGCGCCAGCGTCGAGAGCACACGAACCGAATGGTCCATCCCGCTTACGCCCGTCGCATCAGCTTGAGCGCGGCGGTAAGACGGAGGCTGCGCTTGCCGGCCAGTGCAGTCGCTTCGAGCACGGCGCCCTCCGCATCGCAGGTGCCGGCGAAGCCGATCCCGACCTCATGGCCGCCGAAGATCGGGTTCTCGCCCATCGCCGAGGTGTGCTCCTGGTTAAGGATCTGGCCTTTCCAGCGGCCTTTCTCGGAGGTGTAGGTGCCGAGATAATAGAAGAACGCATCGCCGCCGAGGATGCGGCCGTCGTTGAGCAGCATCACGCCGGTGAGGCCGCCGTCGATACCATCGAGCACGCGGATGTGGATCGAATAGAGCCCGTTGACGATACCACCCTCGCCGACCCCGCCGGCGATTGGGATGTCGCCCTCCGTGATCGGCGTCATCACCGACTGGAACGGCACGCCGGGCAACTCCTTCAGCTCGCCCTTGAAGCGGTAGAGCTCGCCGTCCGGCCCGCCTTTGGCGAGCAGCGTCGCATCATCGGTGCCGGCCATGGCGCGGTAGTTCAGGTCGGGGTTATGGCGGACCGTCTGGATCTCGACCGCGACCTCGTCGCCGTCTTTCTCGTAGGTGCCGATATGGGCGAACGCCGAATTGCCGCCGAGCATCTTGCCGTTGCCCACATACATCACGCTGCGGCCGACGGCGCCGCCCAGCTCGAACCGGACCTTATAAAACCCCTCAAACAAGCGCCGTGTCCCCGGCAGCAAATATTCATTCGTTATCTAGCGCGGTTCATAACGCAGCGAAACCGCTTTCGGCGGCGAGCCGCCCGCAAACACTGTCGTAAAAAGCAAGGGTCCGCCAAGGCAGTCGCCCTGGCGGACCCGATTGCGGTACCGGATGGCTCCATCCGGGTCCGGAAGCGCTCAGGCCGCAGCCGCTTAAGCGGCAGCCTTGGCGCCGGTCGGAACCTCGGAGATCGTCTTCAGGATCTGCGAAGCGATCTGGTAGGGGTCGCCTTGGGAGTTCGGGCGGCGGTCTTCCAGATAGCCCTTATAGCCATTGTTGACGAAGGAGTGCGGAACGCGGATCGACGCACCGCGATCAGCCACGCCGTAGCTGAACTTGTTCCACGGCGCGGTCTCGTGCTTGCCGGTCAGACGCTTGTCGTTGTCCGGGCCGTAGACGGCGATGTGGTCCATCAGGTTCTTGTCGAAGGCCTTCATCAGGCTTTCGAAATATTCCTTGCCGCCGACTTCGCGCATGTACTTGGTCGAGAAGTTGGCGTGCATGCCCGAGCCGTTCCAGTCGGTGTCGCCGAGCGGCTTGCAGTGGAATTCGATATCGATGCCGTAGCTCTCGGTGAGACGCAGCATCAGATAGCGGGCCATCCACATCTGGTCAGCAGCGGTCTTGGAGCCCTTGCCGAAGATCTGGAATTCCCACTGGCCCTTCGCCACCTCGGCGTTGATGCCTTCGTGGTTGATGCCGGCGTGCAGGCAGAGATTGAGATGCTCTTCGACGATCTTGCGGGCAACGCTGCCGACGTTCTTGTAGCCGACGCCGGTGTAGTACGGACCCTGCGGAGCCGGATAACCCTGCTCCGGGAAGCCGAGCGGGCGGCCGTCCTTGTAGAAGAAGTACTCCTGCTCGAAGCCGAACCAGGCGCCTTCGTCGTCCAGGATGGTGGCGCGCTTGTTGGACGCGTGCGGCGTCTTGCCATCGGGCATCATGACTTCGCACATCACCAGCACGCCGTTCTCGCGCGCTCCGTCGGGATAGCAGGCGACCGGCTTCAGCACGCAGTCAGAGCTGTGGCCTTCAGCCTGCTGGGTGGACGAACCGTCAAAGCCCCACAGCGGAAGCTGTTCGAGGGTCGGGAACGACGCGAATTCCTTGATCTGCGTCTTGCCGCGCAGGCTCGGCGTCGGCGTATATCCGTCGAGCCAGATATACTCGAGCTTGTACTTGGTCATTGAACCTCTCTGTTGATGATGCAAAACCGTGAGGAACCGAAAGCCAGTCGGCCGCCGCACGCGTACCCGGCCACCATCGGCCAGCTCTTACTAAGCAATTAAAATGCCAGTCGCTGCACTGCGGCACCGCCCAGCCGGCGGATGTCCACAGCGGACATCGCATTTTTCTCTGCGACAAAGTAGCGCGGCTGGCATGCGCCGCGATCAGCCAAAATCTTCTCCTCACCCCCTCCACCGCCCGTTTCTGCAGCAAATTCGGCTACGGCTTGGGCCGCCGATTAATGCGGCGGCAGCGCCGTGTGACAGTTCGTGTCCAACCGCCGGGTGCCCGGCAACCATCGGCTCGGCCCAAGCGTTGGTCAGCTGCATCCTGCCTCGCAGGATGCAAACCGGGACTTGCACACGAATTAGACAAAACCTGACTATTTCTTGGTCACTTGCACCCTGCCGAGCCCGGACCGATGTTGAAAGCACGGTAACCACACACGAATGAGTCGGGCGCACCATGGAGGCTCGCACCGGCCAAAGGAGACTTTGACATGATCACCACGGGCCAAAATCAGGGATCGGCAACGATCTATCAATTCCCGGCAGGGGGCCGCGCGGCTCTCGGCGGACGCCGCTACGGCGAAGTACGGACGGCACGCGATCTTGCCGCTGAGGTCGAGACCTCGGCATGCAGCGAGAGCTGGTACCACCAGGCCGCCATCGACGACGCCAAGCCGAGCCGCGATCACTGATGTCGATCAGGCGGAGAGGCGTGACGCACAAACGTCAGACAACAGAGCGGTAAGAGAGGGTCGGAACGAAGCGTTTCGGCCCTTTTTTCATGCCAGCTCGCAGGCCGTGACCGGCCGCTTCGCATGGCGCAGCGTGGTCAATCCGGCCCGGCTGATCTCCAGCGTGACGCCACCGCCTTTGTAGCGCGCACCCCTCAGCGACAGCCGTTTCGTCGCCGTCACCGCCTTGCCGTCGACCTGCAGATGCGCACGCGTGTCACCATTGAAGAACGCTGCAATGAACTGCGTGCCGTCGGCACAACGATAATTCCGGAAGGCGGACTGCGCCGGCGCCGCCGAAGAACCAAAGATCATTAGAAGAATTGCGCCGATCGGAATGGCGCCCCCGCGATAAGTCATATTCTCCCCCCGAGAGGCCGGCTATAGACCTGTCTGCGCCGATACTCCTGCGCAAGATCCTGCGCATCAAGACCTCCTCAATCAAGCCCGCAACAGCTGCAACAGGCCCGCCGATGTCAGAAGCCCCTGCCCGTCACCTCAATCTCGCCGGCGCCAGCAATTTTCGTGACCTCGGCGGCTACCAGACGCGTGACGGACGGACGGTGCGCTGGCGGCAAATCTTCCGCTCCAACCATCTTGCGCATCTCACCGAGCAGGACGTCGCGGTGGTGCGTGGCCTCGGGGTCAAGAGTGCATTCGATTTCCGCGGCGTCGCCGAGCGCGCCGAGGCGCTGTGCGGCATGAACGACGTCACCGTGCATTCCCTGCCCGTCGAGCCGACGGTGGTGGCTGCGCTGCGCGAGATCGCCAGCAGCCGCGCGCTCTCGGAAGCCGACGCGATCGACGTGATGCGAGATTCCTATCGCGGCTACGTGCAGGACAACACGCCGCGCTATCGCACGCTATTTGCCCATCTGCTCGAAGACCGCGCGCCGCTGGTGATCCACTGCACCGCAGGCAAGGATCGCACCGGCTTTGCCTGCGCGCTGATCCTGCACGCGCTCGGCGTATCCGAGCAGGTGATCGCGGACGACTATCTCCTGACCAACCAGTACTACAAGCGCGATCCGGCCCACAGCACCGAATTGCCCGACGACGTCAAGCAGGTGCTCGGCACCGTGCGCGCGGCGTTCCTGGAGGCGTCGTTCGAAGCGATCGATGCCGACTATGGCAGTCTCGACGGATATTTCCGCGAGGGCCTCGGGCTCGGCCCGGCCGAGCGCAAGGCGCTTGAAGGCCGCTATCTGCAGGCCTGATCGGTTCGCTCAGGCCGCGGCGGCCTCGAGCTCGAGCTCTGCGTCGAGATCGGCGATGACGTCCTCGAAGGCCGAGATGGCCTGCTGGATCGCCGCGATCTGCATCAATTCCCAGCTACCCACCGGGCCCTTGCGATTCTGTAGCGCTACGACGAGATCGCGCCGCTGTTCCTTAAGCTGAACGAGCGGTAAACCGTGATCCGGAAGATTTCCCATTGCAAAAACCCCTACCTTGGCTGGAGTTCCGCTTCTAAGGAAAGGGTTCTGCAAACGACTTACAGAACTGCCGCAAATTTTATCCAACTGGCCTTCCCCCGTAGTCTTACGTAGTCAGGACGACGTGTTCGCGCTGCGCGCCACCGCATCGTTGATCGCACCGAGCAACGCTTGCGTGACGCAATCGGTCGCCCACTCGCTCGTATGGAGATGCTCCTGCGCACCATCGTCGAGCTCGGAAAGCGGAATTCCGCCATCGACCCATTGCTTCATCAGCGCAAAGCGGCCGAACAGGTTGACCTTCCTGCTTGCAGCGACGTCGGCGATCATCGGCATGAACTGGTTGGCGAGCTTGAGCACGTCCGGCGTGCCGATGATTGCCTGGGTGTATTGCGAGTCCATCACCACGACGTCCAGCGGCAGCCCGGCGAGCACATCCAGCCCTGCCTCGAATGTCGCTTGCACCTGATCGAAGTTGTAGTTCCTGTACACCGCGTTGGTGCCGACCTGCCAAATCACCATCACCGGTGCTTCAGCGATGACATCGGACTCGATGCGCGAGAACTCTTCCGGCGCCTCTTGCCCGCCGATCCCCCGGTTGATGATGTCGATCATCCGGCCGAAGGACTGCTTCTGGCTCCGCCACAGCATCTCCAGCCGTGGCGGAAACGGGAGGATCTTGTCGGCTCCCGCGGTCGATGACGATCCGAGGGCAACGATCCTGATCTTGCGTTCGCGCTCGAGCGCTTGCGCAAGATGCGGCAATCCGTAGCTGAACTTGACGAGTTCGAGATGGGTTTCGCACGGCCTTGGTGTCGGCATCGCAAACATCCCTGAGGCGAATGAACTGATGAATGCGCGCAGTAGGAGATGAAATCGGCGGCATTGCAAATGAATTCCGCCTGATCATAGTGGACGCTCGCCTGTTGCTGATACGGAGACCGCCATGAACGGAAAAGCCATCGTCATCACCGGAGCGCTTGGCGCGCTTGGCAAGGTGGTCGCCGAAGAAGCCCTGGCGCGCGGTGCCCGCGTTGCCGGCATCGATCATGCGGCCTCGCAGCTTGCGGCGACGGCCGACCGCATCGAGCTCGGCGGGGTCGACCTCACCGACACCGCGCATGCGACGGCTGCAATCGACAAGGCGGCGGCGCATTTCGGCCGGCTCGACGCACTGATCAACATTGCCGGCGGCTTCACCTTCGAGGCGGTCAGCGACGGCGATCCCGCGACCTGGCAGCGCATGTATGCGATGAACGTGATGACCGCCTTCAACACCTCGCGCGCGGCGATCCCGCATCTCACCAAATCCGGCGCCGGACGCATCGTCAACATCGGCGCGCTCGGCGCCTTGCAGGCCGCCTCCGGCATGGGTCCCTACGCCGCCTCGAAGGCCGGCGTGCACCGCCTCACCGAGTCGCTCGCCGCCGAGCTCAAGGGCAAGGTTACGGTCAACGCCGTGTTGCCCTCGATCATCGACACCGCCGCCAATCGCGCCGCGATGCCGAAGGCCGATGTCTCCAAATGGGTGTCGCCGAAGGAGCTCGCCGAGGTGATCCTGTTCCTCGCCAGCGATGCTGCCAGTGCCGTCACCGGCGCGCTGCTGCCGGTCAACGGGCGGGTTTAGTCCGCAACCAAGAGCCGTAGCTTCGACCTGAAGCGGATGCTCTGCTTGCCGGCAAGCGCCATGCCGTCGCCCTCGGCGGTCTCGTCGGTATAGGTGCCGGTAAAGCCGATGGTCACGACCTTGCGTTCCCAGACCGGGCGTTCGCCGTAAGTCGGCGAATGCTCCTCGTTGGTGACCTCGCCCTTCCACCTGCCGTCGGCCGCGGTATAGCTGCCATAGGCGTAGAAGAACGAGTCGCCGCCGCGCATCTGGCCGTCGCGCAGCACCATGACGCCCTGGTTGCCGCCAGAGACGCCGTCGAGAAATTCGACGGTGATGTGATAGAGCCCGTTCCGGATCATGCAAATGGTCGCGCCGTTGTCCCCGGCCCAACATAACCGCTTGGCCGCGCATTGGGCAAATTCGATCCGCCTCGATGGGCGCAATTCCGCGCTATGCTGGCGCACCGAGTCGCGGCCGGAGGCCGCAGGAGCCTGCCCGTTGGAAACCGCGCTTTACCAGCCCGTCAAACGCTTCCTCGAAAAGCTCGGCTTCACGGTGAAGGGCGAGATCGGCGGCTGCGACCTCGTGGCGCTGAGCGGCGACGATCCACCGGTCGTCGTGATCGGTGAACTCAAGCTCGCATTCAATCTCGAGCTGATCCTCCAGGCGGTCGATCGCGCCGGCGCCGCCGACGAGGTGTGGATCGCGGCCAAGGTCTCGGCCCGCGGCAAGGGCCGCGAGAGCGACGCGCGGTATCGCAATCTGTGCCGGCGGCTCGGCTTCGGCATGCTCGGCGTCACCGATCGCGGCGACGTCGAGGTGCTGGTGCCGCCGCCGACCGCAGCACCGCGCCGCAATCCGAAGAAGCGCTCGCGCCTGATCACCGAGCATCGCAAGCGCAAGGGCGATCCTGCCATGGGCGGGTCGACGCGGGCGCCGATCATGACCGCCTACCGGCAGCAGGCGCTGGCCTGCGCCTGCGCGCTCTCGGACGGGCCGCGGCGCGTCAAGGACCTGCGGGCCGAGTGCCCTGACGCCGGCAAGATCTTGCAGCATAATGTCTACGGCTGGTTCGATCGCGCCGAGCGCGGCATCTATGTCCTGACCGATGCCGGCCGCGCCGCGCTGAAACGCTGGCCGCAGCAGCCAATCAGTGCGTCCGGGGCAGAAGCTGCCTCGTAAAGCATGATCCGGAAAAGTGCGAAGCGGTTTTCCGAGAAGATCATGCTCAAACAAGAACCCTGAGCGCGATGAAGACGTCGCGCTTTGGACTGGGGGAGATCATGATTGTCGTCACCGGCAGCGTCAGCGCCCGCCCCGACTCATTCGACGAGGTGAAGCGTTTGAGCCTCGAGCATGTCCATCGCTCGCGCACCGAGCCCGGCTGCATCTCGCACGCAGTCCATGTCGACTGCGAGAATCCGCTCAGGCTGGTGTTTTTCGAGCAATGGGCCGACCGCGCCGCGCTGGCGGCGCATTTTGCGGTCCCCGCGTCGCGCGATTTCGTCCGCTCCCTGCAATCTCTGGCGGCCGCAGCGACCACCATCGAACTTTATGACGCTCACAAGATTGAGAGACTCTAGCTGCATGGCTGTATTGCCATCCCACATTCATATTGCAATGCAACATTAGGCACCTTACGTATCTCCCGCGATTCAAGGATGAGGCGACGATGAGCGGAGATTGGAACACCAAATACGGCACAAGGCGTGTGCGGCACGATCCGCCGACGCTGGAAGAGGCAATCTTCGCCGCCATCGGTATCACCGACGACGTGGAGGCCCAGGCCGAGATTGCATCGTCCCTGATGGGGCTGCCCTATGACGAGGTGCTGGCCGAGGTGAAGAAGACCGCGCGCGTCAGCGCCCGCACCGGCACGGCGACCCGCGTGATCGCTGGCGAACAGGGCGCGCAGCGTTCCGTCGTGGTCGAGCGCCGCGTGGTCCGCCGCTTCGCGATCGACAAGCGCACCGGCACCTGAACGACACCATCCAGTCATTCAAAGAAAAAGGGCAATCCACTGAGTGGATTGCCCTTTTTACGTTTGACGTGAGATCTCAGCTTCAGGCGGCCCGACCCCAGCCGGACATCTGCATCACCATTCGCCAATAGGCGCGGTTCATGTCGACGAGCGCGCGCGCGGCCGCGACCGGCGTCACGGGCACGATCGCCGGTGCTGGCTCGGACTGGCGCTGTTCGGTCAGGTCGATGCTGCCCGTGGATTCACCGTGACGGAAGGTCAGTTGCGCACCGAACTTGGTGGCGAGCGCTCGCATTGCGTCGTTCTGCGCGCCGGTGGTGATGCGCAGGCCGGTGTAGCCCTTGGCATGCGCCTCGGCGATCAGCTTGCGGAACAGCGTGCTGCCGACGCCCTTGCGCCGCGCCGACCGCTCGACGCTGAAGGCGATCTCGGGCTGCGCATCCGGCGACTGCTCCGGCGGATGCAGCTCGGCCGCACCGCGGACCACGCCGTCCTCGAAATAGGCGATGATGACCGTGCCGTCGTTGGCGCAGCGCTCGGCATAGCGGCGGATGAAACTGTCGTCGATGAAGCCATGAAAGCGATCATGACGGCTGGTTCGATCCAGTCTCAGCAGATGATCGCGCAGCAGAGGAAGCTCCTCCTGCTGGCTCAACGTCCGCACGGTGCCCCGAGCAGATGTCGAACTGATGGAATCGTGGTTCATTTCATAACTCCTCTTGGTGGCCCTCGAGGAGGCGTCGACTCCCTAACCCGTCCTATATTGTGCGTTGCACCATATAATTCAAGTGTCTAGATTCATTTAAGTAAACAATGATGTGATCTGAAAATCACATCATTGCCTCATCATAATACCAATTGCGTTTGCGTAACCACGGCGACCAGCTTGCCGTCTTCGGTCTCCAGCCTGGTCTGCCAGACCTGGGTCCGCCGGCCCCGGTGAACCGGCGTCGCCGTGGCGATCACAGTGCTCCCCTCCTTGGCGCCGCCGATGAAGTTGGTCTTGCTCTCCAGCGTCGTGGTGCCCTTGGCATCCTCAGGCAGGTTGATCACGGTGGCAGCGGCGCCGACCGAGTCCGCAAAGGCCATCACCGCGCCGCCATGAATCGTGTTCCGCAGGGTGCAGAGGTCCGGTCGCACCACCATCTTCGCGACCACGCGATCCTGCCCAGCCTCGGTGAAGGTGACGCCCTTCAGTTCCGCAAACGGCATCTTCATCGACTGGATCTTTTCGAGCGGCGTCATGGGCACTCCCTGCTTGTGGCCTTCTTCGAGGTTCGTGCCGGCATGATGGATTGCCTGACCGGGCCGGGCAATGACCTCCGAGGTAATCAAGCGGATGACGTCATGGCGCCGTGACAACCCTTGGCGAGTCTGCATACCGTCCGCGATGCGCGACTTCCCTCCCCGCCGGATCGTCTGCCTGACCGAGGAGACGGTCGAGACGCTCTATCTGCTCGGCGAGCAGGACCGCATCGTCGGCGTCTCCGGCTACGCGGTGCGCCCGCCGCGGGTCCGCCGCGAGAAGCCGCGGGTGTCTGCCTTCATCTCCGCCGACATTCCAAAGATCCTGGCGCTCGATCCGGATCTGGTGCTCGCCTTCTCCGATTTGCAGGCCGACATCGTCGCCGATCTCGTGCGTGCCGGCATCGCCGTCCATGTCTTCAATCAGCGCGACGTCGCCGGCATCCTTGCGATGATCCGCAGCCTCGGTGCGATGGTCGGCGCCGCCGATCGCGCCGCACGGCTCGCGCAAAGCCTCGAACAACGGCTGGCCGCGATCGCGGCAACGCCACGTCCGGCACCGCGGCCAAAAGTCTACTTCGAGGAATGGGACGAGCCGCTGATCAGCGGCATCGGCTGGGTGTCCGAACTGATCGAGATCGCCGGCGGCGCGGACGCGCTGCCGCATCTGCGCGCGCACAAGGCTGCCAAGGATCGCATCGTCACCCCTGATGCCGTGCGCGCGACGATGCCCGACGTGATCCTGGCATCCTGGTGCGGCAAGAAGGTCGTGGCCGACCGCATCAGGGCCCGTGACGGCTGGAGCGACATTCCGGCCGTCCGCAACGATCGCATCGTCGAGATCAAGTCGCCGATCATTCTGCAGCCCGGCCCCGCCGCGCTGACCGATGGGCTCGATGCGATCGTCAATGCGTTGTGGTCGCGGCACCCATGATTGCTCACCGCAGACACCATGAGGCTTCGGGGCAACGCTCGTCGCTCACGTCACTGCATTCACGACCTGATACTCTTGCCGGCGCCACACCTCGCCAATGATCACCTCCTCGATGATCTCGGCGGCCTTCAGCAGCTCGGCCTCGCCGATATAGAGCGGCGTGATCCCGAACCGCATGATGTCAGGCGCCCGGAAGTCACCGATCACGCCGCGGGCAATCAGCGCCTGCATGGCGGCATATCCGCCGGCGAAGGCGAAGGACACTTGCGACCCGCGCTGCGCATGCGTCCTTGGCGTTACCAGCCTCAGCGACGGACAGCGTCGCGCGATCTCGGCTATCAGCAAGTCGCCGAGCGCGAGCGAGCGTGCGCGGACTTCGCACATATCGACACGATCCCAGATGTCGAGCGATGCCTCCAGCGCGGCCATCGCCAGCACCGGCGGTGTGCCGACACGCATGCGCTCGACGCCGCCGGCAGGTTGATAACCGAGATCGAAGGCGAACGGCTTTGCGTGCCCCATCCAGCCAGACAACGCGGCGCGCGCCTGATCGGCATGCTGCGGCGCGACGTAAAGGAAGGCCGGCGCGCCCGGGCCCGCGTTCAGATATTTGTAGGTGCAGCCGGCGGCGAAATCGGCGCCGACGCCGGCGAGATCGACCGGCAGCGCGCCGGCCGAATGCGCGAGATCCCAGACCGTGACGATGCCCAGGGCATGCGCCTTCGCGGTCAGGGTCCGCATGTCGTGGCGACGGCCGGTGCGGTAGTCGACCTCCGTCAAATAGAGCACCGCAATGTCGTCCGACAGCGATGGCTCGACCTCCTCCGGGGCTAACAGCCGCAATTGATGGCCGCGCCCGAGCGTGGCGATCAGCCCTTCCGCCATATAGAGATCGGTCGGGAAATTGCCGGCATCGGACAGAACGACCTTGCGCTCCCGGTTCATCTCGAGCGCAGCCGCAAGCGCCTGATAGACTTTGAGCGACAGCGTGTCGCCGATCATCACCGTGCCGGGCGCGGCGCCGATCAGGCGAGCGATGCGGTCGCCCACGCGGCGCGGCTGCACGTACCAGCCGGCGCTGTTCCAGGCCCGAATGAGCTCATCGCCCCACTCTGACGTGATGACATGCGCAACGCGTTCGGCAACGCCCAGCGGCAACGCACCAAGCGAGTTGCCGTCAAGATAGATGACATCAGCGGGCAGATGGAACATTGCCTTGGTGTCGTCGTAGACGCGCAGTTGCGATTTCGCTTCAATCATGACACCTCGCCTAGAGGACGGTCCGGACACGCCACAGTTCGGGAAACAGCTCGACCTCGAGCATCCGCTTGAGATAGCTGACCCCACCGGTACCGCCGGTGCCGCGCTTGAAGCCGATCACGCGTTCCACCGTCGTCACGTGATTGAAGCGCCAGCGGCGGAAATAATCCTCGAAGTCGACCAGCTTCTCGGCGAGCTCATAGAGCATCCAATTGGCTTCGGGAGCTTCGTAGACACGGCGCCAGGCTTGCATCACCCCCTCGTCGAAGTGATGGGTCTCATGGACGTCGCGTGACAGGACGGCCGCGGGCATCGTGAGCCCCTTGCGGTCGGCAAGCCGGAGCACCTCGTCATAAAGGCTCGGCGTCGCAAGCTCGGTCTTGAGCAAGGCCGTCACCTCGGGGTCATGTGCGTGCGGCTTCAACATCGCGCCATTGCGATTGCCGAGCAGATACTCGATCAGCCGGTATTGATACGACTGGAGGCCCGAGGATTGTCCCAGCCGCGAGCGGAAATGGGTATATTCGCTGGGCGTCATGGTCCGCAGCACGTCCCAGGCATTGTTCAACTGCTCGAAGATGCGGGAGACGCGCGCGAGCATCTTCATCGCCGGCGACACCTCTTCGCGGGCGATGGCGTGGCGGGCGGCCCGGAGCTCGTGGATGGCGAGCCGCATCCACAGTTCGGAGGTTTGATGCTGGATGATGAAGAGCATCTCATCATGCGCATCCGAAATCGGATGCTGGGCGCCGAGCAGCGCATCGAGTTGCAGATAGTCGCTGTACGACATTTTCCGGGCGAAATCGGTCTCGGCGCCCTCGACCGCGGGATCGTAGTCGTTGCTGCTCATGACACATCCTCTCGATCGATCCCCTGCCTCAAGCAAGGCCCAGAAGGCGCCTCGTGATGGCAGAGGATGGATCCTTCAGCCCATCGACGACAGTAAAATGGTTATGCCCGGGGTCGACGACGAGGTGCGTGGGCACGTCGAACCCGGTCCAGATGTTGGCCATCAGCTCGGCCTGACGGATGAACTCGGGGCGCTCGCTACCACCGACCCAGGTGGTCAGCGGCGACTTGCCCCGTGGCAGATGCAAGGCGGCGCTTTCGATTGCGGCCTCGCCCATGTTCATCCGGAGCGTCGCGTTCATCGCGGTCTTCAGAAGCGGCCGCAGGTCGTGCAGACCGCTGATCGACAGCGTCGCCACGATCCTGTCGTAGACCTCAGGTTCGAGACGGCCGTCGTCGCACAGCATGCGCGTAACCAAATGGCCGCCTGCGGAATGGCCGGCCAATCTTATCGGCCCGGAGACCTCGCCCGCGGCCAAGGCAATCGCGGCCGCGATCTCGGCCGTGATGTCCGAGATGCGCGCAGCCGGTGCCAGCGTGTAGCTTGGCAGTACTACCGTCCAGCCGTGGCTTCGCGCGCCTTCCGCAAGGTCTGTCCATGACGATTTGTCGAAGCGCATCCAGTACCCGCCATGCACGAAGACGACGAGACCTTTGCTGTCGCCGTCCGGCAGGATCAGGTCGAGGCGCTGCCGCTCTGCCGATCCATAGGCAATATCCGGCTTGAATGATTTAAGTCTGGCGCGATAGGCCGCCGCCCGCTCCGCCCACCGCGCCGGCAGCGCATCCGACCCCGGCACGTGGGCCGAATTGGCGTAGGCATCATCCCAATCGCGCATCGTGGCTCCCCCGAAGATTCGCCGTCGATCGGACGCCATTTTGCCACCGGCGGAGCTGTTCGCCCAGCCTTTATTTTAAACCTAAAGCATCTGGGTGACCCGCGCCCGATCCCTCCCCGGCAAACGGAGCGATAGCGCGGCGGGCCCGCAATGCAGAAAGGCTACGCCTTCTCCACCCCGCACCATTCCGCGACGAACAGCGCCATGGCCTTGGTCGCTTTCCGCAGCGAGTCCAGCTCGACATATTCGTTGAAGCCGTGCATCGCCGCGCCGCTGGCGCCGAAGCAGAGGCTTGGGATGTCGTAGTTCAGGCCGTAGAACCGCGTGTCTGTCAGCGCGGTGAAGGCGCGATCTTCGACTGCTCCGCCATAGACCGCCTGATGTGCCTTGGCGAAGGCAGCTTCCGGGGCCTCAGAGTTCACCAGCTCGTAGCCTTCCGACAGGAAGCCCGACCATTCCACCTGCGGCGGATTGTTGGACAGGAAGCGATGGTCGCGCGCCGCAGCCGACACGCAGGCCAGGATCTCCTTCTGGCATTCGGCGATCGACCAGCCCGGCAAGACCGCGATACGGCAATCGACATCGCACCAGGCCGGCACGCTGGAAGCCCAGTCGCCGCCCTTGATGATGCCCGGATTGAAGTTGATCGGATGATTGACGTCCTTGAAATGCTTGTCGGCCTTGGCGCGCTCGTTCCAGGCGATCTCGAGCTTCTCCAGCGCATGCACCAGATGATACGCCGCCATGATCGCGTTCGAGCCGGCGCCGGCCTCGAACACATGCACCGGGAAGCCGCGCACCTTCAGGCGAAACCAGATCACGCCGACCTGCGAGCGGATCATCTTGCCGTTGGTCGGCTCCGGGATGAAGCAGGCATCGGCGCGATAGCCGCGCTGCAAGGTCGAGAGCGCGCCGACACCGGTGCTCTCCTCCTCGATCACGGACTGGAAGTGGATCCGCGCCGTCGGCTTCAGGCCGGCCTTCTTGATCGCATCCAGCGCATAGAGCGCGGCGATGGTGCCGGACTTCATGTCGCAGGCGCCGCGGCCATACATCCTGCCGTCCTTGATCACGGGCGAGAACGGCGGCGTCTCCCACATCTCCAGCGGACCGGTCGGCACCACGTCGCAGTGGCCCTGCAGGATCAGCGATTTGCCGGAATTGGTCGCGGGGCGGTAGGTACCAACCACCGTGCGCGCCTTGGAGAAATCGTGCTCGATCGGGCCGAAGCCGCGCAGATCCCTGAGCTCGTCGAGATCGATGTGCCAGTCGTCGACCTCATAGCCGCGCTCGCGCAAGAGGTCGCCGATCATGTCCTGGCACGGCCCCTCGGCGCCGCGGGTCGAGGGAATCGCGACAAAGGCCTGCGTCGTCGCAAGCTGCGCATCGAATCCCTCGTCAACGGCGCTAAGGATTCGTTGTTGCGTCTCGGCAGTCATGCGGCAGCTCCATGGGGAAGTCAGAAAAGGCGGGAGCCGCAGCGTAACCTGATTTCAATCCGCGGGGTATTGCGCAAAATAGGCATCCCGCAATGCATCTTCGAGCAGACGGCCTTCCGAATAGCCATCGAGCGTCGCAGGCCGCGTCACGCCGTCGAGCAGTCGCGGGCACGGCTCGGGCGCGCCGAGCACGGTGCGCACCGGAATGCGCTCGGCGTAGATCGGCAACTCGTAATCCTCGTCGTCATCGGCGACGCCCTTGGCACGCACCTTGGCCGAGGCCTCCTCGATCTCCATCGCGATGAACGAGGTCGCCTTGATCTCCTGCCTGTTGCTGGCGCGCAGGCTCGCGGTGCGCTCGGGAAAGAAGCGGTCGACCATCGCGACGATGGCCCGCTCCTTCTCTGCGGGATCGGTGACGAGATAGGCCGACCCGAACGCCATCACGGCGCGATAGTCGGCCGAGTGGTTGAAGCCGCAGCGCGCCAGCACCAGGCTGTCGAGATGGGCGACGGTCAGGCACACCCGCTGTCCTTCCGATTGGTTCTCCAGCATCCGGCTCGCGCTCGAGCCGTGCCAGTAGAGCCTGGTGCCTTCGCGCCAGAAGAACGTCGGCGTGCAATAGGGCTGGCCGTCGATCACATAGGAGACATGGCACAGCATCGAGGCGTCGAGGATCTTGTGCACGGTGACGTGGTCGTAGAAGCCGCGGTCATGGCGGCGCTTGACCCGGTTACGGGACGACAGCGGATAGGACGGAGTGGATGCGCCTTCGGTCACGGTTAAGCCTCGTCAAATCTGGAATCCGTCCAGAGTTGTAGCTGTTCATTTGGTCTGCGATAGTGCCAATTCCATGCGAAAAATTCCGACCAATTCCCGCAGTTCCGCGGCGCGCAAGCCCGAGCTGCCGCTTGACCTCACCGGCCCGCATGTCACGGCAGGCGCGGCTTCGCAGCAGCAGCTCTATCAGGCGCTGTGCCACACCATCGTCGGCGGCCTGGTCAAGCCGGGCGAGCCGCTACCGCCGTCGCGGGCGCTAGCCAGGCAGACCGGCTTTCGCCGCAACGCCGTCACCACGGCCTATGAGCGGCTGATCGCCGACGGCTTTGCAGTGGCAACCACAGGCTCCGGCACCTTCGTCGCGGCGCGCATTCCGGCGCGGGCCGGCGCACAGCGACGCGCGAAGATCGAGATCGAGCCGCCGCAGCACAGCGCGCTGTCGCTCGGCTGCACCCATATCGATGAGCGCGCGCTGCAGCGCTTCCGCGCCTTTGCCGGTCGCAGGCTGCGCGCCTTCGGCTCCGAGCACCTGCACTACGGCGATCCCCGCGGCAGCGGCGAGTTGCGCGCCGCGATATCGGACCATCTGCTCTCGGCGCGCGGGCTGCGCTGCGACCCCGACCAGATCATGCTGGCGTCTGGCACGCTGCACGCGCTGCGCATCGTGCTCGGAACCATCCTCGAGCCCGGCGACCAGGTCTGGTGCGAGGATCCCGGCTATCCCGCGGCGCGGCGTGCGATCGAGCATTGCGGCTATCGCCCGGTGTCGGTGCCGGTCGACGCTTCCGGAATGCGCATCGACAAGGGGCGCGCGGCCGGGTCGCAGGCGCGCGCCGCCTATGTCACGCCATCGCACCAGTTTCCGCTCGGCGTGCAGATGTCGATGCCGCGCCGGCTCGAGCTGCTCGATTGGGCACGGGAAGCCGGCGCCTTCGTGTTCGAAGACGATTACGACAGCGAGTTCCGCTACGACGGCGCGCCGCTGCTGTCGCTCGCCGGCATCGATCATCTGCGCCGCGTGATCTACATGGGTACGTTTGCGAAGACGCTGTTTCCGGGATTGCGGATCGGTTACTGCGCCCTGCCCGAGGCCTTGATCGGTCCGGTGACTGAAGCGCGCGCCGCGCTCGACCGCTTTCCCGGCACGTTGATGGAAGGCGCGGTCGCCGACATGCTGAACTCCGGCGCCTTCGCCGCGAACTTGCGCAAATCACGAAAACTCTATCGCGAGGCGCGCGACGTGCTGGCCGCGACGCTTGCCACTGCATCGGAGGGCGAGCTTACGGTTCCCGTGCCGTCGCAGGGCCTGCATCTCGTGGCGCGGCTCGATCCCGCGACCGACCCGTTGGTTGCCGCGCAGGCGAAGACGGCCGCCGGCGTCGGCGGCTGGTTGCTCGCCGAGACCTATCATCGCGCGCGGCCGCTGCCCGGCTTCGTGCTGGGATTCTCCGGTCATCCGGTTCCGCAACTCGTCGCGGCGGCGGAACAACTGGCGAAGACAACGTTGAGCGCGCTGCGCGCGACGCGCAAGATGTCCGTCAAGGCATCCGCCAAGCCACCGCGCTCTAGGAGAATCGCAGCCACCTGACTAAGGTCGCCGCTCGTTGAGTCAGTGTCCGCTTTACGGAGATACCGGATGCCCAATCGCAACGTCCTGTATCTCGTGATCGGCGCGCTGGTCGTGATCGCAGGCATGCTCGGCTACAACCTCTACCAGGCGAAGAAACAGCCCGAAGGCCTGCAGATCAATGTCGGCCCCGACGGGCTCAAGATCCAGAACAAGTGAAGGAGGCTGCGATGTTGCGCATGGGACTGGTCGCACTGGTCAGCATCGCAGCGCTTGGCGCGATGGTTCACTCCGCTGCCGCAGAGCAGTCCTTCATGCGCGAGGGTGACATCGTCGACCTCAGGGTCGGTCAACGCGTCTTCGTCGATGACGGCTCGTGCCCCGCCGGGCAGATCAAGCAGGTCGTCGGTTCCAAGCTGAGCGAGAACGGCGTAGTGCGTACCCGCAGTTGCGTGCCGCGGCTCGCCAAAAAATAAACGCCCCGCTGTCGCGAGGCGCTTCCTTCATCGCGGCTTTGACCTGATTGCTCAGTTCGAGATCGGCTCGAACATGCATTGCAGCGTCGGCTTGGCGATCTTGGTGAAGGTCGGGCCGATCTCGCCCTGCTTGGACGGTGGCACCCAATCAGTCTCGATGGTCGGAACGCCGGTCTCGCTAATCCCGCGCAGCAGCGCCTGGCGGAGATCGGGATCGTCCACCGTCGCAGCGGCATGATCGTGCAGGCAACCGCAAACGGCTTCGGGATGTGCCCAGCGGCCGAGCATATGCGGCGCGCACTGACGCACGAATTCGTCGCGCGGCTCAGGCACCCGGTACAGCGACCGGATCTGCATCGACTCGAGCGGAAGTTGGGATTGGGCTTGCGCGGAACCCGCCAAAGGGCCGATCACGGCGAGCGATGCGAGCATCGCGGCGGAACAGAGTCGGAGCAACATGGGGAGCCTTTACCGGCGTTTCTGTTTTTCGCGTCGCGATCAGTTGGCCTGCGCCACCACCATCGGGGCCGAAGTGACGACCGGCGAGCCGTTATATGAGAAGGTGCCGATGCCGGGCAAACCGTTGTCCGGGGTGCCGGCCATCGACGAACCGGCCATCACAAAGGCGAAGGCGAGGATCAGGCTCATGGTCCGCATCTGACAGTCTCCGTCATTTCGGGTCGGCGCTCGGCGCCGCTGTGTTGACGGTTTGATAACGATCTGCCGTTTCGGGAGTTCTGCGGAACAAGCTGAAAATGGTTTCGTCGCGATCAGAATTGTTTCGTCGGCCGGCAGCCCACGAAACATTAAGCGAAAAAACCCAATGCTTTCAATGGCAACGATGTGGCAAGCGGCCTGCTCAAGATTTCGCGCGTCCGACCGGCTCGGCTGTGGATGGCTCGATTATGCCTGCAAACCGAGTGGGCTACCGCGCTTTCTTAACTTTCCTCTGCTGAGACAGGAAGCAGTTCAGCAGGGGGCGGCTTGAACCGGGCCACGGTTCGGCCGACTCATCTGGGCGCCGTGCAACCAACTCCGCGGTGGCACGTTGTCGTGATCCCGATCCAACGGTTGTTGAGATCCAATCCAACGAAGGATGTCAGTCGTGGGCAATGGCAACATCGGTGTTGGCAATGAATCCGCGGCCCGCAAATCCGGCCAGCAGCAACAGATGACGGCCGCAATGCCGCAGCAGGGCGCTTACGTGATGGGTGACAATGAGTGCGCACCACAGAAGCTGGTCCGCCTCGTCGGCTGCCGCGACTCGAAGCTCAAGCCGAGCCTCAGCATTGGCACGAGGCAGTTCGGGCAAACCAAGCGCTAGCTCGCCTGCTGCTTCAGCCGCCCCGGCCAAGCCCCTGCTCCCGCTACTGAATGAACTCGCCGCACTTCTGCACCGCGGCAGCATCGGCCGCGCCCCATGGCATGATCGGCACCGATGACGTCGAGTTCTTCGGCGAGCCCTCGATCAGCTTGTCCGAATAGACCATGTAGACCAGCACGTTGCGCTTGGCGTCGCAGCCGCGCACGATCTGCATCTTCTTGAAGAACAGCGACCTCCGCTGGCGGAACATGTCGTCGCCCTGGCCGAGCTTGTTCTTGAAGCGGATCGGGCCGATCTGCCGGCAGGCCAGCGAGATATCAGAGACTTCCTCGGCAAGGCCAAGCCAACCCTTGAAGCCACCCTTCTCCGGCACCGTGAAGTGACAGGCGACGCCCTCGACCTCGGGGTCGTCGACGCCATAGGTCGCGAGCTTGTCGTTGGGGCTGACCCATTTGAACACCGTCGAGCGGCGGAAGATCAGGTCCGGCTCGTCCGCCGCAGCGGCAGAAGTTGCCTGCCCCAGGGTCGCCAATGAGGTGAGCAACATCAGCAGCGCCGCGCACCCCCATCGAGACAGCGGTCGGGCGTCACACAAGCTCACAGTTCTCGATGTCATTGAAGTCTCCGCGGGTGGGTCCCGCCCATGTAGTGCGCAAACGCCACACAGGAAGGCGCTGACAGTTCGGTGATCGCGCCCCGCGCTTTAACCTCTTGTGAGGCTTTTTTGCTACTCTTTCGTCGAAAATCCGCCCCTCACGGAAGGGTTAGATCGCTTGCGCTGGTGAACGCGTTCGGCGTCTGCGACAACCAATAGATAGTTTGGACTGGGATTCGGAATATGCGCGCAAGCGGACGTCGGATTTCGATTTTTGATTCTGCGAATGGGCGGTTCTGGCAGTTTGCAATTCTGACTGCGGTTGGCACCGTGGCCGCCTCCTCGCAGGCCGACGCGGCGCTGTTCTACTGGAACCGCGATTCCACCTATTACGGCGATGTCGAGCCGATGCCGCAGCCGGTTCGGCCGAAGCCGAAGCGCAATCTCGCCAAGAAGAATCCAGCGATCGCGAAGGAGGCCGGGAGCAAGCCACAGGGTCCCCTGATCATCTCGGTCTCGATCGACCAGCAGCGGGTCAGCATCTACGACGCCAACGGCCTCTACGCAGAGAGCCCGGTGTCGACAGGCATGAAGGGGCACTCGACCCCGATGGGTGTCTTCAGCGTCATCCAGAAGCAGAAGTACCATCAGTCCAACATCTATAGCGGCGCGCCGATGCCGTACATGCAGCGCATCACCTGGTCGGGCATCGCGATGCACGCCGGTGTGCTGCCCGGCTACCCTGCCTCGCATGGCTGCATCCGCATGCCGATGTCGTTTGCGGTCAAGATGTACAACTGGACCCGGATGGGCGCCCGCGTATTCGTCACGCCCGGCACGATCTCTCCGGAGAATTTCTCTCACCCGCTCCTGGTGACGCAGAAGGTCACGCCGCAACAGCCGGTGGCCGACGAGATTCTGAAGATGGATGCGCCGCTGGGCGTGAAAAGCGACAAGGGCGCGGACAAGCCGCAGACCGGACTCGATTTGCGCAGCAGCGTCGGACATACCGCCGCCGCGTCACTGCGCGACAACACCCACACTGCCGACGCCAGCGGCGCGAGCGCGTCGGTGACGATGTCCGACGCGTCCTCCGCCGCGAGTGATCCCATCGCCGACAAGCTTGCAGCCGACCCATCACAGCCGACCAAGCCTGAGATCGCCGCGGCCGACAAGCCGGCCGAAACCAATTCCGCGGCCAGCAGCGTCGCCGCCGATGAGAAGGCGGTCAGCGAAACCACTGGCAGCACCGATACGCCGAAGTCCGAGGTCTCCGCCAACGACCCGGTGAAGGCGGAAGCCAAGGCCGACGAACCGAAGGCGGATGCCGCCAGACCTGATGTCGCCGAGGCGCCCAAGGTCGACACGAAGACCGATGCATCGAAGACCGATGCGGCCAAAGCTGATGTCACGAAGGACGCCGCCAAGGCGACGGATGCCGTCAAGACCCTCGACAAGCCCGCCGAGGCAGCAACCGCAGCGGACGCGCCCGACGCCAACAAGGATGTAGCCAAGGATCCGGCGCGATTGCCGGGCATCGCCAAGATCGACGTGTCGAAGCGTGCCGGCCAGATCGCGGTGTTCATCAGCCGCAAGGATTCCAAGCTGTATGTGCGGCAGAACTTTGCGCCGCTGTTCGACGTGCCGGTGACGATCGCGGCCAGCGACCGGCCGCTCGGCACACATGTGTTTACCGCGGAAGCCGACAAGTCAGATGCCAATCTGCTGCGCTGGTCGGTGGTGACGCTGCCGACCCGCAACGCTGCCCGCATCGACGTCGAGGAGCGCGCCTCGCATCGCCGCAAGGTAGCGGCCGCAGCGCCGGTCGAGATGAAGCCGCAGCCGGCGACCAACAGCCCGGCCGAGGCGCTCGACCGCATCTCGATCCCGGCTGACGTGATGGCGCGGATCAACGAGGCGCTCGGCACCGGCGGATCGATCATCGTCTCCGACCTCGGCGTCAACCAGGGCGAGACAGGCGAAGGCACCGACTTCATCCTGCCGCTGCGCTGAGCCCCTCTATAACGCCTTCTTGAAAGCCTGCGCCTGCCCGCTGGATTATGATGCGAGCCGCATCTGCTCCGGGGACGAGACCATGATGGACCGCAGGACACTGATGGTGGCAGCCTTGGCCGCGGCCGCAGGCTCCCGTGCGCTGCATGCCGAGCAGCCCGCGATGAGCCGGATCATCGCCTACGCCTTCTCGTTCCCGGCGCTCAGTGGCGGCGACATCCGCCTTGCTGACTATGCCGGCCGTCCCCTGATGATCGTGAACACGGCTTCGCTGTGTGGCTTCACGCCGCAATATGCCGGCCTGCAACAATTGTGGACCGAATTCCGCGACCGCGGCTTCGTCATCATCGGCGTGCCCTCCAATGATTTCGGCGGCCAGGAACCCGGCGGCCCGACCGAGATCGCCGAGACCGCGCAGCATCAATACGGCGTCACCTTCCCGATCGCAGCGAAAGCGGTGGTCCGGGGAGGAGGCGCGCATCCGTTCTACCGGTGGGCGGCGGAGGCACGGCCGAAGGACGTGCCGCGCTGGAATTTCCACAAATACCTGATCGGCCGCGACGGCTATATCGCCGACGTCTTCCCTGAGTCGGTCACTCCCGACGACACCCGCATCAAGACCGGGATCGCACGGGCCTTGGCGGCGGCCTAAGAAGCACCGATAATCCCCGGAATTAACTGGGATTTCGGGCACAGCCCCGCCACGTTCATTGCCTTGGCGCCGCCACTGCGACTAGGGTACGATGAGTTTGGGGCGAAAGCGGCCCGGTCGCGGCAAAGCCGGTACCGGGAGCGCGATCAGCAGGGAACACGCCATGCGCATTGCGGCAGGTCTGATTTTCGCAGGGACCGTATCGTTGCTCGCGTCGAGCGCAGCTTGGTCGCAGACGCCGCCCGCCAAGGGCGCCCCTGCTGCGCCGGCGGCAGCTCCAGCCGCCGCAGCTCCAGCCGCGGCGCCTGCACCCACCGCAGCGGCTGCCCAAGTGCCTCCGAAGCAACCGGCGCAGCCGGCACGCGCCGCCTGCACCAATCCGAACGCGCTCGGCGTCGCCCGCACCGTCGAGATCGACACCACGGGCGGACCGGGCTTCGGCTTCGAGCATTTCAAGCAGCTCGACTTCCTGCGCGACCATGAGGTGGTGCTGACCTTCGACGACGGTCCATGGCCGGGCAACACGCCGGCGGTGCTGAAGGCGCTCGCGGATGAATGCACCACGGGCATCTTCTTCCCGATCGGCAAGCACGCCACCTATCACCCCGAAATCCTGCGTCAGGTCTATGCCGCCGGCCACACCGTCGGTTCGCACACCTGGTCGCACGAGAACCTGAACAACAAGAAGCTGACCGAGGATCAGAAGAAGGACGAGATCGAGCGCGGCTTCGCCGCGGTCAAATGGGCGCTCGAAACCTCCCCCTCGCCGTTCTTCCGCTTCCCGGCGTTGCAGCATCCGCCGGAAATGGTCACCTATCTCGGCAACCGCAACATTGCGATCTTCTCCTGCGATCTCGACTCCTTCGACTTCAAGTCGAAGAACTCGCAGCAGGTGATCGACACCGTGATGAAGAAGCTCGCCAAGCTCGGCAAGGGCATCATCCTGATGCACGACTTCCAGAAGCACACCGCGGAAGCCCTGCCGACGCTGCTGACGCAGCTCAAGGCCGGCGGCTACAAGGTGGTCGCCATGCGCGCCAAATTCCCGGCGACCGTGCTGCCGCAATACGAGCAGGAGCTCGCCAAGGACGTCAAGCTGCCGACCGTGAGCTCGCGCCCGGTCAACAGCGTCGTCACCACCGTCGATCAGTAAAAGCGCCGGCGATCGTCCTGGTGTCTGAGTTGCGTATCGAGGGTTTCGTCATCGTCTCGGCCGATGGCCGGCTGGCGAATGCACGCAACGTGATGCCGGACGATCTCAAGATCGAAGGCGACAAGAAATTCTTCACCGCAGCGCTCGACCGCGCCGATCTCGTCGTGCACGGCCGTCACTCCCAGGAAGAGCAGCCGAACGCGCCGAAGCGCCGCCGCCTGATCCTGACCGGCAAGGTCGCGGCCCTCGCGCCCGACCCTGACAATCCGAAGGCGCTGCTGTGGAATCCAACCGGCTGCCCGTTCGACACGGCGCGCCGCGAGGCCGGCGTGACCTCCGGCATGGTCGCGATCATCGGCGGTCCCGGCGTGTTCGGCATGTTCATGGATCGCTATGACACGTTCTGGCTCTCGGTCGCCTCGAAGGTGCGCATCCCCGACGGCGAGCCGTGCTTTCCCGGCGTGCCTGCCCGCACCCCGCAGCAGGTGCTGTCAGCGCACGGCCTTCACGCCGGCGCGCCGCAGCTGATCGACCCGGCGCAGGATGTCAGCGTCACGCCGTGGCGGCGGAGCGTATAGATCCCGTGCAGCTTGCCACGAACAGCGTCATGACTTCCCTCGCGAAGGTAGTTGCTGGCATGGCGCTGGCGTCGCTGGTCACAACCAGCGCAGTCGGCGCCTGCAAGACCACTCTGCGCGGCGAACTCGTGCAAGCGCCCGGCGACCGCAAGGCCGATGTCGGAGAATTCCTCTACTTCTACCTCGTCGAAATGACGCCGGAGAGCCCGACAGGCTCAGAGAGGCGTTTTCAGTCCTTCGTGGTTCCCAACACGAGCAAGAGGCTTCCCATTCCGTTCGCCCTGGAGATCGATTCATCCAAAGACTGTCCAGGCGAACTCGAGCTGCGCGTCGATACCAAAGACCGAGATATCATGAGACTTGGCACCGATACGTCATCAGCTGGCGGGAAAACGGTCCGGCTTGAAAGGTTTGAGAGCGTACCTATGTGGGGACCATTTTTCTGAACTTCACAGCGGCGCATGAGTGCGTGACATGCCGACAACGCGTCGGACGCGTTAACGCATCGTAGGCCGCCGTGCGGTCCGCCGCCGCCCCCTATACGTCACCATACGCCGGATCGTCCCGGCGCGGACCGCGGCCGTAGCCGGCGATGATGAACAGCGCGCCGATCAGCGACAGGTTCTTCAGCGCGTCGATCAGGGTCCTGAGATTGTCGGGCGCCGGCTGATTCCAGAAATCATGGAAGTAGAAGGTGACGACGCACACATAGATGATCAAGAGCAGCGCGAAGAACCGCGCCAGCACGTTCACCGCGATCATCAGCCCGGCGAGGATCTCGAAGCCACCGACCACGATCGCCAAGAGCTGCATGAACGGCATGCCGACGAAGGTTTCGATCTGCTGCGTATACGGCGCGGCGATGGCCGGGATCGTCAGCTTCGCCGCGATCACATCCGCGGTGGCCTGGATGCCGAACAGCTTGCTCGCTCCCGAATAGAGGAACAGCACGGCAAACAGAATCCGTCCGAAGGTGATGAACGCTGGCATGGGTCGGCCTCACTGGATGGCAGAAATCGGACGAAGCAGGCGCAGCGATTATGGTCGCTCCGCCTGCTTCGATCAAATCGAATCCATCTCGGCTCGGGCACCATGCAGAAAACCGCGCTGCGGTTTTCCGAACATAACGTGCTCAAACAACGCCCGTCAGCCGAACAGCGTCGGTTGCGCGCGGCCGGCCCGCTCCTGGGCCTCGACCGCGGCGACCGCGGTCATGTTGAGGATGCCACGCGCCGTCACACCGGGGGTGAGGATATGCGCCGGGCGAGCCGGACCGATCAGGATCGGCCCCACCGGCAACGCGTTGGCCAGCGATTTGATCATCTGATAGGCGATGTTGGCCGCGTCGAGGGTCGGCATGATCAGAATGTTGGCCTCGCCTTCCAGCCGCGACTGCGGCAGCACCATGCGCCGCGCCGCGGCCGACAGCGCGGTGTCGCCCTGCATTTCGCCGTCGGCCTCGATCTCCGGATGCTTGTCCTTCAACAGCTGGGTGGCCCGCCGCATCTTGCGCGAGGAGTCGGTATCATAGCTGCCGAAGTCGGAATGTGACACGAACGCGACCTTCGGCTTGAAGGCGAAGCGCTGGACGTGGATCGCCGCGAGCGAGGCCACTTCCGCCAGCTCTTCCGCGCTCGGATTCGGCCGCACCTGGGTGTCGGCGATGAAATGGGCGCCGGTCGAGGTGATCATCAGCGCCAGCGCGGCGTAGTCGCTGACCCCCGGCAGGAAGCCGATGATCTCGCGGACATGGCGCAGATGGCTCATGTAGCGGCCCTCGACGCCGCACAGCATCGCGTCGGCCTCACCGCGCGACACCGCCAGCGCCGCGATGACCGTGTTGTTGGTGCGAACCACGGTCCGTGCTGCCTCCGGCGTCACGCCGCGGCGGCCGGCGACGTCGATATAGGACTGCACATAGGAGCGGTAGCGCGGATCGTCTTCGGGATTGACCAGATCGAAATCGCGGCCGGCCTTGATCGACAGCCCGAAGCGCTTGATCCTGGTCTCGACCACCGAGGGACGGCCGACCAGGATCGGCCGCGCCAGCTTTTCCTCGAGCACCACCTGGGTCGCGCGCAGCACCCGTTCATCCTCGCCTTCGGCGTAGATCACGCGCACCGGCTGGGTCTTCGCCTTGGCAAACACCGGCTTCATGGTGAGGCCGGAGCGGAACGAGTAGCGTTGCAGTTCGGCGCGGTACTCGTCGAAGTTCTTGATCGGCCGCGTCGCGACGCCCGACTCCATCGCCGCCTTGGCCACCGCCGGGGCGATGCGCAGGATCAGGCGCGGATCGAACGGGCTCGGGATCAGCGAGCCCGGGCCGAACCCCTGGGTCTCGCCGGTCTCGAGGCCATGGGCCACCGCATCCGACGGCGGATCGCGCGCGAGCTGCGCGATCGCATCCACTGCGGCATGCTTCATCGCCTCGTTGATCGCGGTGGCGCCGACATCGAGCGCGCCACGGAAGATGAAGGGGAAGCACAGCACGTTGTTGACCTGGTTCGGATAGTCCGAACGTCCGGTGCAGATCATCGCGTCGGGACGCGCCGCACGCGCCTCTTCCGGCATGATCTCGGGCACCGGATTAGCAAGCGCCATCACCAGCGGCTTGTCCCCCATCTGCTTGACCATCTCGGGCTTGAGCACGCCCGGCGCCGACAGTCCGATGAAGATGTCCGCGCCGGGAATGACGTCGCCCAGCACGCGTGCGTCGGTCTTCTGGGTATAGACCGCCTTCCAGCGATCCATCGTGGTGTTACGCCCCTCATAGACGACACCGTCGATGTCGCAGACAAAGATGTTCTTGCGCTGCGCGCCCATCGAGACCAGCAGGTTGAGGGTCGCGATCGCGGCGGCACCGGCGCCCGAGCAGACGATCTTCACGTCGCTCAGTTGCTTGCCGTTAAGCAGCAGTCCGTTGACGATCGCGGCGGCGACGATGATCGCGGTGCCATGCTGGTCGTCGTGGAACACCGGGATCTTCATGCGCTCCTTGAGCTGGCTCTCGATCTCGAAGCACTCCGGTCCGCGGATGTCCTCCAGATTGATGCCGCCGAAGGTCGGCTCCAGCGCGGCGACGGTCTCGACCACGCGTTCGATCGTGTCGGCCTTGATCTCGATGTCGAACACGTCGATGCCGGCGAACTTCTTGAACAGCACCGCCTTGCCTTCCATGACGGGCTTCGAGGCCAGCGGGCCGATATTGCCGAGGCCGAGCACCGCGGTGCCGTTCGAGACCACCGCGACGAGATTGGCGCGGGCCGTCAGCGTCGCCGCCTCGGCCGGGTTCTTGGCGATCTCGGTGCAGGCGGCGGCGACGCCGGGCGAATAGGCCAGCGCCAGGTCGCGCTGGTTGGCCAGCGGCTTGATCGCCTGGATCTCGAGCTTCCCCGGGCGCGGCAGCCGGTGATAGGCGAGCGCGGCGTTATGGAGTTCTTCAGACGATGACGACATGCGTGCTCCCCGCGTTTCCGGCCCAAATTTCTTGTTTCTGTGCTAATCCAGGCAAAGGTCAGTTGTCCGGCAAATCGAGCTGGATGTGAAGCATGTCCGGCCGCTTGGATGCAACATCCGATAATATCCCCGTCAACAGGCCCGGACGGCCCAATCCGCCGATGCTGCACCGACCGGCCACGGCTTGGCAATTTTTTCCCCTTGATGATCCGGAGTTGACCGAATGAAGAAAATTCTGCTCGGCCTGATCGCCGTCGCAGTGATCGCGGCCGGCGGCTACTTCGGCTTCGACCTTTATGCCCAGCGCCGGGTCACGCGCGACGTCGAGGCCGCCTTCGAGCAGGTCCGAGCCGCCGGTGCCAAGGTGAGCCACGGCAAGATCGCCTTCGACACCAAGAGCCGTACCCTGACGATTTCGGACATCGCCACCGAGTCGGGGACGCAATCCCCGGTCAGCGTCAAGATTGCCAGCCTCACGATGACCGGCCTCGGCCAGCCGGACGCGGCTCGGGTCTCCGCCGGCAATGTCGAATTCAGCGATATCGAGATCGGCGTAGCGAACCCGACGCCGACGATCGCCTCCCTGAGCTACAAGGCGCCGCGGATCACTGTGAAGGACTATTCCGGTCCCGCCGGCCTGCCGCAGCTCCCGGCCTCGTCGTCGATCCTCGAGTTGTACCGGTTTGGATTGGGGCAGCTTGCGAGCATCAACGCCTCATCCGTGAGCGCGCCCAACCTGACTGGAGCGATGACGTTCAGTGCGGCCGCACGTGCGGGCGACGGCGCCGGCGGCACGTTCGATTACTCCGGCCTTGCCATCGAAAACATGAAGGACGGAAAGATCGGGTCGAGCAAGACCGGCAGGATGACGTTCACGATCAACCAGCAGGCCGCAGGCAAGCCGGTCAAGATGACCGGCGACCTCGCCAATATCGTCGCGACCGATATCGACGTCGGCGCGATGGCGGCGATGTTCGATCCGGCCAAGGCCAACGACGACAGGGACTACCGGGTTCAAGGACATGTTTCGGCCGGTCCCTATGTGATCAGCGTGACGCCTGATGCCGCCACAGCCATGCCCGGCTTGAACATGCGGATCGATGGCGTGGCGATCGACGATGTCAGGATAAACCCGTCACGGATGCAACTGCCGGCGCTGCTGGCCATGATCCCGCCACCGGGAAGCCCGCCGCCGTCTCCGGCCCAGGCGCGCGAACTGCTGGAGAAGATCTCCAGCCTCTATTCGGGCGCCGGCATCGGGAATGCCGAGATGCATGGGCTCTTGGTTGAGACACCGAAGGGCCCACTCAAGCTGTCCTCGATGCGGTTCAACTTCGAACACGGCAAGATCGGCGAGCTCGCGGTCGAGGGACTTGACGGCAATGCGCCGAACGGTCCCTTCAAGGTCGGACGCTTCGCGCTGAAGGCGCTCGACGTCGCGAGCCTCATGCGGCTGTCGGCACAATTCGCCGGGCAGAAACCGTCGCCTGAACAGGCGCTGGCGCTATTTCCGATGATCGAGGGTGTTGAGGTCAAGGGTGTCACGTCGCCCTACAAGGCCACCGGCAAGCCGGTCAACATCGACGTCTTCAGCCTCGACTGGGGTCAGTTCGTCGGGCCGATCCCGAGCAAGCTGCACCTGATCGCGAAAATGGCGGCACCGCTGGATGCCGCCGATCCGCAGCAGCAGGCGCTGGTCGCTGCCGGAATAGACCGGATGGCCGTCGATGCCGATCTCGGCGCGGCCTGGACGGAGGCGTCGCGCGCCTTCGCGCTTGAGCCGGTCAAGCTCGACATGGCGGGCCTGTTGAAGGCATCGGCGAAGCTCACGCTCGGCAACGTGCCGCGCGAGGCGTTTTCGACCAGCGCCGCGGAATCCATCGGCGCCGCGGCGCAGATCGAGGCCGGCGTGATCGAACTGACCATCCACGATCTCGGCGTCATCGATCTCGCGATCGCGCAGTTCGCACGCAGCCAGAACGTCGGCCGTGACGAGGCGCGCAAAGCCATCCTTGATAGCATCAAGGCACAGGACGACGCGATCGGCGGAGGCAATCCGGATGCGGCAACCCTCGTCACCGCGGTCAGCCAGTTCATCGAGACGCCGGGGCAGACGCTGGTCATCAGGCTGACCCCGCGCGCGAAAGCGCCGGTGCTTCAATTGATGCAACTGCTCAAGACCGATCCGCAATCGGCGCTGGCGCAATTCAAGATCGAGGCGTCGACGGGGCTGTGATGTGGCTTCTCGCTCTCCCCGTTCTTCCGGGGAGAGCTTCGCGTCACCTCTCTCCACAAGGGCGTGGAGAGGTGACTTCAGAGGCTAGCTCTTCGCCGGCGGGTTAGGCCGGATGTGCAGCTCCTTGAGCTGCTTCGGCGTCGCCTCAGATGGCGCGCCCATCAGCAAGTCCACGTACTGCTGATTCATCGGGAACAGCGAGATCTCGCGCAGATTGTTGGTGCCGCAGAGCAGCATCGTGATGCGCTCGATACCGGCCGCCATGCCGCCATGCGGCGGCGCGCCGTACTGGAAGGCACGGTACATGCCGCCGAACCGGTCGATGACCTCCTGCTCGCCGTAGCCCGCGATCTCGAACGCCTTCACCATCGCTTCCGGCTTGTGGTTGCGGATGCCGCCGGACGCCATCTCGTAGCCGTTGCAGGCGATGTCGTACTGGAACGCCTTGATCGTGAGCGGGTCCTGCGACTGCAGCGCCTCGAGACCACCTTGCGGCATCGAGAACGGGTTGTGCGAGAAGTCAACCTTCTTGTTCTCCTCGTCATACTCGTACATCGGGAAGTCGACGATCCAGGCGAACTCGAACCGGTCCTTGTCAATCAGGTTCAGTTCCTCGCCGAGCTTGGTGCGCGCGAGGCCGGCGAACTTCCAGAACTTCTCGGGATCGCCGGCGACGAAGAACGCGGCATCGCCTTCCTTCAGGCCGAGCTGGTCGCGGATCGCAGCGGTGCGCTCCGGGCCGATGTTGTTGGCGAGCGGGCCCGCGCCCTCGCCGCCCTCGCGCCACATGATGTAGCCGAGGCCGGGCTGGCCTTCGCCCTGCGCCCAGGAGTTCATGCGGTCGCAGAACGCCCGCGACCCGCCGCCCTTGCCCGGGATTCCCCAGACCTGGTTCTTCGGGTCCTCCAGCATCCGCGCGAACACCTTGAAGCCGGAACCGCGGAAATGCTCGGAGACCTCCTGCATCACGATGGGGTTGCGCAGGTCCGGCTTGTCGGAGCCGTATTTGCGCACGGCCTCGGCGAACGGAATCCGCGGCCAGTTTTTCGTGACCGGCTTGCCATTGGCGAATTCCTCGAACACGCCCGTGATGACCGGCTCCAGCGCCGCGAACACGTCGTCCTGGGTGACGAAGCTCATCTCGACGTCGAGCTGGTAGAACTCCGGCAGGCGATCGGCGCGCGGGTCCTCGTCGCGGAAACACGGCGCGATCTGGAAGTAGCGGTCGAAGCCCGACATCATCAGCAGCTGCTTGTACTGCTGCGGCGCCTGCGGCAGCGCGTAGAACTTGCCGGGATGGATGCGCGAGGGCACCAGGAAGTCGCGTGCGCCCTCCGGCGAGGACGCCGACAGGATCGGGGTCTGGAATTCGAAGAAGCCCTGCCCCTTCATCCGCCTGCGGATCGAATCGACGATCGCGCCGCGGGTCATGATGTTCTGGTGCAGCTTGTCGCGACGCAGGTCGAGAAAGCGGTACTTGAGCCTGATGTCCTCGGGATATTCCTGCTCGCCGAACACCGGCAGCGGCAACTCGGCCGCCGGGCCAAGCACCTCGATCTCCTTGATGTAGACCTCGACCGTGCCGGTCGGCAGTTCCGGATTGTCGGTGCCGGCGGGACGGCGGCGCACCTTGCCGTCGATCCGCACCACCCACTCCGAGCGGAACTTCTCGACCTCGGCGAACGCCGGCGAGTCCGGATCGGCCACGCACTGGGTGATGCCGTAATGATCGCGCAAATCGACGAACAGCACGCCGCCATGGTCGCGGACCCGGTGGACCCAGCCTGACAGCCGGGCCGTCTGGTCGATATCGCTCTCACGGAGCGCGCCGCATGTGTGTGACCGGTAGCGATGCATTTTCGTTCCAAAACTGATGTCGGAGGGTCGAATCGCGACAGGGCCAAAATGCCCCGTCCGAAGTTGCGGAGGGTTTACCCGACGGGGCCGGGTGCGGCAACCAATGGAACGCCGCCTTTTCGGGCCAAACCGCAGATTTTCGGCACCGACGCAGCCAATCGTTTGCCTATTCGGGCCGCCGGCCTATCTTTCCGATATGACCGTCCATTTCCCGTTCCAGAACACCTATTCGGCGCTGCCGGCGAACTTTTTCGCCCGGGTCGCGCCGACCCCCGTGGCCGCCCCCCGGCTGATCAAGCTGAACCGGCCGTTGGCGCTCCAGCTCGGGCTAGATCCGGACCTGCTGGCCACGGCGGAGGGCACCGAAATCCTCGCCGGCAAGCGGCTACCTGACGGCGCCGACCCGATCGCCATGGCCTATGCCGGCCACCAGTTCGGACACTTTGTTCCCCAACTCGGCGACGGTCGCGCCATCCTGCTCGGCGAGGTCATCGACAAGGACGGCGTCCGCCGCGACATCCAGCTCAAGGGATCAGGCCCGACTCCGTTCTCCCGCCGCGGCGACGGCCGCGCCGCACTCGGTCCGGTCCTGCGCGAATACATCGTCAGCGAGGCGATGTTCGCCCTGGGCATCCCGACCACCCGCTCGCTCGCCGCCGTCGTCACTGGCGAGCCGGTGATGCGCGAGACCGCGCTGCCGGGCGCGGTGCTGACCCGGGTCGCCTCGAGCCACATCCGCGTCGGCACCTTCCAGTTCTTCGCCGCCCGCGGCGACACCGACGGCGTACGCGCCCTCGCCGACCATGTCATCGCGAGGCACTACCCCGAGCTGAAGGATGCCGCCCAGCCCTATCACGCGCTGCTCGCCGGCGTCGTGGCGCGGCAAGCCGCGCTGGTCGCGCGCTGGCTCCTGGTCGGCTTCATCCACGGCGTGATGAACACCGACAACACCTCGATCTCGGGCGAGACCATCGACTACGGCCCCTGCGCCTTCCTCGATGCCTACAATCCGGCGCAGGTGTTCTCCTCGATCGACGAGATGGGCCGCTACGCCTATGCCAACCAGCCGCGCATCGCGCTGTGGAATCTGACCCGGCTCGCCGAATGCCTGCTGCCGCTGTTCGACAGCGAGCAGGAGAAGGCGATCGAGCAGGCGCAAGTGATCCTCGGCGAATTCCCCGAAAAATTCACCGCGGCCTATCAGGCCGGGCTGCGCGCCAAGGTTGGCTTCTTCACCGCGCAGGATGGTGACGAGGCGCTGATCCAGGACCTGCTCGACGCGATGGCGAAGAACGCCGCCGACTTCACGCTGACGTTCCGGCATCTCGGCGCGGCAGCAGCCGATGACGCCGCCGACGTCCGCGCGCAGTTCACTGATCCCGCAGCATTCGACGAATGGGCCACCCGCTGGCGCGCCCGCCTCGCGCTGGAGCAGCAGAGCGCAGCCGAGCGCAAGGCCGCGATGGCTGCCGTCAACCCGGCCTTCATCCCGCGCAACCACCGCATCGAGGCGGTGATCCAGGCGGCTGTCAACAGCGACGACTACGCGCCGTTCGAGGAGTTGCTGACGGTGCTGGCAAAGCCGTTCGAGGACCAGCCGCAGTTCACCTCCTACGCCGATCCACCGCTGCCCGAGCAGATGGTGACGCAGACGTTCTGCGGGACGTGAGGCACCGGCGTCATTGCGAGTAGTTTCGTAGGATGGGTAGAGCGCAGCGAAACCCATCAATTACAACCGCGTGGCGGGACGATGTGTTTCGCTTCGCTCTACCCATCCTACGATCCCTACTTACACCGTCACCACGATCTTCCCGAACTGCACGTTCGACTCCAGATACCGGTGCGCCTCGACGATCTCCTCGAACGCAAACGTCCGCGCGATGATCGGCTTCAGCGCGCCGTCCGCAAGCCCGTCGAGGATGAACGCCTTCGCCGCGGCGAGCCGCGCGGGATCCTGGACAATCTCGTGCACGCGGTAGCCGCGCAGGATCAGGCTCTTGCTCAGCACGGTGAACAGCGGAAACGGCGTCGGCTCGGAGCTGAGCCCACCATACTCGATCAGGATGCCGCCATGCGCCATCGCCGCTGTCAGCGGCACGAAGACGGGGCCGCCGACCGGGTCGAGCACCACACGAACGCCGTCCCGCCCCGCGATCTGCTCCAGCCTTGACTGCAGGTCCTCCTCCGCGGACGCGATCACATGTGCGGCGCCGGCATCGCGCAGGGCCTGCGCCTTTGCGGAGGTCCGCGTGACCGCGATCGGGATCGCACCGACGCGGTTGGCGATCTGGATCGCGGCAAGCCCGACGCTGCTCGATGCCGCCGTGATCACGGCGAACTCCCCGCGGCCAAGCTTCGCAATATCGATCAGGGCGCCATAGGCCGTCAGGTATTGCATCCACACCGCAGCCGCCGTCTCGAACCCCAGCGCCGGCGGATGCTTGACGACCAGCTCGGCCGGAAACGACGCGAGCTCGGCATAGGCCGGCCATCGCGCCATCGAGATCGGCGGCACGATGCTGACGGCATTCCCCGGCGCGAAATCGACGATGCCCTCGCCGACGGCTTCCACAATGCCGGCGGCCTCGAGGCCGAGGCCGGACGGCAGCACCGGCGTCTCGATATAGGTCCCGCTGCGCATCAGGACCTCGGCGCGGTTCAGTCCGAGCGCCTTGATCCGGATCTGGACCTCGCCGCGCGCGGGTGGCGCGCTCGCCACATCCTCGATCCTCAGCACCTCGGGACCACCAATTTGGTGAAAACGAACGACACGCATCATCGGCGACACTCCAAAACAGTTGAATTGAATGAAGCTATGCCGGAGCAAAATCAGCGGATAAATCATCGCGCAGACTTAACAGTGAAAACTGGGAGTTTCGAATGATGGACCGCCTGACCAGCATGGCCGTCTTTCTCAGGGCAGTCGATCTCGGCTCGTTCGCGGCCGCGGCCGACGCGCTCGAGATGTCCGGACCGATGGTCGGCAAGCACGTCCGCTTCCTCGAACAGCGGCTCGGCGTTCGCCTGATCCACCGCACCACGCGGCGTCAAAGCCTGACCGAATTCGGACAGGCCTATTACGAGCGCTGCCGCGCCGTGCTTGCCGAGGCGGAAGCGGCCGACGCGATCGCGGCCGACGCGTTGTCCGAACCGCGCGGGCGGCTGCGGGTGACCATGCCGGCGCTGCTCGGCCGGCACTGCGTGGCGCCGCTGCTGCTCAAGCTGGCGCAGAAATATCCAGCGCTGGAGCTCGATCTCTCGTTCGGCGACCCGGTCGCCGATCTGATGGAGGGCGGCTACGACCTTGCGATCAGGACCGGCGAGCTCACCGAGCAGGCGAGCGTGATCACGCGGCGCATCGCGCGCCAACGCATGGTGGTGTGCGGTTCGCGCGCCTATCTGAAGGCACATGGCAGGCCGCGAACGCTCGACGAACTCGGCCAGCACCAGGCGCTGGTCTATCGCCGCTCCGGGCGGCTTCGCCCATGGCTGTTCCCGCGCGATGGTCAGCCCCCGCACGAGGTCTGGCCGGCAGGCCGCCACAAGTTCGACGATCTCGAAGCGATCGCCGACGCCGCCGCGCGCGGCATGGGGCTGGCGTGGTTGCCGTCCTGGCTGGTGCGCGAACGCCTCGAACGCGGCGCGCTGGTCCGCGTTCTCGGCAACGAAGGTGAACTGCCCTATGACTGCCACGCGCTGTGGCTGCCGACGCCGCGCCTGCCGCTCAAGGTCCGCCTTGCGGTCGACGCGCTCGCCGCCGCGCTGCCGAAGCTCGTGGCCTAGCGTGCACTCGGTTCCCGCGATGCCGCGTCGTGAGCGTTAACTCACCCTGCACCATGCCGGGAGGCTCGCGGCGGTAACCATAAGGCTTAACAGCGCGTCAACGCTCCCCCAACAAGTCTAACTGTTTCTGATGGGGGGGAGAACGGCCCGTGGACGCATTTGCATTTGAATTTATGGGGCTCGCGATGATCGCGCTGTGTCTGGTCGTTCTGGCGATGCCTGCGGCGCGCCGGCCATCGAAGAACATGCGCTACGAGTGAGCCATCGCGATGGCCACCGGCGTATCGGTCGCATGGCGCCCATCTATTTCGCTGCAACCAGCTAATATCGCGCTCAGGCGTCACCAAATCGCGATATCGTTGCCCTGATGAGTCCTCACGCGGGACGTAAGCCAGGGAATTGACGGCGCTTGAACGACACCGACATCCAGCACTCGAACACGACGCCCGCCGCCGCGCATTCGCCGCTCGAGGTACTGCTGATCTTTCTCAAGCTCGGCGTCAGCTGCTTTGGCGGCCCGATCGCCCATATCGGCTATTTCCGCGACGAATTCGTCACCCGCCGGCGCTGGCTCGACGAGCAGGCCTATGCGGATCTGGTCGCGCTCTGCCAATTCCTGCCGGGCCCGGCGAGCAGCCAGGTCGGCTTTTCGCTCGGGCTGATGCGCGCGGGCTATCTCGGCGCGCTGGCGGCCTGGACCGGCTTCACGCTGCCGTCGGCGATTGCGCTGGTGCTGTTTGCCTATGGCGCGAGCGGATTGAGCGGACCGGCCGGCGTCGGACTGGTGCATGGCCTCAAGCTGGTCGCAGTCGCAATCGTGGCCCAGGCCGTCTGGGGCATGGCGCGCTCGCTCTGTCCCGACCGTGAGCGCGCATCGATAGCGACGGTGGCGGCGCTGGTCATTCTGACGAGCGCCTCGTCGATCGCGCAGATCGGCGCCATCGTGCTCGGCGCCATCGCCGGGCTCTGGTTCTGCCGGGCGCAAACCGCCAATGGCGCCACCCATATTGCGATGCCGGTGTCGCGGCGTGTTGGCGTCGCAGCGCTGATCCTGTTCCTTGCCCTGCTGGTCGGATTGCCGCTGCTCGCCCGGACCTGGCCCGGCCTCGGCCTGTTCGAGGCGTTCTACCGCTCCGGCGCGCTGGTGTTCGGCGGCGGTCACGTCGTGCTGCCGCTGCTGCGCGAAGCCGTGGTGACGCCGGGCTGGATCGGCGACGATGCGTTCCTGACCGGCTACGGCGCCGCACAGGCCGTGCCGGGCCCGCTGTTCACCTTCGCCGCCTATCTCGGCGCCGTGATCGGCGGACTGCCGGGCGCGGTCACAGGCCTGATCGGCATCTTCATCCCGGGAATCCTGGTCCTGCTCGCCGCACTGCCGTTCTGGGACAGCTTCCGCAAGCAGGCCACGGCACAGGCGATGATGCGCGGCGTCAACGCCGCCGTGGTCGGCATCCTCGGCGCGGCGCTCTACAATCCGGTCTGGACCAGCAGCGTGCAGCGTCCGCTCGATTTCGGCATCGCGCTGGCCGGTTTCGTGCTGCTCACGGCCTGGCGGGCGCCGCCGCTCGCGGTGGTCGTCCTCAGCGCCGCCGCCGGCATCGCCGCCGGGCTCCTGCAATCGTGAACGGCCGTGCCGGCCGCCTCGCCGGCCGGATTAAGAACGCCTTCATGCCTCGCCGCCATGATAACGGGCGTATGCCGAGCGTTGCCAAACAACCGGATCCGACCCGGGTTCCTGTGCTGGACCTGCTGCGGCTCGCCGCGGTCGGGGCCGTGATCCTGTACCATTACGGCTTCTGGGGCACTGCATCGCACGGGGTTCAGAAGGTGGCGATGCCCTACCTCGCCCCGGTCGCCCAGTACGGCTTCCTCGGCGTTCCCGTGTTCTTCGCGATCTCGGGCTTCGTCATCGCCTATTCGGCGGAAGGCCGCACGCCGGTCGGCTTCGCGATCGCCCGCTTCAGCCGGATCTATCCGACCTTCGTCATCTGCATGACGTTGACCTTCCTGGTGACCCTTCTCCTGGGCTACCCCTGGTTTCAGGTGACGTGGGGACAGTGGCTGGCGAACCTGATCATCGCCGCGCCGATGCTCGGTCAGCCCTACATGGACGACGCCTATTGGTCGCTGGTGATCGAGGTCGTGTTCTACGCCTGGGTCGCGCTGTTCCTAGCCTGGGGCGTATTCCCACGGCGGATCGACACCATCATCGTGGTGTGGATCGCCATCACCTTCGCCAACGAGCTGACGCTGGATGTCCCGCTGTTCGAGAAGCTCTTCATGGCCGACGACAGCGGCTTCTTCGCCGTTGGCCTCTTGATCTATGAGCATTACCGCGGACGGCGCGACATGAGACTCTACAGCCTGCTGACGCTGGCGATGGGAACGGCGACGTTCCAGGCCGTGCACAAGCTGGAGCGACTCGGCGTCCACACCCACGGCAGCTTCGATCCGCGCGTCGTGGCGGCGATCTGCATCGTCTCGCTCGCCATCGTGTTCGCCGCCACCCGGATCAAGTCCGTGCTGCTGCCGGACAGCGTCGTCCGGGCGGTGGGCGGCATCACCTATCCGCTCTATCTGCTGCACCTGCAGCTCGGCTACGTGATCCTGCTGCTGATCACCCCAGCGCCGAATGCGCTCTCGACCACGCTTGTCGTGGCCGGCATGGTGGTGCTGGCGTGGTTCGTCTGGCGCTTCCTCGAGGCTCCCGCGCATTATCGTGTCAGGGACGGGCTCACGACGCTGGCCTCACGATATGGATGGCCGTCGCGCATTCGCGCCGGCGACGCGCGGATCAACCCGGGCAACATCGCCGCGCCGGCCGAGGCCGGGCGGATCGCCAATCATTGATGTGCCGGATGGCGCAAGTCCGCACGGCAACCTCCCACGTCATTCCGAGGCTCGCGAAGCGAGAGCCCGGAATCCATTGATCTACGCGGTTTGCGGCCCAATGGATTCCAGGCTCAGCCCTTCGGGCTGGCCCGGAATGACGAACTGAAGACATCCGCTTGAAGAAGCCACTGCCGCGATAGGTGTCGCGGACTGCGGTGCCCGACAGATAGATGACCGGCGTGCCGTCAACGGCCAGACGCTGGATGATCATGTAGGCCACGCATGTACCGCCGTCATGAAGCAGGACTAGGCCGTGGTCCGGTTTGAACGGCGAGTGCTGGCGCGACCAGAATCTCTCCGCTGTCAGCCAATTGGTTTCGATGATGCTGTTGATGTCGTCGAGCACGGCATCGCGGCAATGCTCCAGCCTCTGGCCGTGTCGCGATCACGGCGGCTCCTACTGCAATTCGACTTCCGGTTGCCGTCTTATGTTGCGGCACCCGTGACTCGCCTCGCAAGTCGGAACGCGCCGATCGCAGTTCTCAACGCCCCACCAACGGGCACTTACTCTCCTCGAGCGAGCGAAACGCCTCGTCCGGCTGGATCGTGGTGACGAGCTTGGCCACGTCCCACGGCCCCTTCGATTCCGCTGGTGTCTTGACCTGCACGAGATAGAGGTCGTGCACCATGCGCTGGTCCGCGCGGATCGTCCCCTGCGGCGTATAGGCGTCCGCCACCGGCGTCGCCTTCATCTTCGCCATGACGATCTCGCCGTCGTCTGAATTCGTGTCCTTCACCGCCTGCAGATAGTGCCGGACGGCCGAATAGACCCCGGCCTGGATCTGCGACGGCATCGCCTTGCGCCGGGCAAAGAACGCATCGGCCCATTTGCGCGCCGCCGGCGAAACATCCTCGAAGAAACTGGTCGCGATCAGGTCGCCCTGCGCGACCGACAGCCCGGCAGCAACGATGTCGACGTTCTGGAACGTCATCGGAACCACCGCGATGCCCTGCTGCGCGAAACCGAACTCCTGTGCCTGCTTCATGATCGTGACATTGTCGCCAGCCGCGTTCAGCGCCAGCACCTTGGCGCCACTGGCCTCCGCCTGCAGCAAGAAGGAAGCGAAATCAGCGGTGTTGAGCGCGGTCTTGACGCTGCCGGCGACCTTGACGCCGAGCTTGTCGAGCTTGGCCCGCGCGATCTCCTCCACCGCGTGCCCGAACGCATAGTCCGCGGTGATGAAGAACCACGAACCTTGCACGGTCTTCGACACGCCGGCGACGACCGCATTGGCCGTCGAAGCCGCATCATGCGTCCACTGCACGCTGGTCGGCGCGCAGGCCTTCTCCGTCAGCTCGACGGCGCCCGCGCCCGAGACCAGGAACACTCGCTTGTTCTCGCGCACCAGCTCCTGCACGGCGAGCGCCGCGCCGGAACTGCCGCCGTCGGCGATGGCCTGAACGCCCTCGCGGTCGAACCAGCGCCGCGCGATTGCCGACGCCACGTCGGCCTTGTTCTGGTGGTCGGCCTGCAGGATCTCGATCGGCTTGCCGTTGATCTTGCCGCCGAAATCCTCGGCAGCCATCCGCGCCGCCTCGACCGAGCCCGGCCCCATCGCGGTTGCGAAGATACCGCTCATGTCGGTCAGCACGCCGACGCGGATTGCATCGCCCTTGATCTCGGCCGACGCGCTGCCCGACAGCGCCACAATTGCGAGCATCGGCAGCATTGCGCCACCCAGCAATCGGACGATCAGGCTTGGTTTCCCGGCCATCAGTGCCTCCCCTGTCTTATGTTTTCTGGACTGATGTGCCGCGCCCGGTCACCGCGTCGAGCCACGGACAATCCGGCACCGGCGCGCGCACGCCGCGCGCGGCGGCCGACAGCCGCATCTCGCGCAGACGCGCGCGGCTCTCCGGCTCCATGTAGAGCCGGTCGTGGCCCCAGAAGCTTGGGCCGTCGAAGGTCTCGTGCGGCTGCCAGGTGGCGGGATCGATGACGCGGCCGCCCCAGCCATATTCGACGAAGAAGCCAGAGGGCGTCGTGGCGTAGAACGAGGTCACGAAATCGTTGGTGTGCCGGCCGAGCGTGAAGGCGACCCGGCCCTCGTCGAGTTGCGCCAGATCGTAGCCCTGTCCGACGTCGTCGAGGCTGTAGAGTTCGACCATGAAGTGATGCAGCCCGCGCCGGCCTGAGCCGACCATCGCAAAGCTGTGGTGACGGCCGTTGACGTGGAAGAAATACAGTTTGTACGGCGTCAGCCCGTAGTCGCTGACCCTGAAGCCGAGCAGATCGCGATAGAACGGCAACAGCGGTTCGACATCCTCGACATTCAGCACGACATGGCCCATGCCGAGCGGCCCGGTCTTGAATCCCGAGATGGGCCGCGCCGGCGCGAACGGCGTGTCTGCGATCGCAGGGCCGTGGAAAACCTCCAGCGGATTGCCGGCGGGGTCGCGGAAGCTGATCAGATCGGCGACGTGCCGTTCGTCCGCGAGCTGACGGGTGCCGCGATGAACCGCGGTGCCGTGCCGCTCCAGCCGCGCCGCCAGCCGTTCAAGCGCGGCGGCATCAGTGACCTCCCATCCGAAGAAGCCGGCATCGTCGCCGTCCCGATCGCTCACCACCAGGCGCTGCTTCCGGTCGTCCATCCGGAAGGCACGCGTGCCGCCGCCACGATCGACCGGCTGCATGCCGAGCAGCCTGGTCGCGAAGCCGGACCAGTCCTCGAGCCGCTGCGACTGGATGCCGATATAGCCGAGCGCGTTGATTTCCGATGCAGTTTCCATGGCTCCCTCCCGTCACATCGCTTCCGCCACCACCGGATTGCGCAGCACGCCGATCCCCGAGATTTCGACCTCGGCGACGTCGCCGGGCCTCATCCAGAGCGGCGGGTTGCGCTTGGCGCCGACACCGCCCGGCGTGCCAGACACGATCACGTCGCCGGGCAGCAGCGGCAGGATGGTCGAGATGTAGGCGATCAAATGCGGGATATCGGTGATCAGGAGATCCGTCGTGGTGTGCTGCACCACCTGCCCGTTGATCCGCGTCTCCAGCTTGAGCTTAGAGGGATCGGCGATCTCGTCGCTTGTCACCATCCACGGCCCGAATGCGCCGGTGCCCGCGAAGGTCTTGCCGGAGAGGAACTGGCTGGTGTGACGCTGCCAGTCGCGGATGCTGCCCTCGTTGTAGCAGGCATAGCCCGCGACATGCGCCAGCGCCGCATGCGGCGCGATGTGCCGCCCGCCCCTGCCGATGATAACGGCGAGTTCGCCCTCGTAGTCGAACTCGTCGGAGGCCCTGGGCTTCACCAGCGGCGCAAGATGGCCGATCTGGCTGCCGGCGTAGCGCGCGAACAGCGCCGGCTTGTCCGTGACCGTGCGGCCGGTCTCGGCGACGTGGTCGCGGTAGTTGAGGCCGACGCAGATGATCTTGTCGGGATTGGGGATGACCGGTTCGAAGGCGACGTCGCTCAAAGCAAGGTCCGGCGTCGATGCCTTTGCAAGTGCAGCGGCCTCGCCAAGCAATCCGCCTGCGAGGAGATCGCGCAGGGTCGGCGCGCGGTCGCCAAATGCCGTCGACAGCGTGACGATGCCGTCACCGACAACGCAGCCATAGCCGCCTCCATCGGCGGTCGAGAACGACGCGAGTTTCATCCAAAATCCTCCTGGCTCATGCTGTCGACCAGCGCCGACAATTGCTGCGGGGTCTCCGCCAAACCAACAATGTATCGATCCGGCCGAACCAGCGCTGCATGCGCCCCGATGCTGTCGAGCCAATCGCTAAGCGGACCCTGGCCATCTGCGACCAGGGTGATGCCGCGCCGGCTGCAGCGGTCGCGGGCCGCGTGATCAAGTCCATCCAGAAAGTCCGGCCGCGCTAACACGGCAATTCGATATCCGACGTGATCGTCGAGCCGGCGTCCGGTCGAGAGCATCGGCTGCGGGACCGGCGTGCCCGCAATGGCGCACTCGCGCCGGAACAGGCCCGGTCCGAGCCGCGGCTTGATGGTCGCCATCCGTCGTGGTTCTGCGTCCGCCTCCCGATCCTCGCTGCGCGTCGCGTTGATCAGGCTTCCGAGCCGGACCGCAAGCTCGACATACTCGCGAACGTGCGGGTGGCGTTCAGTCTGGTAGCTGTTCAGCAAGGCATTGTTCGCCTCGCCACGGATCACCCGCCCGAGCTTCCAGGCCAGATTGGCCACATCGCGAATGCCGGCGCACATCCCCTGCCCGAGAAACGGCGGGGTCTGGTGCGCGGCATCACCGGCGATCAACAACCGCTCGCGGCGCCAGGTCGAAGCAATGACCGAATGAAAACTGTAGGCCGCCGCGCGCTCCAGGTCGGCGTCATCGGGAGTGATCCAGCGCGCCAATAGCTTCCAGACATTTTCCGGATCGGTGATCCGCCGCGCATCGTCATCCGGCATGATCGCGATTTCCCAACGTCGGCGATTGCCGACGCTGCGGACATAGGTCGCTGGACGGCGCGCGTCGCAAAACTGAACGCTGTAGTCGCCGAGCTCCGGCATCGGCCGCTTCAGGATCGCGTCGATCACCAGCCAGGGCTCGTGAAAGCCGAGATCGTCCATCTCCGAACCGATCAGCCGGCGGACCAGTGAGCGCGCGCCGTCGCAACCCACGACGTAGCGCGCCCGCGCCTCCTCGAGCTTGCCATTGGCGACGCTTTCAAAGCGGATCGCGACGTGATCGCTGCGTTGATCGATCGCAAAGGCGTCGGCGCGCAAGCGGATGTTGACGGATGCATGCGCCCGCGCGCCAGCCCGCAGCACGCGCTCGAGTTCGGGCTGGTGGAAGCGATAGCTGATGTTCCATCCGTTCGGACCGATCTCCAGCGGCCGCGACCAGTCGAGGAAAAGGCGCCCGTCACCATCGACGAAATGCATGCCGGGGGAGACGTGGGTGAACGGCAATATCTCGTCCGCCAGACCAATAGTCTGGAACACCCGCATCACCTCGTCGTCGAAGTGCACGGCGCGGGGCAGCGCATAGGGTTCGGTTTCGCGCTCGAGTGCGATCACACTGAGCCCGTCAACCGCCAGCAGATTGGCGAGCGTGGCGCCGACCGGGCCCAGCCCGATGATGGCGACGTCATAAAGCCCTTCTGCGCGTTGCGGCCCGTCCATGCGTTTCCCTTTCCGTTGCGATAGGGCTTGCCAGCCGGTCGTGAGCCGTGCAACGACGATGGCAATTCTGTTCACCAGGTGAACATCGATGGACGTCAAACCGATCCGCGCGTTCGGCCGCGGCCTTGCCGTGCTCGCCGCGCTGAACCGCCACGCATCCGCCACCGCGCTGACCCTGGCGCGGGAAACCGGCCTGCCGCGGGCCACGGTCTATCGCTCGCTGAAAACCCTGATCGACACCGGCTACATCATGCAGAGCCGGTCCGATGACCGGTTCACGTTACTCCTGAAAGTGCGCGAGCTCTCGGACGGGTTCGAGGACGAGCAATGGCTCGGGGCCGCGGCGGCGCCCGTGATCTTCGATCTCACGCGCAAGATCCTCTGGCCGAGTGACGTTACGACGCTCGAAGGCGTGCGAATGGTGGTGCGCGAATCCACCCATCGCTTCGCGCCGATGTCGATCGATCGCAGCATGGTTGGCGTGCGCATTCCCCTGCTCGCGAGCTCCGCGGGTCTCGCCTACCTCGCATTCACCGCAGCGCGCGAGCGCGCCCTGCTGCTCGATCTGCTGGAGACGTCAGGCGAGCTCACGGATCGCGCCGCAACCGAGAAGCAGCTCGTGGGCATCCGCCGCCGGGGCTATGCGGTGCGCCAGGGTGGCCGGATCTGGCCTCACACCGGCACCATCGCGATGCCGATCCGCCGCGACAGGCAGGTGATCGGCTGCGCCTCGGTCATCTGGATGACCAAGGCGCTGACCGCTGCGGACGGGATCGCGCGCTGCAACGGCCCGCTGCGTCAGGCGATCCGCGATATCGAGGCCCGGCTGCGTTAGGTCTTGATGGCGCCGATCCCGTGTCGCGAGAACGCGGGGCCATATCAACTCGCCAGTGATCGCCCTGTTCGGCGCCCTAAGTTTGCCTGGCTTTCGCCAGGACGACGGACGAATTCGCGGCAGGATCAGGCCGAAAACCCCCTCGAATCACGTCCAATCAATTCAAAAAAGCCCTGTCCCTCACCCCGTGCAGGGCCAAAATCCCTGCAAGACCCTTGACATAGCTGCCCTTTCGGCAGAACGCGTGTGGTCAAGCCGTCATGGACAGTTCATGGATCTGATTAGCACGACCTCCGACCTCGCCGCCGCCTGTGATCGGCTCGCCCAACACAAGGTCATCACCGTCGACACCGAGTTCCTGCGGGAGACGACCTACTATCCCCTGCTCTGCGTCGTGCAGATGGCAAGTGCGGATGAAGCCGTCGTGGTCGACGCACTGGCGCCCGGCATCGACCTCAAGCCGTTCTTCGAACTGATGTCGAACGAGGCCGTGCTGAAGGTTTTCCACGCCGCGCGACAGGACATCGAAATCGTCTGGCACCTGTCCGGCACGATCCCGCATCCGATTTTCGACACCCAGGTCGCGGCCATGGTGCTCGGCTATGGCGACAGCATCGCCTATGACCAGCTGGTCGATCGCGTCACCGGCCACCGCCCCGACAAGACCCATCGCTTCACCGACTGGTCGCGCCGTCCGCTGAGCGAGGAGCAGCTGCATTACGCGGTCTCCGACGTCACCCATCTGCGCGAAGTGTTCGCAGCGCTCGATGCCGATTTGCGCAAGCGCGACCGCAGCGACTGGGTCAGCGAGGAGATGGAGATCCTGACCTCGCCGAAAACCTACGACTTCCATCCCGAGCGTGCCTGGGAGCGGCTCAAGACCCGCGTGCGCAAGCCGCGCGAGCTCGCGGTGCTGATCGAGGTCGCGGCCTGGCGCGAGCAGGAGGCGCAGAGCCGCGACGTGCCGCGTTCCCGCGTGCTCAAGGACGATGCGGTCGGCGACATCGCCACCCATGCGCCGACCTCGCTGGAGAAGCTCGGCAACCTGCGCTCGCTGCCGAAGGGCTTCGAGCGCTCGAAATGGGGCGCCGACATCATCGCCGCGGTGCAGCGCGGGCTGGCCCGCGACCAGGCGACGCTGCCCAAGCTGGAAAAGCCGAGAAACAATTCCAACGGCGCGGCCACCGTCGAACTGCTCAAGGTGCTGCTGCGCATGACCTCGGAACGCCACGGCGTCGCCAGCAAGGTGATCGCCACCGTCGACGATCTCGAGCAGATCGCAGCCAGCGATCAGGCCGAGGTCGGCGCCCTGCACGGCTGGCGGCGCGAATTGTTCGGCGAGGCGGCACTCAAGCTCAAGCACGGCCAGCTCGCGCTCGCGATCGACAAGGGCCGCGTGGTGCGGGTGGATCGGGGCTAGCGCACCGGGTTCCATCCGACCGTCGGCCAATGGCCGAATAGCTGGGCCTTGAGTTCGATCGGCACAGGCTGAGGTTGCGTCAGGCAAAACCACCGCGCTTGCTAAGGCGCAATTTTCGTGTTGCAATCCCTTCACAATCGGATTGCGGCCGTTCGACTGTGCGTTTCACGACGTTGATATCCAAGGCTTCAATACACAAGCCTTCGACGTACAAGACTTCGACAGGCGAAACTTCGGACTTGAAGACTTTGGATCTGAAGACCCGGGAATTGAACAGACAGCGGAAAGCGCGCTTGTGGCGTGGCACGTGGAAAACGTGGCCGCGTCTTTTTTATGTCTAGACTGGGAGAGAGACGATGCCGAAGGGTACCGTCAAATGGTTCAACCCGACCAAAGGTTACGGGTTCATCAAGCCGGCCGTCGGCGACAAGGATGTGTTCGTCCACATCTCGGCGGTCGAACGCGCAGGCCTCAGCACACTCAACGAGAACCAGACCGTCGAGTACGAGCTGGTGGAGAACCGCGGCAAGGCGTCGGCAGAGAACCTCAAGGTTCACTGAACGCGGCTGTCGGCGGAATTCATCCTGATGCCTCCCTCGGCCGCATCACCCGGGGGATTTTCCAGCGGCACGAGCGTAGACTAGGGCGCCGGCGCGATCAGCGTTCCGTCGGTTGTAGTGCTGCCTTCCGTGCTGCAGCGATCGCCGTCGAGCTTGAGCCGGCCGCTCGCCAAAAGCCGCAGCGCCTCCGGATAGATGCGGTGCTCGATGGTGATCACGCGTGCGGCGAGCGTCTCGGGCGTGTCGTCGTCAGCCACCATGACCGCACCCTGCATCACGATCGGTCCGGCATCGGTCTCCGGGATCACGAAATGCACCGTCGCGCCGGACAGCTTGACCCCTGCACGCAGCGCCTGGCCGTGCGGATCGAGGCCCGGAAAACACGGCAGCAGCGAGGGATGGATGTTGAGCATCCGGCCGTACCAGTGCCGGGCGAAGTCGGCGGTGAACAGCCGCATGAAGCCGCCGAGGCAGATCAGCTCGACCTTGTTGTCGTCGAGTGCCTGTTGCAGCACCGCCTCGAAACCGGCGCGATCCTTGCCGAACGGCTTGCTTGCGATGACGACGGTCGGAATGCCACTCGCGGCAGCCTTCTCCAGCCCGGGCGCGTCGGCGCGGTTGGAGATCACGACCGCGATCTCGGCCGGAAAGTCCGCAGCCTTCGCAGCCTCGATCAGCGCGGCCATGTTGGAGCCGCGGCCGGAGATCAGGATGGCTGTACGGCGCTTCATCGCGAGAGATCGAGATGACCGTTATAGACCACCCGATGCTCACCCTTGGCCTCGATCACCTCGCCGAGCAGCGTCACGGTCTCGCCGCCGGCGGTGAAGGCTTCGGTCACCGCATCGACCGCATCGGCCTTGACGATCGCGATCATGCCGATGCCGCAGTTGAAGGTGCGCAGCAGCTCGAGCTCGGCGATGCCGCCCTGCTCGGCCAGCCATTTGAACACCGGCAGCACCGGCAGCCGCGCCAGGTCGATGCCGACGCCGAGATGCTTCGGCAGCACGCGCGGAATGTTGTCGGTGAAGCCGCCGCCGGTGATGTGGGCGAGGCCCTTCACCGCACCGGTGTCGCGGATCGCGCGCAGGCAGGATTTCACGTAAAGCTTCGTGGGCGTCAGCAGCGCCGCACCGAGCGTCATGACCGGCGCGAACGGCGCCGGCGCGTCATAGGCCACGCCGGACAGCTCGACGAGCTTGCGCACCAACGAATAGCCGTTGGAGTGCACGCCCGAGGACGCAAGCCCGATCACGGCGTCGCCCGCCGCGATGTCCCCGGTCGGCAGCAGGGTGCCGCGCTCGGCCGCGCCGACCGCGAAGCCGCCGAGGTCGTAATCGCCATCCTTGTAGAGGCCGGGCATCTCGGCGGTCTCGCCACCGATCAGCGCGCAGCCGGATTCGCGGCAGCCCTCGGCGATACCTGCGACGATCTGCGCGGTGGCCTCCGGGTGCAGCTTGCCGCAGGCGAAATAGTCGAGGAAGAACAGCGGTTCCGCGCCCTGCACGACGAGGTCGTTGACCGACATCGCGACCAGGTCGATGCCGATGCCGCTATGGATGCCGGTCTCGATCGCGATCTTCAGCTTGGTGCCGACGCCATCGGTCGCGGCCACCAGGACAGGATCCTTGAAGCCCGCGGCCTTGAGGTCGAACAGCCCGCCGAATCCGCCGATCTCGGCGTCCGCGCCGGGCCGTGCGGTGGCCCGTACCATCGGCTTGATCAGATCGACCAGACGATTGCCGGCGTCGATATCGACGCCCGAATCCGCGTAAGTGAGCCCGTTTTTGCGCTCGGTCATGCCCAATTCCAGATGATCAGGGGCTGGTTACGAGGAATTCCGCCCCCGCGCAATGGCTCGCGGCGATGCTGCCGCGATACTATGTAGATAACACAAGGCCGCAGCTGAAAAGAGCCGGATATCGAGTAAAATCAGGCTTCTAGCCGGGAAGCGATTCAAGTTGAGCATTCCGAACATCATTACCCTCGGCCGCATCATCCTGGTGCCGGTGATCGTCTGGGCCATCGTGTCCAGCCAGATGGAGATCGCATTCGCGATCTTCGTGATCGCCGGCGTCTCGGACGCGGTCGACGGTTTCCTTGCCAAGCGCTTCAACATGACGAGCGAGCTCGGCGCCCTGCTCGACCCGCTCGCCGACAAGGCGCTGCTGGTGTCGATCTATGTCGCGCTCGGAATCTGGGGCGCAGTGCCGCGCTGGATCGTAATTCTCGTGGTGTCGCGCGACATCATGATCGTCTCCGCCGTGATTGTGTCATGGTTGTTCGACAAGCCGGTCGAGATGAAGCCGCTGATGGTGTCGAAGCTGAACACGGTGGCGCAGGTCGGCTTCGCGGCGTTGGTGCTGGCCTCGCTCGGCTTCGGCTTCGAGCCGCATCCCTACGACTGGATCCTGATGGGCCTGGTCACGATCTTTACTTTGGGTTCGGTGTCCCTCTATCTCGTGGAGTGGGTGCGGCACATGAGCACGATCGAGGCTCGGTAGGCACGATCCGGAAAAGTGGAAACCGGTTTTTCCGCGACAAACGCGAAGCGTTTGCGCAGGGATCATGCTAGAATGAAGTGGTTTGGAGACTTGCGTGGCCGGTAGCGTTCAACCTCGTCAATTGGCCTTGGCCCTGCCGCACGAGGAGAAACTGACCCGCGACGATTTCCTCGAGGGGCCCGCCAACGAAGCCGCGCTGGCACTGATCGACGGCTGGCCCGACTGGCCGAACCGAATCATGCTGCTGGTCGGGCCCGGCGGCTCAGGCAAAAGCCACCTCGCCGCGATCTGGGCCGAGAGCGCCGGCGCCCGCTCGACCGCGGCGCATGCGCTGACGGCAGAGGCGGTGCCGACGGCGCTTGCGACCGGCGCGCTGGTGATCGAGGATCTGCGGCCGTCGGATTTCGACGAGCGCGCGATGTTTCACCTGATGAATCTGGCGCGCCAGGACGATGCCTTCGTTTTGATCACGGCGCGCGTCCCGCCGTCGGCATTCGAGATCGAGCTGCGCGATCTGCGGTCGCGGCTTCGCGCGGTGCCGATCGTGACGCTGCTGCCGCCCGACGACCAGCTGTTCCGCGGCCTGATCGTCAAATTCTGCGCCGACCGCCAGATGAGCGTGGACGAACCGCTGGTCAGCTACCTGACCAACCGGATCGAGCGCTCCTATACCGCCGTCCGCCAGGCGGTCGAGCTGCTCGATACCGAGGCGCTGCGGCTCGGCCGGCCGGTCACCCGGGCGCTGGCGGCGGAGCTGTTGCGGGACGCCTGACCCGACCTGCGGCTTGACGGCGCGGGCGGGCGGAACATCAATGTCATCGAAACGTCATCGCAATATCACATGGTCTCTGCGGCCTTCGGCTAGACCGCTCCGGCCCCCTGCCCCGAATTGGACCAGCACTTGATGGACTCCGCACAAGCAACTGAAATCAAAGAGAAAGAGGCGGAGCTCCCGCCCGTCCCCGCGATCGCGAGCAGCCCCGAGCGCTTCATCAACCGGGAGCTCTCCTGGCTGCACTTCAACCGCCGGGTGCTCGAGGAATCGGTCAACACAGGCCATCCCGTGCTGGAGCGGGTCCGCTTCCTGTCGATTTCGGCGAACAATCTCGACGAATTCTTCATGGTGCGCGTCGCCGGCATCAAGGCGCAGGTCCGCGAGGGTATCGCCGAGCGCAGCCCGGACGGCCTGCTGCCGGCCGAGCAGCTCGTCATGATCAACAAGACGGTGTCGCAGCTCGCCTCCGACCAGCAGGCGATCTGGAGCGACCTTCGTGACATCCTGTCCAAGGTCGGCATCCAGCTAGTCGATGGGCGCGACGTCACCAAGTCCGAGCGCGCCTGGATCGAGGATCACTTCCTCCACAACATCTTTCCGCTGTTGACCCCGCTGGCGATCGATCCGGCGCATCCCTTCCCGTTCATCCCGAACCTCGGCTTCACGGTCGCGCTGCAGCTGTCGCGGATCTCCGACGGCAAGGCGATGAACGCGCTGATCCGCATGCCCGGCAAGATCGACCGCTTCATCCGTATTCCCACCACAAAGGAAGGAGCTCCGGCGCGGCTGATCACGCTCGAGCAGGCCACTGGTCTGTTCATCGGCCGCCTGTTCCCCGGCTACACCGTCAAGGGCCAGGGTGCATTCCGCATCATCAGGGACTCCGAGCTCGAAATCGAGGAAGAGGCCGAAGACCTCGTGCGCCTGTTCGAGACCGCGCTGAAGCGCCGCCGGCGCGGGTCGGTGATCCGGCTCGAGATCGAGGCCTCGATGCCCGAAGAGCTGCGCATTTTCGTGCAGCACGCATTGTCGGCAGCCGACGATGAAGTGATCCTGGTCGACGGCGTGCTGGCGATGAACGAGCTGTCGCAGCTCACCCGCCTCAATCGCCCCGACCTCGAATTCCCGCCCTACGTGCCGCGCCACCCCGAGCGCGTGCGCGACCATGGCGGCGATATCTTCGCTGCCATCCGCCAGAAGGACCTCGTGGTCCACCACCCCTACGAATCCTTCGACGTCGTCGTCCAGTTCCTGCAGCAGGCTGCGCGCGATCCCGACGTGGTCGCGATCAAGCAGACCCTCTATCGCACCTCGAACAACTCGCCGATCGTGCGTGCGCTCGCCGAGGCCGCCGAAGCCGGCAAGTCGGTGACCGCGCTGATCGAACTCAAGGCGCGCTTCGACGAGGAAGCCAACATCCGCTGGGCGCGCGACCTCGAGCGGGCCGGCGTGCAGGTGGTCTACGGCTTCATCGAACTGAAGACGCATGCCAAGCTGTCGATGGTGGTGCGCCGCGAGGGCGGCAACCTCACGACCTATGTGCACACCGGCACCGGCAACTATCATCCGGTCACCGCGCGCATCTACACCGACCTCTCCTACTTCACTTCGGATCCGATCATCGGTCGCGACGTCGCGCGGGTCTTCAACTACATCACCGGCTATGCCGAGCCGAGCGACATCGAGAAGATGGCGGTGTCGCCGCTGACGCTGCGCAAGCGGATCATCGAGCACATCCATGGCGAGATCGCCCACGTCAAGCACGGACGGCCGGGCGCGGTCTGGATGAAGATGAATGCGCTGGTCGACCCCGACATCATCGACGCGCTGTACGAGGCCTCGCAGGCCGGCGTCTCGGTCGAACTCGTGGTGCGCGGCATCTGCTGCCTGCGGCCCGGCCTCCCGGGATTGTCGGAGAACATCCGCGTCAAATCGGTGATCGGCCGGTTCCTGGAACACGGCCGAATCTATTGCTTCGGCATGGGCCAGGGCCTGCCGAGCACAAAAGCTGCTGTGTATATCTCGTCCGCCGACATGATGCCGCGCAACCTCGACCGCCGCGTCGAGGTTCTCTGTCCGCTGCAAAATCCTACGGTGCATCAGCAGGTTCTCGAACAGATCATGGTCGCGAACCTGAAGGACACCGAGCAGAGCTGGCAATTGTTGCCCGACGGATCGTCAACGCGTATGAAGGCCGCGAAGGGCGAAGAGCCCTTCAACCTGCATGACTATTTTATGACAAATCCGAGTCTGTCCGGCCGTGGTAAGTCTCTCAAGGAATCTTCACCGCGCCGTCTCACGCGTCGCAACGAGCGTCAGCAGCCATCGTCTTAAGGGGGCCTACCGGTGAAGCGGCCGCGGAAGCGCGCTTCCAGCGTCGCTGTGATCGATATCGGCTCGAACTCGGTTCGTCTCGTGGTTTACGAGTCGATGGCGTGCAGCCTCATCACGATCTTCAACGAGAAGGCGCTGTGCGGGCTCGGGCGCGAGGTGCAGAGCACCGGCCTGCTCGCAATCGACGCGGTCAACAAGGCGCTGACCGCGCTGCGCCGCTTCCGCGCGCTGTGCCGGATCCAGCAGGTCGGCCGCGTCTATGCGATCGCGACCGCGGCCTGCCGCGACGCCAAGAACGGTCCGGACTTCATCGCCAAGGCCGAGCGCATCTGTGGCGCCAAGATCGAGATTCTCACCGGACCGCGTGAAGCGAAGCTGTCGGCGCTCGGCGTCGTCTCGGGCGTGCACAATCCGAACGGCATCGTCGGCGATCTCGGCGGCGGCTCACTCGAACTGATCGACGTCAAGGGCAACCGCGTGCGCAGCGGCGTGACGCTGCCGCTCGGCAGCCTCGCGCTGCAGGACCTCTCGAACAAATCGCTCAAGCGCGCGGAACGCATCGTCAAGAACGAGCTGCTCGGCGTTGCCCAGCTCAAGACCGGCCGCGGCCGCACCTTCTACGCGGTCGGCGGCACCTGGCGTGCGCTGGCGCGCATCCACATCATCCAGAGCGGCTACCCGCTCAAGGTGATGCACGGCTATTCGATCCCGGCCGCCGATGCGCTCGACTTCGCGCAGCGGCTGCGGCGGCTGGCGGCCACCAACATGCTGGCCAATATCGAATCGATCGCCGATGCGCGGCGGCCGCTGCTGGCCTACGCCGCGCTCGTGCTCGAATACATCATCCGCGTGGCCCAGCCGAAGACCATTGTGTTCTCGACCTTCGGCGTGCGCGAGGGCCTGCTCTACGAGATGCTGCCGCCGGCCGAGCGCGCCAAGGACGGCCTCGCCTGCGCCGCGCAGAACCTCAACGAGCTGCTGTCACGCTCCGCCCGCCACGCCAAGGAGCTGACTGCCTGGACCGACCGCCTGGTGCGGGTCGTCAGGCTGCGCGAGACCGAGGAGGACCGCAGGCTGCGTCACGTCGCCTGCCTGCTCTCCGACATCGGCTGGCGCGTGCATCCCGATCACCGCGGCGAGGAAACCCTCAGCCTGATCATGAACGGCAATTTCGGCTCGATCACGCATCAGGGCCGCGCCTTCGTCGCGCTCTCGGTGTTCTATCGCTATGCCGGCCTCAGCGAGGAGAACGAACCGCCGCCGCAGATCCGCTCGCTGGTGACGCCGGCGATGGACGAGCGTGCGCGCGTGCTCGGCGCCGCGTTCCGGGTCGCGCATCTGATCACGGCGGCGCGCACCGGCGTGCTGCCGGCGACCCATTTCCGCACCCAGGGCCGCAAGCTGATGCTGGTGTTCGAGCATCGGATGGTCGATCTGGTCGCCGATCGCGTCGGCAGCCGCTTCAGGCAGTTGGCGCGGCTCGTCGGGCGCGCCGGCTCGATCGTGCGGCGCTAGGAGCGTTCCCGACACCACCAGGATCGAACCGGGCTTCCTTGTCGGATGATTCAATTCGAGAGCTGTGGCGGTCGTTACGGCCTGAGCAAAATGGACCCGACGGTTGCACCTTGCTCGAGACGGAGATGCGCTTTGGCAGCGTCGCCCAGTGGAAGCTCGGCGCCGATCTTGATCTTCAGGCCGCGTCCGAGTTGCTCAAACAAGGCGGCCGTAGCGCGGGCGTAGGAATTTGGATCGCTGGCATAGGCAAAGAAGCTGGGCCGCGCGAGCGACAATGACCGACGGGGTCCCAACTCGCCGAGCGCGATCGCCGGCAAAGAGCCGCTGGCCTGGCCGACGCTGATGATGCTGCCGAACGGCTTCATCGCATCGAGCGTCCGTATCAACGTTTCACCGCCCACCCCGTCATAGGCGATGTCGACGCCGCCGCCATCGGTTAGACGCCGAACCTCCGCGACGAAATCCGTCTCGCGATACTGGATCGCGTGATCGAGCCCGTGGCTGCGCGCAAGCTCTGCCTTGTCGGGGGAGCCGACCGTACCGATCACAGTTGCGCCGAGCCGCTTTGCCCACTGCGTGAGGATCAACCCGAGTCCTCCCGCGGCGGCGTGCACGAGCACCACCATGCCCTGACGGACCGGGCAGACGCGATCGAGCAACATGTGCGCAGTGATGCCGCGCAACATGGCGGCCGCTGCGGTCTGGTCATCGATCCCGTCGGGAATGCGCACCAGCCTGCTGGCCGGCAGGTTGCGCGCTTCGGCATAGCCGCCGAGCGGCAGGCCGGCATAGGCGACACGATCGCCGATGCGAAACGCCTCGACCTCGGTCCCGACAGCTTCCACGATGCCGGCACCCTCGACTCCGAGGACGGCGGGCATGCTGGGTACGGGATAAAGCCCCATGCGCTGGTAGATATCGACAAAGTTAACGCCGATCGCGGTTTGACGCAGCCGCACCTCATCGGCGGCCGGATGTGGAAGGTCCGCGCGAACGGGCGCGAAGACGTCGACGCCGCCGGGCGCGGTCATGGCAATGCTCAGGGTCATTGGTGGTCTCCAGATGGTGAGGCCAACCTAGGGCGACCGCCTGCGCGCAAGAATTCCTTATCTCCGCGCAGTTTCTGTGCAAAAATTCGCACATGGATTGGGATGACCTGCGTTTCTTTGCCGAACTGGTGCGCCAGGGCAATCTCTCGGCCACCGCCCGCCGGCTTCGCGCCGACCATTCGACGGTCGCCCGACGTATCGACAGCCTGGAGCGCGCGCTCAAGATCAAGCTGTTCGATCGCCTGCCACGCGGATATGTGTTGACGGCCGAAGGCGAACGTATCGCCGAACGCGTCGGCTCACTCGAAGAAGCTGTCTTCTCGATTCAACGCCTCGAAGGCGGTGAGGCTGCGATCAATGGCCGGGTTAGGATCAGCGCGCCGCCTGCGTTCGCAAGCCTCTGGCTGGTTCCTCGGCTTGCGGCTCTGGGCCGGGATCATCCCGGTCTCGTTCTCGACGTTCTCGGTGCTACCGCCGCAGCGAGCCTCGCCCGCCGCGAAGCCGATATTGCGTTGCGGCTGTCACGCCCCGAGGACAGCGGCTTGACGATCCGGAACCTGGGCCACCTGCGATACGGCATCTACGGTGCGCACGCTTATCTCGACGAGGTCGCCGAGCCAGATCGGGTCTTTCTCGCCTATGACGAAGCGCTTGACGCTTCTCCGCAGCAACGCTGGTTGCGCAAGTTCGCCGGAGATCGGCCCATCGTGATGCTTGCCAACGATCTGGTGTCCCTGATTTCGGGTGCCCGCGCCGGGATGGGGCTCGCCGCCGTACCCCACGTACTCGCGGCGGACTGCAAGGAGCTCCGCTGCGTGGCTGAAAGCGAGGAAGCCACGCGCCAATTGTGGCTCGTCTATCACCCCGACATCGGCCGCTCGGCACGGATCCGCGTCGTGATCGATCACCTCGTGACCATAACCCAGTGCCTGAGGTGAGCCGGGACATCTCGTAGCCACACTTCTGCGCGTTTGCGCACAGGAACTGCGCACAGATCGGCAGTTCTCCTCCGCACCACCGCGATGCACAGGTCGCTCGCAGGCAAATGCCGGTCTCGCAAAGGAGGACGATTCGAAATGGCGAACGTATCGCTTGTGGAACATGACGCCGCCGAACAGGTATGGCTGCTGCCGGAAGTACTGCATGGCAAGGACACTTCGAGCCCGGCGGACTTCCTGGCACTCGACCTGCTGCTCACACCTGCGGAGCGCAGCGAACGCGATGCCGTGAGGCAGTTCGTCGAAACAGAGCTGAAGCCCCATACACGGGATTGGTTCAAGACAAGGCCGCCCCTTCGCGAACTGACGAAGCTGTTCGGCCGGCACCGGATGTTCGGCAGATTGATCGGGGAATCTGCCGCCCGGATCCCGCCTGCAGTCTCGTTCGGCTTGCAGATGCTCGAGCTCGAAGCAGGCGACACCGCCTTTCGGCAGCTCGTTTCAACGCAAGACAACCTCGTGATGTTCGCGCTGGCCGAGTACGGTTCGCCGGACCAACGTTCGGAATGGTTGCCGCAGCTTGCCACAGGCGAGGCTGTCGGCTGCTTCGCGTTGACCGAGCCCAATGCCGGCAGCGATATCGCCGGCATGCAGACGGTGGCCCGGCGGGACGGTCCCGACTGGGTGCTGAATGGCAGCAAGCGCTGGATCACCAATGGCGTAGATGCAGACATTGCGATCGTCTGGGCGAAGACCGACGATGGGATTCGTGGCTTCGTCGTCCCGACCCGAACCACCGGCTTCAGCGCCGTCGACATCGGCGACAAGGTCGCGATGCGCCATTCCTCTTCCACGGAACTCAGCCTCTCCGACGTTCGGCTGCCGGCATCGGCGTTGCTTCCCCTTGCGCTTGGCCCACGCGCGCCCCTCTCCTGCACCAGCGAAGCGCGCTACGGGATTCTCTGGGGCGCGGCGGGAGCAGCGCGCGACTGCTTCCTCGCGGCACTGGAGCGATCGCTCGCGCGAACACAGTTCGGCCGTCCGCTGGCGAACTTCCAGCTCACACAGCAGCGCCTTGCGGTGATGTGTTCGAAGGTCGGCCACGCCACCATGCTCGCCATTCATCTCGGCCGCCTGAGAGAACAGGGGTGCGTGACGGCCGCGCAGCTCAGCCTGGGCAAGCTTCAGAACGTTCAGGCAGGTCTTGAGGTCGCACGTGAAGCCCGCGCCCTGCATGGCGGTGACGGCATTACTTTGGAATTTGCGCCGATCCGCCACATGATCAATCTCGAGGCTGTCTCGACATACGAAGGCACGCATGAAATTCATACGCTTGCCGTCGGACGCGCGCTGACCGGGATCGATGCGTTCCGTTGACGATTCCGTGGCCCGCCCGAAGCGAGCGATCGCAGGAGCCGGTCACGCCGCCTTGGCGGCGTGCTTGGCCTTGCGGAGCGCGTGACGGCGCCAGAGCGATCCGATCACCAGCACCACGATGATGCCGAGCACGGCGAGCGTGATTTCGCCGCCGCTGCCGCCATGGGCGAATTGCGGCGACATCCCGAGCGACGTCAGCCAGGAATCGAGCCTGGCGCCGAGCGAGCCGGCGAACAGCGCATCGAGCTTCGGATGCACCGCCGGATCGGTCGCGATCACGTCGCCGGCGATCCAGCCGAGCAGCGCGGCGCCTGCCCAGACCAGGATCGGCAACTTGGTGAGCAGCGCCATGATCAGCGCCGCGCCGGCAACGATCAAGGGAACGCTGATCGCAAGGCCGAGCACCAGCAGCGGCACGCTGCCATTGGCGGCAGCCGCCACCGCGATCACATTGTCGAGGCTCATCACGATGTCGGCGACGACGACGATCTGCACCGCGGCCCACAGATGCGAGGCCGCCTGCACGCCGTCCTCGTCCTCCTGCTCCGGTACCAGCAGCTTGGCGGCGATCACGATCAGCGCCAGTCCGCCGACCAGCTTCAGGAAAGGCAGCTCCATCAGGCTGGCGACGATGCCGGTGAAGATGACGCGCAGCAGCACCGCCGCGGCGGCACCGAGAATCATGCCCCACAGGCGCTGGCGCGGCGCGAGCCCGCGGCAGGCGAGCGCGATCACGAGCGCGTTGTCGCCCGACAGCAGGACATTGATCCAGATGATCTTGCCGACGGCGACCCAGAAGGTCGGCGTCGCCATCTCGTTCTTGAACTCGGTGAAGAACGCGCCGATGTACGCCGGATCAAAGATCTGCCACAGCCAGTCCACAGCGAGTCCTATTCGGCCTTGCGGCCGCCCCTGGCGGCGGTCGTCCGCCGCTCCCCAGTCTATTTCGACACGGTCTCCTCAAGGAGACCGTGTCACTTTCAGTTGTACGTCGTTAGCCGACGATCTCGTTACCAGCGAAGAACTGCGCGATCTCGATCACCGCGGTCTCCGGCGCATCCGAACCGTGCACCGAGTTCTCGCCGATCGACTTCGCATAGAGCTTGCGGATGGTGCCTTCGGCCGCCTTCGACGGATCGGTCGCGCCCATCACGTCGCGATACTTCAGGATGGCGCCCTCGCCTTCCAGCACCTGGACCACCACCGGGCCCGAGGTCATGAAGTCGACCAGCTCGCCGAAGAACGGGCGCGCCTTGTGGACGGCGTAGAAGGTCTCGGCCTGGCCGCGGGTCATGCGGATGCGCTTCTGCGCGACGACCCGCAGGCCCGCCTTCTCGATCACCGCATTGACCGCGCCAGTCAGGTTGCGCTCGGTGGCATCGGGCTTGATGATCGAAAAGGTGCGTTCAATCGCCATGATTTCGTCCTTGTAAACGGTGGCTGGGAGTTGCGGGGGCTTATATCGGCGCGATGGGGTAACGGCAAGCGACCCTGTGACGCGTTAGCCTTTAGTTTTGATGGATTTTCAAGACGAAAACCGCCATTCGCTCGGCCTTGGGGCCGCGACCGGCTCGCCCGGCTTACCGCGATTTCACCTAGGTGAACCCATTCTGTCAGCGCCGTGCCGCTGCCGTTCAGCTCCACCCGCATAGGCTCTCCACCGATCGGACGCCTTGCTGGCCCCCCATCCGCAAGCCTCACAGGACGTCTCGGGAAACGATGTCACCGCGGGCGCGCCGCGCGCGCCCATAGCTCGAGGAGACGATCATGTTACGCAAGATTACGCTGGCCGCCATTGCCGCAATTTCGCTCGGCGCCGCCGCGCTCGCCCCGACCTCCGCCTCGGCATGGGGCGGTTGGCATGGCGGCTGGCACGGTGGATGGCACCACGGCTGGTGGGGTGGCCCGCGCGTCATCGTCGGTGGTCCGGCCTATTACGGCGGTTACGGATATGGCTACGGCGGCTGCTACGTGCGCCGCGTGGTGCCGACCCCGTGGGGTCCCCGCTGGCGCCTGGTCAACCGCTGCTACTGATCCATCTGGTCTCTATCGCCTGCTCCCCTGACTGACCTCAGCCCCGGCCTCGCGCCGGGGCTTTTTTCGTGTCCACCTGGGAACCCGGCGGCGCCACGCGCCCCACCACCTGAAGGCGAGAGTAAGGCAGAACGGAAACCAAATTCGGGGTCGCGACTTGTCATGGCGAGCATTGGCCGAACACGCGAGGTGGAACTCGCCAAGAAACATCGAAGAGATCTGCCGAGAGACCAGCCATGACGATGACAATGACCAAGATCGACAACGACGCCGATCAGATCGACCACAAGACCTGCCGTTACATCTGCGATGCCGTGGGTGAACGGCTTCAGCAGAGCATGCGGCCGGAGCCCGCGCTGTCGTCCCGCCTGCAACAGCTTCTCGACGAGATGCAACGACGGGAAGGCGATCATCACTAGTTGGCTTTGGGCTGACCGGCAGCCCAAACGCTCTTTCGGGGCCGTCGCCCGGACAGATTTTACCAACAGACGGGTTGCGTTTGGCAGCGGGTCCGGTGACAACGCTGCATGCTCTCCATCACTGACATCTCGGTCCGGATCGCCGGACGGCTCCTGATTGATCACAGTTCTGTGCAAATCGTGCCCGGAGCCCGCGTCGGATTTGTCGGCCGCAACGGCGTCGGCAAATCGACGCTGTTTCATGCCATCCGCGGCGACCTGCCGACCGAGAGCGGCAGCATCACGCTGCCGCCGCGCTGGCGGATCGGCAGCCTCGCGCAGGAAGCGCCGGACGGGCCGGAAAGTCTGATCAACGTCGTCCTGAAGGCCGATCTCGAGCGCGACGCGCTGTTGCGCGAGGCCGAGACCGCGCACGATCCGCATCGGATCGCCGAGATCCAGACCCGGCTGGTCGACATCGACGCCCACTCCGCTCCCGCCCGCGCCGCGGCGATCCTCTCCGGCCTCGGCTTCTCGACGTCAGACCAGGCGCGGCCCTGCGCGGAATTTTCCGGCGGCTGGCGCATGCGCGTGGCGCTGGCGGCGACGCTGTTCTCCGCGCCCGATCTCCTGCTGCTGGACGAACCGACCAACTATCTCGATCTCGAAGGCACGCTGTGGCTCGAGAACCATCTCGCCAACTATCCGCGCACAGTGATCGTGATTAGCCACGACCGCGATCTGCTCGACACCTCGGTCGATCAGATCCTGCATCTCGATCGCGGCAAGCTGACGCTCTACAAGGGCACCTACTCCTCGTTCGAGGAACAGCGCGCCGCGCGCGAGCTGCTCGACGCCAAGCACGCCAAGCGGCAGGCCGATGAGCGCAAGCGCCTGCAGGATTTCGTCGACCGCTTCAAGGCCAAGGCCTCCAAGGCCCGCCAGGCGCAGTCGCGCGTGAAGATGCTGGAACGGATGAAGCCGATCACCGCACTGGTGACCCAGGACGTTCACGAGATCTCGTTCCCGGCGCCCGAGAAGCTGCTGTCGCCGCCGATCATCGCGGTCGATGACGTCTCGGTCGGCTACGAGCCGGGCAAGCCGGTGCTCAATCGCGTGACGCTGCGCGTCGATAGCGACGACCGCATCGCGCTGCTCGGCTCCAACGGCAACGGCAAGTCGACGCTGGTCAAGCTGTTGGCGGGCAAGCTCGCGCCGTTCTCGGGCAGGATCACCAAGGCCGACAAGCTCTCGGTCGGCTATTTCGCCCAGCACCAGGTCGACGAGCTCAATCTCGACGGCTCGCCCTATGATCACATCCGCAAGCTGATGCCCGAGGCGCCGGAGAGCAAGGTGCGCGGCCGGGTCGGCGCGATCGGCTTCTCCGGCAAGGCCGGCGACACGCTGGTGCGGAGCCTGTCGGGCGGCGAGAAGGCGCGGCTGCTGCTCGGGCTTGCCACGTTCTACGGCCCGAACATGATCATCCTCGACGAGCCGACCAACCATCTCGATATCGACAGCCGCGCGGCGCTGGCGGAGGCGATCAACGAATTCCCCGGCGCCATCATCATGGTCTCGCACGATCGCTATCTGATCGAAGCCTGCGCCGACCGGTTGTGGGTCGTGGCGAACCAGACCGTGACGGCCTATGACGGCGATCTCGACGAGTATCGCCGCATGATCCTGTCGGCCAATGACGGACGGACCGCCTCGCGCGAGCGCGCCAAGGAGATCGCCGCAAAGCCCGAGCGCATTCGCAATGAAAGGCGCGCCTCACCCCGCCAGCGGGTGACGCAAGCCGAGTCCGAGATCGAGCGCATCAACGGCATCATCGCCAAGATCGATACCGCGCTCGCGCTGCCCGATATCTTTACCCGCGATCCCAAGCAGGCTGCGCAGCTGACCAAGGCGCGCGCCGGTGCCGAGAGCGCGCTGCAACGCGCCGAGGAAGAGTGGCTGGAGGCCAGCGCCGAACTCGACCAGGCCGCGAACTAGAGCATGATCCACCGGGCGGAGCCGCATGTTCGGTGTCGTCCCTGCGAAAGCAGGGACCCATAATCACCGATGGTCACTGTTGCGCGATCGTCGAACGACGAGTCCCGTCAGCCGCATCCGCCGCGGGGTATGGGTCCCTGCTCCCGTGCGCAATTGCGCACTAGGCTGGGACGACGTGTGGTGAAAAGCGTGGGCTCTCATCCTTCCGGTGTCACGCCCGCGCATGCAAGCATCGACCTGCCGCTGCGGCAAAAACAGCTCAACCGTTCGAGGTTGGCGCCGGCTTCTTCGGCTTCTTCTTCGCCGGCTTCGCGACCTTCGGCTCCGGCGCAGCATCGGGGCCGCGTTCGACGGACGTAAGGCGCCCGCCGGAGAACGTATAGATGCCGGCGCGTGCGCCACGCGACCAGGTCACGACCGCGACGCGTTCGCCGCCAGGTCCGTTCGACAGGTTCACGCTATCGGGGGCGCCGATGCCGCGCACGACGTCGCATTCGGTGTGACCAAGCGCGACACTGCCGCCGGTCGGCTGCGGCGGCGGTGCACCGCCGGCCTGTGCATTCGCATCGGCAGCGCCCGGTGGGGGCGCCATGCCTGGACAGCTGCCGTCGGCGCTGACGAGGTCGTCATTGGTGACCGGCTTGTCCGGCGTGAGCGGCGGCGATTCGATCGAGATGTTGCGGATGAACACCCGTCCGGGCCGCGAGAACCAGTCGGCGTCGCGCGAGAAAATATCGGACGCGCTCGAGCAACCGGCAAGGCCAGGTGCAAGCACCAGCAAGGCCAGCAACGACTTCCGACTGAATGTTCCGTCTCGCACGATCGACAAGGCTCCTAACCCCTCTACCTAAGGGGTTGTCCGAACATCACTTTGCGGCATGACCGTGACCCGCCCCGGGAAACGTCGAATTATCATTAATTAGTCGATATCGCTATTGGCGCCGCTGCCAACGTCCCCGCTCGTCGGTCTGCCAATAGGTGACCTCGAAGCCCCGTGACTTGCAGGCGGTCCAGCTCGCCCTCGCCGCGGCCACGGCGTCGGGATCGTCGCCGTTGAACACGAGGACCACCCGCTCGTAGCTGTCGCAGTCGGCCGGCAGCGCCGCGTTGTCGACCAGGAAACGGACGTTGGCCCGGTTCGGATTATCTTCCTCGATCGACAGGAGGATGGGCTGGTCCTGCGCATCGGCAACGCGCGCGCTGGCGTGCGGCAGGAACGAATCGTCGCTGTAGGTCCACAGATGCGCGTCGAGCGCCTCGGCGCGCTCCTGTGACGTCGATTGCACGACCACCCGCCAGCCGCGCTCGAGCGATTTCTCGAGCAGCGGCGGCAACACGCTCTCCAGCGTCATGTTCTGCAGATGGTAGAACAGAACCTCGGTCATGCGCGGGCCGACACTCTCTTACTTCCTGGCTTCGTAATACTCGGAAACCAGCCGATCGAGCAGCCGGACGCCGTAACCCGAACCCCAGCTCTGATTGATCTCGGTCTTCGGCGCGCCCATCGCGGTGCCGGCGATGTCGAGATGGGCCCAGGGCGTGCCGTCGACGAAGCGCTGCAGGAATTGCGCTGCGGTGATCGAGCCGCCGTTGCGGCCGCCGGTGTTCTTCATGTCGGCGAATTGCGAGTCGATCTGCTTGTCGTATTCGGGACCGAGCGGCATACGCCACACCTTCTCCCCGGTCTCCAGGCCGACCTTCGCGAGGCGCTCGGCGAGCTCGTCATTGTTGGAGAACAGGCCGGCGTGATCAGTGCCGAGCGCGACCATGATCGCGCCGGTCAGCGTCGCGAGATCGACCATGAACTTCGGCTTGCACTTCTTGGCGACGTACCAGAGCACGTCGGCGAGCACGAGACGCCCCTCGGCGTCGGTGTTGATGATCTCAATGGTCTGGCCGGACATCGAGGTGACGATGTCGCCGGGACGCTGCGCATTGCCGTCGGGCATGTTCTCGACAACACCGATGGCGCCGACCGCGTTGACGCGGGCCTTGCGCGCGGCAAGCGCGTGCATCAGCCCGACCACGCAGGCCGCGCCGCCCATGTCGCCCTTCATATCCTCCATGCCGCCGGCCGACTTGATCGAGATACCGCCGGTGTCGAAGCAGACGCCCTTGCCAACGAACGCGACCGGCGCCTCGCTCTTCTTTCCGCCGTTCCAGCGCATGATCACGGTGCGGCTGGGCCGTACCGAGCCCTGCCCGACGCCGAGCAGCGCGCCCATGCCGAGCTTGGTCATCGCCTTGACGTCAAGGACCTCGACGGTGACGCCGAGCTTGCGGAGCTGGCTGGCGCGGCGCGCGAACTCCTCGGGGTACAGCACGTTCGGCGGCTCGTTGACGAGCTCACGCGCGAGATTGACGCCGTCGACGATCGACGATTCCGGCGCGAACGCCTTCTTTGCAGACGCGACGTCGTCGACCGCGATCGAGACCTCGGCCCGCACGGTGCCGTCATCGCCGTCCTTCTTCTTGGTCTTGTAACGATCGAACTTGTAGGCGCGCAGGCGGATGCCGGTGGCAATCGTGGCAGCCTGGGCGCCGGTCATTGCAGCATCGGGCAGTTCCGCGAGGACGGTCATCGCGGCGCTGCCGGCATTGAGCTTGCCGGCCGCCACGCCGCCGAATTTGAGAAGATCCTTCTCCTTGAGGTCGGCCGCCTTTCCGGTGCCGATCACGATCAGCCGATCGACCTTGATTCCCTCCGGCGCCAGGATGTCCAGGGCTGCCCCACTCTTGCCCTTGAACTGGTTGGCGGCGGCAGCCCGCTTGACCGTCTCCGCGGCGGCTCCCAGCACCTTCTTTGTGGCAGACCCCAGCTTCAATTGCTCGTCGCAAAAGGCGACCAGGATGCCGCGAGCGGACGCGGAGAATGGGACAAAGCCGACCTTGACGGCGTCGGACATAGGAAAATCCTCCAGAACTCAGGGTGTTGCTCGGACCTGAGGCGGTCCTTCCGGCACGCGGGGGTGAGCATTGCGATGGCGGTCCGGACGTCCCCGGACCGGGCTTGTGACACACTATGACCTGCCGGCTGCGCCGCTGCCAAGCGCCGGAGTGGCCGGAAGGCCACAAAAGCGATTAATTAACCATAAATTAAGCGCGCCTTGGCACGGCCATTTTGTTGACGGATCAAAGGGATGGTAGTGAGACTGTGAACAGTGAGTGAGCCGGACGGATCCGCGGCTCGACCATAGGGGAACCCGGGTTGACGGGATTGGTCGAAAGCCGTGCGTTTGGTTGTGCGAAGGGGGACGTAGGGGTCGTGCGGTAGCGATGGGGTCGGTCGACAAGTACATCTTCAAAACGACGCTGGCGTCGTTTGCGCTTGTCCTGGTCAGCCTCACCGGGGTGATCTGGATTACCCAGGCGTTGCGCGGCATCGACCTGATGACCAGCCAGGGTCAGACCATCCTCACCTTCCTCGGCATCACCGGGCTCGTGATCCCTGCCCTCGTGCTGATCATCGCCCCGATCGCGCTGATGATCGCGATCTCGCACACGCTGAACAAGCTCGCGACCGATTCCGAGATCATCGTGATGAACGCGGCCGGCTTCTCGCCGTTCCGGCTGTTCTACCCGTTCTTCTATGCCACCTGCGTGGTCGCGGCGCTGGTCGCCTTCATCGGCGCCTATCTAGCCCCCGACGGCATGCGCCGGATCAAGCAGTGGGATGCCGAGATCACCGCCGACGTCCTGACCAACATCCTGCAGCCCGGCCGCTTCGCCCAGCTCGACCAGAACCTGACGATTCGAATCCGCGAGCGCCTGCCCGGCGGCGTGCTCGGCGGCGTCTTCGTCGACGATCGCCGCGATCCGCAGCAGCGCGTCACCATCGTCGCCGACCACGGCACCGTGCTGAAGAACGAAAGCGGCTCCTATCTGGTGCTGGAGGACGGCAATCTCGAGCGATTCGAGGTCGGCAAGCGCGATCCGACGCTGGTGGTGTTTCAGCGCTACGCGTTCGACATGTCGAAATTCTCGCAAGGGCGCGACGTCACGCTCGGAATTCGCGAGCGGTACCTGTGGGAGCTGATGTGGCCGGACGAGCACGATCAGACCTATCAGCAGCTGTCAGGCCAGTTCTTCGCGGAGCTGCATGATCGCTTCATGGCGCCGATCTATCCGTTTGCGTTCGCGGCCCTCACCTTTGCCTTCCTCGGCGCGCCGCGCACCACGAGGCAAAGCCGCAATTTCTCGATCGGCGGCTCGGTATTTGCGGTGTTCGGCCTGCGCATGGTCGGATTCGCCTGCTCGGTGATGGCGGTGAAGACGCCGATCGCGGCACTGGTGCAATATCTGATGCTGTTCGCCGGCATCGGCATCGGCCTCTGGATGATCATCGGCGGCGTCGTCGTCGAGCCGCCGCCGCGGCTGCTGGAAGCCATCAACAGGAACAACGAGCGCATTGCGCGGCTGTTCCGGAGGCCGGCAACCGCATGAGCATGGTCACAAATACGCTCGGGCGCTATTTCGCCGGCCGATTCGTGATCGCGGCGGTCGGCGTGTTCGCGGGCATCTTCGTGCTGCTCGTGCTGGTCGATTACATCGAGATGGTGCGCAAGACGTCCGGCCTGGTCGGCGCCTCCGCCATCACCGTCGCCGAGACCTCGCTGTTCCGCGTGCCGCAACTGCTCGAAAAGCTGATGCCGTTCTGCGTGCTGATCGGCGCGATGACCTGCTATCTCGCGTTGTCGCGGCGGCTGGAGCTCGTCGTGGCCCGCGCCGCCGGCGTCTCGGCCTGGCAATTCATCTCGCCGGCGCTGGCCAGCGCGATCGTGCTCGGCATCTTTGCGACCACCGCCTACAATCCGATGTCGGCCAATCTGCGCGAGCTCTCGAAACGGATGGAAGCAGAACTGTTCGGCTCGGCGCCGGGCGGCGGCATTCAGGACGCGTCGGGCTTCTGGCTCAACCAGATCAATGACGAGGGCCAGGCGATCATCAATGCGGCCCGCAGCGAGCAGCAGGGCGTGCGGCTGACCGGCCTGACGGTGTTCCGATTCGATACGGCGTTGCAGTTCAAGGAGCGAATCGAGGCGCGCGAAGCGACGCTCGAAGAAGGCCGCTGGGTGTTCACGGGAGTACGCCGATACACCCTCGACAAGGCTCCGGTGGATCAGGACACCTTCTATCTGACCACGACTCTCACCCCGGCACAGGTGCGCAACAGTTTCTCCACCCCCGAAACTGTGTCCTTTTGGCAACTGCCGAACTACATCCGCTCGTCGGAGAGCTCAGGGTTCGCGACGGCTGGCTATCGCTTGCAGTATCACAAGCTCATCGCACAGCCGTTTTTGCTGGCTGCGATGGTGATGTTGGCGGCTTCTGTGAGCCTCCGCTTCTTTCGGATGGGCGGCGTGCAGAAGATGGTTTTGAGTGGCGTGGGCGCAGGCTTTCTGCTCTACGTGCTGTCGAAAGTAACTGAAGATTTGAGCAAGGCTGAGTTGATGCATCCCATCGCTGCGGCGTGGTTGCCCGTCGTCGTGGGTAGCCTCACCGGTTTCTTAGCCTTGCTGTACCAGGAGGACGGGTAGTGGCTAGTGTCGCCGCCCGCCAGTTGATGTCGCCTGCATTCGGGCGGCGCAGTGCCCTGCGCCGTCAACGGAGCCGCATGGCCGCGTTTGGCGTTTCGATTTCCGCTCTCCTCGCCGCGTTCGTCGTGGTCAGCGCGCTCGACGTCGTCGCGTCGACGCCGGCCGCCGCGCAGGCGTTCACCTACAATCCGCGTCCGCCGAAGCCGCCCCGCCCGCCGGCCAAGAATGACGGGCAGATGCTCGTTCAGGCGACCGAGGTCGATTACGACTACAACAACTCGCGCATCTCGGCCGTCGGCAACGTCCAGATGTTCTACAACGGCACCAGCGTCGAGGCCGACAAGGTCATCTACGACCAGAAGACCAAGCGTCTTCATGCCGAAGGCAACATCCGCATGACCGATGCGGAAGGCAAGATCACCTACGCCAACATCCTAGATCTCAGCGACGACTACCGCGACGGCTTCGTCGATTCGCTGCGCGTCGACACCGAGGACCAGACCCGCATGGCGGCGACCCGCGCCGATCGGTCGAGCGGCAATTACACGGTGTTCGACAACGGCGTTTATACCGCCTGCGCACCCTGTAAGGATGATCCGAAGAAGCCGCCGCTCTGGCAGGTCAAGGGCGCGCGCATCATCCATGACCAGACCGAGAAGATGCTCTATTTCGAGAACGCCCAGCTCGAGTTCTTCGGCGTTCCGATGGCGTATCTGCCCTACTTCTCGACGCCCGATCCGACCGTGAAGCGCAAGAGCGGCTTCCTGATGCCGGGCTTCACCAGCTACACGGCGTTCGGCTACGGCGTCGAAATCCCCTATTATTGGGCGATCGCGCCTGACATGGACGCGACCTTCAATCCGCGCATCACGTCCAAGCAGGGCGTGCTGATGCAGACCGAATTCCGCCAACGCTTTGCGGACGGCTCCTATCAGATCCGGCTCTATGGCATCGACCAGCTCGACCAGAAACAATTTGCCGGCCAGCCGGGCGACCGCCAATTCCGCTGGGGCGTCGACACCAAGGGCCAGTTCGCGCTGAACGACAAATGGGTCTGGGGCTGGGACGGCGTCCTGTTGTCCGACTACTTCTTCATGTCCGACTACCGGCTCGCCCAGTACAAGGACCCGTTCGGTTCGTTCCTGTCGCTGCCGACGGAAGCAATCTCGCAGCTCTATCTGACCGGGGTCGGCAACCGCAGCTTCTTCGATGCGCGCGCGATCTATTATCTCAGCTACTCGGGTAACCAGAACCAGGTCCCAGTGGTCGCGCCCGTCATCGACTACAACAACGTGATCAACAGCAATATCCTGGGCGGCGAGTTCAGCTACAAGATGAACTTCGTCAACCTGACCCGCGAAACCGCGGTGTTCGATCCGATCACGACGACTGCCAACACCAACAGCCTGTGCCTGACGACATCGGCCGATCCGATGGCGCGCACACCGTCGCAGTGCCTGCTGCGCGGCATGCCGGGCACCTACACCCGACTGACGGCCGAGGCGCAGTGGCGGAAGTCCTACACCGACCCGTTGGGCCAGATCTGGACGCCGTTCGCCAGCATCCGTGCCGATGCGATCAACGCCGACGTCTCGAACCAGCCGGGCGTTTCCAACTACCTGCCGGTCGGCGACACCCAGACGGTTCGCCTGATGCCGACCGTCGGCCTCGAATACCGCTACCCGTTCATCAATGTGCAGCCGTGGGGCACGACCACCGTCGAGCCGATTGCGCAGGTCATCATCCGGCCGAACGAACCCAATGCCGGCAAGCTTCCGAACGAGGACGCGCAGAGCCTGGTGTTCGACACATCGAACCTGTTCTCGGTCGACAAGTTCTCCGGCTACGACCGCGTCGAAGGCGGTAGCCGCGCCAATGTCGGCGTGCAGGCCACCACGCAGTTCGATCGCGGCGGCAGCATCAAGGCGATGTTCGGACAGTCCTACCAGATGTTCGGGCTGAACTCGTTCGCGGTCGCCGACGTCACCAACACCGGCGTCGATTCCGGTCTGCAGAACCCGCGCTCGGACTATGTCGCGAGCCTCGCCTATTCGCCCAACCGCACCTATACGTTCAGCGTCCGCACGCGGATGGATGAGGCGACCTGGAACATCAACCGGTTCGAGGCCACAGCAGCCGCGAATTTCGACCGCTGGTCGGTGGCCGTGACGTATGGCGACTACGCAGCGCAGCCGGAACTCGGCTACCTGACGCGCCGCGAGGGCATCCTTACCAGCGGCTCGATCAAGGTGGCGTCGAACTGGGTGGTCCAGGGTGCGGCGCGCTGGGACCTTGAAGCGAACAAGATCAACCAGTATGCCTTGGGCGCGGGCTATGTGGACGACTGCTTCGTGTTGGCTGCCAACTATGTCACGTCCTATACCTACCAGGCCGGTTCGCAGCCGCCCGTCCTCAGCCACGCGATCATGTTCCAGATCGGGCTGCGGACGATCGCCCAGACCTCCACGACCAGCAGTTCGGCTGGCATGCAGTAGCAGTGAGGGCCTATCAGGGGGGCTTGTATTGCCGCGGGCCTGTGGCCCCGGCTTGAATTGGTTTAAACGGCTGACATGACCATACCAACGACCGCTAGCTCGCCAACGCGCCTCCATTCGTTCGTGTTGAGTTCCCTGCTGGCTCTTTTCCTTCTGCTCGGGGGCGGTGCGCGCCTGCACGCCCAGACCATCGCCGTGATGGTCAATGGCGAACCCATTACCAATTACGACATCGAGCAGCGCGCCAAGCTGAACGCCCTGACCGGCGGCAAGGCGCCCGATCGAAAGGTCATCCTCGACGAGCTGATCGACGAGAAGCTGAAGATCAAGGAAGCCAAGAAGTTCGGCGTCGACCCCACTGCCAACGACATCGAACAGTCCTATGGCGGCATGGCGCAGCGGATGCGGCTGAACAACGATCAGCTGACCAAGGTCCTCGAGAGCAAAGGCATCCGCCCCGATACGCTCAAGCAGCGCATCAGGGCCGACATGGTCTGGACCAGCCTTGTCCGTGGCCGTTTCAAGGAAAGCCTGCAGGTTGGCGAAAAGGACGTCGCCACCGCGGTCAAGGAGACCGGCGACGCCCCCGACGCCGAAGCATTCGAGTACAGGATGCAGCCGGTCGTTCTGATTGTGCCCCGCGGCTCGCCGCAATCCGAGTTCGAGGCCCGTCGCAAGGAAGCGGATTCCCTGCGCGAGCGTGTGACCAGTTGCGAGGAAGCCAACACGTTCTTCAAGTCGATGCGCAACGCCGCGATCCGCGAGATCGTCGTGAAAACATCGGCGGACCTGCCGCAGGCGCTGCGCGACATCCTGGACAAGACCCCGGTCGGCCACCTCACCCCGCCCGAGCTCACCAAGCAGGGCATCGAGATGGTCGCCCTCTGCGGCCGGAAGGCGACCACCGTGGACACGCCCAAGAAGCGTGAAATGCGGGACAAGATGTACGTGCAGAAGTACGAGGCGAAGTCGAAGGCCTACCTGCAGGAAGTCCGAAAAGCCGCGATGATCGAATATCCAGGCGGGCGGTGATCGACTATCGTTGACGCATGGCTCAACCTCTCGCACTGACATCCGGCGAGCCCGCAGGCATCGGCCCCGACATCACGCTCGCCGCATGGCTGCGCCGCCGCGAACTCGATCTGCCGCCGTTCTACCTGCTTGGTGACCGCGCCTCGCTGGCCGAACGCGCCAAGACGCTCGGACTTGCGGTGGAGCTTGCCGAGGTCAACGCCGAGGAGGCCTCCGCGACGTTTGAACGGGCCCTCCCCGTGGTTGCGACCGGCAAGGCGGCGACGGCGCGACCGGGCCAGCCGGACGCGACCAGCGCCGACGCCGCGCTGGCATCGATCCGTCAGGCCGTCGCCGATGTCGCCGCCGGCAAGGCCAGCGCCGTCGTCACCAACCCGATCGCCAAGAACGTGCTGTACCGCGCCGGCTTCCGTCATCCCGGCCACACCGAATTCCTCGCCGAGCTTGCCGCGCGCGGCGGAGCCGCACCGCAGCCGGTGATGATGCTGTGGTCGCCGGCGCTCGCCGTCGTCCCGGTGACGATCCACGTTTCGGTGCGAGAGGCGCTGGCGCAATTGTCGACCGACCTGATCGTCTCGACCGCGCGGATCGTGGTCGCTGACATGAAGGCGCGGTTCGGCCTCGCCTCGCCGCGGCTTGCCGTCGCCGGCCTCAACCCGCATGCCGGCGAAGACGGCACGCTCGGCATGGAAGATGTCGAGATCGTCGCGCCCGCGGTCGAGATCCTGCGCCGCGACGGCATTGCCGTCCGGGGTCCGCTGCCGGCCGACACCATGTTCCACGCCGCGGCGCGAAAGACCTATGACTGCGCGCTCTGCATGTATCACGACCAGGCGCTGATCCCGATCAAGACCGTCGCGTTCGAGGACGCCGTCAACGTCACGCTCGGCCTGCCCTTCGTCCGGACGTCGCCCGATCACGGCACTGCCTTCGACATCGCCGGCACCGGCAAGGCCAATCCCTCGAGCCTGATCGCCGCGCTGCGGCTCGCCGCGCGGATGGCCGCGGCTTCAAGCTGAGTGAGCACGATCGACGATCTGCCGCCGCTGCGCGACATCATTCGCGAGCATTCGCTGTCGGCGCGCAAATCGCTCGGGCAAAACTTCCTGCTCGATCTCAATCTCACCGCACGGATCGCCCGCGCCGCGGGTCCGCTGGAAGACTGCACCGTGATCGAGGTCGGGCCCGGCCCCGGTGGACTGACCCGCGCGCTGCTTGCGATGGGCGCCAGGCGCGTGATCGCGATCGAGCGCGACGAACGGGCCCTTGCTGCGCTCGACTACATCGTCAAGCGCTATCCCGGCCGCATCGAGATCGTGCATGGCGATGCGCAGCATTTCGATCCGCGTCCCTTGCTCGATGGCGGCAAGGCCAAGATCGTCGCCAACCTGCCCTACAACATCGCAACCCAGCTTTTGGTCGACTGGCTGTCGATCGAGCCGTGGCCGCCCTGGTACGACACCATGGTGCTGATGTTCCAGCGCGAGGTCGCCGAGCGCATCGTCGCCCAAGAAGACGAGGAGGCCTATGGCCGGCTCGCGGTGCTCGCCAACTGGCGCGCCGAGACCAAGATCCTGTTCGACATCTCGCCCGCGGCCTTCGTGCCGCAACCGAAGGTCACGTCCTCGGTGGTCCGCCTGATCCCGCGCGCCGCGCCCGAGCCGTGCGACCGCCGCATGCTCGAGCAGGTCGCAGCCGCCGCCTTCGGCCAGCGCCGCAAGATGTTGCGCCAGAGCCTGAAATCGCTGTCGGTCGATCCGGCGCGGCTTGCTGCCGCAGCCGGTATCGACGCGACACGCCGCGCCGAGACCATTCCGGTCGCGGGCTTTGTTGCCATGGCGCGTGAATTGGCCGATATACGGTCCACAAAATAGAACATCAGGAGAAAACGTAATGGCGCGTATGGTTCGCCAATCCCTCGTCAAATTCGATGCACCGCTGTGCGAAACCATCGTGGACACGCCGAAGCCCCAGGGACGCGAAGTGCTGGTGCGCATCGAGCGCTGCGGCCTGTGCCATTCCGACCTCCACATCCAGGACGGCTACGCCGATCTCGGCGGCGGCAAGAAGCTCGACACCACCCGCGGCATGACGCTGCCCTTCACGCTCGGCCATGAGATCGCAGGCGTGGTCGACGAGGTCGGTCCGGACGCGCCGAAGGATCTGGTCGGGACGAAGAAGGCGGTCTTCCCCTGGATCGGCTGCGGCCAGTGCCGCGACTGTCTCGCCGGCGACGAGAATCTCTGCGCCAAGCAACGCTTCCTCGGCGTCTCGATCGACGGCGGCTTCGCGACCCACGTGCTGGTGCCCGACGCAAAGTACCTGCTCGACTACGATCCGCTTCCGGTCAATCAGGCCGCCACGCTGATGTGCTCCGGCGTGACCGCCTATGGCGCGCTGAAGCGCCTGGTGGATCGTCCGCGCCAGCGCAATCTGCTGCTGATCGGCCTCGGCGGCGTCGGCATGATGGGCCTGTCGTTCGCGCAGGCGATGTTCAAGCAGCCGATCACGGTTGCCGATCTCAGCCCCGCGGCCCGCGAGACCGCGCTGAAGAACGGCGCCGCAGCCGCCTATGACCCGGCGGAGCCGGATGTCGTCAAGCGCATGCTGAAGGAGAGTGACGGCGGCTTCGACGGCGTCGTCGACTTTGCCGGCAACGAGAAGTCGATGGCATTCGCGGTCTCGACCGTCGCACGCGGCGGCAAGATCGTAGTGTCCGGACTGATGGGCGGCCAGTTCACGCTGCCGATGGTGCAGTGGGTCTACAAGCGCATGACCATCGAAGGCTTCATGGTCGGCACGCTGGCCGAAGGCCAGGAGTTGATGGCGCTCGCCCGCGCCGGCAAGATCAAGCCGACGCCGATGAAGGAAGAGCCGATGGCCGACGTCCAGAAATGGATCGACGAGTTGCGCGCCGGCAAGGTCGTGGGACGCATCGTTCTGAAGAATTAGCCAGGACGTCCCTCCGGCCTCGCCCGACAAAGATGGGGGAGGACGCGAATGAGGAAGAAACGTTCGACGATCCGGGCATGGGCGACGCTCGCGCTCGCCCTTGCCGTGACGCCGGCCCTTGCGCAGAAACGTTACGGGCCCGGCGTCACCGACAGCGAGATCAAGATCGGCACCACGACGCCCTATAGCGGTCCGGCGTCGGCCTATTCCGCCGGCGCGATCTCCATCACCGCCTATTTCGCGATGATCAACGATCAGGGCGGCGTCAACGGCCGCAAGATCAACTTCATCAGCCTCGACGATGCCTACAGCCCGCCGAAGACGGTCGAGCAGATCCGCCGCCTGATCGAGAGCGACGAGGTGCTGTTCCTCGTCAACCCGGTCGGCACCGCGCCCAACATGGCGGTGGTCAAATACATCAACCAGAAGCAAGTGCCGCATCTGTTCGTCGGATCCGGCGCTACGATCTTCAATGATCCCGAGCATTATCCGTGGACGATGAGCTGGACGCCGCATTACGCATCCGAAGGCGAGATCTACGCCAGGTACATCCTGTCGACACTGCCGGACGCCAGGATCGGCATCCTCGCGCAGAACGACGATCTTGGTCGCGACTACATACTCGGCTTCAAGCGCGGGCTCGGCGACAAGGCCGCGTCGATGATCGTGTCGCAGCAGGCCTACAACACCAGCGATCCCACCGTGGATTCGCAGATCGTGTCGCTGAGGGCCGCGGGCGCCAACGTGCTGTTCATCGCCGCAGTGCCGAAATTCGCGGCGCAGGCGATCCGCAAGGCCTACGATATCGACTGGCACCCGCAGGAATTCCTCTCCAGCATCGGCTCTTCGATCGCGGGCGCGATCCGTCCCGCCGGCTTCGAGGCAGCCAAGGGCGTGATCTCCGCGGCCTATCAGAAAGACCCTGCTGATCCGCAGTGGAAGGACGATCCGGCCATGCAGGCCTGGAACGCGTGGATGGACAAGTACAACCCGCATGTCGACAAGAGCGACTACTACGCGCCCTACGGCTACAACATCGGCTACGCGGTGGTGCAGATCCTCAAGCAGTGCGGCAACGACCTGACGCGCGAGAACGTCATGAAGCAGGCCTCTCACCTCGACATGGAGCTGCCGCTGCTGCTGCCTGGTATCCGCCTGCGGACCTCGCCGACCGACCTGCGGCCGATCAAGCAGATGCGTCTGGTCCGCTTCAACGGCCAGCGCTACGTGCTGTTCAGCGACGTGCTCGAGAGCAACTAGACGTTCGCCGGGCGCATCCAACAGACCGGTTCCTCGGCCTCCGGCTCGCCGCAATTGCGACACGCCGCGAGCCCCAATTAAGCCCTACCCGCTCCGGATTTGCGGCGCATTGCGACCCAACTCTTTACCGAGATTGGCTGCACCAGCGTTTGCTAAAAAAAGAAATACCGGGGACGTGTATGTCAAATCGTTCAGCGAAATTCGCTGCGGCGCTTGCCGCCAGCATCTTGGGGGGCGCCAGCTTCGGCGCCATGGCGCAGACCGCCGCCAATACCGCGAGCACCAATACGGCGAGTGCCAAGACGGCGGACACCTGTCAGGCCGCGCCGAAGGGTACCGCGCCGGCGGGAAGCCACTGGTTCTATCACCTCGACCGCAGCACCCAGAAGAAGTGCTGGTATCTCGGTGACGCCAGGAACAAGGTTGTCGCCAAGCCCGCCGCCACCGCGCAGCAACAGCCTGCGGCAGCCGCGCCGGACACCGCGACGGCCGACGCGGCGCCGCCACAGAGCCAGCCGGCGACCGTGGTACCGCCACCTGCGATGCGTAAATCCGTCGCCAATGCCCACGCCGAGTGGCCCTCGCCGCAGGCCCCTGCCGCGCCAGCCGCGAGCCCCGATGCCGGTCAAGCCGGCACCACGGCGGCGCCGGCCGATCCGGTCGCGACAGCGACGCCCGCCGGTGCCGGCGCCCCGCCGTCGGACGTGAACACCCGATGGCTGGATGCATCGAGCATGGCCGGAACCAATGGCACCCGGCATGCGGCAGATCAGCCGACCGTGGTCGCGCAGGCCGACGCGACGCCGCAACAGGCGGCCGCGCCAGCACCTGCCGCTCCCGCTACGGCCGAGGCGTCCGTCGAGAAGTCAGCGTCCTCGACGCAAATGCTGCTGGTCGTGATGGTCGGCGCGCTGGCGCTCGCCGGCCTAGTCAGCGCGCTGGTGTTCCGCCTGACCCGCACGCGGACGAAGCCCTACCAGATCAGCGACGAGTGGCGGGCCCCCTGGGATTCGCTGCACACCGAGCCGGCGCCGCCGATGGCCGTCGTCAGTCGCGACCGTCCGCTGCGGCTGTCGGAGGCAGCGCCGCGCCGCGCCGAGACACCGGTTCCGCGCCGCGCCGAGACGTCGGCGCCGCGCCGCGAGACGGCACGTGATCCGGCGCAGACCGAACAAGACAATAAGCAGATCGCGGCGATGCTGCAGCGACTGGCGCGCAGCGCGGCGAACTAGACCGCGCGCTGGAAGCAATGACTCGTGATGCGATCCATGCGATCGCATCACGATCGAGGTCAGCTACTTCTCGAGCTGACGCTGCAGGCCACGCACGAATTCGGTGAGGCCGGTGCGACGCTCCCGCTTGAGACGCTCGGCTTTCAGGATCGATTGCACCTCGGAAAAGGCGTCGTCGACGTTCTGGTTGACGACGATGTAGTCGTATTCGGCCCAGTGGCTCAGCTCGTGACTGGCGCGGTTCATCCGCCCGCGGATCACCTCTTCCGAATCCTGCGCACGGGTGTGCAAGCGCCTCTCGAGATCGACGGCCGACGGCGGCAGGATGAAGACCCGCACCACGTCGACGCTGGCCTTCTGGTGAAGCTGCTGCGTGCCCTGCCAATCGATGTCGAACAGGACGTCCTGCCCGACCGATAGCGCCGCCTCGACCGGCGCGCGCGGCGTGCCGTAGAGATTGTCGAACACGGTCGCCCATTCGAGCAGCTCACCCTGCTCGACCATGTTCTCGAACTTCTTCTTGTCGACGAAGAAATAGTCACGGGCTTCGACCTCGCCCGGCCGCTTCGGGCGCGTGGTCGCCGACACCGACATTTTCAGGCCCGGCTCGCGCTCAAGCAGCATGCGCGACAGCGTCGTCTTGCCGGCGCCAGAGGGCGACGACAGGACGAACATCAGTCCGCGCCGCTCAACGCCGTCAAAACCCTGCGCCGTCATCATTCACTCCAGATTCTGGACCTGTTCGCGGAACTGCTCGACCACGTTCTTCATCTCAAGCCCGGTGTTGGTCAGCTCGACGTCGTTCGACTTCGAGCAGCAGGTGTTGACCTCGCGATTGAACTCCTGGGCGAGGAAGTCGAGCCGCCGCCCGACCGGGCCGCCCTTGCCGATCATCTCGCGGGCCTGGCCGACGTGCGAGGCGATGCGATCGAGCTCCTCGCGGATATCGGCCTTGGTGGCGATCAGGATCGCCTCCTGGCTCAGCCGGTCGGCATCGAAGCGGTCGGAGGTCTCGAGCAGCGCGGCGATCTGTTCGGCGAGCCGGGCCTTGATCGCTTCGGGCTTGCGGCCGGGCGCGGTCTCGGCGCGCTTGGCGAGCCGCTCGATCTCGTCCATGCGCTGCATCAGGATCCGGCCCAGCGCATCGCCCTCGCGGCGGCGCATCTCGACAAGGCTCGTGAGCGCCTGCTCGAACGCCTTCGCCGCGGCCTCGCGCGCCGCCTTGTCCTCGTCCTCGTTGCTCTCGGGCTCGACCACCTCGATGACGCCCTTGATGCCGAGCAGCCCGTCGATGCTCGGCGCCACCGCGTCGATCCGTTGCGCGAGCTCACCCGCGACCTTCACCACGGCGGCGAGCACGTCCTCGTTGATCCGGATGGTCTGCGCCGCATCGGTGCGCTTGACGGTGAGATTGGCGTAGACCGTGCCGCGCGACAGCAGCTCGCCGGCGCGCTTCTTGGCCAGGGCTTCCAGCTCGTCCCAGCCCGGTGGCAGCCGCAACCGCAGGTCAAAGCCCTTGGCGTTGACCGATTTCAGCTCCCACTCGAACGTATAGGGACCGCTCGCGCCATGGCTCCGGGCAAAGCCAGTCATGCTCGACAGCGCCATCGCGTAAAACTCTCCAACAGAAGGATATGGGACCAACCCGGAGCCTTCCGAGACTCGTGGGCAGCCGTGACGACCTTAAAACGGATTCCGTGAAAGTGGAATTACGTCCACCTTCCGGAAACGCAGAGCTGAGGCATGATCTGGGCGACTGTGAAGCAGTCTTCCGGAAGATCATGCCCAAACAGAAGCCAAAGCGCGATGATCGCACCGCGCCTCAGCGCTGCACGACGGGCGGCGAATTGGTCTGCTGGGCTGCGCCCTGGCGACCGCCGCGCGGCGGCTTCTTCTGATTGGTGGGCTTCGGCGGCGTGGCCGCCGTGGGATTGGTGTCGGCCGCTCCGGGGGCCGCGGCGGCAGGCGCCGGATCATCCGCGGGCTCGACGGTGTCGTTCTGGATCTGCTTCTCCGACGCGCGCAGCTTGGCGACGTTCTTGGCGTGCTGGTCGTAGGTTTCGGTGAAGGCGTGGCCGCCGGTTCCGTCGGCAACGAAGAATAGGTCGCGCGTACGCGCCGGATTGGCGGTCGCCTCCAGCGAGGCGCGGCCGGGATTGGCAATCGGTCCGGGTGGCAGGCCGTCGATCACATAGGTGTTGTAGGGCGACGGCTGCGTGATCTCGCTGCGCTTGATCGGACGCCCCAGCGTGCCCTTGCCGCCCACCAGCCCGTAGATGATGGTCGGATCTGACTGCAGCTTCATCCGCTGCCGCAGGCGGTTGACGAACACGGCGGCGACGCGGCTGCGCTCGTCGGCGCGGCCGGTTTCCTTCTCGACGATCGAGGCCAGCGTCACCAGCTGGTCCGGCGATTTCAGCGGCGTGTCGGTGTTGCGACGTTCCCAGATCTCCGCAAGCACGCGCTTCTGCGCCTGCTGCAGGCGCTGGATCACCTGGTCGCGCGTGGTGCCGCGCGGGAATTTGTAGGTCTCCGGCAGCAGCGTGCCCTCGCGCGGAATCTCGCGCACCGAGCCGGTGAAGATGTCGTTGTCGGAGAGCCGCGACACGATCTGCTCCGAGGTCAGGCCTTCCGGGATCGTGATGGCGTGCTGCACCACCTTGCCGTCGACGATGGTGGCGATGACGTCGCGCAGGCTGGCATTCTTCTGGAACGAATATTCGCCGGGCTTGAGGTCGGAGCTCGCCTTCAGCGCAAACACGCCGCCGATGAAGACCCACGGATTGACGTTGATCACGCCCTCGCGCAACAGCACGTCGGCGATGTCGCGCTTGCCGGCGCGCGCGGGGATGTTGACGATCTTGTCTTCCTGCAGCGGTCCCGGCGATTCCAGCGCCTGCTTGCCGTAGTAGTACGTCGCGCCGGCGCCGAGCATCAGGATGATCAGGATCGTGAAGATGGCATTGCCGACGATCACGAAGGGATTGCGGGCGCGATCCGAGCGCTTGGGCGGCGGCGGAACCTGTTCAGGCTCCAGCGCGGCACGTGGACTCCTCGGTGAAATGGGCGGCCTCTCACTCATCGATGCAAACCAATATCCTGCCGGTTGAATCGTGGCCGGACAAACCCCTGCCCTGCCAATAGCATACGCCCGCTATTAGGAGTCACCGCGGAATACGGCAAAACGGTGGACTAGTTCTAAAGACCTACTAATTGGTCACGCGCTGCACGATCACGGAGGCGTTGGTGCCGCCGAAACCGAAGGAATTGGACAGCGCCACATTGACGTCACGCTTGCGCGACGTGTGCGGCACGAGATCAATCGCCGTTTGCACCGACGGATTGTCGAGATTGATGGTCGGCGGCACCACGTTATCGCGAATCGCCAGGATCGCGAAGATCGCCTCGATCGCGCCGGCCGCACCAAGCAGATGTCCGGTCGCGGACTTGGTCGACGACATCGACACCTTCGAGGCCGCATTGCCGAGCAGACGCTCAACCGCGCCGAGCTCGATCTCGTCGCCGACCAGCGTCGAGGTGCCGTGCGCGTTGATATAGTCGAGATCGGACGCCGCAAGGCCGGCGCGCTTCAGCGCCATGCTCATGCTGCGGAAGCCGCCATTGCCGTCCGGCGGCGGCGAGGTGATGTGGAAAGCGTCGCCCGACAGGCCGTAACCGGTGACCTCGGCGTAGATCTTCGCACCGCGCCGCTTGGCGTGCTCGTATTCCTCGAGCACGAGAACGCCGGCGCCCTCGCCCATCACGAAGCCGTCGCGATCCTTGTCGTAGGGCCGCGATGCCTTTTCCGGGGTGTCGTTGAAGCCGGTGGACAGCGCGCGCGCGGCACAGAAGCCGGCAATGCCGATGCGCGAGATCGGCGATTCGGCGCCGCCCGCAACCATCACCTCGGCATCGCCGAGCGCGATCAGCCGCGCCGCATCGCCGACCGCATGCGCTCCGGTCGAGCACGCGGTGACGACCGCATGATTGGGGCCCTTCAGGCCGTGCTCGATCGAAACGTAGCCGGACGCCAGATTGATCAGGCGGCCCGGAATGAAGAACGGAGAAATCCTGCGCGGGCCACGCTCCTTCAGCAGCACCGCGGTCTCGGCAATGCCGGTGAGGCCGCCGATGCCGGAGCCGATCATCGTGCCGGTCGCGAACTGGTCCTCGTCGGACTTCGGATGCCAGTCGGCATCGTCGAGCGCCTGCTTGGCCGCGCACATCGCATACACGATGAAGTCGTCGACCTTGCGCTGGTCCTTCGGCTCCATCCATTGATCGGGATTGAAGGTGCCGTTCGATCCGTCGCCGCGCGGAATGTAGCAGGCGACCTGGCTCGGCAGGTCGGACACCTCGAAGGTGTCGATCTTCTTGCCGCCGCTGTCTCCGGCGAGGATGCGCGTCCAGGTTGCGTCAACGCCGCAGCCGAGCGGTGTAAGCATGCCCAGCCCCGTGACGACAACCCGTCTCATTTCCACGTCTCCGGCCAGCAATGCGCGGCTGATAGTAAGAAGCCGGGGGACCGCTCGATCACGGTCCGTCCGGCCCCGTCAACGTCGCGATCGGCGTCAGCTCTTCGCGTTCTTCTCAAGAAACTTGGTCGCGTCGCCCACGGTCAGGATCGTCTCCGCCGCGTCGTCCGGAATCTCGCAACCGAATTCTTCTTCGAAAGCCATCACGAGCTCGACGGTGTCGAGGCTGTCGGCGCCGAGGTCATCGATGAAGCTCGCGCTATCGACCACCTTCTCGGGTTCGACACCAAGGTGCTCGACCACAATCTTCTTAACCCGCTCGCCAATCTCACTCATCGTTCAACCTCGTTGTTCCATTGGACCCGACCCCAAGACGATACGAGCCATCGTGGTCGTCTCGATTACTCAGCCGCGCATAGTCTTGATTCGGCCCGGTCGTAGCCGACTAAAGCCCCGGCGAACGGCAGGCGTCGCCACGCCAATATACAGGGTTTCAAAATCCTGCAATGGCGTTCTTCGCCCATCCACGGGGGGTTCAGCTACCATACTTCCAAAGCCTTGACTACACGCCTGAACCGGCTCCCGAAAACGGCTTTTCGCCGCATTGCGAGAGGCCGGTAAGTAGCTCAAATCATAGCCATCCCACCGTTGACGTGAATCGTCTGTCCGGTGACGTAGGCGGCCTCGTTCGAGGCCAGATAGACCGCTGCCGCAGCGATATCCTCGGGCGTCCCGAGCCGCGCCGCAGGAACCTTCGCCAGGATGGTTTCGCGCTGCTTGTCGTTCAGCGCATCGGTCATCGGCGTCTTGATGAAACCCGGCGCGATGCAGTTGGCGGTGACGCCGCGCTTGGCGTATTCGGCGCCCAGTGTCTTGATCAGGCCGATGATGCCGGCCTTCGACGCGGTGTAGTTGCCCTGCCCCGGATTGCCGGTGACGCCGACGATCGAGGTGATCGCGATGATGCGGCCGAAGCGCTTGCGCATCATCAGTTTGGTCGCCGCGCGTGCCAGCCGGAAGGTCGCGGTCAGGTTGACCGCGATGACGTCGTCCCAATCCTCATCGCGCAATTGCACGAACAGATTGTCGCGGGTGATGCCGGCGTTGGCGATCAGGATATCGACCTGCCCCATCGCCGCTTCCGCCGCCGGCACCAGCGCCTCGACATCATCCTTGCTCGAGAGGTTGCACGGCAGCACGTGAACGCGCTCGCCGAGCTTGGCCGCGAAGCCGTCCAGCACCTCGCGCCGGGTCCCCGAGATCGCGACCGTCGCGCCCTGCGAGTGCAGCGCCTGCGCGATCGCGCCGCCGATGCCGCCGGTTGCGCCGGTGACGAGTGCGGTCTTGCCAGTCAGATCAAACATCGAATTCCCCTCCCGGCTTCAAGCCGACGCTGCCAGCGCATCCTTGGCCGCAGCAATATCGTTCGGACCGCCGACGGACACGCCGACCGCGCCATCTGCAATGCGCTTGACGAGGCCGCTCAGCACCTTGCCGGCGCCGATCTCGAAGAACCGCGTCACGCCCTGCGCTGCCATATAGGCAACCGACTCGCGCCAGCGAACGGTGCCGGTGACCTGCTCGACCAGACGGCGGCGGATCTCGTCGGGATCAGTGATGGCGGAGGCCAGTACGTTGGAAACGAGCGGCGCTGCGGGCGCCTTGATGGTGACGCCAGCCAGCGCCTCCGCCATCGCATCGGCCGCCGGCTGCATCAGCTTACAGTGGAACGGCGCCGAGACCGGCAGCAGCATCGCGCGCTTGGCACCCTTGGTCTTGGCGATCTCGACGGCGCGGTCGACCGCCGCCTTGTCGCCGGAGACCACCACCTGGCCGCCGCCATTGTCGTTGGCGGCCTGGCAGACCTGGCCCTGCGCCGCCTCATTGGCGACCGCGACGGCCGCCTCGTAATCCAGGCCGAGCAGCGCGGCCATCGCACCAGCACCGACCGGCACCGCCTTCTGCATCGCGAGCCCGCGGGTGCGCAGCAGCCGCGCGGTGTCGCTGACGGTGAGGCTGCCGGCGGCGGCCAGCGCCGAATACTCGCCGAGCGAATGCCCGGCAACGAACGCAGCGTTGCGGCCGACCGAGAAGCCGGCTTCGCTCTCGAGCACGCGCAAGGTGGCGATCGAGACCGCCATCAGCGCCGGCTGGGCATTTTGGGTGAGCTGCAGCGTTTCCGCCGGACCATCCCAGATGATCGCGGTCAGCTTCTCGCCCAGCGCGGCATCGACCTCGTCGAACACCGCCTTGGCGACCGGAAAGGCATCGGCCAGCGCCTTGCCCATGCCGACCGCCTGCGAGCCCTGCCCGGGAAACGTAAATGCTGCCGTCATCGGCGATCCCTACCTTGTTGAGCGTGATCTCCGCGCAGGCGCCTCGCGCCTGCCGCAGGGGAAAACGGTATCCGCGTTGCGCGAAACGCGCCACAGCGGGTCCGGGCCAATCCCTTGCAACCAAGTCATGCAACCGGCCTCAGACCGGGCCGTAAGACACCGTTGGGGGGCGCGATGTCAAGCCGCGTGGGCGGAACCCCTGGGGATGCCGAACCGGTTCGGCCCTAGAATCCGCCGGCATTCTGGTCAGCGTTAACCTTGGCACCGGCCCGCGCCCGGCGGGCGCTGTTGACCAATTGCCCCGGCCGGTCCTCGTGGACAGGCCTCGCCGTCGCCAGCCGCAGCACGGCGGCGTAGCCCGGCTGCACCTCCATCCTGTCGGCAAAGCGGCTTCCGCTCAGGATGCGGTGGACGCGCGGCAGGTTGTAGCACGGCACGTAGAACAGCAGATGATGCTCGAGGTGATAGTTCACGTAGTACGGCGCGATGAACAGCCGCTCAAGGAGGTTGGCCCGCGTCGTGCGGGTGTTGCGCAGGGGATCGGCGCTGTCGGGCACGACGGCATGCTCGGCGATGTTGCGGATGCGCGTGATCACCATCATCCAGGTCAGGAGCGGCACCAGCCACAACAGCGGATAGGCCCACCACACGCCGGCGGCGGCAAGGCCTGCGAACAGCACCGCGTTGGTGACGCATTGCGGCCCGAGCTTCTGCCGGAAGTTGGCGGCGCGCTGCGACAGCGGCCACTCCTTCGGCCCGATCGCGTTGAGCAGCTGCGCCTTGCGCTGCTGGTAGCCGGTCTGCCCGGTGATGTCGCGAAGGAATTTCCGGCGGTAGCTCAGCTTCGTGATCGGAAACGGCGCCGACAGCACGAGATCCGGATCGTCCTCCTGCTGCGTCCGCGCATGATGCTGCAGATGATAACGGCGATAGCCACGGGTTTCGGCGAAGATCGGATAGGCGCAGAACCATTGGCTCAGCGTCAGATTGGTCCTCTCGTCCGCCGACAGACAGCCATGCGCGCCGTCATGCATCAGGATGGCGAGGCCGAGCTGGCGCGAGCCGATGGTTGCGACGGCGAGCAGATAGGTGAGCGGATTCGGCCACCACGCTACCAGCGCGATCGCGCCCAGGATCAGCGCCCAGGCGTGCGCGATCAACGCGACACCCTTCCATGTCGTGCGCTCGCGCACCGCCACGAGTTCGTCTTCGGTGAGGAAATCGCGGGCACGCATGCGAAGCGCGGTCATGAGCTGGTCTCCCCGTCCGGAGCGGATGAACTGTCGCGGTCGCCAACCAGGCGCAGGCGCGTCGTGTCAGCGGCCGATGTCGATGTTGCCTGCTCGCCGAGCGCGCGCAGCAATTCGCGGCACATCTCCTCGGCGCCGCGGCCCATCGCAAAACCTTCGACGATCACGCCGATCGCAATCGCCCAGAACCGCCGCGAGCTCTCTTCGGGGGCGCGCAGCGAACGCCAGCCGTGGCGCTCGACCTGGCCTGCATAGGCACGCGCGCCTTCGCTGTGCAGGCGCTCGATGGTGCGCTCGACCAGCGGCGCGAGGTCCTGCCGGCGCCGTGTCAGGGTCAGGGCTTCGGCGAAGAAGGCGACCGTGTCGGTCGCGGTCACGGTCTCGGCCAAAGCGTGGGTGTATTCGCGCGGCGTGTGGGCCTTCAGGGCAGCCTGCTCGGTCGCGCGCGCGAGATAAAGCATGTCGCGGCTGGCGGCTTCGACGAACAGCGCCTCCTTGGTGCGGAAGTAATAGGTGATCTGGCTTGGAAAGGCGTCCGCCGCGGCGGCGATGTCGGAGATCGAGGTGCCGGAGAGCCCACGCTCCTTGAACAGGCGGCTCGCGGCATCGAGCAGCAGCGAGCGCATCTTGCGCCCCGCCGACCGCGTCGCGCGGACCGCGTGTTTCGGATCGGACGCAGACATGCCGCTGGCGGTCTCCGAACCCATCGATCATCCTCCCGGATTTATTTGTATGATATACAAACAAAGAAATCAACCGAAAACGGCCGAAAGTTGCGCGGAAGGGCCTGACGCCTACGTCGCCTTGCAAATCCCGGGGCCCGGCGCCTGCCTGGACCCTTGCCTTCGCAGCCAAAATCCGTATAAAGCGCGCCATTCGTGGGCTCCGGCCGGGAGCTGAACGGACGGTCTCAGCAAACTCACCCGTTGATTTTGATGTGGCAGGGCCAGTCGGCCCGTCGTCCCGTGCTCCCGCCTTCTGAGCAGCTCGAGTCCTTTCCGAAGGTCTCGAAGGGCTTGTCGCCGGAAACCCGCGCCAACACAGGAAAGGACAACCATGCCTCTTTATGAGCATGTTTTTCTCGCGCGTCAGGATGCGAGCACCCAGCAGGTGGATGAACTGACGGCCCAGATGACGGGTATCGTCGAACAGGGCGGCGGCAAGGTCACCAAGACCGAGAGCTGGGGCGTGCGCTCCCTCACCTACCGCATGAACAAGAACCGCAAAGCGCATTTCGTGCTGATGAACATCGACGCTCCGTCGGCTGTCGTCACCGAGATCGAGCGCCAGGAGCGGATCAACGAAGACGTCATCCGTTACCTCACCGTGCGCGTCGAAGAGCACGAGGAAGGCCCGTCCGCGATGATGCGCAAGGCCGACCGTGATCGCGAGCGCGATGACCGTGGTGGTGGCTTCCGTGGCGACCGCGAAGGCGGTGGCTTCCGTGGCGATCGCGAAGGTGGTTTCCGTGGCGACCGTGGTCCGCGCCGTCCGCGCGACGAAGAAGCTGCGACCGAGGAGTAATGAATCATGGCTGATGCTGGTGCCCGCCGTCCGTTTTTCCGTCGTCGCAAGTCCTGCCCGTTCACGGGCGCGAATGCGCCGAAGATCGACTACAAGGATTCCAAGCTGCTGATGCGTTACGTCTCCGAGCGCGGCAAGATCGTGCCGAGCCGCATCACGGCCGTGTCCGCCAAGAAGCAGCGTGAGCTCGCCCGCGCCATCAAGCGCGCGCGCTTCCTCGGCCTGCTGCCTTACGTTATCAGGTAATTGACGACGGCCGGCGGCATAAGCCGCCGGCCGCTTACTCTCATAAGGCTTCCGGGTCGTTCCGGTCGCCGATGGTTGGGGTTCTCGACTGAGGACCCCTAACCGCTCAAAGGGGGCGGGACAGCTGATGATCGCGATATTCATCGTTGCACTTGCAGCCGGCGCCGCGTCGGCGCTGATGTTCGCCTCGATCGTTTCGGGCGCGGCGATCTCGATCGTGCTGTTCTATCTGGCCCCACTGCCCGTGATGGTCACGGCGCTCGGCTGGGGCCCGCTCGCCGCCACCATTGGCGGCATCGGTGCGGCATCCGCGCTCGGCGCGATCTTCGGGCTTCCCTACTGCATCGCTTTTGCCATGATGGTCGCCGTGCCCGGCTGGTGGCTCGGCCACCTCGCACTGCTCGGACGGCCGATCGCGGGCGCGGCCGGCGATGGCGCCACCCAACAGCCGCCCGCGCTGGAATGGTATCCCGTCGGCCGGATCCTGCTCTGGATCGCGGCCTTTGCGGTGATCACCACGACGGCAACGCTGCTCACGCTCGGCTCGGATAGCGATGCGATTACCGGCGCTTTGCGACGCGGGCTGCTGAAGGTGCTCAGCAGCGGCGAAGGACAAGGCGGCGGCGAGATCGAACGGCTGGTCGACATGCTGGTGATCCTCGCGCCGCTGGCCGCGACGATCCTCTCGATGGTCACGCTGACGCTGAATCTGTGGCTGGCCGGCAAGATCACGCAGACCTCCGGACGGCTCAACCGGCCCTGGCCGGAACTGCGCAGCACCGCGCTTCCCGCCATGACGCTGGTCGCGCTACTGGTGGCGGCGGCGCTCAGCTTCGTCGGCGGCATGCTTGCGCTGCTTGCCCAGATCATCACCACGGCACTCGTGATCGGTTATGCGCTGGTCGGCTTCGCGGTGCTGCACACGCTGACGCTGTCGCTCAACAGCCGCGGCTTCTGGCTCGGCGGCATCTACGCCGTCGTCGTCATGTTCGGCTGGCCGGTCGTTGCGATCTTCGCGCTCGGCATTGCCGACGCCGTATTCGGACTGCGCCAGCGCTATCTGCAAACCAGACCGCCGCCGCTGCCCGCGGCCTGACATTCGATCCAACCACTTAAACCCGATACTTAGACTCTAAAGGAGAACGAAAATGGAAGTCATTCTGCTGGAACGCGTTGCCAAGCTTGGCCAGATGGGCGAAGTCGTGCGCGTCAAGGACGGGTTCGCCCGCAATTTCCTGCTGAAGCGCGGCAAGGCGCTGCGCGCCACCGAGGCGAACCGCGCCAAGTATGACGGCATGAAGGCCGAGCTCGAGGCCAACAACATCAAGGCCAAGGGTGAAGCCAGCGTGGTCGCCGAGAAGATCGACGGCCGCGACATCGTCATCATCCGCCAGGCCTCCGAATCCGGCCAGTTGTTCGGCTCGGTCACGGTGCGCGACATCGTCACCGCGCTCGCCGCCGACGGCGTGACCGTCGCCCGTCCGCAGGTCTGGCTCGACTCGCCGATCAAGGTGATCGGCAAGCAGAAGGTGACAATCGCGGTTCACCCCGAGGTCGAGACCAGCGTCACGGTCACGGTTGCCCGCTCCGCCGAAGAGGCCGAGCGCATCAAGCGCGGCGAGGACATCTCGACCCGCCAGGAAGACCAGGACGCTGCCGCCGAGGCGCTCGCCGCCGCCGGCGAATTCTTCGATCCGGAAGCCCAGCACGACGACGAAGCCGCACCGGCTCCGGCCGCCGAAGAGAAGTAAGCTTCTCGCGATCGTCGAACCGACCACATGCGACCAAGCCCGGCCCCATCAGGCCGGGCTTTGGATTCGTGCCGCCGCCTGATCGTCGAGCATCGCGATCGATGCCAGCGCGGTCGCGGTGTGCTTCTCCTTGCCGTCGATGACGCAGAACACGTCGGCCGCGACGACGGCGACCTGACGCCCCGGCTTGATCACGCGCGCCCGGCAGATCAGCCGATCCCCCGACGCCGGCGACAGCAGGTTGAGTTTGTACTCGGCCGTCAGCGCCGGCTGGCCGCGCGACGTCGCGGCCGCAATCGTGGTGGCGTTGTCGACCAGAAACGCCGTCACCCCGCCGTGAAACAGGCCGTGCTGCTGCAACAGTTCGGGCCGGCGGTCGACCGCGAGCGTGCACGTTCCGCGCGACAGTTCGGCCACTTCAGCACCGACAAGTCCCATGAAGCCCTGACGGCCGACATTGTCGCGGATCCGCGTTTCGATCGGCGCAAAGTCCGGATCGGTCTCGTTCATGACGTCCCTCCTGTTCGCTCCGGCGCTCCCGGCGCCACCACCGCGCGGATCGCGCAGGCGATCAACGTCTCGGCCTGTTCGCGCGGATCGCCGGGCTGGCGGCCCGACAGATAGGCGCGGCAGAAGATCTGCGCCGGCCCGATGATCTGGCTGAAGAACAGCACCGCGCTCATCGGCAGCAATTCGCCGCGCGCGAGCAACGGTGCGCGCCAGCGCTCGATGCCGTCGGCAAGCCGCGCGTTCTCGGTGCGCTGTGCGCCGCGCACCTCCTCGCCCCACTCGCTGCGTGAAATCTCGAACAGGAAGCGTGCCTCGCGCCTGGAGGTCACGACCCAGTCGAGATGGGCGTGGATCAGCCGCGCGACGCCCTCGCTGGCGCCGCATGTCTCGTCGACCGCGGTGATGATCGCGGCGTGATAGGCCTGCAGGATCTCGAGGAACAGGGTTCCGGCGAGCGCCTTCTTCGAGGTGAAGAAGTGGAAGAAGCTGCCGTTGGACGCACGGGCGCGGGCGCGGATCTCGGCCACCGTCGCGCCCTCGAAGCCATCGCGGTCGAACACCGCCAGCCCCGCGGCCAGCAGATCTTCCCGTGCCGTGCTCACTTCGCCTCCCCGGTATCTCCTTGGCTAGATCATTACTCTAGAGTTTTACTCTAGCGACGGTCAAATGAAAACGCCGGACCTCATGGGCCCGGCGTCGGCAGTTACTTCGAGCTTGGCGCTTCCGGCGTGCCGGAGCCTGACGTCGTCGGGGGTGGAGGCGGCGGCGGCGGAGGTGCCGTCGCGGTCACCGGCGCGGCGGGCGCCGGTGTGGGAGAAGCCGCAGCGGCCGGCTCGGGCGCGGTTGGCGCCGGAGCGACCTGCGGCACCGGGTCGGAACGCACGGCAGAAGGCTCGCTGCTCTTGGGCGCATCGATCTTGGGCGCATCGAGCTTGGCCGCGTCGGGCTGGCTGGCGGGTTTCGCCGGCTTCTCGGCCTCACCGTTGTCCTCGTGCTTCACGGCAGTCTGGGACTTCGGCTCGTCGCCGGAGGTCTCGCCCTTGGCCGCCTCGCCCGACTTCGGCTCCTCGACCGGCTTGCCGCGGCGGCCATGCTTCTGGCGCGACGGCTTGCCCTCGCTTGCGGCCTGCGGCGTCTGACCGTCCTCCGGCTTGGCGCCCTCGGGCGTTTCGGTCGGGCGGGCCATCCGCCGGCCGCGGTGGCCATGACGTCCCTCGGCCGGCGCCTGGGTCAAACCGTCGGCATCGGGCTTTGTACCTTCCCTGGCACCTTCCTGCGCCGCTGCACCCTGGTGCTGCCGGCGCGACGGACGCTCGGAGGCCTGCTCCGGAGGCTGGTTTGCCTCCTGCCTGCTCTCCCTGCCCTTGGCTCCCTTGGGCTGATCCTTGGCCTGGTAGCGCGGGTCGTTGGCGCCGTTCGAAATCAGATAGGACGCGAGCACCCCGGCCATGTCGCTGGAAGTCGTGTAGTGCTGACGCAGAAAGCCCGGCAACGAACCGGCGGGCACGGTCTTCAGCAGGCCGCGCGGGCTCTTGTGGCACGCTGTGCAAGTGTTTGCGAAAATCTGGGAGGGGCTTTTGCCGGCCTCGAGGTTTTGCGCGCGCGCTGACCCGGCCGACAGGCCAACCAGCAGCGTCACCGTCGCCAGACTGAGGGCTCGGCTCAACATTCCTTAAGTCTCCAGATTCCGGAAAATTCGCCGCCTGTGCCTGATGGATCGGCCGCGGCGGTCACCTTTTAGACGATTATCGCGCGAATGGAAGCGCGCGCGTGACGCATCCACGCAATTGTCACATTTTGGAATATCGGCTTTGAGCACAACGCAATAGCGCGATCCAATTCCCTGCCTATGTTTTGGTTTGGGGACACATTGGAGTGATCAACTCCGGTGGTGTCGGTGTGCAGCTTGCCGTTCCGTTGGTGTTTCGATGGACCGATTGTTGCGATACTTCTTGGGGCGCTTCATCCGCCGCGGTTCGATCACGTTCACGACCGCGAGCGGCGCTCAATTCAGCTGTGGTGACGGAACCGGCGTTCCGGTTGCCGCGCGCTTCATGTCCAGGGCGGCCGAAATCCGCATTCTGGTCGACCCAGAACTTTACCTCGGCGAAGCCTTCATGGACGGCACGTTCGTGGTGGAGCAAGGCACTATCGCCGACGTCCTGGCTGTGCTGATGGGCCAGGCAGCCATGTTGCCGAACTTTGCCAGGTTACAGGCCTGGCTGCGCTTCCTCGGTCGGCGCGCCCAGCAGATCAATGTGCGCGGCCGCTCCAGAAGTAACGTCGCCCGCCATTACGATCTCGACGGCCGCCTCTATTCGCTCTTCCTCGATGCGGACAAGCAATACAGCTGCGCCTATTTCGAGACGCCGGACGCGACGCTGGACGACGCCCAGCTCGCCAAGAAGCGCCACCTCGCCGCAAAGCTTCTGATCAAACCAGGCCAACGCGTGCTCGACATCGGTTCCGGCTGGGGCGGCCTCGGGCTCTATCTTGCCGAGATGAGCGGCGCCGACGTCACCGGCGTCACGCTGTCGACCGAGCAGTTGCAGATCTCCAACGCCCGGGCGGCTGAGCGCAACCTGGCGCAATCGGCGCGTTTCCTGATGCAGGACTATCGCGACATTCCCGGCCCGTTCGACCGCATCGTGTCGGTCGGCATGTTCGAGCATGTCGGGGTCGCCTACTACGAGACCTTCTTCAAGCGCTGCGCCGAGCTCCTGAGCGATGACGGTGTCATGATGCTGCACTCGATCGGCCGCTCGACCGGTCCCGACGTCACCAGCCCGTGGATCCGGAAATACATCTTTCCCGGCGGCTACATTCCGGCGCTCTCGGAGGTCATGCCGGCGATCGAGAAGGCCGGATTGCTGATCTGCGACATGGAGATCCTGCGCCTGCACTACGCCGAGACCCTGAAGGCATGGCGCGACCGCTTCATGGCGCGGCGCGAGGAGGCCGTCCGGCTCTACGACGAGACCTTTGCCCGGATGTGGGAATTCTACCTGGCGGCTTCGGAGATGTCGTTCCGCGTCCAGAACATGATGAACTTCCAGCTGCAGCTCACCAAGCGCCAGGGCATCGTGCCGATGACCCGCGATTATATCGGGCGCGAGGAAGGCCGGCTGCGCCTCAAGGAAGCCGGCGCCTCAAGGCCCCGGCTGCAACTCGCCGGCGAGTGAATGCGCTGTAGGAGGTGCTGCTAGTTGCGCAGGCTGTAAGCCGACCCACAATGGGCGAAGCTTGGGGCCGGACGCGCCAAATGCGCTACGGCGGCGGACACCAGCCTGGGATCGCAGGGAACATTCCGGACCTCCGGACGCGCCGCCTGCTCCATCGCATCGACAAGCGCCACCAGCCAGCGGCGGTCCATGCCGCCTGCCCTGCCAAGTCCTGATCGCGCGGTCTGAAACTCTCGAGCCATCGACGCCGTATCTTCCCTGAGCAAGGACAACCCGGAATCCGCCGGGTCGTTCCCGCGAAGCTGCCGCAAAGAAAATGCGACAGATGTGATCTGCTTCACAGAGGTCCGCTCCGGGCTGTCGTAGTGGTCCAGAATGACCCCAGAAACGCATCAGACGATGTTGGACCCGCAGCGCGACCTCGTGACCGACTACGCCTTGATCGCAACTGGCGTAGCGGCCGCCTTGATCGCGCTGGCTTTCCTCATCCTGATCTGAGCCACGAACGCCAGCACCGACCTCGCTGCTGGTTGGGCGCGGCTGCCCGCAAAAAGGTTCAGGCTGCGCCGAATTTTCGCCAATGACATCGCTGACCGGGCGGCCTCCGCCCGATTCCGGGCAAAACCCCCGTCAAGCGGAATACGTCCGGCCGTCCCGGATTCACACATCGCGTTGTGTGAATCGTGCATAAGAAACATCCGTCCTTTCGCTTCGTGCCGGGCTGGCGCTTGATCGCCGCCCCACAGCCGAAAATCTCAGTTACGACGAAATCAGAAGAATAAGCTCGTCCATGGCCTTGATTGATTCGAACGTTCACAAGCTCGCGCCCGACGCCGCATCCCCGGCCTACCGGAGCGCGCCGCACAACATCGAAGCGGAACAGGGCCTCCTGGGGGCGATCCTGGTCAACAATGACGCGTTCTATCGCGTCTCCGATTTCCTCGAGCCGAAGCATTTCTTCGAGCCGCTGCACCAGACCATCTACGAGACCGCGAGCTCCCTGATCCGGATGGGCAAGGTCGCGACCCCCGTCACCCTGAAGACCTTCCTGCCAGCCGATACCGACATCGGCGGCATGACGATCAGCCAATACCTCGCGCGCCTCGCCGCCGAAGCGACCACCATCATCAACGCACAGGACTACGGCCGTACCGTTTACGACCTCAGCCTGCGGCGCAATCTGATCCAGATCGGCGAGGAGATCGTCAACGTCGCCTATGACGCGCCGGTCGACTTTGCCCCGCGCGCGCAGATCGAGGATGCCGAGCGGCAGCTCTACAGCCTCGCCGAAACCGGCCGCTATGACGGCGGCTTCCAGCGCTTTTCGCAGGCCCTCACGATTGCCGTCGACATGGCGGCGAAGGCGTTCCAGCGCGACGGCAAGCTGTCCGGCATCTCGACCGGCCTGCGCGACCTCGACGCCCGGATGGGCGGCCTGCAACCGTCCGACCTCATCGTGCTCGCCGGCCGTCCCGGCATGGGCAAGACGTCGCTCGCCACCAACATCGCCTACAACATCGCCAAGGCCTATGAGGGCGAGGTCCAGCCGGACGGCACCACCAAGGCGATCCACGGCGGCTGTGTCGGCTTCTTCTCCTGCGAAATGAGCGGCGAGCAGCTCGCCACCCGTATTCTCGCCGAACGCACCGGCATCCCGTCGAGCCATATCCGGCGCGGCGGCATTTCCGAACTCGATTTCGAGAAGATCCGCGACTGCTCGATCGAGTTGCAGTCATTGCCGTTCTACGTCGACGAAACCGGCGGCCTCTCGATCTCGCAGCTCACTGCCCGCGCCCGCCGCCTCAAGCGGCAGAAGGGCCTCGACCTGATCGTGATCGACTACATTCAGCTGCTGCAGGGCTCGGGCAAGAAAGGCAATGACAACCGCGTCCAGGAAATCACCGAGATCACCACCAATCTGAAGGCGCTGGCGAAGGAACTGAACGTACCCGTGATCGCGCTGTCGCAGCTCTCGCGCCAGGTCGAAAACCGCGACGACAAGCGCCCCCAGCTTTCCGACCTTCGTGAATCCGGCTCGATCGAGCAGGACGCCGACGTCGTGATGTTCGTGTATCGCGAGGAATACTACCTTGCCAACAAGGAGCCGCGCCCCGGCACCCCCGAGCACGAGAAATGGCAGATGGAGCTGGAACTGGCCCATGGCAAGGCCGAAGTCATCATCGGCAAACAGCGCCACGGCCCGACCGGCACCGTCGAACTGCACTTCGAGGCCAGCGTCACCAGGTTCGGCGATCTCGCACCCGACGGTCAGATTCCGGATCACTCCCATTGATTCAGCGGCGCGGTTGAACGGCAGAAGCGCGACGCGTACAACTGCGCCATGAACATCGTGACCGACGCGAAATCGCAGCTGACGCCCGACGCCAATCTGCTGGCGGCCCATCCGACCGCCACCGGTATCCTGACCGTCGACCTCGACGCCATCATCGCCAACTGGCGCAGGCTCGAGAAGACCGCTGTCCCGGCGGAATGCGCCGCCGTGGTCAAGGCCAACGCCTATGGCTGCGGCGCCGAGCAGGTGTCGCGGGCGCTGGCCAAGGCCGGCTGCAAGACCTTCTTCGTCGCCACCGTCGAAGAGGCCGCCGTGGTCCGCGCGGCCGTTCCGCAGGCGACCGTGTACGCGCTCGGCGGCTTCTTCCAGCAGACCGGCGATGCCTATGCCAAAATCGACTGCAAGCCCGTGATCGGCGATCTCAATGAGCTCGCCGAATGGGACGTGTTCTGCCGCCGCTCCGGCTGGTCCGGCGGCGCCGCCATCCATATCGATACCGGCATGAACCGGCTCGGGCTCACGGTCAGCGAAGCGCAGGGCATCATCCCGCGGATCAATGCCGGCGATCACGGCATCACGCTTGTGATGAGCCACCTCGTCTCCGCCGAGTTGCTCAACAGTCCCGCCAACGCCAAGCAGCTTGCGAGCTTCCGCGAGATCGCGAGCCTGTTCACCGGCGTGCCGGCCTCGCTGGCGAATTCATCCGGCGTGTTCCTCGGCGCCCAATTCCAGTTCGAGATGGTGCGGCCCGGGTGCGCGCTCTACGGCGTCAATCCGACGCCGGAGGCCGATAACCCGATGCAGCCTGTGGTCGACCTCAAGGCGCGCATCGTGCAGATCCGCAACATCGATCGCGGCGAGACCGTCGGCTATGGCGGCACCTGGACCGCGCGGCGGCCGACCCGGCTTGCGATCGTCGCCGCCGGCTATGCCGACGGCTATTTCCGCGCCGCCAGCGCCAATGACGGCACCCGCGGCGCCGAGGTCGTGGTCGCCGGCAAGCGCTGCCCGATCGCCGGCCGCGTCTCGATGGACCTGATCGCGGTCGACGTCACCGACCTCGACAAGAACGCGGTGCGGCGCGGCCACATGGTGACGCTGATCGGCGAAGGCATCACCGTCGACGAGCTCGCGCATCATTTCGGCACCATCGGCTACGAGGTGCTGACCAGCCTCGGCCGCCGCTTCGTGCGCATCTACAAGGGCGGCGATGCCGTCGCCGCGAGCGACACCGTCGCCGCGAAGAGCGATGCAGTCGCCGAGAAGAGCGAGCCTGCCGCCACGCCGGCGGCGCCTCCCGCCTTGCCGACGGCAGCGCCCGCTGCACCGCCGCCATTGCCTGCCGAGCCGTCCACACCGGCCAGCTGACCCGATCGATCGTCGCGCATGAAGATCGCGACCTTCAACATCAACAATGTCAACCGGCGGCTGCCGAACCTGTTGCGCTGGCTGAAATCGGCCAAGCCCGACGTCGTCAGCCTGCAGGAGCTGAAGGCAAGCGACGCCGAGTTTCCCCAGGCCGCGATCGAGCAGGCCGGCTACGGCGCGGTGTGGCAGGGGCAGAAGACCTGGAACGGCGTCGCGATCCTGGCGCGCAAGGCCGAGCCGGTGCTGATCCGCACCGCCCTGCCCGGCGACGCCGGCGATCATGAGGCGCGCTACATCGAGGCCGCGGTGCGCGGCATCGTCGTCACGAGCCTCTATCTGCCGAACGGCAATCCGCAGCCCGGTCCGAAATTCGACTACAAGCTGGCCTGGTTCAAGCGGCTGCGCGCGCACGCCGCCAAACTGCTCAAGCAGGACGTGCCGGTCGTGCTCGCCGGCGACTACAATGTCGCGCCGGCGCCGTTCGACATCTATCCGACCCGTTCCTGGGACAAGGACGCGCTGATCCAGCCGAAGAGCCGCGCCGCGTTCAAGGCGCTGGTCGACCAGGGCTGGTGCGATGCGATCCGCACGCTGCATCCGGATGATCCGATGTTCACCTTCTGGGACTACAAGCGCCAGCGCTGGCCGCGCGATGCCGGCCTGCGGCTCGATCATCTCCTGCTCAGCCCACAGGTCGCGGCGCGACTTCAGAAAGCCGGCGTCGATCGCAACATCCGCGGCGAGGAAGGCGCGAGCGATCACGCGCCGGCATGGGTGGTGTTGAAGTGATCGGTGGTTGCCCCACACCACTGCTGTCGTCCCTGCGAAAGCAGGGACCCATAACCACAGGTCGCCATTGTTGAACGACGCCCGAACGACGAGTCCCACCAACAATATCCGCTGCGGAGTATGGGTCCCTGCTTTCGCAGGGACGACGACGGTGGGAATCCGATTCATCCGTCAAACAGCTGGTTCGGTGTCATCACCCGCGAAAGCGGGTGATCCAGTATTCCAGAGACGGCAGTGCTTGAGCCGATAGCCCGCGGCGCACCGGATTGCCCGGTCAAGCCGGGCGATGACATCACGCCGGCATTCGTACTGTCGCTGCGGGCGACGGCGCATCCGTGGATCAGCGGCGCCCTTGCGCTGTCGCGAACGATGAGGTCACAGTAAGTCCCACTCCCGGAGCGCGCAGGTGGGCTTCCTCTTCGTCCTGATCGTCGGCCTGGTCGCCGGCACCATTTCCGGCATCGTCGGCACCGGCTCGTCGATCATGCTGATGCCGGTCTTGGTCTATCAGTACGGACCGAAGCAGGCAGTGCCGATCATGGCGGTCGCCGCCGTAATGGCCAATCTGTCGCGCATCCTGGCGTGGTGGCGCGAGGTCGACTGGCGCGCCTGCCTCGCCTACTCGATCACGGGCATCCCGGCCGCCGCACTCGGTGCGCGCACCTTGCTTGCGCTGCCCTCTCATGCGGTCGATGTTGCGATCGGCGTGTTCCTGATCGCGATGGTGCCGGTGCGGCACTGGCTGGCGCGGCACGAGCTGAAGGCCAATCTCTGGCATCTCGCAATCGGTGGCGCCGTCATCGGCTATCTCACCGGCATCGTGGTGTCGACCGGTCCGCTCAGCGTGCCGCTGTTTTTGTTCTATGGCCTCACCAAGGGCGCGTTCCTCGCCACCGAAGCGGCGAGCTCGCTCGGGCTCTATGTCAGCAAGTCGGTGACGTTCCAGCGATTCGGCGCGCTGACGCCTGATATCGCGCTGAAAGGCCTGATCGCCGGCGCCTCGCTGATGGCCGGCGCCTTCATCGCCAAGCGCTTCGTGCTGCAGATGAAGCCGGAGGCGTTCCGCCTGATCATGGACGGCATCATGCTGGCGGCGGGCGTGTCGCTATTGTGGTCGGCAATGGCAGCGTAGGCTCGCAGCGATATCGTGATTTTACGGGGGTCGACGCGCCTGGACGTTGTACTCCGAAAGAGCCCTGCCGAGCGCCCGGTTCCCGGTGTTATCCGGATTGCCTCCATCCGGCGACTGCGTTTATGACGATCTCATTACTTGCACTCGATCGTTTGCGGACAAGCACTTTGCTCTAGCAGGCATCGCGGGATTGATCGACGACCCGGATGCGAATCCCCAGGAGTCAGGCAGCACAAGGTGCGCAATCGAGCGCGCGCCTCAGCGTCTGGTGTCGGCCTGACGGATTCGAGATCGCAAGTCGAAGCACTGGGACTGGCGGGCTATCGGAACCCCGGCAGGCGAGAAAGGCAGACGCGCGATGCGCAAGATGATGATCACGACTGCGGTGACCGTAACGCTCGCTGTTGCCGGCTCGGCCTTGTGGCCGACAGCAAGCCCCGACGTCGAGCACTTCGGAGACAGCGTCTACGAAACGATCTGGGTCTGGCGCATTCCGGCCTACGCGAACAATCCGTCTTGGCGTGTTCGCTGGAGCTGGAGCGATCCGCTGCGCGCGCAGGCAAGATGCTGCCGGGCTTTGCCGACGGGCTCGGTGCTGCGCGGGAATTCACCGCTGCTGCTGTCCGGGCGAGCCATCCGCGTCTAGAGCATGATCCGGAAAAGGGCGAAGCGGTTTTCCGAAAAGATCATGCTTGGACAAGAAACCAAATCGCGACATCTCATCGCGCTTTGGACACGGCGGCCGAGAGCATCATTCAGGTTCCACGCGCCGGAGAGCATTTGATTCAAATTCTCGCTGTAGTTGAACTTACTTTTTATCCTTAACCAGAAACACGATCTTTAATTTACATCTACAAGGTGTGGTTTACCTTGTCTCCGCGAACACAGCGGAGACAGGGACAACAAGATGCGTCAGCTAGGCCTTACCCTGTCGCTGATCTTCCTTCTGGCAGCACAAGGTTTTGGCGTCGCCGCGGACGATACGAAACCCGGCCAATCGGCTGCCGTCGCCGACCGCGTCGCATGTTCCCTGCAGCCGAAAGCCACGGAACCGTCCGATCCGTCGTCGACCTCGGCGATACCGCACGTCGAAAAATTCATCGCGAAAGAGCATTTCAAGGAAGACGTTGCGTCGAGCGCTTCGGTCAAGATCTCCTGGCTGGGCGCGACATTCGCCAAGCGCTTCGCGAACAAGGTCGAGGACGATGTCGGCGGCGCATCGTTGCAAACCTTCGTCATGAACGCAGCCTCGAGCGACAACGAGATCCTGGCCAGACTGGGCCAGAGCCACGAGAGCCGGCTGGCCGACGTCTGGTGCATGTTGCAGCAACAGCCCAACGGCAGCGGCGGCTCCCTCGAGATCAGCGCCAAGCCGAATGTGTTTTACGTCCGCGATGTCGCGGGAGAGCTCGGTGCCGTCGACGTGCTCTGGGGCGGCGTCGGGTGGGAGATCGGCGCAAGCCCGGTGAGCGACCGGCCGCGATGGCCGGCCGGAACACGGGTCTTCTCCCGCTGATTCGGCGTGCGGCGCTGAGATAGTCTGCAACAGAACGTGTTGCGCGCATGGTGGCCCGGTTCTGCTAGGACGGCGTCGTCTGCTTTGGGGGCTACGCGCGTGGGCGCATTGATCTTCGACTTCGACGGTGTGATCGCCGACAGCGAGGCCATTGCCAACACCGTGCTGGCGAAGACCGTCAGTGACCTCGGACAACCGACCACGCTCGACCAGGCACTCGGTCGCTATTCGGGCAAACGATGGGCCGACGTCATCGCCGAGATCGAAGCCGCGATCGGACGACCGGTGCCACCGATTTCCTGAGCGCGTTCAACCGCGCCACGCTGGACCGGCTTCGCTCTGACCTCAAGGAGGTCAGCGGCGCCACCGACTTCATCCGGAAATTCTCCGACATGCCGCGCTGCATCGCCTCGTCCAGCTCGATGGAGCGCCTGCAATTGTGCCTCTCGGTGCTTGGACTGGAAGCGGAATTCGACGGCCGCGTCTTCAGTGCCGACATGGTCGCGCGCGGCAAGCCGCATCCCGATATCTTCCTGCTTGCCGCCGAGCAGCTCGGCGCAAAGCCCAGTGCGTGCCTCGTCATCGAGGACACCGCCGGCGGCATCAGGGGAGCGGTGGCGGCCGGCATGACCGCGATCGGCCTGTGCGCCGCGAGCCACATCCGCGACGGGCACGACGAAGTCCTGCGCAACGCAGGCGCGGTAAATCTGGCGACCTCGTGGCGCGAAGTGGAGCAGATCGCCCGGCATTTCTTCCGGATGGCTGGGTGATCCATCGAGCATGTCGCTCGCATCAGGCTTTCCGTGCTAAGCAGCCGTGCATCGTCGACCACGCGACTCATCTGCTCCATGGCCAAATCCACCCTCTCCTTCGTCTGCCAGAACTGCGGCGCGGCGTATAATCGCTGGCAGGGCAAATGCGACTCCTGCGGCGAGTGGAACACGCTGGCCGAGGAAGACACCACGGGCTCGGTGCCGGTCTCGATCCGCAGCAAGCGCAAGGGACGGACGTTTGCGCTGGAATCACTGTCCGGCAAGACCCAGGACGCGCCGCGGCTGTCGTCCGGCATGACCGAGCTCGACCGCGTCACCGGCGGCGGCTTCGTCCGCGGCTCGGTGCTGCTGGTCGGCGGCGATCCCGGCATCGGCAAATCGACGCTGCTCACGCAGGCCACCTCCATGATGGCGCGCGCCGGCCACCGCGCGGTCTATATCTCCGGCGAAGAGGCGGTGGCGCAAGTGCGGCTGCGCGCCGAGCGGCTCGGGCTCGCCGATGCGCCGGTGCAGCTGGCGTCCGAGACCTCGGTCGAGGACATCGTGTCGACGCTGTCCGAAGGCGCGGTGCCGCGCCTGATCGTGATCGATTCGATCCAGACCATGTGGACCGATACGGTGGAATCCGCGCCTGGCACGGTGACCCAGGTCCGCGCCTCGGCGCAGGCCCTCATTCGTTTCGCCAAGAAGACCGGGGCCGCGATCATCCTGGTCGGCCATGTCACAAAGGATGGCCAGATCGCCGGCCCCCGCGTGGTCGAGCACATGGTCGATGCGGTGCTGTCGTTCGAGGGCGAAGGCTCGCAGCAGTTCCGCATCCTCCGCTCGGTGAAGAACCGTTTCGGCGCGACCGACGAGATCGGCGTATTCGAGATGACCGGGCTCGGCCTGCGCGAGGTCACCAACCCCTCCGAATTGTTCCTCAGCGAACGCGAGCTCGGCAGCCCTGGCACGGCCGTGTTCGCCGGCATCGAGGGCACCCGCCCGGTGCTGGTCGAATTGCAGGCGCTGGTGGCGCCGACCTCGCTCGGCACGCCGCGCCGCGCCGTGGTGGGCTGGGACCCGAGCCGGCTGTCGATGGTGCTGGCGGTGCTCGAGGCGCATTGCGGCGTCAAATTGTCCGGACATGACGTCTATCTCAACGTCGCCGGCGGGCTGCGCATCCAGGAGCCGGCCGCGGACCTCGCCGCGGCCGCCGCACTGGTGTCCTCGCTGGTGAATGCGCCCTTGCCGACGGATGCGGTCTATTTCGGCGAGATTTCGCTGTCGGGTGCGATCCGCCCTGTCGCGCAGACCCCGGCCCGGCTCAAGGAGGCGCTCAAGCTCGGCTTCGGCCGCGCCATCCTGCCCGAATCGGCCCGCGGCGAACCGGGTGGCGATATGGGGCTCTCGTTCAACAGCGTCGGCAATCTGACCACGCTGGTCGCGGAAATTGCGGCGCGCGGCACGCCCAGAGGCGGCCGGGCTGCGCCGAGGAACGACCAGGGCGGCTCCGGGGGCACTGATGCGGCTGAGAAAAATGCCACACCGGCCCGATTCCGTCGCGAGACGAGCTAATGCAGGCGTGACGTAACAGCCCCCCGCCGCTATACATCCGCCGCGCGGGACAGGTGGCGCTCCGGCCTTGCCGGATGCCCCCGATGCGCCTCAGTTAGGACGGCACCGAGACGCCGATTCGCGAGAGCCTTAACGACGTAAGCCCTTAACAGCATACCGAAACGTACCAGCGGACCTGACCAGCCGATGCCCATAACGATCCTCGATCTCGTCCTGCTCGGCGTGATGCTGATTTCGGGCCTGCTTGCCATGGTGCGCGGCTTCATGCGCGAGATCCTGTCGATCGCGGCCTGGGGCGCCGCCGCGCTGGTCACGCTGTATGCTTTCTCCAAGCTGCTGCCGACTGCCAAAACTTACTTCAATAACGACACGGTCGCGGCCGTGGTCGTGGTGGCCGGCACCTTCATCGGCACGCTGATCGTGGTCTCGGTGATCACGGTGCGGATCTCGGACATGATCCTGGATTCCCGGATCGGCGCGCTCGACCGCACCCTCGGCTTCCTGTTCGGGCTCGCCCGCGGCCTGCTGATCGTGGTCGTGGCGTTCATGTTCTTCACCTGGCTGGTTCCGGACAAGCAGCGGCCCGATTGGGTGACCGGCGCGAAGTCCCGGGTGGTGCTGCAGGGAACCGGGGATTGGCTGATGTCGCTCTTGCCTGACGACCCCGAGAACACCATCTTAAAGAAGTTCAAGAAGAATAAGCCAGACGACGATTCTGCGGCTGATACCAACGATCAGGCGACGCCGGCGTCGGGTGATGGCTATAGCAAACCTGCGCGTGACAGCTTGAAAAAGCTGATCGAGAAACCCGCGGGCCGATAAACTGTTTGGGCCCTTACGAGAGGCGATGAACGAGATGCAAACCCCTTCCGATCACGCCGACCAACTGGATCTCGACCTCGGCCCGACGGAATTGCAGGAACATCTCCGGGAAGACGATCTCCGGTACCACCCCGACCTGGATGGCGACACGCTTCGCGAGGAATGCGGCGTGTTCGGCATCTTCGGCCACTCCGAGGCCGCCGCGATCACCGCGCTCGGCCTGCACGCCTTGCAGCATCGCGGCCAGGAAGCCGCCGGCATCGTCTCCTTCGACGGCGGCCGCTTCCACAGTGAACGCCGCCTCGGCCTAGTCGGCGACGCCTTCTCCCGCCGCGAGGTGATCGACCGCCTGCCCGGCAACGCCGCGGTCGGCCATGTCCGCTACTCCACGACCGGCGGCACCATCCTGCGCAACGTGCAGCCGCTGTTCGCGGAGCTCAGCGCCGGCGGCTTCGCGGTCGGCCACAACGGCAATTTGACCAACGGCTTGACCCTGCGCCGCGAGTTGGTCAAGGGCGGCGCCATGATGCAGTCGACGACCGACACCGAGGTGATCCTGCATCTCGTCGCGCAGTCGAAGCGCACGCGTTTCATCGACCGTTTCATCGAAGCGCTGCGCACCATCGAGGGCGCCTATGCGCTGGTCGCGCTGACCAACAAGAAGCTGGTCGGCGCACGCGATCCGCTCGGCATCCGCCCCCTGGTGCTCGGCGATCTCGACGGCCATCCGATCCTGACCTCGGAGACCTGCGCGCTCGACATGATCGGCGCCAAATATGTCCGCGACATCGAGCCCGGCGAGATCATCGTGTTCGACGAGAAGGGCGCGCACAGCCACAAGCCGTTCCCGCCGAAGCCGGCGCGGCCCTGTATCTTCGAGTACATCTATTTCGCGCGGCCGGATTCGATCGTCGGGGGCCGCTCGGTCTATGACGTGCGCAAGGCCTTCGGCGCGCAGCTCGCGCGCGAGAGCCATCCCGAGGTCGACGTCGTGGTGCCGGTGCCGGATTCCGGCGTGCCCGCCGCGGTCGGCTACAGCCAGTATTCCGGCGTGCCGTTCGAGCTCGGCATCATCCGCAACCACTATGTCGGCCGCACCTTCATCCAGCCGACCCAGACCGTGCGCGAGCTCGGCGTGCGCATGAAGCATTCGGCCAACCGCGCGGCGATCGAGGGCAAGCGCATCATCCTGATCGACGACAGCCTGGTGCGCGGCACCACCTCGAAGAAGATCGTGCGCATGATGCGCGACGCCGGCGCCCGCGAGGTGCATTTCCGCCTCGCCTCGCCGCCGATCCTCTATCCCGACTATTACGGCATCGACCTGCCCGATCGCGGCGGTCTGCTGGCAGCGACCCATTCGCTCGAGGAGATGCGCGACATCATTGGCGCCGACTCGCTCGCCTTCCTGTCGATCGACGGCATGTACCGCGCGATGGGCTATGAGGGACGCGATCCCGCCAGCCCGAAATTCGCCGACCACTGCTTCACCGGCGCCTATCCGACCCACCTCACCGACCAGAGCGAGACCGAGCCCGCGCCGCGCCAGCTCTCGCTGCTGGCGGAGGCGAGCTGACGGAACGAGGCCATGCAGCCAATCATCGGCATTCTCTGTGGGGTGCTGCTGGTTGGCTTCATCGTATTTGCCTTCCGCCAGGGCATGAAGGTGACACCCGACAATTCGGGCAACGGGACCAACAGCGCCAATATGGACCAAGGCGGCAGTTTGTGAGCTTCGGTAGTGCAGGAATTCATCATGGCCGGGCTTGTCCCGGCCATTTCTGTCTGTAATACCCCCGGCAAAGACGCGGACAGACAGACATGACAAAACCCCTCGCCTCCCGTATCGCCCTCGTGACCGGCGCCTCGCGCGGCATCGGCTACGCGACATCAGTCGCCCTTGCAAAAGCCGGCGCGCATGTCGTCGCGGTGGCGCGCACGCAGGGCGGGCTGGAAGAGCTCGACGACGAGATCCGCAAGCACGGCGGCAGCGCCACGCTGGTGCCGCTCTCGCTGACCGATTACGAGGGCATCGCGCGGCTCGGGCTCGCGCTGCATGAGCGCCATGGCAAGCTCGACATCCTGGTCGGCAATGCCGGCACCGCCGGCCCGTCCTCGCCGCTCGGCCATATCGAGCTGAAGCCGTGGAACGACGTGATGGCGATCAACGTCACCGCCAATTTCCAGCTGATCCGTTGCATGGACCCGCTGCTGCGCCAGTCCGACGCCGGCCGCGCGGTGTTCGTGACCTCGGGCGTGGCGCACAAGGCCAGCGCCTATCTCGGCCCCTATGCCGCCTCGAAGGCCGCGCTGGACGCGCTGGTGCGCTCCTGGGCCAACGAGACCGCCAACACGGCGCTGCGCGTCAATCTGTTCAGCCCCGGCCCGATCCGCACCCGGATGCGCGCGCAGGTGTTTCCCGGCGAAGACCCGATGACGCTGGATACGCCCGACATGGCGGCCGAATTCATCGTGCCGATGTGTGCGCCCGAGTGGACCGAAACCGGGAAGCTCTACGACTACAAGGCCCGCACGCTGCGGACGTTTCAGCCGCCGGCGTAATCGAACGTCTAAGCCGATCTACTTTGTATCGGCCGCGAGCTGGACACCGATGTTGGCCAGTTCGTCGATCTGACGCCAGACTTCGACTTGCCGGCCTGCGAGTTGCACGGCGACCGCCGGCGACAACGGCCTGATGATCTCGACCAGATGATCGATCGCGCCCGGATCGGTCACGCCGAATTTGTCCACGATGGTGATCATGCTCGCCGGCGTGCCAGACCCGTCGAGCCGCCAAGCCAATTCGGCCGCGAGACCGGCGTCGTTGCCGGTCAGCCGGGCCATCGTCAGGACCTGCGCGAGATCGTCGCGCGTCCGGTCTTCGTCGCCGGTCATGTACCGGGCATTAGCAGCAGCGAGCAGCAAGGGCGCATCCTGCGCAGTCCCCGCGCGCTGTTCGAGCGCCTCGATCGCCGGCGCGGCCGCCGCGCCGTGGCCAGTGTCAATCGCGCGTTTGACGACATAAGAAATCGTTTCGCGGACCTTCGCATCATCGCGAACCTTGGTGGCAGCTGCGATCGCGCCATCGACGTCGCCGCGCCCAGCGCGCGCAAGTGCCAGATTGATCAGAGCCTCGTTATGCTCCCATTGCGGCTTGGTATCCCCAGTGGGAGATGACATCGCGAGCATCATGGCTTCCGCATCGCGCTTTTCGACGAGATCGCGGCGTCCGCGCCGGGAATATTCGTCCGCGGCCTTGCTCAGACACTGGCTGCGACGTGCGGGAGTGCTCACCGCAGCGGCGGCAGTCTCGACGTCACGATCCCGCGCCAGCCCCGCCAGCACCGTGATCAGTTCACTGACTACATTGAATCGAGCTGTATCGTCCTTGCCGTCCAGCCATTGCGGCCACGGCTCGACCAGTCTCGCCGCCGGTTGAGGTGACCCGGCGGCGAGCAAGGCGCGCGCGAGTGCGATCACTTCCGACGGCTGAGCATCGATGCTGGTCATCCGGTCGACGGCCCTGGCTGCGCGCTGTCCTGCGCGGGAAATCTCGGCCTGATCGCCGCGCGTCAGCGCATCGCTCAGCAACTGCTGCAGCGGAAAAGGCTCGTTGAGGCGTTCGGCCTCACGCCACGCCTCTTCGCGCCAGCCCGCCGCCGGATAGGTATTGGCAATTACGAGCAACCAATCAACCGTCGACGCGCCATGGCCGCCGACAAGACGCAAGGTCCGATCGGACTGACCGAGGCCGGCCCATACTTTTGCAGCAAGCGCGGGGATGGCTTGCGATGCTTCATCGCTGTCCCCGGCGATCGACGGCAATTCGCGTTCGACGTCCTCGACAATCTCGCGCGCTTGCGCCGCATCCTTCTCCACCAGGAGAGCGGCCACGACAATCATTCCGCCGAGCCGCTCCACCGTCGATCTTCGCTGCCTCGCGGTCTCGAGGGCGTCGCCGAAGCGGCCCGCGCGCGCAATCCACTCGATAGCTTCCCAAGGCGACGGATCGGGATTGTCTGAAGTCACGTAATCGAGTGCAACTTCGAGATTAGTGTCCGCCAATTCCTGCTCGGCGAATTCAACATGCGCTCGATTGCCGTCACCAGCCGGCAATTTCTTCGCGAGCAGGAAGGCTTCAGTCGCCAGGCATTTGACGCTCGGCGCCGTCGCGCAATCGATCGGAATAGCGGCCGAGGAGCTCAGGCAAAGCATCGACGCCGCCATCCCGGCCAACCACCTATGCATCCGTTCGGCCTCGCTACCTGAGATAGCAGCTTGATACCGCACGCCAAGTGGTCGCGCAACGCGCCTGCCACGGATTGACTCCTCCGCCGCCTCACGATTGACTGCCCTCCCCAGCGGGACGACCGCCAAGAAAAATCTCGGGAGGCATCATGACGCCGACGTTCAATCGCGCGCGCTCCATTCTCACTGGATTGTTTCTCTCCGCTGGCATCGCATCATCAGCGCTTCTCATGCCGCCCGCGCCCGCCAGGGCCGGCGAGGTCCCGACCTTCGCGGTCGATCCGTCCTGGCCGAAGCAGCTGCCCAACAACTGGATCATCGGCCAGGTCGGCGGCATCACCGTCGACTGGCAGGGGCATATCTGGGTGGTGCACCGGCCGCGCTCGCTGACCGACGGCGAGAAGGCGGCGAGCCTGACCCCGCCGCGCGCGAAATGCTGCGTGGCGGCGCCGCCGGTGCTCGAATTCGACGTCGACGGCAATCTGCTGCGCGCCTGGGGCGGCCCCGGTGACGGTTATCAATGGGTCGGCCGCGAGCACGGCATCGAGGTCGACGAGCGCGGCTTCGTCTGGATCGGCGGCAATGCCGATGACGACAGCGAAATCCTGAAGTTCTCGCTCGACGGCAAGTATCTCGGCCAGATCGGCAAGATCGCAGCCCGCACCAACAGCAACGACACCACCCAGCTCGGCCGGCCCGCCGAAATGGCGATCGACAAGGCGGCCAGCGAGCTCTACATCGCCGACGGCTACGGCAACCGCCGCGTCATCGTGTTCGACGCCACCACGCTCGCCTACAAGCGGCACTGGGGCGGCTACGGCAAGCTGCCCACCGACGACAAGCAGCCGCCTTACGATCCGAGCGCCGCGGTGCAGGAGCAGTTCGGCAATCCCGTGCATTGCATCAAGATCGCCAATGACGGGCTGGTCTATGTCTGCGACCGCAGCCAGGACCGCATCCAGGTGTTCCAGAAGAACGGCACCTTCGTGCGGGAATGGTTCTACGAGAAGAACACCCGCGGCGACGGCGCGGTGTTCGATCTCGCGCTGTGGCCCGATCCGAAACAGACCTATCTGCTCAACGCCGACGGCGCCAACAACGAGATCCGCGTGCTGAAGCGCGACGACGGCAGCGTGGTCGGCACCTTCGGCCATAGCGGCCGCAATGCCGGGCAATTCGCCCTGCTCCACGTCATGGCCGTCGACCAGAAGGGCAATGTCTACACCGGCGAGGTCGAGGGCAAGCGGGTCCAGAAGTTCAAGCTGACCTCGGACGCGCTGAAGTAGAGATGACCAAAGGATGACGCTTCGACGCAGCTCATCCGGCTTTATGCGGATTGCCGCCTCCACCCGGACAGGGTAAGCGGGAACCCGAACGACCGGCACAAGGCTCCCCAAGAGGGCCGTCCGGAAAAAATCACAGTGGAGGGAATGTCTGATGACGACGACGCTCGCACGGCGCCACGCCGTGCTTCTCGCTTGCGCTGCACTCGGCCTTGCAACCCCTGCCCTTGCGCAGGACAAGAACGTCAAGATCGGCGTGCTGAACGACATGTCGGGCCTCTATGCCGACATCGGCGGCCCCAATTCAGTGGCTGCGGCCAACATGGCGGTGGAAGATTCCGGCCTGCGCGCCAAGGGCTGGAAGATCGAGGTGGTCAGCGGCGACCACCAGAACAAGCCCGACGTCGGCGTCAACATCGCGCGCAACTGGATCGACAATGAGAAGGTCGACATCATCACCGACACGCCGAACTCCGGCGTCGCGCTGGCGGTGAGCAACCTCGCCAAGGAGAAGAACTCGATCGTGCTCAATTCGGGCGCGGCGACCGCCGATCTCACCGGCAAGGCCTGCAACGCCAACACGATCTCCTACACGTTCGACACCTACATGCTCGCCAACGGCACCGGCAAGGCGCTGACCAAGGCGGGCGGCGACACCTGGTTCTTCCTCACCGCAGACTACGCCTTCGGCCATGCGCTGGAACGCGACACCTCCGCGGTCGTCACCGCCAACGGCGGCAAGGTGCTCGGCGGCGTCAAGCACCCGCTCAACACCGCCGACTTCTCCTCGTTCCTGCTGCAGGCGCAGGCGTCCAAGGCCAAGATCATCGGCCTCGCCAATGCCGGCGGCGACACCACCAACGCGATCAAGCAGGCGTCCGAATTCGGCATCACCGCGGGCGGGCAGAAGCTCGCGGCGCTGCTGCTGTTCGTCAACGACGTGCACGCGCTGGGCCTCAAGATCGCGCAGGGCCTCACCTTCACCGAGTCGTTCTATTGGGACATGAACGACCAGACCCGCGCCTGGTCGAAGCGCTTCCAGAAGGTCTCGCCGAAGGGCTCGATGCCCTCGATGACGGTGGCCGGCGTCTATGCCGGCGTGCTGCATTATTTGAAGGCGCTGGACGCGATGGGCGGCAATCCGCATGACGGCGCCAAGGTCGTGGCCAAGATGAAGGAGATCCCGACCGACGATCCCTTGTTCGGCAAGGGCCCGCTGCGGATCGACGGCCGCCGCATCATCCCGGCCTATCTGTTCGAGGTGAAGAAGCCCGAGGAGTCCAAATACCCCTGGGACTATTACAAGCTGATCGCCACCATCTCGCCGGAAGACGCCGCCAAGCCGCTCGAGGCCAGCGATTGTCCGCTGGTGAAGAAATAGGCAGCACACCATTCCTTCGTCATTGCGAGCGAAGCGAAGCAATCCATAGCACCGCAAACGCGGCACGATGGATTGCTTCGTCGCTTCGCTCCTCGCAATGACGTTCCACAGCGAGCCAGCCCACTAGCGCACCCGACGCTCCATCACTTCGCCGCCGACTTCCTTGCCGGCGGCGGCAGCGAGGCCCACTCCCGGTCGGCGCGCGGGCCGCCGACGTCGCCGGTCAGGCCGACGAGCTGTCCGGGCTGCACGTCGAGGGTCTGCGTCCAGGTCTGGGTCTGGCACAGGAACTTCATCAGACATCCCTTCAGCTTCAGCCGGTCGGATTTGTCGCGCCACAGCGAGACCGAATAGGACTTGCCGTCCTCGGCATTGTAGATGTCGCCGTCGAACCGGCCCTCCGGCGACAGCTTTAATCCGAGGATCAGCTGATGGCCGAGCAGCGCGCGCGTGCGCTTGTCGGGATCGGAATTGAGGCTGTCGCGGAGCGGCTGGCCGCGCGGATCGAGCGGCTCCTTCATCCACACGATGAAGCCGCAGATGCGGTCGCGCGCGCTGCCGCAGCGCTCGAGGCGAATGCGCGCCTGTCCGTTTTCGGTCAGCCAGGTGCCGCTGGGATCTGTGGGGATCGTCTCGGCGCGGCCGGTCGAGCTCATCAGTAAGGCGGCGACGAGGCTGCGCAGAAACATGCGAACCAGAAAGTTCATTGTCCAGGACCTTTCAGTGTCGGGATGATTTGCAGGACGCGCGCGACGCGCCTCACTTCAGTTGCGCCATGAAGGCGTCGGCACCCTTGTCGATACCGGTGGTGGCGGCGGCGAGATCGCCGACGCTCGCCTTGATGTCGTAGGCGTTGGGATACTGCTTGCTGACATAGGCGCCGAGCAGCCGCGCGGTCGAGCTGTCGAACATCTCGACCGCATAGATCACCGAGCCGGTCATCGTGCCCTCGCCGTCACGCGCGGCCTGCACGCCGTTGTAGATCGCGCCGGCCATGTCGAAGCGCGACAGCGTGCCGAGCACCGGCGTGTTGGCGACCGCGCCGGTCAAGGTCAGCCGCACGCGAAACGTGTTCGGCCCGCGCGTATTCACCAGCGTGAAGCGGCCGCGCAATTTGTCGGCGAAGCGGGTCTGCATATAGGCGGCGAGCGTCTCCTTGTCCTTCTCGGACATGTTGCCGAACTGATGATCGGCGCCGCGATAGATCACGACCGGATCGAGCATCACCTTGTTGTAGCTCCGCCAGTCGACCGGCGGCGCATAGCGATACGGCACGCGGCCTGAGGAATCCGACGTGTCCGGCGTCATGTAGGCCGATGAGGCCACCTCCGAATAAGCCACCGGCGTGACGGCGGCACATCCTCCCGCGAGGACGCAAAGCGCCATCGCTCCCAGACCGCGCACGGCGATCGAGCTCTCCATTCCAATCTCCTCATCCGATCCTAAGGCGGAAGAGCAGCTCGGCCGCAGCCGCGTCCGGGGCTAAAGTTACGGCTGCGGCCGTCACTGCCGATCTGGCTCGCTGTGAGCGCGCCGCCAGACCTTGCCTCAGTGCGATGAACTATAAAACCGACCAGTTGGTTTGTAAAGTTGCAATCGCAGGAAACGGATGGAAAATTTCAGCGGTCGAAGCGCTGGGGAAATGAGTGAGGCAGCTTCGCGAACAGCGGTCGTGCCTTGTCACAAACCTGCGACATCTCCTGTGCTACCGCACAGCTCGCCGGGGGATTTCAGGGGCCCGGTGCCGATCCAACGCCGCCAAGCGATCCATATTCCGCTTGGGCGGCGTTGTGTTTTCGAGCAGCGCCGGAAATCAGCTGCGCTTGCGCGCCGATGCCGGCTTTGCGGCGCGTGCGGCGGCAGGCTGCGGCGATGCCGTCGTCCTGGCTGGCTTTGCCTTCGTACCCTGCTCCAGCGTCGTCCACTTGCTGTCGTCGAGCAACCGCTCGAACAGCCGGTCGCGCTCGGCGTCCGACAGCGACGACAGGCCGAACAGCGAGCTGAGCAGCAGCCCCCTCGCCGCTGCCCAGCGCAGCAGCGCGAGATCCGGATCGCGCGCCTCGGCCTTCATGCGCGCGACCTTCTCGATGTCGACATCGCGCGGCATCGCCATCAATTCCGGATTCTCGTTCATCGCGGCGAGCAGTGCGAACGCGCCCGACCGCGGCGTCGAGATCGCCTCGCGCAGCGTTGCGATCTGCGCCGCCAGCTCCGGCTGGTCCGTGGTCTCGCGCGCCTTGGCGATGTAGCGGTTCGAGAACTCCTCGAAATACGCCATCTGCTGTTCGAGCAGAGCACGCAGCACCGCTTCCTTGGTGCGGAACTGATGCATCACGCCGCCCTTGCTGAGACCGCTCTCGCGCGCAATTGCGTCCAGCGTCAGGCGTCCCGGACCGTCGCGTGTCAGGATGGTGGTCGCAGCGTCGAGTGCGGCGTTGCGGGAGCGTTCCGAGCGGGAAGGATTATCCATGGTTTACTCAGCAGAGAGTCGCTTGAAACGGCAGTATCTCAGCGGCTCCGGTCAATCTCAAGCGCTGCATCGAAGTCCGCCGGCAGCGCGAACGACGTCCCCGAAATGCCGGTGCCGGCCTCAAGGGAACGCATCAGTTTCAGCAATCAATCATCGCGCTATCCAATAACTCACGCGCACAAGCGAACCTTCTGCAGCAGGCCGTGAAGGAAACCGCGAGCCATCCGGCCGATCACCCTTTCGCCTCGACCGCGCGCGCGGGCGACAGCCTGGGCGTCGGCATAACTGGCGGCGACGATCGTGCCGTGCCTGCCGCCATCGAGCTTCAGGTCGGTCAGATAGACGAGGCTGCGCGACGTCAGCAGCGCCGCCTGCGCGTCGCTGAAGCGGGTCAACTCATCGCAGATTTCAATGGCCTCGTCGGTCACCATGCTCCTCCTGGCGGCGCGGCCTCCGGGGCGATGCACGCATCTTCAACCAGCACCCGGTTTTATACAAACCAACCGGATGGTTTGTAAATAGCCAAAATGACGCAATCGTCATCGAGGCGGCCGGTCGGCCTGTGTCGGACGGGCGCAGCCGCATTCGTCCTCGAAGCATCCAAAACAAATTTGGAAACCCCGACCGATGACACAGCAGAAACAGACGGCGGAAGCCGAAATCAGGTCACTTATCGACGCCTGGGCCGACGCCGTCCGCCGACAGGACTATCCCGGCGTTCTCGCCCATCACGATCAGGACATCGTGATGTTCGACGTGCCGCCGCCGTTACAGTCGCGCGGTTTGGACGAGTACCGGAAGACGTGGGACCTGTTCTACACGTGCTACCGCCCCTCCCACGCCTTCAATATCGAGGAGATCGCGATCACCGCCGGCGACGACGTGGCGTTCGCGGTGATGGTGATGCGGTGCGGCCCGCCCGACGCCACGTTCCAGTTCCGACTGACGATCGGATTGCGCAAGGTTGGCGGCAGTTGGCGCATCACGCACGAGCATCATTCGGTGCCGGCGACGGACTAGAGGAGAGAAGCCGACCTCGACGAGGTCGCGACAAGACGCATTGATACAGATCAAGAGCGGTGGAACTCGTCCCCCTATCGTCCAAGGAGGCCAGGAGGGTTCGCCATGTCGATCAGCCGTCGTCAAATGCTTGCACTGCTCAGCGCCGCAGCCTCGCCGCTCGCGCTTTCGCGGGTGGCACGCGCCGATTTCGATGGTCCGGTGGTCCGGGCATGGGAGGGCGGCGACGATTTCTGGCTCGCCCAGGATGCCTATGTCTACGGCTATCCGCTGGTGACGATGGAAATGACCCGCCGGGTCATGACGAACGTCGCCGCCGTGGAAGGCACGCGGGGGCCGATGGGGCAATTCGTCAAGCTCCGCAAATACCCCGATGCCAGCTTCAGGGACGTCACCGCGCCTAACGCCGATACCCTCTACACGACGGCCTGGATCGACGTGGGCGACGAGCCTTGGGTCCTCAGCATGCCGGACATGAAGGACCGCTACTTCCTTTTTCCGATGCTGGATGGCTGGACCAACGTGTTCCAGGTGCCGGGCAAGCGCACGACCGGCACCAGGGCGCAGACCTACGCGATCACTGGACCGGGCTGGAAGGGAGCACTTCCCGCGGGCGTCAAGGAGTACAAATCGCCGACGAGCATGGTCTGGATCCTGGGCCGCATCTACTGCACCGGTACGCCGGAGGATTATGCAGCCGTGCACGCCGCGCAGGACGAGTTCAAGCTCGTGCCCCTCAGCGCTTACGGCAAATCGTATACACCCCCGCCAGGCAAGGTCGATGCGTCGATCGACATGAAGACGGCGGTTCGCGAGCAGGTCAACCGTCTGGATGCTGCGACCTATTTCACCCTGCTCGCGCAACTGATGAAGCGCAATCCGCCCGCGGCCGCTGATGCATCCGAGGTCGCCAGATTCGCGAAGATCGGTCTTGTCCCGGGCCAGGATTTTGATCCGCGCAAATTCGATGTCGCGTTCGCCAAGCGCGTCCCGCAGGTGGCATTCGACCGGATCATGTTGCAGTTCAAGGTCAACAAGGCGATCCGGAACGTGAACGGCTGGGCTTTCGACAGCGAAGCCGGCATCTATGGCACCAACTATTTCAACCGTGCCTTTGTCACTGCGATCGGACTTGGTGCCAATCGCATTCAGGATGCGTGCTATCCGACATCGCAGAAGGACGTCGACGACCAGGACTATCTCGGCAGCAACAAATACGTCATGCATTTTCCAAAGGGACAACTTCCTCCGGTCGCAGGCTTCTGGTCGCTGACGATGTATGACGAGAACTACTTCTTCGTCGCCAATCCGATCAACCGCCAGTCGATCAGCGCCCGCCAGAACCTCAAACCCAACCCGGATGGTTCGATCGATCTCTACATCCAGAAGGATAGTCCGGGCCCTGACAAGGAGAGCAACTGGCTTCCCGCCCCTGCGGGCAAGTTTATCCTGATGTTGCGGATGTACTGGCCGAACGAGAAGGCACCGTCGATCATCAACGGGAGCTGGAAACCGCCTCCGGCACGCAAGGTGACAAGCATGAAGGAAGTGTCGCGTTGACCCGGCGGTCGATGGACGGAGGTGGGCCCGATGCTGTATCCCGACACTCCGTCCGTCGAACAATTATCGCAGGTGATCGTCCAGGTCACTGCTCCCTCGTTCCTGCTCGGAGCTGTTGCCGGGTTCGTCTCGCTGCTGATCGCCCGCATGAACCGGGTGAGCGACCGGATCCAGGCGCTCACTGCAATCGCGGACAGCAGCGCTGAAAAGATCGGGTCGAAGCGGGACATGCCCCAGCTGAGGCGTCGCGCCGAATTGCTCAACCGGGCGATCGTGTTCTCCGCGGTGAGCGCAATACTGACCTGCCTGCTCGTGATCGTGGCGTTCGTCAGCGCATATTACCGGCTCCGGCACGAATATGGTGTAGCTGTGCTCTTTATTGTCGCTCTCGGCTTCTTCATGGCGGCGTTGGTCAATCTCGTCCGTGAGACCTGGATTTCCGTGCACGAGTACACGCTCGATCGCTAGAGCCGCGGCCCGCGCGATTACGAAACCTTCGCCGCCGTCGTGCGCGCGGCGATCGCGAGTGCGAGCAGCAGCAGCGCGCCGGCCAGATAGAACGGCGCGCCGGGCAGCTTGAGCGGCGCGTTGTCGCCGATGAAATAGGCAAACGTCAGCGTGAACAAAAACGGGCCGAGCAATTCCGACATGCTTTGCACGCTCGAGGTCGCGCCCTGCAGCTGGCCCTGCTGGTCGGCGGCGACGAGTTGCGTCGTCAGCGCCTGCGTCGCAGCGCCCGAGATGCCCCACAGCGCCATCACGGGAATGCCGATCCAGAACAGCTGGCCTGATGGCGCCGCGCCGAAGATCGCAAAACCCAGGGCGCCGCAGACGAGGCCGAGGAACAGCGCGTTGCGCTCGCCCAGCCGCCGCACGATCGGGCCGATCGCCGCGCCCTGCACGACCATGCCGCAGAGGCCGACCAGCGCCAGCGTCGCGCCGACGGTGCCGGTATCCCAGCCGTAGCGATAGGTGGCGTAGAGCACGAACACCGAGGGCAGCACGACGTGCGCGAGCTGGCCGAAGAACGTCGCCAGCGACAGGCCGGCCAGCGTCCGGTTCGAACGCAGGAATTGCAGCGCGCCGACCGGATTGGCGCTTTTCCATCTGAACGGTGCACGCCGCTCCGGCGGCAGCGATTCCGGCAGGATGAACAGGCCGTAGAGCCCGTTGACGAAGCTCAGGCCCGCCGCTGCCCAGAACGGCAGCCGCGGATCGATCTCGCCGAGCAGGCCGCCCAGCGCCGGCCCCATGATGAAGCCCGCACCGAACGCGACGCCGATCTTGCCGAACATCGCGGCACGCTGCTCCGGCGCAGTGACGTCGGCGATGTAGGCGAATACGGTCGAGATGCTCGACGAGGTGATGCCCGAGATCGCCCGCCCGATGAACAGCCAGATCAGGTTCGGCGCCAGCGCCATCAACACATAGTCGGCGGCGAGGCCAAAATTCGACAGCAGCACCACCGGCCGGCGGCCGAAGCGATCCGACAATGCGCCAAGGATCGGCGAGCAGACGAACTGCATCAACGCCCAGATCGAGCCGAACACGCCGAAGATGCGCGCCGCGCTCGCGGTGTCGTTGCTGACGAAGCCTTCGATCAGTTTCGGCAGGATCGGGACGATGATCCCGAGCGCCAGCATGTCGAGCAGCAGAGTGATGAAGATGAAGACCACCGCGCCGCTGCGCGCCGGGGCTGCGGCAGCCGTGTCACTCGCCGCTGTATGATTCTCGTTTTGACGCGTTTTCTTCACGCGAACCGGGACCCACTTCGCTCGAAAACGCTATGTCCGCTCACGACGGCCGCTTGCGCTTGTGGGCGAACGGATTGGCCTTTTCCCTGAGCGTAATACGAATGGGCGTGCCCGGCAGATCGAAAGTCTCGCGCAGCGAGTTGATGAGGTAGCGCAGATAGGACCGCGGGATCGCATCCGCACGCGAGCAGAACAGCACGAAGCTCGGCGGGCGCGCCTTCACCTGCGTGATGTAGTTCAGCTTCAACCGGCGGCCCGACACCGCCGGCGGCGGGTTGGCCTGGATCGCCTGTTCGAACCAGCGATTGAGCGCCGAGGTCGGCAGGCGCCGGTTCCAGACCGCATAGGCCTCCTGGATCGCCGTCATCAGGCGGTCGATGCCCTCGCCCATCAGGCCGGAGACGGCGACGATCGGCGCGCCCTTGACCTGCGGCAGCCAGTGGTCGGCATCGGTGCGCAGCTGCGAGATCTGGTTGGGCTTGCGCTCGACCAGGTCCCATTTGTTGACCGCGAGCACGATGGCGCGGCCCTCGCGCTCGACCAGGTCGGCGATGCGCAGGTCCTGCTCCTCGAACTTGTTCTGCGCGTCCATCATCATGACGACGACCTCGGCGAAGCGCACCGCGCGCAGCGCGTCGGCGACCGAAAGCTTTTCCAGCTTCTCCTCGATCCGCGATCGGCGGCGCAGGCCGGCGGTGTCGAACACCCGGAACTGGCGGCCCTGCCAGGTGATCTCGACCGCGATGGAATCGCGCGTGGTGCCGGCCTCGGGGCTGGTCAGCAGCCGCTCCTCGCCAAGCAGATGATTGATCAGCGTCGACTTGCCGGCATTGGGCCGGCCGACGATGGCGACGCGGATCGGGCGCTGCGCGGCCTCCTCCTCCGAAATGTCCTCGTCGTTCTCGACCTCGTCGTCTTGCTCCGATGTCTCCGGCACCAGCGCGCTCAGCGCCTCGTGCAGGTCGCCCATGCCCTCGCCATGCTCGGCCGAGATCTGCACGGGATCGCCGAGCCCGAGCGCGTAGGATTCCATCGCGCCGATCTCGCCATGCTTGCCCTCGGCCTTGTTGGCGACCAGCACCACCGGCTTGTTGGCCTTGCGGGCGAAATCGGCGAAGGCACGATCGGTCGGGGTCAGGCCGACGCGGGCGTCGATCACGAACATCAGCGCGTCGGCGAGCTCGATCGCGGTTTCGGTCTGCTCCTGCATCCGCGCCGTCAGCGAACCCTTGGCACCCTCGTCGAGCCCCGCGGTGTCGATGATGGTGAAGTCGAGGTCGTAGAGCTTGGCCTGGCCCTCGCGGCGGTCGCGCGTCACGCCGGGCTCGTCATCGACCAGCGCGAGCTTCTGGCCGACCAGCCGGTTGAACAGCGTCGACTTTCCGACATTGGGCCGGCCGATGATGGCGATGGTGAAAGACATGGATAATCCAGACGCCGCGGCGCGGCGCGCGTCAATGAATTGAAAGAGGAGCCTAACGCGCGACGAGGTTGGGTTGAACCGTCATCGCGCTTCTTATTTTAGCATGATCTTTTCGGAAAACCGCTTCGCACTATTCCGGATCATGCTTTAGCGGCTAAACCCACCGCTCGGTAGCGGCGCGGGGAACGCGCCGCCGGATTGCTGCGTGGTCTGGGTCTGCTGGGCCGGCGCTGCAGGCTGCGCCTGCTGGTCGTCGGCGGGCGGCGCAGTGGTGCGGCGGCGGACGATCTTCTTCGGCTTCGGCTCGGGGGGCAGCGCGGCGGGCGCGCCCTCTTCCGGCGCGGCGGCGTCGGGAGCAGCCGCCTGATCCGCTGCCGGCGCTGCCCGCTTGGTGTGCTTCTTGGCGCCCTTCGGCGGCTCCGGCGGCGGAGCCGGCTGGGCAGCGGCTGCCGCGGCGTTCTGCTGGTCGAGCTGCTCCTGCTGCGAGCCCTTGTACAATTCCTTCGGCACGCCCTGCTCGAGGCCGGGCACGCCTTCGGGGAAGACCGGCTTGCGGTCGCCGGCCAGCTTCTTCTTGGTGTCGAGGAAGTCGAGCAGATCGCTCGGATCGAAATTGGCCATGCCGCCACCGCCGCAGCCCGCCAACGCGCTGCAAAGCGCGGTCAGAACTGCGGCTGCGATCAGGCGTTGCGAGCGGCGCATAGTCGATCTCTCACTCAAACTCGGGTTTCGCGCCAGCTCAGCTTTTCGCAACTGGCGGCAACAAGGCCTGCAGCGCTTCGGCGCGCGAACGCAGGCTCGGCGGCGTCTCGCCGTCGTTGGCAATCTGGTCCAGCCACTGCCGCGCGGCGGTGGCATCGTTGGCGTGCCAGGCCGACAGCGCCAGCAACTCGCGCGCGGAATGGCGGAACGTCGAGTCCTTCGACGTTGCCATCGCCTCGAGCCGTTGCTGCATGTTCGGATAGGTCGTGGTGTCCATCACGAGCTGCGCGGCACGGATCCGTGCCAGGTCCTGGTCGGGACCGCCGACGCTGCGGTCGGCTGCAATCTCGTCATAGAGCTTCGCGGCGGCCGGCTGATCGCGGGTCGCGACCTCGGCAGCCATGCGCAGCCGCGCAAGGTTGCGGTAACCGGACGGCGCCTTGGTGATCAAATCGGCAAAGGCGGCCTCGGCCTCGGCATGCTTGTTCTGGTCCGACAGCTCGACGGCGCGGTCGAACGCCGCACCGGCCTCGGCGGCCTTCTTGGCCTCGAGATATTGGTAGCCGCGCCAGCCACCGACGCCGGCGACCACCAGGACCGCCAGCGCGATGATAAAGATCGAGTACTTGTCCCACAGCTTCTTGAGCTGATCGCGACGGACTTCCTCGTCTACTTCGTCAAATAATTCAGACACTTAAAGCTATCCCATCCCCTCGGGACCACGAATCTCGGTGGAGCCTGGCCCCTCCCCGATCCCCACATCGCGGCGGCGTTACCCTAACGGTGTGGCGGAGGCAAGGCAAAGCGAGGCGGATCAAAGCGTTAACGGGGGAAGTTTGCCCTGCCCCGGTTCACGCTCCGGCCGCAGTCAGGCTCTCCCTGAGCTGGCGCTTGATCACCTTGCCGTTGGCGTTGCGTGGCAACGGCTGTGAGGTCAGCGCCATCGTCTCCGGCACCTTGTAGTCGGACAGGCGCTCGGCGCACCAGGCGCGCAGGCTCTCGGCATTCACCTCAGCGCGCGTCACGATCACGGCGTGCACGCGCTCGCCGAGCACCGGACAGGGCTTTGCGATGATCGCGCTCTCGACCACGGCCGGATGGCCCGCCAACACGGACTCGACCTCGGCGGAATAGATCTTCAGCCCGCCGCGGTTGATCATGTCCTTCTGGCGATCGAACACGCGGACGAAATTGTCGGCATCGACCGAGCCGAGATCGCCGGAATGCCAGAAGCCTGCGGTGAAGCTCTCCGCGGTCGCCTTCGGATTATTCCAGTAGCCCTTGATCACGGAGGCGCTGCGGATCCACAGCTCGCCGATTTCGCCGCGCAGCACCTCGCGGCCCTCGGCGCCCATCACGACGATCTCGGCGCCGGGACACGGCAGGCCGACGCTGTCGATATGGGCGGCGGTCAGTTCGCCCGGCATCAGGGTCGAGGGCGATGTGGTCTCGGTCGCGCCGTAGCAATTGGCGAGCTTCAGCCCGGGAATCTTGGCGTCGAGCTTTTCGATGGTCGCAACCGGCATCGGCGCGCCGCCGAAGCCGCCAATGCGCCAGCTCGACAGATCGTAGCTGTCGAAATCCGGCTGCATTAGGCAGAGATTGTACATCGCCGGCACCATCACCGTGTAGCTGACGCGCTCGCGTGCCGCGACCTTCAGATACTCCGCCGCCTTGAACTCCGGCATGATGATCAGCGCGCCGGCGCAGCGCGCCATGGTGGTGACGTTGGCGACCGCACCGGTGACATGCGCGAGTGGCACCGCGGCGATCGAGCGATCGGCTTTCGTCAGCCTGAGACAGGATGCGAACACCATCGAGGAATGGATGATGTTGCAATGGGCGAGCATCGCGCCCTTCGGCCGGCCCGTAGTGCCCGAGGTGTAGAGGATCATCGCGGTGTCCTCTTCTCTCACCTCAGCCGGCGCTTGCGCCCTTGCATTGTCGCGCAGACGAGCGAATTGCGACGCGCCGTCGTCGCTGACCGGGATGCGATGCGCAAGGCCCGGAATATCGGCGGCGTCAGGAATGCGATCGCTGAGCGTGGCCTCATGGACCAGACACTTCGCGCCGCAATCGTTCAGCACATAGGCGATCTCGGGCTTCTGCTGACGCGTCGAGAGCAGCACCGTCACCAGCCCGGCATGGGCGGCGGCGAACATCGTCAGCACGAACTCGATGCGGTTGCCGAGCAGGATCGCGACGCGGTCGCCGGGTGCCAGGCCGAGTTTTGAAAAGCCTGCCGCGACCTTCGCCGATTGCTCGGCGACCTCACGCCAGGATAGGCGCGTCCCGCCGCAGACCAGCGCTTCGCCGTCGCCATTCGCTGCGACCGCGTCCGCGATCATCGCCCACAGGCTGGCCGGCCGCTCGGCGAATGCCGGCACGACGCGGTCGCCGAACCTTGGCTCGAGCCGCATCGGCGGCAGTGCGTGTTGCGACCAGTCCATGCGTGCCTCGTCAGCTCTTCTTCATTCCGTAGACATGCTCCGGCCCCGGGAAGGCACGGCTCTTGACGTCGCGCGCATAGCCCGCGATCGCTTCCTCGATCGCCGGTCCGAGATTGCCGTAGCGGCGGACGAATTTCGGCGCGCGCGGCGACAGGCCGAGCATGTCCTCCAGCACCAGCACCTGGCCGTCGCAGGCAGCACTTGCGCCGATGCCGATCGTCGGCACGGCGATCGATTGCGTGATCTTGCGCGCCAGCGGCTCGGCGACCGCCTCGACCACGATCGAGAAGGCGCCGGCTTCCGCGATCGCCCTGGCGTCGCTCTCGATCGGAGCCCAGGTCTCCTCCTCGCGGCCCTGCGCGCGGAACGAGCCGAGCGTGTTGATCGACTGCGGCGTCAGGCCGATATGCCCCATCACGGGAATGCCGCGCTCCGACAGGAACGCCACCGTCTCCGCCATCCGCGCACCGCCCTCGAGCTTGACGGCGCCGCACAGCGTTTCCTTCATGATCCGCACCGCGGACTGGAACGCCTGCTCCTTCGAGCCCTCATAGGAGCCGAACGGCATATCCACGACAACAAGCGCGGCCTGCGAGCCGCGCATCACCGCGCGGCCCTGCAGGATCATCATGTCGAGCGTGACCGGCACGGTGGTCTCGAAGCCGTGCATGACGTTGCCAAGGGAGTCGCCGACCAGGATGGCATCGCAGTGGCGGTCGACCAGCGCCGCGGTGTGCGCGTGATACGAGGTCAGCATCACGATCGGTTCGCCATTCTTGCGGGCGCGCAGATCCGGCGCGGTCTTGCGCTTGATGGCGGATTGAACAGACATAGTCAGGCTCCCATGACAGGCACGCCGATCACGACCGGGTGGAACGCAAACGCCAGCGCCAGATATGCGATGACCCCGACCGCGATCGCGATCAGGTCGTTGGTTGGGCCGCCCACCGGGATCGGCGGCGCGCCGGCATCCGCGCGGCGCTTCAGCGAGATGCGGTCATAGACCGCCCAGCCGAGAAACGAGCCGAACAGGATGATCGAGCCGAGATCGCCATTGGCGAGCAGATGCGCGAACGCCCACAGCTTCACGCCCGCCAGCATCGGATGCTTCAGCGTGGTGTAGATGTGGCCGCGGATATAGGAGGCGACGACGAGGATGACGGCGGGCAGCATCAGCGCCACCGTGATGTGCTTGAACGCGGTCGGCGGCGTCCAGACATCGATCCAGCCGGTCGCACGGTAGTGCCCGAAGCCCCAGATGATCAACGCAAGGCCAGCGAACGACACCAGCGAATAGACGCCCTTGTAGGCCCCCTCGCCCATCGTTTTGACGATCCCGGCGCGCATCTCGCGCAGGCTGGTCAACACGTGGATGCCGAGGAACAGCACGAGACCCAGGATCATGACGAGCAGTCCCACGATGTTCCTCCCTGATTGTTAGTGCCTTCGCGTAACATCTTCGCCGGGCGGGTGGCAATGCGTCACGCCGGGGTGCGGATCATGGATTACCGGTCGGCTTGCCCAGTTCGCGGTTGTCGACATAGCGGATCATGATCGGCCGGCCGGCGAGCGCTCCGCCGAGCCCGCCGGTGAATTTCAGCGGCAGGCAGGCGCCGAGCGAGGCGTTGATCGCGTTGAGGTAGGCGGTGCGGGTATCGGCCGGGACGCCCCGCGTCGAAAACGTCAGGCGCGGCGCGCCGATCATTTCGCCTGATCGCTTGAAGCTGAAGCGCACCGACATCTGCATGCCCGCGCGCGCGTCGTCTGGTGGCGGCGGCGCCCAGCAGGCGCGCAGCGCGGCAAAGAGGTCGCCGATGGTATTGAGATCATGATCGGGCTTGCGGTACTTCTCGGCCTGCCCCTCGGGCGGCACGGTCAGGATCGTGAGCTGGAGATTTTCGCCGTACGGATAATCCATCTCGGGAAAGCACGGCCCGTGATTGAACACGCTGCAATAGGACGGGATGCAAGGCCCTTCGTCGAGCACGCTGCAAGGCGTGTGTGCGAACGGCGCCGGGTCAGTCTGCTGGCGCTGCTGCGCCGAGGCGGCGCCTGCGAGCGCAAAGGCCAGCACGGCATAAGCGAGACAGATGGCGACGCGTCGGAGCATGCAGACGGACCCGGATTGCGCTCCGGGGAACATGGTACCGTGGCCGGACCGGAGCAAGCGGGCTGGCGTTCAATTCCTTGCGCGCGCGCCGCAACCACAACTGTCATAGCCCGGCTCGACCGGGCGATGCAGTATTCCAGAGACGGTTGTGAATCACGGAGGAGCCGCGGCGTACTGGATCCCCCGGTCGAGCCGGGGCGACGAGTGGATAGTGTACTGCTCTTTTCCACGCGTCGTCCCGGCGAAGGCCGGGACCCATACGCCGCGGCCGATGCTGTTGAAGGGACTCGTCGTTCCACCATCGTGCAACAATGACCATCGGTGGTTATGGGTCCCGGCTTTCGCCGGGACGACACCGAGTACTGGGCCTTACGCCTTCTTCTTCACGTCCTTGACGTTGGAGAAGGTGATGCCCTCGGCGCGCTCGCGGGTGTAGCCGAGATAGAACTCGTTCTTGGCCATGAACACCGGATCGCCGTCGACGTCGTCGGCGATGCCGGAATTGTTGGCGGAGATGAAAGCGTCGAGCGCCTTGCGGTCGTCGGACGAGATCCAGCGCGCCAGCGAGAATTCGGAGACCTCGAACTCAACCGGCAGCGAGTATTCCGCATCGAGCCGTGCCTTCAGCACGTCGAGCTGCAGCGGGCCGACCACGCCGACCAGCGCCGGCGCACCGTCACGCGGGCGGAACACCTGCACGACGCCCTCCTCCGACATCTGCTGCAAGGCTTCCTTCAGCTTCTTCGCCTTCATCGCATCGGTGAGGCGAACGCGGCGGACGATTTCCGGCGCGAAGCTCGGCACGCCGACGAAGGTCAGATCCTCACCCTCGGTGAGCGTGTCGCCGATCCGCAGAGTGCCGTGATTGGGAATGCCGACGACGTCGCCGGCAAAGGCCTCGTCCGCCACCGAGCGGTCCTGCGCGAAGAAGAATTGCGGGCTCGACAGGCTCATGTTCTTGCCGGTGCGCACCAGCTTGGCCTTCATGCCGCGGCTGAGCTTGCCCGAGCACAGCCGGGCGAACGCGATGCGGTCGCGGTGGTTCGGATCCATGTTGGCCTGGATCTTGAACACGAACGCGCTCATGCGTGGCTCCGCCGCCTCGACCTTGCGCAGATCGGAATCCTGCGCGCGCGGTGCCGGCGCGAACTTGCCGAGACCTTCGAGCAGATCGCCGACGCCGAAATTGCGTAGCGCGCTGCCGAAATAGACCGGCGTCAGATGGCCCTCGCGGAACGCGCCGAGCTCGAACGGCTTGCAGGCTTCGGACGCCAGCGCGAGCTCGTCCTTGACCTCGGCGACGTCGAGATTGGGGTTGCGCTTGCCGAGATCGGCGATGTCGATCTGCTCGGTGGCGCCGGTCTTGGCGCCGCCGCCCTCGAGCAGCCGCACGCCGCCATTGACGACGTCATAGGTGCCGAGGAAGTCGCGGCCGCGGCCGACCGGCCAGGTCATCGGCGTGGTGTCGAGCGCCAGCGTCTTCTCGATCTCGTCGAGGAGCTCGAAGGTGTCGCGGCTCTCGCGGTCCATCTTGTTGATGAAGGTGATGATCGGGATGTCGCGCAGCCGGCACACCTCGAACAGCTTTCGCGTGCGCGCCTCGATGCCCTTGGCGGCGTCGATCACCATGACCGCGGAGTCGACCGCAGTCAGCGTGCGATAGGTGTCTTCCGAAAAGTCCTCGTGACCCGGCGTGTCCAGCAAGTTGAACACGAGGTCGTTGAACTCGAAGGTCATCACCGAGGTGACGACCGAGATGCCGCGCTCGCGCTCGATCTTCATCCAGTCCGAGCGCGTGTTGCGCCGTTCGCCCTTGGCCTTGACCTGACCCGCGAGGTTGATGGCGCCGCCGAACAGCAGCAGCTTTTCCGTCAGCGTGGTCTTGCCGGCGTCTGGGTGCGAGATGATCGCAAAGGTGCGCCGTCGCGCCACTTCCTCTGATAGCGGCGAGCGGGACGGCGATTCGGTGGTTGCAGCGGTATCGGACATGGAGGGGCATTTGGCAGGGAAAACGGGCGCAATCAAGGGCGTTTTGTCGCAATGCGGCGTGGCCGCACCATTCCCATATAGGCACGGGAAGGACGACCTTCTCCTCACCATCCCATCTGCGGGGACGACCCTGCCTTATCCGGAGGGTTCGTCATGGCTTGGGCCATTCTGTTCATCGCAGGCCTGCTCGAGATCGGCTGGGCGATCGGGCTGAAATATACCGAGGGGTTCTCGCGGCTGGTGCCGTCGGTCCTGACGCTCGCCGCAATGGCCGGCAGCATCATCCTGCTCGGCCTTGCGCTGAAGACGCTGCCGATTGGAACCGCCTATGCGGTCTGGACCGGGATCGGCGCGGTCGGCACCGCGGCGCTCGGCATCATCCTGCTCGGCGAACCCGCGACCGCGATGCGGCTTGCCAGCATCGGGCTGATCGTGTCCGGCATCGTCGGGCTGAAGCTGGTCGGTTAATCACGCATTTTGGACGCGTTTCCTTTGACGCGAACCGGCTTTCACTTCGCTCGAAAACGCTACTTCAATATCTGCACGATCCAATAGGTTGCGGCGGCGACCGCCGCCGACGCCGGGATCGTGATCACCCAGGCGTAGACGATCGAACTCGCCACGTTCCAGCGCACGGCGGAGAGCCGCCGTGCGGCGCCGACGCCGACGATGGCGCCGGTGATGGTGTGGGTGGTCGACACCGGAACCCCGAGATAGGTCGCGATGAACAGCGTCGCGGCGCCGCCGGTCTCGGCGCAGAACCCCTGCATCGGCGTCAGCTTGGTGATCCGCAGCCCCATGGTGCGGACGATCCGCCAGCCGCCCATCAGGGTGCCCAGCGCCATCGCGCTCTGGCAGGCCAGCACGACCCAGAACGGAATCTCGAAGGTGTCGCCGAGATGGCCCTGCGAGTACAGCAGCACGGCGATGATGCCCATGGTCTTCTGCGCGTCATTGCCGCCATGGCCGAGCGAATAGAGCGAGGCCGAGGCGAATTGCAGGATCCGGAAGGCGCGATCGACCGCGAACGGCGTCGAGCGCACCGACAGCCAGGACACGATCGCAACCAGCACCAGCGCCAGCAGAAAGCCGACCAGCGGCGATAGCACGATCGCGAGCAAGGTCTTGGTGAGCCCGCTCCACACCGCGGCCGAAAGGCCTGCCTTGGCCATGCCGGCACCGACCAGGCCGCCGATCAGCGCGTGCGAGCTCGACGACGGAATGCCCAGCGCCCAGGTGATCACGTTCCAGACGATCGCGCCGACCAGCGCGGCGAAGATCACCGTCGCGTCCACCACCGCCGGGTCGATGATCCCGGTGCCGATCGTGTTGGCGACGTGCAGGCCGAACACCGCGAACGCGACGAAGTTGAAAAAGGCCGCCCAGAACACCGCGTATTGCGGCCGCAGCACCCGGGTCGAGACGATGGTCGCGATCGAGTTGGCGGCATCGTGCAGGCCGTTCAGGAAGTCGAACAGCAGCGCGACCGCGATCAGGATGGTCAGGACCGGAAGACCCAGCGTGGCGTCCACGAGATGGCCCTGCCCTAAACCTGTTCGATCACGATCGAATTGATCTCGTTGGCGACGTCGTCGAAACGGTCGGCCACCTTCTCGAGGTGATCGTAGATCTCAGCACCGACGATGAAGTCCATCGTGTTGGCATCGCGGTGCTTCAGGAACAATTCCTTGAGCCCGATGTCATGGAGATCGTCGACCCGGCCCTCGAGCTTGGTCAGTTCCTCGGTGATCTGGGTCAGCATCGAGACGTTCTGGCCGATGCCCTGCAACAAGGGCAGCGCGCGGACGACCAGATTGGCGCATTCCACGATAAGCGTGCCGATCTCGCGCATCGGCGGCTCGAACTCGCGCACCTCGAACAGCATGACCGCCTTTGCGGTCGCCTGCATCTGGTCGACCGCGTCATCCATCGACGTGATCAGGTTCTTGATGTCGCCGCGGTCGAACGGGGTGATGAAGGTACGGCGAACCGCAGTCAGCACCTCGCGGGTGACACTGTCGGCGTCGTTCTCGAACTGATTGACCCGCTGGCAGAAGACCGGGGTCTCATCCCCGCCCTTCAGCATGTCCTGCAGCGCCAACGAGCACTGCACCGAGGTCTGGGCGTGGCGGGCGAACAGGTCGAAAAAGCGCTCTTCCTTGGGCAGAAAGGCGCGAAACCAGCGCAGCATGTCTCAGTTCCATCGTTCCGGGACAGCCCTTTTAACGACTGTCACAGAACTGTCATAGAGCATCCGGCGGGGAAAATACCGGACACGACCGCCCGAACGGTCGGTCGTCCACCGCTATATCGGCCGAAATTCGCCCGGCCTGCCCTACAGCGACCGCCGCAACAGGTGGGCCAGCTCGCCGACAAGGCCGCGCCGGAACAGCAGCACGCAGGAGACGAAGATCACGCCCTGGATCACCGTCACCCACTGGCCGAAACCGGCAAGATATTGCTGCATGGCGATGATCACGAAGGCGCCGACCACCGGACCGAAGATGGTGCCGAGGCCGCCGACCAGCGTCATCAGCACGATTTCACCGGACATCGACCAGTGCACGTCGGTCAGCGAGGCGTTCTGCGCCACGAACACCTTCAGCGAGCCGGCGAAGCCCGCCAGCGTGCCCGACAGGATGAAGGCAAGCAGCTTGTACTGGTCGGTCTTGTAGCCGAGCGAAATCGCGCGCGGTTCGTTCTCGCGGATCGACTTCAACACCTCGCCGAACGGCGAGTTGATGGTCCGGTAGATCAGCAGGAAGCCCGCCAGGAAGCCGACCAGCACGACGTAGTACAGCACGATCGGCTTCGACAGATCGAATATCCCGAGCAGATGGCCCTGCGGGATGCCCTGGATGCCGTCCTCACCGTGGGTGAACGGCGCCTGCAGATAGAGGAAGTAAAGCAGCTGCGACAGCGCCAGCGTGATCATCGAGAAGTAGATGCCCTGGCGCTTGATCGAGATGTAGCCGGTGACGAGTCCGAGCAAGGCCGCAGCAGCCGTGCCGACCACGATGCCGAGCTCCGGCGGCAGCCCCCAGACCTTCAGCGCATGCGCCGAGACGTAGCCGGCGGTGCCGAGGAACATGGCATGGCCGAACGACAGCAGGCCGCCATAGCCGATCAGCAGGTTGAAGGCGCAGGCGAGCAGCGCAAAGCACAGCGCCTGCATCACGAAGAACGGATAGATCCCCGTGAACGGCACCACCGCCAGCAGTGCGGCCATCACGGCGAATACGATCATCTCGTCGCGCATCGCGCGCGGCGTCACCGGAAGTGTATCGTCGGTCAATGCTGACATATCAGGCCGCCCGTCCCGTCAGTCCCGTTGGCTTCACCAGCAACACCACCACCATCAGGACAAACACCACGGTGTTGGAGGCTTCGGGATAAAAAAACTTGGTCAGTCCCTCGATCACGCCGAGCGCGAAGCCGGTGATGATCGAGCCCATGATCGAGCCCATGCCGCCGATCACGACCACCGCGAACACCACGATGATGAGGTCGGCGCCCATCAGCGGGCGGACCTGGTTGATCGGCGCCGACAAGACGCCGGCGAGCGCGGCAAGGCCGACGCCGAGCCCGTAGGTCAGCGTGATCATGCGCGGCACGTTGATGCCGAAGGCGCGCACCAGCGTCGGATTCTCGGTGGCGGCGCGCAGGTAGGCGCCGAGCTGCGTCTTCTCGATCAGGAACCAGGTGGCAAGGCACACCACCAGCGAGAAGATGACGACCCAGCCGCGATAGATCGGCAGGAACATGAAGCCGAGGTTGACGCCGCCCTTGAGCTGATCGGGGATCGAGTAAGGCAGGCCCGAGGAGCCGAAATAGTTCTGGAACACGCCCTGCACGATCAGCGCGATGCCGAACGTCAGCAGCAGTCCGTAGAGATGGTCGAGCCCGGCGAGCCATTGCAGCATGGTCCGTTCGAGGATCATGCCGAAGATGCCGACGATGACTGGTGCGATGATCAGCGCCCACCAGTAATTGATGCCGCCCAGATTGAGCAGGAAGTACGCCACGAAGGCGCCCATCATGTAGAGCGCGCCGTGCGCGAAATTGATGATGTTGAGCATGCCGAAGATGACGGCGAGCCCCAGACTGAGCAGCGCGTAGAACGAGCCGTTGATCAGTCCCACCAGAAGCTGTGCGTAGAGAGCCTGCATCGAATGAGCTTTCGCTGGATAGATGAAGCCCGCCGGCCACGCCCATGGCCGGCGGGCGTGATCGTCACTTCTTCAGAAGCGCACAGGTGCTCTTGTCGAGCGGCGTGAAGGCCTGGTTGCCCGGCACGGTGCCGACCAGCTTGTAGAAGTCCCACGGGCCCTTGGACTCCGAGGGCTTCTTGACTTCGAACAGATAGGCGTCGTGGGTGACGCGGCCGTTGGCCTCGACCTCGCCCTTGCCGAACAGGGGATCGTCGGTCGGGATCGTCTTCATCTTCGCGACCACCTTGGCGCCGTCGTGCGGATTGCCGCCGAGCGCTTCCAGCGCCTTGAAGTAATGCAACAGGCCCGCATAGACGCCGGCCTGCACCATGGTCGGGGGCGCGCCGTTCTTCATCTTCTCCGCGAAGCGCTTCGAGAACGCCCGGGTGTTGTCGTTGAGGTCCCAGTAGAACGTCTCGGTGAAGTTGAGGCCCTGCGCGGTCTCGAGGCCAATCGCCTTGACGTCGGTAAGGAACAGCAGCAGCGCGGCGAGCTTCTGGCCGCCCTTGACGATGCCGAACTCGGCAGCCTGCTTGATCGAGTTGGTGGTGTCGCCGCCGGCATTGGCCAGACCGATGATCTTGGCCTTGGAGGCCTGCGCCTGCAGCAGGAAGGAGGAGAAGTCAGCGGTGTTGAGCGGATGCTTGACGCCGCCGACCACCTTGCCGCCATTGGCGGTGATGACCGCGGTGGTATCGCGCTCCAGCGCCGCGCCGAACGCGTAGTCCGCGGTCAGGAAGAACCAGGTGTCCCCACCCGCCTTCACCAGCGCCTGGCCGGTGGCGTGCGCCAGCATGTAGGTGTCGTAGGTCCAGTGCACCGTGTTCGGCGTGCACTGCGCGTTGGTGAGATCCGAGGTCGCGGCGCCCGAATTGATGTAGACGCCGTTCTTTTCCTTGACGACGTTGTTGACCGCGAGCGCGACGCCGGAATTCGGCACGTCGACGATGGTGTCGACCTTGTCGACGTCGAACCACTGGCGCGCGATGGTGGTACCGATGTCGGGCTTGTTCTGGTGATCGCCCGAGATCAAATCGATGGTCCAGCCCTTGGCCTTGAGGCCGGAATCCTCGATCGCCATCTGGGCCGCAAGCGTCGAGCCGGGGCCGGCGAGGTCCGCATAGAGGCCGGACTGATCCGACAACACGCCGATCTTGACGACCTTGTCGTCGGCGGAGGCAACGCCGACAGCGCTGAGCGCCATCGCGGTGCCGAGCAGAAGCGCAGAAATCGTGTTCTTCATGGGTATTTCCTCAGTTCTTAAATTTTCTGGCTCGGGCGAGTTCAGACGCCGAGATAGGTATGCAGCTTGTCCATGTTGGCGGACAGCTCGGAATTGGCGAAGCCGTCGATCACCTTGCCGTGCTCGACGATGTAGTAGCGGTCGGCAACGGTCGAGGCGAAACGGAAATTCTGCTCGACCAGCAGGATGGTGAAGCCCTGCGACTTCAGGCGCGCAATGGTGTGCCCGATCTGCTGAATGATGACCGGCGCCAGGCCTTCGGTCGGCTCGTCCAGCATCAGGAAGCGCGCGCCGGTGCGCAGGATGCGCGCGATCGCTAGCATCTGCTGCTCGCCGCCCGACAGCTTGGTGCCCTGGCTGGTGAGACGCTCCTTCAGGTTCGGAAACAGCGTGAAGATCTGGTCGAGCGGCAGGCCGCCCGGACGCACCACCGGCGGCAGCATCAGGTTCTCGCGCACGTCGAGGCTCGAGAAGATGCCGCGCTCCTCGGGGCAGAAGGCGATGCCGAGCCGCGCGATCTTGTCCGAGGTGGCGCGGATGATCTCCTTGTTGTCGAAGCGGATCGAGCCGGTGCGCTTGTTGATGACGCCCATGATCGACTTCAACGTGGTGGTCTTGCCGGCGCCGTTGCGGCCGAGCAGCGTCACCACCTCGCCTGCCCTGACGTTGAAATTGATGCCGTGAAGGATGTGCGATTCACCGTACCAGGCCTGCAGGTCCTGAATCGTCAGCACCTCGGCGCCGGCCGCAGCCGCGGGCCTCTCCGCCAGTTTTGCCTCAGCCATGACCCGCTCCCAGATAGGCTTCCTTCACGCGCTCGTCCTTGGAGAGGTCGGCGTAATTGCCCTCCGCCAGCACCTGCCCGCGCGTCAGCACGGTGATGATGTCGGAGAGGTTGGCCACCACCGAGAGGTTATGTTCGACCATCAGGATGGTGTATTTGGCCGAGATCCGCTTGATCAGCGCCGCGATCTTGTCGATGTCCTCATGGCCCATGCCGGCCATCGGCTCGTCGAGCAGCATCATCTCGGGGTCGAGCGCGAGCGTCGTTGCAATTTCAAGTGCGCGCTTGCGGCCGTACGGCATCTCGACCGCCGGCGTGTTGGCGAACTCGCTCAACCCGACGTCGTTCAGGAGCTCATGGGCGCGCGGATTGAAGCGATCGAGCACGCTCTTCGAGCGCCAGAAATCGAATGACGACCCGTGCTGGCGCTGCAGCGCGACGCGCACGTTTTCGAGCGCGGTCAGATGCGGAAATACCGCCGAAATCTGGAACGAGCGGACCAGCCCGAGCCGCGCCACGTCGGCCGGCGGCATCGCGGTGATGTCCTGGCCCTTGTAGCGAATCTGCCCGCCGGTCGGCTTCAGGAATTTGGTGAGCAGATTGAAACAGGTGGTCTTGCCGGCGCCGTTGGGCCCGATCAACGCATGGATACTGCCGCGACGCACCTTGAGCGCAACGTCGCGAACGGCGAAGAAACCCGCGAATTCCTTGGTCAATCCGCTGGTTTCGAGAATGAACTCATCGGCCAAATAGATTCCCCCATACGCCATCGCCGCGAAGCCCGTCGCCCGCGTGGCCAGCTTTTTTCATGTCCGACAGGTTGTCCGTACGTCTTGGAAACCGTCCGGGGGCCTGTCGCCTCCGGGCCGGAATATGCCGTCATATGCGGCGGTTACGCAAGGTGGAAAGCTGTGCAGTGCAGTATCGATACCACCAGTTCCGGTTGATCCTTAGTCGAATGGTATTTGAACGGGCTTTGCGCCTCGGAAAGTCGCCATTAAGGCTGTTTTGCTCCGGACTTTCCTTTTCATAGAATATTTCCGCCTCTCGCCGAAGCTTCCGCCATTGGATTATGAACGGCTAGAGCCTTGCATTTCGAGAACGCCAATTCCCCGGTCATCAAGTCGATCCGACAGCGCGATGTCCTGAACACGCGGCTGCGGCTTTATGCCCGCGGCCCAACCACCCCACGCTTCGGCTAGCCGATGCCATTCCAGAGTGCCGATCCATCGGTGGTCAAATCGATCACGCAACGGGTGCAGTTGAACGCCTGGCTGCGCGCGGTGCGCACGCCGGACGCCCTTCCTCTGCTATGCGACTTCCACACCGAAGGCAGCGCCGACGAGCGCGCCGACATGATGGGCTTCGACGTGGTCGGCAGCGGTGACGACGCGCGCTTCCTGATCACGCAAGAAGGCGCGCGGCTGACCACGGCCTACGGCAACGAGCACGTCGAGCCGCAGCAGCGCACCGACCGTTATCTCGACGACGCGATCGGCCCGGAGCGCTATGCCGGCGTGATCCTGTCGTATCGCGCCTGCCTCGCGCGCAAGCGTCCGACCTACACCGTCGCGGAAGTCACCGACGCCGATGGCAAGGACGTGTCCTATGAGCGATTGCTGCTGCCGTTCGGACGCGGCGAGCGCGTCGAGCACATCATCGGCTCCTACAAGGCGATCAGTATCGAGGGCGGCTTCCGGCTGCACAATCTGATGGGCGTGAAGGCGAAGTCTCTCCCGGTCGTCACGGTGCGCGCGGTGATCGACCGCAGGTTCGTGCCGGCGGATCATACGGCGAGCCAGGATACGGTCGAGTTGATCTAGCTCCACGAACCGGCATCGTGTCGCGCAGAATGCGTCAGCCTTTCTTGCGCGCCTTCGCCGGTACTTCCTTGGCATAGATGTCCGGCTTGAAGCCGACGACGCGCTTCGGTCCGAGGTCGAGCACCGGACGCTTGATCATCGAGGGCTGCTCGGCCATCAGCGCCAGCGCCTTGCGCTCGTTCAGGCCTTCCTTGTCGGCGTCAGGCAGCTTCTTGAAGGTGGTGCCGGCGCGGTTGAGCAGCGTCTCCCAGCCGACCTCCTCGCTCCACTGCTTGAGCTTGTCCTTGGCGATCCCGGCCGCCTTGTAGTCGTGGAAGTCGTAGGCGACGCCGTGATCGTCGAGCCAGGCGCGCGCCTTCTTCATGGTGTCGCAGTTCTTGATGCCGTAGATGGTGATGGTCAAAGCCGTTCCCCGCATGCGATTGCAGCGGGAAACTAGCCCTGCTCTAATCACAGCGCCAGATCGGAGCCATCAGGTCTCCACACCGATATTGCCGGCACTCAACGCGCGTAGTGCGTGAAGACGAAATCGTGATCGCTGGCGTGGGCCTCGTGGCAGGCGAAGCAGGTCTCGTGCTGGGCGGCATCGACCGGCTTGTCGTCGATGAAGCGGCCAAAGCCCCAGCCGCCGGTCGCGGCATATTTGGCGGAGTCCTTGACCATGACCTGCACCGTGGTCGCCGGCCCCGTGATGAAGGCGCCGTCGAGGCCCGCGACCGGCTTGCGCTTCCAGGCGAGCTTCACCAGCACCGCGCCGTCGGGGAAACGCGCGGCGCCGTCCTGATAGGCCTTCACGGCAGTGGCGTTGCCGAGCACGCTGCGCAGTTCGTCGAGCCCGGTCTCCTCGCCGACCGCGATCAGCTTCCAGTCGCGATAGCCGTCGGGGATTTTCACGCCGAAGATCGGCGATGCCAGTGCCGCGTCGTCGGCATGCCCGAGGGCAAACGGCAATGACGCGCTGATGCAGGCTGCCGCGATCGCGGCAGCTGCCCATTTCACAACCTGTCTCATGATATGTCGTCTGCCCGCCCGCTCTTGTTTGACGCGTTTCTTCACGCGAACCGATACCCACTTCGCTCGAAAACGCTCTAGACCTTGCTGACGTCGATGATCGCCTGCACGAAAGCCTGCGGCGCCTCCTGCGGCAAATTGTGGCCGATGCCGCCGGGCAGTTGGCGATGCTCGTAATGCCCGGAGAACTTCTTGGCATAGGCCGCCGGCTCCGGATGCGGCGCGCCGTTGGCATCGCCCTCCATCGTGATGGTCGGGATCGCGATCACGGGCGCCTGGGCCAGCGTCTTCTCGAAGGCGTCGTACTTCGCCTCGCCCTCGGCGAGCCCGAGCCGCCAGCGGTAATTGTGGATCACGACTTCGACATGGTCGGGGTTCTCGAAGGCAACAGCGCTGCGGTCGTAAGTGGCGTCGTCGAACTTCCACTGCGGCGAGGCGAGCTGCCAGATCAGCTTGTTGAAGTCGTGCCGGTTCTTGGCATAGCCCTCGCGGCCGCGCTCGGTTGCGAAATAGAACTGGTACCACCATTGCAGCTCGGCCTTCGGCGGCAGCGGCACCTTGCCGGCCGCCTGGCTGCCGATCAAATAGCCGCTGACCGAGACCATCGCCTTGCAGCGCTCGGGCCAGAGCACCGCCATGATGTTGGCGGTGCGCGCACCCCAGTCATAGCCGCCGAGCACGGCCTTCTCGATCTTCAGGGCATCCATCAAGGCAATGATGTCGGCGGCGACCGCGACCGGCTGGCCGCTACGCTTGGTATCGCTGGAGAGGAAGCGCGTGCTGCCGTAGCCGCGCAGATGCGGCACGATCACGCGGTAACCGGCCTCCGCCAGCGCCGGCGCGACGTCGGCATAGCTATGGATGTCGTAGGGCCAGCCGTGCAGCAGGATGACGGCGGGACCGGACGCCGGACCCATCTCGACATAGCCGGTGTCGAGCACGCCGGCATTGATCTGCTTGACCGGACCGATCGAGGTATGGGCGCCGACCTTGACCGCGGGCGCTGCCGCCTTGGCCTGCGCACTGGCCGATCCGATCAAGCCGAACCGGGAAACGGCGAGGATCCCGCCGGCGATACCGAGGAAGCGGCGGCGTTGTTGATTGATCGATTGGGACATGGCGATCTCCTTAGGTCTGGTGTCGGGATTGAATATCGCAGAGACCGAACCCGTCCGCTTTCAGAGGACGTGGATTTGTCCTTCAGACCGTCGTGATTTTGGCTCCGCCCGGCCTGTGCTAGGTTCCGCCGCGGACTCAGCCGCCGGCCGCCGGACTCTTCGATTTGACCTATCATTTCAACGACTTGACCCTCGATTCCGAGCGCCGGGAGCTGCGCCGCGGCGATGCCCTGGTGGCCGTCGAGCCGCAGGTCTTCGACCTCCTGGAATTCCTGATCCGTACCCGCGACCGCGTCGTCAGCCGCGACGAGGTGCTGGCCGCGGTCTGGCACGGGCGGATCGTCTCGGAGGCGACCCTGAGCAGCCGGGTCAACGCCGCGCGCACCGCGATCGGCGACAATGGCGAGGAGCAGCGACTGATCCGCACCCTGCCCCGCAAAGGTCTCCGCTTTGTCGGCGAAGTCAGGGAGGACAGCGCGCCCACGCATCCGGCCGCTGATAACGCCACCCCGCCACGGCCTAGCGAGGGCCCGTCGATCGCGGTGCTGCCGTTCACCAACATGAGCGGCGATGCCGAGCAGGATTATTTCGCCGACGGGATCGCCGAGGACATCACCACCGCACTCGCCCGGTGCAGCCGCCTCACCGTGATCGCGCGCAACTCGGCCTTCACCTACAAGGGCAAGGCAGTCGATATCCGCCAGGTCGGCCGCGAGCTCGGCGTCGGCTACGTGCTCGAGGGCAGCGTCCGCCGTGGCGGCGACCGCCTGCGCATCACCGGACAGTTGATCGACGCAACCTCCGGCGCGCATCTGTGGGCCGACCGGTTCGACGGCGCAGCGAACGACGTGTTCGACCTGCAGGACCGCATCACCGAGAACGTGGTCGGCGCGATCGAGCCGACCATGCTGGTCGCCGAGGCCGAGCGGGTGCGGGCCGCGCCGCCCGACAAGCTCGACGCCTACGATCTGCTGCTGCGCGCCTACAGTCTGCGCTACGAGTTCACACCCGAGAGCATGGAAGCCGCGCTCGACTGCCTCGACCAGGCGCTGGCGCTCGATCCGAACTACGCGCCGGCGCTTGCTGCGTCGGCCTATTGCCACGCGATGCGCCATGTCCAGGGCTGGCTGAAGCCTGATGACTCCTACCGGGAGCGCGCGGTCGCGCAGGCATGGCGCGCGGTCGAGCTTACGCCCGGTGATCCGCAGGTGCTGTGGATGGCGGCGTTCGCGATCTGGAACATGGCCGACGAGATCGAACCCGCGCGCGAATTGTTCGAGCGCTCGCTCGCGATCAATCCGAACTCTGCGATGGCGCTGGTGCTCGGCGGCTGGGTCGAGGCGATGCGCGGCAACCAGCAGGCCGGCCGGGCCATGATCGAGCGCGCACAGCGGCTCAACCCGCGCGACCCGCGCGGCTGGTTCGCCTCCGCAGCGCTCGCGATCTGCGCGGTGCTCGACGGAAATTTCGCCGAAGCGGTTGTTTGGGCCGACAAGGCGCTGGCGCAGAATCGCCGCTTCGCAGTCGCGCTGCGCGTCCTGATCGTGGCGCTGGTGAAGACCGGCGAGACCGCGCGCGCAACCCAGATCGCGCGCGAGTTGCTCAAGGTCGATCCGGAATTTTCGATCTCCGGATTCCTGTCGCGAATTCCGTTCCCGGTGCAATCGATGTCCGCGACCTATCGCGAGACCCTCAAGGCTGCCGGCGTCCCGGACTGACGCCGCTCTAGGCGGCGCGACGCTCATTCGTGATACGTCGCGCGGCCTGCCAGGCAGCAGCGGCCTTCCCGCAAGTCTGGGCGAGCCGTTCTTATCCTTTGCGAGCCTTGGGATCGTTGGTGCCACCATCGCGTTTCTGCGCGCCTTGGCTCTTCCTCAGGTCAGCAAACTCTTGCCGGAGCAGGTCCACCACCGTTTTGACTTTCGGGAGGTCGGCCATGCGTTTGTGGCAGATAATCGAGACGGCTGCGCGCAGCGACGCTGGAAGCGCAAGCTTTAGCTCCACGAGCTCACCCGGTCGCTTGAGCCGATGCGAGGTCTTGAGAAGGATCATTGCACCGACGCCGGCATGGCAAGCTGCCACTTGCACGCTGTAATCGTCGGATGTGAAGGCGGGGCGAAAGTCCGGGATCCTGGCAGCGAACTCCGGATTCGGGCTCACCATCTCGAGCTCTCCTGCCCATGCTATCCAGTCGAGATCGCGGAAATCGTATCGCGCAGGCAGTCTCCGAACGTAGTCTCTGCTCGCATAGGCGCCGATCGGAATCACAACCTCGTCGACCGTGATGAGATCAGGATCGTCGGATGGATATCTCCTGAGCGCGATGTCCGCCTCGCCGAGCGAAAGGTTCAAGCGCTCGGTGCTGGCCAGAACTTCGAGAGTGATCTGCGGATGCTTCCTCTTCAGCCTTTCCGCTATCGGAGGCAGGAAATCAAAAGCGAATGCTGGCACGGCCGCGATGCGCACGCGGCCGCTGACGGGCGAGTTCTTCGCGTCGACCGCGCGGTTCGCTTCCGTCGCCCATTGCGCCATTCCCTGCGCCGCAGGAAGCAACCTGGCTCCGGTTTTCGTCAAGGCGATGCCCTGGTTCTTGCGGATGAAAAGGGGCTCGCCGAGCGCGTACTCCATCTCTGCGATCCTCCGGCTCAAGGTCGGTTGACTCGCCTTGAGGCGGCGCGCGGCGCCGCTCAAGCTGCCGGCGTCGGCGACGGCGAGAAAAATCCGCAAGTCATCCCATTGCAGGTCCACGTTCGTTTCTCGCATCTGTCCCGCGCCCATTCATTTATGGATAGCCATATAGGAATTTAGACGATTGCTATTCTAGCGGTCCGAAGCGAAAGCGGTAGCAGAAATGAGGAAAAAACCATCATGCTCCGCAAATCAGGACTCTTTTTCATTGGCGCCGTTGCCATCGTCGCGCTTTCCGGGTGCGCACAAACCTCGCATCCGACGAAATCTGCCAGCCTCGGAAAGTCGATCAACTCGGCGGCCATGGAGGCCTTGATCGATCAGCCGGGACCGATCGAGTTAAGGACGGTCACCAGCGCGGATTGGGTCGCCGATCTTTCGGGGCTGATCAATCTGAAGGACCCCCAAGCGGTCCAGGCGGGGCTCAAGGACCACGAGGAGCCGATCCAGATCTATACGCATCTGCTGCGGCATCCGACGCAGGGATTCTACATGGTCGACACCGGTGTTTCGAAGCGGCTTGTCGAGGACCCCAAGAGTCTGGGTGTCGGATGGGTAGTGCGGAACTTCGCAAAGCTCGACAAGATACAAGTGCGGCAAGACCCCTCGTCGATCATCAAGTCGGAAGGGGCTCCCCTCAAAGGGGTGCTCATGACCCATCTTCATCTCGACCATATCTCCGGGATGTCCGACATTCCGAAGGATGTGCCGTTTTATACAGGTCCTGGAGAGGCCGAGGAAAAGAAGCCCGAGAACTTCTTCGTCGAGGGGATGGAAGACGCCTTCTTCGAGGGCCGGCCGGCCATTCAGGAATTTCAGTTCACCAGGGATCCGGACGGCAAGTTCGAAGGGGTGATCGATGTCTTCGGTGACGGCTCGTTGTTCGCAATCCTGACTCCCGGACACACGGCTGGCCATGTCTCCTATCTCGCCCGCACGCCGAAGGGTCCGGTGCTCCTCACCGGCGACGCTTGCCACACCCGCTGGGGCTGGGAGCACGGAGTTGAACCTGGCAGCTTTACATTCGACCGCGAAGACGAACGGAAGAGTTTGCTCGCGTTGAAGGCTCTGAGTGGACGTCATCCGCAGATGACTGTGAAGCTAGGTCATCAGGCCTGAGCCCGGATTTACCGAGCCCATCACGATGGAAGGCCGCCCACCGCGGATGATCGCTCTCCCGTCGTGAGCCATGGGACTGTCTGCAAATCGCCCTTCGACGATCTCGGGAGATGTCCGCTTCCCCGCAGTTGTGCGGGTCAAGCGGACATCGATCACCAGCCAACCATGATGATTGTCATCGTTTCACCCATGAGAGCGAATATCTCCTCTTCATCGTCCCTTCTTTGGTCGGCCAAGCCAGATCACGACCGCACCCGCGACCAACACGGCAGCCGATATCACCAGCGAGGCATGGGCGCCGGCAATGAACCCATTGTCCCCTTGGACCAGTGAGCCGAACAGGGCAACGCCAAGCACGCTGCCTGTCTGTCGCGTCGCATTCAGCACGCCTGCGGCGATGCCGGATCGCGACTTCTCGACACTGCCGAGCAGTGTCGAGGTCAAAGGCGGCACGAGCAGGCCGAGGCCGCCGCCGAGGACGACGAGTTGCGCGCCGATCGCCCAGTAGCTCGTGCCTGAGGTGATGGGCAGCAGCGCAATGCAGCCCGCGGCGGTGATCAACGAAGCCAGCGCGATGGTTTGCGGTGCGCCCAGGCGCTCGCTGACCGACGCGGCGACGAGGTTGGCGGGCAGCACCATGCCCATCATGGGCACAAAGGCGAGGCCCGTTGCGAACGGCGACCAGCCACTGACCTTCTGGAAATAGAGGCTCAGCACGAAAATCAGGCCGTAGAAGGCGATGTTGAAGAGAAGCCCGACCAGCGCGGTCAGCGCGAACATGCGATGGCCAAACAGCGAGAGCGGCAACATCGGTTGTGGCGCGCGTGCCTCGCGCCACACGAACAGGAAACTGATCACGGCCGCCGCCGCGAAGCCCATGATGACGAGCGGATGGCTCCAGCCGAGCACGCCGCCCTCGATCAGAGCACCGGCCAGCGTGCCGAGCGCTGCGATCGCCGCGATCTGGCCCGGCAGATCGATCTCGCGCTGCACAAGTCGCGGCGTCTCCTCCGCATAGCGCCATGCGAGCCAGAGGCCGGCGGCGCCAATCGGCAGGTTGACCAGGAAGATCGAGCGCCAGCCGACCAGCGCGATCAGCGTGCCGCCGACGAACGGCCCTGCAGTCAGTGCGACGCTCGCACCTGCAGCCCAGAAGCCGACCGCGCGGCCGCGCGCCTTCGGGTCGGCATAGGCGTGATTGAGCAACGTCAGCGAGTTCGGCACCAGGATCGCCGCCGCCAGGCCCTGCACGGAGCGCGCGGCGATCAGGAACACCGCCGACGAGGCCAGTGCGCAGGCGAGCGAAGCCAACGTGAAGATTGCAAAGCCCCCGATGAATATCCGTTTGGCGCCAACGCGATCACCGAGCGCGCCGGCAGTCAAAATGAAGGCAGCGAACGCGATGGTATAGGCGGTCACCACCCATTGCAGCTCGGCGACGCTGCCGCCGAGCGAGGTCCCGATGCTGCTCAGCGCGGTGTTGACGATGGTGATGTCGAGCTGCACCACGCCAAGGCCGAGGCTCATGGCCGCAAGCGCCAGCGGCTTCGCGAGATGCGAATGCAATGACGTGTTGTCGGAGCGGGCTTGTTCCCGATGCCTTGTGTCGAGCAAAGTTGGTTGCATTGATCACACTCAGTTGTCCGTGAGAATTTGTCGGCTCGGATAAGCCCCGTTTTGCGATGATCATTCGATACCGATCGAATATTCGACGCCGCAGGATGATCTATGCTTCGTGGCAGCACTTCCTTCGACGGGGCGTATCGGCGTCCGCGCAATCTATGTCCCGCGATCGCGCCGGTCTCGCAGAAACACTACGATCTTCGCCGAAGTGTTTGTGCTTGGCGCTGCGTCCTGGTCGGCGTAGGACAAAGACATGGACACGGGACCCAAGATCGCACAGGTCGCGGCACTCGTCGGCGATCCCGCGCGCGCCAACATGCTTAGTGCGCTGATGGATGGCCGAACATTGACCGCAACAGAGCTCGCCTATCTGTCCGGCGTGGCGCCGCAGACGGCGAGTGGCCATCTCGCGAAACTCAGCGACGCCAGACTGCTCGCGCTTGAAAGGCGGGGCCGACGACGATATTTCCGTCTGGCCTCTCCGCTTGTCGCACGCATGCTGGAAGGTCTCATGGTCGTGGCACAGGAAGGCCCCGCACGGCAGCGCAATCTCTGGCGCGGAGGAGAGACGCTTCGACACGCGCGCACGTGCTATGACCACATGGCCGGCCGCATCGCCGTTGCAATCGCCGACCGGCTGGTCCAACAGTCGTTTATTCTGCTCGACGAGGATGGCGGCCAACTGACCGATGCCGGTCAGTCATTCTTCGATCGATTGGGCGTCGATCTTTGCCTCGCCTCCAAGCGCCGAGTGTTCTGCCGACCTTGTCTCGACTGGAGCGAGCGCCGGCCGCATCTGGCCGGGGCGGTCGGCGCTGCCATTCTTCGTCACGCCCTCGATCACGCTTGGGTCGAGCATATCCGGGATAGCCGCGCGCTCCTCGTGACTCCCGTTGGCGTGAGAGAGCTTGCCGCAACGTTCGACATTGAGGGCGCACCACCAACGGACGCCTGCAAGGGGCCTGTTGCATCACTGTCCCGAGGCCGGGCGGCGGTTAATTCGGTTTAGGCAGCCCTTGCCTTCGTTCAACTGGGCCTCAATCAGGCTGCGCCTCGATGAGTCCACATCCGAGCGCGCAACCAAATGGCGCATGGCTGCCGTTTGCCCGCAAATCTCATGGGCGCGCGCCAACGTTTACAGCACTGCGCGCAGCCCCGGAACGCGCCGAGCCAGCAATCCGACGACCAGAAAGCTGGCGACCACGCCAATGAGGCTTGCCAACAGGAACTTCCATTGCGGGGCAACGGACCAATCGTGCATGACGCGCGTCACTGCGATCAGCACAGGGGCATGCAGCACGTAGACGCCGAAAGCATTGCGGCTGAGGAACCCTGTCACCGGACCCTGCCAGTCGAACAGGTCACGATACAGCACCGCCAACCCCAGGCTGAGCGAGGCGCACGTCGCCGACCGCCAAAAGTCCATGCCTGCCGCCTGCCAATGCCAACCGCCGCCATAGTCGGCCAGCCGGCCCTCGAGGGCTCCCCCGAACACGACAATCGCGGCCCACAGCGTGACGCTCCCCACCAGCCCGCAGACCAGCCAGCGCCGTCCTGCGCCGCTCGAAATCTGTCGCAGCCAATCCCCCCGCCACGCCGCCACCCCGGCGGCGAACATGAAGGGGTACTGCGGCGCGTCGTGAATGGCGATGTTGAGGATGGTGCGGCCTTCCGGCGCCAGCTGCCCCACCGCGAACGTCACGGCGCTCATCGCCAGGACAAAGCCGAGCACGGCGGCGAGGCTCGGCACCGGCCGGGCGGAGGGCTGGCCGATCGGCCGGAATCTGCACAGCAAGGCAAAGCAGCCGGAAAACAGCAACAGCACGAGGCAGAACCAGAGGGGGCCGGAGCCGTCAAGAAGCTGGCCGTTGGAGGCGTGGTGCAACCAGTCCTCAGTGAAGCTCCGGCGCGGCTGCGACCACCATGATCCCGCCACGTAGTATTCGGTCAGCGGTCCAATAAGCCCGATGTAAAGCAGCAGAGGTATGCCGAGCCGATACAGCCGTTCCTTCAAGAAGCCGACGACGCCGCGGCGGGCCACCATGCCGGCGGCAAAGTATCCGGCTATGCCGAACAGCAGCCCCATCGAGACGGCGTGCTGAAACGCCTGATAGGCCGCAAACGCCACCCGAGTGCCCAGGCCCAACGGCGGATGTTCGCGATAGTACCAGCTTCCAAACGGCGAGTAGGTCACGGCGGCATGCATGACCACGACCATGCTGATCGCCGACCAGCGCAGATTGTCGATATAAAGGAGCCTGTGGGGCGTCGGTCGAACGGGGTGTTCCATGCGCGTCTCCTTTGCGGGAGGCCGAACATGGTGGCCAAGGCCGGGCCGGTCGCGCCGAAAGTCGCACTCAGGGTCGCCGAAACCTGCAAAACCTGGCCGTTTGCGACAATCGGTGCGTCACACCGGCCCGGCCAGGGCCCGTTTGCGGAATGTGCTCGGCGTTTCTCCGGTCACCGCCTTGAACGCGCGATTGAACGGGCCGATCGACTCGAAGCCGGCATCCAGTGCAATGGTCAGGATCGGGACACGCGCCTGGCCGGCATCGGCCAGGGCCGCGCGCGCTTCCGCCAGCCGGTAGGAATTGACGAAGCGGGCGAAGTTGCCGTGGCCGAGCCGCTGATTGATGAGCAGGCGCACGCGGTACTCCGGCGCGTCGAGCCGCTTGGCCAGGCTGGCGATCGTCATGCTGCCGTCGCGGTAGGCCCGCTCCACCTCCATGACCGTCAGCAGACGCCGATAGAGGGCCGCTTCCGGCTCGGTCATTTCACATGTTGATGCGGCCGGGCCCGATGCCGGTGGCGCGGCGGCGACCGTGGAGATCGGGCTTGCCCGATGCAGGCGGAACAAGGCAGCCGCAAGTGCGATGCCCAGCACACCGGGGAGCGCAGGCGTCATCGCGAGATTGGTCGACCCGATCAGCGTGCAGCCCGCGATCGCGAGGCCCAAACCCCACGCGAACACGACCCGATCCCGACGGCGCATCTCGATCAGGTCGTCGGCTCGGCCCAGCAGCACGCGACCGATCGCGATCACCACAAGCATGAGGGCGCAGACATGGGTTGCGAGCCAGGCCCATGAAGAGTCGGTGACCACGGCCCAGACGGCAAGCAAGGCCATCAAGCCCACCGCTGTCCAACCGATCAACGGCGGCCTCGCCGTGTCGTCGAAAACCTCCTCGCTCCAGAGCACGAAGACGCCCGCCGCCATATTGCTCGCCAGCCGCAGGACGAGGACCCACACTGCCTGGCTGTCGCGAAATTGCGGAGCCGTCTCAATGAGAAACGCAATTCCGCACAGGTCGAAAACCAGGGTGATGCGGCCGAGCCTGCTGTTGCGCAACTGCAGCAGCGCGTCGAGCGCGAGAAGCACCAGCAAAGCGAGCGCCCCGCCGCGAAGTCCTATATCCAGGAGCATCTTCTTCACCAAGCTGGTCGACGGGCTCGCCAGCGATGTGGGCGCGGCGGGGCGAAGGGACACCCGCGCCATTTCGGAATATTAGAAAATACCCCTGAATTGCCCGACGTGTCAAGTTGCCCGGCCGAACGCCGGCCGCCGCCGGCCCCTTTGCATGGGGTTGTTTTCGATATTTTGGCAGCGCCCCCTGCGACGCCCCCACGACGTCATGCTGCCTACCCGGAGGCGCCCGGCTCCAGCGCCTCGCCGAGCTGGAGCGGATGCGCCATCGTCTCGTGCAGCGCGTCCTTGTCGAGCTCGCCTTCGGAGAGGCTGATCACGACGCAGGCGACGCCGTTGCCGATCAGATTGGTCAGCGCGCGGCATTCGCTCATGAACTTGTCGATGCCGACCAGGATCGCGATCGACTGGATCGGAATATCGGGCACGATCGACAGCGTCGCGGCGAGCGTGATGAAGCCGGCGCCGGTGACGCCGGACGCGCCCTTCGAGGTGATCATGGCGACGCCGAGAATGCCGAGCTCCTGCCAGATCGTCAGATGCGTGTTGGTGGCCTGCGCCAGGAACAGCGTCGCCAGCGTCATGTAGATGTTGGTGCCGTCGAGATTGAAGCTGTAGCCGGTCGGCACCACGAGACCGACCACCGAGCGCGAGGCGCCGAGATGCTCCATCTTCTGGATCATCTGCGGCAGCACCGTCTCCGACGACGAGGTGCCGAGCACGATCAGGAGCTCGTCCTTGATATAGGCGATGAAGCGGATGATCGAGAAACCCGCCAGCCGCGCGATCGCACCGAGCACGATCAGCACGAACAGGATGCTGGTGAGATAGAAGGTCGCGATCAGCGCCGCCAGGTTGACCAGCGAGCCGAGGCCGTAGGCACCGACCGTGAAGGCCATCGCGCCGAACGCGCCGAGTGGCGCGACCCGGACGATCATGCGGATGATGCCGAAGAACATCTTGGACGCCTTGTCGATCGCCTCGGCGATCGGCTCGCCGGGCTTGCCCATCAAGGCGATGGCAAACCCCGACAGGATCGAGATCAACAGCACTTGCAGCAGGTCGCCGCGCGCCAGCGCGCCGAAGAAGCTGTCCGGAATGATCGCCATCAGATGGGCGACGATGCCCTGCTCCTTCGCCTGCGTCACGTAGGTCGAGACGGCCTTCGGATCGATCGTCGAGGGGTCGATGTTGAAGCCGCGGCCAGGCTGCAGCAGCTCGCCGATCAGAAGGCCGACCGCGAGCGCGACGGTCGACACCGCCTCGAAATAGATCAGCGCCTTCAGCCCGACCCGGCCGACGCGCTTGAGGTCGCCCATCGAGGAGATGCCGTGCACCACGGTGCAGAAGATCACCGGCGCGATCATCATCTTGATCAGCGCGATGAAGCCGTCGCCGAGCGGCTTCAGTTGCTTGCCGAGGCCGGGATAGAAATGCCCGATCAAGACGCCTGCCGCGATCGCGATCAGCACCTGGATGTAGAGGATCTTGTACCAGGGCTGATGATGGGGATGGGCAACCGGCTTGATCGCGTCTGTGGTCATGAGATGTCCCGGAAGGCTAGGATTTGACACAACGAGTGGTGCCATCTTGGCGGAGCAACGCGCAAGCGACAATGCCCATTCGCGCCGCCGCCGGCACACACGAATCTGTCATAGACTGCGGCCGGCTCGCACCCGGAGGCTGAGGATGGAATTCACCGCACTGTTTCTCGCCATCACCATCGCCATGCTGGTGGCTTGGCGTGGTCCGCGTCGGCTGGCGATCGGCCTGTTCGCGGTGATCCTGGTCGCCTGCGTCGCGACCTTGCTGCATCACGCCACCGACCGTCTCACCTTGTCGTTCTGAGGCCAGCGATGACCGATACAAGGGCCGTGATCCTGAATGCGCTCGCGCTCTATGCCCTCGCGCTGCTGCTGAGTGCGGCTTTTGCGGCGCAACTGCTGCTGCACGAGCTGCCCTGCCCGCTGTGTTTGCTGCAGCGCATCCTGTTCGCCCTGCTGGCGATCGGGCCGATCCTGAACATCCGCTTCGGACCACGGCCGAGCCATTATGCCCTGTCGCTGCTAACGGCTGTGCTCGGCGCCTCGGTCTCGACCCGGCAGGTGCTGCTGCACATCCTCCCCGGCGATGCCGGCTACGGCTCGGCACTGCTCGGCTATCACTATTATACGTGGGCGCTGATCGGCTTCATCGCGGCGATCGTCCTGCTCGCCGGCATGCTGCTGTTCGACCGCCAGTTCGACCACCGCGCAGCACAAGCCACCGTGCCCGGCGGATTGGCGCAAGGCGCCGTCTGGCTGGTGATCGGGCTGACGGCGCTGAACGTGGTCTCGACCCTGCTCGAGTGCGGTCTGCGTGCCTGCGCCGACAATCCGATCGTCTATGAGTTGCTGAAATAGCTGCTCACGGACGCTTCGGAATATTCAACCCGCGTTCCACGGCCGGGCGCTTCAGACCGCGTTCGAGCCACGCAGCGACGTTCTTGAACCGGTCGAACTCGACGAGCTCGCGCGCGCCGTAGAAGCCGATCAGATTGCGCACCCAGCCGAGCATCGAGATGTCGGCAATGGTATATTCATCGTCCATGAACCACTGCCGTCCGGCGAGATGGCTCTCCATCACACCGAGCAGGCGCGCGGACTCCGCGACGTAGCGCTGCAACGGCCGCTTGTCCTCATAATCCTTGCCGGCGAATTTGTGGAAGAAGCCGACCTGGCCGAACATCGGCCCGATGCCGCCCATCTGGAAGTGCACCCACTGGATCGCCTGGTAGCGGCGCGCTGCATCCGCCGGCAACAGCTTGCCGGTCTTCTCCGCGAGATATTGCAGGATTGCGCCGGACTCGAACAGCGCCAGCGGCTTGCCGCCGGGGCCGTTGGGATCGAGGATCGCCGGGATCTTGCCGTTCGGGTTCAACGACAGGAACTCGGCCGACTTCTGGTCGTCCTTGTTGAAGTCGACGAGATGGACCTCGTACGGCAGCCCGATCTCCTCAAGCATGATCGAGACCTTCACGCCGTTCGGCGTCGGCAACGAATAGAGCTGCAGACGGTCCGGATGCTGGGCGGGCCAGCGTTTTGTGATGGGAAAAGCCGACAGATCGGTCATATCAGACATTCTTTGCAGGGTTGTTGTTGGGTGGCTAATGTACGGAGCTCAGTGAATGCCGCAAGGTCCGCAACCGGCCATGAACGATCAAGGGCACGATCAACAGACAGGCGCAGCGCTCGGCCTCTCCGACGACGAGCTCGCTACACACCCGACCGTGTTCGCGGCCGACGCGCTGGCCGGTCAGGTGGTCGTGGTGTCCGGCGGCGCCGGCGGCATCGGCCGCGCCATCGCCTGGCTGTTCGCCCGGCTCGGCGCGCATGTCGTCGTCGCGGGACGCAATGCCGACAAACTCGACGCGCTGGTCGATCATCTCGGCCATCGCGGGCTGAAGGCGTCCGCGCATGTCGCCGACATCAGGGATGCCGATGCGGTCAACATGATGTTCGACGCGCTGTGGGCCGAGCACGGCCGCATCGATCATCTCGTCAACAGCGCCGGTGGCCAGTTCCCGCAGGCCGCGATCGATGTCTCGATCAAGGGCTGGAACGCGGTCATCAACACCAACCTCAACGGCACCTGGTACATGATGCAGGCGGCGGCGCAGCGCTGGCGCGACCGCAAACATCAGGGCAGCATCGTCAACATCGTCGTGGTCACGACGCACGGCCTCTACGGCATCGCGCACTCGATCGCGGCACGCTCCGGCGTGATCGGGCTGTCGCGTGCGCTTGCGGTCGAATGGGCGCCGCTGCACATCCGCATCAACTGCATCGCGCCCGGCGCGATCGAGACTGATGGCTGGAACGTCTACAGCGAGGCGGCGCGCGCCGCCTATCCACGCTCCAACCCGATGATGCGCCCGGGCACGCCCTGGGACATCGCGGAAGCCGCCGTCTATCTCGCCGCGCCCTCCGGCAAGTTCATCACCGGCGAGACGCTGACCGTCGACGGCGGCGGCCAGCATTGGGGCGAGACCTGGACGACCGGCAAGCCGGACTATTTCAAGGGCGGCGAGTAACGCACGCATACCGGTCGCCGCCTCCGCTTTCATTTCCCGTCGTCGAAGCTGACGATGACGGCGGCGTTCGCGATCAGGATCGGGTCGTTGCCGAGATCGGACGGAATCTCGAGCCCGCCGGCGATCGCCTTCACGGTCTTGGTGCCATAGGGCAGTTCCTTGGCGACGGCTTCGGTATCGACCGCTTCGGGATTCGGCACGGCGATCGTGACGTCGACGAACATGTCGTTGGCGGTCTTGCCGAGCATGCGGAAGAAGCCGAGGCTGGAATGGCGGATCGCATCCGACACCGCCCGCTTGGCAGCCTTGGTGGCATCGCGGCCGTGAACGTCGACGCCCATGCCCATTTCGGTGATACAGCGCACGCGTGTCATGAAACTTTCCTGTTGTCGTTGGCGTGAGAGACGGATCCCTCCTTCGCCCTCCGCGTCGGCGCCGTCAAGCCGGGCCCCTTGCCTCACCCACGCGGTTGTGATCGCCGCGCGCGAGCAGCCAAGCAGCGAGACCGGCGAGGATCGCCGCCACGACCACCATCACGCTGGCTGCGCCCCAGCCCCAGGCCGAAACGACCGCGCCGACCGCGATCGGTCCGGTGACCTGGCCGAAATTGCTGCCGGTCATCAACAGCCCCATCATGACCGGCACCATCGCCGCCGAACGCGCCGCCGCCGGCGCGGTTGCGAGCAGCGTCGCCGGGATCAGGCCGCCGACAGCCGAGAACAGCAGACACAGCCAGAATGCACCCCAGCCGCCGAGCACCGGCAGGAATATCCCGAGCGCGGAGACGCCCATCACGAACGCCGCCACGGCAATCAGCACATTGCGGTTGACGCCACGCGCCAGCAAACTGCCGGCAGCGAGATTGCCGACCACGTTGGCCGCCGCCGCCAGTGCACTGAGACCGCCTGCGGCTTGGCCGGAGACTCCGAGCCGCGCGGTGAGCAGGATCGGCAGGAAGCTGAACAGCGCAAAGAACATCAGGCTGTAGAGCGCAAACAGCAGCATCAGCAGCGCCGGAGTGCGGCGCCGCGCCAGCGCGGTTGCTTCCTGCATCAGGCCGGCACGCGCCGGGCCGCTCCGCGATGCGACTTCAGGGACGAAGACGCTGGCGAGAATGAACAGCAACGCGACGAACGCGGCACTGGCCCACCAGATCGCGCGCCAGCCATCGAACATCGGCCCCGCGACCAGCGCCAGCGCGATCCCGAACGGCATCACGCAACTCCACACCGCCATCGTGACGTCGCGCGCACCGACAGCAACGACGCGATCGAGCAGTGCGGGAGCTGCTACCATCACCAGCAGGAAGCCGAGCCCTTCCAGCAGACGCGATGCCAGCAGCACCGCAAGTGACGGCGCGAGCGCGCCGGACGCCGCACCGAGCGTGATGGCGGCAAGGCCGCACAGCATTACCCGGCGCGCGCCGACCGCTGCGATCACGACGCCCGCCGGCACGCTGCCGACCAGCCCGAGCACCGCAAAGATACCGCCGACCGAGCCGACCGCGGCGAGGTCGATGCCGAGGTTCTGCTGCAGCATCGCCGCGGCGATCGGCACCTTGCCGACCTGCAGCGCGGCGCCGATCCCGCAACCGATCACGACGGCGACCGTCGCCCATCGCCTCGCCTCGCTCTGCCGCGCCAAGGTCGTCTCGATCGTCATGCGTGCACCCACCCTATTGAAGTCACCACAAATAGCGTTTCCCGATCATCGACAGGAGTGATATGTTTTGCATCCTGTTGATCGATTCAATAGATCATGCTCGACAACCTCACGCTCGACCAGATCCGCGTCTTCGTCTCCATCGCCGACAGCGGCAGCTTCCGCGCCGCCGCGGCGAAGCTGGCGCGGGTGCAGTCCGCGGTCAGCCACGCCATCGCCAACCTCGAGGCCGAGCTCGGCATCATGCTGTTCGACCGCACCAGCCATCGCCCGGTGCTGACGGCCGAGGGCAAGGCGCTGCTCGGCAACGCGCGCGACCTGCTGCTCCGGGTCGATGCGATGCGGGCACGGGCGCACGGTCTTGGCGACGGGGTGGAGTCGGAACTCGCTGTCGTCGTCGACACGCTGTTTCCGATCGCCGCCGTCGGCGCGGCGCTGACGGAAATGCGGGCGGCCTATCCATCGGTGAGCGTGCGGCTCGCGGTCGAACCGATGGGCGGGCCGATCGCCGCCCTGACCGAACGGCGCAGCGCGCTCGCGGTCACCGTCGGTGAGGATTTTCGCGATCCCCGCCTCGCGCTCGACGCGATCTGCTCCGTGCAGATCATCGCCGTCGCCTCCGCAAGCCATCCGCTCGCGCGCCGCGGCCGCAAGAGCGTCGCCGACCTCGCCGATCATCTGCAGATCGTGCTGTCGGACCCGACGCCGTTATCGGAAGGCCGCACCTTCGGCGTCCTCTCGCCGCAGATTTGCAGGGTCAGCAATCAGGACACCAAGCACGCCATGATCCTGGCCGGACTCGGTTGGGGCCGGCTGCCGCGCTGGCAGGTGGCGCGCGACTTGAGCGAACGCCGCCTGGTGCGGATCGAGACCGGTGCGCTTGGTCGCAACGCGGCGCTTGCAATGGAGGCCTATCTCGCGCACCGGCTCGACGAGCCGCTCGGTCCCGCCGCACGCGCGTTTGCAGATGCGCTGACGCGGATCGCTGCGCGCGGCAGCAAGCCCGCGAACAACGCGAAGCCGCGCAAGCAGCGCTGAATTTTCCGTCGCTATCATTTCCGTTGTTGACAACAACATTGGCGAGGCGTATGTCCCGCAACCTTCGCGAGCACCATCGCTCGCGATCAAACATGAGCCCGATGATGCACTACGGATTTGAAAGATTCCGCCAACTGTCGAACGGCCTGCGGCCGATCGATAGCGCGTGCCCGGCTCATGGGAGCGACCTCGCATAATGCGAGGTCGACAGTCCGCCCAAACGGACCCTCCCGAGCCAAGTGCTCCGGAGGGTTTTTTGTTGTCCGAAGCGCGGCTCATCTGAACTGCCCGGCGCAAGCCGGAACGGGAGACCCGGATCCCGGGGCTCGCGCGGAGACGCGCGTGCCCAAGCGCGCGGGGCCTGCCGGAGGGAACGAGGCGATGAGCCGGATACCGATGGCAGAGCGAACTCCGAGGAGTTCGCAATGGGCGGCGCGTCGACAGCGCCGCCATCAACTATTCACGAAACGGTCGGCCGCATCGCTGTGGTCCGACCGCCGTTGGTGGTGAAGATGTCGGATACTTCGTCTGGTGAAAGCGGGTTCGATCCCCGCCTTTGGCGTACGCACCGGGATGCGGCCCTCGCGAGGGGATCCGCACGCGGCCCGGCACGGTTTTCCTCCGCAAGGATGGATGCCGTGTTGCGTCACTGCTCAAGCCGATATCGCCCGTTCCCCAGCGGACCCATTCGCCGATGCGCAAGCATCGGCGCGGCGGTGGTGAAGATGTCTGTTACTTCGTCTGAACCACGGTGCCCGCAAGGGCAGCAACAGCATCGCTTGTTCCCCGCCGACCCCTTCCACGCCCCGTGGTGAAGATCGCTGTTACATCGTCTGTGAAACGAGAGGTCGCGGGTTCGAATCCCGCCCGGTGTCATGTGCACCGGTAGCTCAGCGGATAGAGCGCTACCCGGCCGGCCTTGGCTGACCGGGGTCTCAGCAATCGCCTGTTCCCGGGACGTGGTCCGTCAATGCCGGTGGTGAAGAGCGCTGTTACATCGGATCGCAAGGCAGAAGGTTCGATTCCTTCCGGACCAAAAGTCCGTGGCTCGATGGAAGAGCGTGCGACGCCCGCAAGGGCAGTACAGGCTCGCCTGTTCCCCGGCACCACTTTCCAACCCATGCTCAACCAGAGAGGAGGCCATCATGGCCACGATCAACAAGATCATGCGCGCCTTCACCCGTGAGGGTGCGCGGGGCAAGCGCTTCACGCCCGAGATGGAGCTGCGGCGCGCGCTGCTGAACTGCCTCCTGTGGGAGAGCCAGTTCTACGAGGACGGGGTCGCGATCGCCGACCGCATCAAGGCACTCGTGCCGCTGGTCGTCCCCGAGCGGACGGCCGAACTCGCCGTCGCTGCGCGCGAGGCCATGAAGCTGCGGCACGCGCCGCTGCTCGTGGTCCGCGAGATGGCGCGGCATCCGACCCATCGCGCCCTCGTTGCCGATACGCTGGCGCGGGTGATCCAGCGGCCTGACGAGATGACCGAGCTGCTTGCGATCTACTGGGCGGATGTGCTCGGCCCCCAGCAGCAGCGCAAGCGTCAGCCCGTCTCGGCGCAGATCAAGAAGGGCCTGGCGCGGGCGCTGACCAAGTTCGACGCCTACCAGCTCGCGAAGTACGATCGCGACGGCGCGGTGCGGATCAAGGACGTACTGTTCCTGGTCCACGCCAAGCCGAGGGACGCCGCGCAGGAGAAGGTGTGGAAGCAGCTCGTCGACGGCGAGCTGGCCTCGCCCGACACCTGGGAGGTTTCGCTCTCGTCCGGTAAGGGCAAGCGTGAGACCTTCGAGCGGCTGATCGCCGAGAACAGGCTCGGTGGCCTGGCGCTGCTCCGCAACCTGCGCTTGATGCAGAAGGCGGAAGTGCCGCGCCGGACCATCGCGGAGGCGATCGACGCGATGCGGACCGACCGCATCCTGCCCTACCGCTTCATCACGGCGGCGCGCTATGCGCCGGACTTCGAGCCGGAGCTCGAGGCAGCGATGCTGAAGTCGGTCAAGGACTACGCGCGGCTCGATGGCCGCACGCGGCTCCTGATCGACGTGTCGGGATCGATGTTCTCGCCGCTCTCGGCCCAGTCGGAGATGACGCGGGCGGAAGCGGCCTGCGGACTTGCGATCCTCGCCCGCGAGGTCTGCGACGAGGTGGAGATCTTCACGTTCAGCAATGAGGTCGTGAAGCTGCCGCCGCGCCGTGGCTTCGCGCTGCGCGATGCGATCATCGGCTCGCAGCCGCATGGCGGGACGTATCTCGGCAAGGCGGTGACGGAGATCGATCGCAAGGGCGATCGCCTGATCGTCTTCACCGACGAGCAGAGCCACGACCAGGTGCCCGCCCCCAAGGGACGCGGATACATGGTCAACGTGGCGTCCTATCAGCACGGCGTCGGACACGGCCCGTGGACGCGGGTCGACGGCTTCTCCGAGGCCGTGATCGCCTGGATCTCGGCGTCGGAACAGACGATGCACTGACGCCTGCTCGACAACAATGGGCCCGGACGCGCCTGCGCGCCCGGGCTCAATACATTTTGGTGCGATGGACGAGCGCACCGCTCGCGCAGCGCACGACCGGCGGCAACGTCATTCACAATCTCGAGAGCGGCGGCGCCAGCTCCACGCTGTTTGGCTCCAATTCATCTTCGCGGACCGACCATGCGCGCGACCGGTCGCAGTCCTGCAAGGAGACGCACTCGATGTCGATCAGCCGCCGGCGGGCGCTGACGCTTGCTTCGCTATTTGTCGCGGGCCCGCTGTTCGGCACGGAAAGCCGCGCCGAGCAGACGTCGGTCCCGGGCGCGGCCAGCTTCGACATGGCCACCTTCACCGCGACATCAGGCGGTGACGCCGACGCGGCCTTTGCCAAGGCGCTGGCCGCAATCGCCAAGGCAGCGGGCGATGTCAGCAAGGCGGGGCCGGTTCACATCGTGCTCAACCTGGAGAAGAACGCCAGCTACCGGATCAAGCGGCCGCTCGCGTTTCGGCAGTTGCACGGCTTCGAGCTCAACGGCAACGGCGCGGAACTGATCAACACCACGCGCAGCGGGACCTTGGTGATCTCCGGCTGCAACCGCCTCACCGTTCGCGATCTCACCATCGATTACGACCCGCTGCCCTTCACGCAAGGGACGATCACCGCTTTCGACAAGCAGGCGGTCGAGATCACAGTGAAGGTCGACCCCGGCTTCCCCGATGATGCCGTACTGCTCGCCGCCTTCACGGACGGCTTCTTCAAGGTGATGGACCGCCGCAACCGGGCGCTGAAGACCGGCGCCAGGGATTTCCTGTCGCCGGCCCGAGCCACGCGCCTCAGCGACGGCGTGATCAAGGTGCAGTTGCGGTGGAGCGCGAATGACCGTTTCCCAAGCCAGCTGCCGATCACCATCGGCGACGTCGTCACCATCGCAAATAGCGGCACACATGCCATCGCCGTCGACTCCAGCGTCGCCACCAGCCTGATCGACCTCAAACTTCTGGCCTCGCCGGGAATGGGCATCATCGAGAATGGCGGCGAAGGCTCGATGCTGCTGCAGAAGGTTTCGGTCGTCCCGGGACCGCGGCCAAAGGGCTCTGCGACCGACCGTCTGATCTCGACCAATTCCGACGGCTCGCACTTCACCGCGGTCGCGCACGGTCCGACCATGGAGGATTGCAGCTTCGCCAATACCTCCGACGACGCCATCAACGTGCATGGCTTCTATTACTACGTCGTGGCGAAGTCCGCGCCGCGCCGGTTCCTGCTCAGCCCGAAATGGGACATCGGCCTTGACGCGGGCGACGACATCGAGAGCTGCGACCACGCGACGTTTCGCTCACTCGGACGCGGCAAGGTCGCGCAATTGACCAAGCGTCACGCACCGGAGCTGAAGGCGAAGATCGCCCAGCTCTGGAAGGACCGGAGCCCGACCACCCAGCCGGATTTGATCTACGACGTGGTCCTGCAACAGGACCTGCCGCTCAAGGTCGGCGACGCCGTCACCTCGCTGACACATATCGGGTCCGGCGCCACCGTGCTGCGATGCAATTTCCACGCTTGCGGCCGCGTGCTGATGAAGGCACCGAACGCCATCGTCGAGAACTGCCGGTTCACCTTCTCGACCGGGGTGGCGCTGCAGGCGGGCAGCGACATCGGCTTCTGGTCGGAGTCCGGGTTTGCCGACAACCTGGTGTTCCGCAACAACCGCTTCAGCCACTGCGTCAACGGCGCCAATGAGCTGACCAGCGGCAGCGGAACGCTCGGCGCGATCTATGTCGGCATAGTGCCGCCGGAAGGGGCCAAGGGATTCCAGGACAATTTCGAGAACCGGCGCGTCATCATCGAAGGCAACCACATCGACGATTCCTACATCTACGCGATCTTCGTCAGCAATGCCGACGGCGCGAAGATCGCCGGCAATGTGATCGGCCAGACGTTTCTGCGCGGCAATGTGTTCGGCGCCGGCGAGTTGTTCCACATCAAGCCCGACAGCGCGATCTTCGTCGGCCGCGCCAGGAACGTCGAGATCAGCAACAACATCGCCGCACGCGGGCACATCACGACGACTGCCGTCGCGATCGACCCGAGCTGCGACAAGCGCACGGTGCATCTCGCCGGCAACAGGCTGGCCTGAGCGCGCCACGCTCTCCGCTCAGGGTGTCATCCCGAGCGCGCGCCACATCGCACGGATGATCCGGAACGAGCGGGCATCGCCGACCAGCCCGCGCTGCATCCGGTTCATCGCATAGGCAAACGTCATGCGCGCGTCGGTATCAATGAGCACGAACGACCCGCCGCCGCCCGACCAGAACAGCGTGTTCGGGTTCGGCGGCACCAGGCTGAGGATCGGGCTCGGCAAACCGTAGCCGAGGCCGAAGCGGACCGAGATGCCGCGCATCACGAGATCCGGCCCATCGATCTGCACCTCCAGCGCCCTGCGACAGCCGGCTTCCGACATGATGCGCTGCCCCTTCGCGGTGCCGCCTGTCGCCAGGATGGTCTGGATCGCGGCGATCGAACGGGCGTTGCCGTGGCCGTTCACCGCCGGGATCTCGGCGCCGCGCCAGGCACGGGTGCGGGTCGAGGGCACGTCGGTGCGGGTGTCGCTGAAGGTGATCTGCTGGATCGTCGTCATTTTCACGCCGGTCGCGGCAGACGACGGCAGGAACGGCACGAGGTCGGCGACGCGATGGTCCTCACTGGCCGGCAGGCCGATCCAGAAATCCGCGTTCAACGGAGCTGCGATCTCCTCGCGGAACACCGTGCCGAGCGTCCTGCCGGTGATCCGCCTGACAACCTCGCCGATCAGGAAGCCGAACGTGTAGACGTGATAGCCCGACGCGCTCCCCGGCGCCCACAGCGGCGCCTGTGCGGCCAACGTCGATGTCGCCTTCTCCCAGTCATAAAAGTCCTCGCCGCTGATCGCGGGATGCCAGCCCGAGAGGCCGGCCGAGTGGCTCATCAGCTGCGCCACGGTGATGCCGGCCTTGCCGTTCGCGGCGAATTCCGGCCAGTAACGCGCGACCGGCGCCGCGAAATCGAGCGCGCCGCGATCGGCGAGCCACAACGCGGTCAGCGCGGTCATGGTCTTGGTGATCGAATAGACGTTGACGATGGTGTCGCGCGTCCAGGGCAGCTGCTCCGCCTCGTCGGCGAAGCCGCCCCACAGATCGACCACGGTCTCGCCGTCGATCGTGGCGCAGAACGATGCGCCGAGTTCCTCCCCGTCAGCGAAATTGGCCTCGAACGCCTCACGCGCCGCCGCAAACCGCGCGTCGGCGAATCCGTCTGTCGTCGCAACTGCCATGGCCTTGCTCCCCGCTGCATCCCCCGGCTTTGAGGGAGGCGGGACATACGCGGGGAGACAGCCGCCTGGCAATTCTTGAACTGAACTCTTTCATTCCCATGTATCTGGGCAGAGACGTCCCCCTTTCAGCCCGGCGCTAGCCCTGCTTCTGCAACACCGTGATGTGCAGACGGCGGCGGATTTCCATGCCCTGGCGCCGGTACAGCGCGATCGCCGAGACGTTGCTGGTGAAGACATGCAGGAAGGGAATTTCGCCGCGGGCCGCGATCTGGTGGCCGACCGCCGACAGCAGCGCCTGCGCATAGCCGCGGCCGCGGTGATCCGGATGCACGCACACAGCGGTCATCTCGGTATAATTCCCCGGCTTCATCCGTTCGCCGGTCATCGCGACCAGCTCGCCGCCGACGCGGATGCCGAGGAAGTTGCCGAGCTCATGCGTCCTTGCGCTGAACGGTCCAGGCTTGGTCAGTTCCGTCAGCGCCACCATCGCGGGAACGTCAGCTAGCCCGAGCCTGGCGATCTCGACGCCAGGCAGAGAAAAGTCCGCCGGCGTGCCGATCATCTGCTCGCCGGTCTCGGCCAGCAGCACCTTGAACTCCGGCGGTACAGTGACCGGCTCAGGCGTGAACAGCACCGCGATCTCAGGTCCCGACAGCAGCGCGCCGAGCGCCGCAAAGCTCTGCGGCGACATGTCGAGCATGTCGGCGAAGGGTGCGATCGCAACCGGAAAGCGCCGGGCATTGGTGCCACCTTCCGCCAGCTCACGCTGTCTCGTGGTTAGCGCGCTCCAGATCGGGCGATCGAGTGGATGATGAGGCGGGACTTCGGACATGCGGCGCTTCGCTCCCTGTTTTTTGGGAGCAGAGCAAGAAGCGCCGACAAAATCCAGCATGGCGTGAGGCCGTTGCGGCTCACAATCACGCCAGCGGGATTTTCCGCCTGCGTGCGGAACGGATCCTCGCGCCACTTCAGGCAGAGCTCGCTGCCGCCCTTGAGCGGCAGCGTTACTCCGTGCCTGCGACTAACGTCACTGCTGCAGGATTTCAGCGGTGGCGCGGTCCAGGATCTTTGCGATCCGCTGTGCCTCGGCGGCATCGCAGCCGCGCTTCCGGCGCAGCGCGCTCTTCAGCGCGTGACGGGCGCGGTGCAAATCGTCGGACGCTCCGCCATCGAGATCGCTGACGCCGGCGAAGGCTTCGCGCACCTCCTCCATGCGGCGGCCGATCCGCGATAGCGCTTCGAGAATGGTGTCGGCGGTGGCGCGGTTCTCGGCGAGATGCGCCTTGCCCTGCTCGGTGATGCTGTAGAGCTTGCGCGCCGCATCCTGGGTGACGCTGGCGTGCCCGATCTCCTCGAGGAAGGTCAGCGCCGGATAGATCACGCCCGGGCTCGGGCTGTAGAAGCCGTCCGACCGCTCCTCGATTTTCTTGATCAGCTCATAGCCGTGCCCCGGCTGCTCGCCGAGCAGCGCCAGGATCACGAGTTGCAGGTCCTGCGACGACAGCCGCCGCGATCCCGGAAAGTCACCGCCGCCGCCCCGCCCGAAGAAGCCATGGCCGCCGCGGCCAAAGCGGTGGCCGCCCCTGCCGTGCCGGCCCACGAAGAAGCCAAATCCAAAACCCTCGTCGCCCCGGTCGCGAAACATCGATCGTCTCATTGTGTCATTCCTTACTGAAATCATATCTTACGATATATCTATAGATGGACTGACGACAACCCACGATTTCGTGAGGTCGTGAGGATAGAGCGGGGATCGGAACGAGCCTGGGGATCGGCGGCCCTCACCGGGCTTGTCGACCGTAGCGTCGCCGGCTTATGGCTTAGAGCACTCCCGGCCCGCTCGATTCATGCGCCCAAAGACCTTCGAAACCCATTGCCTGCGCCTGCCCGCCGCCACCAAGGTGGTGCAATGGGAGGGCACGTCGGTGTTCAAGGTCGGCGGCAAGATGTTCGCGCTCGCCGGCGGCTACATCGAGAGCACCGGCGGCTTCATGTTCAAGACATCGAACATGGCCTACCAGCTTCTGATCGAGCAGGGCCTGGCGCGGCCGGCGCCATATCTGGCGCGCGCCACATGGGTGCAGCTGGTGAGGAACGACGCCCTCCCCGACGCCGAGCTCAAGGCCTATCTCGATCAGGCGCACGCGCTGATCGCCGCGAAGCTGACGCGGAAATCGCGCAAGGCGCTCGGGCTGGATTGATCGGCGCAGTTGCGGCGCGGCTCAGCCGCCGAGTGGCTTGTCGGAATCGCCCGACAGCAATTTTGGAAACAGCTCCTTGAAGGCGAACTTGTCGTCGCCCTTGGCGCGCTCGAAGCGCAGCACGACGTCGAACCGGCTTCCCTCCCATTTGGTCGGCGGCGTACCCTTGCTGACCGGGATCAGCGGCAGGATGTCGGAGATGATCGCCTTGTGCTCCCAGCACAAGAGCACGATGCCCTTCGACGCGAGCACCGCCTTCATCAAGGCCGGCTCGTCACCCTTGCCGAACCCTACGTTCGGCGTCAGGCCGCGCCGCGCTGCTAGCGCCGAGATCGTCTCGGCGGGACGGCTCGACGGTGGCTGATTGGGCTCGGTTCCCGGTGTCGCGGCATAGATCGCATCAGGCTTGGCATAGTCGCCGCCGGTGAGATCGGTACCGAACAAGGCCGTCCAGGCGCCGGCGCGCTGCCAGCCGCGGAGCACCAGCGACTCGTTATCGGACACGCCGTTCGCGGTGAAGCCGGGCCCCGGCCAGGACTCGCCCGGCTTCTCGGCGTGGCGGATGATGAAGAGCGTGAGCGCGTCCATGGCAGCCTCGCGGAAAAGTTGCATGATATTGGAGCAATTCTGATAGGTTGACCCTATCCCCGATCGGGCCTCCGCTTGATGAACGGCATCACAGTTTGCGAAAACTCGACCGGTACTGCGCAGGCGACACGCCGAGCCGTTCGGTGAACACGATGCGCATCCGGTCGGCCGAGCCGAAGCCGCAGTCGAAGGCAACCGCCTTCAGCGGGCGGTCCGAGCCTTCGAGCAGCCGGCGTGCAGCGTCGACGCGGGCGCGCTCGACGAATTCATGCGGCGTGATGCCGGTCTCCTGCGCGAAGGCGCGGCCGAAATTGCGCACGCTCATGCCGACGGCCTCGGCCAGCGATTGCAGCGTGTGGCGCTCGCCGACGTGCTGCATGATATGCGCTTGCGCACGCGCAATCGGTGAATCCTCGTCGACCGGCGCGGTGAGATAGGGGCTGAACTGCGACTGCCCACCCTGGCGCTGCGCCACCACGACCAGCCGCTTGGCCACCGCGACCGCGACCTGCGGCCCGTGCCGCTCGGCGACCAGCGCAAGGCCGAGATCGATGCCTGCGGTCACGCCGGCCGACGTCATCAGTCTACCGTCACGAATATAGATCCGGTCGAAGATCACCTCGGCAGCCGGAAACCGCGCCGCCAGAAGCTGCGCGTTCTGCCAATGCGTCGTCACCTTATGGCCGTCGAGCAGTCCGGCATGGCCGAGCGCGAAGGCGCCGGTGCAGATCGAACCGTAGAGTTCGGCGCGCTCGGGCGCACGGCGCAGCCACTGCGTCAGTTCGGGATCAGGCTCGGCGTCGGGCAAAGCCGGGCCGCCGGCAACGAGCAGGATATCGAATTTGGCATCCGCCTCGTTGAAACTGAGGTCGGCGGAGATCCTCATGCCGTTCGATGCGCGCAGCGGTTCGCGGCTGGCGCCGACCAGCACGGTCTCATAGCCATCGCCATCAGCGACGAAACCGTTCGTCTCCGCGAATACGTCGACCGGGCCTGCCACGTCGAGCGCCTGCACCCCTTCGTGAATCGCGATCGCGACCTTCTGAACCGCCATACTTTCTCCCCGCCCCGCTGGCGCGAAACGACGCCTCGTTGGCCCGATCCGGCGGCGCGCGATCGTTGCGCGATCGGGCCTAACCGGGCGACAACGACGCGACGGATCACACCACCAGGCGATCCGAACACACATCGCAGAGACGAGCGCCGGCGTCCGCGTGTCCGCATGCCACGGCATCGTCTTGCCACATCGAGGAGCGTCTTGAAATGACCGAGATCATCGCCGGCATCCGCGTACCCGACAGCGCCATGGCCCGCGCCGCGACCCAGCTGGTGCGCGATACCGAGGACGATCTGCTCTACAATCACAGCCGCCGCGTGTTCTTCTGGGGCGCTCTGACCGGCAACCGCCGCAAGCTGCAATTCGATCCCGAGCTGCTTTATATCGGCGCCATGTTCCACGACATGGGCCTCACCGCTCGACATGCGAGCCCCGACCTGCGCTTCGAGGTCGACGGCGCCAACGCCGCCCGCGACTTCCTCAGGGGTTATGGCGTGCCGGAGCGCGACATCGAGGACGTCTGGACCTCGATCGCGCTGCACACCACGCCCGGCGTGCCCGAGCATATGCGTCCAACCATCGCGCTGGTCACCGCCGGAGTCGAGATGGACGTGCTCGGCATCGCCTATGACGATTTCTCGCACGAGCACCGCGACCACGTCTGTGCGCACCATCCGCGCGAGGCGAACTTCAAGGAGAACATCATCGATCACTTCGCCGCCGGCACCATCAAGAAGCCGCTCACGACATTCGGCAACGTCAAGGCCGACGTGCTGGCGCTCAAGGACATGAACTACACCAGGATGAATTTCTGCTCGATCATCCTCGGGTCGAAATGGCCGACCTGACGTGCTGTCAGGCGTGCGGACCGTCAGGGCCAACAGCTTGGCCTCCCGCCACGCGTGCGAGCCTGCCAAGATAATGCGCCCACCCCTTGGCATGGCTCGCGCACTGCGCCTCGTTCGGCAGGCCGCTATGGGTCATCCGCAACAGCGTGCCGTTATTCTGCTCCGTCAGGTCGATCTCGATCAGGCTCGATCCGGGCGGCACTTCCGCGCCGCCTTCCCAGCCGAAGCTGTAGGCAAGACGGTGCACCGGCACGACCTCGCGGAACGCGCCGCGCGCAGCCCGCGACATATCTCCGGACACACCCTTGAGCAGATAGAGCCCGCCGGGATGCAGCTCGGTCTCGGCCTCGAGCCCCATCCAGCTTATGATCTTCTGCGGATCGGTCAGGAAGGCAAACACGGTCGCGGGCGGGGCTGCGATCTGCATCTCGCGTTGAACGATGAAGGCTTCAGTCATCGATCCATCCTCCGTGGGTGGTCATCAGGGATAATTCGTGACAAGGGCAGTGCGTCACCCCCATGATGGGGCGATGCGATTGTCCTCGACACTGAGCTGGCTGGTCGACGCCGCCGCCGAGACCGCGAGCGCCAACCGGTTGCTGGCGGACCTCGGAAGCCACCTTATCACAGATGGCCTGCCGCTTGCCGGTGGCACCCTGACGCTCGAAGTTCCGCACCCGCTGATCGCACGGCGCACCTGGCTGTGGCGCGCCGAGAATGGCGAGGTGATCGAGGCGCTCGGCTTCGCACCGGAACAACCTTTTGCAATGCCTGAGATGGTCGGATCCGGCGATGCCGGCCGGCGCTGGCTCAATAGCCTCGCGCCCGGCCCGATCCACGAGGACACGATCGGAACGCGGCCGGACGGCCCGACGCTCGGCTGGATCGGAACACGTGCCTTCACGCCTGCCGAAGCGGATCGACTGCGCGAGGCGGCGCGTTTCATGGCCGCGCCGCTCGCGGCACTCGCCGCGCGCGCGACATTGACGGCGGCGCTGGAGGCCTATCTCGGCCGGCGCAGCGCCGCGCGCGTCCTGGCAGCACCATTGCGGCGCAACACCGGCGAGACCATCCGGGCGGCACTTCTGTTTGCCGACCTGCGCGGCTTCACCGCGCTCTCCGAAAGCCATCCGCCCGCCGAGGTGATCGCGGCACTCGACGCCTGGTTCGACCGCATCGCCGGTGCGATCCACGCTTTCGGCGGCGAGGTGCTGAAGTTCATTGGCGACGGCCTGCTCGCGATCTTTCCGGTCACGACCAGCGCCCGCAGCGCATGCGATGCGGCATTGCGCGCGGTATCGGCGGCGCGCGTCGGCATGGCGCATCTCGATACGGAGCGGCGCAAGCAGGGCTTGCCGCCACTGCCGTTCGGCGCGGCGTTGCATCTCGGCGAAGTGCATTGGGGCAATATCGGCGCCGCCGATCGCCTCGACTTCACCGCGATCGGCGCCGCGGTCAATCTGGTCAGCCGGCTCGAAGGCCTGTGCAAGCCGCTGGAGCAGACCGTGCTGGTCTCGGGCGCCGTCGCCGCCGAGACCGAGACGCCGCTGGTCGCGCTCGGCACCCATGAGCTGCGCGGCATCGCGCGGCCCTGCGCCGTATTCACCCTGCCGGAGGCATGAGCCGGTCATCGGAACAGGCGCAACCACGGCGCCAAATGAAATGCGCTCATCAGCGCGTACATCGGGACCATCCCCTGCAATGACAGCGGTCCCTGCATGGCGCCGCAGACTATGTCGGCCGGCGCCAGCGCGGCAGTCAGCGCCATCACCGCGAAGGTCGGCGCCGCCGCGAGCGACAGCCACCGCGCTGCGATGGCACCACGGCCGCCAAACCGGCCCTTCAACCAATCCTCATGTGTTTCGATTCCGGTCATCATTCGATCTCTCTGGAGATGATCCATGTCGTCATGTGCTAGGTTAGGACCGGGCCTCGGAGGGCGAGAGTGACAAGTGTGTCGGGATTCGAATGGACTCGCTGATTACGGCTGCGGCGCGCGCGCTCGCGGCGGGTGATCCCCTCGGCGCACTGAAACGGGTGGCCCTGCGCGACGATGCGCCGGCGCTGGCGCTGCGCGGCATCGCGATGGCCCGGCTCGGCGATTTCACCCGCGCCAAGGAGCTGTTGCGGCGTGCCGGCCGCGCCTTCGGTCCGCGTGAAGCCATCGCGCGGGCACGCTGCGTAGTGGCCGAGGCCGAGATCGCGCTGGTGTCGCGCGACCTGTCCTTTCCCGGCAAGAGCCTCGCCGCGGCGCGCGCAACGCTCGCAGCGCGCGGTGATGCGCTCAACGCCGCGCACGCCGGCTACCTGGAAATCCGCCGCCTGCTGCTGATCGGGAGCCTCGATGCGGCTGAGCGTATGCTTGACGGTCTCGATCCGGCGCCCTTTCCGCCGGCGCTGCGCGTCGGCCATGAGCTGGTCGTCGCCGGCATCGCGATGCGGCGGCTGCGCACCAAGCCGGCGCGCGAGGCGCTGGCACGGGCAAGGGATGCCGCAGGGCGCGCCGGCATCGCGGAGCTAGCTGCCGAAGTCGAGAGCACCGCACGCCTGCTCGCGACGCCCGCGGCGCGCCTGATCGCACGTGGCAGCGAACGGCCGCTGTTGCTCGAAGAGGTCGAGGCCCTGATGGCGTCGAAGGCGCTCGTGATCGACGCCTGCCGCTACGTCGTGCGCGATGCCGGCACGACCGTTTCGCTGACACGGCGGCCGGTACTGTTCGCGCTCGCTCGCGCGCTGGGTGAGGCCTGGCCGCAGGACGTGTCGCGCGGTGCGCTGATCGCGCGCGCGTTTCGCGGCAAACATGCCGATGAATCGCATCGCGCGCGGCTGCGGGTCGAGATCGGACGGCTGCGCCGGGCCTTGCAGCCGCTTGCCGATCTCAGCGCGACACCCGACGGCTTCGTGCTGGAGCCGCGTGGCCGCCGCGAGGTCACCGTGCTGGCGCTGCCGGTCGAGGAGGAGCATGCGGCGGTGCTGGCCTTCCTCGCCGATGGCGAGGCCTGGTCGAGCTCGGCGCTGTCGGTCGCGCTCGGCGCCAGCCAGCGCACCGTGCAGCGCGCGCTCGATGCGCTCGCCGCGACCGGCAAGGTGCAGGCGGTCGGCCGCGCCCGGGCGCGGCGCTGGATGACGCCCCCGGTGCCGGGATTCACGACGACGTTGTTACTCCCTGCCCCGCTGCCGAACGGCTAGCATCGGGTTGAGATCAGACAACTGGAGCGCCGCATGAAGAAGTCCGAAGCCGAGATCATCCGGGAATATGCCTTCGAAGGCGTCGAGAGTGTCGGCGGCGTCAGCTTCGACGGCGAGCAGGTCTGGTTCGCCGCCGGCGGCCAGCTGGTCGCCTTCGACCCCGGCAGCGGCGAGAGAACCCGCACCCTCGACATTGCGGCCCATGCCGGCACCGCCTTCGACGGCAAGCACCTCTATCAGATCGCCGAGGACCGCATCCTGAAGATCGAGCCGAACAGCGGACGCGTGGTCTCGACGATTCCCTCGCCCGGCGGCGGCCGCGACTCCGGCCTCGCTTGGGCGGAGGGCTCGCTGTGGGTCGGCCAGTATCGCGACCGCACCATCGTTCAGGTCGATCCGGAAACCGGCAAGGTCATTCGCACCATCGAAAGCAACCGCTTCGTCACCGGCGTCTCCTGGGTCGATGGCGAGCTCTGGCACGGCACCTGGGAAGAGGACCAGAGCGACGTCAGGCGCATCGATCCACAGACCGGTGAAGTCATGGAAAGGCTGGAGATGCCGAAGGGCACGTTCGTCTCCGGGCTCGAATCCGACGGCAAGGACCGCTTCTTCTGCGGCAGCGGCTCGACCAACAACAAGGTGCGCGCGATCCGGCGACCGAAGCGCAGCGGCGCGTGAAGCGACCAATCGCTCCACGCGCTGAGCCGGCTCAAGCCGGCGCAGGCACCGCGGTGGGCCGCGCCGATACCATCGGGCGGAAGGTCATCATGATCAGGAACGCACCGAGGCCCGTGGCCCAGGAGCCGACATAGAGCCACGTATAGCTCGCAAAGGTGTCGTAGATCAGCCCACCGGCAAGCGGTCCGGTCGCCATGCCGAGACTGCCGGCCATCGCGGTGCCGCCGATCACGGTGCCCATCATGCGCAGCGGAAAATTCTCGCGGATCAACACCGAATACAGCGGCATGGTGCCGGCATAGATGAAGCCGAAGATCGCCGCGACCGCGTAGAACGCGGCCAGCTCGCGCACGAAGACATAACCGAGCGCGCCGAATGCCTGCGCCAGCAGCCCGTGCACCAGCACGCGCTTGGCGCCGAAGCGGTCGCCGAGCAGCCCGAAGGCGATCCGGCCGCCCATGCCGGCGAGCCCTTCCACGCTGTAGATCGTCACCGCGGCGACCAGCGGAATGCCGCAGGTGACCGCGTAGCTCACGGTGTGGATGATCGGCCCGGAATGCGTGGCGCAGCAGAAGAAATTGGTCGTGATCAGGATGATGAATTGCGGCGAGCGCAGCGCCTGCGCCAGCGTCAGCGGCGGCTCCCCGTTGTCGGAAGTCACGGCGGCGTGGTCGCCTTGCAGCGCCGGCGGGCGGCGCACCAAGAACGAGACCGGGATCATGATCGCGCCGACGACGCCTGAGACGATCAGCATCGCAGTGCGCCAGTCGTGATGGGAGATCAGCCAGGCCGCCAGCGGCGACATCGTCATCGGCGCCATGCCCATGCCGGCCGACACCAGGGAGACGGCGATGCTGCGATGGGTGTCGAACCAGCCGGTGACGCAAGCCATCATCGGTGCGAAGATCGCGGCCGTGGCGGCGCCGACCAGCACGCCGAACATGAATTGAAACGCCAGCAGCGAAGGTGCCTGGCTCGCCAGCGCAAGGCTTGCCGCGAGCACAATCGATCCGGTCAGCACCACCGGGAGCGGCCCGGAGCGGTCGGACAGCGTGCCCCAGATCATGCTGGTGAAGGCCATCGCGAGGAAGCCGATCGTCATCGCGCTGGAGATCCCCGTCACCGACCAGCCGGTCTCCCGCGCCATCGGCTGCAAGAACACCGGCAGCGAGAACATGCCGCCGATCGCGACGCAGCCAAGCAGGCCGCCGGCCGCGACGATCACCCAGCGATAGGTCGAATTGCTCATTCCGGAACTCCCATGCCGCTCGTTCTGGATGGAAGACGAACGGATCGAACTGGAACCGACACCGAAGGATCGTTCCAGCTCACCTTTTTTGAGTCTGGCAGCGTCCGGCGGCCCCCGCGACGGGAGGGGTTCCTATTCGCTCGCCGCCGGTGTTTCCTCTATCGCGGGAGAACAGGCATGCAGGGTACGCTGGGAGAGAAGATCGGCGATGGGCTCTTTGCTGACGTCCACGCCTGGGCGCCCGGTCAGGTCGTCAAGCTGGCCAAGCCAACTATCCCGCAATGGGTCGTCCAGCACGAGATGCAAATGACCCGCGCGGTCTTCGCCGCCGGCGGCCCGGCGCCGGATGTGCTCGGCGAAGTCACCCTGGACGGGCGCTTCGGCATCGTGCTGCCGCGGTTCGATGGACCGACCCTGCTGCAGGCTACGCGCACCGGCGCCATCACGCATGAACAAGCGGGCGCAATTCTTGCGACGCTCTGCCATGCCGTTCACAAGACGCGACCGCCGCCGGACGCACTCTCGCTGCGCGAGGCGATGGACGCCAGATTGCGGTTCGGCGGCAGCGTGCTTCCGGAGCGCATCATCACCGGCGTCCTCGCGCTGATCGAGCACCTCGCATCCGATGACGTGCTGTGCCATTCCGATCTTCACCCCGGCAACGTGATCATGACGGCGCAGGGCCCGAGGCTGATCGACTGGATCGGCGCGGCTCGTGCGCCCGCCGCCTACGAGATTGCGCAGTGCCATGTCCTGATTGCCGAGCTTGACCCGGAACACGCCGATGATCCGGGGCGGGCCACGGTCAATTCGGTTCTGCAGGCAGAGTATGCGCGGCTGGCCGGCACAACGCCTGCGGCGCTGACGACGGCGATGCAGCCCTATTTGCCGATCGTCCGCGTATTCCTACTGCTCGGCGGGGCCAAGCCCGACATGCGGGAGCGGCTGGTCCAGCGCGTCGAGGCGGCCCTGCGCCCGGAAGGCTGAGTGGTTTTGGTCGCGCGCGAGCCGGAGTGGCCTGTCGAAGCGAGCCGTCAGTGTCGCCTCTGGGTGACAAGGCGATATCCCTGACGTCAGGTCGTGCGGTACGCGCTGGCCTCCTGTCAACGGCCCGCCAGACTGCATCCGGGCTGCGGCGTGATCTGACCGAGCGCACGAATCTGGACGAGTTCCGTACCCTGCGTCCTGGCGATGAACATGTTCATCGCCGTGTGATGGTCCTGGCCGAGCGTCACCGGGCCCGTCGGCGACGGAATGGTGAGGCCGGCCATCGCATCGATGATGGCCTCCTTGTCGAGCTTGCCGGCCTTCTCGGCCGCCGCCTTGAGCGCGATCAGCGTGTTGTAATGCGTCATCACATAGTTCGACACCGCGACGCCCGGCTCAGCGGCGGCGCGGGCCTTTGCGACGAACGCCTTGACCGCGGGATCCTCGCTCGCCGCGACCGCCGGCACCACCGTCACCATGTTCTGGCCCTTGCCGCGGAAGATGCCGAGATCGACCTCCGACAGTCCGAGGAAGGCAACCGTGGTGTCCCTCAGCAACCCGGCCTCGTCGGCCTGGCGGATGAAATCCATCCCGTCACCCTTCAGCGCGAACAGCAATACCCTGGCCTTGCTCGCCGCGGCCTCCTTGATCAGCGGTGAGAAGTCGGTCTCCGTCCCCAGCGTGTATTTGGTCCCGACCACCTTGCCGCCGAGCTTCTCGATCAAGGGCTGCGCGATGCCGAACATCTGATGCGGCCAGACCCGGTCGGCGCCGAGCAGGAAATAGGTGTTGCCGTAGGTCTGCGTCATGTAGTGCAGCAGCTGGCCAAGCTCCTGGTTCGGCACCGCGCCGAACGAAAACAGATAGCGGCTGCATTTGCCGCCCTCGTAGTTGGTGGCGTAGAGCAACGGCGTCTTCGAGCTCTCGGCGAGCGGCACCAGCGCATTCAGATTGCGCGAGGTGATCGGGCCGACCACCGCAATCACACCCGACTTCTCGACCAGCGAACGCATCGCATCAGCGGCCGGCTCCGGCCGTGTCTTGTCGTCGGCATAGATGATCTCGACGGGCCGACCGAGAATGCCGCCCGCCGCGTTGATATCCTTCGCGGCGAGGTCGAGGCCGAGCTTCGCCTGCTGGCCATAGAGCTCGACGCCACCGGAAAACGGCAGCACCGCGCCGACGCGGACCGGCTCAGCTGCGCGCGATGGATGAAGCAGCACGCCGTAGGCCAACAGCGCGAGCGTCATGCAAGCGATCGAGCGTGATGCCATGTGTGTCTTCCCTTCGCGCAGGATGCAGCCATGCTTGATCGATCCTATCGGCGGGGCACTGAAGATTTCGTCAAGCACACACCTCATTGCGTCACATGCGCACAGAGGCCGGCGCGACGCTTGACATTCAGAGGTTGTAGGCATATTTCGACGACCCTCGCGAGCACCATGTTCGCGAACCAAAGCGAGCGAAACCGATGCAACCGAGACCGCAGCCAGGATACGAACAGATCCGCAAACCGTCGGCCAATCTACGGCCGATCGTCTGTGCATGCCCGGTTCATGGGAGCGGTCCCGCTTAAGCGCGATCGACAATCCGTACGTCACGGACCCTCCCGAGCCAGCCGCTTCGGAGGGTTTTTTGTTGCCCACAAGCGGTCTGGTCAAGCTCCGGCAAGGACAATCCCGAATGCCCGCGCGGCGTGCGCGCGGCTTTGTCCAGATTCAGCAGGAACCAAGACAATGCGACGACCTGATCCCTACCAGGAACGCGCCCGCGAACTCTGCCTCGCTGCGGGCATCGATCCGGATTCCCGCATCGGCGAAGGCCGCGGCCAGCCGGCCTGCTGCCTGTATCGCGACGCCGCCCGCAAGGAGAAGCTTGCGCGCGAGGCCGATGCGGCCTCGGCGGAGATCGCGATGCTGCGCCCGCAGGAGGAGCGCTTCAAGAACGCGCCGCTGAAGGTATTCGGCGAGCATAACGCGGCGACCATCAAGCAGATGCGAAACTGCATGGCGGTCGGCAACGTCGTGTCCGGCGTGATCTGCGCCGACGGCCATCTCGGCTATGCCCAGCCGGTCGGCGGCGTGATCGCCTACGAGAAGCAGATCAGCATCTCCGGCTTCGACATCGGCTGCGGCAACATGGCCGCGCGGCTCGATGTGCGCTTCGACGACATCCGCGAGACCGTCCCGACCATCATCCGCGACGTTGCCAAGGTGATCTCCTTCGGCATCGGCCGGAAGAATGTCGAGAAGGTCGAACATGCGCTGTTCGACGATAGCGACGCCTGGCGCGAGAGCGACATGGAGGCATACCGGCAGAAGGCCGTCGGCCAGCTCGGCACGGTCGGCTCCGGCAACCACTATGTCGACCTGATGCGCGACGAGGCAGGCTTCGTCTGGATCGGCGTTCACTTCGGAAGCCGCGGGCTCGGGCACACCAGCGCGACCCGCTACCTCAAGGCCGCCGGCGGCAAGGACGGGATGAATGTTCCGCCTGGCATCGTCGACGAGGATTCCGAACTTGGGCGCCGCTATATCGCCGCCATGCAGCTCGCCGGGCGCTATTCCTATGCGGGCCGCGAGTGGTCGTGGATCGTGTCCGCCAGATCATCGGCGGCAAGGTCACCGAGTCCGTGCACAACCACCACAACTACGCCTGGCGGGAAACGCATGACGGCAAGGATCTGTGGGTGGTGCGCAAGGGCGCGACGCCGGCCTTCCCCGGACAGCGGGGCTTTGTCGGCGGGTCGATGGGCGATGATGCCGTCATTCTCGAGGGCATCGATAGTCCGGAGGCCAAGGCCTCGCTCTACTCGACGGTGCACGGCGCCGGCCGGCTGTTCGGCCGCAACGAAGCGAAGCGCCGCTTCACGCGCGAGGAGATGGACCGCTGGCTCAATGAGCGCGGCGTCACGCTTGTCGGCGCCGATCTCGACGAGAGCCCGATGGCCTATCGGCGCCTGCCGGAGGTGCTTGCCCACCACGCCGGAACGGTGAAGGTGCTGCACACGCTGCGGCCGTATGCCGTGGCCATGGCCGGTGAAGGCGAGTTCGATCCGTTCAAGGACTAAAGCGAGGCGTACGCGCCTCGCTCGGGTGTGGTGGCGAAATGGGAACGCTGCGGTCTGCAAAACCGCCATGAGCCGGTTCGACTCCGGCCCACACCTCCAAGGCTTGTTGCCTGTCCAGGACCAGGAAGCTATCCTGGTCCTGCCCGTCGAGAACGTCTCCGGGCGATCCCCCAAATCCGCAAGTTCCGTCAGGCGTTCCGCGACCGCGGACCGCCTGCTCTCACGATCGCAAGCAAAGGACCTTCTCTTGAACGATCGCTTTGTCCTGATCTCCGGCTGCTCGGGCGGCGGCAAGTCGACGCTGCTGGCCGAGTTGCACGCGCGCGGTTATCCGGTTGTCGAAGAGCCCGGCCGCCGCATCATCGCCGATGAGCTCGCGTCCAGCGGCACCGCCCTGCCCTGGGTCGATGCGCCGGCGTTCCTGCGCCGCGCCATCGACGTCGCGCTGAAGGATATGGCGACCGCCAAGGCCCATGCCGGATGGGTGTTCTTCGATCGCGGCCTCGTCGATGCGGCCTCGGCGCTGGAGGCATTGACGGGCGAGACGGTGCTGCGCCCGATCTGCGCCGCCCGTCGCTACCACCGGCGCGTGTTCGTGACGCCGCCATGGCCCGAGATTTACGTCACCGACACCGAACGCCGCCACGGCTTCGAGGCGGCGGCAGCTGAGTATCACCGGCTGGTGCAGACGTTTCCGATGCTCGGCTACGACGTCATCGACCTGCCGAAGATCTCGCCATCCGCGCGCGCCGATTTCGTGCTGACGACGCTCGGCAGCGGCGGCGCATCGACGGCTTGATCAAACGAACCAACAGCGCTCCTAGAACGACGTCCCGCCACCGAACCGGAACTCCTGCACGATATCGTACTTGCCCTTCGTGATCGGCACTGCGTAGTCGAAGCGCAGCGGCCCGAACGGCGACGCCCAGATCAGGCCGACGCCGACCGAGGTCCTCACCACGTTCTCATCGTCATACTGCAGGCCGCATTTGCAGGCGGCGGTGTTCACCTCACCGGTCGCGGCCCACGACGTCGGGCCTTCATATCCCCACAGCGAGCCGGCATCCGCGTAGACCGCCCCCTTCAGCCCAACCTCCGAGGGCAGGAACCAGAACGGCATCTGCAGCTCCATCGACGCGCCCCAATATTTGGTGCCGCCGAGCGCATCCCCGACCGCCCCGAAGCTCGCATAGGTAATATCGCGCGGCCCGATGCCGTTGGTGGCAAAGCCACGCACCAGGTTCGGCCCCATCTGGAAATGATCCAGCATGCGCAGGTCGTTGTCCCCGACCTTGGTGAGCACGCCGCCCTGCAGGTGGATCAGCCCGACGAGATCGGACACCAGCGGGGTGTAGTATTTCGCGTCGACCGCGCTCTTCAGATACGTCACGTCGCCGCCGACGCCGGCAAAATCCTGCTTGAAGTCGATCAGCAGGCCGTCGGTCGGGTTCTTGTTGTTGTCGAGGGTATTGTAGGTCAGGGTGTAGCCGATCATCGAGGTCCAGGTCGCACCTGCGGCCAACTCCTTGCGCACGGGCAAGGTGGACTCGCCGTCGCCGTAGCAACCATAACCATAAAGCCCCGACGAGACCGAGTTCGTCGGATCGACGCCGCCGAGCACGCTCTTGATGTAGGCCGGCGTCGGATTGAATGCGAGCGATGTGTTGGACGCATTGTTGTTGCAATTGTCGTAGGCGCTATCGAGCGAGACTTCCTGCTGGTACAGCGAATAGCGCAACTGCAGCGTCAGGTCCTCGCGCAAGGCAAGACCCAACCGCGGCGAGAACCCGATCGTCTTCACGCCGTAGGTCGTGTAGGTCGTCGGCAGCTGCTCCTTGTAATAGGCATCGAGCCCGAGCGCGACGCGGTAGTGGAGCAGATACGGCTCGACAAAGGACAGCGACAGGCCGCGCGAGTACTGGCCGTAGCTGACCGATGCCTTCGCGAACAGGCCACGGCCGAGCAGATTGCGTTCGGAGACGCTGACTTCGGCAAGCGCGCCGTCGGTCGTGGAATAGCCGCCCGAGACGGAGAAGTCGCCGGTCGACTTTTCCTCCAGATCGACAACCAGGATCACGCGATCGCTCGATGAGCCCGGCTCGGTGGTGATCTTGACCGTCTTGAAGTAGTCCAGATTCTTCAGCCGCCGTTCGGCGCGATCGACCAGCGCGCGGTTATATGCATCGCCCTCGCAGAGATCGAACTCGCGCCGGATCACGTAGTCGCGCGTGCGGCCGTTGCCGCGGATGTCGATCCGCTCGATATAGGTCCGCGGCCCCTCCTCTATGCGAAACACGATCCCCACGGTGTGGGCCTCGAAATTGCGATCGCCATCCGGACGAACCACGGCGAAGGCGTAACCGCGGCGCGACGCCTCGATCTGCATGTCCTCGACCGACTTCTCGACCGCCTCGGCATTGTAGAGCGAGCCTTCGCTGACGCGCGAGAGCGAGCGCAGACTATTCGGATCGAAGCCCGCGATTGTCGATCGCAAGCTCACGGCGGCAACGCGGTACTGCTGTCCCTCGTCGATCTTGAACGTGACCTGAAAACCCTTGTGTTCCGGGTCATACTCGGCGAGCGCGGCCACGACCTGCACGTCGGCATAGCCGTGCTTCAGATAGAAGCGGCGGATCAGGTCGCGATCGGCCTCGACACGGTCGGGGTCGTAGATGTTGGCGGTGCCGAGGAAGCTCAGGAAGTTCGTCTCATGGGTCTTGATCACGTCCTTCAGGCGCGCCGCCGAATAGCTGTCGTTGCCCATGAACTCGATGGTCTTGATTCCGGTCTTCGCTCCCTCGTCGATGGTGAAGACGAGATCGACGCGGTTGTTCGAGCGTTCGATGATCTCCGGCTTGACGCGTACATCGTAGCGGCCCGAGTGGCGGTAGATCTCGGCGATGCGCAGCGCGTCCGACTGCACCATCGGCCGCGACAGCGTGCCGCGCGGTTTGGACTGCACCTCCGCCGTGAGCTGCTCATCCTTGACCTTCTTGTTGCCCTCGAACGCGACCCGGTCGATCACCGGATTCTCGATTACCGAAACGATGACCCGGCCGCCGGTATGACTGATCTTGACGTCCTGGAACAGGCCAGTCGCGACCAGCTCCTTGAGGCCGTCGTCGATGGCGGCCTGATCGAGACGGCCGCCGGGCCCCGGCCTGAAATAGGAGCGAATGGTCTCCGCCTCGACCCTGCGGTTGCCTTCGATCGTGATCGCATCAACCGATTGGGCTGCTGCGGGTGCCAACACCAGCCATGTCACCGATGTCGCCGGGATCGAACACCCCATGAGCACGATCGCTGCGACCAAGCTCCGCCACGTCTTCATTCCACACCTCGCAAACAAGCCGCCCGTTGTGACGGGATGCTGATGGCTGCGGTGTGGCTGCCGGATTGCGGGATTATTTCCAGTGATTGGGGACTGTAAGCGCCGAACGACGCGGCCATCGGCCCGGTTTGTTTCCGCCCGCGGGCGCTGCTTACAGTTCAGAAACACTATGCTTACGAAAAGGCGCAATGCCGCCCACAAGCGACGCGCATGCTGGTCGATTGGTGGCCAAGCCGACGCGCCGGAATGCGCGCAAATGCCCTTATGACGAGGCCCAGTCGCGGACCATGCTTGCACACACGCCAAAGATCCTGGTCGTCGAGGACGACCTGCCGACCAGAGACCTGATTGCCCGCTATCTCCGCGACCAATCCTGCCTGGTGGCCACGGCCTCGAACGGCAGGGAAATGGATCGTTACCTTGCCGGCCACTCGCTCGATCTCGTCGTGCTCGATCTGATGCTGCCGGGAGAGGATGGACTGACCCTGTGCCGCCGCCTGCGCGGCGACTCGACGATCCCGATCATCATGCTCACAGCGAAGGGCGAGGACCTCGACCGGATCCTCGGCCTCGAGATGGGAGCGGACGATTATCTCGCCAAACCGTTCAATCCGCGCGAGCTGCTGGCGCGGATCAACGCCGTGCTGCGCCGCCAGGCCCAGGCCGGCCTCGCCGGACGCTCCGGCCAGAGCGCGGCGCGCCTGCGCTTCCAGGACTGGGCCATCGACCTTCGCCTGCGCGAGCTGCGCGATCCCGACGGCGCCCAGGTCCCGCTGACCAGCGCCGAGTTCGACCTGCTGCAAGCGTTCTGCGAACGGCCCGGCCGGATCCTGACGCGCGATGGCCTGCTGACCATGACGCGCAGCCGCCCGGCCAGTCCGTTCGGGCGCAGCATCGACGTGCTGGTCAGCCGGCTCCGCCGCAAGCTCGATGCGGGCGAAGGACCATCGATCATCAGGACGGTGCGCACCGGCGGCTACATCTTCACGCCGCATGTTGAGGACGCATGAGCTGGACCCGCAGGATTGCCGCACTGTTCAGCTTCCGGCGGATCAGCGGCCAGATCGCCGCGCTGATCCTGCTTTCGCTGGTGTTGATCCACGCGCTGATCGGGCTCTATGTCACCGGCCAGAAACCGAGGTCATTTCCGGACCGGCCCGTCCACCAGTTCGAAATGATCGCAAAACTGCTGGCCGAGAGCCCCGCGGCCGATCGCGCAACGGTGCTGCAAGCTGCCAGGCGAGCCTTCCCCCAGTTGCACATTGTGCTGCATGAGGCAGGCCCAAGTACAACCAGCGATCCGCTGTCCTCCGCGAAGGCGGTGCCGGCCACGATCCGGTTGCCCGATGGAGCGATGGTCGAAGCGACGATCGGCTCGACAAAACTGCCGCCCTTCTTCGGCGGCTTCTGGGTCAGCACCATCCTGTTCCTGTTCGTCAGCGTTACGCTGCTCGGCGTGTGGGCCGGTCGTGCGCTCAGCGCGCCGCTGTCCGCCTTTGCCCGCGCCGCCGAGAATTTCAGCATCAGCCAGGCGGCTGCTCCGCTGCCGGAAAGCGGCCCGGAGGAAATCCGCGCCGCGGCGGTCGCGCTCAATCGCATGCGCGAACGCATCACCACGCTGATGAACGACCGCACGCGGATGCTGGCCGCCATCAGTCACGATCTGCGAACGCCGATCACCCGGCTGCGGCTGCGGTCCGAATATATCGAGAACGACGCCCAGCGTGCCGAGACCCTGCACGACCTCGACCAGATGCAGGCCATGCTGGAATCCGTGCTGTCGTTCCTGAGCGGCGGCAGCGCGGCGAAGCCGACCCTTGTGAACGTGGCCGCGCTTCTGCAGACGATTGGCGAGCAATTCTCCGATTTCGGTCATGTCGTGCGTTACCAAGGCCCGGTCAGGGCCTCGCTGCTGATCCGCCCCGGCGACATCAGCCGCACCGTGACCAACCTCGTCGAAAACGCCCTGCGGTTCGGCAGCGAGGTCGACATCCGGCTGACGGCATCCACGCACCAAACCATCATCGACGTCTCGGACGACGGCCCGGGGATTCCGGAGCATCGCCGCGCCGAAATGCTGAAGCCCTTCGTCCGCGGCGACGAGGCCCGCACCATGGACGAGAAGAGCGGGTTTGGACTCGGTCTTTCGATCGCTCAGGCCATGGTGAGCGGTCATGGTGGCGAGTTGTCCCTGCACGACAACACACCGCACGGCCTGCTTGTCCGCATCAGATTGCCGGGAGCCACGCATCTCGGATCGGATCGAAGCGGGGCGAGCCCGTCTCGATCAGAGCTTCGCGAGCTCGCGTAGACCGAACTTCGGGTCGCGTTCGTCCGCGGCTCGGCCGGCACGCTATGCAGCCGCCGATCAGCCCTTCTTCGGATCGCCGCGCGTGTGATGCAGCAGATTGTCGCGCAGCCTGACCACACTCTTCTGCACGATCGGAAATTCGTCGCCGAGCCCGGTGGCTTCGACCAGCGACGCGTTGATCTCCTTGTCGAGCAGGCGCCGGCCGGCCGGCGTCAGGCTCACCCGCACCTGCCGCTCGTCGGCGGGATCGCGGGTACGGCTGATGTAGCCGCTCTGCTCCAGCTTCTTGAGGATCGGCGTCAGCGTGTTGGATTCCAGGAACAGCTTTTCGCCGAGCGCGCTGACGGTCTGCTCGTCCGCCTCCGACAGCGCGATCAGGGCAATGTACTGGGTGTAGGTCAGGCCGAACGCGTCGAGAATCGGCTTGTAGGCGCGGCCGAAGGCCAGATTGGCCGAATAGACCGCAAAGCACAGAAAACTCGATAGTTTTCGGCCCTTTGTGTCGGCCTTGGACGAACGGGTCACGGGCGTCTCCGGAGTTTGTGAAGTCCAGACCAATATAAATCGTATCCGATTAAATCGGAAGAGCTTGACACCGCCTGACCCGGGATCTATTTCAACTCGCATCCGATTATATCGGGTACGATCTATATTCATCCAAAAGGAGTTCGCCATGACTGCCAATGCAAAGGTTCTCGTCACCGGAAAGACCCACGTCACCGCCGGCCCGAACGGCGTCGCCCGCTCGCGCGACGGCTTCCTCGACGTCAAGCTGCCGCAGCCGCACCCCGCCGCCGAAAACCTGTTCGCCGCCGCCTGGTCGGCCTGCTACATCGGCGCAATCCAGCTCGCCGCCGGACAGCGCAAGGTGAAGCTCGCGAGCGAGCCCGAGGTCGACGCCGAGATCGACCTGAACCAGGCCGGCGGCGCCTTCTTCCTGAGCGCCCGCCTCAACGTCCACGTCCCAGGCGTCGAGCGCGAGGTTGCGCAGGAGCTGATCGAAGCCGCGCACGGCATCTGCCCCTACTCCAAGGCGGTTCACGGCAACATCAATGTCACGACCACCCTCGTCTGAAGCACAGGGATGACGACCTCCGACGCGAACCGGGCTCTTGCCGGTTCGCGGTCGGACAGACCCAGAAGACAAACCCGGAGTTCAAGATGACCAGGAAGCTGTTGAAGGCGACGCGCCTCCTCGCAAGGACGGCCTTGTTCGCTGCAAGTCTCCTGACGATCCCGAGCGCGCAGGCGCAGCAGCCGGCTGGCATCGCCCGAACCGATCTGCAGCGCCATGATCTCAGTGCGCCTGGACGTGAAGCCGTCCAGGTGCGCGTCGACATCGCGCCGCGCAAGGCATTCGGCCAGCACACCCATCCCGGCGAAGAGATCATCTATGTGCTGGCAGGCACACTCGAATACGATGTCGAGGGCAAGCCGCCGGCAACGCTGAAGGCCGGCGACGTGCTGTTCATCCCGGCCGGCACCATCCACGCGGCGAAGAACGTCGGCGACGTGACGGCCAGCGAGCTTGCGACCTATATCGTCGAGAAAGACAAGCCGCTGCTGACCCTCGTGGAGTGACTGATGCCGCCTGCTCGCACCTACGCAATTCTCATCTTGGAGCGAGCGCGGCGACATCACATCACTTGGTGCACTGAACCTCCGGCTGACGCACCGTCCGCCCATTGAAGATCAGGAAGCTGATCGCGGCCATGATCCAGACGCCGATACCGCCGTAAAGCATCACCCAGCCAAAACCGCTCGCCAGCGCCTGATGTACGATCGGACCGGTCAGTTCCGGCGCGGATGCGGCATCGCCGGACGCGATCCGCTCGGCAAGGACACGGAGTTGCGCGCCATCGAGCGCCGGCAGCACGGCCCTCAGATGCGCGAGCACGCCGCTCGCCAGGATGAACCCCATCAGCGCGATGTTGACCGACAGGGAGACCATCCGCGCGCTCATGTCGATGCCGGAGGCCATGCCGGCGCGATCGCTCGAGACCGAGCCGGTCGTCGTGTTGGTGACCGGCGTATTGGTGATCCCAAGGCCGATGCCGGCAAGCAGGCAGCCCGGCAGCATCGTCAGCCAATCGGGCTGCGCGGCGGCGCTGCCGAACTTCATCAGCATGAATCCGGTGCCGATGGTGAACAGTCCCGCCGGAATGATCAGACCCGGCTGATAGCGCAGCGACAGGCGCTCGGCGAACGGCGGCATCACCAATGTCGGCAGCGTGTAGGCGAGCAAGGCGAGTCCCGCGGACACGCTGTCATAGCCGAGGCCGGCGTGAAACCAGATCGGCAGATAGATCATGAACGGCCAGTAGCTGAGGTTCATCGCCGCCGAACCGACAATCGAACCGGAGAACGCGGGGATCCGGAACACGGAAAAATCGAACATCGGCCGCCGGCTGATTCTCTCGGCGACGAGGAATGCAATGAAGCTCATCGCAGAGACGCCGAGGATCGCAAGCCCCTTCGGGCTGGCAAAGCCGAGATCCGGCCCCTGCGTGATGTAGAAGGCGAGACAGAACACCGCGAGCGACATCGTCACGATACCGGCGACGTCGAGGCTGCTGGCCTTCGGGTCCTTCGATTCGTGCACGCCGCCGATCGTGAGGACGAACGCGACGGCTGCGAACAGCACGTGGACGAGAAACACCCACTCCCAGCTCAGCACCGCGACCACGGCACCGCCGATGATCGGCCCGAAGCCGAGACCGATGCCGAAGATGACGCCCACCAGCCCCAGGCGACCGCACGCAGGCGGCCACCCTGGAATTCGTGCGACAGCACGGCGATCTGGCAGATCAGGAGCGCGCCACCGCTCAGGCCCTGCAGGAAGCGGGCAACGATCAGCATCTCGACGCTCGAGGCGACGCCGCAGATCAGCGAGGTGATGCCGAAAGCCGCGATCGCGACCAAGAAGATGCGCTTGCGTCCGTAGCGGTCCGCCACCGTCCCAATCGCCATCAGCACCGTCGTCACCGCGATGGTGTAGGCGTTCATGATCCATTGCAGCGCCTTGAAGTCGGCATGCAGCACCCGCTCCAGCGTCGGCAGGATCGCGGGGATGCTGGAAATCTCCAATCCGAACATCAGGCAGGCAAGGCATACGGCGGAGAGAACGACAGCGCCGCGGCGGCTCAGTTCAGTAGACATGATCAGGCCTTTTGTTGTGGCAAGCCAACGGCATACCGCACGCTGTTGCCAGGGTGCTGGCAGCAGCGTCGGTCGATCGACTCACGATGTATTGAGGCAGCAGCGGCAGGAATCGGGTGGCCACGGCGCTTCACGACACAAAGCTAGTGACGCCTTGAGCATTGGTGAATTGGATGACTAGATATTTCAGAGACAACAATTCCGGATGACTGACATGACCACGCTCGACATCGACGCCGTGAAGACCTTCGTGACCATCGCCGAGCTCAAGAGCTTCACCCGTGCCGCCGAAGCGCTCGGCACGACGCAAGGCGCGATCAGCGTCAAGCTGAAGCGGCTGGAACGCCAGGTCGGCCACAGGCTGATCGAGCGGACGCCGCGGCTGGTGCGCCTGTCGGCCCAGGGTGCCGAGTTCCTTGCACCCGCGCGCGAGCTGCTCGCCGCGCATGATCGCGCCGTCGCCGGGCTGTCGTCAGCCCGCCGCCGCTTTTCACTGGGGATCGCCACGCACGTCGGCGCCCCCGAACTTCCCACCCTGCTCGCCCGGTTGAGTGCACATGATCCCATGCTTACGATCGAGGTGCGCCTCGACGATGCCCGTGACCTGCTCGACACCTTCGATCGCGGAATGATCGACGCCGTGATCATCTTCCGGGACGACGATCGCCGCGACGGCGTCGTTCTCGGCCCCGATCATTTCGGCTGGTTCGCCACGCCGGAGTTTCTCCATCGCGCCGGAGAGCCGTTTCGATTGGCCGCATCGTCACCCGCCTGCGGCATCCTCAACACCGCGACGCGCGCGCTCGACGCGGCGGGATTGCCATGGACGGAAACCTTCCTCGGTTGCGGAGCTTTTGCCGTCGCCGAGGCGGTCTCGGCGGGCCTCGCGATCTCGGTGTTCTCACGCCGGGTGGCGCCGCCCGGCACAATCGAGGTGACGGAGAAGTTCGGCCTTCCCGCCTTGCCCCCATCCGAGATCATGCTGCTGTCGACACTGTCAGACGCCAGGTCGCGCGCGGCGTTGAAGACGTTGGCAAGTGCCTTTCGCGAGCACCATCGTCCGCCTGCGAGCACAACGAGGAACGCGCGAACCGTGGCCGTCGCTGTCGGATCCTGAACAATCAGCGACGCGCAGATCGCCTGCCGGCTAACGCCGCGCCCGCTCGGTGCGTCTTCCCTCGAACAACGCGCGCTCGGCCGCGAGCGCCTCGGCGAGAAAATCCAGCGTGGCACGGATGCGCGCGGTGCGCCTGAGATCGTCATGCGTCAACAGCCATAGCGCCGATCGCGGCTCGGCGAGCGGCTTCGGCGCGAGGCGGCGCAGCGCCGGCGCGAGATCGCCGACATAGCACGGCAGCAGCGCCAGCCCCATTCCCGCCGCCGCGGCGTCGCGTAGCGCCGGAAGCGCATCGACGCGGCAGGCGACGCGCGCCGCACGCAGGTTCTCGCGCATCCAGCCGGCGATCACGGTTCCCGCCAGCGCGTCGTCGAGCCCAATCCAGTCATGCGCAGACAGATCCTTGTCGTCGCGCCGGGCGAGATAGGCGCGCGATCCGTAGACCGCATGGGCAATGTCGGCGATGCGCCGCCCGACCAGCAGCTCGGACGGCGCCGGCGTCGGCCGAATCGCGATGTCGGCCTCGCGGCGCGTCAGGTTGGCCATCGCATTCGAGACGATGATCTCGGGCTGGATCTCCGGATGCGCACGGCGCATCCCGGGCAGATGCCGCATCAGCACCGCCCCGAGCGTGTCCGTCGTCGTGATGCGGACCGGGCCGGCCGGCCTGAGGTCCTGTCCGGCCAGCCTACGCTCGAGCGCGAGCACCTCGTCCTCGAGCCGGGCCGCCGACGCCGCTGCGGTCTCACCGGCGGGCGTCGGCGCATAACCGTCGCGGAAGCGCTCGAACAGCCGCGTCCCGATCGCCGTTTCGATCGCGCCGAGCCGGCGAAACACCGTGGAATGAGTCACGCCCAGTCTGCGCGCCGCGCCTGAGAGGCTGCCCTCGCGCGCGACCGCGAGGACAAGACGAAGGTCATTCCAGTCGAGAGGGCTGTGCATTTTTGCAAACTCATTTGGCAGCTTTGGATAATACCATATCACAAATGAACAGGCCATCTTCCGGGACGTTGGAGCGGAGCGCCGACGATGCAGAGGAGCTGGCAAGTGACGAGCGAAACCACCGAGACGTTGCAATTGCACGACACGCTGCCGGTAACGGTCGACCCGCGGCGATGGCTGGCGCTGCCTGTGCTGCTGACGGGCGCCTTCCTGCCGATCCTCGACTTCAACGTCGTCAACCTCGCGCTACCGGCCATTCGCGCCAATCTCGGCGCGACGGCGAGCGAGATGCAGTTCGTGATCTCGGCCTATGCCGCGACCTACGCGGTCTTCCTGATCACGGGTGGTCGGCTCGGCGACCTGCTCGGCCGGCGGCGCATGTTCCTGACCGGTGTCGCCGGCTTCACGGTCGCTTCCGTGCTGTGCGGCATTGCATGGTCGCCCACCGTACTGGTCGCCGGACGGATCCTGCAAGGCCTCACCGCCACCGTGATGGCGCCGCAGGTGCTCGCGTCGATCCGCGTGCTGTTTCCCGCGGCAGAACAGGGCCGCGCGCTCGGCTTCTACGGCGCGACGTTCGGCCTTGCCAACATCTGCGGCCAGGTGCTCGGCGGCGTGCTGGTGTCGACACATCCGTTCGGCCTCGCCTGGCAGGCGATCTTCCTGATCAACCTGCCGATCGGCCTTGTCGCGTTCATCGGCGGCCTGCTGTACCTCGCCGACTCGCGCGCCGATCATGCACAGCGGCTCGACGTCGGCGGCGTCGTCCTGCTGTCGCTCACGCTCGGCCTTCTGGTCTATCCGCTGATCGAGGGACGCGAATCCGGCTGGCCCGTCTGGATCATCGCGATGCTGCTGGCGTCTCCGCTAATGCTTGCGGCTTTCGTCCGCTTCGAGGCGCGGCTGTCCGCACGTGGCGGCGATCCGCTGGTTGCCCTACAACTGCTGCGCAACAGCGACTTCGTGATCGGGCTGGTGATGGCGCTCGCCTTCTACATGCTGTCGTCGTTCTATTTGACCTTTGCGGTCTACCTGCAAAGCGGGCTGCATTTTTCACCGCTGGCGGCCGGCCTTGCCACCCTGCCCTTTGCGACCGGCTTCTTCGTGAGCTCGCTGGTATCGTCGCTGGTGATGCAGTGGCTCGGCGCGCGCACGCTAACGCTTGGGTTCGCGCTCCAGGTCATTGGCTTCGGCATCGTGATGCTGTCGGTGAGCGGCGTGCTTCCGCAGAGTGCCGAATTCGGCCTGATCTGCGGCGGGCTAGGCTTCGGCACCGTGATGCCGTCGGTCATCAAGGTCGTGATCGGCAGCATCGATCCGCGCCACGCGGGACTCGCGTCAGGCATGATGATCTCGACCTTCCAGATCGGCGCCGCACTCGGCGTCGCCGTGATCGGCGGCGTCTTCTACAGCCTGCTCGGGCCGCACCCGCACGCCGACGACTATGCACACGCCTTCACGATCGCGCTCGGCTGCAACGTCGCGCTGCTGGCGCTCGGCGGCTGGCTGTCGCTGTGGCTGCCGCGCGAGCCGGCGGCAAGTTGACATCGTCGCAACCGATGGTGAATGCCATGAAGCTCATGATCAACGGCATCTGGCGCGGCGATGTCGAGCCGACGCCCGAACTGCGGGCACAGCAGATGATCCATGCCGGTCGCTTTCGCGACCGCATCAGCGCAGACGGCGCGTCGGGTTTCCGCGCGGAGCCGGGGCGCTATCACCTCTATGCGTCGCCGGCCTGTCCGTTCTCGCACCGCGTCCTGATCGTGCGCGCACTCAAGCAACTGGAGGACATCGTCGGCCTCTCGATCCTGCATCCCCATTGGGACTCGCCGAATGGCTGGGGCTTCGCGGATACCGCGCTGTCGACAATCGACGGTGCCGGCAATGGCTTCCGGCGTCTGCACGAGGCCTATCGCGCCTCGGCGCCGGACTATACCGGCAAGGTCACCGTTCCAGTGCTTTGGGATCGGCGCTCATGCCGCATCGTCAACAATGAATCGCTCGAGATCGCAGCAATGCTGAACGACGCCTTCGATGCGATCGCCGGCGATCGCGGTCCCGATCTCTGCCCTGCCGATCTCAAGTCCGAGATGGACGACCTGAACGACGGGATTGCCCGCCGGCTGTCGGTCGGCGTCTACGCAGTGGCCGGCGCGACGCATCAGGGCGCATACGCCGCAGCGATGGATCAGTTGTTCGGTTTTCTGGATGAACTCGACGGCCGGCTGAGCGACGACCGCCGATTTTGCCTCGGCGAACGTCCAACGCTGGCCGATGTCCTGGTCTACGCAACGCTGGCGCGCTTCGACGCCGTCTACAATCCGCTGTTCCGCGCGAGCCGCAGGCGGCTTGTCGACTATCCGCACCTGCCGAGGCTGCTGAAGCGTTTCCACGCCCTTCCCGGCGTCGGCGCGACGCTTCGTTACGACCATATCCTCACGCACTACTACGATGGCGATTGGGCGGTTGCGGCCCGCCGCGGCATCGTGCCGGAGCTTCCGATGACGAACTGGCTTGCTCCGGATCGGACAACACAAACTGGAGAGCGCCCATGACCACACCACTGTACGACGCCTCCGTCCCCGTGTTCCGCCAGATGCTCGACGCTCTCGCCGACCTGCTGCGCAAGGGCGAGGCTCACGCCCGCGAGCGTGGTCTCGATCCCGACGCCATGCTCGCGGCGCGGCTGGCGCCCGACATGCTGACGCTGGTCGGTCAGGTGCAACGGGCCAGTGATCACGCCAAGGGTGCCGCCGGGCGGCTCGCCGGTCTCGAGCCACCGCCGTTTGCCGACGACGAACAGAGCCTCGCCGAGGCTCACGACCGCATCTCGCGGACGCTCGACTATATCGACACCGTTCCGCTGCAGGCATTCGACCAGGCGGCAGAACGCATCATCACGTTGCCCTTCGGCGTCCCGCCAATGCCGGCGGCGCGCTACCTCTACGGCTTCGCACTGCCGAGCCTGTTCTTCCACGTCACCACCGCCTACGCCATCTTGCGCCATCGCGGCGTGCCGCTCGGCAAGCGGGATTTCCTTGGCAGTTACCTCCCGAACTGATCGCTACTTTTTCGCCACCTCGCGAAGCGTGGTGTAGACCCACTCGGCACCCTGCTTGACGGCCTCGACGCCGATCCGTTCGTCGTTGCCGTGCATCCGGCTCAGGATGTCGTCGTCGAGCGGATACGGATAGATGCCGTAGACGGGTACGTTGCGCTCGCGCCAGGCGGTGGCGTCAGTCCCGGCCTCGAACATGGTCGGCACCAGGACGGCGTCCTTCCAGACCCGCTTGGCGTTGCGCTCCAGCGCGGCATAGAGTTCGGTATCGACCGGCGAGCCCGGCATCTTGCTCCGCATCAGATAAGCGTCCCGCGCCTCCTGCTGCGTCAGCGAGGTCACAATGCTGACCTCGATGCCGGGATCGCCGACCACGCGCTTGATCTCCGCGATCATCTGGTCGGTCGTCGTTCCCGGCAGCAGCCGCGTGTTCACGACCGCCTTGGCGTCGCCTGGGATGACGTTTGGCTTGATGCCGGCGTCGATCATCGTGATCACCATGGTGTCGCGCAGAAGGGCGTGCAGCAGCAGGCTGTCCTTGGGATTGTCGGCGACCAGTTTCTTGCCGGCCGCTTCGAGCTCGCTCTGGTCCTTTGCGGCCAACAGCTGCTTGATATCGGCTGCCGTCTGTTCCGAACTGATCGGAAGCAGCGCCTTGAAATAGGCTTCCGTCGCCGGCACCAGCTTGACGGCCGGATCGTGCACCGCGAGCTTGGCCAGCGCCGCGACCAGGCGGTCGTTGGCCATCGTGCCGGCTGGAAACGGCCGCGACGAATGGCCGGAGGGACCGGTCGCCCTCAGGGCAAACGTCGCCGAGAGTTTTTCCGCCGTCGTGACATTGATCTGCCGCACCGTGCCGTCGCGCTCCTGCAGGACGTAACCACCCTCGTTCAGCGCGAATTCCGCGTCGATCTTGTCCCAATGGTTCTTCGCCAGCCACACCGTGCTGTACTGCCCCTGCTCCTCGTCGGCCTCGGCCAGGAAAATCACATCGCGCGCCAGCGGCGTCTTCTCCTCCGCCAGCCGCATCACGGCGCTGGCAAAGACGGCGAGCCCGCCCTTGAAGTCCATCGCGCCGCGCCCGTAGACGAAACCGTCCTTTTCGACGCCGCCGAACGGCTCCACGGTCCACTTCTCGCGCTCGACCGGAACGACGTCGGCATGCGCGGCGAGCAACACAGGCTTCTTCGAGCCGTCGCCGCGCAGCCGCGCGATGAAATGCGCGGCCTTGCCGTTCGGAGCGACGAAGATGTCCACCTCGGCGCCGAGCGGTGCGAACTGCGACTTCAGATACTCGGCGAGCGCCCGCGTATCGCCCGGGCCATTCGAGGTGTCGAACGAGATCAGCTTCTTGAGCAAGGCAACCGTGCGGTCCCCATTCGGGTCGGCGGCGGCAAGTCCGGTTCCAAAGAGAAAGACACCAGTGGCAAGCATCAAGGCGGCGAGATTGTTTCTGGTCTGCGACGTCACGTTTTTCTTCCTCCCGTTTTGATCAAGCGTATCTCGCACGGCCGGCGTCAGTGAGCCCTTCCGAACAGCAGTTTCAGCATGGCTGCCGCGACAAGTGTCGTCAGGGCGAGGCCGGTCGAGAGATAGAGTGCGCTCGCATCGCCGAACCGGTCGATCACGATCGCATAGGCCAACGGCGCTGCCGCCGGCAGGATGAAGCTCGGCACGATGAGTCGGCCAACCAGCGTGCCGTAGCTGCGATGATCGAACAGGATCAGCGGCAGCGTTCCCCTGGTGATGGTCAGAATGCCATTGCAGGCGCCGTAGAGCAGCGCGAAGGCGATCGCCATCTGCTTCGACGACCCGCTGAACAATCCCGCGATGAAGGAGAGCGGCATGATCAGGCAGGCCATCAGATTGAGCGCCAGCGGATCGAGCCGTGCACCGAACAGCACCTCGCAGAGACGCGCGGCGGATTGCCCGATGCCGCGCAGCGTTGCGATCCAGACGGCCACGGTGACGGTGAGCCCGAGGCCTGAGAGCACCGCGATCATGTGCGCCGACATGCCAGCATTCAGGAAATTCGCGCCGGTCATGATCACGGCGTAGAGCGCGCCCGCCGCCGCAAGCCGCTCCCGGCCAACGGCCCGTGGCTTCCTGGATGCCACCGTGTCCGAACGCGACACGCCGGCGAACCGCTCGTTCGGAATCAGCAAGTGCAGCGGGATCGTCAGCAGCGCGAGACCGGCATAGACCAGCACCGCGATGCGCCAACCGAACTGTTCCGAGAGCATGTGGCCGAGCGGCCAGAACACGGTGGCCGCCAGGCCGCCGAGCAGGGTGATCCCGGACATCGCGCGGCGCGCCTCCGGTCCGCCGATTCGGGCCAGCGCCGCGAATGCCGCATCGTACAGCGTCAACCGCATGCCGAGCCCGAGAACGATCCACGATGCGTAGTAGGTGCCGATCTGATGCGAGACCGCGAGACCCGCGCAGCCGAGCGCGTTGATCACCGCGCCTGCGACCATGACCTGACGGCCACCGCTTCTGTCCACCCACCTCCCCGCAAGGGGCGACGTCACCCCCATCACCAGCAGCGCCGCGGCGAATCCGCCGTAGACGATGTCGCGCCCCCAGCCAAGCTCCGCTGATATCTGCTCGCCGAAGCCGCCGATCAGATAGTAGGTCGCGCCCCACGAGATCAGTTGAGCCAGCCCAAGGGCGGCCACGACGCGGCGGGCGATCACGGCGGCAGTTCCCGCTCCGCGGGAAGCGCCGATGCGCCCGGCCCAAGCTGCCGCTGCATCAGCACGGTGTCGACCCATTGCCCGAGCTTGAAGCCGACCGATCTCAGCGTGCCGACCATCTCGAAGCCCATGCGCCGGTGCAGCGCGATCGATCCGGCGTTGCCGCTGTTGCCGATCACGGCGATCATCTGTCGCCACGGCCCCGCCTCCGATCGCTCGATCAGCGCCTGCAGCAGCGCAGCCCCGACGCGGCGGCCGCGCAAGGCTTCCGACACGTACACCGAGTCTTCGATTGTGTTGCGATAGGCGGGCCGCGGCCGGTACGCCGTCGCGTAGGAGTAGCCGGCCACGCGTCCATCGACATCGGCCACAAGATACGGCAGCCCCGCGGCCAGCACGGCGGCGCGGCGCCGGAGCATCTCGTCGAGCATTGGCGGTTCTTCCTCGAAGGTCGCGAGCCCGTTGAGCACGTGGTGCGCGTAAATGCGCTGCACCTCAGCCATGTCGACCTCTGTGGCGTCGCGGATCACGGTGGCTTCGCTGTCTCTCATCCTTGCACTCTCGTCCTGCGGCATCATGCCTGTGCTTCGGCGGCGCGTCGGCGCTTTCTGCACGCACCATGGGTTCAACTCGACATCGCTGCGCGACAGTCCGACATCCGCCAGCAGACGATCGTCGAGCTCGCGGAGCGCCTGCCAGCGGCGGATGCGCGAATGCGGTGAGACCGCGAGGTAGCGCCCCAGCTCGACGATAACGCCGCCAATGCGCTTGAGGCCAGACAATGCCTGCTCCCGATCTGCCGAAGCCGTCGCTTGCCGGACTATGCGCTCCGGTCGTATATAAGTGAAGCTTTGATAACTTATGCGATGTATAAGCGTTACTTTGATGAAGAACCTCAATCTCGACTATCTCGAAAGCTTCGCTGTCGTGATCGACAGCGGCAGCTTCTCCGCCGCGGCCGAGCGGCTTCAGCTGACCCAGCCTGCGGTGAGCCTGCAGGTGCGCCAGCTCGAACGCAGCCTGAATGCGACCTTGATCGAGCGGGTCGGACGACGGGCCAGGCCGACGGCTGCCGGCGTCGCGCTGCTGTCGCACGCGCATCAGATCAACGCGGCGGTGACGTCGGCGGTCGACGCCGTCGCACAGCAGACCACGGGTACCGCGGGCCGCGTGCGGCTCGGCACCGGCGCCACCGCCTGCATCTTCCTGCTGCCACCGATCCTCAGGGAGTTGCGGGCAGCAATGCCCTCACTTGAGATCACGGTCACGACCGGCAACACCGCGGAGATCGCGCGGGCCGTCGAGGACAACACGATCGACATCGCGCTGGTCACGCTGCCGGTGTCGGGCCGCAGCTTCGAGGTCACCCCGGTCATGAACGATGAGTTCGTGCTGATCGCGCCGCGCGAGATGAAGCTGCCGGCGCGGATCACGCCGGAGGTGCTGGCGACCAGGCCGGTTCTGCTGTTCGAGCCCGGCGGCAACACCAGGCGCACCGCCGACGAGTGGCTGGCGCGCGGCGGCGTGTCGCTGAAGCCGTTGATGTCGCTCGGCAGCGTCGAGGCGATCAAGGAGATGGTGCGCGCCGGCCTCGGCTGCGCGATCCTGCCCGGCATGGCCGTCCCGGCCAAGCCCAGGCAGCATGACCTGATCGTCCGGTCGCTATCGCCGAAACTCTACCGCCGGCTCGCGGTCGTGATCCGCCGCGACAAGCGCCTCGACCGTGGCCTCCGGCAGACGTTGGCAGCGCTGAAGGCGCTCACGGCCGCAAAGAACGATGGCGGCTAGGGAGGACGCCGCGCGTCCTCCCTGCTCCACCCTCAAGTCGCCTTGCGTTCCTGCTCGGCGATCTTGCGGAACGCAGCCTCGCCGGCGTCGGTCACGGCCGCCCATTTCGCGTTCGGCGCAGTCTCGACCTCGTAATTGTCGTGCCAGTTCCACCATTTGTAGGTCGGGCCCTGCGGATAGCCCTTCGGCGAATCCTCCCAGAGCTCCTGGCGGCCGAACGGGGTGATGTCGAGATAGCTCCACACCGTGCCCATCGATTCGTCGCCGCGGCTGTTGACGAGATAGGTGCGGAAGATCCGATCGCCGTCGCGGATGAACACGTTGTGGCCGTGCCACTCGGCGACGCCGAAATCGGCGTCGAAACTGTCGGTGATGGTGTACCACGGCATCTCCCATTCCATCCGTGCCTTCAGCCGCGCGATGTCGGCCTGCGGCGCGCGCGAGGCGTAGGCCAGCGTGGTGTCGCGCTGGTTGAGATGCGAGAGATGGCTGACCTGATCGGCGCCGAGCGAGCAGCCGCGGCAGCCATGATCCGGCCAGCCGAACACGCCGGGCTCGAAGAACGCGCGGTAGACGATCAACTGCCGGCGGCCCTCGAACAGGTCGAGCAGGCTCGCCTTGCCATTCGGTCCCTCGAACACATACGGCTTCTCGACCGCCATCCAGGGCATCCGCCGCCGCTCGGCCGCGAGGGCGTCGCGCGCGCGCACCTGCGCCTTTTCCTTCACCAGCAGCTCCAGGCGCGCCGCCTCCCACGCCTCGCGTGACACCACGGGCGGCGTCTGCATTCCCGCCAGCCCGCCGCGATCGTTTTCAGCCGATTTGCTCATGATGATCTCCATCTCTCGAATTGGACGAACTCCGGCACCACTGCGCAGTTCCATTGCTGGCGGCCGTTCGTCATTGGCCATGCCGTAATCTGGCGCGGCGGCGGCGGACGGTGGGAGTGACAAGTGTGTCGGGATTTTCATGCTCTATTTCGAGTTGGTGCGCCGGCTCGGCCCCGGCCGCGCCGCCTACACGCTCGCATTGGTCCCGCTCGTCGCGCTCGTGCTGTCGGCGCTGTTCGCGCAACTCGCGCTCGGCTGGCCGGTGCTCGCCGGCGCCCCGCGATCCTGGCCGGCAACGTGCTCGTGATGGCGCACGCCTGGTGCGCCTGCCCGCCGCGCACCAATTGACGCGACGACGATATCTGACTAAAGTCAGATATATGCTCGACCCAGTTTCCCGCGTCCGCCGCTTCAACCGTGCCGTCACCTCCGCCGTCGGCGCGCTCGACACCTCGTTCCTCGGCCGCGGCCGGCCGCTCGGCGCGGCGCGTGTATTGAATGCGATCGGGCACGGCCGCACTGACGTCGGCGAGATCAGGGACTATCTCGGGCTCGATTCCGGCCTGATGAGCCGGCTGCTGCGTAGCCTCGAAGACGAAGGGCTGATCGAGACCACGGCGCATGACGACGATGCGCGCCGCCGCATCGCCAAGCTGACGGCGGCGGGCAAGCGCGAGTTCAACGCCTATGAGGCGATCTCCAACCGCCAGGCGACGGACTTCCTCGCCCACCACACCCAACGCGAGGCGCTGCTGGCGGCGATGGATCTGATCGCCTCGGCGCTCGGGCGCGATGGCACCGCGCTGCACGAGACGGATCCGCGGAGCGAGGAAGCGCGCTACTGCCTCGGCGAATACTACGCCGAGTTGGCGCGGCGGTTCAAACAGGGCTTTGACGTCAAGCTGTCGCGCGATCCCGACGCCAAGGACATGGTGCGGCCGCGCGGCAGCTTCATCGTGGCGATGTCGGACGGCCTGCCGCTCGGCTGCGTCGGGCTGAAGGGTGGCGGCCGCGAATACGCCGAGATCAAGCGGCTGTGGGTCGCGCCTGCCGCGCGCGGCCTCGGCCTCGGCCGCCGCCTGATGGACGCGGCTGAAAGTTCCGCGCGCGAGCTCGGCATCGCACTATTGCGGCTCGACACCAACAGCGCGCTGGCGGAAGCCGGCCAGCTCTACCGCCGAAGCGGCTGGACCGAGATCCCGCGCTTCAACGACGACCCCTACCCCGATCTGTTCTTCGAAAAGCGTCTCTGAGCGGCGCGCCGCGTGCGGACTCCTTATCCGCGTGTTGTCCGGCGCGATGTGCTGACCTAAGACAATGGGATGACCATTCGACCCATCGTCCGCTATCCCGATCCGCGGCTGGCGCTGCCCGCCGAGCCTGTGACCATGTTCGACGACGCGCTGCGCGAGCTGGCGCAGGATCTGCTCGAGACCATGGGCGCCGCGCCCGGCATCGGTATCACCGCGCCGCATATCGGCGTGGCGCAGCGCGTGGTGGTGCTCGAGCTCGACGCGCGCGAGGGTCCGCGGACCTATGTCAATCCGGAAATCATCTACACCTCGGACGAGATCATCCTGCACAAGGAAGGCAGCGTCTCGATGCCCGGGGTCACCGACGAGGTTGAGCGCCATGCGCGGGTCCGCATCCGCTACCAGGATCTAGACGGCAACATGCAGATCGAAGAATCCGACGGCCTGCGCGCCGTCTGCCATCAGCACGAGATCGACCAGCTCGACGGCGTGTTCTGGATCAGGCGGCTGTCGCGCTTGAAGCGGGAGCGCCTGATCAAGCGGTTCGAGAAGATGTCGCGCGCGTGAGCCGACTTCACCCTCCCGCCATCAAATCCTTCGCCAGCGCCATGTAGGCCGGCAGCGTCACCGGGTCGTTGGCGGCGTTCCCGGCCATCGGGTGCGAGGCGTAACGCGCGATCACCATCTCGGCTTTCGGATCGATATAGATGCCCTGGCCGTGCACGCCGCGCGCCATGAAGGCGCCGTGCGCATTGTGCGTCACCCACCATTGATTGCGGTAGGACGCGCCCGGCAGCGTGGTGTAGCCGGCCGGCTTGAATTTTTCGGGATCACCGCCGCGTGCGATGTCTTCCACGACCGATGACGGCACGATCTGGCGGCCGTTGAAGCGGCCGTGATTGCGGATGGTCTCGCCGAAGCGGGCGAGGTCGCGCAGCGTGGTCGACAGCCCGCCACCACCGCTTTCGGTGCCAATGCGGTCGACGTGATAATGCGCGTCCTCCTCCGCGCCCATCGGCGCCCAGATCTTGTCGGAGAGCAGGTCCGACAATGTCATGCCGCTGGCGCGCCTGACGATCCAGGCCAGCACATCGGAATTGACGGTCTTGTAGGCGAACGCCTTGCCGTGCTCTCCCTGCTTCTGCTGCGCGCAGAGGAAATCGAAGATGGTGGTCGCGCCGTCATAGCCTGGCGGGATCGGCGCCATGCCGTTGGCGCGGCGCAGCCCCCAAACATCGGAATTCTTGTCGGTGTAGACCTCGGTGTATTTGAGGCCGGTGGTCATATCCATCGCCTCCTGCACGCGGGCATCGCCGAACGCGCTGGCCTTCAATTCCGGCACATAGTCGGTGACCGGCGCCTGCGGATCGATCTTGCCCTCGGCGATCAGGATGCCGGCGAGCGTGCCGGTGAACGACTTCGTCACCGACATCGCGATGTGCGGCTTGTGCGGCTTCAAGGCGCCGAAATAGCGCTCGTAGATCAATTTGCCCCGGTGCAGCACGGCGACGCCGTCGGCATAGCTGTCCTCCAGCATGCGCGCGAAGGTCTGCGGACGGCCATCCATCGTCACCGACGCGGACGCGCCGATGTCGTGATCCTCGCGCGGCAACACCGACGCTCCACCCGCCCCGCGCCAGACATTCACGGTCGGCACCAGCTGGCGAATGTTGCTCCAGGCCCAGCGCAATTCGGGGAAGCTGCGGAACGAGCCGTCCTGGAACGTGACGGCCTTGTCCTGCGGCGGCGGAAAGCCCTGCATCCAGCCGAGCGCTTGCGGATCAGTCTCGGCGGCGGTGGCGGGCTGTTGTTGATTGGCGGCTGCGACGGACATCAAGGCTGGCTCCAGAGCTGCGATACGAATTTCGTATCACGCAACGGAATGAGGCACACCCCGCGTTTGCGCCGAGGTGGTCGTCGCCCCGAGCGCATGCCGGCGCCAGGATTTCCGGCACACGGATTACCCTGCGGCCGCCCGCTCGATCGCGGCGATGTCGATGTTCTTCATCGTCATCATCGCCTCCATCGCGCGCCGCCCGGCAGCGCGATCGGATCCGTTGACCAGTTCGAGCAGCCGCCGCGGCGTGATCTGCCAGGTGAAGCCCCAGCGATCCCGACACCAGCCGCACGGCAATTCCTTGCCGCCATTGCCAACCACTGCATTCCAGTAGCGGTCGGTCTCCTCCTGGCTGTTGGTCAGCACCATGAAACTCACCGCCTCGTTCGGCGTGAAGTTGTCGCCGCCGTTCAGCCCGACGAAGCGGCGGCCAAGCACGGTGAACTCGACCGTCAATTCGTCGCCCTGCCCGATGCCCGCGATCGGCGAGACATGCCCCGCATCGACGTGGCTGTCGGGAAAGGTCGCGGCGTAGAACTCCGCCGCTTCGCGCGCCCGGCCCTGATCGAACCACAGGCATGTAACGAGATCCGTCATCGCAGTCTCCTTTGTTTGCGCGGAGGACGGTTGGCGAAGACACCAGCCGACAGGCTGACGAAAATAATTTGCGGGAACTCCGTTTGCCGCAACCCTCTACGCACGCCAACGTCGTCCTGGCGAAAGCCAGGACCCATAACCACCGAATTTGACGATAAACGGGACTCTGGCCCCCACGTCGCATAGCCAATTGCCATTTGAGGTAATGGGTCCTGGCCTCCGCCAGGACGACGGCGGTTGATCAATTTCGACCCGGACGTCAAACACGCGGTGTCATCCCGCTCCCTCAGTCGCGCGATACGGACAATCCCGCGAGAAGCGGCGCGTAAGCGGCGAGCCTGCGCGATACGAACTCGGTGAAGAACCGCACGCGCTTCGTCTTGCGTGTCTCGCCCTGGGTGAGAAGCCAAAGCGTTCCGTACATGTGCAGGCCGGTGCCTGGCACCCTCACCAGAAGCGGGTCGGCATCGCCGATGAAGCACGGCAGTGTCGTCATCCCGAGCCCCTGTCGTACCGCAACGATCTGCGCCTCGGCGTCCGTGATCCTGAACGGAACCCCCGTGGCGCGAACCTCACCCTCGTGGGCCCAGTCCGGGACTCCGTGCATGCTGATGACGATCCACCTGACAGGATCAGGCGCGCCCGCGCGCCACGCGGCCAGTCGATCGCGCGACATGTAGATTCCGCCGAACAGCTCCGGTCCCTTCTGGCCGTGAAGATTGAGCGGCAGGGTCTTGCGGTCGTAGACGACGCGGATCGCGACGTCGGCCTCCCGGTTGGTCAGGTTTGCCAGCTCGCCGGACGACAGGATGTCCATCTCGATGTCCGGATGCAGGCGCGCGAAATCGGCGAAGTCCGGCATCAGCAAGTGTGTCACCAGCGGCGGCGCCAGCGTGACCCGCAGACGCCCGCGCACGCTCTGGTCGCGCCCGAAGACGCGCGTCTGCAACTGGTGCGACGACGCATCCATCTGGTTCGCGAACTCGAGCACCTCCTCCCCCGCCGCCGTCAGGCGGTAACCCGACGGCAGCTTCTCGAACATCTGCGCGCCGAGGCGCTCCTCGAGTTGGGCGATGCGTCGCAGCACGGTCGAGTGATTCACCCCGAGGTGCTCGGCGGCAGCCCGCACCGAGCCGCCGCGCGCGACGGCAAGAAAATAGCGAACGTCATCCCAGTCGATCATGGTGCAATCCGGCACCGCATGGTGCGCCTTCCAGGGCCCGCATCTAACACATCGAACAGCAATACGGGCAGCCATCATAGTCTATGCCGACGAGCGCGGCCGGGTTCCGCACGAGCGGATACCAATCGTCGCCGCTGGCGTCAGTCGTTCAGCCGGATCGATTTCGCACCACCGATGTGCGCGCTTGCGTACTCAACGCCTGACTCCGACGGACCCATGTTGGCGTTCTCGGGGGCATCCCCGAACAAAGGCGAAGCCCGAAGGAGAAGTCATGGGAAAGCTTGAAGGTAAGGTTGCAGTCGTCACAGGTGGATCGAGCGGCATGGCGCTGGCGAGCGCCAAGCGGTTCGTTGAAGAAGGCGCCTATGTTTTCATCACGGGCCGGAGGCAGGAGGCGCTCGACGCGGCCGTCAGGCTGGTTGGCCGGAACGTAACTGGCGTGCGCGGCGACGCGGCCAATCTCGGCGACCTCGACCGCTTGTTCGATACGGTGAAGCGGGAAAAGGGCAGGATCGACGTCCTGTACGCGAGCGCCGGCATCGGCGAAGCCGTCCCGCTGGGCGAGATTACCGAGCAGCATTTCGATGCGGCCTTTGGCCTGAATACGCGCGGCACGCTGTTTGCGGTCCAGAAGGCGTTGCCGCTGTTCAACGACGGCGGATCGATCTTCATGACCGGGTCAGTTGCCTCGGTGAAGGGCTTTCCCGGTTACGGCGTGTATGCGGCGAGCAAGGCGGCGTTGCGCTCATTCGCGCGCACCTGGCTCAACGAACTGAAGGGCAGGAATATCCGGGTGAACGTGCTGAGCCCAGGGCCGATCGCCACACCGATGCAGGACCAGGTCCTCACCGAGGAGGCGAAGCGGATGTTCGAATCCCTGATCCCGCGAGGAAAGATGGGTCGTCCCGAGGAAATTGCAGCGGCCGCAGTGTTTCTCGCTTCCGACGATTCCAGCTTCGTGAATGGGGTGGAGCTGTCTGTCGACGGCGGCTTCTCGGCCATCTGAAGGCGGGCAATCAAAATCAACACGGATCGGAGAAGCATCATGAGTTACGCAATTATCGGCTTCGGCAAGGTGGGCCAGGCCCTCGCCCACGCCTTCGCCCGCAAGAACATCGACGTGGCCGTCGCCAGCCGCCGGCCGGCCGAGGCGCTGGCGCCGCAGGCCCGGGCGATCGGGCCCACGGTCGTCGCCAGGTCGCTACGTGACGCACTGGCAGCCGAGACGATCATCCTGGCGGTCCCGTTCGAGCAGCATCGCGAGGTCGCGAAGGCCGCGCCGAGCTGGCACGGCAAGACGGTGATCGACGCAATGAACGCGTTGCTTCCCCCTGAGGAACTGGACGGTCTTCCGTCCTCCGCCTTCGCCGCGAAGGCGTTCGCCGGCGCCAGCTACGTGAAAGGCTTCAATCACCTGATCGCTGCCAAACTGGCTGCCGATCCGATCGTCGAAGGCGGCCACCGGGTGGTCTTTCTGTCTGGTGACGACGAGGACGCGATCGCACCCGTGGCGGCCCTGGCGAAGCAACTCGGGTTCGCACCCGTCAAGCTCGGAAAGTTCAACGAGGGTGGCGCGCTGGTGCACGCACGCGGCCGCGTCTGGGGCCCGCTCATCTTCCAGGATTTGTTCAAGAAGGAGCAGTGATCGATCCACGATCGCGTGATCGATCCGAGAAGCGAGTAGCCCGCATGAGCACAGCCACATGCGGGACACCGCGCGACACGATGACAGAAGTGCGCCACCGCTGTGCTTGATTGCGGGTCACGCCTGCTCACGCGACGTTGAGCCGGCGTGAGCGAGGATTGCATTCAAATCCGCCATTGCCGCGCACATCTATTTGGCGAGGCCAGACTCCTTGGCTCCATAAAAAATGGAGAAACTCGATGACGAACGTCAAACTTCTGTCGGCTGCCTTGATCGCGGTTGCCATGATCGCGTCGCCGGCAATGGCGCGTGAAACCCACGCCGCGTCCCGCCATGTCGCGGAGGCTAACTCCGCCGCGCCGGCCGAGCCCGTCTACGTCGACGGCCGCGCGTGCATTCCAGCACCGCGCGTCGGTTCGTTCGCCACCGCGCCCTGGACTGGCGACAACGTTCCGTGCGAACCGGGTGCGTATTGATCGCGCTTGCAGCTGAGCTGACGCGATCCCCCCGCCACCAGACTGCAGCATTTGCGATTCAAATGGCGTGAACGTCCGCCATCTCGCGACATGATCTGTCCGAGCTTTGTCCATCGTTCCGCCCTCTCTTGAACAGAGGGCGCAGGGAAGGCCAAGCGGCCGATCGCATTCATGGGCCCCGAGCAATAGGTAGAAAGCTCGGGGGTAGGACCACAGGTGTAACCGGGAACAACCCGGCCTTCCCTGCGCGATGGTTGTGCGACTTACTTCGTGCTCTCCCCGGCGAGACCAGGCCTTTTGTCACCGCTTTTCGCCAAACGCTTGCGCGTTTGGCTAGAGGACACCTACTCGCGGCAACTCAGGCCCACGACGTATTCGTAGGTGCGGCGAGCGATGCAGATGTTGTGCGACGGACGCGTTGGTCGTGACGATCGCCGCTGCGCTTGGCCACGCCTCCCAGACTGCTTCCGACCGATCGGCGCCACCGCACCCGTTAGCAGCAATCGCTCTGCAATGTCCGCAACAGCGCTGGGGCACCGTGGCACCAGGCTGGCTAGATGGTCAACGTGCCCATGCCAACACAGGAGAAACAATGGCCTGGCAGGTTCCAATGAATTGCTCGATTTCAAGCGTGCTGGCGATTGTGCTTGGTCTCGGGCTGGCGTCCGGGAATTGTGCGTGGGCGCAATCGGCAGCCGCGCCCGGAGAAGCGGGTGCGGCCTATCAGGATATGCCGGCGATCGCCCCGATCGGCGTCCGCGTTGACCGGTATCTGCCGCTCCCGAACGCCACTGCAGTGCCGCCGGTGGATCCCGCCAAAGGCTACCGCCTCCAGCAGCTGGGCGATGGTCTCTACATGGTGACCGACAATGCATACCAGTCGATGTTCCTGGTCTACGACAAGGGTGTCGTGGTGATGGATGCGCCGCCAAGCTATTCAGCACATCTGAAGCAGGCGATCGCGGAAGTGACGGATCGGCCGATCACCTATTTGATCTACAGCCATGCCCATATCGACCATATCGGCGGCGCGGCAGATCTGGGCGGGCACCCCATCATCATCGCTCAGGAGGAAACACGACGTCTGCTCGAACGAGCAAACGATCCGAAGCGGCACCTGCCCACGATCACGTTCAAGGATCGATACACTCTGAAGGTCGGCGGTCAGGTCCTTGAGCTCAGCTACCACGGTGTCGCCCACGAGCCCGGCAACATCTTCATCTGGGCACCGGCACAGAAGGTGCTGATGGTGGTCGATGTCGTCTTCCCGGGCTGGATGGCCTGGTCGGGCTTCGCCGACGCGCAGGATATACCTGGCTATTTCGAGCAAGTCGCCGAGATCGACAAGATTCCGTTCGAGACCTTGGTCGGAGGGCACGTGGATCGCGTCGGCACCCACGCCGACGTGCGCGAACAGCTCGAATTCATGAATGACGTGAAGTCGGCCACGAGGACGGCACTTGCGACCACCGCCCCGTTCGTCGGGATGGCTGCTGCAGACAAGACCAACCCCTGGGCAGTGGCTGACAACTACATCGACCGCGTGGTGGTCAGTTGCGTCAACGCGGTGACGCCGAAATGGCAGTCTCGCCTGGCGGCGTACGACGTTTTCATCTGGTCGCAGTGCTTCGCCATGCAGCAGAGCCTTCGGATCGACTGAACGCTCGTTATATCGCCCGCTGACCGGGCGTTGGAAAAGGAGGATGACATGGACATCGGGTTGAAGGGACGGCAGGCAGTGGTCTGCGGGTCGAGCCAGGGGCTCGGGCGGGCCTGTGCGCTGGAGCTGGCGCGGGCCGGTTGCAGTGTGGTGGTCAACGGCCGCGACCAGGCGACGCTGGAGCGGACCGCCGACGAGATCCGGACCGAGACCGGGGCGGAGGTGATCGCCGTCGCCGGCGACGTCACCACCCGCGCTTGCCAGGACGCGCTGATGCAGGCCGTGCCCCGGGTCGACATTCTGGTCAACAACAATGGCGGCCCGCCGCTGCGTGACTTCCGCGAGATCGATCGCGAGGCACTGCTGACCGGCGTGGTCGGCAACATGGCAGCTCCGATCGAGTTGGTGCAGCGGGTGATCGACGGCATGGTCGAGCGGCGCTTCGGCCGCATCGTCAACATCACCTCGGCCACGGTGAAGATGCCGATCGCAAGGCTCGATTTGTCGAGCGGCGCGCGGGCCGGGCTGACCGGCTTTCTTGCCGGCGTGGCGCGGTCGGTGGCGCATGCCAACGTCACCATCAACTTCCTGCTGCCCGGCGCGTTCGAAACCCGCCGGCGCCGCACCAACGAGCGGACTACAGCCGAACGCCGCGGCGTTGCGATCGAGACCGTGCGGCAGGAGAGCCAGGCCGAGATTCCCGCCGGGCGCTACGGTGACGCCTCCGAATTCGGTGCTGCCTGCGCCTTCCTGTGCTCGGCCCAGGCAGGCTACATCACCGGGCAGAGCCTCCTGATCGATGGCGGCGCCTACCGCGGGATTTTGTAGAGCGAGCCGCGTGGCCCGCATGAGCGCAGCGATGTGCGGGAGACCGCGACACGAATGAAGGAGCCCGGATGTCGCTGCACTCGTCCGGGCTGCGCTTGCGGCACGTGCCGATCCGCCCTCGCTCAGGACTCGCGAGAGCGGACGTGCGCGGTTTCCGCTCAACCAGATGCCTTGTCCGGTTCGGACATCGTGATCCGGTTCTTGACGCTCGGACGCTCCTGCATCCTTGCGTACCACGCCGAAAGAGCCTCGCACTCCGCCGGCACAGCCACCTTCAGGAGTCCGGCGAAGATCAGGCCGCCGATGACGGTGATATCAGCCATCGTGAACGCCTCGCCGGTGACGAACGGCTGGCTTTTCAGAATGCCGTCGAAGTAGTGCATCCCCCTGAGGGCCTTGTCGCGCTGACGGAAGCCCCACTCGGGGTTCTGATAGATCTCGACATGCGGCCCAAGACCCGGCGTGGCGTGGTGGAAATAGACGCTGATGGGGTCGAGCAGCTCCAGTTCGGCGCGCTTGCTCATCATGTGGATCACGCCCTTTTCGCGCGGCGTCCTGCCGGTCAGCGTCGGCGCGCCATCGAGCGCATCAAGGTACTCGGTAATGGCCGTGCATTCGCCAATGAAGGTGCCGTCGTCGAGTTCGAGCACCGGCAGCGTGCCCGAGTAGTTCTTGGCCAGGAATTCGGGCTTCTTGTGCTCGCCCTTGTAGAGATCGACCAGGACGAACTGCACCTGCGACCGCAGGTTCTTCTCGGCCAGGGCGATGCGGACGCGGGCCGGATATGGGCCGGTTGGCCAATCGTAGATATTCATCATAACTCCAGTTTTCACCTACCTGTCACTTGGTAGGCTCGATATGAGTACTTCACATCTGGCTGGTCAAGCCCTACCTGTCACTTGGTAGATAACGAAGCAGTGAGAGGATGACGTGAGTTCAAGCGCTCGGGAGGCCATCTTGGCGGCAGCAAAGCGGACCGCGCAGGCGCGCGGTTATGGCGGCTTGAATTTCCGCGATCTCGCCGCCGAGGTCGGGATCAAGGCCGCCAGCATCTATCACCATTTCCCGAGCAAGGCCGAACTCGGCGCCGCCGTCGCGCGGCGCTACTGGGAGGACACCGCAGCTCAGCTCGAGGCGATGCTGGCGGAAACGGCGGATCCCGTCCGCTGCCTGCGTCGATATCCCGAGGTGTTTCGCAAGGCGCTCGAGAACAACAATCGCATGTGCCTGTGCAGCTTCATGTCCGCGGAGGTCGACGACCTGCCGGACGCGGTGAAGCAGGAGGTCCAGACCTTTGCCGACGTCAACGTGGCGTGGCTGAGCAAGCTGCTGGTGGCGGCGCGCCTGGCCAGTGCAAGAAAGAGCGAACAGCGCGCCCGCGCCATCTTCGCCGCCGTCGCCGGCGCGCAGCTGATGGCCCGAAGCCGCTCGAATATTTCGCTCTACGACTCCTTGATCGACAGCTATCGCGCCGCCGGTCTGCTGCCGGCGTAGCCCATCCATGGCTCGATGATCGATGTGGTGCATCACGCCTCCCCGGCCGATCCGCCCTGCCCGCTTCAGCGGCGCGCGGGCATGAAACCGCATTCTCGCGACTGAACCGTCCGAGCTTTGCTCTTGGTTTTCACCCTCGTTGACAACAGAGGGCGCAGGGAAAGCCGGGCGCCGATCGCACCCATGGGCCCCGAGCAATGGGTAGGAAGCTCGGGGAGTAGGACCACAGGTGTAACCGGAAACAACCCGGCTTTCCCTGCACGATGGGCTACGGCTTACTTCGTGCTCTCCCCGGCGAGACCAGGCTTTCTTGTCACCGTCTTCGCCACGCGCACCGCGCAATGTGAAGAGACACCTGCCATGAGGGCGTCAGGACCACACGACTTCGCCGTCCGCCTCACGCGCACTCGTCAGTCGCGCATTCAGCGTCCACCGCATCTCGACCCGCGTTCGTGACGATCGCGAAGCGCCCCTCGTGTCGGGTGAGACGCGCATATTGAACAGCTGAGTTGGGTCAAACGCCAAGCGGAATATTTTCTTGTTCGCGGATTGACGGGTTTTGCTGAGTTGCCCGTCGGGGTGATTTGTCGCAGGTGGCCTTTGACGCCCGTGTCGCAACTCAGCTTTCAGAGCGGCCCGATACAGCCGACACATTATCCGCCGGCCATAGTGCCGATCAACGACCTAGAGACGAAAACATAACGGCGCTTTGTCGATCAAGAAATTCGTTGAAGTTTGACAACTACAAGGCGTAGCTTGCCGCATATCAATCTCCTATATTCAGCTACCCGGATGAGCGCAGCGAGATTTGGATCTTCATCACTCCGCTGCTTGTCTCGTACGCATGGCGTTCTGCTCTGGCCACGTCCCCGACCGCTAGTACTTGGGGAAACAGAGTGGCGGTGGCCGAAGTATTGCACGCACACTGCAATTGAGCCTCCATTGTCCAAAGCAGGGAGCCTTGCAAAATGGAAGGATGGTGCGCTTGCCATCTTGCTCTAGTCGGGGCATACGTCTCAATCATGCCAATCGAAACATCTCGTCTCCTCGATGAACGTCCTCAAAACGCGCTCTGCATGTCGAACTAAGTCGCGGTCGCGAGTTTGGTAGGGTGATTTCGAGCCATGAAACATATTGCAGCGAATTGCATAGATCGTTCGAAGCAACTGAGGCCAGGTGGGAGTATCGCCGTCACTCCAGCCAACTGGCTGAAATTTAACTTCTTTCGCTAGGCACTCCTGTAGAAGCTCGCCGCTAGACAATCGAACAAAGGCATCTCTTCCGAGCTTTCTTCGAAGATCGCGCACATTTGCGACCGGCCACATTTCAGCGAAGGTCATAACTTGGTGCCGAAATTGAGATGATGATTCGAGTAGTTCATCATACGCCTTCATTATTCGCCGACTTTCGCCGAGCGCCGAGAGCATCGCAGCGTCGGTAGCTTCGTCAGTCACCGCCTCCATCCAACCGTTAAACGCCATCCATGTAGTAGCGAATGCAGTAAACGAGGATCGCTGTCGAACCGAACTATCGAATAAGTCGTGCGTAGTATTAGTGGCGTCCGAGTTGAGCATCTGAAAGTTGCTAAATTTGACCATCACCAAAGCCGTTTCGGTTGGATAACAGTTTTGCCCCTTTGCAATTTGATGTGCCAACAGGAATGATCGGCCGATGGTGGCATGTTGCATGCATAGACATGCTCGCGGGATCGATCAAAGCCATCAATGCTATCAACGATGAGCCTTTGGGCTAAAGACTTAGGCCTTGCACCCGAGATGACCGATAGCCGCAACCGAGACACGGAAGAAGCGCGATTAATATCGCCTCGCTCATAATAGGATCATCGGCTAGCAGCGTTAATAACTCAGTCGAGTTTACTTGAAGCCATAGTATCTGAGCGCAGCCTCACTCAAAATTTGAGTGGCGACCGAGACGCCGACCTTCCAGGTACCGTCGACTGCCTTGCTAAGGTTCTTCGCAATCCACGACTTAGCATTCCTTCCAAAGGGCTCCTCTCTACTTTCCGGTGCTTCAGACGCAAATATCTTCGATATTGCCTGAGCGTCATCCGGTGTTATGCCAGCTGCCTCCAACTCCTTGGCGACCGATGCCGCATCGTTGCTATTGATGTGCAGATTAAACTGCGCCCCCTGACCCGTATTGGAGATCGAAGTGTAGTTTCCGTGAACGATTTGATTCGTTATTTGTGTCACCGCTTTTTTTTCCTTCTCCCCGGGCTCGGCCTTTGGCGGCCCAAGAACGATGTCGCTAGCAGTCGGAAGATTTTTCTCAATCTGAATCGTTAGTTCCAACACTCGCGCGCGGACTATATTCTGAATTTCTGCCATCAAACTTTTTGACAGCTGACCGGTTACGCTGTTGCAGGCGTAGTCTTCGTAGATATTACCCTGCAATAGCAAAATGAGGTTCGCTGCATTGACGTAAAGAGTACCTGACTCCTTCGCGGAACGTGCAAGCTCATCGATAGACGAGATACCTTCTCGTATCTCGCGGGTATTCCAGTGCTCTCCGGCAAACTTCGCTATAAGGTAGGGAGGGATCGGAGCATTTCTTACTCCAGATCCAAACGCACCACTGAAAGTCCCAACGTAAGAGACCGGCAGCTTCCGATAGTCGGGTACGGCCACATTGGATGGGTATCCCTCAGATTCATGTTTTACCCAGTCTTCGAGAACGTCGCTGCCGAGCCGAGACGCCAAAAAGCGAAGCTTTAGCAGAATCGGACCTAATGGCTGCCCATCGATCAGCGCAGATTGAATCCCCCTAAGTAAGCTCATTCTGCCTTTATCCTCAGAGAGTGACCCCTATTCCCACTCGATCGTCCCCGGCGGCTTGCTCGTCACGTCGTACACCACGCGGTTCACGCCCTTCACCTCGTTGATGATGCGTGTCGCGGTCTCGGCCAAAAACTTCATGTCGAACTGGTAGAAGTCGGCGGTCATGCCGTCGGTCGAGGTGACGGCGCGCAGGCCGACGACATATTCGTAGGTGCGGCCGTCGCCCATCACGCCGACGGTCTTGACCGGCAGCAGCACCGCAAAGGCCTGCCAGATCGCGTCATAGAGGCCGTGCTTGCGGATCTGGTCGATATAGACCGCATCCGCGTTGCGCAGGATGTCGAGCTTCTCTCTGGTGATGTCGCCGGGGCAGCGGATCGCAAGGCCGGGGCCCGGGAACGGGTGGCGGCCGACGAACACTTCGGGCAGGCCGAGCTCGCGGCCGAGCACGCGCACCTCGTCCTTGAACAGCTCGCGCAAGGGCTCGACCAGCTTCATGTTCATGCGCGCCGGAAGGCCGCCGACATTGTGGTGCGACTTAATGGTGACGGAAGGTCCGCCGGTGAAGGAGACGCTCTCGATCACGTCGGGATAGAGCGTGCCCTGCGCCAGGAATTGCGCGCCGCCGATCTTCTTGGCTTCCGCCTCGAACACGTCGATGAACAGGCGCCCGATGGTCTTGCGCTTCACCTCGGGATCGGTGACCCCAGCGAGCTCGCCGAGAAACTCCTTTGACGCGTCCACATGGACCAGCGGGATGTTGTAGTGGTTGCGGAACAGGTCGACGACGGTCCTGGCCTCGTCGAGCCGCAGCAGGCCGTGATCGACGAACACGCAGGTGAGCTGGTCGCCGATCGCCTCGTGGATCAGCACTGCCGCGACGGCGGAATCGACGCCGCCGGAGAGGCCGCAGATCACCTTGCCGGTGCCCACCTGGGCGCGGATCTTCTCGATCGCTTCCTCGCGGAAGGCGCGCATGGTCCAGTCGCCGGTCAGCCCCGCCACCTTGCGCACGAAATTGCGCAGCAGTTTTGCGCCGTCGGGCGTGTGCACCACCTCGGGGTGGAACATCAGGCCGTAATACTTCCGCTTCTCGTCCTGGATGATCGCGAACGGCGCGTTCGGCGAGGTGCCGGCGACGGAGAAGCCGGGCGGCATTTTGGTGATGCGGTCGCCATGGCTCATCCACACCTGGTGCTTCTCGCCGTGGTTCCAGAGGCCGTCGAACAGGCAGCTATCGGTCTTGACCTCCACGTCGGCGCGGCCGAATTCGCGGTGATGCCCGCCCTCGACCTCGCCGCCGAGCTGGGCCGCCAGGGTCATCTGGCCGTAGCAGATGCCGAGCACGGGAACGCCTGACTCGAAGATCAGCTGCGGGGCGCGCGGCGAGCCGGTCTCGTGCACCGATTCCGGACCGCCGGAGAGGATCACCGCCTTCGGCTTCATCTCCTTGAAGGCGGCCTCCGCCTTCTGGAACGGGACGATCTCGGAATAGACGCCCATCTCGCGAACGCGGCGGGCGATCAGTTGCGTCACCTGGCTGCCGAAATCGACAATCAGAATCTTGTCATGCGCCGAGGCCACCGAGGGCGCCGACGATTCACGGTCTGTGTGCTGGGCTGTCATGGCAAGCAGATACGCGACAGCGCCCGCCCCCGCAACCGCGGCCAGCGTTGCGCCCACATTCTTCTTTGGGCATGGACAAATCGATATAGGTCAGTATTATTGACCTAATTTGACCATAAGCAACAAGGAGGAAACCAATGCCCGATTTTCACGACCCGTCCCGCCTCTTGGCCCTCGGCCACGACTGGATCGCCGCATGGAACGCACGCGACCTCGAGCGCGTGCTGGCGATGTATTCCGATGATACCGAGATGACCTCGGACCGGATTCCGGCGTTCGGCTTCGGCCCGTCAGGCACGGTGCGCGGCAAGGCGCAGCTGCGGGCCTATTGGAGCGCTGCGCTCGCCAAACTGCCCGAGCTGCATTTCGAGCTGATCGATCTCTATGTGTCGCCCGACAGCGTCGTCGTGTTCTACCAGAACGAACGCGGCAAGAAGATCTGCGAGTATCTGCGGCTCGATGATGAGGGCAAGATCAGGCAGGGCTCGGCGAACCATCTGGTGCATTGAGGTTGCTGCGTAGTTACCGTCATCCCCGCGCAAAGGCTTCGCCGTTGCGCGGGGATGACGCCGACGTTTGAGGATGCAAACCCGAAGGCAAGTAAAGACCAGGACCTACGCATCATGAAAATCCCGACCCTGCCCTTCACCGTCACGGACTGGAGCAACGTCGAACCTTCAGTGCATCCCGGCGAGACCGGGCAGGCGCTGTGGCGCACGCTCAACATCGGCGATTTGCGGGTGCGGATGGTGGAATATTCGCCTGATTATCTCGCCGATCACTGGTGCGATCGCGGCCACGTGCTCTACGTCGTCAAGGGCGAGCTCGACACCGAGCTGCGCGACGGCCGCAAATTCACGCTGAAGCCCGGCATGAGCTATCAGGTCTCCGATTTCGGCGACGCCGCGCACCGTTCGTCGACGGCGACCGGCGCGACGCTGTTCATCGTGGATTGAGCTGAGGTCGTACGAGCCCGCGGCTCACCGCTTCCGCGCCGCGACCTTCCTCACCTTGGTATCCGCCCAGCCCAGCGGCTTGCCGCTCTTCGATGGCAGCACCAGTTGCCCGACCCCCTGCCCGGCCTGGTCGAGCAGGACCGAATGCGGCTCGCCGCGCGCATAGAGATGCGCCTCGCCCCACTGCCGCAGGCCCACCACGATCGGGAACAGGTCGTGGCCGCGCTTGGTCAGCGCGTATTCCTGATAGGCGCTGCCGTCTGACGCTGCGACCTGTTCGAGCACGCCTGTTGCAACCAGCGTGCGCAGCCGCGTCGTCAGCATGCCCTTGGCGATGCCGAGATTCTTCTGGAAGTCGCCGAACCGGCGCAGGCCGTCGAACGCGTCGCGCACGATCAAGAGCGACCACCAGTCGCCGATCGCATCCAGCGCGCGCGCCACCGGGCAGTCTGCCTTGGCGAATCCGGTCCGCTTCATCGCGCACCACCTCTCTCGATCACGATTCCGAACTGGTCTTAAAATAGGACTAGACAGCGCTCAGCGCAACTGGTCTCATTATAAGACTAGATTGCAGTGGAGACTGATGATGATGAACCAGACTGTGGCAGACGGGCCGGCCGGGCGGGATCATGAGGCGGGCAAAAAGCCCGCCGGTGCGACGGCGGGCGCGCTGTCACCCGCCGTGGTGCTGCTGTTCGCGGTCGCCTGCGGGCTCAGCGTCGCCAACATCTATTTCGCGCAGCCGCTGCTCGACACCATGGCGCAGGATCTCGCCATCACACCGGCTGTGATCGGCGGCGTCGTGACCCTGACGCAGATCGGCTACGCGTTCGGGCTGATGCTGATCGTGCCGCTCGGCGATCTCTGGGACCGCCGCAGGTTGATCGTCGGCCAGACCGTGCTGTCGGCGCTTGCGCTTGCCGTCGTCGGCACCGCACCGAACGCCGCCGTGCTGCTCGCCGGCATGGTGCTGGTCGGGCTGCTCGCGGTCGTGATCCAGGTGCTGGTTGCCTACGCCGCGACACTGGCCGCCCCCGCCGACCGCGGCCGCACCATCGGCACCGTCACCAGCGGCGTGGTGTCGGGCATCCTGCTGGCACGTTTTGCCGCCGGCGCGCTGGCCGATCTCGGAGGTTGGCGCGCGGTCTATCTCACCTCCGCTGCGCTGACGCTGGTGCTGGCGGCGCTTTTGGCGCGCGCGCTGCCGCGGCACGCGCCGCAGCCGATGACCCGATCGTCCTATGCAAAGCTGCTGCGCTCGACGGTCGCGCTGTTCGTCGAGGAGCCGGTGTTGCGCGAGCGCGCAGTGTTCGCGCTGCTGATCTTCGCAAGCTTCAGCGTGTTCTGGAGCTCGGTCGTGCTGCCGCTCGCCGCCCCGCCGCTGTCGCTGTCGCACACCACGATCGGCATGCTGGGGATCGCGGGCCTTGCCGGCGCGCTCGCCGCGCGCAATTCCGGCCAGCTCGCCGATCGCGGCTGGGGTCAGCGCACCACCGGATTGTCGCTGCTGTTGATGCTCGCCGGCTGGGTGCCGATCGCCTGCCTGCATACGTCGCTGTGGCTGGTGCTGGCCGGCGTGCTGATGATCGACTTCGCGGTGCAGGCGATCCACGTCACCAACCAGAGCCTGATCGTCGCGGCGCGCCCCGAGGCCGCGAGTCGCCTGGTCGGTGGCTACATGGTGTTCTATTCGATCGGCACCGGGTTCGGCGCGATCTCTTCGACAATGGCCTATGCGGCGGCCGGCTGGTTCGGCGTCTGCGCGCTGGGTGCTGCGATCAGCGCCACCGCGCTGCTGTTCTGGGTGATCGTGGTGAGCCGGACGCCGGCGCCGGTGGGCGCGTGCTCCGAAGCGTAGCGAAGTTCATCCGTCATTGCGAGTGAAGCGAAGCAATCCACCTGTCCGCATCTGCGGACGATGGATTGCTTCGTCGCTACGCTCCTCGCGATGACGGCGGAGAAAGGTTCACGCCTTCTTCAACACCGCGACGAAGAACCCGTCCGTGCCAGTGCGGCGCGGCGTCATCAGCAGGCCCTCGGCCGACATCAGGGCGGCCTCGGCAAACGCCTCCGCCTTGTCCCACAGCACCGATGCGGTCTGCTCCGGCGGCTGCACCGAGAACTCAGGATGCCGCGCGGTATAAGCCCTGACCTGCTCGCCGTTCTCCTCCGCCAGCACCGAGCAGGTGATGTAGGCGATGCGGCCGCCGGCCTTCACCAGCGGCACCGCGCGCTCCAGCACCTCGGCCTGGTCCTTCAACCGCACCTCGAGCGCGCCGGGACGCATCCGCCATTTGGCGTCGGGATTGCGGCGCCAGGTGCCGGTGCCGGTGCAGGGAGCGTCGATCAAGACAAGGTCGGCGGAGGCCTTGATGTCGGACAGCACCTCCTCCTCGCCGCGCGGCGTGCGGACGTCGCAATTGTGCACACCGGCGCGCGACAGCCGCTCATGGATCGGCGCGAGCTGGCGCTTGTCGCTGTCGGTCGCGATCAGCCGGCCCTTGCCTTGCATCATCGCTGCGATCGCCAGCGTCTTGCCGCCGGCGCCGGCACAGAGATCGATCACCTGCTCGCCGGGCTTGGCCGCCGAGAACAGCGCAGCAAGCTGCGAACCCTCGTCCTGCACCTCGATGGCGCCCTTGATGAAATCCTCCTCGGCATGGATGCCGGGATTGCGCGCGTCGGCCCCGAGCTCGATGCGCAGGCCGAGCGGCGACCACGGCGTTTCCCTGGCGCCGAGATGCGACAGCCGCGGCAGCACCTTCTCGCGCTTGGCCTTGAGGGTGTTGACGCGCAGATCGAGCGGCGCGCGGCTCGCCATCGCGGTGGCTTCCGCCGCGCGGTCGTCGCCGAACACCTTTGCCAGATGCGGATCGAGCCAGTCCGGATAATCGCCCGCGACATGGGCCGGCGCGTCCTTGAGCGTGCGCGAGGCCAGTGCGGCCTCTTCGGTCGCGGTCAGCGGATCCGGCGCGAAGCGGCCGCCGTCGCACAGCGCCGAGATCGTCGGGACATCCATGCCGCGCTCGAGCTTGAGCATGCCGAGCACGCGCGCGCGGGCGCTGTCGTCCTGCATCAGCCAGGCCGCGGAGGATTGCCGGCGCAGCACGTCCCAGATCAGGCCGGAGATCGCGGCGCGATCGCCTGAGCCGGCATAACGGTGCGCAGTGCCCCATTCCTTCAGCGCCTTCGCCGCAGGAATGCGCTGTGCATCGATGGTGGCGATCAATTCGATCGCGGCGGAAAGCCGGGCAGCGGGAGTCATCGTTCTCTTTCGGTTGGGCGCGTCAAATCAGCAGCAGCAGTCTGAGCGCGAAATACAGCCACATCGCCGCCAGCACCAGCACGCCGGCGAACCAGGCGAGCGAGCGCGGCCGCACGTCGTTGGAGGTGACGAACACCCCGGCATGGGCAAACCGGGTCACCACGAACACCCAGGACATCAGGACGATGAACAGATCGGCACGGCGCAGCGGCAGCGCAATGGCGATCAGGACATAGAACAGCACCGGCAGCTCGAACTGGTTGGCAAAGCTGTTGGCGAACTGGGTGGCGCGGGCCGGCCAGTTCGGCTCGCGCAGCGCGATGTCCCGCATCTTGGTCTCGCCGCTCGCCAGCGTCCGCGTGCGCAGCGTCGCCATCCCGAACAGGAGCGCGAAGGTGAGCCCAATCTGGATGAAGACCGGCAATAGAACCATTTGAACCGACACGAAAAACCTCCTCAGCCGCGGGCACCCGGCCGCCCTCTTAGCCGCCGCACGCGCCCCTGACAATGAAGCGTAAGCGGTAACCCGTTGAACCATGATCCGAGCCCGGGTGACCAACTCCCGGGACCAATGGCGGTTTCAGTTCCTCAGGGATGACGCGATGCGCTTCATCACCCCGATCCTCGACGGCGCGGCCCAGGCGGCGGCGACCCTCGGCGATCTCCTCACCTCCCTCTTGAAGGCGATAGACCTCGGCATCGGCTGGTTCGATGATTCGGCGGATGGCGGGCTCGGCATGGTGATGTCGGGGCTCGCCGGCGTCGCCGCGGCGCTCCTGGTCGCGATCCTGTTCTCGGTCTATTTCCGCAGCGGCTATCGCTCGACGCGCGACATCGTCAGGCACAGCCTTGCCGCGGCGATGCTGCTCGCCCTGCTCGGCTTTGCGGCCTACGACATGGGCCACGATGCGCTGGCCTATCTTGGGCTCGACGGACAGCAGGCCGTGACGGGAACAAATTCCAACACCGGACTGCTCGGAAACCGCGTCCGGCCGCCTGCCCTGCCGACGCCTTCGATCACGCAGCTCGCGATCTAGGCTCGACACCAACGCTTCGAACAAGACTCTTCAAACAAGACATCAAACAACGCATCAAACAGGGCAGCAAATAACACGACGAAATCGTCATCGTTCCGACTTCGCGCCGACCTATGCTCCGGCCGAAAGGAGCGATGCATGCCCCAGTTTCGCCTGACCCAGATCTCCGACACCCACCTCGCTCGCCGCTTCAAGCCGCTCGTCGACAACTTTCACCGCGTCAGCGAGTACATCGATGCGACGCGTCCCGATCTCGTGCTCAACTCCGGCGACGTCTCGTTCGACGGACCGACCAGCCGCGACGACATGGTGTTCGCCAAGCAGTTGCACAATGCGCTGCCGGTCGACTGCCTCTATCTGCCGGGCAATCACGACATCGGCGACAATCCGACCGCGGTCGGCCCCGCTCCGGCGCAACTGCCGACCGAACAAACGCGCGGCGCCTTCACCTCGGTGCTCGGCGAGGACCGCTGGCATTTCGACGCCGCCGGCTGGTGCTTCATCGGCCTCAATTCGCTGATCATGAACACCGGCCTCGACAGTGAGGCCGAGCAATTCGACTGGCTCGCAGGCACGCTCGACAAGGCCGTCGGCCGGCCGGTCGCGCTGTTCGTGCACAAGCCGCTCTATCTCGACGTGCCCTACGATGCCGAGCGCGTCGAGACCGCGATCCGTTACGTGCCGCAGCCGGCGCGCCGCCGCCTGATCGAGATGTTCGGCAAGGTCGATTGGCGTCTGGTCGGCAGCGGCCATGTGCACCAGCGCCGCGACTACACGTTCGAGCATGTCAGGCACGTCTGGGCGCCCTCGGCCGGCTTCATCATTTCCGATGCGCGGCAGGAGGTGATCGGCATCAAGGAGGTTGGCCTCGTCGAGTACCGCTTCCGGTCCGACAGCTTCGAGGTGCGCCATGTCAGGGCCAAGGGCCAGGTCGATGTCGACCTCGACATGCTGCTCGGCAAGCGGCCGGCAGCCTGAGCCGCGGTGGCTATCGCGCGGCGTCGTGCAGGTCCCGCTTGATGACGGTGAGCAGCGCCTGCAGCGAATCCTTGTTCGGTCGCGGCGCTGTCGGCGCGGTCCGCACGCGAGGCGCGTGCCGCATCAGGCGCGTCGACTCGGCCGCCGGCTCCTCCTCGACGAATTTTCCATGCAAGACGTCGTCGCGGCGGCCCATGACGAACATCGTCGCCCAATAGCCGACGGCGAGGAGAATGACCCCAAAAACAATAGCTTCAAAAACCATGGCTACACCTGAAATATAGCCATATTGAATCAACTGCTCCGGGTCCCCGTCAAGCAAATGGGGGCCGAAAAGCCCCCAAAAGCCCGCCAATGTGGCGTTTTTGATACTTTGTTGCGCGGAATGGGAGCTGAGGGGCCCCTGCGTCAGGCCTTGTCCGGCCCGACCCGGACCAGCTGCTTGCCGAAATTGGCGCCCTTGAGCAGGCCCATGAAGGCCTCCGGCGCGCTGTCCAGCCCCTCGGTCACGAACTCCTTGTACTTGACCTTGCCCTCGCGCACCCACTGCGACATGTCGCGCAGGAAGTCGCCATGCATCGCGGCGAAGTCGCTGACGATGAAGCCGCGGAAGGTCAGCCGCTTGGTCAGGATCGCGAACATGATCGACGAAGCCCATTTCGGCGCCCGCGCTTCGCGATCGTTATAGTGCGCGATCAGGCCGCACACCGGGACGCGCGCAAACGCGTTGAGCTGCGGGTAGACCGCCTCGAATACGGGCCCGCCGACATTCTCGAAATAGACATCGATGCCCTTCGGGCAGGCCTCCTTCAGCTTCGCCGCCAGATCCGGATCGCGATGATCGAGGCATGCATCGAAGCCGAGTTCGCGCGTGACGTAGTCGCACTTGTCCTTGCCGCCGGCGATGCCGACCGCGCGCGCCCCCTTGATCTTTGCGATCTGGCCGACAGCCGACCCGACCGCGCCGGAGGCGCCGGCAACCACCACCGTCTCGCCCGGCTTCGGCTTGCCGATCTCGAGCAGGCCGGTATAGGCGGTCATGCCGGGCATGCCGAGCACGCCGACCGCGGTCGAGATCGGCGCGATCTTCGGATCGATCTTGGCGAGGCCCTTGCCGTCGGACAGCGCATGGGTCTGCCAGCCCGCGCGCGACAGCACGATATCGCCCTTGGCAAAGCCGGGATTGTTGGACGCGATCACCTCGCTCACCGTGCCGCCTTCCATCACGCCGTCGACCGGCACCGGCGCGGCGTAGGATGGGCCGTCGTTCATGCGCCCGCGCATATAGGGATCGAGCGACAGCCAGATGGTGCGGAGCAGCACCTCGCCCGCACCCGGCGTCGGCGGCGTGTAGTCCTCGAGCCTGAAATTAGCCGGCGTGGGCTCGCCATGCGGGCGCGAAGCCAGAACGATGCGCTTTCCTTGGGACATGATTTCCTCTTGGATGATTGGTTCGTGGCGCACACGTAGTCATGCAATCCGTCTCCCCGCAAGGGAGATGGATTTTGTTCTTTCGCGTCGAGCTGTTTGAAACGTTGTTTGAAATGACGGCCGTCATTTCGGAGAGGCGGTGGCGACGACTCTGAAGGTCGTCCTTCCCCGATGCGCAATTGCGCATCGGGGAAGGGCGTGGGCGAAGTGGCTTACACCCCGCCCGGATAGTTCGGGGCTTCGCGCGTGATGGTGACGTCGTGGACGTGGCTCTCGCGCAGACCGGCGCCGGTGATGCGGACGAACTCGGCTTTCTCGTGGAAATCCTTGATGTCCTTGGCACCGACATAGCCCATCGCCGCGCGGAGGCCGCCGGCGAGCTGGTGCATCACGTTGCCGACCGGGCCCTTGTAGGGCACCTGGCCCTCGATGCCTTCCGGCACGAGCTTCAGCGTGTCCTTGATGTCCTGCTGGAAGTAACGGTCGGCCGAGCCGCGCGCCATCGCGCCGACCGAGCCCATGCCGCGATAGGCCTTGTAGGAGCGGCCCTGCCACAGGAAGACTTCGCCGGGCGTCTCGTCGGTGCCGGCGAGCAGCGAGCCGACCATCGCGATGTCGGCGCCGGCGGCAAGCGCCTTGGCGAGGTCGCCGGAATATTTGATGCCGCCGTCGGCGATGACAGGCACGTCGGCCTTCTTCGCCGCCGCGACCGCATCCATGATCGCGGTGAGCTGCGGCACGCCGACGCCGGCGACGATCCGGGTGGTGCAGATCGAGCCCGGGCCGATGCCGACCTTGATGCAATCGGCGCCGGCATCGATCAGGGCCTGCGCGCCGCCTTCGGTGGCGACGTTGCCGGCCACGACCTGCACCGCGTTGGAAAGCCGCTTGATGCGATTGACGGCGTTGAGCACATGACGCGAATGACCATGCGCAGTGTCGACCACGACGACGTCGACACCGGCGTCGATCAGGCGCTCGGTGCGCTCATAGCCGGTCTCGCCGACCGTGGTGGCGGCGGCAACGCGAAGACGGCCCTGCGCATCCTTGCAGGCGAGCGGATGGGCGACCGCCTTTTCGATGTCCTTCACGGTGATCAGGCCAACGCAGCGATATTGATCGTCGACGACCAAGAGCTTCTCGATGCGGTGCTTGTGCAGCATCCGCTTCGCCTCGTCCTGGCCGACGCCCTCGCGCACCGTCACGAGGTTCTCGTGCGTCATCAGCTCCGAGACTTTCTGGCGGGGATCGCTGGCGAAGCGCACGTCGCGGTTGGTCAGGATACCGACCAGCTTGCCCGGCACGTTCTTGGCGCTACCGGTAACCACCGGAATGCCGGAAATGCCGTTCTCCTTCATCAGCGCCAGCGCGTCGGCCAGCGTGGCATCGGGACCGATGGTCAGCGGATTGACCACCATGCCGGATTCGAACTTCTTCACCTGCCGCACCTGGGCGGCCTGGCCGTCCGGATCGAAGTTGCGGTGGATGACGCCGAGGCCGCCGGCCTGCGCCATCGCAATCGCCATCCGCGCTTCGGTGACGGTATCCATCGCGGACGCCATGATCGGGATGTTGAGCGAGATCGCGCGGGTGACGCGCGAGCGGATATCGACTTCCGAGGGAAGGACGTCGGACAGACCGGGCTTCAGAAGCACATCGTCGAACGTGAAGGCTTCTCGGATAGCCGGAAATCCCGTGGCCATTGCCAACTCCTTATCTGCGGACGCAGCCGCGATGGGTCTTACGGATGAACGCCGCCTGCGGCGACGCTCGCTGCGTCACCGTCGAATCGGTGCCCATCGGTGGGGTTGACGCTGGTCGATAGCATGGCGGCATGACGAATCAAAGTGTTTGCCAGCCATGCACAGGCTTTTTACGGGCCTGGTCAGGGCACCCTGTAGCCGGGTGGCGGGCCGTGCCGGCGGATCGCCTCGACCATCTCGCGGTGGCGCCGGTCCTCCCGCTTCATGTGGACCGCGATCACCGCATGGGCCGACGGCACCAGCAGCAAGACATGGAAAAACAGCCCGAAAATCGCGCAAAACACGATCAGGACCAGATTGAAGATGGCCGAAAACGGCTGTCCGTTCAGGAGCAGCCCGATCGGCGGCAAGAGAGCGGCAAGGACGTAGATCACGGCGCACACCTCGAACGCTGGCGGATGCATAGCAGCGTCACGCAGGATTTAGGGCGTTTGGCCGGTTCCGCAATAGCGTGGCCGAAGGCAGGATGATATGGCCCCCTCGCCCGCCTTTTTCAGCATAGCTGTCCTATTTTGATGAACAAACAACGCCTGATCCCGCTCATCGTGGCCACCGCCTTGTTCATGGAAAACATGGACTCCACGGTGATTGCGACCTCGCTGCCGGCAATCGCCGCCGATATCGGCACAAGCCCCCTGACGCTCAAGCTCGCGATCACGTCCTATCTGCTGTCGTTGGCGGTGTTCATCCCGGCGAGCGGCTGGACTGCGGACCGCTTCGGTGCCCGCATCGTGTTTGCCGGCGCCGTCGCCGTGTTCATGCTGGGCTCGATCGGCTGCGCATTGTCGTCCTCGGTGACCGATTTCGTGTTCGCGCGCATCCTGCAAGGCCTCGGCGGGGCGATGATGACGCCGGTCGGGCGGCTGGTGCTGCTGCGCTCGGTCGACAAGAGCGCGCTGGTCAACGCGATGGCCTGGGTGACGGTGCCGGCGCTGATCGGCCCGGTGATCGGGCCGCCACTCGGCGGCTTCATCACCACCTATTTCTCCTGGCACTGGATCTTCCTGATCAACATCCCGATCGGGCTGCTCGGCATCTTCCTGGCGCTGAAATATATCGACCCGATCAAGAGCGAAGACCCCGAGCGTTTCGATCTGATGGGTCTGGTGCTGGCCGGCATCGGCCTCGCCGGCATCGCCTTCGGGCTGTCGGTCGCAGGCCTCAATCTCCTGCCCTGGCCGATCGTCGCGGCCCTGGTCGGGGTCGGCTCCATCTCGATGACGCTCTACGTGCTGCATGCGCGGCGGACCGGATCGCCGGTGCTGGATTTTTCGCTGCTGCGGCTGCCGACCATGCGCGCCTCGATCGTCGGCGGCTTCATGTTCCGGCTCGGCATCGGCGCGCTGCCGTTCCTGCTGCCGCTGTTGATGCAGGTCGGCTTCGGCCTGTCGCCGTTCCAATCCGGCCTCGTGACGTTTGCGTCCGCGGTCGGCGCCATGGGCATGAAGACGCTGGCGGCCCGCATCATCAAGGCGTTCGGCTTCCGCAACATGATGACCGTGAACGCGGTGGTCAGCTCGGCCTTCCTCGCCGCCTGCGCGCTGTTCACGATCTCGACGCCGCTGATGCTGATCTTCACCATCCTGGTGGTCGGCGGCTTCTTCCGCTCGCTGCAATTCACCGCGATCAACACGGTCGCTTATGCCGAGGTCGAGGCGCCGCAGATGAGCCGTGCCACGACCCTCGTTAGCGTCAACCAGCAGCTCGCGGTGTCCGCGGGTGTCGCCGTCGGCGCGTTTTCGGTCGAAACCGTGCTGGCAATGCATCACCAGACCGAGCTCTCCGCCGACGTGTTCGGGCCGGCCTTCATCGTGGTGTCGCTGATCTCGGCGGCCTCGGCCTGGTTCTTCTGGCAGATGCCGGCCGACGCCGGCAACGAAATCTCCGGCCGCAAGGCGATCGATATTTCCAGCCGCAAGGGCGCCGAGAAGCGCCGCGCCACCGAAGCCGTCAAGGTCGCGACCGAGGACACCCAGAACGCGCGGGATCAGCGGCTGGGATAGGTGCCGCCGCTCGCGTCATTGCGAGCGGAGCGAAGCAATTCATCGAGCCGCATATGCGGAACCATGGATTACTTCGACGCTACGCTCCTCGCAATGACGGCGGCTGTCCGCGAAACCCCGTCGCGAGCACGTAACGCTCCGACGAGTCCTGCCGGCTCGCGGACGGCTTGACGTGACGGACGGTGGCGAAATCGCGCTTCAGCTGCGCCACCAGCTCGGCGTCGGCGCCGCTCTGGAACACCTTTGCCAGGAACGTGCCGCCGGGATTGAGCACCTCGCCGGCGAAATGCGCGGCGGTCTCGACCAGGCCGATGATGCGGAGCTGGTCGGTCTTGCGATGGCCTGTCGTGTTGGCGGCCATGTCGGACATCACGAAATCGGCGCGGCCGCCCATCATCGCGATCAGTTTTTCCGGCGCGTCATGATCGAGGAAATCGAGCTGCGCGAAGGTGACGCCGGGAATCTCGCCCATCTCCAGCAGATCGATCGCGACCACCTTGCCCTTGCCATCGGCAGCGCCAGTACGCTTGGCCGCGATCTGGCTCCAGCCGCCGGGCGCAGCGCCAAGATCGACCACGGTCATGCCCGGCTTGAGCAGGCGGTATTTGTCGTCGATCTCGAGCAGCTTGAAGGCCGCGCGTGAGCGGTAGCCCATCGCCTTGGCCTTGGCGACATAGGGATCGTTGAGCTGGCGCTCGAGCCAGAGTTTTGACGACAGTTTACGCTTGCCGCCGCTCTTGACCGTGACGTGCAGCCGCCCGGTGGTGTCTTTCGCCATGATCTTTCTTGGATTGGTGTGATTGGGCGTGTTCTAGCACGCCCGCAGCGCGCCGTCCTCGCGCATCATCTCGACCAGCATGCCCTCGCGCAGGCCGCGATCGGCGACGCGGAGCCGCGGCATCGGGAACGCGTTGCGGATCGCATCGAGGATCGCGCAGCCGGCGAGCACCAAATCGGCTCGCTCGACGCTGATGCAGCTGTTGTTGACGCGCGCCTCATAGCTCATGCCAAGCAGCCTCTGGATCGTCGCTGACACGTCGCCATCGTTCATCCAGATGCCGTCGATGCGGCGGCGGTCGTAGCGCGACAGATTGAGGAAGACGCCGGCGAGCGTGGTCACGGTGCCCGAGGTGCCGAGCATGTGCATGTCGCGCAGGTCCCGGCCATGCTCGGCCGCGAACGGCGCGACGTGGCGCGCGACCTCCTCGATCATCTGCGCGTACAATTCGCGGGTCACGTTCCTGCCGCCGAAATGTTCGGCGAGGGTCACGACGCCAAGCGGGATCGACATCCACGCCTTGATGCGCGGCGGCAGATCGGGCGCAGCCGGATCACGCTCGATCCGCACCAGCTCGGTCGAGCCGCCGCCGATGTCGAACAGGATGGCGCCACGCCCCTTCGGATCGAGCAGCGGCGAGCAGCCGATCACGGCAAGCGTCGCCTCGGTCTCGCGATCGATCACCTCGAGCTCGATGCCGGTCTCGGCCGCGACGCGCGCGCGAAAGCTCTCGGCGTTGCCGGCAGCGCGGCAGGCCTCGGTGGCGATCAGCCGCAGCCGGCGGGCCTTGCGATAGCGGATCTTGTCGCTGCAAATGGCGAGCGCGGCGATCGCGCGCTCGATTGCCGCCTCGCTGATCGAGCCGGTGGCTGCGATGCCCTCGCCGAGCCGGATGATCCGCGAGAAGGAGTCGACCACGCGGAACCCGTCGCCAGTGGGACAGGCAATCAAGAGCCGGCAATTGTTGGTGCCAAGGTCGAGCGCGGCGTAGACGCCGCTTTCCGCGGCCGCCGCAACCAACCCCGACGGGGCTTCGCCGGCCGGAGGGCCGTCGCAAAGCCGCACATGGTCGTTCATCAAAACTGTCTTTCCGCAGGCCCCCAAGGGCGATCCCTGGGCCCGCCGAATAATTGTCGTTCACGGAAACTTTAGCAGCGTCAAAGCCCTGCGCAAACTCCGTTCACATTGGGTCCATGCCCAATCGGGCGTTGTCGTTAAGGGGAGCGTGCGTTATCTCCTCAACGCCCCCAAACTCCAGCAAATCCGGGCATTTCAGGTCATTTTCGATGCAAGATCATACGCCGCCCGCCTCCCTCGATAACGCTATCGCACTGCAAAAATACGGTGTCGGACAGCCCGTTCGACGAAAGGAGGACGACACCCTGGTGCGCGGCAAGGGCCGATACACCGACGATTTCTCCCTGCCCGGCCAGGCCATCTGCTGGATGGTGCGCTCCTCCCATGCCCACGGGCTGATCAAGGGGATCGACACCGAAGCCGCCAAGGCGATGCCGGGCGTGCTCGGGGTATGGACCGGCGCCGACCTCGCGGCCGCCGGCTACAAGCCGTTCACCTGCGGCCTGCCGCTGAAGAATCGCGACGGCTCGCCGCTGCTGCAGACCAACCGCCCGGCGCTCGTCACCGACAAGGTGCGCTTCGTCGGCGATCCCGTCGCCTTCGTGGTCGCGGAGACCGCGGCGCAGGCCCGCGATGCCGCGGAGGCCGTGGAGGTCGACATCGAGCCGTTGCCGGCGGTGACGGATGCGGCGGAAGCGGCCAAGCCCGGCGCGCCGCAGCTCTACGACAACATCCCCAACAACGTCGCGCTCGACTATCACTATGGCGACACCGCGAAGATCGAGGCTGCGTTCGCCGCCGCCGCGCACGTCACCAAACTCGACATCGTCAACACCCGCGTCGCCGTGGTCTCGATGGAGCCGCGCGTCGCGCTCGCCCACTACGACAAGGCGACCGAGCGCTTCACGCTGCAGGTGCCGACCCAGGGCGTCTCCGGCAACAAGGCAATCCTGGCGCGCCTGCTCAACGTGCCCGCCGACAAGGTCCGCATCCTCACCGGCAATGTCGGCGGCTCGTTCGGGATGAAGAACCTCAACTATCCCGAATACACCTGCATCGCGCATGCGGCGCGCGAGCTCGGCCGTCCCGTGAAGTGGCTCGACGAACGCTCGACCAGCTTCCTGTCCGACAGCCAGGGCCGCGCGCAACTGATCCATGCCGAGCTCGCGCTCGACGCCGACGGCAAGTTCCTCGCGGTGCGCCTCTCCGGTTACGGCAATCTCGGCGCCTACATCACCGGCGTCGCGCCGGGACCGCTGTCGCTCAACACCGGCAAGAACCTCGCCAGCGTCTATCGCACGCCGCTGCTTGGCGTCGACATCAAGACGGTCCTGACCAACACCACGCTGATGGGCGCCTATCGCGGCGCCGGCCGGCCCGAGGCCAATTACTACATGGAGCGGCTGATCGACGCCGCCGCCGACGAGATGGGCATCAACCGCTTCACCTTGCGCAAGCGCAACTTCATCAAGCCGTCGCAGCTGCCATTCCCGGCGGCTTCCGGCGTCACCTACGACAGCGGCGATTTCGCCGGCGTGTTCCAGAAGGCGCTGGAGATTTCCGACTACGACAATTTCGCCAAGCGCAAGAAGGAGAGCAGGAAGACCGGCAAGCTGCGTGGCATCGCCGTCGGCTCCTATCTCGAGGTCACCGCGCCGCCCTCTGGCGAGCTCGGCAAGATCACCTTCGAGCCCGACGGCTCGGTGAAGCTCACCACCGGCACGCTGGATTACGGCCAGGGGCACGCCACGCCGTTCGCCCAAGTGCTGTCCGAGCAGCTCGGGGTGCCCTTCGAGAAGATCACGCTCGAACAGGGCGACAGCGATCTGGTGCGGTTCGGCAACGGCACCGGCGGCTCGCGCTCGATCACCGCGACGGGACAGGCGATCGTCGAGGCTTCCGCGCTCGTCGTCGAGAAGGGCAAGAAGGCCGCCGCACACATGCTGGAGGCCTCCGAGGCCGATATCGAGTTCGGCCAGGGCCGCTTCACCATTGCCGGCACCGACCGCTCGATCGGCATCATGGAGCTCGCCGAGCGGATGCGCGCCGGCAAGATGCCGGAGGGCACGCCTGAGACGCTCGACGTCGACCACGCCACCAAGGAAACCGCGTCGACCTTCCCCAACGGCTGCCACGTCGCCGAGGTCGAGATCGATCCCGACACCGGCGTGACGCGGATCGTGCGCTACTCGGCGGTCAACGATTTCGGCGTCGTGGTCAATCCGATGATCGTCGCGGGCCAGCTGCATGGCGGCGTGGCGCAGGGCATCGGCCAGGCGCTGATGGAGGAAGTCAGCTACGACGCCTCCGGCCAGCCGATCACCGGCTCGTTCATGGACTACGCTCTGCCGCGCGCCGGCGACGTGCCCGCGATGCAGGTCGGCGATCACCCCTCGCCGGCGAAGTCCAACCCGCTCGGCACCAAGGGCTGCGGCGAAGCCGGCTGCGCCGGCAGCCTCGTCTGCATCGTCAACGCCGTGGTGGACGCGCTGTCGGAATACGGCGTCAAGCACATCAACATGCCGCTGACGCCCGAACGCGTCTGGCGCGCGATCCAGGACGCCAAGGCGAACGCGGCGTAAGGGCGCCGCTTCGCCTCACCCATCGCTGTCATCACCCGCGAAAGCGGGTGATCCAGTATTCCAGAGACGTCAGCGATAGAACCGACAAGCCGCAGCGTACTGGATACCCCGCATGCGCGGGGTATGACAGTTGCGTGTGGATGGTTTTCGCCCCTTCCCTACGCCGGCGCCCGCTCGGGTCCGATCAAGCCGATTTCTTCAGCGCGCGTTCCAGAAACTCCAGGCGGTCCTGCCCCCAGAAAATCTCGCCGGACGGCAGCACGTAGCTCGGCGCGCCGAAAACGCCGGCCTTCAGCGCGTCCTGCGTGTTCGCCTCGTAGATCCGGTCAAGCTCGGCATCCGACGGAGCGCCTGCGCGCACGGCCGCGGCGTCGAGGCCGGCACGTTGCGCGGCCGCCGACATGACATCCGCGTCGGAGAGCGCCTCCTCGCGCTCCCAGATGGCGCGGCCGAATTCCAGCGACAGCCGGTGGGCATCCTTGCCCTGCAGGGCGGCAGCAATGACGAGACGCACCGCCGCGAGGTCGTCGCTCGGAAAATGCTTGGGCTCGACGTTGAGCGGAATGCCCCTCACCTCACGCCAGCGCTTCAGCTCGACCAGGCGGTAGGCCTGCCGTTGCGGCGAGCGCTTTGGCAGCGGCAAGCCACCGGTCTGCTCGAAGATCGGACCGAACTTGCAGGGCTTGACGTTGACGATCGCGCCATGGCGCCGCGCGATCTCGGCAAACGGCGCGCTGCCCATAAACGTCCATGGCGAGTTGAGCGACAGGTAATAGTCGATGATGACCGACATCTACGCCGCCGCCTGTTCGCGGGGCTGGGTGATCGCGATGTGCCAGCAATGCGCGAGCGGGATGCCGTTGCCGAGCACCAGCGCGTCGAGCTCGACGAAGCGGTGGCCCTTCTTGTCGTAATTGCCGGTCACCTTGGCGCGCGCGGTGAGCTGGTCGCCGATCTTACCGGCCGACAACAGTTGCATGCGGGTGCCGACATGGATCCAGGGCCCGAGGATCGCATTGTCGACCAAGACCTTGTTCATCACCCGAGGCAGCAGGCCGGGATGGCCGAGACCCTCACGCAGATAGATCGGGTCGGTCTCCCTGATATCGGCGAGATACTCCTTCGCCGCATCGCCGGACCAGTCGCGCGGGATGACGCCGAGCCACTTGCCCTCCTCATAGGACGACGCACTGACCGGCTTGCGTTCGGCAACCGCGGCGACCTGCTTGTAGTCGTCGAGCGTGAATGCCGGCGAAGACGCCGGCAGCGACGCAGTGCCGGTGGCACAGAGCTCGCCGCGGCTATGGAGTTCGATCGACAGTCCATTGCCGGTCTCCCGGCCGGTCAGTTCCGCGATCTCGCCGTCATAGACCGGCTTGACGAACCGCGCCTCGATCAGGCCGCGTTCGAGGAAATCGCGGCCCCATTTCTCGACCGGCAGGTGCATCATGTAGGCCATCACGTCGACGCCGGGCACCAGACCGCCGGAAAAGCCGAACTTCCGCGCCACCGTGTCGTCGTGGATCTTGTTTTCCGAGAGCTTGGAGGTGTTGTAGGCCGAGACGCGATAGGTCTGCGCGGCGGTCGTCGAAGACATCGGGTTTCCCCTTATTTCGGTTGTTTTTCGCAGGCAATCGTAGTCGAACCGGGCAGCGTGACAAGCCTCTCGTTTTGCTCGCAATTTTCCGCACCATGGAGTACACGCAGGCCGTGCCTGCGAACCCTGAATCGATGACTGAACCCCCCGCCCTGACCCGCATCTATGTCGACGCCGACGCCTGTCCGGTGAAGGACGAAATCTATCGCGTCGCGATCCGGCTCGGCGTGCCGGTCAGCGTGGTCGCGGGCAATTTCATCCGTGTACCGCAGGATCCGCTGATCGAGCGCATCGCCGCCGGTTCCGGCATGGATGCCGCCGACGACTGGATCGCCGAACGCGCCCATGCGGGCGACGTCGTGATCACCGCCGACATTCCGCTGGCGAGCCGCTGCGTGAAGGCCGGCGCCGACGTAATCGCGCCGAACGGCAAGCCCTTCACCGAGCAATCGATCGGCATGACGCTCGCGGTGCGCAACCTGATGACTGACCTGCGTTCGTCCGGCGAGATCACCGGCGGGCCGAAATCATACTCGCCGCGCGACCGCTCGACCTTCCTGTCGACGCTCGACCAGACCATCCGCCGCATCCAGCGCCGCCGCGCCGAGCAGGCACCGGCGAACGGGAGTTAGCGCGATGGCTCCGCCTCCTCTGATCCAGCTCAAGGACATCAGCCTGACCTTTGGCGGCACGCCGCTGCTGTCAGGCGTCGAGCTGTCGGTCTCCGCCGGCGAACGTGTCTGCCTGATCGGCCGCAATGGCTCCGGCAAGTCGACCTTGCTGCGGATCGCGGCCGGCCTGGTCGAGCCGGACGCCGGCAGCCGTTTCGTGCAGCCCGGCGCCACCATTCGCTATCTGCCACAGGAGCCTGATTTCGGCGAGCACAAGACGACGCTCGCCTACGTCGAGGCCGGCCTTGGCCCCGGCGACGATCACTACCAGGCGCGCTACCTGCTCGAGCAACTCGGCCTGACAGGCGAGGAAGACCCGGCGCACGTCTCCGGCGGCGAGGCGCGCCGCGCGGCGCTGGCGCGGGTGCTGGCGCCCTCGCCCGACATCCTGCTGCTGGACGAGCCGACCAACCATCTCGACCTACCGACCATCGAATGGCTCGAAGGCGAACTGGAACGCCGGCGCTGCGCGCTGGTGCTGATCAGCCATGACCGCCGCTTCCTCACCAATTTGTCGCGCACCACCGCCTGGCTTGACCGCGGCCAGATCCGGCAGATCGAGCGCGGCTTCGGCGCCTTCGAGGAATGGCGCGACGAGGTGCTGGCCGAAGAAGAGCGCGAGCAGCACAAGCTCGACCGCAAGATCGTCAACGAGGAACACTGGCTGCGCTACGGCGTCTCCGGCCGCCGCAAGCGCAACGTCAAGCGGCTCGGCAATCTGCATGCGCTGCGCGACCAGCGCCGCAACTATCGCGGCGCCACCGGCAATGCCACGCTCGCCGCCGCCGAGGCCGAGAAATCCGGCCGCCTGGTGATCGAGGCCAAGAACATCGCCAAGGCCTTTGGCGAGCGCAAGATCGTCGACGGCTTTTCGACTAGGATCCAGCGCGGCGACCGGCTCGGCATCGTCGGCCCCAACGGCGCCGGCAAGACCACGCTGGTGCATCTTCTGATCGGCAACGATCCGCCCGATTCCGGCTCGGTGCGGCTGGGCGCCAATATCGAGATGGCGACGCTTGATCAGCACCGCGAGAGCCTCGATCCGAAGCTGACGCTCGCCGAGGCGCTCACCGGCGGCCGCGGCGATCACGTCATGGTCGGCGACAAGTCGAAGCACGTGATCGGCTACATGAAGGATTTCCTATTCGCGCAGGAGCAGCGCGGCACGCCGCTCGAAGCGCTATCTGGCGGCGAACGCGGCCGGCTGATGCTGGCCCGCGCATTGGCAAAACCGTCGAACCTCCTGATCCTGGACGAGCCGACCAACGACCTCGATCTCGAAACCCTCGACGTGCTCGAGGACATGCTCGGCGACTACGAGGGCACCGTGATCCTGATCAGCCACGACCGCGACTTCCTCGACCGCGTCGTGACGTCGGTGATCGTGCCCGAGGGCCATGGCCGCTGGATCGAATATGCCGGCGGCTATTCCGACATGCTGGCGCAGCGCGGCACGGATGTGAAGCGCGAGACGGTGAAGGCAGAAGCCCCAACTGAAGAGAAGAAGGAAGCCAGGGCCGCGGCGCCCGAAGCCGCACCGAGGCGACGGCTGAGCTTCAACGAGAAGCACGCGCTGGAGACGCTGCCGAAGACGATCGACAAGCTGCACGCCGAGATCGCCAAGCAGCAGAAGCTGCTCGACGATCCCGATCTCTATGCGAAGGATCGCAAGAAATTCGACGCCGCTTCCGCGGCGATCGCCAAGGCACAGGACGAGCTCGCCGCCGCCGAGGACCGTTGGCTCGAACTCGAAGTGCTGCGCGAAGAGATTGAGCAGGCATAGTTCGTAGAGCCGTCGGATGGGTAGAGCGAAGCGAAACCCATCACGGCAAGACGACCAATATCGATGGGTTTCGCTTCGCTCTACCCATCCTACGAGGCCGGAGAAGAAGGACAGACAATGACCACGCCCCTCGCCGCCAAGATCGCCAGGGAATACGGCACGCCCTGCGCCGTGATCGACATGGACCGGGTCGAGCGCAACATCGCGCGCATCCAGAAGGCCTGCGACGAGGCCGGAATCGCCAACCGGCCGCACATCAAGACCCACAAGAATCCGATGCTGGCGCAGCTTCAGATCAAGGCCGGCGCCAGGGGCATCACCTGCCAGAAGCTCGGCGAAGCCGAGATCATGGCCGACAGCGGCATCGACGACATCCTGATCAGCTACAATCTGCTCGGCGACGAGAAGATGGCGCGGCTCGGCGCGCTGCAAGGCAAGGCTAACGTCACCGTCGCGGCGGATAATTCCGTCGTTATCGGCGATCTGCCGAAGGCGGCGGCCGCTTCGGGCCGTCCGCTCTCGGTCGTTGTCGAATGCGATACCGGGCGCAAGCGCGCCGGCGTCGAGACCCCGGCCGAGGCGATCGCGCTGGCGCGCGAGATCGCCGGCTCAAAGGGCCTGAGCTTCGCGGGCTTCATGCTGTACCCGACCGAAACCGGCTGGGCGGATGCGCAGAAATTCTACGACGAGGCGCTGGCCGGCGTGCGCGCCCACGGCCTCGATGCGGCGATCGTCTCGACCGGCGGCACGCCGAACCTCGTCAATCTCGGCAGATTGAAGGGCGGCACCGAGCACCGTTTCGGCACCTACATCTACAACGACCGCATGCAGGTCGCGGCCGGCGTCGCGACCTGGGACGATTGCGCGCTGCATATCTATTCCACCGTGGTCAGCCGCGCCGGCCCCGAGCGCGGCATCCTCGATGCCGGCTCCAAGACGCTGACCTCGGACACCGGCGGGCTCGAAGGCCATGGCCTGATCCTCGAACATCCCGAGGCCAAGATCGCGCGCTTTGCCGAGGAGCACGGCTTCCTCGACCTATCCCGCAGCAACACGCGGCCGAATGTCGGCGACGTCGTGCGGATCGTGCCCAATCACGTCTGCGTTGTCGTCAACATGATGGACGAGGTCGTGATGGTGCGCGGCGACGAGATCATCGGCGCGTTGCCGGTGACGGCGCGCGGCAAGCTGCGCTAGGCGCGGATCAGCGCCTGCAGCTCCTGATCCAGCGCCGAACGAAACACCTCGATCGGCCGCGCCAGGCGGCCGGCGGGCGGACGGTGCACGATCCAGGCGCGCACCGCGGCCTTGAACCCTTCGATCCTGACCACCTTAAGCCGGTTACGGAGCGCGCTTCGCTTCAGCGCGACCGGCGTCACGACGCCGATGCCGAGCCCGCGCGCGACCAGCGACAGCCGCAGCTCACTGTCGAGCGCCTCGACCGCGACGTTGAACGGCAGATGCGCGGCTTCGAACTGGCGCTTCAATGTTTGGCGGAAGCCGCAACCGTCCTGGTTCATCACCCATCCCATGCGCGACAGCCATTCGAGGTCGGCGGATTTCGGCAGCTTGATGTCGCGCGCGACGACGAAGATGACCGGCTGCGCACCGAGATCGTCGGCGGCTAGGTCCGCCGGCGGCACGGCACCGTCCGGAATGCAGATCGCCGCCGCGTCCAGCTCGTTGCGGGAGACCGCGTCGACCTGGTGCGGCGAGAGACCCGCAACGACGCGCACTGCGAGGGCGGGAAACTCCGCGCGCACCGCATCGAGCGGACCGGCCAGCCCCGCCTCCGACAAATACGGCGTCAGGCCGAGCCTGAACTCGCCGCGCACCACGCCGTCATTGGCGACGCCCGACTTGAGGTCGTCAAGCATGCGCAGCACGCGGCGTCCCTGCTCATAGGCCTCGATCCCCGCAGCCGTCGGCCTCAGCGGCTTCGACAGCCGGTCGAGCAGCTGCGCGCCGAGCATCTCCTCGAGATTCTGGATCCGCCGCGTCACACCGGGCTGGGTCAGGTTCAGCCGCGCCGACGCCGCGACGATGGATCCGGTCTCCACCACGGCGACGAACGCCACGAGGTCATGCGTGTTCATAACAATCTCGCATATTCTTCATCATCTTATTTGAATTGTAGCATATTAGTCCGATCCCCTAAAGGGGGCCTCGCCACTTCCTCCCGAGGTCCCATGACCATTTCCGAAGCCACCAAACTCTCCCCTGACCGCACCGTCTCGGTGCGTCCCCTGATCTGGATCGGCGCCATCACGACCGGCACCGTCGTCACCAATCTGTTTGCCCCGCAAATCCTGGTTGGCCTGATCGGCCGCTCGCTCGGCATGACAGCGTTCCAAGCCGGCTTGATCTCGACGCTGACCCTGCTCGGCTACGCGCTCGGGCTGTTGCTGCTGGTGCCACTGGTCGACCTCGTCGAGAACAAACGGCTGATCCTGCGCACGCTGGCCTGCGCCATCATCGCCGCGATCGGCACTGCGATGGCCCCGACGCCGGTGATCCTGCTCGCCGCCACCTTCATCCTCGGCGCGTCCTGCGCCGCGATCCAGATGGTGGTGCCGCTGGTGGCGTCGATGGTCCCGCCGGAACGTCGTGGACAGGCGATCGGTGACGTCATGAGCGGCTTGATGATCGGCATCCTGCTGTCGCGGCCGCTGGCAAGCCTGATCGCGGACAGCTGGAACTGGCGCGGCTACTATGTCATCTCGGCCGTACTGATGACGGTGCTCGCCGGCGCGCTGGCGCGCTATCTGCCGACCTTGCAGCCGGCGGCAAGAGTCAGCTACGGCGCGCTGCTGCGTTCGTTCCCCAAACTGTTGCGCGAGGAGCCGGTGCTGCGCGTGCGTTCCTGGACGGCCGCGCTGGTGATGGCACCCTTCACCGCGTTCTGGGCTGCTGTCGCGCTGCGCCTGCCGGAGGCGCCGTTCAAGCTCGATGCCAGGGGAATAGCGCTGTTCGCGCTGATCGGCGTTGCCGGTGCCGCAGCGACGCCGCTCGCCGGCCGCTGGGGCGATCGCGGTCTTGCGCGGCCGCTGCTGATCGTCTCGCACCTTCTCATCGCCGGTGCGCTGGCGCTCTGCGCCTGGGCCGGCATGATCGAGTCGCAGGTCGCTGCCCTTTCACTGCTTGGTGTCGGCGCCGTGCTGCTCGATTTCGGCATCACCACCGACCAGACGCTCGGCCGCCGCGCCGTCAACCTGCTGCAACCCGAGGCGCGCGGCCGGATCAACGGCCTGTTCGTGGCGCTGTTCTTCATCGGCGGCGCGGTCGGCGCGGCAGCAGCATCCACGGCGTGGAGCTATGGCGGCTGGACGGCGGTCTGCGCGGTCGCCGCCACGTTCGGCGTGCTCGGCCTGATCACCGATCTTGCAACGAAGACGGGTACGGAATAAGCCGCCTCACAAGGCGCGTTGCGCGAGCCAGCTCAACGCGCCCTTCCCGGCGGCAAAGCCGGTCGCGAACGATGCCTGCAACAGATAGCCGCCGGTCGGCGCCTCCCAGTCGAGCATCTCGCCGGCGGCGAAGACGCCGGGCAGCCGCCGCAGCATGAAATGCGCGTCGAGCTCGTCGAACCTGATGCCGCCGGCGCTCGAGATCGCGCGTGCGATCGGCGCGACGCCCGTGAGCTGAACCGGAATCGCGTTGATCAACCGCGCGAGCTCTGCCGGCGAGAACGATGTCAATGGCCGGTCGGAGGCAATCGCCGCCTCCTGCATCAGCCCGATGCCGACAGGAGAGAGTTGCGCCGCCTTGCGCAGGAAATTCGCGAGCGACTGCTTGCCGCGCGTCCCGGACAGGCGGGTAGTCAGCGCGGAGGCGTCGAGGTCCGGCCGCAGCGCGATCGTCAGCGTCGCCTGCCCGATGCCCAGCACCGCCTCACGCAATTCCGCCGACAGCGCGTAGATCGCGCCGCCTTCGATGCCCGTGCGGGTGACGACCGCCTCGCCGCGTACCGTATGCGGACCGATCGTGAGGGCGATACCCTTCAGCGGCTGCCCCTCAAACCGGTCGCGGAAGATATTCGACCACGCGACGGTGAAGCCGGAATTGGCCGGTCGCATCGGCGCCACGGCAATGCCCTTCGCCGCCAGGAGCTCCGCCCAGGCAGCGTCCGAGCCGAGCCGCGGCCAGCTCGCGCCACCGAGCGCGAGCACGGTCGCGTCAGCCCTAACCGCGCGCTTTCCGTCGGGTATCTCGAACAGCAGTGCACCCTGCGCATCCCATCCGACCCAGCGATGCCGGAATGCGAACGCGACGCCCGCGCCATCGAGCCGGCGAAGCCAGGCGCGCAGCAGCGGCGATGCCTTGAAGGCTTTTGGGAATACACGGCCGCTGGTGCCGACAAACGTCGGCTGACCCAGCACCTCGCTCCAGGCGCGCAAGGCATCGGGCGGGAATGCCTCGACCGTGGATTTGAGATGCGGCATCGCCTCGCGATAGCGCGCAAGGAAATCCGGCAGCGGCTCGGAGTGGGTGAGATTGAGCCCGCCGCGTCCGGCCATCAGGAACTTGCGGCCGGCCGACGGCATCGCGTCGTAGACGGTGACCTCTGCGCCGCCTTGCGCGAGCACCTCCGCCGCCATCAGGCCGGCAGGTCCGGCTCCGATGACGGCGACCTTCATGCTCAGAGCTTGATCCCGGCCCGCGCGGCGGCCTGGGCGACGTATTTCTGTGTCTGCTCGAATGCACCCTGGAGCGCCTTCGCGGTCGACATGTCACTGATCGCGTTGAAGTGCGCGGCGACACCGTCCGGCGTCCACTCCGCCTGCGGCAGGTTGACGCCTTCGGTCTCCAGCACGCGGATGACGGCGAACGAGCCGGCACCGGCGCCCATGATGGTGCGGGTCGGCGCATCCTCGCTGAGCAGGAATTCAACCGCCGGCGTGATCGCCTCCGGCTTCATCAGCTGAAGCGCCTGCGGCGGCAGCAGTTCCTCGGTCATGCGGGTCGCAGCCGTCGGCGAGATGGTGTTGACCTTGATGTTGTTCTTGCGGCCCTCTTCGGCGAGCACGTTCATCAGGCCGACCATGCCGGCCTTCGCCGCACCGTAATTGGCCTGGCCGAAATTGCCGAACAGGCCGGACGACGAGGTCGTCAGCACGATGCGGCCGTAATTGCGCTCACGCATGCCGGCCCACACCGCCTTGCAGCAGTAGAACGTGCCGGTCAGATGCACGTCGAGCACCTTGGCCCAGTCGGCAACCTCCATCTTGGCGAACGACTTGTCGCGCAGGATGCCGGCATTGGCACAGAGCAGATCGACGCTGCCCCACTCCTTGGTGGCGCGCTCGACCATTGCGGTGACCTGCTCGAAGTTCGAGACGTCGGCGCCGTCGGCCATCGCGGTGCCGCCGGCTTTGCGGATCTCCTCGACCACAGTCTCGGCCGGCGACAGCGAACCGCCGGTGCCGTCGCGCGCGCCGCCGAAATCATTGACCACGACCTTGGCGCCGCGGCTGGCGAGCCCCAGCGCATGCGCCCGCCCAAGACCATTGCCCGCGCCGGTGACGATTGCGACGCGTCCGTCAAACCTGATTGCCATGCCGTTGATTCCTGTTCTTCCCTTCCCCGTTGTGGGAGAAGATGGCGCGCAGCGCGCCGGATAAGGGGTCTCCGCGAGCGCATGTGAGAGTCTTTGCGTGGAGACAGACCCCTCACCCACCCGCGATTGGCAGCTTTTGAGCAGCGATGGATGGCCGGGTCAAGTGCGGCACTGACCGGGCCAAGGGGGGGGTTAGACCGAAGGGGTCATCGATCCGCAGGGCTTCAGGCTTTTGAGCAGGTGCCCGCTCCAGCACTCGTGATGCTCCTGGGCGTAGCTCATCGAGCCGATCAGAAGCAAACCGACCACGACAAGTCCGGCGACGATGTTCTGCACCATGGCTGCCACTCCCGGGACCGCACCGCCTAGAGGCGACATGATGGACACCAGGATTCAAGGCCGTCAATGCACTACTTGGACGAGGCGGGCTCGCTCCACCTCTCCTGCTTGCAGGAAAGGTGGAGCTACTCAACCATCTGCTAGCTGAAATAGATCAGCCCAAGCCAGTCGGCGACCAGCGCGGGCTTTTCCTCGCCCTCGATCTCGACCGTGACGTTGGTGCGCGACAGCAGCTCCTTCGGCTTGCGCAGCGTGGCCTCGGCCAGCACGAAGCGGCCACGAACGCGCTTGCCCGAGCGCACCGGCGAGATGAAGCGCAGCTTGTCAAAGCCGTAATTGACGCCCATCGCGGTGCCTTCGAGCACCGGCATCACCTCGTAGGACATGATGCTGAGCAGCGACATCGTGAGGAAGCCGTGGGCGATCGTGGTGCCGAACGCGGTCTCCTTCTTGGCCCGCTCGGGATCGACATGGATGAACTGGTGATCCTCGATCACGTCGGCGTAGGTATTGATGCGGCCCTGATCGAGCACGTGCCACGAGGACACGCCGATCTCTTTGCCGACCATGCCCTGGTAGGTTTCCAGCGACACCGGCGGCTTCTTCCAGACTTCGTTCATTGGCTGACCTCCTAACCGGAGGTCCGCACCTTCTGCAGCTCCGGAAACTCTTCCTCGCGGAACTCGGCTCCGCGCAACGCATCTGTGCGATTATCGTCATGTTCGAGCCGGCGCAACTGTACCCGGCGGATTTTTCCGGAGATCGTCTTCGGCAGTTCGGTCACGAGCTCGATCTTACGGATGCGCTTGAACGGCGCGAGCCTTGTGTGCAGGTGCTGGAAGATCGACAGCGCCGTCTCGGGGCTGCGCTCGACACCGGAGACCAGCAACACATAGGCCTTGGGGATCGCGAGCCGGATCGGGTCCGGGCTCGGCACCACGGCGGCCTCCGCCACCGCATCATGCTCCAGCAGCACGCTCTCCAATTCGAACGGCGAGATGCGGTAATCGGAAGATTTGAACACGTCGTCGGTCCGGCCGACGAAAGTGAGATAGCCCTCGTCGTCGGTGAACACGACGTCGCCGCTGCGATAGATCTCGCCGTCCGTACCAATGAGCTTGCCGTCGTCGCCCTGATAGCCCTGCATCAGACCGGCCGGCCTGTCGGCGCCGAGCAGCAAGGTCACCTCGCCTTCCTTGGCGGCGTGGCCGTCATTGTCGGTCACCTGGACGCGATAGCCCGGCAGCGGCCGGCCCATCGAGCCGACCTTCACCTTTTGCCCCGGCGAATTGCCCGCCAGCGCGGTGGTCTCGGTCTGGCCGTAGCCGTCGCGAATGGTCAGGCCCCAGGCCGATTTGACCTGGTCGATGATCTCAGGATTGAGCGGCTCGCCGGCGCCGCAGACCTCGCGCAGCGAGACCTTGAAGCTTGCGAGATCTTCCTGGATGAACATCCGCCACACCGTCGGCGGCGCGCACAGCGTGGTGACGCCGCAGCGGCCGATGATCGCGAGCAGTCCTTTCGCCTCGAAGCGCGGCTGGTTGGCGATGAAGATCGTTGCGCCGGCGTTCCACGGCGCGAAGAAGCAGCTCCAGGCATGCTTGGCCCAGCCGGGCGACGAGATGTTGAGATGGATGTCGCCGGGCTGCAGGCCGATCCAGTACATGGTCGAGAGATGGCCGACCGGATAGCTGCGCTGGCTGTGCCGCACCAGCTTCGGCTTTGCCGTGGTGCCCGAGGTGAAATAGAGCAGCATCGGATCGTCGGCTTGGGTCGGGCCGTCGGCCGTGAAGTCGTCTGGCGCCTTGGTCGCCTCCTCGAACGGCAGCCAGCCGTCCTGCGCCTGCGTCGCGCCGACGACGATGCGCACGAGCTTGTCGCTGCCGAGGCCTGCGAACTTTGCGACCTGATCCTGGGTTGCGACCACCGCCCTCGCCTTGCCGCGATCGAGCCGGTCGCGCAATTCGTCGGCGGTGAGCAGCGTGGTCGCGGGGATCACGACCACGCCGAGCTTCATGGCGGCCAGCATGGTCTCCCACAGCGGCACGACATTGCCGAGCAGCAGCAACAGATGATCGCCGGGCTTCAACCCCTGCGCCCGCAGGAAATTGGCGACCTGATTTGAGCGGTGCGACAGCTCGGCGAAGCTGAGCTTGGTTTCATTACCGCTGGCGGCATCGACGATCCACAGCGCCGCACGGTCGCGGCTGTCGGCATTGCGCGCGAGCTCGGCGTCGAACCAGTCGAGCGCCCAGTTGAACGGCACGGCATCCGGCCAGCGGAAGCCCTTCACCGCCGCGTCGTAGTCGGTTCGGTGCTTGAGTAGAAAGGCGCGTGCGTCCTGAAATGTGGTCATCCGGCTTCTCCACATCCGCTGTCGTCATCCCCGCGCAACGCTTTGCGTTGTCGCTCGAGGAGCCGCGCTATACGCGGCGTCCAAAGGATGACGCAATAGAATTACTTCCCAGCGAGGCTGCGAACGTGCTGGATAATTCCGGAAAAGTCGACCCCGCCGTGGCCCGACGCGTCGAAGGTCTTATAGAGCTCCTGCGCATGCTTGCCGAGCGGCGTCACCGCGCCGGCGGCATTGGCGGCGTCCTGTGCCAGCGTCAGGTCCTTCACCATCAGGTTCGAAGCGAAGCCCGGCTTGTAGTCGTTGTTGGCCGGCGAGGTCGGCACCGGACCGGGAACCGGGCAGTAGGTCGTCAGCGACCAGCACTGCCCCGACGAGGTCGAGGCGACGTCGAACAGCGCCTGGTGCGACAGGCCGAGCTTTTCAGCCAACACGAAAGCCTCGCCGACCGCGATCATGGAGATGCCGAGGATCATGTTGTTGCAGATCTTCGCCGCCTGCCCCGCGCCGCCGGCGCCGCAATGCACGATCTTCTTGCCCATGTTGGCCAGCATCGGCTGGGCCGCCGCGAAGGCCTTGGCCTCGCCGCCGCACATGAAGGTCAGCGTCGCACCCTTGGCGCCGCCGGTGCCGCCGGAGACCGGCGCATCGATCGAGGCCATGCCGTGCTTGGCGGCCAGCGCATGCGCCTGCTTGGCGCTCTCGACGTCGATGGTCGAGCAGTCGATGATCAGCGCGCCCTTGGCCATCGCCGGAAGCACTTCGTTCCAGACGCCGAGCACATGCTTGCCGGCCGGCAGCATGGTGATGACAACATCGGCGCCCTTCACCGCGCCGACGCCGCTCTCGGCGATCGCGGCACCGTCGCTCTTCGCCTGATCGCGGGACGCGGCGACCAGATCGAACGCGGTCACCTTGTGGCCGGCCTTGACCAGATTGGCCGCCATCGGCCCGCCCATATTGCCGAGCCCGATGAATGCGACGTTTGCCATGGGAAGTTCCTCCGCTTGCGACGTTTCTATTTGCTGTCAGGGAATCTCAGTTCATCGGCGCCGATCTCGGCGAAGTAAGGCGCCAGCATCTCCGCCGTCACGTCCTCGATCCCAGGCGGCGACCATTTCGGACTGCGGTCCTTGTCGATCACGGCGGCGCGCACGCCCTCACGGAAATCGTCGCTGGCAAACACTTCAAGTGCGGCGCGATATTCGCGCACCAGGCACTCTTCCAGCGTCTCGGTCGCCCGCGCCAGCCGCAACAGTTTCAGCGTCACCGCCATGCCGCGCGGCGACTTCTCATTGAGCGTCTTCAGCGTGGCCTGCGCCAGGTCCGATCCGTCGGCCGTCAGTGCGGCGACGATGTCTTCCATCCGGCCGCGCGCGAACCAGCCGTCGATCTTGGCCTGCATCGCGGCAACAGGGCCGGATTTTTCGCCGGTCGCAAAGCCCGCGATCAGCCGGTCGATCTCCGCCGAACTGGTGCGTGGTGCGACCTTGGTCAGCGCCTCGCGCAGCGCGGGGAGCTTTGCGCTCGGCACCACGGCGTCGGCGAATTTGGCGTAGATCGCATCCGGACCATTCATGGTGGTGCCGGTGAGACCAAAATAGGTGCCGATCTCGCCCGGCGAGCGCGACAGCAGATAGGTGCCGCCGACGTCGGGGAAGAAACCAAGCCCGACTTCAGGCATCGCGAGTTTCGTCCGTTCTGTCACCACGCGGTGGCGGCTGTGCGCCGACAGGCCGACTCCGCCGCCCATCACGATGCCGTCCATGAACGCGACATAGGGCTTTGGGAACTGCTTGATCCGCGCGTTGAGGATGTACTCGTCACGCCACAGGATCTTGCCGAGATCACCCTTGACCTTGGAGCTTTCCCAGAGCGCGCGGATATCGCCGCCGGCACACAGGCCGCGCTCGCCGGCACCTTCCAGCACGATCACGGCGACCTCGGGATCGGCCTCGAACGCATCGAGCGCCCTGTCGATGTCGTGGAACATCTCCAGCGTGACGGCATTGATCGCCTTCGGCCGGTTGAGCCGGATGATGCCGGCCGCCCCTTCCTTGCGTGCGATCAGATCGCCTTCCGCGGCAACATCGTTCATCGCGCGCCCTCGATCAATTTGCGCGACACGATCAGCCGCATGATTTCATTGGTGCCTTCGAGGATCTGGTGCACGCGCAAATCGCGCACGATCTTCTCGACGCCGTACTCACTGAGATAACCGTAGCCGCCGTGCAGTTGCAGCGCCTGGTTGGCAACCTCGAAGCCGACATCGGTGCCGAAGCGCTTCGCCATCGCGCACAGCATCGAGGCGTCGGGGTCCTTGCGATCGAGCGCCGCCGCGGCGCGCCACAGGAAGGTGCGCGCGGCTTCCAGCTCGGTCGCCATGTCGGCGATCTTGAATTGCAGGGCCTGGAATTCGTCGAGGCGCTTTCCAAAGGCCTTGCGGTCCTTCATGTAGGCCAGCGCCTTGTCGAGCGCCGCCTGCGCGCCGCCGAGCGAGCACGCCGCGATGTTGAGACGGCCGCCGTCGAGGCCGGCCATCGCGATCTTGAAGCCGATGCCCTCCTCGCCGAGCCGGTTCGCGACCGGCACGCGGGCATTCTCGAAAACGACCGCGCGGGTCGGCTGCGCGTTCCAGCCCATCTTGCGCTCGTTGTTACCGAACGACACACCCGGCGTCTTGCCGTCGATCACGATGGTCGAAACGCCGCCGGGGCCATCGCCGCCGGTGCGTACCATCGCCACCAAGAGGTCGGTGCTGCCGGCGCCCGAGATGAACTGCTTCTGGCCGTTGAGCACGTAATGATCGCCGTCGCGCACCGCGCGGGTGCGCAAGGCGGCGGCGTCGGAGCCGGCACCCGGCTCGGTCAGGCAGTAGCTGGCGATCAGCTCCATGGTGCAGAGCTTCGGCAGCCATTGGTGGCGCTGGGTGTCGTTGCCGTAAGCATCGATCATCCAGGACGCCATGTTGTGGATCGAGATGAAGGCGGACGTGGTCGGACAGCCCGTCGCCAGCGCCTCGAAGATCAGCGCGGCATCGAACCGCGTCATCGCCGAGCCGCCGACTTCGTCCTTGATATAGATGCCGCCGATGCCGAGGCCTGCGGCCTCGCGCATCACGTCGACCGGAAAGTGCTTCTTCTCGTCCCATTCGAGCGCGTGCGGCGCGATCTTTTCCGCCGCAAACGCCCGCGCCATGTCGCGAACCGCGATCTGGTCCTCGTTGAGAGCGAACTGCATCATTGCCTCGCCCTGAACGGACTTACTTCATCGTCGGGATCGAGAACTCCGCACCGTCCTTGACGCCAGACGGCCAGCGCGAGGTCACCGTCTTGGTCTTGGTGTAGAAGCGGACCGAGTCCGGGCCGTGCTGGTTGAGATCGCCGAAGCCGGACTTCTTCCAGCCGCCGAAGGTGTAATAGGCGATCGGCACCGGGATCGGCACGTTGACGCCGACCATGCCGACATTGACCTTGGCTGCGAAGTCGCGCGCGGCGTCGCCGTCGCGGGTGAAGATCGCAACGCCGTTGCCATAGTCATGGTCGGACGGCAGCGCCAGCGCCTCGTGATAGTCCTTGGCGCGCACCACCGACAGCACCGGGCCAAAAATCTCTTCCTTGTAGATCCGCATGTCCTTGGTGACGTTGTCGAACAGCGAACCGCCGAGATAGAAGCCGTTCTCGTAGCCCTGCATCTTGAAGCCGCGGCCGTCGACCGCGAGCGTGGCGCCTTCCTTGACGCCGATGTCGATGTAGCTCTTGACCTTCTCGACCGCCTCGCGGGTCACCAGCGGGCCGTAGTCGGCCGACGGATCGACCGAGGTGCCGATCTTGAGCGACTCGACGCGCGGGATCAGCTTTTCCATCAGCCGGTCAGCGGTGGTCTTGCCGACGGGCACCGCAACCGACACCGCCATGCAGCGCTCGCCGGCCGAGCCGTAGCCGGCGCCGATCAGCGCGTCGACCGCCTGGTCCATGTCGGCGTCGGGCATGATGATGGCGTGGTTCTTGGCGCCGCCGAAGCACTGGCAGCGCTTGCCGGTCTGCGCGGCGCGCTCATAGATATACTGGGCAATGGGCGTGGAGCCGACGAAGCCGATCGCCTTGACGTCGGGATCGTCCAGGATGGCGTCGACCGCTTCCTTGTCGCCGTTGACGACATTGAGGATGCCGGCCGGCAGCCCGGCTTCGATCATCAGTTCGGCGAGCTTCATCGGCACGCCGGGATCGCGCTCCGAGGGCTTCAGGATGAACGCGTTGCCGCAGGCGATCGCAGGGGCGAACTTCCACATCGGGATCATCGCCGGGAAGTTGAACGGCGTGATGCCGGCGACGACGCCGAGCGGCTGGCGCATCGAATAGATGTCGATGCCGGGACCGGCGCCTTCGGTGTACTCGCCCTTCATCAGATGCGGGATGCCGCAGGCGAACTCGGCGACCTCGAGGCCGCGCTGGATGTCGCCCTTGGCGTCGGGAACGGTCTTGCCGTGCTCGCGCGCGAGCAATTCGGCGAGCTTGTCGTAGTCGCGCTGCACCAGTTCGACGAACTTCATCATGACGCGGGCGCGGCGCTGCGGGTTGGTAGCCGCCCATTCGCCCTGTGCCGCCCTGGCGTTCTCGACCGCGGCGCGGACTTCGGCCTTGGAGGCCAGCGCGACCTTGGCCTGGACCTCGCCGGTCATCGGCTCGAAAACGTCTGCCGTACGGCCCGAGGTGCCCTTGACCTCCTTGCCACCGATGAAATGTCCGATTGAACGCATGGATAACCCTCCCTGAAGGACCTGAATCGCCAGCCGGCCGGCGGGATCACTTTACAAACCCTAATGACCCTGCATTTTATGGGATTCAAGTCCGATAAATTGCACCATAGATGTGCGGAAATGCAGGATCAAGGCGGCGACACGATCGACTGGGACGACTTCCGTTTCGTGCTTGCCATCGTGCGCGGCGGGTCGGTTTCGGCTGCCGCCAAGCAGCTTGGCGTCGATCATGCCACAGTGATCCGGCGTGTCGACCGGCTGGAAGGCCACCTCTCCGCAAAACTGTTTGATCGCCGCAAGACCGGCTACCTGCTCACCGAGGCCGGCCAGCGCGTCGCCGACAGCGCGGAGGCGATGGAATCCACCATCGTCGCCAACCAGGAGGCGGTCGGCGGCTCGCGCGCCCACTTGACCGGCACGGTGCGGATCGGCGCGCCCGACGGCTTCGGCAGCCACTTTTTGGCCTCGCGGCTGGTCAAGTTCACCGAGCGGTATCCCGATCTCGATCTGCAGCTCGTCGCCACCGCGCGGCTGTTCTCGCTCTCCAAGCGCGAGGCCGACATTGCGATCAGCCTGACCATGCCGAAGGAAGGCCGCATCGTCGGCCGCAAGCTCCTGGACTACACGCTCGGGCTTTATGCCGCGCCCGCCTATCTGGCGCAGGCGCCTGCCATCGCCGCGCGTACCGACCTGCCGCGGCACCGCTTCGTCGGTTACATCGAGGAGCTGCTGTTCACACCGGAACTGGACTATCTCCCGCAGGTCTCTCCGAAGATCTCCGCGAAATTCCGCAGCGCCAATCTGATCGCGCAGCTCAATGCCACCATTGCCGGCTTCGGCATCGCCGTGCTGCCGCACTTCATGGCATCAGCCCATCCCGAGCTGCAGCCGGTGCTGCGCGACGAGGTGCGCATCTCGCGCACCTTCTGGCTCCTGATGCACGCCGACAGCAAGGACCTCGCCCGCATCCGGGCGGTGGCGGATTATATCTACGAGACCGTGGAAGCCGAGCGCGCGCTATTTAGTGGGCCGTAGGGCTCGGCGACGTCATCCGGCGGATCGGATGCCGCGCGGGTCGACATCCCGGTTCGATGCGACGTAGTCGACCTCGCCGCGCGATATCCCGATATCCATGAGCTCCCGATCGCTCAGGCTGCCGAGGTCGGCGCGCAGCCGCTCCCATTTGCGCCATTCCTGAATTGCGTCCCAAAAGCTCCTGAAGGCGCCGGAGATCCGCGGCGTCGATGCGGTCGCTTGGGCCGAATTCAATGGACCGTAGGTCGTGCTCATTGCAGCACCTCGAGGTTCGTTCCGTCAGGACACGGTACCGGGGCGTGCTCGAGCGCACTTGACAGGCGGCTTACATTTTCCTCACCGGCGGCTTATTCTTGGCCCGTGAGGCCCGGCCACAGTGCCTCATCGCGACCATCGGACGCACACCCAAGGGATTCGCGGCTTGCGCTATCTCTTCGAGGAGTACGCACTCGACACGGACCGGCGCGAGCTGCATCGCGGGACGGACGTGGTCTCCGTCGCGCCACAGGTATTCGACCTGCTCGACTTTCTGATCCGCAACAGGGAGCGCGTCGTCAGCAAGGACGATCTCATCGAGGCGATCTGGAACGGGCGTTGCGTGTCCGATGCGGCCCTGACCACACGTTTCAACGCTGCGCGGAGCGCGATCGGCGATTCCGGCCAGGCGCAGCGCCTCATCAAGACCCTGCCGCGCAAGGGCTTCCGGTTCGTCGGCATGGTCCGGGAAGAGCCGGTGCCGGCGAGCGCGGCAACAGCCGACCCACCGGTCGAACCGCAGCAGCCACCCCGCAAGCTCACCGACAAGCCTTCGATCGCCGTGCTGCCGTTTCAGAACCTCAGCGCCGACCCGGAACAAGAGTATTTCGCCGATGGCGTCGTGGAAGAGATCACGATGGCGCTGTCGCGGTTTCGCTGGCTGCTCGTGATCGCGCGCAATTCGAGTTTCACATACAAGGGCCGGCCCGTGGACATCAAGCAGGTCGGCCGCGAGCTTGCGGTGCGCTATGTGCTCGAAGGCAGCGTGCGCAAGGCCGGAAACCGCATTCGCATCGCCGGTCAGCTGATCGATACCGAAACCGGCGCACATCTCTGGGCGGACCGCTTTGACGGGGCGCTCGAAGATATCTTCGATCTGCAGGACCAGGTGACCTCCACCGTCGTGGGCGCCATCGCACCCATGCTGCAGCGCGAGGAAATCAAGCGAGCCAGGCGCAAGCCAACCGAGAATCTGGATGCATACGACTATTACCTGCGTGGATTGGCGATCGTTCGCCAGTGGACCAGGGAAGCCAACGGCGAAGCGCTCCAGCTCTTCAGCAAGGCGATCCAGCTCGACCCCGGTCTCGCCTGCGCCTATGGCATGGCCGGGTGGTGCTACATCCAACGCAAAGCGCGCCACTGGATGATGGATCGTGTGCAGGAAAGTGCCGAAGCTACGAGGCTAGGCTGGAAGGCGGTGCATCTCGGAGCAGACGACCCTGCAGCGATCTGCATGGGTGCCTATGTCCTCGCCTTCATCGCCCATGAATTCGATGATGCCGCCGCCTTCGTGGATCGCGGGCTGGCGGTCAATCCGAACCTGGCGCAAGCGTGGCATCTCGGTGCATGGGTGAGAGCCTTCAGGGGCGAACCCGATCTCGCGCTTGACTACGCGATGCACGCCATGCGCCTCAGCCCTCTCGATCCGTCCATGTACGGCATACACGGAGCGGTGTCGTATGCGCATTTTCTCTCGGGCCGCTACGAAATGGCGTCGTCATGGGCCGAAAGAGCATTGCGCGACAATTCGGATTTCCTGCTGGCCATCTGCATGTCCGCAGCCAGCAACGCACTCACCGGACGCCTCGAGGCGGCACAAAAGGGCATCGCACGCATCCGCGAGCGCGATCCCGATTTGCGCATCTCCAATCTGGGAGAGCTCGCACCATTTCGGCGAGCGGAGGATCTTGCGCTCTTTACCAAGGCTCTTCGCGCAGCCGGGCTCCCCGAATGAATGTGGGTTCGCGGCGCACCCTCAGCAGCAGAATCGAACCGGCAAACCGCGTCGGTGGCCGACTACATCCTACACTACAAGACGATGGAAACCGGGCGCACGCCGCTTAGCGGGCCATGATGTCGTCGTCCCGGCTTTCGCCGGGACGACGCGGGGAACCAAATCGGCTAGTTTGCCTTGGCTTTCTTCGCCGACGCCTTCACTGTCGTCGCACGTCCCAGCGCCGCCTCGCGGCCCGCGCTCAGGATTTCGTCGGACATCTCGCCATTGCCGGCGATCCGCGACATCACGATGGTGCCCAGCATGGTCGCGAGCACACCCATGGCCTGCTTGCGCGCGGTCTTGCGCGGCACGTCCTGGATCTGGTCGGTGATCATGTCGATCATCTGATCCAGCTTGAGCGCAAAGGCCTTGCGGGTCTTCAGGCTTTCGCGGGCGATCTCGGCGCCGAGCGCCGGCACCGCACAGCCCTGGCCGGGGTCGTCGCGATGGGTCGCCGACAGGTAGCCGTCGACGATGGTCGAAAGCCGCTTCTCCGGCGCCACTTCCGCGGTGACCTTGCGCCAGCGCTCGGTGGCGCGGTCCATCGCATAGTTGAACGCCTCGATCACCAGCGCCTCGCGCGAGTCGAAATGCGCGTAGAAGCCGCCATGGGTCAGCCCGGCGTCCTTCATCAGGTCGGCGACGCCGATGCCATGGGCGCCCTTCTCGCGCAGCCGCGTCGCAGCCCGCTTCACGATCCGTGCGTGGGTCTCCTGCTTGTGCTCTTTCGAATAGCGCATGCCGATCTCATGGAATGTTTCTAATCATATAATAGCAGATTTGCAGCCGCGACGCTGCATTTATTTCGTCTTATTCAGGGGGTTGGGGTTCCGCCCAGCATGGAAAATGTCGCGGTCGCGTGCACCGCAAGATTGCCCTTGCCGTCGCGGACGAACCCCTCGGTGTAGCTGGTCTGGCGGCCGAGCTTGATCACCTTGCCCTCGGCCGCGATGGTTCCGGACCGCGCCGACAGCGGACGCAGATAGGTCAGCTTGAGGTCGAGCGTGACCGAGGTCTGCCCGGCGGGCAGCAGGGTCGAGATCGCGCAGCCCATCGCGGTATCGAGCAGCGCCGCGGCGGTCGCGCCGTGCAGCAGGCCGATCGTGTTCTCCAGGCTCTCGTGCGCATCGAGTTCCATCACGATACGCCCCTCCTCGACTGCGGCCACGCGGAAGCCGATCAGCCTGGCCATCGGCGGCGGCGGCAACACGCCGTCGCGGATCGCACGCATCGCCTCGATGCCGGACATCGGCAGCGCCGCCTTCGCCACCGGCCCGGGCGCCTGCCATTCCACCACGCGCGTGCGCGTCAGCTCGGGCGAATGAAGATCTGCTGTCTCAGCGGCGGTCATGACGGCTCCATTTATATGATGAATATAATTCTATATATCCGCGTTCGCCGGCGCAACCGCGGCGCCGATGCTTGACAGGGACCGGGTTTGTCCGGGACATGGCGCGATCAATTCTTGCGCCGGGACTTTTTCCATGGACATGCTCAATCCCCACTGCGGCATCGACCGCGACCACAGAGGCGTCGTCCGCCTCACCATCTGCAACGCCGGCAAGCTGAACATCGTCAGCTCGGCCGTGACCAATGGCGTGCGCGAAGGCTTTGAGCATCTGGCCGCCGATCCGACCATCCGCGCGGTGATCCTGGCCGGCGAAAGCGAACGCAGCATGATCGGCGGCGCCGACATCAAGGAGATGGCGACGCTCGACCAGACATCGGCCGAGGCCTTCATCAGCCGCCTGCGCGACCTCTGCGAGGCGGTGCGCAAATTCCCCGCGCCTGTCATCGCCCGCCTGCCCGGCTGGTGCCTCGGCGGTGGCCTCGAGGTTGCGGCCGCCTGCGACGTCCGCGTCGCGGCGCATGATGCGATGTTCGGCATGCCCGAGGTGCGCGTCGGCATCCCCTCGGTGATCCATGCCGCGCTGCTGCCGCGGCTGATCGGCTGGGGCCGCGCCCGCTGGCTGATGATGACCGCCGAGAACATCGACGCCCCGACGGCGCTGTCCTGGGGCCTGGTCGACACAGTGGCAAAACCCGGCGGTCTCGATGAGGCCGTCGAGCACACCGTCAAGGCGCTGCTGGAATGCGGCCCCGAGGCGCTGCGCATCCAGAAGGACCTGCTGCGGCAATGGGAGGAGCTGCCGCTGACCGAGTCGGTCAACCTCAGCGTCGGCGTGTTCGGAAAATCGTTCCAGACCGGCGAGCCGCAGCGGCTGCTGCAGGGGTTTTTGGATCGCAAACGGTAATAGCAACAACGCATTTGACGGACTGTTGACCGCCGACGACAGCCGACTAGGCTAACCTGAACGACGAGACAGGCGCGTCCGATCGAGAACGTCGATCGCAACGGCCGTCTCGCCGACGCCCGCGGGCCAAGAAGACAATCATTTTCGGGACAAACGCACGGGGGCACCACTCAAAGGCAGCAGGAGGACATATGGTCCAAAAGCGCGACGTTCCCGGTATCCGCCCCTATGATGCTCCGGCCGGCGGCTGGGGCGCCCTCAAGGCCACCGCCGAGGCGGTTCGCACCCAGATGGATCTGGTCGAGGCGCCGATCACGCTGCTGCGGACCAACAAGCCCGACGGCTTCGATTGTCCGGGCTGCGCCTGGCCCGACAAGGAGCACACCTCCACCTTCCAGTTCTGCGAGAACGGCGCCAAGGCCGTGACCTGGGAGGCGACCAGCAAGCGCGTCACACCGGAATTCTTCGCCGCGCACACCGTGACCGAACTGCTCGGCTGGACCGATTTCCATCTGGAGAACGAGGGCCGGCTGACCGAGCCGCTCGCCTATGATTCCGCAAGCGACACCTACCAGCCGATCGCGTGGGATGCCGCCTTTGCGCGGATCGGCGAGAGCCTGCGCGCGCTGCCGGATCCCAACATGGCCGAGTTCTACACCTCCGGCCGCGCCTCGAACGAGGCCGCCTTCCTGTTCCAGATCTTCGCGCGCGAATACGGCAGCAACAATTTCCCCGACTGCTCGAACATGTGCCACGAGGCGACCAGCGTCGGGCTGCCGCAATCGATCGGCATCGGCAAGGGTACGGTGTCGCTGGATGATTTCGACCATTGCGAGCTGATCATCGCGATGGGCCACAACCCCGGCACCAACCATCCGCGCATGATGGGCACGCTGTGGGAGGTCTCGCGCCGCGGCGTGCCGATCATCGTGTTCAATCCGCTGCGCGAGCGCGCGCTGGAGCGTTTTGCCGATCCGCAGGACCCGATCGAGATGGCAACGCTCGGCTCGACCCGGATCGCCTCGACCTATTATCAGCCCAAGGTCGGCGCCGACGCCGCGGTGCTGAAGGGCGTCATGAAGGCGCTGATCGAGAAGGATGACGCGAGCCACGACGTGCTCGATCATGCCTTCATCGCCGAGCACACCAACGGCTTCGAGGCTTTCGCGGCCGATCTCCGCGCCACGCCGTGGGAAGCGATCGAGACCGTCTCAGGCTTCAGCCGCGCCCAGCTCGGCGAGGTCGCCGCCGCCTACGCCAAGTCCAACGCCACCATCGTCACCTACGGCATGGGCATCACCCAGCACATGCGCGGCACCGACAATGTGCAGCAGATCGCAAACCTGCTGCTCTTGAAGGGCAATTACGGCAAGCCCGGCGCCGGCATCTGCCCGCTGCGCGGTCACTCCAACGTGCAGGGCAATCGCACCGTCGGCATCACCGAGAAACCCAATATCCCGATGTTCGAGGGCATCGAGCGCACCTTCGGCTTCAAGCCGCCGCGCCATCACGGCCATGACGCGGTCGCCGCGATGGAGGCGATCGACGACGGAAGATCCAAGGTGCTGATTTGTCTCGGCGGCAATTTTGCCATCGCCCTGCCCGACCCCGAGCGTTGCACATCCGCCATGCGCAAGCTCGAGCTTGCCGTGCATCTCGGCACCAAGCTCAACCGCTCGCATCTCCTGGTCGGCAAGCAGTCGATCATCCTGCCGGTGCTGGGCCGCACCGAACGCGATATCCAGGCCTCGGGCCCGCAGGTGGTCACCGTCGAGGATTCGATGTCGATGGTGCATGCCTCGCGCGGCAAGCTCACCCCGGCCTCGGAAAATCTGCTCTCGGAATCGGCGATCGTTGCCGGCATGGCGATGGCGACCTTGCCGGCGAGCAAGGTGCCGTGGACCGAGCTGATCGCCGACTACGACCGCATCCGCGACGCCATCGAGGGCGTCTTCCCCGACTTCAGGGATTACAACGCGCGGATCCGGATTCCCGGCGGCTTCCGCCTGCCGCTGCCGCCGACCGAGCGCAAATGGACCACGCCGTCAGGCAAGGCCGAATTCCTGATCTTCAAGGGCCTCGAAGAAGACCCTGCCCTGGCCGACAACAGCGTCCTCAAGCTCGCCACCATCCGCAGCCACGATCAGTACAACACCACGATCTATGGGCTGAACGACCGCTATCGCGGCGTGTTCGGGCGACGCGACGTGCTGTTCACCAACGCAGCCGATCTCGCCGAGCGCGGGCTTGCCCATGGCGACCTCGTCGAGATCGAGACGGCGCTGCCCTCGGGCGCGCCGCGCCGCCTCACCCTCACGGCGATCGCCTACGACATCGCCCGCGGCTCGGTCGCCGCCTATTATCCCGAAGCCAACGGCCTGGTGCCGCTCGACTATCAGGACAAGGAAAGCGGCACGCCGTCGTACAAATCGGTGCCGGTGCACATCCGCAAGGCGGCCCAGGCAGTGTAAGCGACCAGGCCGTAGCCCGGATGAAACGCAGCGATATGCGGGGTATTCCTATCCCCGGATATCGCTGCGTTCATCTGAACTACCGTGTTTGCTCATCCAAATAACACTCGCAGGAGTTGTGCTATCAGTGCAGCCATTATACTGTTTCGACACTCACCCCGGAGTGATCGATGGGATCGTTGTTTTCTGCGTTCAAGGCGCTCAAGCGAGTCGTCAGCGGACAAGTGATTGAGCGGATAGACACTCCCATGAACGGCGGCTTCTCGACGATCTCCCTGCGGCTTAAGCAAGAGAGCTCGTCCGGCGACTATTATGTCGTTCTGGCGGAGCTGAGCAGCGGCAACTACCAGTACGCTGCGTTCACGAAGGAAGAGTTCGGAGAGTTCTCGGATGCAGTCTCGCGCATCCAGAAACTTCTGCGTGAACACAACCCGTGACTTGCATAGGCCCAGCGGTGGTGTACGGAACCCGGCGCGCACCGGATATCAAATGCACCGCCCCTCACCTCGCATTCGCCGGCGCGTGCACCGGCCAGAGATCGGCGCGCCAGTGCACGGCGATCGCCAGCATCGCCATGAAGCCGGCGGCGGCCAGCAGCGTGCCGGTCGCGGTGTAGCCGATTAGATCGATCAGGCTGCCGGCCGCGAGCAGGCCGAGCGGCAGGCCGTAGATCACCATCATCCGCACGCCCATCACGCGGCCGCGCAGATGCGCGCTGGCATTGCGCATCAGCATCACGGCCGCCGAGATCATCGACATGCTCTGCGCGATGCCGGCAAGCACCAGGCAGGCCATCGCCACCGGCATGGTGCGGAGCTCGACGAACACCAACAGCATCGCGTACCAGGCGAGCGTCGCACCGATCAGAAGCCGCGCGATGCGCACGCCGCCGGCCATGCTGAGCGTGATCGAGCCGATCAGCGAGCCGACCGCAAAGCTTGCGGAGAGATAGCCGAGGCCGGTCTGGTCGGTGTGGAAGATGTCGCGCGCGACATAGGGCAACAGCCCGTTGGTGAGCGGAAACGCGGTGAGGTTGGCGAGGAAGGCGACACACAGCGCGGCGCGCATGCCCGGGCCGCTCCAGGCATAGACGATGCCCTCCTTGAGATCGCGCAGCAATTTTGAGCCCGGCAGGTCGACGTCAGACTGAGCGGCTGCGCCGTGGGACTTCGGCCGGCCCATGCAGAGCATCAGGATGGCGGCGACGAAATAGAAGCTGGCGATCCCGACATAGACATAACCGATGCCGAGCGCAGCGAACAATCCCGCCCCGGTCAGCGCACCGGCGATGCGCGCGGAGTCCTGCGTGGTGCGCGCCAGGCTGATGGCACCGACCAGCTGCTCCGGCGGCATGATGTCGGCGAGCAGCGCGCCACGCACGCCGAGATCCGATGGGCGGATCAGCCCCATGATCGCGACGATGATCATGACGTTGAGCGGTGCGAGATGTCCCGTCAGCGCCAGCGTCATGATGGTGCCGGCCAGCGCCGTATAGGCAAAGCGCATCACGGCGAGGAGATCCCGGTGCCCCATGCGGTCGCCGATCATGCCGACCACGGGCGCGACCAGGGTGCCGACATATTGTAGTGAGGCGAGCACGGTCAGCAGCAGCACCGAGCCAGTCTCGACCATGATGTACCAGCCGAGCACCAGCGTCTCGACCTCGAACGCCCAGGAGGTGAGCAGGTCGGACGGCCATTGGAAGCGATAGCTGCGGATGCGAAACGGTGCGAGCGCGGAGGTCCGCGTGGTCCCGCTCACGACGCGATGACGCGTGTCACGGCGTGTCCTGCCCTTTTCTTGGTTCTTCTGGGTCTTGAATCCGGGTGTTGATTCTCTTGCGAAAATTCCCTGTTCCGGAACGTAGCGCTGACGGTGTCCGTGTCAATCGAAGCCGCCGCATGCGGCCATGCGCGGCGGTAGCGGCGTGCTGCACTGCCCACCAACGCGTGTTGTCGGGCCATCCGTCTGGTCCGCCCCGTGAGATGATGTGCTACAATGCCGATCCGAAACCGCGGAGGACCACATGACAGCCTTCGAAGTTTTCGCGATCTACGTGACGCCCTTTGTGATCATCGGGATCGCAATCAAGTTGCTGATGAAGCGTTACGCCGTCGATCTGCCCGACGTGCAGAAGCAGGCCGGCTCCGCACCGAAGCGGCGATTTCTGCTCGGCGCCTGGCGGTCGGATTAGGCAATGAAGTCGAGCGCTTGAGGCCCCGCTCTGGTTTACAAGACTACGGCCACGGCGTAGCGCTTCGTCCTTGACCCGTGTTTGGATCGCCCTGAGGAGGGAGTAATACCGTGCCTGGCCCGGAAAGCCTTCCAATCGACCAGATCTACGTTCCCCTGAAGAAGAGGAAGACCCTCAGGCCCGAGGTCGTTCAAGAGATCGCCGCGAGCATTCTGGAGGTCGGACAGCAACTCCCGATTCTCGTTCGGCCTGACGAGGGCCGGCTCGTCTTGCTCGAGGGATTGCATCGGCTCGAGGCCTGCAAGGCACTGGGCGAGACCACGATTATCGGAGTGCTGGGTTCGGCAGAGACTGCGCACCACAAGGCGTTGCTATCCGACACTGCTGAAACCGAGGCTGAGCGGGACAAGATGGCGCGATTGAAAAAGCTGCGCCTCGAAAAGGAAGCTGCGGATAGATCGACCGCATCCGCGGCTGCAACCATGAAACCTCAATCGACCGAGCTCCGGTCAACGCGTTCCGGCAGGAACATTGGACGAGGCCCGTCCCGCGATGCAGGATCGAAAACGAAAACCCTGTCGGAATGGCTCACGCAGCAAAAGCGCGATGGCGGCCGCTACTAATGGCCGGACCGTATATGCCGGCCATGTGCTCCTGCGTCTAGCACCCCCGCGCTGATTCAGGCAGCCCAGCCCGCCGCAGCGCCCCTCATCATCTTCAAGATGTATTCTAGCTGGAAGCAATACATGCGGTAGAAAGCTGTCAGCCTTTCACAGAGCATGCAACACCTTCGGTGTCGTCCCTGCGAAAGCAGGGACCCATAACCACGAATGGCTATTGTGCACGATGTCGGTGCGACGAGTCCCTTTCATCCGCCGCGGAGTATGGGTCCCTGCTTTCGCAGGGACACGTGACGGGAATCTTGTCCCCACCAACACCCGTCGTCGCCCGGCTTGACCGGGCGATCCAGCACGCCGCGGCCCATCGGTTCAACAACGACTACCTCTGGAATGCTGGATCACCGCTTTCGCCTTCGCGGGTGATGACACCGCGTGCTTGATATCCTGAATCGAGAACCATCCACAGCGTCGTCCTGGTGAAAGCCAGGACGACAGCGGAGATCGGGGTGAAGCATGTCCCCCACCAACTCATGCGAACACGACATTTTGTCATGGGAGCCGCAGTTGCATTTTTTGCATCGCATCATATGATGCACATAATTCAATTAGATTCCCGCATGGAACGGAGTTCCGCCATGGCATCCAGCGCCGATCCCGTCGTCATCCTCTCCGCCGCCCGCACCCCGCTCGGCCGTTTCATGGGCGAGCTCACACCGCTCGCCGCCCACAAGCTCGGCTCGCATGTGATCGGCGCGGCGCTCGAACGCGCCAAACTCGCGCCCGAGCGAATCGACGAGGTGTTCATGGGCAACGTGCTGCCCGCCGGCCAGGGCCAGGCCCCCGCCCGCCAGGCCGCGCGCGGCGCCAGGCTGCCGGATGCGACCGGCGCCACCACCGTCAACAAGGTCTGCGGCTCCGGCATGAAGGCGACCATGCTGGCTCACGACATCATCAGGGCGGGCTCGGCCGAGATCGTGCTGTCCGGCGGCATGGAGAGCATGAGCAATGCACCGTATCTGTTGCAGAAGGCACGCGGCGGCTATCGCGCCGGCCACGATCGCATCATCGACCACATGATGATGGACGGGCTCGAGGACGCCTATGAGACCGGCCGCTCGATGGGCGATTTCGGCGAGGCCACCGCGGAGGCCTATCAGTTCACCCGCGCCGACCAGGACACTTATGCGATGGAAACGCTGAGCCGCGCCCGCAAGGCGGTCGAGGGCGGCGCCTTCAAGGCCGAGATCGCGCCGATCACGCTCACCGAGAAGGCAGGGCCACGCATCATCGCCAATGACGAGCACCCGCTGAAGGTGGATCCGGCAAAGATCCCCGGCCTTAAGCCGGCGTTCCGCGCCAACGGCACCATCACGCCGGCGGCCTCCTCGGCCAATGCCGACGGCGCCGCGGCGCTGATCCTTGCGAAGCGCTCGCTCGCCGATCGCGACGGACTGCCGGTGCTCGCCGAAATCAAGGGCCACGCCACCCACAGCCAGGAGCCGCAGTGGTTTACGACAGCGCCGATCCCTGCGATCAGAAAGCTGCTCGACAAGGTCGGCTGGAGCGTCGGCGATGTCGACCTGTTCGAGATCAACGAGGCGTTCGCGGTGGTCGCGATGGCGGCGCAGCGCGACCTCGGCATTCCCCGTGACCGGCTCAACATCAATGGCGGCGCCTGCGCGCTCGGCCATCCGATCGGCGCCACCGGCGCGCGGCTGATCGTGACCCTGCTGCACGCGCTGGAGGCGCAGAACCTGAAGCGCGGCGTTGCCGCGCTGTGCATCGGCGGCGGCGAAGCCACCGCGATCGCGGTCGAGCGGGTGGTGCATTAAGCGATAGCGTTCCCCGTCATTGCGAGCGAAGCGAAGCAATCCATCGTCCCGCATATGCGGCGCCATGGATTGCTTCGTCGCTTTGCTGCTCGCAATGACGCCGTTGCGGAAAGCCATTACCCACCTAATGTCCGAAAACGAGGGAACTTCGCCATTTTAGACATGGACGCGCCGTGCCATATTGCGCATCGCGAATACAACCTCATTGCATTTGATCTGGACCACAATGATCTCGAATTGGCTTGCTTCCGCCCTCGCCCGCCGCAACGTCCACTATGGCTGGGTGATGGTCGCCGTGACCTTCCTCGCCGCGTTGATCTCGGCCGGCACCGTCGGCGCACCCGGCGTCTTCATCGTGCCGCTGCAGAAGGAATTCGGCTGGTCCACCGCCGAGATCTCCTCGGCGCTGTCGATCCGCTTCATCCTGTTCGGGCTCATGGCGCCGTTCGCCGCCGCGCTGATGAACCGCTACGGCCTGCGCAACGTGACGCTGGCGGCGCAGCTGATCGTGGTCTCCGGCCTTGTCGCGTCACTGGCGATGACCCAGGTCTGGCAGCTCATCCTGCTTTGGGGCGTCGTGATCGGGATCGGCACCGGCATGACCGCGCTGGTGCTCGGCGCAACCATCGCCACGCGCTGGTTCGTGGCGCGACGCGGCCTCGTGATCGGCATGCTCACCGCGAGCGTCGCGACCGGGCAGCTCGCCTTCCTGCCGCTGCTCGCCACGATCACGGAGCGCTATGGCTGGCGCGTCGCACTTGGATTCGTCTGCGTCATGCTCGGCGTCGCCGCCTTTGCGGTGCTGATGCTGATGCGCGACCGGCCGAGCGACGTCGGCCTGCGCCCGTTCGGCGATACGGGCACCGCGCCCCTCCCCGCGCCGCCGCCGGCCAATGCGCCGATCATGGCCGCGGCGCTCGGCACGCTGCGCGACTCCTCGAAATCGTCGGTGTTCTGGATCCTGTTCGCGACGTTCTTCGTCTGCGGCGCCTCGACCAACGGCCTGGTCCAGGTCCATCTGATCCCGATGTGTCTCGACTTCGGCATCCCGCAGGTGCAGGCCGCGAGCCTGCTCGCCGCGATGGGCATCTTCGATTTCTTCGGCACCATCATCTCGGGCTGGCTGTCCGACCGCTACGACAACCGCTATCTGCTGTTCTGGTATTACGGCCTGCGCGGGCTGTCGCTGCTGTACCTGCCCTACTCCGATTTCACCTTCTACGGCCTGTCGCTGTTCGCGATGTTCTACGGGCTCGACTGGATCGCAACCGTGCCGCCGACGGTGCGCCTCACCGCGCAGCGCTTCGGCGCCGAGCGCGCCAATCTGGTGTTCGGCTGGATCTTCGCCGGCCACCAGCTCGGCGCCGGCGCGGCCGCGTTCGGCGCCGGCGTATCGCGCACGGTCTATTCCAGCTATCTGCCGGCGTTCTTCATCGCCGGCGCACTATGTGTCTGCGCTGCGCTGATGACACTGGCGATCGCGCGGCCGCAACCGAAGCCGGTGGCCGAGCCAAAACCGGCCGCGGCTTGAGCGGCCGCGCCGGTTCCGGCCCTATGCCTACCGCGGCCGGCGCCTACTCCGCAGCGAGGCCGGTCGGCGCTGCGGCCTCGGCGGCTTCCTTGTTGTAGTCGTGCACGACGCGGCCGAACGGCAGCGTCAGGTCGGCGATGTAGTGATGCGCGCCGACCACGCGCTTGACCGGGAAATCCGCGACCGGTGCGTTGACGTGCGGCACGAGATGCAGCCGGCCCGGCCCGATCCACGAACCCTTGACGACGATGTCGGTCAGGTTGATCGCGACCAGCTGGCAGACCTCTAGACGGCCGTCGACGCCGGGGATCATCTTCAGATTGACTTGCGTCTTCGACAGCGTGGCGCGGGTGACGTCGCCATTGCCCGCCATGCTCTCGTGCTTGTAGCCCATCGTGCCCATCGCAACGAGCTGGCCGGCATATTCCAGCGTGCCGGTCAGGGTGTCCTTGACGATCTCGAGCTTGGGATGGGCGTATTTCTTCGGGAAGCCCCAGATCTCGCGGCCGGCCGCGATCGGCGGATCATCGTCGAGATACATCTGGCAGACGAAGTTGACCTCTTCACCATGCAGCCGCGCAGGGATCACGAGGCCGGACTCGGTGTAGCTGCCGAAGCCGGAGCTGTCGGGCATCTTGATCCATTCGTAATGTACGATCGCCTGCTCGATCGGCTCCAGCGGTTCAGGCAGCCCGGCGCGGATCAATTCCGGATCGGTCTCATAGGTGATGACGAGGAATTCGCGATCGATGAAGCGGTAAGGACCGGCGGGATAGCTCGGACCGGCGGCCGGCATGGACGGAAGCTTGAGCAGATCTTCCCTGCGCATCGCAATAACCCCCTGTTGGCAAATGTAGCGCGGAAGCTATCGGCCGAGATTGACAGCGATATGAGGGATTTCCGTCAGGGGCGTGACCTCGGTTCGGCCGATGAGCCCAATGCTAACCATGCAGGCAGCCATGCCGAACGCGCCAAGCGCGGGGCCTCACTTGTCATCACGGCGTCATCGGCGCCCTGAATTCTCGCCGCGAATTGTTGGAGTGCCTGACATGGACGCGCGTACCCCTCATGTCGACGATATCGAGCATGCGACGCCCGGCTGGCGTCCCGAAGGCTGCGATCGCGTGGCGCTGGTGCTGCAGGGCGGCGGCGCGCTCGGCGCCTATCAGGCCGGCGTCTACCAGGCGCTGCATGAGTGCAACATCGAGCCCGACTGGGTCTGCGGCGTCTCGATCGGCGCGATCAACTCGGCGATCATCGCCGGCAATCCGCCCGACAAGCGGCTGGAGCGGCTGCACACTTTCTGGGATCGCATCACCAGCCGCAAGATCTGGCACTACACGCCGGACGGCGACATCTTCCGCAGGGCGCGCAATCTCACCAGCTCATGGCTGACGACGACGCTGGGGCAGCCCGGCTTCTTCACCCCGCATCAGAGCAATCCGTGGCTCAGCCCGGCCGGCGCGCGTACCGCGACGAGCTATTACGACACCACGCCCTTGCGTGAATCGCTGCTCGAGCTCGTCGATTTCGACCGCATCAATTCCAAGAAGATGCGCTTCGCGGTCGGCGCCGTGAACGTGCTGTCCGGCAACTTCATCTATTTCGACAATGCCCATGACGAGATCATCCCCGAACACATCATGGCGAGCGGCGCGTTGCCGCCGGCACTGCCGATGGTGAAGGTCGGCACGGATCATTTCTGGGACGGCGGCATCGTCTCCAACACGCCGCTGCAGCATTTGCTCGACCAGGAGGACAATGCCAATTCGCTGGTGTTCCAGGTCGACCTGTTCTCGGCCCGCGGTGTGCTGCCACGCGACATCCAGGACGTGATGGCCCGCCATAAGGACATCATGTATTCGTCGCGCACCCGCTACAACACCGACGTCTACCGCAAGACCTACAATCTGCGCACCGCCCTGCACAACGCGCTGGGAAAGATTCCGGACGACCAGCTCTCGGACGAGGAGCGCCAGCTCAAGAAGGCCAACAGCCGGCTGCCGGGCATCACGCTGCTACAGCTGATCTATCAGCAGAAGGCCTATGAGGGCGACGCCAAGGACCACGAGTTCTCCGGCACCTCGATGCGCGAGCACTGGGCGAGCGGACACGAGGATACCAAGCGCTCGCTGAAGCGGCGCGACTGGATCAAGATGCCCGAGAACGGCATGGGCATCGTGATCCACGACGTGCATCGCGAGAGCGAGTAGGAAGCGGCCTTACGGCCGCGTCGACATGTTGCTTGGCGGGCCGGCCTTGCGGATCGGCTCGGCAAGGCGCGCGAATTCGCAGAGCAGCGAGCGCGTCTTGCGCGGGTCGATCACCTCTTCGACCCAGAACTTCTCGGCCGAGCGGAACGGCGAGCGCAGCTTGTTGAGGCGGTCCTCGATCTCGCGCAGCTTGGCGGCGGGATCGGCGGCCGCGTCGATCTCGGCACGATAGGCCGCCTCGATGCCGCCCTCGAGCGGCAGCGAACCCCAGTAGGCCGATGGCCAGGCATAGCGCATCGAGAAGCGGTTGGCCGGCTGATGCACCACGCCGGCGACGCCGAAGGCGTTGCGGATGATGATGGTGCACCACGGCACCGTGCTCTGGTTGACCGCGGCCATCGCCCGCACGCCGTGGCGGATGGTCGCCGACTTCTCCGCCTCGAGCCCGATCATGAAGCCGGGGCAATCCATCAGATAGACCACCGGCAGATGGAAGGTCTCGGCGAAGTCGACCCAGCGCACCACCTTGGCGCAGGCATCCGCGGTCCACGAGCCGCCATAGTGGAACGGGTCGCTGGCGAGCAGCAGCACTGCTCGGCCCTCGATCCGCGCCAGGCCGGTGATGACCGGGCGGCCGAAATTGGCAGCGACCTCGAAGAACGAGCCCTTGTCGACCACGGCCTCGATGATCGGACGCATCTTGTAGACCTGGCGGCGATTGCGCGGCACGGCCTTTAGCAGCGACTCCTCGGCCCGTTCCGGATCGTCGGTGCAGGGAATGGTCGGCGGCAGATCGTAGACCGACGCCGGCAGATAGGACAGGAAGCGCCGCGCATAGTCGAACGCCTCCTCCTCGGTCTCGACGGCCTGGTCGATCGCGCCGGCGCGGGTCTGGATGTCGGCGCCGCCGAGCTCCTGCTTGGTCAGATCCTGGCCGAGCCGCTTCACCACCGGCGGGCCGGCGACGAACATCGCGGAATTCTTGGTCATGATCGAGTAATGCGTGGCCGCGAGCCGGGCGGCGCCAAGGCCCGCGACCGAGCCGAGCCCGAGGCCGACCACCGGCACCCGCGCCAGATTGGCGGTCGTGTACCAGTACCAGCGCGTGCCGCCGACGCCGCCGGGCAGATTGGCGGCGCCCCTGGTCTCGATCGTCTTCACCGAGCCGCCGCCGCCGGAGCCTTCGATCACGCGGACGATCGGCAGACGGAAGTCGTGCGCCATCTCCTCGGCCATCAACGGCTTGGCGGAGATCGATGCATCGGCCGAGCCGCCGCGCACGGTGAAATCGTCGCCGACCACCACCACGGTGCGGCCGTCGACCCTGGCACGGCCGAACACGCAGTTCGCCGGCGTCAGATGCTTGAGTTCGTTGCTCTCGTCGTATTCGGCGATGCCGGAGATGGCGCCGACCTCGTGAAAGCTGTTCTGGTCGACGAGCTTGTCGATGCGCTCACGAACCGTGAGCCGGCCCTGGTCGCGTTGCCGCTTGACCTTGTCAACGCCTCCCATCTCCCGCGCGAACGCTTCGCGCCGGGCGAGGTCGTCGAGTTCCGGCTTCCAGTTCATTCATTGCCTCCGTCTTGATGATTTTGTTGTTGTTATGGGTGGTCACGGGAAGCGACTTGCGCTCGATCCGATTGCTGAAGATGTCGCCGTCGGCGCCTTCGAGCAGGCTGCCGAGTGCGGCAGCGAGGTCGACCATCTGCGGTGCGACCTCGCGGTGCAGCCGCTGCTCGTCATACATCGCCGACAGCAGGCCGATCGTGGTGACCACATAGGTCTGATATTGCGGCGACCACAGCGGCACCGCGACGCCGTTGATGTGCGGGCTCCACAGGCCGCAGGCAACGACGTAGCCGTGCTCCTGCAGATGCCGGCGATTGGCCGCGATGCGCGGCGTCAGCATCTTGGCGCTCTCGGGCAGTTCGCCTTCCATCTCCGCGATCAGCGCATCGCCGATCGCAGGATCGAGCGCCGCGGTATAGGCGTGGCCGGCGGCGGTGGTCGCCATCGAGATGCGGCTGCCGGTGGCCTCATGCAGGCCGAGCGCATTCGCCGCGCGGGCGAACTCCAGATAGACCAGATGAAAGCGGTCCGGGATGACGAAGCCCACCGTGCCGGGCAATTGATCGGCGACATCCTGCAAACGCAGCCGGATCAGATTGCGGAGCTGCAGCCCCTTCATCATCGAGGTGCTCATCGCAACCGCACTCGGGCCGATGCGATATTTCTGATCGCGCGGCAGATAGACGAGCTGTCCCATCCGCGTCAGCGTGTGCGTCAAGCGCGACACCGTCGATCGCGGCAGACCGCAGCGGTTCGAGATCTCGAGATTGCCGAGCCGCGCTTCATGTCCCTCGAAGCACCGCAATACGTCAAACGCGCGCGACACCACCTGGATGACATCGCCATCGCCAGTCTCGCTGGCGAGCATTCCCTGCCGGCTAAGCCGTTCCGAGCGCCGTCCCATCTTGTTTGGCTCCATTCCGTCTTGCGGAATAAAATTCCACTTGCAGATGAAGCTACCTCAGGCAATCTGCCGCCACAACAAAAAGCCGTTCGCCGGATGAAATTTCCGCAAGACGGTATCGGAGAGTGGAATGCCAGAGATCAAGGTTGTGACCGACGTTGCCGGGCGCGTTTGCGCGCTTTCTGTTGAAACCGGCAGCAGCATCGGCAGCGGCGACGAGATTGCGTTCGTCGAGGCGATGAAGATGGAGATCCCGGTCACATCGACGGCAGCAGGCAAAATCAAGTCGATTCTGGTGCGGATTGACGATGTCATCGCCGAAGGCCAGGCGATCGCGATCGTCGAGACCTGACGGCGACCGCTCAAATCTCACCCGCGACAATCTGTCTGGTGATGCACGGGCATTAATCGCCGGCTTGCGCGGGTGGTGGCGTTGCCATCGCAAGTTCGTGATGCAATCATTCTCTTCAGAAAAATTTCGTACAGCGAAACACTGGGAGGAATTATGCTTCTTCGGCTGATGGCGCGTGCGCCTGCCGCTCTTGCCGGCCTTTTGATCGTCGCTGCCCTGCCCGCCTCGGCCGAGGACATCAAGCTGCCGCCGACCATGGCAGTGACCGCCTATGACACCGGCACCGCCGGCTTCAACATCGCGGTCGGCGTCGGCAAGATGATGAAGGACAAATACGGCACCGACGTCCGCGTGCTGCCGGCCGGCAACGACGTCGCGCGGCTAGCGCCGCTGCGCGCCAAGCGCGCGATCTCCTCGGCGATGGGGTCGGGAACGTATTTCGCGCAGGAAGGCGTGTTCGAGTTCGGCGCCAGGGAATGGGGCCCGCAGTCACTGCAACTGCTGCTCTCGTCGGTCGACTGCAATTGCGGCGCGCTCGGCGTTGCGGCCGATGCCGGCGTCAAGCAGATCAAGGATCTGCGCGGCAAGCGCGTCGGCTTCGTGGTCGGCTCGCCGGCGCTGAACCAGAACTCGCTTGCCATGCTCGCCTTCGGCGGTCTCACCGAGAAGGACGTCAAGATCGTCGAGTTCGCAAGCTACGGCGCGATGTGGAAAGGCTTGATCAACAACGACGCTGACGCGGCCTTCGGCACCACCATCACCGGCCCCGCCAAGGAAGCCGAGACCTCGCCGCGCGGATTGATGTGGCCACCGCTGCCCGCCGACGACAAGGACGGCTGGGCGCGGGTGAAGAAGGTCGGCTCGTTCTTCTTCCCGCAAACCGCGACCTGCGGCGCCGGCATCACGCCCGACAAGCCGATCCAGCTTGGCAATTATCCCTACCCGATCTTCGTCGCCTATGCCGCGCAGCCGGCCGACCAGATCTATGCGATCACCAAGGCGATGATCGTCAACTACGACGCCTACAAGGATTCGGCGCCCGGAGCCGCCGGCCTCGGCGCCGACCGGCAGACCAAGAACTGGGTCGTTCCCGTGCATCCCGGCGCGGTCAAGGCGCTCAAGGAGACGGGCCACTGGAGCGACGCGCAGGAGGCGCACAACTCCGCGCTTTACAAGCGGCAGGAGGTGCTTGCCGCCGCCTGGACCGACTACGGCAAGTCGAACCCGCCGGCGGACGACAAGGCCTTTCTCGACGGCTGGATGAAGGCGCGTGCCACGGCGCTGGCGAAAGCCAGCATGCCGAACGGCTTTGAGTAACGCCCGCCGGGCCTGCGGCCAAAACCAACAGCATTGGGGGATGCGTGATGCCCGATAACGCCGCGGCCGCGCCTGCGAAGCGAATCGAGTTCGAGGATCCGCACGCCGGCCTCGACAATCTGCAGGAGGCCGAGGTCACGCGCGTGCGCTCCTTGCACGGGCCGTGGCGCTGGGCGCTGGTGGTTGCGACCGCCGCGACCATCCTGCTCTGCATCAACCAGCAATTCTCGCTGCGCTTCTTCATCGACTACACCCAGCTCAACACCGAGTATTTCTATCTTCTGATCGCGCTGATGCTGCCGTTCACGTTCCTGATCTTTCCGGGAACGGAGCGCGCTTCGCTGACGCGCATTCCCTGGTATGACCTCGCGCTCGCGGTCGCGACCTTCGCCGCCTCGATCTGGCTGATGCTGAACGTGCGCAAGGCGGCGCAATATGGCTGGGAATCCGACGGCGCACCGCGCAACGTCATCATCGCCGGCCTCGTAATGTGGGCGATGCTGATGGAGGCGCTGCGCCGGACCGGCGGCTGGAGCCTGCTGCTCAGCGTGCTCCCCTTCACCGTGTATCCGCTGTTTGCCGAAGCGGGCTGGCTCGGCCCCTTCCGCGGATCGCAGCTCACGCTTGACCAGACCACGGCCTATCACGTGCTGTCGGGCGAGAGCCTGCTCGGCATTCCGATCCAGGCCTTCGCCGACACCGTGATCGGCTTCCTGGTGTTCGGCACCGCGCTGATGATGACCGGCGCCGGAAAGTTCTTCATCAACCTCGCCTTCGCACTGTGCGGCACGTTCCGCGGCGGTGCCGCCAAGGTGTGCATTTTCGCCTCCGGCCTGCTCGGCATGATGTCGGGCTCGATCGTCTCCAACGTGCTGACCGCAGGCACCATGACGATCCCGGTCATGAAGAAGAGCGGCTTCCGCGCCTCCTATGCCGGCGCGATCGAGGCCTGCGCCTCGACCGGCGCGGTGCTGGCGCCGCCGGTGATGGGCGCGACCGCGTTCGTGATCGCCCAGTTCCTCAACATCAGCTACGCCGAGGTCGCGGTCGCCGCGATCGTCCCGGCGACGCTGTACTATATCGGCCTGTTCATGCAGGTCGATTCCTACGCCGCGCGCCATGGGCTGAAGGGCATCCCGCGCGCCGAGCTGCCGCGGGTGATGGATACGATCAAGGACGGCTGGTACTACGTCTTCGTGATCGCGCTGCTGATCGTGATGCTGCTGTATTTCAAGCGCGAGAGCCACGCGCCGTTCTATGCGACCGCGCTGTTGCTGGTGCTCAACCAGATCTTCTCCAAGGAGACCCGCTGGAGCTTCGCGACGATCGGAAAATTCCTCGAAGTCAACGGCCGCACCTTCGTCGAACTGGTCGGTATCCTCGCCGGCTGCGGCCTCTTGATCGGCGCGTTCTCGATGACCGGCGTGGTTTCGAGCCTCGCCAACGACCTGCTGACGCTCGCCGGCGACAACGCGTTCCTGCTGCTCGTGATGTGCGCCTTCACCAGCCTGATCCTCGGCCTCGGGCTGACCACAACGGCCTGCTACATCTTCCTCGCCATCCTGGTCGCGCCGGCGCTGGAGAAGCTCGGACTCAACCGGATGGCAGTGCACATGTTCATCTTCTACTGGGGCATGCTGTCGTCGATCACGCCGCCGGTCGCGATCGCCTCCTTTGCCGCGGCCGGTATCGCCGGCTCGCCCGCGATGAAGACCGGATGGGAATCGATGTGGGTCGGCAGCATCATCTATTTCATCCCGTTCTTCTTCGTACTCAACCCGGCGCTGGTGATGCAGGGCCCGAGCCCCTATCTCGCCGGCCTCGGCCTGATGGCGCTGGCAGCGTGCGGCACGCTGTTCATCTGCGGCGGCATCCAGGGCTATCAGGCGTTCGTCGGCGACCTCCGCGGCGCCGGCGCGCTGGAGTGGCCGCTGCGGGTGCTACTTGTAATCGGCGGCTTCGTGCTGGCGACGCCCGGCGGCGGCATCAACCCGCTGTCGCAGTTGCAAGTCACGCTGCTGGGGCTGGCGATCCTCGCCCCGACGATCCTGATCGCGCTGATGCTGGTCCGCCGCCAGGCGCTGGTCCCGAACCAGTTGCGCGCGCCCTGATTGCGTTGCACAACAGGAGGCGATGAAACGATCGCCTCCTCCCGTCACCGCCAGCACCGTCAACTGGACCCGCTCGCAGCCGCCGCTGCTGCGGTTTCTGCACACTTGTTACGCAAATTTCGTCACCGAGGCCGCCGGCGCAGTGGCCGATTACATCCCCGAGCTGGGCAAGGCCGATCCTGCCCATTTTGGCATCAGCCTCGCGACGCTTGACGGCCACGTCTACGAGGTCGGCGACACCCGCGTTCCCTTCACCATCCAGTCGATGTCCAAGCCGTTCGTGTTCGCGCTTGCGCTCGACACCCTGGGCGCCGAGCGGGTGGAGAGCGTGATCGGCGTCGAGCCGTCTGGCGACCCCTTCAATTCGATCCGGCTCAATGCCGACAACCATCCGTTCAATGCGATGGTCAATGCCGGCGCGATCGCCTGCTCGGGCCTGCTCCATGCCGACAAGGGCGACGGCGCGTTCGACTATATTCGTCACGCGCTCGGCCGCTTCGCTGGCCGCGAGCTCGACGTCGACGAGGCGGTCTACGCCTCCGAGAGCGCCACCGGCGACCGCAACCGGGCGATCGGCTATCTCTTGCGCACCAACAGCGTGATCACCGAGAACGTGCCGGCAGTGCTCGACGTCTATTTCCGGCAATGCGCCATCCTCGTCACTGCGCGCGACACCGCCGTGATGGCGGCGACGCTCGCCAACCGCGGCATCAACCCGCTGACCGGCGAGCAGGTGGTGACGCCCTACGCGATCGCGCGCACGCTGTCGGTGATGACCTCGTCGGGCATGTACGACTTCGCCGGCGAATGGATCTACCGCGTCGGCATTCCCGCCAAGAGCGGCGTCGGCGGCGGCATCCTGGCAGCGCTGCCGGCGCGGCTCGGACTCGGCAGCTACTCGCCGAAGCTCGACAAGCACGGCAACAGCGTACGCGGCATCAAGGTCTGCGAGACGCTGTCGGCGCATTACGACCTGCACATGCTGAACCGCAGCGACGACGCCCGCCACAGCATCATCGCCGACTACAACATCGGCAAGAACCCGTCGCGTCGGGTGCGGCGGCCACAGGAGCAGGAGATCCTGGCCAAGCACTTCCAGGAGGTGCGCGTGATCGAACTGGTCGGCACGCTGTCGCTCTCCAATGTCGACTATGTCTCGCGCCGCCTCGCCGGCAGCCCGCGACCGGAATTCGTGATCTTCGACCTGCGCCGCGTCACCGCGACGACGCGCGCCGGCGCCCGACTGGTGGCGGAGGCCTTCCAGGAGCTGGCCGAGCTCGGCGTCACCGTGATCCTGTCCGGCATCAAGCGGACCTCGCGCGAATGGACCACGATCAGCGAGTGGACCAACCGGCTGGGCAATATCAGGGATTTCTACCTGCTCGACACCGCGATCGAATGGGCCGAGGACCAGATCGTCTACCGCTATGGCGGCTCGATCGACTTCCTCGAGACCACGGAGCTTGCCGAGCAACCGCTGCTTGCCGGACTGAGCGCCGACGAGATCGCCGATCTCGCCTCGCTCTGCGCGGTCAGGGCCTACCAGCCGAACGAAAAGATCATCACCGCAGGCAGCGACGCGAGCTCGTTGTTCTTCCTGCGCAGCGGCGTGGTCCACGTCACCTTGCCCGACGGCATCCGGCTCGCGACGCTGACCGCCGGCATGGCGTTCGGCGAGATGGCGCTGCTGGAGCCGAAGCGCTCGGCGGATGTGGTGGCCGACATGTCGGCCACCGCCTATGAGGTATCGATTGCAGATTTCGAGCGCTTCCGGGAGCAGCATCCGCGTGCCGGCGAGCGGATCATGCGCAACCTCGCCCAGATTCTCGCCGAGCGGCTGATCGTGGCGAACGCGAAGGTGGATCTGCTGACGTCGGGGTAGGTCTTTCTGCTCGCTCGCCCCGCCCTTGCCGGGCGAGGCGAAGAAAGGGTCAACTCACCACTTCCGTCACCGGCTGCATGTCGATCTCGAAAGTCTCGAGAAACTTCGACGTCATGATGTAGAAGCCGACCGAGAGCTGCAGCTCGATCAAGGCGGCCGGCGTCAGCAGCGCCGCGATCGCCTTGAAGGTCGCGTCCGTCGGCTTCTTCAGCTTGACGATCTCGTCGGTGAAGGTGAGCGCGGTGCGCTGCACCTCGTTGAAGCAGCTCGCGGACTGCCAGTCGTCGAGCGCTGCGTTCTGCTCATCGGTAACGCCGACATTCTTGCCGATGCGCTTATGCGCGACGATTTCGTAAGGCGCCTCGCAGAGAATGCCGGTGCGCGTGATCGCAAGCTCGCGCACGACCGGATCGAGCTCACCCTTGTGACGGATCGCGCCGCCGAGCCGGCAGTACTGTTCAAAGTAACTCGGCGAATGCGCCATCATGCGGAAGATGTTGGCGTTGCGGTTCTTGTCGAGGATCTCGCGGGTGCGCGGGCTTGCCTTCGCGGGATCGGAGTAGTCGATACGGGCCATTTCCTAACCTTGATCTTGCTGTCGTTTCTGTCGGGTTCGAAACAGTATCTGCCGGCCGTCGCAGGAGCAACACGCCCGAGTCAAATTGCCGCCGCATTCAAAGACAACCCTGCGAAAGTCGATATTCGCTGAGTGGGGACTCATCAAAGCGAATGCTCGACGCGGGGTGTTCCGAGTACAAAAATCTGGCCGTCTTGCGCGTTCTCGGCGCAACGATGAGTCACGCCCAAGTCTAGGGGAAACGCATGAAGGAAGCCACCAAGAGGGCGGCCTCGGAAGCGCTTGCGCAAATGCTGGCGGTGACGGCGATGCTCGTCATCGCCAGCTTTGTCTTTTACTGGCACTGAAGCATGATCCCGAAAAGTGTGTAGCGGTTTTCGGAAAAGATCATGCCCAAAATGATCCGCAACTGGAGGGGCGAGAGCGACCCAATTCAGCCTGGTTTGGCGTTCTGACTGGATCGTTCAGCCCCTCATTTCGTCTTTGCAAAGTATGGAACCAGCCGTCCGGCAAACTGCGTGAAGCGCGCCAAGACCTTGTCGCCGATGGCAAGGTCGTTGTCGCCATGGGCCATCATGCGAAAGCCCTCGTCAGCATCGACCAGCACGATGTTGTAAGGCACATGCGCCCGCGTCTCCGGCGTTGCGGCACGGCAGACCAGCGAGGTCGCATACACCGTCCCTGCCCCGCTCGCGCGATGCTCGGCGAGATCAGTCGCGCCGCAGGCGGCGCAGAAGCTGCGGCGGAAATATTGCCGCGCGCCGCAGGCGTTGCAGGTCTGATAGACGATGGCTTCCGCGCCCTTGGTCCAGTCAGCGATCGGTCCGCTCATCGCACGCGCTCCAGGAACATGCTGACATGCGAGGACAGCACGCCGCCGTCGCCGTGCAGCAGCGCGACCGAGGCGTCGCGCACCTGACGGTTTTCGGCGCGGCCGGTCATCTGCAGCTGGGTTTCGACCAGATGCGCCATCGCGCCGCCGACGCCGCAATGGCCATAGCTGAGCAATCCGCCATGGGTGTTGAGCGGCATCTCGCCATCCCCGTTGAAATAGCCGGCGCGCACCCGCGCCGCCGCCTCGCCGCGTCCGGCGAGGCCGAGATCCTCCAGCAGCATCGCCAGCGTGATCGTGAAGCTGTCGTAGACTGCGGCGTAACGCACGTCCGAGATCGCAATGCCGGCCGCCTGCTTCGCTTTCGCGATCGAAATCTCCGCACCGAGCTCGCTCAATGCGGGCGCGGCCGTGACGTGCTGATGGGTGTGCGCCTGGGCGCAGCCGCGGACGCGGATCCGCCGGTCCCCGGTCGGCTCGCGGCTGACCACGCAGGCGGCGCCGCCGTCCGACACCGGACAGCAGTCAAGCAGCTTGAGCGGCATCGCCACCGGCTTCGAAGCCATCACGTCGGCAACCGTGATCGGCTCGTGGAACTGGGCGCCGGGATGCGTCAGCGCGTGCTTGCGCATCAAGACGGCGAACTCGGCCAGGTCCTCCTGCGTGAGGCCATATTCATGCATGTAGCGGGTCGCGACCAGGCCGTAATAGGCCGGGATCGTCGGCCCCAGCGTCACCTCGTAGTCGGGATGCCCGACCTGGGCCAGCGCCTGGATCGAGGCGTCGCGGCTCTGTCCGGTCAGCCGGTTCTCGCCGCCGACCACCAGCACGTGCTTGGCCACGCCGGCATCGACGAGCTGATGCGCCAGCATGGTCATGGCAAGCCCGGTGGCGCCGCCGACCTGCACGGCATGGGCGTAGGACGGCCGAATGCCGAAATGCTCGGCGAACACGGTGGCCAGCATGATGTGCGGCGACACCGTAGAGTAGCCGCACAGGATGCCGTCGATGTCGGATCGCTTCAGCCCTGCATCCGTGATCGCAAGCTCGGCCGCCTTGCTCATCAGGTCGAGCGAGGATGAGCCCTCATGCTTGCCGTAGGATGTGAGGCCAACGCCGGTGACGAAGCTCATGGTGTCCCTACCCTCTCCCCCGTCATTCCGGGCCTGCGCCTTGCGGCGCATCCCGGAATGACGAGCGGAGATATCTCGCGCTGATCATCAATACGACTTCGGAAGGCCGAGCACCTTCTCACCGATGAAGCTGAGGATGAGTTGCGGGCTGATTGGCGCGATGCGCGGGATCAGCGACTCCCGCAGGTAGCGCTCGACGTGGTACTCCTTGGCATAGCCGAAGCCACCATGGGTCATCACCGCCTGCTCGCAGGCGTGGAAGCCGGCTTCCGCCGCGAGATATTTCGCCGAGTTCGCCGCGGGGCCGCACGGCAGGTTCTGGTCATACTGCCAGCCGGCGCGCAGCACCATCAGCCAGGCCGCTTCAAGCTCCATCCAGCACTTCGCCAGCGGATGCTGGATCGCCTGGTTCATGCCGATCGGGCGGTTGAACACGATGCGGCCCTTGGCATATTCCGACGCCCGCTTCAGCGCGATCTGGCCGAGGCCGACCGCTTCGGCCGCGATCAGGATGCGCTCGGGGTTCATGCCGTGCAGGATGTATTCGAAGCCGCGGCCCTCTTCGCCGATGCGGTCCTCGACCGGGATCTCGAAATTCTCGAAGAACAATTCGTTGGAGTCGACCGGCTTGCGGCCCATCTTCTCGATCTCATGCACGGTGACGCGCTTGCGGTCGAAATCGGTGTAGAACAGGCTCAGCCCATGGGTCGGGCTGCGCACCTCCTCCAGCGGCGTGGTGCGCGCGAGCAGCAGGATCTTGTTGGCGACCTGCGCGGTCGAGATCCACACCTTCTGGCCGTTGACGATGTACTTGTCGCCCTGCCGCACGGCGCGGGTCTTGAGCTGCGTGGTGTTGAGGCCGGTGTTGGGCTCGGTCACCGCGAAACAGGACTTGTCGCGGCCGTCGATGATCGGCGGCAGCATGCGCTGGCACTGTTCCTTGGTGCCGAACACCACCACCGGATTGAGTCCGAACACGTTCATGTGCACGGCCGATGCGCCGGACATGCCGGCGCCGGATTCCGAGATCGTTCGCATCATGATCGCGGCATCGGTGATGCCGAGCCCGGAGCCGCCATATTCCTCGGGGATACAGATGCCGAGCCAGCCGGCATCCGCGAGCGCGCGGTGGAAGTCGGCCGGATAGCCGCCCTCCTTGTCCTTCTTCAGCCAGTAGGCTTCGTCAAAGCGCGAGCAGATTTTTGCCACCGCGTCGCGGATCGATTCCTGGTTGGCGGAGAGTGCGAAATCCATCTGTCGTGCTCCTATGCCTGCACTGCTTTGGCCGCGCCGTCGCGCAGCATCGCCGCGATCTCCTCGGCGGAGAAACCCGCTTCCCGCAGAATTTCCACGCTGTGCTCGCCGAGCCGCGGTGCCAGCCGGCTCGGCTCGACCTTGGTCTCCGACCAGCGCGCCGACGGCGTCATGCTGCGGATGCGGCCCTCGGTCGGATGATCGATCACGGGGAAGACACCGGTCGCAACCATATGCGGGTCCTCGAGCAGGCTCTCAAGATCATGCATCGGCATCACGGGCACGTCGGCCTTCTCGAGGATTGCGTTCCATTCGGCCGTGGTCTTGGTCTCAAGAATGCGCGCGAGCTCGGCATAGACGACATCGATGTTGGTGGCGCGGCCGGCGAAGGTGGCGAATTTCGGATCGCTGCGCAGATCGTCGCGCCCGGTCGCCTTGAAGAAATTCTCCCACTGCTTGTCGTTGTAGACGATCACGCAGATGTAGCCGTCCAGCGTCTTGTACGGCCGCCGGTCCGGCGAGAGGTGGCGCGCATAGCCGCCCTTGTCGAGCGGAGGATCGTAAGTGAGCCCGCCCATGTGATCGCCCATGACGAAGCCGGCCATGGTCTCGAACATCGGGATGTCGACGCGTTGGCCCTGCCCGGTGCGGTCGCGATGCACGAGGCTCGCGCAGATCGCGCCGACCGCGGTGAGGCCGACGATGCGATCGACCAGCGCGTTCGGCACGTAGCGCGGCACGCCGTCCGAGGTCTGCGCCATCAGCGCCGGCAGCGCGGTGGCGCCCTGGATCAGATCGTCATAGGCGGGCTTCGCCGCATAGGGCCCGTTCTGGCCGAAGCCGAACACGCCGGCATAGATCAGCCGCGGATTGACCTTGGCGACGACGTCGTAGCCGAGCTGCAGCCGCGCCATCGCCTGCGGCCGCACATTGTAGACCAGCACGTCGGCCTTCGCGATCAGCCGCAGCACGGCCTCGCGCCCCGCCGGCTTCTTCAGGTCGAGGCAGACCGAGCGCTTGCTGCGGTTGGTGTTGAGGAACACCGGGCCCATGCCGGGATGCCGGGTCGGACCGATCTGCCGCGTCACGTCGCCGTCGGGCGATTCCACCTTGATGACGTCGGCGCCGTAATCGCCGAGCATCTGCGTGGCGTAGGGTCCCATCAGCACGGTCGTCATGTCGACGACCTTGATACCCTGCAATGGTCCCATCGTGCTGCTCGCTCCCCGGCTGTTCTGGATTGAAGCCTAGTAACGGGAGGTTTTCTCGGAGATCAAGCTGCGCCGGGCGTATGGGCGTATGCGCGGTGGCGGCCGGCAGTTTCCGCGAAACGGAACGCGTGCATTCTTTCAGAGCCGGCGGAGGGTGGGCACGGCGCACGCGCCCTCGCCCATCCTACCGGCCACCCGTCATCACCTCGCGCGCCTTCAGGAGCTTCTCCAGTTCCGCGTTCTGCTGCTCGAGCCGCTCGGCGATGCGCTCCTCGACTTCGGCGCCGGCAGCGCCTGCGGCCTGCTCGATCAGCTGCCTGATATTGTCCCGGAGGATCGCGATGCGATCGTTCACTTCCGACAGCGACAGAGACGTCTCGATTCCCATGGTCCGTTCTCCCGGTGACTGGGCGCAGGCAGCTTAGCGCGACGGGAGACGGCGGCCTATCCCTTAACGGCTCCAGCGACCCCAATCCCTACTGTGCATGGGGTTGTTTTCGATATTTTCGATTCAACCCGGCCTCACCGCGCCCTAGCCCATGCCTTTGGCCATCATCTCCCGCAGCGCGGTCTTCAGCACCTTGCCGTAATTGTTCTTCGGCAAGGCATCGAGATAGACGTAGCGTTTCGGCCGCTTGAAGCGGGCAATCGAGGCAAGGCAATGCGCATCGAGCCTGCCGTTGTCGGCGATGGCGCCATCCTCCAGCACGACGCAGGCGACCACGATCTCGCCCCATTCCGGATCCGGCACACCGATCGCCGAGACCTCGCGGACGTCTGGATGCGTCAGCAGGGCTTCCTCGACCTCGCGCGGATAGATATTGGTGCCGCCGGAGATGATCACATCCTTGGAGCGGTCTGACAGCGTCAGGAAGCCGTCGGCGTCGAGCCGGCCGACATCGCCGGTGCGTAGCCAGCCGTCCTTCAGCGTCTCCGCATTGGCCTTCGGATTGTTCCAGTAGCCGAGCATCACGGTTAAGCCCTTAACCTCGATCTCGCCGGTCGCGCCGGCGGGCAGCGGCTTGCCGTCCTTGCCGGTGATGCGCACGGTGACGACGCTCTGCGCGGTGCCGACCGAGGCCAGCCGTTCGAGATAGCGCGGGTGATCGCTCTGCCCATGCCATTCGCGCGACAGCGCCGTGATCGTCATCGGCGACTCGCCCTGGCCGTAGATCTGCACGAAGCGCAGGCCCATCGTCGCCATCGCATCTCTGATGTCGGCCGTGTACATCGGCCCGCCGCCATAGATGATGGTGCGCAGCCCCTCGCCGTTCTCGCCACGCTTCTTGGCGGCATCGACCAACCGGCGCACCATGGTGGGCGCCGCGAACATCACGACATTGTCGAGCTGCCGGCCGAGGTTGAGCACTTCGTCCGGGTCGAAGCCGCCGGTTTCGGGAACGACGTGGCGGCCGCCCATGCGGACATGCGGAAAATTGTAGAGACCCGCGCCATGCGAGATCGGCGCGGCATAGAGCGAGGCATCGTTGGGCGTCGCCGGATCGACGTCGGCGAGATAGCACAGCGACATCGCAAGCAGATTGCCGTGGCTCAGCATCACGCCCTTGGGACGGCCTGTGGTGCCGGATGTATAAAACAGCCAGGCGAGATCGTTGCTCTCGCGCGGCAGAGGCTCAAGCGCGCCCTCGCCGCTGCGCATCGCCCTGTACGCGTCGCTGTCGACCGACAGCATGGTCATGCCGGCGGGGCAGTCGTCCCGCGCCTCCGTCAACGCGCTGATCGTGTCATCGGAGACGAAAGCGAGTTTGGCACCGCCGTTGCCGCAGATCCAGGCCGCCTCGCGGCCGTGCAGCTTGGCGTTGATCGGGATCGCGGCCGCGCCGACCCACCAGATGCCGTAGAGGCATTCGAGATATTGCGTGCAATTGCTGGCAAACAGCGCGACGCGGTCGCCGGCGGCAACCCCGTGATCGCGCGCCAGCGCCGCCCCGATCGAGGCGGCGCGGCGGGCGAAGGTCGCGTAATCGGCGTCGAGATCAAAGCCGGTCAGCAGCGCCGGCGCATCGGGACGCGCCCGCGCCGTCGCTGCCAGCCATTCGCCAATGTTCAAGCTACTTCGCCGGCTCGAGGATCGAGACGTAATTGGCGACCGCAGCACCGCCCATGTTGAAGATGCCGCCGATCTGGGCGTTCTTGAGCTGCATGCCCTCGGGCGCCTGCCCGGCGAGCTGCATCGCGCTCATCACGTGCATGGAGACGCCGGTGGCGCCGATCGGATGGCCCTTGGCCTTGAGACCGCCGGACGGATTGACCGGCAGCTTGCCGTCCTTCTGGGTCCAACCTTCCTTGATGGCGCGCGCACCCTGCCCCTTCGGCGTCAGACCCATCGCTTCATATTCGATCAGCTCGGCGACCGTGAAGCAGTCGTGGGTTTCGACAAAGGACAGATCGGAGAGCTTCAGGCCAGCCTTGTCCAGCGCACGCTGCCAGGCAACGGTGCAGCCTTCGAACTGCAGGATGTCGCGCTTGGACATCGGCAGGAAATCCTGTGCATGCGCGGTCGCGCGGATGTTCACCGCCTTGCCCATGGTCCTGGCGGTCTCGGCATCGGCCAGCACCAGCGCGGCGGCGCCATCCGACACCAGCGAGCAGTCGGTGCGCTTCAAGGGGCCGGCGACATAGGGGTTCTTCTCGCTCTCGGCGCGGCAGAACTCGAAGCCGAAATCCTTGCGCATCTGCGCATAGGGATTGGCGACGCCGTTCTTGTGGTTCTTCGCCGCGATCATCGCCAGCGCGTCCGACTGGTCGCCGTATTTCTGGAAATAGGACTGCGCGATCTTGCCGAACACGCCCGCGAAGCCGCCGACCGTGTCGCCGTCCTCGGGCAGATACGATGCCTTCAGAAGGTTCTTGCCGATCTCCGGCCCCGGCGTCTTGGTCATCTGCTCGACGCCGACCACCAGCACGATCTTGGCAGCGCCGGCCTCGATGGCGCGAATGCCCTGATGCACGGCGGCTGAACCGGTGGCGCAGGCGTTCTCGACCCGGGTGGTCGGCTTGAAGCGCAGCGCCGGATTGGCCTGCAGCACCAGGGAAGCCGTGAAATCCTGCGGCGAGAAGCCGGCGTTGAAATGGCCGAGCATGATCTCGTCGACATCGGACGCGGCAATGCCGGCATCGGCGAGCGCCTCATTGGCGACCTTGACCACGAGACCCTCGACGGTCTCCGCGTCGAACTTTCCGAATGGCGTGTGCGCCCAACCTACGATGCTGGCTGCTGTCATGGCCGTATCTCCCTGTTCCTGTTCGGGAGTTATGTAGCGTATCTTCAGGCGGCTTTCAGCGTTTTCATCGCCTTGGCGCACATGGCGGTTATGCCCGCCCAGTTGCCGGCGCGGATATCGGCCGCCGGGCACAGCCAGGAGCCGCCGACCGCCAGCACGTTCGGCTCGGCAAGCCAGGTCGCCGCATTGGCCTCACCAATCCCGCCGGTCGGGCAGACCCTGACATGCGGGAATGGGCCGGCCAAGGCGCGCAGTGCCTTGATACCGCCGGCCTGCTCGGCGGGGAAGAATTTGACGACGTCGAAGCCGTGGGCCAGCGCCTGCATCAGCTCGGAGGCGGTCGCAATCCCCGGCGCGAACGGCAGCTTGCTGGCAGCGACCGCCTTCAGCAGCTCGGGCGTCGCCCCCGGGCTGATGCCGAATTTGGCACCGAGCGCCTCGGCGCGGGCCAGATCGTCGGCATTGAGGATGGTGCCGATCCCGACCACCGCGTCGGGCACCTCGGTGATGATGGCCTTGGCCGCATCGGCCGCGACCGCCGTACGCAGCGTCACCTCCAGCGTCCGCACGCCTCCCGCGACCAACGCCCTCGCGAGGGGTACGGCGTCCTCGAGCCGCTCGATGGTCAGCACCGGGATCACGGTGGCCTGGCGGATCAGCTCGGCGATCCGGTCCTGCTTTGATGTCGTCGTCATTGCGAGGCCTTGCGGGATGGTGGGGGACGAGGCGCCTTCTTCGGCGGCATGGCGTAGCGCGGAATGATCGCACCGGGATAGCACACCACGACGCCGGCTAGACGGTGACCGGCGCGCGCCGCCTCGGGAGGCTCAGCACCACCGAGCCGCGCAGCAAGATAGGCCGCGGCGAAACTGTCGCCGGCCGCCGTGGTATCGACCACCGGCTTGATGAGCGGCTCCGCCCTCACCTCGTTCGTCCCTGCGTGGGAGCGCACGATGCAGGCGGGCTCGGCGAGCTTCAGCACGACCTCGGGGCTCGAGATGCCAGCGAGCAGCGCCGTGTTGCTCTCGCCGGGATAGAGCGGCGCCAAGTCTTCGGTCGAAGCCAGCACGATATCGGCGGTCTCAAACGCACTGCTGAACACCTTCCGCGCGATAGTCAGATCCGGCCAGCCGCGGGCGCGGAAATTGGTGTCGAACGCGAAACGCGTGCCCAGGAGCCGCGCCCGCGTCAGCGCCGCCATCAGCCGCTCGCGTCCCTCCTCGCGCAGGATCGAGAGCGAGATCGCAGAGAGATAGACGAGGTCGTACGTCGCGAGCGAGTTCAGGAGATCTTCCGTCTCGGGCAGGTCCATCAGCTCGCGGGCGGCGGCGCTGTCGCGCCAGTGGAAGAACCGCCGCTCGCCCTTGTCGTCGGTCTGGATCATATAGAGCCCGGGCAGCCTGCCCGCCAATCGCGCGACATGCTTGGTCCCGATGCCTTCCGCCGCCCAGCCGGCGATCATCTCATCACTGAGCGCGTCGTCGCCGACCGCCGTGATGTAATCGATGTGGACACCGAGCCGGGACAGATAGACCGCCGTGTTCAGCGTGTCGCCGCCATAGAAGCGCGAATACAATCCACCAAGCTGCCCGCCCGGCGCCTGGCGCAGTTCGATCATGCATTCGCCGATGCTGGCAACCCTGGTCATCCCAAGACCTGTGAGCCTGCCGAGCTAGGCAGCAAACTTGCCTCCAAGCTCGTCCTCGATGTGGATGCGGATGATGTCGTCGAAGGTCTTCTCGGCGGTGGTGAAGCCGAGCTTCAGCGCGCGGTCGGTCGCGAAATCGCGCGGCCAGCCCGAGACGATGCTGATGATGGTCGGATCCGGCACCCGCTTGATCCGCGCGGTGACGTTCTTGCCGGCAACGCGCTCCAACGAGGCGATCTGCTCGCCGACGGAGACGGACATCCCGGGCATGCTGAGATTGCGCCGCGGTCCCATCGCGTTCAGGTCCATCGTGCCGGCATGAACCAGGAAGCCGACCGCCGACTTCGGCGAGGCGTGCCAATGCCGGACATCCTCGGACACCGGCAGAACAGCCTCCTCGCCCGCCAGCGGCTCGCGGATGATGTTGGAGAAGAAACCGGACGCCGCCTTGTTCGGCTTGCCCGGACGCACACAGATCGTCGGCAGGCGGATGGAGATGCCGTCGAGCAGACCCCTGCGGGTGTAGTCGTTGATCAGGAGCTCGCAGATCGACTTCTGCGTGCCATAGCTCGTCAGCGGTGTGTGGAAGAACTCGTCGCCGATCTTCTCCGGGAACGGGGCGCCGAACACCGCGATCGAGGAGGTGAACACCAGCCGCGGCTTATAGCCACCGCCGACGGCGCGGATCGCGTCGATCAGGTAGCGGGTACCGTCGAGATTGATCCGGTAGCCCTTGTCGAACTCGGCCTCTGCCTCGCCCGAGACGATCGCGGCGAGATGGAAGATCACGTCGGGGCGCTCGGCGATCAGGGGCGCGGCAGCGCCGGCGTCGGCAAAATCGGAGGCGACCACATTGACCGGGATCGAGGCATTCGCGGGCTTGGCCGGCGCGACCACATCCTGCAGGGTCATCCTGGAGATGTCCTGCTTGCCGAGACGGCCCTCGCGCAGCAAGCGTTCGGTCAGCTTGCGGCCGACCATGCCGGCGGCGCCCAGAATCAGAATGTGCACGACCCTGCTCCTTTTTCTTTTCTCTTGTTCGAATTCAGATGCGGGCCTTGCGCCTATTCCTTCACGGCACCCGTCATCGCCGAGACATAATGCTCAACGAAGAAGGCGTAAAGAATAACCAGCGGCAGCGAGCCGCATAGCGCCCCTGCCATCAGGGAGCCCCAGCGATAGATGTCACCGTCGACGAATTCGTTGACGATGGCGACCGGCACGGTCTTGTTCGGGGTCGATTGCAGGAACGTCAGCGCATAGATGAACTCGTTCCAGCACAGCGTGAAGCAGAAGATGAAGGCCGAGATCAGGCCGGGAATAGCAAGCGGCAGCACGATCTTGATCAGGATCTGCCAGCGGCTGGCGCCGTCGATCAGCGCGCACTCCTCGAGCTCGAACGGGATGGTCTTGAAATAGCCCATCAGAAGCCAGGTCGAGAACGGGATCAGGATGGTCGGATAGGTCAGGATCAGCGCCAACGGCGAGTCGAACAGACCGTACTGGAACACGACGGTGGCAAGCGGAATGAACAGGATCGACGGCGGCACCAGATAGGCCAGGAAGATCAGGCCGCCGACGACATTGGCGCCCTTGTAGCGCAGCCGCACGATCGCGTAGGCCGCGAGCACGCTCGCGATGATCGACAGCACGGTGGCGCCGATCGCCACATACATCGTGTTCCAGAGCCAGTGCGGATAGTAGCTCTCGAACAGTAGCTTGTGGATGTGCTTGAAGGTCGGATTCCAGGTCCAGAACGGATTGTACTTGTCTAGGTCGAGCAGCTGGTCGTCCGGCTTGATCGCGGTCAGCCCCATCCAATAGAACGGGAACAGCAGGATGATGACGATGATCGACAGCGGGATGTAGAGCGTCACGATCCGCCGCGGCACCGACTGCAAATAGCTCATGCCCTCGCTGTTATCGACGCGGGCCGGCGTCGATAGGATGGACTTGAGGTCGGCCTTCTGTGCGGGGAGATCAGTCATTGTTTTCTCCCGGGCGCGCGCGGGGCTCGCCCCGTTCGCGCAAAGAAACCAGCAAGCGGGAGAGATCAGTCATTGCTCTCTCCCTGTTGCCACTTCCGGCGCTGCAGGCCGAACCAGGACACCATGATCGCGGCGAGCAGGAACGGGATCATCGCGCTCGAGATCGCAGCCCCTTCGCCCAATTGTCCCGCGATGATCGCGCGCTGGTAGGACAGCGTCGCCATCAGATGGGTGGCGTTGACCGGGCCGCCGCGGGTCATCGCCCAGATCAGCTGGAAGTCGGTGAAGGTGAACAGCACCGAGAACGTCATCACGACGGCGATGATCGGCGTCAGCAAGGGATATGTGATGAAGCGGAACATCTGCCAGCGCGAGGCGCCATCCAGCGTCGCCGCTTCATAGAGCGACGGCTGCACCGTTTGCAGGCCTGCCAGCAGCGTGATCGCGACGAACGGCACGCCGCGCCAGATATTGGCGAAGATCACGCAGATGCGGGCCCAGGTGCTGTCGCCGAGGAAATTGATGTTCTGCGTGATCAGGCCGAGATGCTTCAGCGACCAGGAGATGATCGAGAACTGGGAATCGAAGATCCACCAGAACGCCAGTGCCGACAGCACGGTCGGCACGATGAAGGGGATCAGCACGGCGGCGCGCAGCAGCGCCTTGAACGGCATGCGCTCATTGAGGAGCAGCGCGAGATACAGCCCGACCGCGAATTTGATGGCGCTGGCAATGGACGTGTAGAGCAGCGTGTTGAAAACCGACAGCCAGAAGATCGAATCGTCCCACAGCCACTCGTAGTTCTCGGTGCCGATGTAGTGGCCGACGCGCCCGATCCGCGCATCCGTGAACGAGAGCCAGATCCCGAGCCCCAGCGGATAGGCCAGGAAGAAGATCAGGAACGCCATCGCCGGCACCATGAACCAGAAGCCGAGCCAGTTCTTGTTGTGGCGCAACTTGTCCCAGGCGGTCGCTTCGCGGATTTCGGTCTTCGCACGTCGCGGCGCGAGCGCAATGTCAGCCATAGGCGATATCCCGATTGCTCAACGGATTGAGCATGACTACGCGAGCTTCCAATGATGGCATTCCAATGATGGTGCGAGCGGCGGCGATCCGCCGCCCGCGCCGATCACATCAGCGATAGATGCGCTTCAGCTGCCGTTCGGCTTCCACCATCGCAGCCTTGGCGTCCTTGGCACCAGTGCAGTAGTTCGCGAACATGTCGACCACGATGAAGTCTGCGATTGCGGTCGCCGCCTTCTCGCCGGGCGTGCCGATGCCGGAGGCCGGCAGCGTGCGCTTGGAGGCCTGTGCGAACACGGCGTTCTTGGGGTCCGCCGTCCACACCGGCGCCGACTCATAGGCATTCAGTGTTTGCGTAAGATAGCCCTGAGCGCCATCCAGCCACTTGTCGTACTGCGCCTTCTCCAGCATGAACGCGACAAACGCCTTTGCGGCATTCGGATACTTCGTGAAGTTGAAGGCAAGGATCGGGAACGCCAGCTGCAATTCCGTCGGCTTGCCGATCGGGCCGATCGGATGGAGCGCGTGATAGGTGTCTTCGGCAAGTTCCTTCTTGGTGGGGTCGGTTTTGGCGGCCACGTAGATGGAAATGCCATTCAGCGTGCAATAGAGCTCGCCGGCCAGGAACGCCTTGTTGTTCGAGGAGTCGTTCCAGGATGCGACGCCGGGAATGAAGGTCTCCGACAGCGCCTTTGCATATTCCAGCGCCTTCATCGTTTCCGGCGAGTTGATGATGACCTTGTCGTCCTTGTCGACGGTCCAGGCGTTGTGGCCCCAGAGCAGCCAGTGCAGCCAGCCGTTGGCGTCGCCGCTGGCATGTCCCAGCGCAAAGCCGGCCGGCGTGTTGTTCGCCTTCAATGCCTTGCACATCTCGAGGAAGCCCGGAAAATCTTTCGGGAATTCCTTGAAGCCCGCCTTGTCGGTCGCTGACTTGCGATAGGTCATATACCCGCCGTTGGTGGCGACGGGGATGCCGAGCCAATCATTGCCCAGCTTGCAGGTCTTGGCGGCGGCATCCGTCCAGCCGCCATACTTGGTGCCGAGATAATCGGCAACGTCGTTCATCTTGAGGACCTTGGTCGGGAACAGCTGCGGCAGCGTGTGCAGGCCCCAGGCGAGGTCGAGGCCCGAGCCGGTGTTGGCGGCGACCGAAGCCTTCGGCTGCACGTCCTCGAAGGACTCGCTGAATACGTTCATCTCGGTGCCGGTTGCCGCCTTGAAGGCCGCCACCATGGCGTTAAACGCATCGTCTTCCGCGGGCACGAAGCGCTTCCAGCGCATCACGGTGAGCTTGGCGCCGGGCTCCGCCTTCCACGGCGCGCTCTGCGCCCAGGCTTTGGCGAAGTCAAATAGCGCCGGCCCGGTGAGCATCCCGGTTGCGGCCAGCGCGGTGCCGCCCTGAAGTAGCGAGCGGCGAGTCAAATCGTGCATCGTCCTTCCTCCCAATAATGTATGTGTTTTTATTGTTTTTTGATCTGGCCTGTTGGTCGGCCATTATGATCGATCAGTCCGTCAGCTATTCAGTCGTTTCCCCGTCGCATCATCGAACAGATGGACCAGCGCCGGATCCGGCTTGAGCCGAACCTTGTCGCCGGGATTGAACAGATGGCGCTCGCGGAACACGGCGACGACCTGCTCGCCGCCAAGCTTGGCGAACACCTGGGTCTCCGACCCGGTCGGCTCGACCACCACGATTTCGGCCTCGGCGCCGTCATCGGCGATCGTGAAATGCTCCGGCCGCACGCCGTACACCGCGGGCTTGCCGTCGGAATTGGCCGGCGCCGATTTCAGAGGCAGCTTGACCCCGTTCGGTCCCTCGAAATAGGCGGCGCCGTTCACCTTCACATTGCCCTTGAGGAAGTTCATCGCGGGCGAGCCGATGAAGCCGGCCACGAACTGGTTCGCCGGCGTGTCGTAGAGCTCGAGCGGCGACCCCATCTGCTCGACGATGCCGTCATGCATCACCACGATCTTGTCGGCCATGGTCATGGCCTCGATCTGGTCGTGGGTGACGTAGACCGTCGTGGTCTTCAGCCGCTGGTGCAGCTCCTTGATCTCGGTGCGCATCGCGACGCGCAGCTTGGCGTCGAGGTTCGACAGCGGCTCGTCGAACAGGAACACCTGGGGATCGCGCACGATGGCGCGGCCCATCGCGACACGCTGGCGCTGGCCGCCGGAGAGCTGGCGGGGATAGCGTTCGAGCAGCGGGGTCAAAGCGAGGATTTCCGCCGCGCGCTTGACGCCGGTCGAGATTTCCTCGGGCTTGGCGCCGCGCAGCTTCAGCGAGAAGCCCATATTGTCGGCGACCGTCATGTGCGGATAAAGCGCGTAGTTCTGGAACACCATCGCAATGTCGCGCTCTTTGGGCTGGACATTGTTGACGACGCGGTCGCCGATCGAGATCGTTCCTGAGGTGATGTTCTCAAGTCCCGCCAGCATGCGCAGCAGGGTCGACTTGCCGCAGCCCGACGGGCCGACCAGAACGACGAACTCGCCGTCCTCGATCGGGATCGACACGCCGTGCAGGACTTCAAAATTGCCGAACGATTTCCGCACGTCGCGAATCTGGACCGACGACATCCACTTCCCTCCCTCAAGTTCCCGACGGCGTACGACGAGTGCCGCCACCGCTCTGTTTTGTTCCGGCCACGCTGGGCGCGCGGCTCTGTTGGACTGGCGATATTGTCCGCAGTTTATCCGGTTTTGGCAATCGTTCGATTAGCAATCGCTTGGTAGCGCTGTCAATATCGGTTTGTCTGCGACGAACGTCGTGATATGAGCGGCAAATGGCCCGAAAGCGCATCACGCCTGGCAAGATCCGGCTCGCCGAAGTCGCGAAGCTCGCCGGCGTCAGTCCGATTACGGCCTCGCGTTTCTTCAGGAATCCGGACGCGCTCTCGGCCGGCAAGCGCGCCCGGGTCGAGAGTGCGGCAAAAGAACTCGGTTACGTGCCCAATCTCGCGGCACGCGCGCTTGCGTCGCAGCGTACCGAGGTGATCGGTGTCCTGATCCCGTCGCTGACCAACAACGTGTTCGCGGACGTGCTGCGCGGCATCTATGACGCGCTCGACGGCAGCCGCTACAGCATTCAGCTCGCCAACACCCGCTACAGCATCCTGCAGGAAGAGCGCCTGCTGCGTCTTTTTCTGGCACAGAAGCCGGCCGGGCTGATCATTACCGGCATCAACCAGACCGCCGATTCCCGCCGCGTCATGGAGGCAGTGGATTGCCCGATCGTGCAAATCATGGAGGTCGGCCCCTCGCCGATCGACATGATGATCGGATTCTCGCATTTTGACGCGGCAAAAGCCGCGATCGCCCACCTCCTTGCGCAGGGCTACCGGCGGATCGGCTTCCTCGGCGCGCGAATGGATCCGCGGGTGCAGCGGCGGCTTGACGGCTATCGCGCCGCGATGACCGAGGCCGCCCTGTTCGATCCGCAGCTCATCGTCACCACGGCGATACCGACCTCGGTGACGCTGGGCGGGACGCTGTTTGCCGACCTGCTCGCCAAAGCGCCCGACATCGACGCGGTGTTCTGCGTCAATGACGACCTTGCACTCGGCGCGCTGTTCGAATGCAAGCGCCGCCACGTGGCGGTGCCGGAGCAGATGGCGATCGTCGGCTTCAACGACCTCGAATTCATGGCGTCGAGCGAGCCGACGCTGAGCAGCGTGCGCACCAATCGTTACGAAATGGGCAGAAACGCTGCCATGATGGTGATCGAGACGCTGGAAGGCCGCCGTCCCGCTAAGCCCGTCGTCGACCTCGGCTTCAGTGTCATGGAACGGCAAAGCTCGGCGCGACGCAGCTGACATGCACTTGACACCAGCCCGTCACAAGGACGCGAAAAATGACAAAATGATAGCGCAACCAAGCGCCTTCAACTAAGGTCCAATTCATCCATCGAAACACCTGTGCCTGATCGCCTGGGTTTGTAATGCCCGACGATTTGCGCAAGGTAGAACAACGTTGAACCAGAGCCCTTGAATGGGCCCAGCACGATTTGCATTGCGGGAGAAACCAATGACAAAACCCCATACCAACGGGCACAGCGCCGCAGGCGAGACCACAAAGGGCAAGGGCCGCAGGCTCCGCTCCCAGGAATGGTTCGACAACCCGCACAATCCGGGCATGACCGCGCTCTATCTCGAGCGCTATCTCAATTACGGCCTGACCCGCGAGGAATTGCAGTCGGGCAAGCCGATCATCGGCATCGCACAGACCGGCAACGACCTGTCGCCCTGCAACCGGCATCACCTCGAGCTCGCCCACCGCGTCCGCGAGGGCATCCGCGCCGCCGGCGGCATCGCGATGGAGTTTCCGACCCATCCGATCCAGGAGACCGGCAAGCGCCCGACCGCGGCGCTCGACCGCAACCTCGCCTATCTCGGCCTCGTCGAGGTGCTGTTCGGCTATCCGCTCGACGGTGTCGTGCTGACCACCGGCTGCGACAAGACCACGCCGGCGTGCATGATGGCGGCGGCGACCGTGAACCTGCCGGCGATCGTGCTGTCGGGCGGCCCGATGCTCAACGGCTGGCACGAAGGCCAGCGCACCGGCTCCGGCACCGTGGTGTGGAAGGCGCGCGAACGGCTCGCCGCGGGCGAGATCGACTATGAGCAGTTCATCGAGATCGTGGCCTCCTCGGCACCCTCGGTCGGTCACTGCAACACGATGGGCACCGCTTCCACGATGAATTCGCTCGCCGAAGCGCTCGGCTTCTCGCTGCCGGGCTGCGCCGCGATCCCGGCGCCCTATCGCGAACGCGGCCAGATCGCCTACGAGACCGGCAAACGCATCGTCGACATGGTCTGGGAAGATTTGAAGCCGTCGGACTTCCTGACCCGCGAGGCGTTCGAGAACTGCATCGTGGTCAACTCCGCGATCGGCGGCTCGACCAACGCGCCGATCCACATCAATGCACTGGCGCGCCATGTCGGCGTCGAGCTGTCGATCGACGACTGGCAGAAATACGGCCACGACGTGCCGCTGCTGGTCAACATGCAGCCGGCGGGCTTCTATCTCGGCGAGGAATATCACCGCGCCGGCGGCGTGCCCTCGGTCGTACGCGAGCTGATCAAGCACAAGCGCATCCATGAAGGCGCTCTCACCGTCAACGGCCGCACCATGGGCGAGAATTGCAAGGAAGCGCCGAAGCCCGACGGCGACGTGATCTGGGGCTACGACAAGCCGCTGGTGAAGGATGCCGGCTTCATCGTGCTGCGCGGCAATCTGTTTGATTCCGCGATCATGAAGACCAGCGTGATCTCGAAGGAATTCCGCGACCGCTATCTGTCCAACCCGAAGGACCTCAACGCCTTCGAGGGCCGCGCCGTCGTGTTCGAGGGCCCGGAGGACTATCACGCGCGGATCGAGGATCCGGCGCTCGACATCGACGAGCACTGCATCCTGTTCATCCGCGGCACCGGCCCGATCGGCTATCCCGGCGGCGCCGAGGTGGTGAACATGCAGCCGCCGGCGGCGCTGATCAAACGCGGCATCCTGTCCCTGCCCTGCATCGGCGACGGCCGGCAGTCCGGCACCTCGGGCTCGCCGTCGATCCTCAACGCCTCGCCGGAGGCCGCGGCCGATGGCGGGCTCGCGATCCTGAGGAGCGGTGACAAGGTGCGCATCGACCTCAACAAAGGCAGCGCCAACATCATGATCTCCGAGGATGAGCTGCGCACCCGCCGCGCCGAGCTGAAGGCCAAGGGCGGCTTCCCGCACCCGGCCAACCAGACGCCGTGGCAGGAGCTCTACCGCCAGACCGTCGGCCAGCACGCCACCGGCGCCTGCCTCGAGCTCGCGACGCGCTACCACGACATTGCCGGCAAGGTCGGCGTGGCGCGGGACAATCACTGAAGCATCAACCGTCATTCCGGGATGGTGCGTAAGCACCAGACCCGGATTCTCGAGATTCCGGGTTCGCGCTGCGCGCGCCCCGGAATGACGGGCAAGAGGAAGGGAAGAAAAGCATGTCAGACAGACTGAAGGGCAAACGCGCCGTTGTCACCGCCGCGGCGGCGGGCATCGGGCGTGCATGCGCGATCGCATTCGCCCGTGAAGGCGCGACCGTGATCGCCACCGACATCAACGAGAGCGGCATCGCCACGCTGGGCAAGGAAGGCATCGCCGAGACCGCGCGGCTGGACGTTCGCAGCACGGCCGATGTCAACAGCTTCGCCAAGCGTGTCGGCAAGATCGACATCCTGCTCAATGCGGCGGGCTTCGTGCATCACGGCACCATTCTGGAGTGCTCGGACGAAGACTTCGACTTCTCGTTCGATCTCAACGTCAAGTCCATGCACCGGACCATCAAGGCGTTTCTGCCTGCGATGCTGGCAGGCGGAGGCGGCAGCATCGTCAACATTTCGTCCTGCGCGGCATTGCGGCCCCCGGCCAATCGCTACGTCTACAGTGCGTCGAAGGCGGCGGTTTCGCTGCTCACGCGCGCGGTCGCGCTCGACTTCATCACCCAGGGCATCCGCTGCAATGCGATCTGCCCCGGCACCGTCGAGACGCCCTCGATGCTGGAGCGCGCGGCCGCCGCGGGTCCGGACGGACGCGAGAAGTTCGTCGCCCGCCAGAAGATGGGCCGGCTCGGCACCGCCGAGGAAATCGCGGCCATGGCGGTGTATCTTGCGAGCGACGAAGCGGCTTTCACCACCGGCGTCGACATGGTCGTCGACGGCGGCTTCATGCTCTGACGGGCACGCAAAGGCATTCAGCATGAACAAAATCGATCTCAACGGCCGCTGCGCCGTCGTCACCGGCGGCGCGCAGGGGTTCGGCCGCGCCATCACCGAGCGCTTCGTCGCATCCGGCGCCAAGGTCGCGATCTGGGATTTCGACCAGCCGCTGGCGGAGAAGACCGCGCGGGCGATTGGCGAGAACGTGATGGCGATCAAGACCGACATCGCCGATCCCGATGCGGTCGACGCCGCGCGCGATCAGACGCTCAGGGCATTCGGCAAGATCGACATCCTGGTCAACAATGCCGGTATCACCGGCGCCAACAAGCCCGTCTGGGAAACCGATCTCGACGACTGGCGCCGGGTGATGCGCATCAATCTCGAGGGTCCCTTCATCTGCTGCAAGGCGATCGTGCCGACCATGATCGGCCAGAAATACGGCCGCATCGTCAACATCGCCTCGATCGCCGGCAAGGAAGGTAACCCGAACGCCGCGCACTATTCCTCGTCGAAGGCTGGCCTGATCGCGCTGACGAAATCGCTCGGAAAGGAGCTCGCGCAGCACGACATCCTGGTCAATGCGGTGACGCCGGCCGCGGCGAAGACCGCGATCTTCGACCAGATGACGCAAGCCCATATCGACTTCATGCTGTCGAAGATTCCGAAGGCCCGCTTCGTGCAGGTCGAGGAACTGGCTTCGATGGTGGCTTGGCTGGCTTCGGAAGACTGCGCCTTCTCGACCGGCGCGGTGTTCGACATCTCGGGCGGCCGGGCGACGTACTAGCTCGCCCGCTTCGCCGGCTGCCGAAGCGCGGCGACCAGGTGATCTGCCAAGAGTGATGCCGCGCGCGACAGCTTTGGCGCGCGGTGCAGGCGGATTTCGGCCCGCGGCAGCCGCGGCATGCCATCACGCGCCGTCAGGCGCCGCAGCGCCGGCGGAAAGGTGCCGGACTTGACCACGGTCACAGCGAGGCCCTGCGCCGCGATTGCCTCGACCGCAGACAGGCTATGGCTGACAAAGGCGAGCCGCCATGGCCGACTCGCTTCGTCCAGCGCCTGCATCGCCCAGCTCCGAAACAGGCAGCCCTGCGGATAGAGCGCGACCGGCAGCGGATCCATTTCTTCGACACGATGCGATGCACTGGCGGCCCACACCGCCTGCTCGGTGCGCAGCAACTCGCCCTCGCCGCGCCCTTCCGGATGCATCGCGATCACGAGGTCATAGGCTTCGCCGAGCCGGTCGGGCATCGACGATGTCAGCCCGGTCTCCATCTCGACCTGGATCAGCGGATAGTTGGCGACAAATTCCTTGAGCAGCGGCGGCACGATCAAAGTGCCGTAGTCATCCATCACGCCGAGGCGAACCTGCCCGTCGGTGCCGTGCTCGCGCACCCGGCCGATCGCTTCCGCGTTGAGGCTCAAGATGCGGCGGGCGTAACCCAGCAACCCTTCGCCGGCTGCGCTGAGGTCGACGCTGGATGTGCTGCGGTGAAACAACTCGGCCTGCAGCCGTTCTTCCAGCCGCTTCACCTGCATGCTGACGGCGGATTGGGTCCGGTTCAGCGCCGAGGCGGCCCGGGTGAAGGAGCGATGGTCCGCCACCGCGACAAAGGCTTGCAGCAGATCCGGGTCGAGGACGGGCGCGCTCATAACAAATCTTGATTTTAATCATCATATTTATTCCATTCCATGGATACCTCCCCTTCCCTAGGTTGCGCAAGCGAAACAGAGGGATCGATCGGGATGGGCGAAATCTGGGGCGTATCGGCCGCGGTGTTGTCGAGTGCGATCGGCGGAACCTCGATCGGAGCGACGCGGTTCCTGGTCGGCGCGATCGATCCATTGGCGATCGGCGCGTTCCGGTTCGGCATCGGCGTCCTGCTGCTGCTGCCGCTCGCATTGCTACAACCTGGAAGCTGGCCGCCGCGGCGCGACTGGCTCGGTGTCACCGGCCTCGGCCTGCTGTTCTTCGCGGTGTTTCCGATCCTGTTCAACGCCTCGCTGATTTTCACGACTGCCGCGCGGGGCGCGCTTGCGCTCTCGACTTTGCCGCTGCTGACCATGCTGGTCGGCGCAGCGCTCGGTGCCGAGCCACTCACCGCGCGCAAGGCCACGGGCGTGCTGGTCACCATCCTTGGTGTCGCGATGGCGCTGCTCTCCGGCCTTGCCACGGCTCCGCCGGACGCCTGGCGCGGCGATCTCTTGATGGTCGCGGCCGCGCTTTGCATGGCGCTCTACAGCATCTGGTCGAAGCCCTTCATCCGCCGCTCCGGCCCGATCCCCTTCACCACGCTCGCGATGGCTGCCGGGGCCGTGGTCCTGATCGCGGCCTCGCTGCTGCGCGGCAGTTTTGCGCCGGTCGCGGAGTTTGGCGCGCCGCAATGGTTCGGCGCGACCTATCTTGGCGCGTTCGGCGCGGCGCTCACCTTCTATCTCTGGGCCTTCGCGCTGGAGCGGACGACGCCAACCCGGGTGGCGATCTCGGTCACCGTCAATCCGATCGCGGCCGCGCTGGTCGGTGCGGTCCTGCTCGGCGAGCCGCTGAGCTGGAATCTTGTCGCCGGGATCGTCACCGTGTTTGCCGGCATCTGGATCGCGACCACGCAGCCGCACCAGGCTCGCGTGGTCTCACCGGAGACATCCTGACCCGCGACCAAGCACCCGCAAAGCCGCCGCCGAATCCGTGCTAGCCTGAAGGTCATTCCCGAGCGAACCCAAAGGGCGGCACGCCATTGAACATTTCCCTCTACGACGTCTCCGTCTGGGTCCTGCCGCTGGTCATCGCGATCACGTTTCACGAAGCCGCACACGGCTTCGTCGCCCACCGGCTCGGCGACGACACCGCCTGGAAGCTCGGGCGCGTCAGCTTCAACCCGCTGAAACATATCGACCCGTTCGGCACGCTGATCCTGCCGGCGGTGCTGCTGTTCGCGCATTCGCCGTTCCTGTTCGGCTACGCCAAGCCGGTGCCCGTGAGCTTCCGCAAGCTGAACCATCCCAAGCTCGACATGGTCTGGGTGGCGCTGGCCGGCCCGGTCACCAACATCATCCTGGCGACCGTAGCGGCGCTGGCATTCCACGCGCTGCCATTGGTTCCGGCAGATGCGGCAAAATGGACTGCGGACAATCTGAAAAACGCGTTCCTGATCAACATCGTGCTCGCGATCTTCAACATGATGCCGATCCCGCCGCTGGACGGCGGAAGGGTCGCGGTCGGGCTGCTGCCGCGGCCGCTGGCGATCCCGCTGGCCCGGCTGGAGCCCTACGGCATGCTGATCCTGATCGGCCTTCTGATCCTGCTGCCCGTGATTGGCAGGCAAGTCGGCCTAAATCTTGATGTTATTTCAACGATACTGCGAACTCTGACCGGCTATGTGATCAATGCCCTTCTCCTCATTACCGGAAACACATAGCCTTTGATTTGGCGCATGATCTGACCGGAATTCGGTGCCAATCTCCGGATCATGCGTAGGGACAGGAACGCTTCGAGGCCATGGTGATCAAAGCTGCCGATATGCTGATTGCACGACGCGCCGACACGCGTGCGCGGGCTGACTTTGCAACCTGGAAGATGATGGCGAAGCTGAACGGCGCTTCTGCTTTGCCGCCCGAGGCGCAGAATTTCCTGGCCATCTACAAGAGGCTGCTGGAGCAGATGACCGACGCCGAGGCCAGCGAGGCGACGATCCAGGAGATGTACCGCACCTATTATGCGGAAATGGGCGGCGCCGGAAAGGCGCCCGAGGTTCCGGCGCGCACGCGCGAACCGGTTGCCGACACCGGCAACGTCACCGCGTTCCGCCGCCTGCCCGCCAAGAAAGCGGCCACATCGGACCCGAACGCCAAGCGTCCGATGCCGGTGGCGCTGATCTTCGCCTGCCTCGTCGTGGTCTACGTCGCGATCCGCTACTACTGGAAATAGCGCCGCCCGCGCTTCATCCCGTTCGACACATTCATGACAGACACGCGAACGCCGCGGCATCGCGTCGCGCGTCATCGGCCATTCAATCACCGCGGCGTGGAATATCGCGCGCGCTCGATCGAAGCAGCGCCCTAGGCGATGCGCCCGATGCCGGGCATAATGCGGAACTCAAAAAACAAAATCATACTGGAGGGAAGATGAAGCGTTCCATTGCAGCCCTGGTCACGACAGCCCTGGCCGCGACCACGAGTCTCGTGTTCGCCGGCACAGCGTCGGCGCAGACGATGGACAAGGTCGCCAAGGTCGGCGCGCTTGGCGATCAGTCCGGACTCTATCAGGATATCGGCGGTCCCGGCTCGACGGTCGCGGCGCAGATGGCAATCGAGGATTCCGGGCTGCTGGCCAAGGGCTGGAAGATCGATTTGATCTCGGCCGACCACCAGAACAAGCCGGATGTTGCGGTCAATATCGGCAAGCAGTGGATCGATGTCGAGAAGGTCGACGTGTTCGTCGATCTGGCGGCGTCCAATGTCGGGCTTGCGATCGCCAACCTCGCCAAGGAGAAGAACGTCGTCAATTTGAACTCGGGCTCTGCCTCGTCCGACCTCACGGGCGCGCAGTGCTCGCCGAACACGGTGCACTGGGTCTACGATACCTACATGCTCGCCAACGGCACCGGCAAGGCGCTGGTGAAATCCGGCGGCGACACCTGGTTCTTCCTCACCGCGGACTATGCGTTCGGCCAGGCGCTGGAGCGCGACACCTCGAATGTCGTCACCGCGAATGGCGGCAAGGTGCTCGGCAGCGTCAAGCATCCGCTCAACAACGCAGACTTCTCGTCCTTCCTGCTGCAGGCACAAAGCTCGAAGGCCAAGATCGTCGGCCTTGCCAATGCCGGCGGCGACACCACCAACGCAATCAAGCAGGCCGCCGAATTCGGCATCGTCTCGGGCGGCCAGCGGCTCGCCGGCATGCTGCTGTTCATTACCGACATCAATGCGCTCGGCCTCAACGTTGCGCAGGGCCTGAACTTCACCGAGACGTTCTACTGGGACATGAACGATCAGACCCGCGCCTTCACCAAGCGCTTCATGGAGCGCTTCAAGAAGAACCCGCCGACCATGGTGCAGGCCGGCGTCTATTCGTCGCTGATCCACTATTTCAAGGCGCTGGAGGCACTCGGCGGCAATCCGCATGACGGCCGCGCCGTGGTCGCCAAGATGAAGGAGCTGCCGACCGACGATCCGCTGTTCGGCAAGGGCTCAATCCGCGTCGACGGCCGCAAGATCCACCCCGCCTACCTGTTCGAGGTGAAGAAGCCTTCGGAGTCGAAATATCCGTGGGACTATTACAAGCTGATCGCGACGATCCCGGCGGATGAAGCCTGGTTGCCGCTCGAGAAGAGCGTCTGCCCACTCGTGAAGAAGAGCTGAGTACCCGTCATTCCCCGATGCACAATTGCGCATCGGGGAATGACGACAGCTACTTCTTCGGTTTGTTGAACGTGACGGGAAGTGTGAAGGAGAACTGGTCCTCGGTCAGTCCGGCCGGCGGCGCCGGCACCGGATCGGAGCGGTGGACCATCGAGACCGCTGCGTCGTCGAACGCGGCATCCCCGGACGTTTCCATCACCGCAACGGACAAGACCTTGCCGAGGCGATTGAGCACCAGGGCAAGCTTCACCTTGCCCTCCTTGGTCTTGCTGTTCTCCGGGAATTTCTTGTGCAAGTCGAGATAGGCGCTGATCTTCTTGCCCCATTTGGCGGTCAGCGCGAACTTGTCCTTGCCGATCCCGGGATTGGGCGCCTTGGTCGTCTCCGACTGACGCGAAGCGTCTTCCAGCTTGGTTGGCGATTGGTCTTGGTGCTGCTCGGCGGCCTCGCTCGTCTCGGTCTGAACCTTGGCGACCTGCGCCTCGTCCTCCTTCGGCTTCTTGCTATTGTCTTCCGTGACGAGGCGATCGGCGTCCTCAGTTTCGGTCGGCTTGGCCTGCGGAAGATCGGTCTCCTTGACCTCCGCCTTCTGCTGGGTCATTTCCGGCGAAGCTTCCTGCGCACGGTCCTCCGGTCCAGGGGGCGCCGGGTTATCCTCGTCGGTCGCGGACGCAAGCTCGACGGCGTACTCCGCGCCGGCAGCACCAAGCCCCTCGTCGCCGTCGTCGCCGCGCAAATTCGTCAGCGCCAGCGCCGCGCCGCCCAGATGCAGCCCGACCGCCGTCACCGCGGCGATCACCCAGAGCCGCTTCGACGTCCGCAGATCGAGATCGGGGTTGGTGGACATCGCTGATCGCCGTCAGGGTTTGGCCGGCTCGGCCTGCGGGGCCGCGGGCGCGCCCGGCACGCCCTCGAGCGCGACCAGCTTCACATGCGTGTAGCCGCCGGCGCGCAACAGCTCCATGACGCCCATCAGCTCGCCATAGGGCACCATGCGATCGGCGCGCAGGAACACGTATTTGTCCCGGCTCATGTCGGGCACCGCATCCAGCGAATTGATCAGGTCGGCCCGCTTCACTGCGTTCTCCCCGATCGCCAACGTCAGGTCCGGCTTGATGCTGAGATAGGTCGGCTTGTCCGGCTTCTTCTGCGGCGTCGCGCTGGAGGTCGGCAGATCGATCGGCAGGTCGACGGTCGAGAGCGGTGCCGCCACCATGAAGATGATCAGCAGCACCAGCATCACGTCGATGAACGGCGTGACGTTGATCTCGTGGGATTCCGCGAAATCGTCGTCGCCGTCGTTCTCGGAGATCGAGACTGCCATCGCCTACTCCGCCGCGGCGGCGCGCCCGTGCGCGCTGCGCGGAACCTCGCCGGGAATGCTGCCATGGGTGCGATCGAGATCGCGCGACAGCAGCCGCCCCGCGGCGCCCGAGGCGCGGTTGACGAGCTCGAGATAGACCTTCGTGACGCGCGAGAAATGGTTGTAGATGATGACCGCGGGGATCGCCGCGACGAGGCCGATCGCGGTTGCGAGCAGCGCTTCCGCGATGCCCGGCGCCACCACGGCAAGGTTCGTCGTCTGCGACTTCGAAATGCCGATGAAGCTGTTCATGATGCCCCAGACGGTGCCGAACAGGCCGACGAACGGCGACGTTGCGCCGATGGTCGCGAGCAGGCCCATGCCGATGCGGATCTTGCGGGCTTCGGCGCGCACGATCTCGGCAAAGCTCGAGGCCGCGCGTTCCTTGATGCCGGCATCGCTCGAGATGCCCGCCGACAGGCGCCCCTCGCGCATCGCCGCGCCGATGAACGACGACAGCACGGTGCCCTTGGCGCCTAGCGCGAACTGCGCTTCGGCGAGCGAGCGCGATTCAGCGATCTTGGCGAGCGCGCCGCGCAGCTTGCTTTGCGCGACGGTCAGCTCGACCATCTTGGCGATGAACACCGTCCAGGTCACGAGCGATGCGAACGCAAGACCGAGCATCACCGCCTTCACGATGATGTCGGCGTTCAAGAACATATTCCACGGCGACAATTCGTGCAGGCCGGTCGCGGTCGATTTCAGCGCCTTGCCATCGCCGCTCGCAGGCGCGCCCGATGACACATCGAGCGCCGCCGGTGCCGGAGCCGCAGCGGCCGGTGTCACCTGTGCTTGCGGCGCTGCGGTCGCCGGCTGGGCTGCCGGCGCGGCCTGAGCAGTAGCAGGCTGGGCCGTCGCAGGCTGAGCCGCTGCAGGCTGCACCGCCTGCGGTTGGGCCACGGCTGCGGGCTGGGGCCGGGTCACGGGCTGCGCGGCAGGCGCCGTTTGCTGCTGCGCCGAAGACGGCGCGGCCAGCAACAGCATCGCCAGCGAGGCGATCATGGCGGATGCAACGGGGAACTTGAATGTCATCATCAGTTACACTTCAGCCCAGTGACGGATCAGGTTGTGATAAATCCCGGTCAATTTGACCGTTTCAGGGTCATCGCGCCCCAGCCGCTCCACCAGAGCCTGGATCGCGGTGTCGAGATCAAAGATCAGGCTGCGCGCGTGGGCATCCCGTACCATGCTCTGCAGCCAGAAAAAAGACGCTACCCGGGTCCCCCGCGTGACCGGCGTGACCAGATGCAAGCTGGACGCAGGATAAACCACGAGATCGCCTGCCGGCAGCTTGATTTCGTGCGATCCGTAGAGGTCTTCGATGACGAGCTCGCCGCCATCATAGTCTTCCGGCTCCGATAAAAACAGTGTGACCGACAGGTCGGTGCGGATCCGCAAGCCCGTCAGCCTGTCGCCCCGCACCGCATTGTCGACATGCAGGCCGAAATGGTGCCCGTCGCTTGCTGCGTAGCGGTTGAACAAGGGTGGAAAGATTCGAAGCGGGATCGCCGCCGAGATGAAGCGCGGGCTTGCCGACAGCGCCGACAGGACCCGGTTGCCGAGCTGCCGCGCGACCTCGCTGTCGGGCGGCAACTGCTCGTTGCGCTTGACCATCGCGGAGGCAGCCCCCGCGGTCGAGCGGCCGTCTTCCCATTCGGCTTGCTCCATGATGCGGCGGAAGTCCGCCACATCAGCCTTGCTCAATACGTTGGGAATACAGACCAGCATCTTGTGCCGCGAGGCCTCCGTCAGTAACGCGCAGACACAACCAGATACGCAGCGCGTCCTGGCGCCTCGAGCACGAAGGGTGCTGCGCTCTGGTACAGCGCGTCGTAGTAACGCTTGTCGAAGATGTTGTTGACGAACAGCTTCATGGTCCAGTGCTTGTCGATCTTGGCCTCGGCAAAGGCGTCGAAGCGCCAGTAGCTCGGGATCGACGTGCCCTGGTTCGCCGCCAGCAGCGTGCCGCCATAGACCTTGGAGCGGTACACCGCCTGCCCGCCGAGCTCCCACATGTCGGTGAGCTGGTACTTCGTCAACATGCTGAACGACTGATGCGCGACGTTGGCGAGCGGCAGCCCGACATTACTCGAATACAGGATCGTGTTGGCCGGCGGTGCCAGTGACCTGGTCACTTCCGATTGCATCAGCACGAGGCCACCGAACACGCTCCACTTGTCGGTGATCTTGCCGCCGACACCGAGATCGATGCCGCGGATGCGATAGGCTGCACCCGCCGTGATGCAGGAGACGTTGCCGGTCGTTCCGGCCGGATAGACGCAACCCGGGATCGCCGCGGCTGCGGTGGTGCTGCCGACGTTCTGCGCTTCGCGCGCGTTTTCCTTCTCGGTCTGGAATAGCGCGGCCGTCACCAGGAGATGCCGGTCGAACAGCTCCCATTTGGTGCCGACCTCGATGGCCTTGTTCTTCTCCGGCCCGAAGATCTGGGTATTGCCGCCGTTGAGAACCGGATTGATGCCGCCATAGGCGGTGCTGGTGCCGTCGAACTCGGCGCCGACAGGGTTGGACGAGGTCGCATAGGCCGCATAGACGCTGCCGTTCGGCAGCGGCTTCAGTGTGAGGCCGACGTTGAAATTCGGCATCCCGAAATCGGCCGACTGCTTGCCGAATGTGCTGACGCCGTTCACCGTGCCGTATCCGGACGTCGTGAGCTGGTAGTCGTCGTAACGGACGCCGCCATTGAGAATGACGAAATCATTCCAGTTCGCGGTATCCATGACGTAGCCGCTGACCGTGTCGATGCCGATCTTGGTCGCCTGACCGGATAGCCCTGACGGAATCTGGAACGGAATGTTGGTGTATTGCGGATTGAACACGCTAACGCCGGAGAGAGATCCGCTTCCCGTGAAAGCCGATGTGCCAGTCGTCACTTCGGAGCTCAGCCCGAGATATTTGTCGATCGAAGACCGCTCGTTGTCGTATTCGACGCCGGCCGTCGTGGTGTGCTTGAAGCCGAGACCGTCGACCGACTTGTAGGTCGCCTCGGTCTGGTTGGCGAACACGTCAGTGACCTGGTAGCGGCTCTGCGGATTGAGGCTGAGCGTCGAGGCCGAGAGCGGATTGGTCAGCACCGGCGATTCCGGCAGCGTGCCGATGTAGTTCTGGGTCGAGCGCGACTCCCGGATCTTGTTGCTGATCACGAGGTCAGGCGTGACCTGCACCTCGGCGTTGATCGTGCCGATGTCCTGCCCGGTCCTGAAGAAGTCGCGATTGACGAAGCCGTAGAAATTATTGCGGTTGACGCCGAAGTCCGGGAACGGGCCGCCGGCCGTGCTCGCGGTGCTAGGCCGGTAGTACGGCACGCCGAAATCCGGGATGCCGGTGAGCTCGGTGTGGATGTAATTGCCGGTGATCTTCACCGCATCGACCGGGTTCCACGTGCCGGCGACGAACGCGCCGTCGCGGTTGTCGGTGACGTAGCTGCGGCCGGCGACGCCGGCATCCTGGAACAGGCCGCCGGCGCGGATCGCCAGCGTCGGGCTGATCACCTGGTTGACATCGAGCGTCACCCGCTTGGTGCGATCGGTGCCGAACGTGGTGTCCATGTTGTAGAAGCTGTTCTCCGTCGTCGCCTGCTTGGTGACGATGTTGATCGCGCCGCCGGTGGTGCCGCGGCCGGCAAAGGACGAGCCAGGGCCGCGCAGGATCTCGACCTGCTCGGTGAAGAAGTTCTCGCGGACGCTGACGCCGGCGTCGCGCACACCGTCGATGAAGATGTCGTTGCGGGCATCGAAGCCGCGAATGAAGAAGCGGTCGCCGAACGCGTTGCCGCCCTCGCCCGTGCCGAGCGTGACGCCGGCCGTCGACAGGATTGCGGACTTCAGCGAGGTCGCGTTCTTGTCCTCGAGCACGTCCTTGGTCAGCACCGTCACCGACTTCGGCGTATTCAGGATCGGCTCGGGATATTTCCCGGATGCCTGCAAGCGGTCGCCCTTGTACGGCGCGGCCGGATCCGCGTAGCGGTCGCGGTCAGCGGGAAGACCGCCGGCGTTGGGAAACGGCACCGGCGCCTGCTGGGCCTGCTGGTTGGTGCGGCGTGCCGCGCGGCGCAGCGCGTTGCGGGCGCGGACCTGGTCCGACGTCGGCTTGGAGGAGACGGGCCGCGGGCGCGCGACCGGAGCATCGACATTCACCGGCGGCAGGTTGGTCTGCTGCGCTTCGGCGCCCGAAAACGACGCCACCGCGATCAGGCTCGCGACTGCGGAGACCTTCGTGGCGGAATAACCCGTATCATCAGCCGAGCCGATTGCTGCTTCGAAGCGCAGCGATCTCGGCGCCTTCACATTGCTCATTGTCTTGCACGCCCCCAGAAACCAAATTCGTCGCGAAATCTCCTGCGACGAACTGTCTCCTCCGGTTATCGAGCGTGACCTTTTTTATCAATGCGATCAGCGCCACAGTTTGCTTGAATCGCCCCAGTTCAAAGGGATTCTAATCTGTGGTTTGAAATCGTTCTAAACTCTAGTTTTTAAGCGTTCTAATAACGATTCTAAACTGCGGCCGACAATCACTCGGCGCTTGGCGGCTTCATCAGCGAAAACAGCTCGTCGATGGTCCGCTGCGCGACCTGCCGCACACGGTCGCTGTTCTCGAGGCCGGCAATATTGACGCCGTTGACGACCGCTTTGATCTCGTCGCGGAAGTCACTGAGAAAACGCAGCGGGTCGCGCTGCTCGTTGGCGACGCGCGCGATCAATCCAGTGACCAGGATCTGGCAAGCCATCATGCGTCCGTTCAACTCATCCATCGCGGCCCTCATCCTCTCGCATCGTCGCTGCGCGATATGAACGACATCCCGCGGCGTTTCAACCGCGTCGCGCAAGCCGCGAGCCGATGAAGGGGTCGAGCGCAGGACTGCGCGCTACCAGACGCGCGCTATTTCGCGGCGATGTGCTCGGCGTCCTCGCCAAGCGCCTTGATGCGATCCTTGACCTCGCGAAGCGTGGCGAGGCCGCTTTCGACATGCCGGTCCGAGACGTCGCGCAGCACGTCGCCGGCGATCGCATCGCGCAGACTGTCGAGATCGTCGACGAGGCGGCGCCCGGTCCTGGTCAGGAACAGGCGATTGGCGCGGCGATCCCTGGGGTCGGGACGGCGTTCGAGCAGGCCATGCTCGACCAGCCGGTCAAGCAGCCGCACCAGCGAGATCGGCTGCAATTCGAGGACGTCGGCAAGGTCAACCTGGGACAGTCCTTCCTGCTCACGCAGACGGAAGAGCACGATCCATTGAGCGCGGGTGGTGCCTCGCGCCTTGGCGCGATGATCGATATAATTGCGCAGCAGCCTGGAACTCTCGACGAGCTGCGCAATGAACTGGCGTTTGAGGTCGAGCGACATAGGGGTCCTCGGTGCGTTTTCCAGCCGGAATGTTTCTGCTCGTTTCTGACCTAAACCTTTCCAAATGTTTAGGATTCTCAAGCCTTGGTGTGTTTACACATTAAGTGCACGCATATTATATCCGCAAGCTCTGTGAACCGTTTCGATCGCCCTTTATTGTTACGTCGAACCCAAGAGTCCGCATGTCAAAGTCACGCACCATCGGTTGGGTTTTAGTGATCGCTGCGGTTGGCGCCGCCGGTTATTTCGGCTGGCAAAAATATTCCGACAACAAGCTGGCGGCTGAGGCTGCGCAGAAGCGTGCCGCCCAGCAACGTCCGGCCGTTCCGGTCAAGATTTCGCCGGTCGAGAAGGCCGACTTCCCGGTCTACCTGACCGGTCTCGGCACGGTGCAGGCGTTCAACACCGTCCAGGTTCGCACCCGGGTCGACGGCCAGATCACCAAGATCGCTTTCAAGGAAGGCCAGTTCGTCAAGGCCGGCGACACGCTGGTGGAGATCGATCCGCGGCCTTATCAGGCGACGCTCGACCAGGCCAAGGCCAAGAAGGCCCAAGACGAGGCCAACCTCGCCAACGCCAATCTCGACCTGCAACGCTACACCAAGCTCGGCGAGTTCGCGACCCGCCAGCAGCTCGACACCCAGCGCTCCACCGTGGCCCAGCTGACGGCGCAGATCGCGGCCGACGAAGCCGCCATCTTCAACGCGCAGACCCAGGTCGACTACACCACCGTCAAGTCGCCGATCGACGGCATCGTCGGCCTGCGACTGGTCGACATCGGCAACATCGTCAACGCCTCGGCCCAGACCGGCATCGTGACGATCACCCAGATCGAGCCGATCACCGTGATCTTCACCGCGCCGGAAGACCAGCTGCCCGACATCAAGGCGGCGCTGGCCGTGGCGCCGCCCAAGACCATTGCCCTGACCACCGACGGCAAGCGGGTGCTGTCGACCGGAACCCTGGCGCTGATCAACAATCAGGTCGACACCACGAGCGGGACTGTCCGGCTGAAGGCGGTGTTTGATAACAAGGACCATGCGCTGTGGCCGGGCCAGTCGGTCTCGACCCGGCTCCTGGTCCGAACCTTGAAGGATGCCACCGTCGTGCCGGATGACGCGGTGCAGCATGGCACCGAAGGCCTGTACGCGTATTCAGTCAATCAGGAGAACAAGGCCGAGCTTCGCAAGTTGAAGGTCAGCCAGTCGATCGACGGCAAGTCGGTGATCGACGAAGGCCTGTCGCCGGGACAGCAGGTGATCACCGCGGGCCAGTACAAGGTCTCGCCGGGAACCCTGGTGACGACGGCGGTGGCGAGCTCGGACCAGTCCCAGTCGAAGGTTACGCAGGAATGAGCGACGGAATATCCGCACCATTCATTCGCTTCCCTATCGGCACCTCGCTGCTGATGGCCGGCATCCTGTTTGTCGGCCTCGTTGCCTATCCCCTGCTTCCGGTGGCGCCGCTGCCGCAAGTCGACTTCCCGACCATCCAGATCACCGCGACGCTCCCGGGCGGCAGCCCGGAGACCATGGCGAGTTCGGTCGCCCAGCCGCTGGAGCGCCAGTTCGCGCAGATCCCCGGCATCGCGCAGATGACCTCGACGAGCTATCTCGGCACGGCGTCGGTCACGATCCAGTTCGACCTCAACCGCTCGATCGACGGCGCCGCCAACGACGTGCAGGCCGCGATCAACGCCGCCAGCGGCCAGTTGCCGAAGAACCTTCCCTCGCCGCCGACCTATCGCAAGGTCAATCCGGCGGACGCGCCGATCATGCTGCTGTCGGCGACATCAGACACGCTGCCGCTGACCACGGTCAGCGATTCCGTCGACGCCCAGCTTGCGCAGCAGATCAGCCAGATCTCCGGCGTCGCGCAGGTCATCATCGGCGGCCAGCAGAAGCCGTCGGTCCGCGTCCAGATCGACCCGGCCAAGCTGGTCGCGAAGGGCCTGTCGCTGGAGGACGTCCGCGCAGCGATCAACATCGCAACCGTGGACAGCCCGAAGGGCAATATCGACGGCGCCACCCGCGCCTACACCATCTATGCCAACGACCAGTTGCTCACGGCGGAGCCCTGGAACGACGTCATCATCGCGTACCGCAATGGCGGACCTTTGCGGATCCGCGACATCGGTCAAGCCGTGACCGGGCCGGAGGACGCCAAGCAGGCTGCCTGGGCCAACGGCAAGCGCGGCGTGTTCCTCGTCGTCTTCAAGCAGCCCGGCGCCAACGTCATCGACACCGTCGACAAGATCAAGGCGGCGCTGCCGCGGCTGGTCGCAGCCATTCCACCGGCGGTCAAGATCGAGGTCATCTCCGACCGCACCACCACTATCCGCGCCGCGGTGGAGGACGTCCAGTTCACCCTGATGCTGACCATCTTCCTGGTCGTGATGGTGATCTTCGTCTTCCTGCGCAGCTTCTGGGCGACCGTGATCCCTGCCGTGACGGTGCCGCTGGCGCTGCTCGGCGCCTGCGCGCTGATGTGGATCTTCGGCTACACGCTCGACAATCTATCGCTGATGGCGCTCACGATCGCGGTCGGCTTCGTGGTCGACGATGCCATCGTGATGCTGGAGAACATCAGCCGCTACATCGAGGAAGGCGAGCGGCCGATGGCGGCCGCCTTCAAGGGTTCCAAGGAAATCGGCTTCACCATCGTCTCGATCAGCATCTCGCTGGTCGCGGTGCTGATTCCGTTGCTGCTGATGGGCGGCATCATCGGCCGCCTGTTCCGCGAATTCGCTGTCGTGCTGGCGATGACGATCTTCGTCTCGATGTTCGTGTCGCTGACGCTGACGCCGATGATGGCCTCGCGCTTCCTGCGCGCCCACAACGAGGAGAGGCACGGCCGTCTCTACAAGCTCAGCGAGCGCGGCTTCGACGCCATGCTGCGCGGCTATCAGAGCGGGCTCGACCTTGCGCTGCGCTGGAAGTTCACCACCCTGATGATCTTCTTCGCGACGCTGGCGCTGTCGATCTACATGTTCGTCATCATCCCGAAGGGCTTCTTCCCGCAGCAGGACGTCGGTCTGATCACCGCGACCTCGGAGGCCAACCAGGACATCTCCTTCGCTGAAATGAAGGGCAAGCAGGAGCAGCTCAGCAAGATCGTGATGCAGGATCCCGGCGTGGCGACGGTTGCGATGGCGATCGGCGGCAGCGGCCGGGCCGGCAACAACGGCAACATGTTCATCACGCTCAAGCCGCTGAACGAGCGCGATGCCAACGCGCAGCAGATCATCGCTCGCCTTCGGCCGAAGTTGGAGAAGGTGCTCGGCGCCCGGCTGTTCATGCAGGCCGCGCAGGACGTTCGCCTCGGTGGCCGCCCGACCCGTACCCAGTTCGAGTTCACGTTGCAGGACGCCAACCTCGCCGAGCTGAACGAATGGGCGCCGAAGATCCTCGGCAAGATGCAGACGCTGCCGCAGCTGCGCGACGTCGCCACCGACCAGCAGACCAACGGGACGACCGTCGAGCTGAAGATCAACCGCGACACCGCCTCGCGCTACGGCATCCAGCCGCAGCTGATCGACGACACGCTCTATGACGCGTTCGGCCAGCGCCAGGTGACGCAGTACTTCACCCAGCTCAACAGCTACCACGTCATCCTCGAGGTGCTGCCGGAGCTGCAGGGCTCGATCGACACGCTGAACAACATCTACATCAAGTCGCCGCTGACCGGCGAACAGGTGCCGCTGTCGACCTTCGCGAAATGGACCACCGTGCCGGTGCGGCCGCTGTCGATCAGCCACCAGGGCCAGTTCCCGGCGATCACCATTTCGTTCAACCTGGCGCAGGGTGTCGCGCTCGGCCAGGCGACCGAAGCAGTGCAGAAGGCCATGATCGACCTTGGCGCCCCGCCGACCCTGAGCTCGAGCTTCCAGGGCACCGCGCAGGCGTTCCAGCAATCGCTGTCGACCGTGCCGCTATTGATTCTGGCGGCGCTCGTGGTCGTCTATTTGATCCTCGGTATCCTCTACGAGAGCTACATCCACCCGATCACCATTCTGTCGACGCTGCCCTCGGCCGGCGTCGGCGCGCTGGCGATCCTGATGGCCGCGGGCTTCGACTTCTCGCTGATCGCGCTGATCGGCATCATCCTGCTGATCGGCATCGTGAAGAAGAACGGCATCATGATGGTCGACTTCGCGATCGCCGCCGAGCGCGACCAGCACATGGAGCCGGTGGCGGCGATCCGTCAGGCTGCCCTGCTCCGCTTCCGCCCGATCATGATGACGACGATGGCCGCAATGCTCGGCGGCGTGCCGCTGATGCTCGGGACCGGCACCGGCTCCGAAATCCGCCAGCCGCTCGGCTACGCCATGGTCGGCGGCCTGATCGTCAGCCAGGCGCTGACGCTGTTCACGACGCCGGTCGTCTATCTCTATCTCGACAGGCTCTCCAATGCGTTCGCGAATTGGGGCCGCTCGCCGCGCGCTGACCACGACGCCGACGATGGCGAAGACCGATCGGTCAAGCAGGCCGCCGAGTGACTTGACTTTTCACCCCATACCGGCACACCCGAAGGATGTTCATTTCGGAGCCGGTATCGTGAAGATTGTCGCAAAGTCGCTTCTCGCCCTGTTCACCGTGGTCGGCGCAGCCGGCCTTGGCCACGCCCAGACGCCCAAGGGCAAGACTGCGCCCGCACCGGTTCCGGCCGCCGCTCCCGCCGCGCCTCAAGGCGATGCATCCGGCAACAATACCGGCTGGGTCGCGCGCTGCACCAGCGCGAGCCGCGACGCGCCGCTCGAATGCGCGATGGAACAGACCGCGGTTCTCACCAAGACCGGCCAGCTCATCGTGCTGGTCAATATCCGCGTTCCCGGCGACACCCGCACCCCGGTTGCGCTGATCCAGCTGCCGCTCGGCCTGAACCTGCCGGCCGGCGCCAAGCTGCAGGTCGACGACGGCAAGGCGGTCGACGTGCCGATCCAGACCTGCGAAGCGCGCGGCTGCTACATCAATGCGCCGATCGCGGCCGACGTCCTGACCCAGTTGAAATCGGGCAAGCAGCTCAAGATCGCGTTCCAGAATCTCGGCAAGGAAACCATCAGCATCCCGATGCCGCTCGCCGACTTCGCGACGGTCTACGACAAGATCAAGTAAGGTTGCTACTGCCGCGCCATCTGCGCGGTCCCGACGCCATCACCATCGAGCTTCTGGTCGTCACGCATGACGACCGTCACCTGCAAGAGCTTGCCGGTGAATTCGAACGGCGCTGCATAGTGCGAGACCGGGCTGCCGGGATCGCGTCCGATGTCGAGCCCGGACCACGAGATGAAATTGTGGAAGCCGAGCTGGGTCTGCATCGATCCCGCAGGCTCACCATCGATCGTCAGCGTGTATTCGGTGACGCCAGTCCGCGCGCCCTTGGCCGGCGCCTCCCCGCGCAGCAACCGCTCGACATGGACGCCGAGCCGGTGCGCGCCCGCAGGCACCTTGCGGCTGGATGTCACGAGCTCATGGCCGCCGCCGACATTCAGATCGTGCACCAGAAAGCCATCCTTGATGTACAGGCTATAGCCCGAGGTGGCGTCGCCATGCGCGATCAGCACGCCGCTCGCGCCGTCGGCGATCTCGACATGCGCCTCGATAGTGTAGCTGCGGCTGCGGACATCGGGCGCGACGTCGGTCGGCACGTGCCCCATGCCGGCATGAAACGTAAACCTGGTCCGTGCGCCATGAAAGCGCGCCGCGTTCTCGGCAAAGCGCGGACCGAAACGATCGTCGAGCGGCAGCACGTTGTGCGCCTCGGCCTCGCTCCACCACAGTTTTGTCATCTGCTCCAGACGCTCGGGTTCCTTCGTTGCGAGGTCATCGACCTCGGAGAAGTCGCGGTCGAGATGATAGAGCTCCCACTTGTCGTTCTCGAACGGCGTGCCGGAGGGATGAAACGACACCGCCTTCCAGCCGTCCTTCCAGAGCCCGCGATGGCCGAACATCTCGAAATATTGCGCCGATGCCTTCGACGGTGCCGAGGCGTCGTCGATCGAGCGCGCGAAGCTCTCGCCTTCGAGCGGCATTTGCGGACAACCCGCGATCTCCCCCGGCGCGGAGATGCCGATCAGATCGAGCAGCGTCGGCGTCAGGTCGCAGGCGTGCACAAATTGATGGCGCAGTTCGCCCCTCGCCTTGATCCGCTTCGGCCAGCTCATCACGAAGGGATCGCGGATGCCGCCGCCATGGGTGTTCTGCTTGTAGCGCCGCAGCGGCGTGTTCGAGGCCATCGCCCAGCCGTGCGGAAAATTGGAGTGGGTATCGGGCCCGCCGATATCGTCGATCCGCTGCAATTTCACCGGCAGCGGCTCGGGCCGGAAATTGTATGGTCCCATCGCATTGACGAATCCGAGCGGCCCGCCCTCCTGGCTTGCGCCGTTGTCGGACATCACGATGATCAGCGTGTTGTCGCGAATGCCGGCCTTGTCGAGGAAGGCAATCAGCCGCGCCAGATGCTGGTCGGCATGATCCAGCATGCCGGCATAGGCCGCCTGCAACCGCGTGAAGACGCGTTGCTCGTCGGCGGAATGCTCGTCCCACGCTTTCACGCCGTCGTTTCGCGCCGGCATCCTGGTGGCTTCCGGCACCAGCCCCATCGCCTTCTGCCGCGCCATCCGCAGTTCGCGCTCGATGTCCCAGCCGTGGGCAAAGGTTGCGTCATAGCTCCTGATGAGATCGGCCGGCGCCTGATGCGGCGCGTGGCAGGCGCCGGGTGCAAGCCAGGTTAGCCACGGCAGGTCGGGACGATCGGCCAGATGATCGGCGATGAAGCGGATCGACTGGTCGACCAGATCGGCTGTCAGATGATAGCCGGTCTCGAAAGTGCCCGGAGGATTGATCTGCGTGTTGTCGGACACCAGCTCCGGCGCATATTGATCGGTCTCCGCGTCGAGGAAGCCGTAGAAGCGATCGAAGCCGCGGCCGAGCGGCCAGCCGTCGAACGGCCCCGTGGCGCCGCTCTCGGTCAGCGGCGTGACGTGCCACTTGCCGACCATGTAGTTGCGATAGCCGTGCGGCCGCAACATCTCGGCAAGCGTCCCCGCCTCGCGCGCGATCTTGCCGCGATAGCCCGGATAGCCGGAATCGAAATTGGCGAGGCAGCCGACGCCGACCGAATGGTGGTTGCGCCCGGTGAGCAGCGCCGCGCGCGTGGTCGAGCACATCGCGGTGGTGTGGAAGCCGCTGTAGCGCAGGCCTTCGGCGGCGAGCCGGTCGATGGTCGGCGTCCGGATCGGTGAGCCGTAGCAGCCGAAATCGGAGAAGCCGACATCGTCGAACAGCACGACGAGGATGTTCGGCGCGCCGGCCGGCGGCTGACGTGCATCGGGCCACCACGGCTTCGAGGTCGCAACCGTCTTGCCGATGCTGCCGCCGAACGGCGGCCGGCGATGCTCGCTCATGGCGCTCTCCCTGTCCTCGCCGCGGCTGACCCGCTGCACGGTTCCGGCACGGTGCGGCCGGATTGCCTGAAATGATAATCCGAATTATGATTATGAAAACCAGGAGACGCAAGCGCAAATGCCGCGGCTTTCAGCCCAGTTCGACCTTCCCGGCGTCACCCCCTCGCGCCAGAAGCGCAGCCGCGAGACGACGCTGGCGCTGCTCGAGGCGGGCGCCGAACTATTGCGGACGAGAAGCCTCGCCGAGTTGTCGATCGAAGCCCTGTGTACCAAGGTCGGCGCCACCGTCGGCGCCTTCTACAGCCGCTTCGAGAACAAGGAAGCTTATTTCAACGCGCTGATCGCGCTGGCGGCGCAGGACGGCGCGCGCCACCTCGCCCGGATGGACAATCCCGCCGGCGATGTCGCGCTCGACGACCGCTGCCGACTCGTCGTGTCGGGTGTCGTCGGCTGGATCCGCGCCCATGAAGGCGTGCTGCGCGCCGCGCTCCAGCACGACGGCACCAGGCCGGACAAGTGGACCCCCTTCAAGGGCCTCGCGCGCGCGACCACCGAGCACGCCACCCCGCTGCTGCTGCCGGCGATGGGCAAGGGCCGCAAGGCAGCGAAGACCGGCGCCATTGCCTTCGGCTTCCAGGTCGTGCTCGGCACGCTGGTCAACGCGATCCTCAACGATCCCGGGCCGCTGTCGCTGCGCGACAGGGAGATCGAGCGGCGGCTGGCGGGCTGCCTTGCGCTGCTGCTGAAGGAGGAGATGAGATAGCGCGCCGCGGGCCTCTGCCGGCCGCTATCGCTCGCGCTTGTAGAGAAACGCGTTGTCCGGCTGCGGCATGCCGATCGACTTGTAGAATCCCATCGAGTCCGGCGCCGACAGCAACAGGCACATCGATTCAGGTCCGGCGAGGCGCCGCGTTTCCGCAATCAGGCGCTTGCCGATGCCGTGCCCCTGATGCGCCAGATCGACCGCAAGGTCCGACAGATAGCAGCAATAAGCGAAATCGGTCAGCGCGCGCGAGACGCCGACGAGCCGCTGCGCCTTGCGCGCCGTCACGATCAGGTTGGCATTGGCGATCATGCGCGCCATCCGCTCGGTATCCGCCAGCGGGCGCCGTTCGCCGAGGCCCGATTGGCGCAGCACCTCGATGAACTCGTCGATGCCAATCGACGCCTCGCGCGCATAAACAATCTCGTCCATCAGCTTAAACCTCTGTCGCAACACCCAGGACCACGCGCGCGAGACCATGGTGGAATACGTCGCTCTAATCCACCCTGGATGCCGTGATGGCAGCCACTGCTTCGCGGCGGGTCGGCAGCAGGCTGCTAGAGGCAATCATCGGAATTTGGGACGATGGCTTCGCCATCGGGCGCAGATTGGCTGGGGAACCTGGATTCGAACCAAGACAAACAGAGTCAGAGTCTGTTGTGCTACCGTTACACCATTCCCCAAGAAGTGTCCGTGGTATCAACAGCTTAGCTGGATGACTGGACATCTCGGTGCAGCGGGTTCGCCTGCCAAATCAGCGCCCGCGCGCGAGCGACCTTCTACCCGCTTGGTCCCACGCTTGGCAAGCATTGATGGCGTGGAATGGGCGCGAAAGTTGTCGGCCGATCAGCCGTCGGCCAAGGGTGTTACATTTCGGCGAGTACTCCAAGGAGCAGCTCAGGACGGGCTGCAAGCAAGGCTCCAAGGCCAAATCCGATGGTGCCGAGCGTGATGGCACCGATCCAGCCATGCCACACCCATCCAAGGACCGCGCCCATCAGAGTTGCCGCGCCAACCACGATAACGGTCCAAATCACCCGAACTACAGCAACCAGCGCCTTGATCATCGCGATTCACGGCCTAACACGCGCCCGACGCCTTCGACGCAACGTGAACGCCGCGTTTCCTGCTTCTCCGAGGGCTCAATTTTGAGTCGGCGCCGCGAGCGGCACGTTCAACTTCGGCGGCATGACGCGCCCTGACACAACGCCGCACCGCCGCGTGGCCACGGCGGTGCAGGAGACTGAACAGAAGGCAGTCGGCGGAGTGTCCTGTCGGCCGGGCGTCAGTACAGCCCGCCCGTCCCTGACCGCATCACGGCGCGATCCGCGTCCGGCGGAATTGCCTGCTGGGTGCCGTCGATCACATCGGTGCCGGCGACCAGCGTCGGATCATAGTATGGCGGCGCCTGGCCCGGCTTGAAGGCTTCGAGCACCACGCCCCGGTTCTGACCAGGCGTGGCGCGCAGGCCGGTCTTGGCGTCGACCAGCACCAAGCGGATGCCGACCGGCTGCTTGAACGGGGTGGCGGGCTTGTCGGCCAGCGCGAGCTTCAGGAAGTCGCGCGCGATCGGCGCCGCGGTGTGGCCGGCCTGCGCGTTGCGGCCGAGCGAGCGCGGCTTGTCGTAGCCGACATAGAGACCGACCACGAGGTCCGGCGAGAAGCCGACGAACCAGAGGTCCTTGGCCTCATTCGAGGTACCGGTCTTGCCGGCGAGCGGCTTGCCGACCTCCTTCAGCGCGGTGCCGGTACCGGCCTGGATCACGCCCTCCATCAGCGAGGTGATCTGATAGGCGGTCATCGCGTCGAGCACCCGCTCGCGGCGGTCGACGAGCTGCGGCTCCGGCTGGTTCTTCCAGCCCTCCGGCGCGTCGCAGCCGCGGCATTCGCGCTGGTCGTGCCTGAAGATGGTGTGGCCGTAGCGATCCTGGATGCGGTCGATCAGAGTCGGCTTCACGCGGACGCCGCCATTGGCGATCATCGAATAGGCCGTGGCCATCCGCATCACCGTGGTCTCGCCGGCCCCGAGCGCGTAGGCGAGATAGTTCGGCAGCTCGTCATAGACGCCGAAGCGCTTGGCGTACTCACCGATCACAGGCATGCCGATTTCCTGCGCGAGGCGCACGGTCACGGTGTTGAGCGACAGGCGGAGCGCGTTGCGCAGCGTGACCTGGCCCAGATACTTGCCGGTGGAGAAGTTCTCCGGCCGCCAGATATTGCCCTGGCCCTGGTCGATCTCGATCGGACCGTCGATCATCATGGTCGAGCCGGTGTAGCCGTTGTCGAGCGCCGTCGAATAGACGATCGGCTTGAAAGTCGAGCCGGGCTGCCGGTAGGCCTGCGTCGCGCGGTTGAACTGGCTCTGATCGAACGAGAAGCCGCCGACCATCGCGAGCACACGGCCGGTGTGCGGATCCATCGCCACCATCGCGCCCGACAATTCGGGAATCTGGCGCAGCCGGTACTGGCCCTCGACGGGCTTGCCGTCCTTAGTGAACAGCGGATCGGCGTAGATCACGTCGCCGGGCTGCAGCACCTGCGCCACCGAGGTCGGCGTCTTGCCCTTGTACGGGCCGGACGTTGCCCGCGCCCATCGCACGCCTTCCAGCGTCACGATGCCGGTCTCGCGCTGCTTGCTGATGGCGCCGCCGAGCTCGCGGCCCGGCTGGAAACCGATTCGCGCCGACTGGTCGTTGCTCTCCAGCACCACCGCCATCCGCCATGGCGAGATGTCCGAGAGCGACTTGATCTCGGCCAGCGGCACGCCCCAATCGGCCGACAGATCGAGCTTCTGGATCGCGCCGCGATAGCCCTGCTGCTCGTCATAGTTCACGAGGCCGGCCACCATCGCCTTGCGCGCCATCACCTGGATCTTGGGATCCAGCGTCGTGCGCACCGACAGGCCGCCTTCATAGAGCTTCTTCTCGCCATAGCGTTCGAAGATGTCGCGGCGGACTTCTTCCGAGAAGTATTCGCCGGCGAAGGTGTGCGCGCCGCTGCTGCGGTTGGTGACGGTCAGCGGATCCTTGCGCGCCTTGTCGGCGTCGGCAGCAGTGATCCAACCGTTCTCCTGCAGGCGGTCGATCACATAGTTGCGGCGCTCGACGGCGCGCGCATGGTTGCGCACCGGATGCAGGCTGGCCGGCATTTTCGGCAGCGCTGCCAGATAGGCCGCTTCGGCAACGGTCAGTTCATTGACGGACTTGTCGAAGTAGACCAGCGAGGCCGCCGCGATGCCATAGGCGCCGAGGCCGAGATAGATTTCGTTGAGATAGAGCTCGAGGATCTTGTCCTTGGAATAGGCCCGCTCGATTCGCATCGCCAGCAGGGCTTCCTTGATCTTGCGGCTGAACGACACCTCGTTGGTCAGAAGGAAGTTCTTGGCGACCTGCTGGGTGATCGTCGAAGCACCCTGCGGACGGCGGTTGGAACCGAAGTTCTGGATGTAGGCGACGCCGGCGCGCGCCATGCCGGTGTAGTCGACGCCGCCGTGCTCGTAGAAATTCTTGTCCTCGGCCGCGAGGAACGCGTTGATCACGAGTTTCGGCACCGCCTGGATCGGCAGATAGAGCCGGCGCTCCTTGGCGAACTCGCCCAGCAGCGATCCATCCGCCGCGTGCACGCGGGTCATCACCGGCGGCTCGTAGTTCTGGAGCTGCGAGTAGTCGGGCAGGTCCTTGGAAAAATGCCAGAACAGCCCTGCGACCGCGGCCAGACCGGCCAGGAACAGGATGGTCCCTGCGGTGAACAGGAACCCGAAGAACCGCAACAGAAATTTCATCGACCAGATTTTCCGTGGCGAATACGTCGCTCGTTCTGAGGGCGCTGCGTGCCACTTAGGCCGCCCGGTATATCGGTCGCACCATGGACCTGCAATTCAACACGGGAGAATTAAAGCGTGCCAGACGTCAAACTTATGCCATAGAGCCCGGCTCGCGCGCACAGCCAAATCAGCGGTCCCCATCCCAGGCGGAATGCTCCGCAGGACTGCGTCGGCCTCCCGCCTCCCCGCGCCGATTCGCCCGCCCGTGCGCCGAACGCGCTCCAGCCGGCAATCGCTCCGCTTGCGCGGTGAGCGCGTCGCGAAAGGAAAGCGCAGGTCCGGCCCACTGCTTCCACTACCCCGTTGCCGTTACAGGTACGACACCATCATAAACCGGTGGACAGTGCCGGCCGGCCGATCCGATTAACGGCCCATTAACTATAACTACCGCAAGTTGTTGGTATACACGCGACTCGCGAGGGGCTGACTTGCATGGCACTGCGCGGTTTTAAACGGCCGTTTGCCGTCGACCCGAACATCGTTGGATTTCCGAAACCACCCACATCGGCGATGGGCACCGAGGCCCTAGACCTCGTCTATCAGGCGGCGGATCTGTTCCGCAGCATCGAAGACAGGGCCCGCGCCGGCGAGGCCCGCGCCGAGGCCGCCGAACAGGCCCAGCTCGAAATCATCGCCGCGACCGAGCGCAAGCTGAGGGACGCGTCCCGGGCGCTCGAAGAGGCGCGACGGCGCATCGAGTCCCAGCAGGAGCAGCTCGATGCGGCCGAATACCGCGCCCAGGCCGCCGAAGCCGAGGCCCGCGAAGCCAAGCAATCGCTGGCCCTGATCGAAGATGCGATCCGCCGGCGCTTGCTGCTGACCAGCGGGCACGACGACGGCAGATCGGGCGCCGTCGCCTGAGCCGAGATCGATCCGGCGGCAGCAGGCCCTGCCGCCGCTGAGCGATCGCACGACGGCAATCAGTAGCCGGCCGCCAGCCCTGAATTGCGGCGCGGATCATTCGCGCCATAGAAGCGGTTGTTGCCGACCGGCTCGCCGCCGAGCGACGGTGCGCCGATGATGATCACCGCGAGATGGTTGGCCGGCTGCGGCGGGCCGAATTTGTGGCCCATCCCTTCCAGCATCTTCCGCGTATCCGGCGACAGCGTGTAATTCTCGAGGTTGGTGGCCTCCGGAAGCCACTGCTGGTGGAAGCGCGGCATGTCCACGGCCTCCTGCGCGTTCATGCCGTAGTCGATGGCGTTGACCATCGTCAGCAGCACCGCCGTGATGATGCGGCTGCCGCCGGGCGTGCCCACTACCATGACCGGCTTGCCATCCCTGGTGACGATGGTCGGGCTCATCGAGGACAGCGGGCGCTTGCCCGGCACGATCGAATTGGCCTCGCCCTGCACCAGACCATACAGATTCGGCACGCCCACCTTGGCGGTGAAGTCATCCATCTCGTCGTTGAGCAGCACGCCGGTCTTGGCCGCGGTCACCTTGGCGCCGAACCAATCGTTGAGCGTGTAGGTGACCGACACCGCGTTGCCGTCCTTGTCGGCGATCGAATAATGCGTGGTGTTGCTGCCCTCATGCGGCGGAACGCCGGGCTTGATCTCCTTGGACACGCCGGCCTTGGTCGGGTCGATCACGGCACGGACCTTGGCGGCGTAATTCTTGTCGAGCAGCCGCTCGAGCGGATTCTTCACGAAGTCGGGGTCGCCCAGATAGCTGTTGCGATCGACATAGGCGTGGCGCATCGCTTCGATCTGGTAATGCACCGCCTGCGCGGAGTGATAGCCCAGATCCTTCAGCGGATAGCCCTCGAGGATGTTCAATATCTCGCAGATCACGACGCCGCCCGAGCTTGGCGGCGGCGCCGAGACCACGTGGTAGCCACGATAGTCGCATTCGACCGGCGCGAGCTCGCGAACCTTGTAGTTGTCGAGGTCCTCCTGGGTGAGCAGGCCCTTGCCGGCCTGGCTCGAGGCGACGATCGCCGCCCCTACCCAGCCCTTGTAGAAACCATCGGTGCCGCGCTTGCTGATTTCGCGTAGCGTCTCGGCGAGCTCGTGCTGCGTCAGCCGCTCGCCGACCTGGAACGGCTTGCCATTGTTGAGGAAGATCGCGGCCGAGGCCGGATCCTCCTGAAAATCCTTGGTCGCGGTCTGGAACATGCTGATGTCGCCCTGATCCAGCACGAAGCCGTCCTCGGCGAGTTGCAGCGCCGGCGCGATCACGTCCGCGCGCTTCATCGTGCCGTACTTCTCGCGCGCATATTCCATGCCGGCCACCGAGCCTGGCACGCCGACGGCGAGGTGCCCCTTGGTTGAGAGGCCTGCGATGACGTTGCCGTCCTTGTCGAGATACATGTTGGCGGTGGCACCCTTCGGCGCCGTTTCGCGGAAATCCAGGAAGGTCTTGCGGCCGTCGGCAAGCTGGATGGTCATGAACCCGCCACCACCGAGATTGCCGGCGGCGGGATAGACCACCGCAAGCGCGTAACCGACCGCAACCGCCGCGTCGACCGCGTTGCCGCCCCGCTTCAACACCTCGATGCCGACCTGCGTTGCGAGATGCTGCGCCGAGACCACCATGCCGTTCTCGGCGGCGACCGGCGCCACCGACGCCGCGCGCGCGGGAGCAGCCGATGCGAGGCCGATCGAAACCATCGCGGCGGCGATCCACCGCGCGCGCATCGTTGAATTTTGCATGGAAGCCTCCCGGGACCTGCGCCGACTATCGCGGCTTAACGACCTTAGCGCGCGAACCTAGCAGGCCGCTCGCATGCGCACTATAGGCCCTCGCCGCGCATCCGCAGCCGGCTGTGGCGTCTGCCGTAGGCCGCATAGATCGCCAGCCCGATCACGAGCCACACCGCGAGCCTGATCCAGGTGTCGAGCGGCAGGCCGAACATCAGGAACAGCGAGGTTCCGGCGGCAGCCGGGGCCACCAGCCAGATCGCCGGCGCCTTGAACGGGCGCGGCAATTGCGGATCGCGCACGCGCAGCACCAGCGTTCCGATCGAGACCACGGTGAATGCGAACAGCGTGCCGATCGAAACGAGCTCGCCGACCAGTCCGATCGGCAGCAGGCCGCCGAGAATGGCAGCGACGGTGCCGGCGAAGATGGTCGAGACATGGGGGGTTTGGAAGCGCGGGTGGATCTTTGCGGCAAAGCCCGGCAGCAGCCCGTCATGCGCCATGGCGCGGAAGATCCGCGGCTGCGCCAGCAGCATGATGAGGATCACCGACGTCAGCCCGAACAGGATGCCGAGCTTGATGAAGGGACCGAGCCAGCCGATGCCAACCGCATCGATGCCGACGGCGATCGGATCCGGCACGCTGAGCTTGTCATACGGCACGATGCCGGTCAGCACGAAGCCGACCGCGACATAGAGCGCGGCGCAGATCACGAGCGAGCCGAGGATGCCGATCGGCATGTCGCGCGCCGGCGTCTTCGCCTCCTGCGCTGCGGTCGAGATCGCATCGAAGCCGATATAGGCGAAGAACACCACCGCCGCGCCGCGGACCACGCCGGACCAGCCGAATGCGCCGGGACCGGCATTCGGCGGGATCAGCGCGCCCTCCGGATTACCCGCCGTCACCCAGTTCGCCAGCGATACCGAGGAGGCTGCGGCGGCGAGAAACAACGCGATGACGACGAGCTTGACCACGACGACGAAGCCGGTGAAGCGCGCGGACTCGCGAATGCCGACCACGAGCAGTGCGGTGACGAACGCAATGATCGCCATCGCCGGGATGTTGATGACCGCGCCGGTCGACGACCAGGCCCCGGTGTTGGTGTCGTAGGCGAGCGGCGCCGAGGTGAATTGCTGCGGCAGATTGATGCCGAAATCACGCATGAAGCTGACGAAATAGCCGGACCATCCGACCGAGACCGCGATCGCGCCGACGGCATATTCGAGGATCAGGTCCCAGCCGATGATCCAGGCGATCAATTCGCCGAGCGTGGCATAAGCGTAAGTATAGGCGCTGCCGGAGATCGGCACGGTCGACGACATCTCGGCGTAGCACAGGCCGGCAAAGGCGCAGGCGACCGCACCGAGCATGAAGGAGAGCGTGACGGCGGGGCCGGCATTGGCTGCGGCCGCGTGCCCCGTCAGCACGAAAATGCCGGCGCCGATGATGCCGCCGATGCCGAGCGTGACCAGCTGCAACGCCGAGAGCGAGCGTTTGAAGGCCGGCGTCTCCGCGTCGCCGTCGGCGCGTGCCGCCTCCCGCAACAGCTCGGAGGTCGATTTTCGATCCCAGAAACCGCTCAGGGTGTCCGTCACGCCTGATGCCCTCCGCCGCACGGCCCGATGCGATCGACGGATTATAGCGCGGGCAACGTCCGATCGTTCGAGCGCCGGGCAATTGCCGGCGCCCTTATCCACCGCCAAGAACGGCGGTCAAGCGCGGTACGTTGCCTATCGGCAGGAATGGCGGCGGCCATCGCGGCCAAGGTAAGTGCCGGACGCCGGATCGAACGAACGGTAGCGTGCGCAGGACGAGGATGGCGCCGGCGGCACGGCGCCGTAGGCGTTCGCGGGGTTGCCGCTGCGTTGTGCTGCCGCCTGCGCCTCACCCCATGGTGTGAGCGCACCGCCGTTGATCGCGCTGCGCCCGGGATTCTGCGCGTCAAAAAGGGCCGGCTCCGAAATCTGGGCCGACACCGGCGTGAATGTCATTCCCACCAGCAGCACAGCGGCTGCAACGGCCCTGAGTCCGGCCATCTGACCTCTCCGATGCATCAATTGAAAGTTGCCCTGGGGCGGCAGGAAGGCCCTGTGCCCATATCTGATGTGGTGACGATCAAATTCGGGGCACAGAGGCAGGAAGTCACAATGCTGCGAGGCGCCCTCCGTGGGGCATGACCACTGCGGTTCGCGACAAACGTCTCGCAGCTCAGTGATTATGCACGTCGGGCCGCGGGTCGGAGACGAACCCATCGCGGTTCGGCATCTTGACGGCGGCGAGCGACTTGGCGTCGAGCACGGCATTGGCGGGGACGACGCCGTTGAGGCTGAGGATGTAGGCGGACACCGCGTAGACGTCCTCATTGCTCAGCGACTGCGGTGCGTTCTGCGGCATCGCGCGCCTGATGTAGTCGAACAGGGTCGGGGCATAGGGCCAGTAGCTGCCGACGGTTCGGATCGGCTTTGGGCTTGCCAGCGTGCCCTGTCCGCCGACCAGACGATCGCCGACGCCGCCCTGCCCGTTGTCGCCGTGGCATGTCGCACATTGCTCGGCGAACACAGCGCGGCCGCGCTCGGCGCTGCCACTGCCCGGCGGCAGGTTGGAGCCGTCGCGGCCGATATCGATATTCCAGCCGGCGATCTCGGCGGGCGTTACCGGACGCCCGATGCCAAAGCGATCCTCGGCCTGCGCAGCGGCCGCGAGCATCGCGATCGCCCCTACCAGAAACGCTGCCTTGAGGTTACGCCTGGGCATTCGTCACCTCACCATTCGCACCGATGCGCCAGGGCCAGATCGCGTTGTTGTGGTAGAACGAATTGAGACCACGCACCTTGACCAATTCCGCCAGCGTCGGCTGCACGTAGCCGGTCTCGTCGATGGCGCGGCTCTGTATCACGACGGGCGTGCCGTCCCAGTGCCATGGCAAGCGGAAGCGGGTCAGCGCGCGCGTCAGCACCGGCTCCTGGAGCTCCGCCTGCTGCCAGCTCTTGCCCTCGTCGAGCGAGATCTCGACGCTCTTGATCTTGCCGTGGCCGCTCCAGGCGATCCCGGTGATCTCGTGGAAGCCGTGCGTGGTCAGCTTCTGCCCGCCCGACGGCCGCGTGATGATCGACTTGGCCTCCATGTAGAAGGTGAATTCGCGCGACGTGCCGTCGGGCATCGGGTCTGTATATTTCGAGGTCTCCTCGCGCGAATAGGCCGGCTCGGCTGTGACCTTGAGGCGGCGCAGCCATTTCACGTTCATGTTGCCCTCGAAGCCGGGCAGCAACAGGCGCAGCGGATAGCCCTGCTGCGGACGCAGCCGCTCGCCGTTCTGGCTGTAGACCAGCATGGCGTCGTCGAGGCACTTCTCGATCGGGATCGAGCGCGTCAGCGCGGCGGCATCGGCGCCTTCGGCAACAATCCACTTGGCACCTGCCTGCAGGCCCGCTTCGTCCAGCACCGTCTTCAGCGGCACGCCGGTCCATTCCGCGCAGCTCAGGAGGCCGACGAGGTCGGACGCCGTCTTGCCGTAGGGCTTGGTGTAGATCGGATTGCCGGAGCATTCGAGGAAATGGATGCGCGACTGCGACGGAAAGCGCCTTATGTCCTCCATCGTGAACACCAGCGGGCGATCGACCATGCCGTGCAGCATCAGCCGGTGCTCGGCCGGATCGATGGTCGGCACGCCGCCATGGTGGCGTTCGTAGAACAGACCGTTCGGGGTGATGATGCCGTCAAGCTCCTGCAACGGCGTGCGGCCCGATGCGGAGATATATTGCGGCAGCGCCTTCGAGATGTTCTTGACGACGCCCTTCTCGTAAGCCGATGGCGTGCCGTAGGGCTGGCTTCCCATCGGGTCGCCGGGCGCTTTCATCCATTCCGGCACGTTGGGCGGAAGATTCTTCCCCTGTTGGGCAAGCGCAGGAGAACCGGCAACTCCCGCCATCGCGGAGCCTCCGGCCAGTGCCGCACCCGCCTGAAGAAATCGCCTGCGAGACGCCTCTCGCACGCGCTTGTCCGTCGTGTGTTCGCTCATCGACGTTTTCCTCTGACGTTACCAGAGCATGATCCGGAAAAGCACGAAGCGGCTTTCCGAGAAGACCATGCCAGGACAACAAGGCGCGATGACGATTCATCGTGCTTTGGTGCAGCCTAACACCAAACGCCCGAGGCGAGGCAATGATCGCGCGTGCATGGCCGCACCGACGGCGCGTGATGGCCGTGGCTCACCGGGCTTCGCTTGCGCGGCCGCTCAGATCCGTTCGCCGGGCAATTGACTGGCCTGCTTCACCCAGGCGGTGAACTGGGCTTCGTCGAGCTGGTCGTTCTCGTGGATGTTGAGGTAGCGCGTGTGCTGCTGCTTGGACTCGCCCGGCGGTACGGGACGTAGCAATGCGCCGCGAAAAAACGCCACCTTGATGTAGCGCGTGAAGACATGGATGCCGAGGAACCAGCCTTCGCCTGCCACGCCGTAAAGTGGCGAGTTCCATTTCACTGCCTTGTGCACGCCGGGGATGGTCCGCACAATGAGCTCGTCAAGCCTGCGTCCGACCTCGCTCTTCCACCCCGGCATCGCCGCGATATAGGCTTGCACGGGCGCGTCACCAACTCCCTTCGCGATCTGCGGATTGCCGCCCGCGAGCAGGCGCGGCTTTGCGCCCGCGCGCGTCGCGGCTCGCTTCTTTGCGCTCTTCGCCGACCTCTTGGACGTCTTGCCAACCATTGTCCTGTTTCCAGCGGTCCACGTGCCGCGCACTTGCGCAGCGCTCACCCTCTCGACCCGGATCATATGGTTGTGCGTCGATGTTGTCGTCAGGGACCGCGCCTGTGCGTGGCGGCCTATCGACGCGCGCGATCGGTCGTTTTTGCCGCAGTCCGGCGCCTAGTCGATCACCGGTGGCGTGCCGTGGGTGTGGAACGACTCGATCGTCTTCAATCCCCACGCCTGGCCCTTCTTGCGCTCCTCCTCGGTCCACACGATCGGTTTCCAGTCCGGCGCCAGGATCAGACGGGCTCCGGCATTGGCGACCTCGACGCGGTTGCCGCCGGGCTCATAGACATAGAGGAAGAAGGTCTGCTGGATCGCGTGCTTGTGCGGGCCGGTCTCGATATGCACCCCATGCTCGAGGAAAATATCGGCGGCCCGCAGGATCTCCTCGCGGCTGTCCAGCGCGTAGGTCACATGATGGAATCGGCCGCGCTTGCCGTAGTGGTCACGCGTGTAGGCGAAGTCGTAGCTCTTGTTCGACATGGTCATCCACATCGCTGCTTCCGTGCCGTCGTTGAGCACGATCTGCTCGGTGGTGCGGCATCCGAGGTAGTTCTCGAAGAACAGGCGATTGGCCCTGATGTCGACCGCGAGGCAGTTGAGGTGGTCGAGCCGGCGGACATTGACGCCGCGGGCCGGAAAGCGCTGCGCCTGGTTCTTTAACGCAGGCTTCAGCCCGGCCGGCGCCTCGTACCATTCGGTCTCGTAATAGAGCTCGATGATATGGCCGTCGGGATCGCGGCAGCGGAATGCCGGCCCCTGCCCCATGTCGCCGTCGATCCAGCCGATGTCGAAGCCCGAGCCCTTCAGCGCGGCGACGCGGCGCTCGAGTGCCTGCGGGCTGCGCGCCCGCAGCGCCATGTGCTCCATGCCAGAGGTCTTCGATGCGGTCAGCTTCAGCGAATAGCGCTCATAGTCGTCCCAGCCACGCAGATAGACCGACTCGCCCTGTCGGCCGCTGACCGTCATGCCCATCACATCGACGAAGAACCTCAAGCTCTCGTCCGGTTTCGGCGTCAGCAGCTCCATGTGCCCGAGATGAGCGAGATCGAAGATCGGTTCCGGCTGCATGGGGCGTTCTCCTCGAACGACGCAACCGGCGTCTTATCCGCTCGGGCGAGCGGTGCCGGCGCTATTTGTACCAGTGTACAAAGGATTAGGTCCCGTCAACAAATTATTGGCGCCGGTAATCGCAGCCGCGGGCCGCTAGCAGCGTCCGCGCCTACCCCTTGGACGCCATTACCGGCGCCGCATCATGCGGCCGGGACATGGTCGCCGACACCGTCAGCGCGACGGCAAGCGCACATACCATGCAGAGCTTCATCCGCGCCGTGCGGCGGTCGGTCATCGGCAGGAAGAAGAAGAACGCGATCGCCAGAACGAGAAGCGCATTCACGAGATAGTACATGGCAGGGCCCTCTTGTTGCGTCTCAACAAGATGGCCGGCGCCTGCGCGGCATTCCGTGGCCGGAATCACATAGGGAAACCGCCCGCGGTCAGGCGACCGAGACGGCGTCCTCGCGATGCGAGGACAGCAGCCTGCGGATTTCGACGTCCGGCACCGGCCGGCTGAACAGGTAGCCCTGCATCTCGGTGCAGCCGAGAATGCGCAGCAGACTGCGCTGCTGCTCCGTCTCGACGCCCTCGGCGGTGGTCGTCATGTCGCTCGCAGCAGCGATGTTCACGACGGCCTGGACGATCGTGGACGACGCGCCGGTCCCGGCGAGATCCTTGATGAAGGCGCGGTCGATCTTGATCTTGTCGAAGGGAAAGCGCTGCAGATAGCTGAGCGACGAATAGCCGGTGCCGAAATCGTCGAGCGCGATGCGCACGCCCAGGTCGCGCAGCTGATGCAGGATATCGAGCGCGGCCTCGTCGTCGCGGATCAGCACCGCCTCGGTGATCTCAAGCTCAAGCCGTGCGGGCGCGAGCCCCGACGCCGCCAGCGCTGCGGCGACGTTCAGCGCCAGCGCCTGGCTCTTGAACTGGATCGGCGACACGTTGACCGCGACGTGGATATGATCCGGCCAGTTCACGGCCTCCCGGCACGCGGTGTTGAGCACCCAGTGGCCGAGATCATTGATCAGGCCGGTATCCTCGGCGACCGGAATGAAATCCGCCGGCGAGATGGTGCCGCGTTCGGGATGGCGCCAGCGCAGCAGCGCCTCGCAGCAGCTGACCCTGCCGTCCCCGAGATGAAGCAGCGGTTGATAATGCAGCTCGAAGCTGCCCTCGACGATGGCTTGGCGCAGCTCCAGCTCCAGATTGCGCCGCGCCTTGGCGCGCGCGTCCATGCCGGCCTCGAAGAAGCGGTAGGTGCGGCGGCCATCGCTCTTCGCTCCATAGAGCGCAAGGTCGGCGTTGCGCAGCAATTGATCGAGGTCGGTGCCGTCGGCCGGCGCCACCGCGATGCCGATGCTGGCGTCGGTCGTGATCAGGTGTCCGCTGCAATCGATCGGCTGGCGGATCCTCTGGTAGATCGCGGCGAGCAGCTGCATGGTCTGGGTCTGATCGCGGACCGCGGTCTGGATCACGGCAAATTCGTCGCCGCCGAGCCGTGCCGCGACATCGCTCTCTCCGAGGCAGGAGCGCAGGCGGTCGGCGACCGCCGTCAGCAGTTCATCGCCGATCTGATGGCCGAGCGCGTCGTTGACGGCTTTGAACTCGTCGATATCGATATACATGACCGCGAGCTGGTCATCCGGGCCCATCGTCCTCAGCGCCTGTTCGAGGCGCTGGCGGAACAGCACGCGATTGGGCAGATCGGTGAGCGCATCATAATGCGCCATGTAGGCGATCTTGTTCTCGGTTCGCGTCCGCTCGGTGACATCCTCGATGGTCGCCACCCATCCGCCGTCCGGCAGCGGCTTGTTGACGATCTCGATCGCGCGGCCGCCCGGTGCCTCGGTCAGCTGACGCGTCGCCTTGCCCAGCTTCACATTGCGGATGATGGCATCGCAGAACGCGTCGACGTCGCCGTCGAACGAGCCGGTCTCCTGGCGGTGCGCGATCAGCCGCTGCATGGTGCAGCCCGGCTTCGCCACGTCGGGGGAAAGCCCGAACATCTCGATGTAAGGACCGTTGCAGATGATGATGCGCGCCGACGCGTCGTAGAGCACGAGCCCCTGCGGAATGTTGTTCACCGCGGTCATGAGATTGCGGCGCTCGGTGGCGAGCCGAGCGTCGGAGATTTCGTGCCGCTTCAGCAGCAGGAAGACGATCGTGGCCATGATCGCAAACGCCGCCATCAGCAGGCCTTCGCGCTCGCTCCATTGCGCGGTGACGCTTCCGAGCAGGCTGCCGACGAGCAGGCCGGCGCAGAACGCCAGTCCCTTGGTCGAACCGGCGTCGGCATTCCCTGGCGATGAATTGCGATGTTCGATGCGCACGCTGATCTCTCCCGAGCGCGGCATCGTTACGCAGCACAAATGGAAAGGTCGTTACAACTCGCAGTTAGCAATCGGTTACACGATACCTGGAGCCATCGCGCAACACATCGCGCCGAACCCCCGTAAAGCTACGGAGCCGCCGATGCACTCCTCGAAGATGGTGAATCCGGTATTAACAGATAAACCGTGAAACAAACGCTGCTGTGCCGGAAAGCGACGATTTCGCCGCCGATGCGCGCGACCGGGCGCAATCTCGCGGCACGATAGAAACAAATCGTCACCGGGAAGGTGTAGATTTAGCCGATGCCGAACCCGGCCGACTTAACGGTTTTTCCAATCCCGGGCGGGCATATTGGTCCGGACATTTAGATTTCGAGAACGAGCCAGGCTGGAACTGTGACACCTTTCGGACGTGTGATCTCTGTGCGCGGCTCGCAGGCCCGGGTGGGGCTGCTGGCAGGCGGCCAGATGCAACTTTCAGAAATGCGCGCGACCGTCGGCCGGTTCGTCAGCATCCGCTGCGCGACCTCGGTCATCGTCGCCATGATCACCGAGGTGTCGTGCGAAAATCTGCCGGCGTCCGACGAATACATGGCGACCGCATCGGTCGACCTGCTCGGCGAAATCCTCGGCGGCGACCGCCCGAAATTCCAGCGCGGCGTCACCCACTATCCGACCATCGGCGACAGCACCGATCTGATCACCAACCAGGAGCTGCGCACGGTCTATGCACCGAGCGGCTCGGACCAGATCAATGTCGGCACGCTGCAACAGGATCGCTCCGTCATCGCCTATGTCGACGTCGAGGAAATGCTGTCCAAGCACTTCGCGGTGCTCGGCTCGACCGGCGTCGGCAAATCCACCGGCGTGTCGCTGCTGCTGAACGAGATCCTGAAGTCGCGGCCGAACCTGCGCATCTTCCTGCTCGACGTCCACAACGAATACGGCCGCTGCTTCGGCGAGCGCGCGCAGGTGCTCAACCCGCGAAACCTGAAGCTGCCATTCTGGCTGTTCAATTTCGAGGAGATCGTCGACGTGCTGTTCGGCGGCCGGCCCGGCGTGCCCGAAGAGCTCGACATCCTCGCCGAAGTGATCCCGATGGCGAAGGGCATCTACACCCAGTACCAGAACTCCGACCGGGTCGGTCTGGGACTGAAGCGCATCGATCCGAAGCAGGTCGGCTACACCGTCGACACGCCGGTGCCCTATCGCCTCGTCGACCTGATCTCGCTGATCGACGAGCGCATGGGCAAGCTCGAGAACCGCTCCTCGCGCATCATCTATCACAAGCTGATCTCGCGCATCGACGCAGTGCGCAACGATCCGCGCTACGCCTTCATGTTCGACAATGCCAATGTCGGCGGCGATACCATGGCCGAGGTGATCAGCCACCTGTTCCGCCTGCCCGCCAACGGCAAGCCGATGACCATCATGCAGCTTGCCGGCTTCCCCGCCGAAGTCGTCGATTCCGTGGTGTCGGTCCTGTGCCGCATGGCATTCGATTTCGGGCTGTGGAGCGACGGCGTCTCGCCGATGCTGTTCGTCTGCGAGGAAGCGCACCGCTATGCCTCCGCGGACCGCAACATCGGCTTCGGGCCGACCCGCAAGGCGGTGTCGCGCATCGCCAAGGAAGGCCGCAAATACGGCGTCTATCTCGGCCTGATCACCCAGCGTCCGGCCGAACTCGACGCCACCATCATCTCCCAGTGCAACACGCTGTTCACGATGCGGCTTGCCAACGACCGCGACCAGGCGTTGCTGCGCTCGGCGGTGTCGGATGCCGCCGCCAATTTGCTGTCGTTCGTGCCCTCGCTCGGCACCCGCGAAGTGCTGGCGTTCGGCGAAGGCGTCGCGCTGCCGACCCGGCTGCGCTTCAAGGAGGTGCCGCCGCACCAGCTGCCGCGCGGCGAGGCCACCATCGCGACGGTGCCGTCGGTCACCGCCGGCCATGACATGCATTTCGTCAGCGCCGTGCTGGAGCGCTGGCGCGGCGCCACCTCGCATCGCGATTCGCCGAGCGGCGATGCCAATTTCAACGCTCCGCCGCCGGCGCGCACCATGGCGCCCGCCGAGGCACCGATGCTGCAGCCGTCACTCGGTCTCGATCCCGATCGCTTCTCGCTGCTGAAGAAGCCGCTTCGCTAGCCGCATTTCGCCAGGATTCGGCCAAGGCGCCAATGCGCCTTGCGCCCGACCCGTCATCCTCTATGGTTTCCCGTGACGCCGCATCCATGCGGCATGCCGGAACCATCTCATGACGCAGCCGACCGCAAATCGCTTCCCGACGCCCGCTCTGGACAAGCTCCCCGAGGATATCCGCACCCGCATCCTGGCGGTGCAGGAGAAATCCGGCTTCGTGCCGAACGTCTTCCTCACTTTGGCCTACCGGCCCGACGAGTTTCGCGCCTTCTTTGCCTATCATGACGCGCTGATGGAAAAGGACTCCGGCCTCTCCAAGGCCGAGCGCGAGATGATCGTGGTGGCGACCAGCGCTGCCAACCAGTGCCAATATTGCGTGATCGCCCACGGCGCGATCCTGCGCATCCGCGCCAAGAACCCGGAGATCGCCGACCAGATCGCGATCAACTACCGCAAGGCCGACATCACGCCGCGGCAGCGCGCGATGCTCGATTTCGCCATGAAGGTGAGCCGCGCGGCCGAGGAGGTCGCGGAGGCGGACTTCGCCGCGCTGGCCGCCCACGGCTTCAGCAACGACGACGTCTGGGACATCGCCGCGGTGGCGGCGTTCTTCGCGCTCTCGAACCGGCTCGCCAACATCACCGGCATGCGGCCGAACGCCGAGTTCTACATGCTCGGGCGGCAGCCGAAATAGACGACGGCCTGTAGAGGACATCTTGGCAGACTGGAGCGAGATCATCCTGCGCCTCGGCGCGGCCATGCTTGCCGGCGGCGCGATCGGGCTCGACCGCGACCTCCGCGGCAAGCCGATCGGCCTGAAGACGCTTGGTCTCGTCAGCCTCTCGACGGCCACGGTCGTGCTGCTGGCATTGCAGGCGGTTCAGCCCGGCCAGTTCACCGATGCGGTGAGCCGCGTGATCCAGGGCGTGCTGACCGGCATCGGATTTCTCGGCGCCGGCGTGATCGTGCGTCAGGGCGACCGCTCTCAGGTCCACGGCCTGACCAGCGCCGCATGCGCGTTCTTCGCCGCATGCGTCGGAATCGTCTGCGGCGCTGGGCACTGGCCGATCGTCCTCACCGCCCTTGCGCTGGCATTCCTGCTGCTAACCTTCGGCAGGCGGATCGAGCGATGGCTGCACCACGCGCTCGGCGGCAAGGACTATCCGCACAATTCGGAAGCCGCGCCGCCTCAATCGTCGGATGCCGGCCCGCACCAGCCGGGCAGATAGACCGCTGCCCCGCTGCGACCCAGCGCCAGTCCCTTCTCCAGCGCCTTGGCGAAATTGTTCTCCACCGTCTTGCGCGGGATGTGGCGACGCAGGAAATCGGCCCACAGGAATTCGCTGAACGGCGTCGTGTCCTTGGCGAAGCCGCCGGCCCGGCGCATCTCGCCGGCAAGGCTGCGGAATGGATCGTCCTTGAGATCCTTGATCGATTTCGGAATGTCCCTGAAGTGGCAGCGCTCACCCTTCGAGTTGTAGGGATAGACCCAGCGCTTGTTGTCCATCACGCCCCAGAACACGTCACGCTCGACCATGGTGAGATCGCCGATCACGGTGACCAGGATGTCCTTGACGCCCTCCTCGTGCAGCGCGCGCGCCATGTGATGGTGGTCGACCACATAGTAGCGATCGTCGGGACCATGGACCACCGGGATCATGTGCTTGCCCAGAAGCTCGGCGCGCTTCTTGTCCGATCTGTGCTCGCGCCAGCGCTTCCGCTTCTCCTTCACCTCCTGCATTCCGACCGTCATCTGGGTCGGTCGCAGTGACAGGATCGGGACCGGTTTGACGTAAGGCTCGCGCGTATGGGCCATGATTGTACTCCCGTTTGACCGGCACTCCGGAATGGGTTCCATTATGACATGATGTCTCAGGCAGACGAAAGAGCCGGTCCGGCGGAATGGCTTTGAGAGCAAGCGAACGCGTGAAGGCACGCACGGTCCGCCTCGGCAACCGCGAGGTCGTGACCGAGGGGCTGGAGCTCAGTTTCTGGGCGGACATCAGCCACCGTTGCATGACGGCATCGTGGCCCGCCTTTATCGGCGGTGCAGCATTGGTGTTCATCACCTTCAACGCTGTCTTCGCGCTGCTCTACTGGCTCGGCGATCATCCGATCGCCAACGTGCCTGACGGCCAGTACATCGACTACCTGTATTTCAGCATCGAAACACTCTCGACCGCCGGCTACGGCGACATGCACCCGCAGACCCACTACGGGCACTTCATCGCCGCCATCGAGCTCTTCACCGGCATCTTCTCGATGTCGTTGATGACGGGGCTGATCTTCGCCCGCTTCTCGCGGCCGAGCGCGCGGCTGCTGTTCGCCGACAACCCCGTGATCTCGAACCATGAGGGCGAGCTGACGCTGATGATCCGTCTTGCCAACGAGCGGCACAACATCATCGCCAATGCCACCGCACGGCTGTGGCTGTTCAAGAACGGCGTCAGCAAGGAAGGCACGCCATACCGCCGGTTCTACGAACTGCCGCTCGTGCGCAGCGAAAGCCCGGCGCTGGCGCTGAGCTGGACCCTGTTTCATGTGATCGACCAGGACAGCCCGCTCGCCGGCCTCGACGCCGCGGACCTGCAAGCCCTCAATGCCGGTCTCGGCCTCTTCGTGTCGGGCTATGACGACGTTGCAGCGCAAACCTTGCATGCGCGAAAATCTTATGAACATTCCGACGTCCGCTTCGGCCATCGCTATGCCGAGATCCTGCAGGCGACCGACGACGGCCGTCTGCGGATCGACTACAGTCGGTTCCACGAGACCATCGAAGGATAAATACCACCTCTGCGGGTATCAAGATTTTAGGTGTGAAACGCGCCGGACATGCTAAACATGAGCGGCGACGCGACCGGACGGACAACAGTGAAGACGCAGCGGCCAATTTCCTCGGAAGACGAGCACGTGGTGCTCAAATTCCGGCCGCGTACTTCGGCGCAGCCGCCGGGCAAGCGCGAGGACCCGATCCGATCGACCCGCCCGGCTTCCATCGCTCCCGTTTCCGTCGCCAACGACCTCTCCCGCTATGAGAAGCCGCGCGAGGAGCCGGATGACTTCCGCCAGCGCATGCTCGCCAATATCGCCGCCTTTGCCTTCACGGTGGCGCTGACCGCGATCGGTATCTGGCTCGCCATGAGCATCGCCGATCTGCGCAAGACCCAGGATTGCGTGCTGATGGGCCGCCGGGATTGCGCGAAGATTACGGTGATGCCGCGCACCTAGGCTGGCCGGAACCAGGCTCAAAAACCGTCCTGGCGAGGCCGGCCAAGCTCCATTGAACTAACGGCCCTGCTCCGATATACGGGCACACGACTCCCGGCAGCAGCAATAGGGCATTCCGGGGCAACGCGCCCGCCTCCTCCGAGTTGACCCGGAATTACCTTCAATATATCAAAGGCTTAATGATGTCTTCCACATTCGAGCAGATCGCCAACATTATTGCGGAGACCTGCGACATCCCGCGCGATACGATCAAGCCGGAGAGCCACGCGATCGACGATCTGGGGATCGACAGCCTCGACTTCCTGGACATCGCCTTCGCCATCGACAAGGCCTTCGGGATCAAGATGCCGCTCGAAAAGTGGACCCAGGAGGTCAACGACGGCAAAGCCACGACGGAGCAGTACTTCGTGTTGCAGAATCTCGCCGACCGCATCGACGAGTTGGTTGCGGCCAAGAACGCGGGCGCGGGCTCGGCCTCGTAATCGCCCGCCATGCAGCTTGAAACTTTTCAGCTGATCGATCGGATCGTCGAGCTCAACCTCGACGCAAAGACCATTGTCGTCGAGGCGTACGTTCCGCCGGCGAGCCATTCGGTGTTCGCCGGGCATTTCCCGGGCTATCCGATCATGCCCGGCGTGCTGCTCACCGAAGCGATGGCGCAGAGCTCGGGCTGGCTGATCCTCGGTCTGACCAAGTTCGAGCGCATGCCCTTCCTCGCCATGGTCAAGGAAGCCAAGATGCGCGGCTTCGTCAGCCCCGGCTCGACCCTGACGATCGACGCCAAGATCGAACACGAAGGTTCAGGCTTCACTGTGACCTCGGCGAAGGTCCGTGTCGGCAAGGAGCTCAAATGCAATGCCGAGCTGACCTTCCGTCATATCCCCTTCCCCAACCCGGACTTGCGCGTGCACATGGATGCGATGGCCAACAGGATCGGGTTTCCGCAGCAGGCAATGAGTAATGGCTGAGAAGGAAGTCTGGATCACCGGCGTCGGCCTGCTCTCCTCGCTCGGCGAGGGACTGGACGCGCATTGGCAGGCGCTCGGTGAGAAGCGCGTCAATGCCGACGACAAGCGTCTTGCGCCCTACGTGATCCATCCGATCGCCCCCGTCAGCTTCGACGCCCAGATCCCGAAGAAGGGCGATCAGCGCCAGATGGAGACGTGGCAGCGCATCGGCACCTATGCCGCCGGGCTGGCGCTCGATTCCGCCGGCGTCAAAGGCAATCAGGAAATCCTGTCGCGGATGGACATGATCATCGCTGCCGGTGGCGGCGAGCGTGACCTCAATGTCGACCTCGCGATCATGAACGCCGATGCGCAGGGCAAGCTGCCGCCCGCCCTGCTCAACGAGAAGCTGATGAACGAACTGCGCCCGACGCTGTTCCTGGCCCAGCTCTCCAATCTGCTCGCCGGCAATATCGCGATCGTTCATGGCGTGTGCGGGACGTCGCGCACCTTCATGGGCGAGGAAGCCTCGAGCATCGACGCCGCGCGGATCGCGGTCGCGCGCATCGGCGCCGGACAGAGCGACATCGCGCTGGTCGGCGCCGCCCATAATGGCGATCGCGGCGACCTCTTGATGCTGTATTCGTTCGGCGACTTTGCCCTCAAGGATCGATACGCGCCGGTCTGGGCCCGCAGGAATCACCCGGGCTTTGCCATCGGGTCCGCCGGCGCCTTCCTGGTGATGGAATCGCGCGAGCACGCCGAGGCGCGCGGCGCCAAGCCGTATGCCAAGCTGACCAAGGTGGTCGCCGATCTTGCCAAGCGCAAGCAGCCCGGCGCGGTGACGAAGTCGCTGCGGGCGATGTGGCCGCAGCTCGGGGTCAGCAACGACAACGCCGTGCTGATCACGGGCGCGACCGGCGCCGAGCCTGCGACCAGCGAAGAGCGCGAATTCCTCGGGCAACATCCCGGCCTTGCCGTGCGCGCCACCGGGACGACCTTTGGGCACACCATGGAGGCCCAGTTCCCGCTCGGGCTCGCGCTGGCCGCGCTCTCGATTTCCCGCGGCGCACTCTATCCGGCCAACGACCCGACCGGGTTGGAGGTTGAAAAGACCGAAGCGCCAACCCAAATTGTCGTATTGGGGGTCGGCCACTGGCAGGGCGAAGGCATGGCACTGGTCGAGGCCGTCAAGTAATTCTGCGCAAGCACCGACGGGGACACCATGACAGCACCACGCGATAAATTCGGCCGACCGATCGTCGTCGTGACCGGCATGGGAATCGTGACGTCGCTCGGCGGCGGCAAAGCCGACAATTGGAAGCGCCTCACCGCCGGCGAGTCCGGCATCAAGACCGTGACGCGCTTCCCGCTCGACAGCCTGAAGACGACGATGGCCGGCGCCGTCGATTTCGTCACCGTCGATCCGTTCTCCTCAACCAGCCTGTCGCAACGTCTCGCCGAGATCGCGACTGAAGAGGCCCTGGAGCAATCCGGCATCGGCAACAAGGGCGACTTCCCCGGCCCGTTGTTTCTCGCGGTCGCGCCGATCGAAACCGAGTGGCCGCAGCGGCTCGAAATCGCGCGCGAGGTTCCGGCCAAGGACTTTGGCATCATCGATTATCTGGCGACCTGCAGCGGCGGCAAGTTTGCGCACTTCCACCGGCGCTTCACCTTCGGTTCGGTCGCGCTCAACCTCGCCGAGACCTTCGGCACCAAGGGGTCGCCGATCTCGCTCTCGACGGCTTGCGCGTCCGGCGCGACCGCAATCCAGCTCGGCGTCGAGGCGATCCGCCGCGGCGAAACCGATGCAACGCTGTGCGTCGCGACCGACGGCTCGGTCAATCCCGAAGCCATGGTGCGCTTCTCGCTGCTCTCGGCTCTCTCGACCCAGAACGATCCGCCGCAGGGGGCCTCAAAGCCGTTCTCGAAGAACCGCGACGGCTTCGTGATGGCCGAAGGCGCCGGCGCGCTGGTGCTCGAGAGCTACGAGGCCGCGATGGCGCGCGGCGCGCGCATCCTGGGCGTCGTCGCCGGCTGCGGCGAGCTCACCGACTCCTTCCATCGCACCCGCTCGGCCCCCGACGGCAAACCGGCGATCGGCTGCGTGCGCAAGACGCTCGCGGATGCCGGGATGGAGCCCGAGCAGATCGACCACATCAACGCGCACGGCACCTCGACGCCGGAAAACGACAAGATGGAATATCTTGCCACCTCGGCAGTGTTCGGCGAACACACCAAAAACATCCCGGTGTCGTCGAACAAGTCGATGGTCGGCCACACCATCTCGGCCGCCGGCGCAGTCGAGGCGATCTTCTCGCTGCTCACGCTCGAGCATCAGCGGATCCCGCCGACGATCAATTACGAGGTCCCCGATCCCGCGATCCCGTTCGACGTGGTCGGCAACAAGGCGCGCGACGCCAAGGTGACTGCCGTGATGTCGAACTCGTTCGGATTCGGCGGGCAGAACGCCTCGCTGATCCTGACGCGCGAGCCGGCTTAGGCCCGCGCCCTCGCCTCGATGAAACGCCTGATCCTTCGCACCAGGGCGCAGCTGCGCGACGCTGCCAAGCCCGTGACCAATGTCGCCATTGGCGCGTTGACGACCGGGCTGCTGCGTACCACGCGCTATTTCGATCCGGAGAAGACCGCACGATTCTTCGGCCATGCCGCGCATTTCATCGGCCGCCGGCTGCGCGAGGATCGCATCGGCCGCGAGAACCTCAAGGCGGCCTTCCCGGAGAAGTCACCGCAGGAAATCGAGGAGATCCTGACTGGCGTCTGGCACAACCTCGGACGCATCGGCGCCGAATTCGCGCATATCGACCGCATCTGGGACCATGATCCCGGCAATCCCGACAAGCCGGGCCGCGTCGAATTCTCCGCGCGCAGCAAGCAGCTGTTCGACCAATTGCGTGACGACGGCAAGCCGGCGCTGTTCTTCGCCGCGCATCTCGGCAACTGGGAGCTCTCGCCAATTGCCGCCGCCGCGCACGGGCTCGACGCCACCATCCTGTTCCGGCGGCCGAACATCGAGGCCGCCGATCGCGCCATCGAACGCATCCGCGCCGTCAATCTGGGCACGCTGGTCCCGGCCGGCCGCGACGCGCCGCTCAAGCTGGCGCAGGCGCTGAAGAACGGCCAGCACGTCGCGATGCTGGTCGACCAGTATCTGACCAACGGCGTTCCCGTGACCTTCTTCGGCCGCAAGACCACCGCGAACCCGCTGCTGGCGCGCCTGCGCCGGCAGATCGATTGCCCGATCCACGGCACGCGGATCATCCGCCTGCCCGACGGCCGTTTCCGCGGTGAGGTCACCGAGGAAGTGAAGCCGTTGTTCGACGCATCCGGCCAGATCGACATCCAGGGCACGATGCAGGCGATCACCGACATCGTCGAAGGCTGGGTCCGCGAATATCCGGATCAATGGCTCTGGCTGCACCGCCGCTGGCGGTAAGGCTTGTCGCAAATCCAACCGCGTCATTGCGAGCCAACGGGTCGCGCGAACGCGCGCCCGATGACAGGCTCCGCGAAGCAATCCATTCGTCCGTTTGCGAAGCTGCGGATTGCTCCGTCGCTACGCTCCTCGCAATTGACGGATAGACCTATTTCCCCGTCTTCACGCGGGTCCACAGCCGGTTGATGATCCGCTGCGTCGCCGGATCGCGCGCCGTGATTACGAACAGCTTCTTCTGCATCGCCTCGTCGGGATAGATGTTCTTGTCGTTGAAGATCTTCGGATCGATCAGCTTCTGGCTCGCCAGATTGCCGTTGGCGTAGGACAGGAAGTTCGAATTCTTCGCCGCGACCTCGGGGCGGTAGAGGTAGTTGATCAGCTCATAGGCCTCGGCGACGTTCTTGGCATCGGCGGGGATCGCGAGATTGTCGAAGAACATCTGCGCACCCTCCTTCGGGATCGTGTAGCCGATCTCGACGCCGGTCTTGGCTTCCGCCGCCCGGCTGCGCGCCTGCATGATGTCGCCAGACCATCCGACGACGAAGCAGATTTCGCCCGAGGCCAGCGCGCTGAGATATTCGGACGAATGAAATTTGCGCACATAAGGCCGGATCTTGATGACGAGATCGGCGGCCTTCTCGAGGTCAGCCTGCTTGGTCGAGTTCGGATCGAGGCCGAGATAGCTCAGCGCCGCCGGCAGGATGTCGTCGGCGGAATCCAGCATGTGGATGCCGCAATCCTTGAACTTGGCGAGGTTCTCCGGCTTGAACACCATGTCCCAGCTGTCGATCTTCGCGTCAGGACCGAGGATCTTCTCCGCCATCTTCACATTGTAGCCGATGCCGGTGGTGCCCCACATGTAGTTGGCGCCGTAATTGTTGCCGGGATCATAGGTCGCGAGCTGCCCCGTCACGACGGGCCAGGCATTGGCAAGATTCGGCAGCTTCGACTTGTCGAGCTTGAGGAACACCTTCGCCGTGATCTGGCGCTGCAGGAAATAGCCGGTCGGCACCACGACGTCGTAGCCCGACTTGCCGGCGAGCAGCCGCGTTTCCAGCGTCTCGTTGGCGTCGAACGTGTCGTAGACGACCTTGATGCCGGTTTCCTTGGTGAAGTCCTCGAGGACTTCCGGCGCCATGTAGTTCGACCAGTTGTAGAAGTTGACCGTGCGCTCCTCCGCACTGGCGGAGGTAGCGAACAACAGAACCGTGGCGATCGCACCGACGAGGCTGACGAGACGACGGTCCTGCTTCTGCATTCTGGTCTACCTCTTGCGACGATGAACGGCGTCGGACAACCGCTCAAGCGCGGTGTCGAGCGTCGAGTCCTTCTTGGCGAAACAGAACCGCACCACCGACGTCACCGCATCCTGCTCGTAAAACGCCGACACAGGAATAGCCGCGACCTTGTAATCCCTTACAATTCGCCAGCAGAACTCCGCATCGGTCTCGTTGAGCCCGAGCGGCGATAGATCGACGGTGAGGAAGTAGGTCCCCTGCGACTTCAGCACCGGAAACCCGATGCGCTCGAGTCCTTTGGTGAGACGATCGCGGCTCCGCGCCATGTCCCTGCGCATGTCGAGGAAGTAGTCGTCCGGCTTGCCGAGGCCGTACGCGACCGCTGCCTGCAGATTGGGCGCCGTCGTGAAGGTGAGGAACTGGTGCACCTTGGCGGCGACGCGCAGCAGCGGCGGCGCGGCGCAGACGAAGCCGATCTTCCATCCCGTCAGCGAGAAGATCTTGCCGGCGCTGCCGACCTTGATGGTGCGGTCGCGCATGCCGGGGATCGTGATCAGCGGGATGTGCTCGCGGCCGTCGAACACGACGTGCTCCCAGACCTCGTCGCAGATCGCGACCACGTCGAACTCCTGACAGAACCGCGCCAGCAGTTCGAGGTCCTCGCGCGGATAGACCACCGCCGCCGGGTTCAGCGGATTGTTGAACAGCACCGCCTTGGTCTTGTGGTTGAAGACGCTGCGCAGCATCTCCTCGTTCAGCCGCCACTCCGGCGGCTCGAGCCGCAACAGGCGTGGAATGCCGCCGGCCTGGCGGATGATCGGCAGGTAGGAATCATAGACCGGCTGGAAGCACACCACCTCGTCGCCCGGCTCGACCAGGGAGAGGATCGAGGAGGTCAGCGCCTCGGTGCCGCCGGACGTCACCATCACCTCGGTCATCGGATCGAGCTTGAGCCCGTGCCAGTGGCCGTAATGCGATGCGATCGCCTGACGCAGTTCCGGAATGCCCATCATCGACGGGTACTGGTTGTAGCCGTTGATGGACGCGTCCGCGGCGGCGCGGCGGATGTCCTCCGGTCCGGGATCGTCGGGAAAGCCCTGGCCGAGATTGATGGCGTTGTTGTCGCGCGCAGCCTGCGACATCGCCTCGAAGATCGTGACGGGAAGGTCTGCGAAGACCTTGTTCATGGAGGTCATGTCAGGGATCAGCCGCCCGCCTTGGTCGTCAGTCCCGCCGCCTTCCAGCCGATCATGCCGCCCGCCAGGTGCTTGTCATAGGGCAGGCCCGCGGCCTGAGCGGCCAGCGAGGCGGTCACCGAGCGCTTGCCGGAGCGGCAGGCGAACACCACCTGCTTGCCTTGCGGATCGGGAATCGCTGCTGGATCGAACGTCGACAGCGGCACTACGACGCCGTCGGGATAGGCCTCGACGGCAACCTCATTGGGCTCGCGGACATCGACCAGGAGATAGCGGCCTTCCGCTATGCCCTTCGACACCTCGTCCGGAAACAAATCTTCCACCTTGTGGTCCGCCACGGAAATATCCTCCCGACTGTCCGATTGGCGAGCGTCGCGCGGCTCGCCGGTCCGGGCCGCAAACTCGCCCCTTGCGTCGAGAAAATCAAGCGCCCGAAACGGGTTAGATATCGCGCGGAAATGGCGCGTCGTGGCCCCTAGATCGTGACTTGCGTACCGACCTCGACCACCCGCCCGGTCGGGATCTGGAAATAGTCGGTGGCATCGTTCGAGGAGCGGCTCAGCGCGATGAACAGATGGTCCTGCCAGCTCGGCATGCCCGAATGCGCCGCCGGCTTCAGCGCGCGGCGGGACAGGAAGAACGAGGTCGACATGATGTCGAACTGCCAGCCGAGCTTGCGGGCGATGGCCAGCGTCTTCGGCACGTTGGGCTGCTCCATGAAGCCGAATTTCAGCGTCACCTTGGAGAAGGTCTCGGTCAGCTGCTCCATCCGCACCCGCTCGGACGGATCGATGCGCGGCGTCGGCGCGGTCTCGATGGTGAGGATGACGTTCTTCTCGTGCAGCACCTTGTAGTGCTTGAGGCTGTGCATCAGCGCGGTCGGCGCGCTGACGGGATCGCTGGTCAGGAACACGGCGGTGCCGGACACGCGCTGCGGCGGCCGCTTCTCCAGCATCGCGACGAGATCGGCAAGCGGGAATTCCAGCTTGCGCGACTTCTCGAACAGCAGCCGGCTGCCGCGCCGCCAGGTGTACATCACCACGATCATGGCCCCGCCGAGCGCCAGCGGCACCCAGCCGCCCTCGAACACCTTGAGCAGGTTGGCGGCCAGGAACGTGATGTCGAGGAACAGGAATGGCGCGACCAGCGCGGCGGCAGCGATCGGCGACCATCTCCAGACCCGCCAGATCACCACAAAGCCCATCATCGCCGTCACCACCATGGTGCCGGTCACCGAGATGCCGTAGGCCGACGCCAGCGCGCTCGACGAGCGGAACATCAGCACCAGCACGATCACCGCGATGAATAGGAAACGGTTGATGCGCGGCATGTAGATCTGGCCGGAATGGGCTTCCGAGGTGTGGCGGATCTCGAACCGCGGCAGCAGGCCGAGCTGGATCGCCTGCCGCGTCAGCGAATAGGCGCCTGTGATGACCGCCTGGCTCGCGATCACGGTCGCCAGGGTCGCAAGCGCGACCATCGGGATCAGCGCCCAGTCCGGGAACATCAGGAAGAACGGGTTCTCGATGCCCTTGGGGTCGCCGATCAGGAGCGCCCCCTGCCCGAGATAGTTCAGCGCCAGCGACGGCAGCACGATGAACAGCCACGCGGTCTGGATCGGGCGTTTGCCGAAATGGCCGAGGTCGGCATAGAGCGCCTCCGCGCCGGTCACGGCGAGGAACACGGCACCGAGCGTGATGAAGCCGATCACGCCATGATGCAGCATGAACGACACCGCAAGGATCGGATTGAGCGCGTACAGCACCTCGGGATGCCGCACGATCTGCGGCAGCGCCGCGATCGCGATCACGGCGAACCACACGCACATCACCGGTCCGAAGAAGGCGGCGACGCGCGCGGTGCCGCGCGACTGCACCGCGAACAGCACGACCAGGATCACCACCGTGAGCGGGACGACATAGGGATCGAATGTCGAGGTGACGAGCTTGATGCCCTCGATCGCGGACAGCACCGAAAGCGCCGGCGTGATCACGGCATCGCCATAGAACAGCGCTCCGCTGATGATGCCGAGCAGCACGATGGCGCCGGCGCCCTTGGTGGCCACGCGCTGCGCCAGCGCCATCAGCGCCAGCGTACCACCCTCGCCGTTGTTGTCGGCGCGGAGTAGGATCACGACGTATTTCAGCGTGACGACCACGATCAGCGCCCACAGGATCAGCGACACCACGCCGAGCACCGCATGCGTCGTCACACCGCCCTCGCCGCCGGCCGCCGCCACGACGGCTTCGCGCAGCGCGTAAAGCGGGCTGGTGCCGATGTCGCCATAGACGACACCGATGCTGCCGAGCATCAGCGCCTTGAAGGTGGCGGTTGAATGCGCCTCGCCATGGCCATTTGCCGCGGGCGTTTCCGCCGCGGTGATCGCACTCTCGGATGACATGGGAAGTCGCGCCTCTGTCTTCTGCCGCACTGCACAATGCCGGTTGCAGGCCTATACTCCCGGCAGGAATGCATAGGTTAGCACGGATTCAGGCCTCCACCATGCGTATCACGCATAGATCACGGCTTTTCAACGCCGGAATTCGCTGTTGGCTCAAATAGTTACCTGGGTACCCACTTCAACCACCCGGCCGGTCGGGATCTGGAAATAGTCGGTGGCATCGTTGGCGGACCGGCTCATCGCGATGAACAGGTGGTCCTGCCACTGCGGCATCCCGGACTGGGCCGACGGCTTCAGCGAACGGCGCGACACGAAGAACGAGGTCGACATGATGTCGAACTGCCAGCCGAGCTTACGCGCAACCGCCAGCGCCTTCGGCACGTTCGGCGACTCCATGTAGCCGAAGCGCAGCCGCACCGCGGTGAACTTGTCGCTGACCTTCTCCATGTTGACGCGCTCGGAAATGTCGACGCGCGGCGTCGGTGCGGTCTCGATGGTCAGGATTACATTGTGCTCGTGCAGGACCTTGTTGTGCTTGAGATTGTGCAGCAGCGCGGTCGGCACGAAGCTCGGGTCGCTGGTCAGGAACACCGCGGTGCCCTTGACGATGTGCGGCGGCCGCTTCTCCAGACTGTGGATCAGGTCGCGCAGCGGCACCTCGATGCGGCGGGTCTTGGCGACCAGGATCGCAGCGCCCCGGCGCCAGGTCCAGATCATCGTCGCCATCACGACGCCGAACAGCAGCGGCACCCAGGCGCCCTCGAACAGCTTCAGCAGGTTGGCGCTGAAGAAGGTCATGTCGACGATCACGAACGGCAGGATCAATGCGGCCGCCGACGCCACGCGCCAGTTCCACAGCTTCCAGATCACGATGAAGCCCATGATGCCGTCGGCGACCATCGTGGTGGAGACCGCGATGCCGTAGGCCGAGGCGAGCCCGCTCGAGGTGCGGAACAGCAGCACCAGCAGCAGCACGCCGATCAGCAGCAGCCGGTTGACGCGCGGCAGATAGATCTGCCCGGCATGGGTCTCCGAGGTGTAGCGGACCTCGAAGCGCGGCAACAGCCCGAGCTGCACCGCCTGGCTGATCAGCGAATAGGCGCCGGTGATGACCGCCTGGCTCGCGATTACGGTTGCCGCAGTGGCGAGCCCGACCAGCGGCAGCAGCAGCACGTCCGGCACCATGCGATAGAACGAGTTCTCGATCGCGGCGGGATCGGACAGCACCAGCGCGCCCTGCCCGAAATAGTTCAGCAGCAGCGATGGCAGCACGAAGAACAGCCAGCCGGACTGGATCGGCTTGCGGCCGAAATGCCCGAGATCGGCGTACAGCGCCTCGCCGCCGGTCACCGCGAGGAACACCGCGCCCAATGTCACCAGGCCGACAGTGCCGTGGGTCAGCATGAATTGGAGCGCATAATAGGGATTGATCGCCGCCAGCACCGACGGATCGTCCATGATGTGGACGAGGCCCATCACCGCGAGCGAGGCGAACCACACCACCATGACCGGCCCGAACGCGGAGGCGACGCGCGCGGTCCCGTTGCGCTGCACCGCGAACAGCAGGACCAGGATCAGGATCGTCAGCGGCACCACATAGTGCTCGAGATGCGGCGTGGCGAGCTTGAGGCCCTCGACCGCCGACAGCACCGAGATCGCCGGCGTGATCATGGAATCGCCGATGAACATCGAGGCGCCGACCACGCCGAGCGCGAGGAGCGGCCAACTGCGCCGGCCGATTGCGCGCTGGCCGAGCGCCATCAGCGAGAGCGTGCCGCCCTCGCCATTGTTGTCGGCGCGCAGCAGCAGCAGCACATATTTTGCGGTGACGACGGTGAACAGCGCCCACAGGATCAGGCTGAGCACGCCGAGCACCATGATGCGGGTGACCGGCTGGCCGTGCGCGGCGCCGCCGACCGCCTCCCGGAATGCGTAGAGCGGCGAGGTTCCGATATCGCCGAACACCACCCCGATGCTGCCCAGCGTCAGGGCCCAGAAGCCGGAGGTGACCTTACCCTCCTGGGCTTCGGTTGATGAAACGCTGACGGCCATGGCGAGGTTGGAACGCCCGATCGGTTGATTTGATGCGCGCGGCTATCGACGCTTCCGCTCCGGCTGTCAACCGAGCACAAGGTCACCCTTGCGGTAGCATGGTAACCCGGAGTTACGGCTTTAGATCCGGTGGCAACGGGGGATTTTCCCGCATCAACGTGATCGTCACGCGACGGTTCGCCGGCAGCGTCGGATCGTCGGGAAACAGCGGCTGGCCGTCTGCCTTGCCGGAAACCGCGAAAATGTGCGACGGCGGCAGGCCTTCCCGCTCCAGGATCTGCCGCACCGCGTTGGCGCGGTCGGCGGACAGGTCGAAGGCGTCATAATCGCTGCGCGCCGGCACGAAGCCTGCGGCTGTATGCCCCACGATCGAGATCCGCAGCGGCGTCGCCTTCAAGGGCGCGGCGAGCTTCTGGATCAGCCGGCGGGTGCGCTCATACGGCTCCCTCGAACCGTCGGCGAACATCGAGCGGCCGTCCTGGTCGACGATCTCGAGGTTGAGCCCCTCCTTGGTCTCCTCGAACATGATGTTCTTGGAGATTTCGGTGAGCTCCGGCATGTCCTGCAGGGCCTGCCGGAGCGAAGCGGAGGCGAGTGCGAATTCGCGGTCGATCTTCAGCCGCGCGCCGTTGATCTGGCTGCGCTCCTTCTCGTCCGGCGTCGGGTTGGCCGAGGACTCCTCCGGCGAGATGTGCTCGACATTCTTCAGCTTCGGCCGGGTCGGCAGTCCGTCGGACTCGACGATCCCTGAATAGCGCACATTGGTCTGCACGCCGAAGGCGTCGCGCATCGAACCGGCGACGATCTTCAGCTTGTTGTTGTCCATGGTCGAGAACGCTACGAGCATCACGAAGAAGCTCATCATCAGGCCCATCAGGTCGGCGAAGGTCACGAACCAGCCGTGACCTCCGGTATGGGCGTCGCCGCGCTTTTTCTTGGCCATTGTCGCGTTTCCCGAAAGCGCCGGCCGGTCAGGCCGGCACCGGCTCGCCTTCCTCGTGGCGATGCTTCTCCGGCAGATAGGCCAGCAGCATCTCGCGCACCAGCGCCGGGCTCTTGGAATCGCGGATCATCAGGATCCCGTCGATGATCAGCGTACGGTTGGTCTCCTCGTCGAGCAGCTTGCCGTGCAGCTTGTCCGCGATCGGCAGGCAGAACAGGTTGGCGACCAGCGCGCCGTACAGCGTCGCGAGCAGCGCGGTCGCCATGAACGGGCCGAGCTTGGAAGGGTCGGTCATGTTGGCGAACATCTGCACCATGCCGATCAGCGTGCCGATCATGCCGAAGGCCGGCGCGCAGTCGCCGATCGCGCGATAGATCTTGCTGCCCTCGTCGAGGTGCATCAGGAAATTGTCGCGGTCGCGCTCCATGTTGTCGCGGATGAATTCGAGGTCGTAGCCGTCGGCGACGTAGCGGATGCCCTTGGCGAGGAACGGCTCGTCGGTCTCGACCTTTTCCAGGCCGACCGGGCCCTGCTTGCGGGCGATCTCGGCGATGCGGGCGAGCTCCTCGACGAGGTCGCGCGCCGACAGCCGGCTCATCGTGAAGGCGAACTTGGCGCCGAGCGGCAGGCCATGCAGCATCACGCCGAGCGGAAAGCGGATCATCGTCGCTGCAATCGAACCGCCGAAGATGATGATCATGGCATGTTCGGAAATGAACATGTGCAGGTCGCCGCCCATGAACATCATCACCGCGATGACGATGATGCCGGCCAGCAGCCCGGCGCCTGTCATGATATCCATGAAAAACTCCAACGCGAACGCAACCCGCCTGTCCTGGACGGCGCGCAGCCCGAGGCGGGCCGCGTGGAAAAACCCTAACGTTAATGCCATTAAGGACGCGTTACTGAATTTAGTAGGGATAACAACGGGTAAACGGCTGCCTTTTCGCGATGTCGTTGAAGATGCTGGCTTTCCGCATGCAACGCGGTCGCCGCATGCGCAAAAGACCTCCCCGTAGAACAACGGACATGAGATAGCTTGGGGCAGAGCGTTTTCGAGCGAAGTGGGTACCGGTTCGCGTGAAGAAAACGCGTCAACACAAGAATCGAGAGCCCCGTTCTGTATCAATCGGACCGGAAAGGGCTCGAGAGGAAACCAACCAGCGAGCAGGACAGAATGAAGGCGGTCGTCGTCGAGCAATATGCCCCCATCGATCAGATCGGGCTGAAGGAAATCGCCACCCCCGACCCCGCCGCCGGGCAGATCCGAGTCCGGGTCCACGCCGCGAGCATCGGCTTCGTGGACGGGCTGAAGGTCGAGGGCCGCTACCAGACCAAGGATGCCCTGCCCTTCACGCCCGGCGCTGAATTCGCCGGCGTGGTCGATGCGATCGCGAGCGGCGTCACCGGGATCGCGCCGGGCATGCGGGTGATGGGCGCGGCGCGCTCGGGCGCGCTGGCCGAGCACATCTTGGTGCCGCCTGAGGCCGTCGAGATCATGCCCGACGGACTGTCGATGGAAGCCGCCGCGGCCTTCCGCACCAATTACCTCACCGCGCTTTATGCGCTCGGCGAGCGCGGCGCGCTCAAGGCGGACGAGCAGCTGCTGGTGCTCGGCGCCGCCGGCGGCACCGGCGTCGCCGCAATCCAGGTCGGCAAGCTGCTCGGCGCACGCGTCATTGCCGCGGCCTCGAGCGAGGAGAAGCGCAACTTCGCCGCAAGCTTCGGCGCCGATGCCGTCGTCGACTACACGAAGGCTGATTGGCGCGACGCACTGAAGGATGCGACCGGCGGCCAGGGTCCCGACGTGATCTTCGATCCGGTCGGCGGCGAGGTCTCGCTGCAGGCATTCCGCTCGATCGCCTGGAACGGCCGCCATGTCGTGGTCGGCTTTGCGGCCGGCAGCATTCCTGCGTTGCCGTTCAATCTGCCACTGTTGAAGGGCGGCCTTCTGATCGGCGTCGACGCCGCCCAGATCGCACGCCGCGAGCCCGAGGCGCAGGCGCGCGTGATGACGCAATTGTCGGCATGGCTGAACGATGGCCGGCTGACGCCTGTTGTCGGCAAGGTGTTCACGTTTGACGATTTCCGCGCGGCGTTCACCACCATGCAGACCCGTGCCGCGCTCGGCAAGATGGTGGTGCGGATCGGTTAGCGGGAGAACCGAGATACACTTCGCTCGACGTGCTCGTGCGAGCCGATGACGGATCCAGAAGGGAGAGACATGCAGACGCTTCGAACACCGGACGAGCGCTTCGCCGGCTTGCCCGGATTTGCTTTCGTGCCGCGCTACACCGAGATCGGCCCGCTGCGCATGCACTATCTCGACGAAGGAATGAAGACCGCGCCGGTGGCGCTTTGCCTGCATGGCCAACCGACCTGGGCCTACCTCTACCGCAAGATGATCCCCATGCTCCTCGGCGCGGGTTTCCGCGTCGTGGCGCCGGACTTCTTCGGCTTCGGTCGCTCCGACAAGCCCGTCGACGAAGACATCTACACCTTCGACTTCCATCGATCCTCGGTGATGTCCTTGATCGAGGCGCTCGACCTGCGTCGCGTCATGCTCGTGTGCCAGGACTGGGGCGGATTGATCGGACTGACGATTCCGATGGACATGGTGAGCCGGTTCGACCGGCTGCTGGTGATGAACACGATGCTCGGCACCGGAGACATGCCGCTCGGCGATGGCTTCCTGGCATGGCGGGCCTTCTCCAACCGCAGCCCGGACATGGATATCACGGCACTGATGCAGCGGGCGGCCCCCTCGCTGGCAGACCAAGAAGCCGCCGCCTATGCCGCGCCCTATCCGGACGTGCGGTACAAGACCGGCGTCCGACGCTTTCCCAATCTGGTGCCGGACCGGCCGGACGCCGGCGGCGCTGCGCTTTCGCGGCGTGCGCGGGACTTCTGGTCGCAGCACTGGAGCGGACAGAGCTTCATGGCGGTCGGCATGAAGGACCCGGTGCTCGGGCCGCCGGTGATGAGCCAGTTGCGGCAGGTGATCCGAAACTGTCCACCGCCGCTCGAACTGCCCGATGCCGGACATTTCGTGCAGGAGGCCGGCGAGATCATCGTCGTGGAGGCGCTGAAGAGTTTTGGCCCGGTGCGCTGAAGCACGCAAATATTCGCGTTCTCGCGACATGAATTGTCCGAGTCTTGCTCTTCGTTCCGCCCTCTCTTCACAGAGGGCGCAGGGAAAGCCGGGTGCCGATCGCACCCATGGGCCCCGAGCGATGGGTAGAGAGCTCGGGGGGCGGACCACAGGTGTAACCGGAAACAACCCGGCTTTCCCTGCGCGATGGGCTACGGCTTATACGTGCTCTCCCCGGCGAGACTGGGCTTGCTTGTCACCGCCTTCGCAAAGCGCTTTCGCGCTTTGCGCGAGGACACCTGCCACCAGGGCGTCAGGACCACACGACTTCACCGTCCGCATCAGTCACACTCGTCAGTCGCGACGTCAGCGTCCACCGCATCTCACGCCGCGTTCGTGACGACCGCGAAGCGCCCCTCGTGTCGGGTGAGACGGATATATTGAACATCTGAGTTGGGTCCGGCGTCAAGCGAAATTCTGAAAAGCCGAACGACTAGTTTGACGCTGGACCGCGGGATGGGTGGCGCACTAGCAATACCCGTCACCTCACCGCGCGGCGCAACCGATGGGTATCGCTGCGCCTTGCACGGTCCGGTGCAGCGGCCGGCATGCGAGCGCGACCGCTGATCCCACCGACCAATTATCACACGTTATTGTCGCCCGGTTTCGTGCCTCCTACCGTTTGCCGAAAACGGAGGCCGGGTGAAAAAATGCAGGACATGCTGACGCATCTTGAGAAGCTTCGCACCGACGCTGCGGAGTGTGCCCTGATCCGCGACCTCACCACCGACATCCAGAAGCGCGAACTGTTCACCAAACTGGCCGAGCATCTCGCGGCCCTCGCGGCGGAGGTCGAAAAGGCCATCGCCGCGGCCCGCAGGGAGGGCGAAGCCATCTAGCGCGATGCCCTGCGGACGACACATGGAAACCGCAGCGCCGATCACCGGAACCAACGTCACGGCAACGCATTGTGGTTACGCCCGTCGGTTGAGAGTTCACGTCCGGCCTCGTGTTGGTATGCCTCTCCGCCGGGTACTATTTGGTTGGCATCTGTTGCACTTCAGGATCTTTCGTTTGGCACAAATTGCACAACCCGCATCCGGCAATGCGTCCCGGTCGCGACAGCAAACCATCCCCGCAAGAGACGCGCAATGAAGATGGACAAGGCCATCTGGTACGTCTCGTTCGCGCTGAGAAATCCAGACGCCGGACACCACCGCTTCGCGCGCCAGACCCGCACCTTCACATCCGAGCAGGATGCGAAGGCGTTCGCACGCACCCTGCTCGTTCAGACGCAGGACGTCAGCGCCGGCACGATCAATCCGCACATGCCACGGCGCGTGATCGCGCCCGCGGCGATCACGGCATGGGCCGGCGAGAGCTGAGATTATACTCTACAGAAATCGCGACGGCGCGAACGGCGCGAGCGGAATCTCCGGTGTCTGGCCACTGAGCAATTGCGCAACCAGCCGGCCGGTGCGGGCCGAGCCGACCAGGCCGACATGGCCGTGGCCGAAGGCATAGACGACATCGCGCGTGGCGCGGCTATGACCGATGCAGGGGCGCCCGTCGGGCATGCTCGGGCGGTGGCCGAACCAGGTCTTGATGCGCGATGGCGGGATATCCCTCGGCAGCTTCGGGAACATGCTGAACAGATGCTCGCGCAGGATCTCGGCGCGTCTCCAGTTCGGCTCGGCCTCGAGCCCGGCGATCTCGACCGTGCCGGCGGCGCGCAGCCCCTTGTCGGTCCAGTTGACGACCATCTTGGCGTCCGAGGCCATCATCGAATTGCGCGGCCCGGATTCCGGGCTCTCGATCATGACGTGATAGCCGCGCTCGGTCTCCAGCGGCAGCGGATCGCCGATCGATGCGGTCAGCTGCTTCGAGCGCGCGCCCGCGGCGACGACCGCCGCATCACAGGCAATCTCGCCGCTCTCGGTGACCACAGCAACGAGCCTGTCGCCGGAAAGCTTGAGGCCCGTGGCCTTCGCGGCGACGCGCCCGGCACCGTTCGCGATCGCGTGCGCGGCGAGTGCCGTCACATAGGCGCCCGGATCGCGGCAGCGTCCGGCCTCCTCGACCACGACGCCGAACTTGTAGCGCGGATGCAGATCGGGCTCGCGCTGGCGCATCTCGTCTTCGTTGAGCTCCAGCCATTCGATGCCGACGCGCTTGCGTATCCGCCAGCCGAGATCCTTGTCGAACGGCGCGCGTGACGGAAACACGTGCATGACGCCGCGCCGCTCGATCAGCTCGGGGACGCCGGCTTCCTCGGCGAGCTGCCGGTGCAGCAGCGGCGCGTCCTTGAGCAAATCGCGCATCGCCCGCGCGGTAGCCTCGACCTGCGCCTCGGTCCAGCTCGACAGCAGATACTTGACCAGCCACGGCAAGGCCTTCGGCAGATACGACCAGCGGATCGCGAGTGGCCCGAGCGGGTCCATCAGATAGCCCGGCACCTTCTTCCAGGTGCCAGGCTCGGCCGGCGGGATCACCGAATGCGACGACAGCCAGCCGGCATTGCCATAGCTCGCCGCCTGCTGACCGCCGGGCTCGCCCGGATCGATCAAGGTAACGCGATGGCCACAGCGCTGCGCCTCGATGGCGCTGATCACGCCGACCGCGCCGGCGCCGATGATCGCGACGTGACGGCGGGCGGATTCAGGCATCAGCGCACAGCCTGCTCGGGCACAAAATCCTTGCCGACCGACAGCGCGCGCTGATCGACCAGGCAGTGCAGGATCGCCGGCTTGCCGGAAGCCAGCGCGCGCTCGAAGGCGGGCGCGAAGTCCTCGGTGCGCTCGACCCGCTCGCCATGGCCGCCGAACGCCTTGGCGTACAGCGCGAAGTCCGGGTTCTTGAGCTGGGTGCCGACGACGCGGCCGGGATAGTCGCGCTCCTGATGCATGCGGATGGTGCCGTATTGGGCGTTGTCGATCACGACGACGATCAGCGGCGCGTCGTACTGCACGGCGGTAGCGAACTCCTGCCCGTTCATCAGGAAGCAGCCGTCGCCGGCGAACGCCACGACGACGCGATCCGGATGCTGCCGCTTGGCCATGACAGCCGCCGGCACGCCATAGCCCATCGAGCCCGAAGTCGGCGCGAGTTGCGCCGCGAAGCTGTGGAAGCGATGGTGGCGATGAATCCAGCCGGCATAGTTGCCGGCGCCGTTGCAGACGATCGCATCCTTCGGCAGCCGATCGCGCAGCCAGGTGACGACCTCGCCATATTGAAAATTGCCCGGCAGCTCGCGTGGCTTGTCGGTCCAGGCCAGATAATCCGCGTGCGCCTTCGCCGCCTCGCCCTTCCAGGCCGGCGTCGCCGTAGGCTTCATGGTTTCGACCGCGGCGGCGAAGGCGGCAGGCGTCGCCTGGATTGCCAGCGCCGGCTGGTAGACGCGGCCGAGCTCTTCGGCGCCGGGATGCACATGGATCAGCTGCTGGCTCGGCGTGGGGATGTCGAGCAGCGTGTAGGACGATGACGGCATCTCCGACATGCGGCCGCCTATCAACAGGATCACGTCGGCGCCGGTGATGCGGTCTTTCAGCTTCGGGCTCGGGCCGATGCCGACATCGCCGGCATAGTGCGAGTGGTCGGCGTCGATCAGCGAGGCGCGACGGAACGAGGTCGCGACCGGGAGATCAAAACGCTCGGCAAAGCGCGCAATGCCTTTCGCCGCCTCTGCGGTCCAGGCCGAGCCGCCGAGCACCACGATCGGCGCCTTGGCGGATGCGAGCATCGCGCCGAGACGCTCGAGATCGGACGGGGCCGGCCAGGTGGCCGCAGGCTCGACCTTCGGCGCGTCGGCGATGGCTACGGTTTCGGTCAGCATGTTCTCCGGCAGCGAGATCACGACCGGACCGGGACGGCCCTGCAACGCAACGCGGAACGCGCGTGCGACCAGCTCGGGAATGCGGTCGGGACGATCGATCTCGACGGCCCATTTCGCCATGGTGCCGAACACCGCCTTGTAGTCGAGCTCCTGGAACGCCTCGCGCTCGCGCATGCCGGTGTCAACCTGGCCGACGAACAGGATCATCGGGGTGGAATCCTGCATCGCGATGTGCACGCCATGGGCGGCATTGGTCGAACCGGGGCCGCGGGTGACGAAGCAGATGCCCGGACGTCCGGTGAGCTTGCCATAGGCTTCAGCCATCATCGCAGCGCCGCCCTCGGCGCGGCAGATCACGACATCGATCGGGCTGTCATGCAACGCGTCGAGCGCCGCCAGATAGCTCTCGCCAGGCACGCAGGTGACGCGTTCCACGCCTTGCGCGACCAGCTGGTCGATCAGGATCTGGCCTCCGGTGCGGGCATTGCTTTTGGTCATGAGGGCTCCCTGCGGGCATTGGCGCGCCTTGGCGTCGCGCGGATCGTCGTCCCACGGGGTATGATAGACGGAAATATGGTGCAAGGCCGAAGCCGCGTCGCGAGGCCGCAGCGACGTCAAGCCATGCGATTGGCAATGGGCAACGCTGTTTCATCATCGATTTCCGCAGAGCGGAGCATCGCGGGCCGGATCGCGGCGGCCGGGCCGGCGAGCAAGCCAATACCCTCCGTCCACATCCTGGACGCATCTCGCCGCCGGACGCCATATCGCGACGCCGGTCGCCGGGATCGATCCGGTATCACGCAACGATCTATTTAAACGTGCATACATAACGCTCACTACCACCAACGGTGCGGCAGCCTAACCGCCATTGCACGACGCCGATCGCCGCGCGCGGCGCGGACGCCGGACGATGATCCGCATGCCGCATCGTCAAGACGAAAGCGCAAGACAACAATGCGAGACGATCGAAGTCAGGCACACTACGATGCGCGTGACGACAGCGTGGCACAAACTGCACACGCAGCTCCATCATGTGCACGACAACGATCACAAGCAGCGCGCGCGTGCGCTTCCGTATGACTACGGTGCGGCGATCGATAGCTTCGCATCACGCGCCGCTGAACCGCCGGATTCCACAGCAAATCGCGGCCTTGCACGCAGATATCGACTGTGTGCACCGCATGCACCACGCGTGATGCCTTGCGCGATCACGCGCGGCGCATTGCATGCGCTTTGGGACGGAACTCGAATCGCCTACGGTTCGACGCAGTCACAAATTCGTAGATCGTGTATCGCACCTGCCCGCTCACCGGCGGCGGAACGCCTTCTGCTGCCGATCAGGTGCAGTGTTTCGGTTCACCAATTGATATCAAGCTGGAGGCAATGCATGTTGGGGATGAAGAGCGTCGCGAGCGTGGTCGGCTCGGATAGTTCATATCGGCTGTTCGACGACATGCCGATCAGTGTCATGCTCTGCGAGCTGGGCGATTTCAGGATCACCTACATCAACGAGTCGACGCGGCAGAATCTGAAGAAGATCGAGCATGTGCTGCCGGTGAAGGTCGACGCACTGATCGGTCAGTCGATCGATATCTTTCACAAGAACCCGCAGCATCAGCGCCGACTGCTGTCCGATCCTAAGAACCTGCCGCACAAGGCCCGCATCACCATCGGCGGCGAGACGCTCGATCTCACCGTGACGGCGATGACCAATTCGCGCGGCCGCTATAGCGGGCCGATGCTGACCTGGGAGCTCGCGACCGAGAAGGCGCGGCTCGAAACCCAGACCGAGCGGCTGTTGCAAATGCTCGACAACATGCCGATCAACATCATGATGTGCGATACCGATTTCAACATCACGTACATCAACCAGACCAGCCTCAAGACGCTCGACACCGTGAAGCATCTGCTCCCGGTGCGGCCGGACCAGATCCTCGGCAACTCGTTCGACATCTTCCACAAGAACCCGGCGCATCAGCGCCGCATCGTCGGCGATCCCAAAAACCTGCCGCACGCGGCCAAGATCAAGCTCGGCCCGGAAACGCTCGACCTCAGGGTCTCCGGGCTGACCGACAAGCGCGGCAACTATACCGGCGCGATGCTGAGCTGGTCGGTGGTGACCGGCAATGTGAAGCTCGCGGACGATTTCGAGAGGGATGTAAAGGGCCTTGCCGGGATGCTGTCATCGGCCTCGACGCAGATGCAGGGCACGGCACGATCGCTGACCACGACCGCCGAATTCGTCAATCAGCGCTCGGCAAGCGCGGCGTCCGCGTCGGAGGAGCTTTCCTCATCCGTCAACGAGATCAGCCGCCAGGTGTCCGAGGCGAGCCGCATCGCCCGCATGGCGGTCGAGGAAGCCGAGAAATCCGACAAACTGGTCGCGGGCCTCGTGACCATGGCCCAGAAGATCGGCGACGTCGTCGCGCTGATCAGCCAGATCGCCGGTCAGACCAATCTGCTCGCGCTCAACGCGACGATCGAGTCCGCCCGCGCCGGCGAGGCGGGGCGCGGCTTCGCTGTCGTTGCCTCCGAGGTCAAGGCGCTGGCCAACCAGACCGCCAAGGCCACCGAGGACATCTCGGCGCAGATCAACGAGATGCAGGCCGCGACCGGCAACACCGCCTCCGCGCTGAAGGCGATCTCGAGCGTCATCGTCCAGATCAGCGAGATCTCGACCGTGATCGCCAGCGCCGTCGAGGAGCAGGCCGCGGCCACCAAGGAGGTCACCGCGAACATCAACGGAACCACCAAGGCGATCGACGACGCCAGCAAGGCCGCCGAGAACGTGCTGGCGGCCTCCGGAGAAGTCGCTAGCAACGCGTCCGAGCTGGAGGTCCAGGTCGACAAGTTCCTCAAGAACGTGCGGGCGATGTAACGTCGCCGAGATCGCGCGCCCGCCTACAGCGAGCGCGCGATCAACACCTTCATGATCTCGTTGGTGCCGCCATAGATCTTCTGGATGCGGGAATCGATGAACATCCGCGAGATCGGATATTCCTGCATGTAGCCGTAGCCGCCATGCAGCTGCAGGCATTCGTCCGCGGTCTCGACCTGCTTCTGCGAGCACCACCATTTTGCCATCGAGGCCGTCACGGTGTCGAGGTCGCCGACGACCAGCCGTTCGACGCACCAGTCGACGAACACGCGCGCGATCACCGCCTCGGTCTTGCGCTCGGCGAGCGTGAACGCCGTGTTCTGGAATTCGATCAGCGGCTTGCCGAACGCGGTGCGCTCCTTGGTGTATTCGGCGGTGATCTTGACCGCGCGCTCCATCGAGGCGACCGCGCCGATCGCGAGCGACAGCCGCTCCTGCGGCAATTGCTGCATCAGCTGGACGAAGCCATTGCCCTCCTCGTTGCCAAGCAGATTTTCCGGCGGCACCGTGACATTGTCGAAGAACAGCTCAGAGGTGTCGGAGGCGTGCAGGCCGATCTTGTCGAGGTTGCGGCCGCGGCGGTAGCCCTCGGCGCCGGCGGTCTCCACCACGATCAGCGAGATGCCCTTGGCGCCGGGCGCGCCGGTGCGCGCCACCACGATCACGAGGTCGGCGGCCTGGCCGTTGGTGATGAAGGTCTTCTGGCCGTTGATGACGTAGGAATTGCCCTGCTTCTTCGCGGTGGTCTTGACCGCCTGCAGGTCGGAGCCGGTGCCGGGCTCGGTCATCGCGATGGCACCAACCATCTCGCCCGAGGCCATCTTCGGCAGCCAGCGCTGCTTCTGCTCCTCCGAGCCGTAGTTGAGGATGTAATGCGCGACGATCGCACTGTGCACGGAGACGCCGGTGGTCAGCTCCGGCACCGTGCTCTCGAGGTCGTCGAGCACCGCGGCATCATAGGCGAAGGTGGTGCCGAGGCCGCCATAGGCCTCGGGCACGCTCGGCAGCAACGCGCCCATCTCGCCGAGCGCGCGCCAGGCGGAGCGGTCGACCAGCTTCCGCGCGCGCCATGTCTCGGCGTGCGGCGCCAGGTCCTTGGCGAGGAATTTGCGGAACTGGTCGCGGAAGGTGTCCAGCTCCTCGGTCATCCAGGAAGATCGGTAGTGCATGCTATCCTCGCATCAAATCAGCAGACCGCCGCCGGCGACGATCACCTGACCGCTGATGTAGTTCGATTCCGGGCTGCAGAACAGATAGACCGCGTCCGCGGCCTCTTCCGGGGTGCCGCCGCGGCCGAGCGGGATCATCCGGCCCATCGCCTCCAGCATCTGCGGCTGCACGCCGACCTTGATGTCGCGGCCGGCGACATCGATGGTCTTCTGCTGGGTCTCGATCGGCTGGGTCAGGCGGGTGTTGATCAGGCCGAAGGCGACGCAATTGACGTTGACCTTGTAGCGGCCCCACTCCTTGCACATCGTCCGCGTCAGCCCGATCAGCGACGCCTTTGCAGATGAATAGCTCGCCTGCCCGGCATTGCCGTAGAGGCCCGCGATCGAGGAGATGTTGACCACCTTGCGGAACACCTCGCGACCCGCCTCGGCCTCCTTCTTCGCCATCACCCGAATCGGCTCGGACGCCGCGCGCATGATGCGGAACGGGGCGACCAGATGGACGTCGAGCATCGCCTGGAACTGCTCGTCGGTCATCTTCTGGATCGTCGAGTCCCAGGTGTAGCCGGCATTGTTGACGAGGATGTCGAGGCCGCCGAACTGTTCGATGGCGCTGCCTACGAAACGATCGGCAAAGCCGGCTTCGGTCACGCTGCCATTGACCGCGATCGCGTCGCCGCCCATGGCCTTGATCTCGGCGACGACGGCGTTGCCCGGCTCGGCATCGAGGTCATTGACCACGACCCGCGCGCCCTCGCTCGCAAGCTTCAGCGCAATCGCCCGCCCGATGCCGCGGCCAGAGCCAGAGACGAGCGCGACCTTTCCTTGCAGTTTCGACATGGTCTCTCCTAGAGCGCGATGATGGCTTCGCCGGCGAGCTTGATCTCGCCGTTCTGGTCCTTGGTGGTGAGCGCGAGTTTTGCGCGCTGCTCACCGCCCTGTTCGATCAACTCGGTCACCGTGCCTTCGCAGGTCAATTGCGCGCCGAGCTGGGTGATCGCGGCAAAGCGGGTCGAGAACGAGCGGATCCGCGACGGCGCGACCACATCGGTCAGCGCCTGGCCGAGATAACCCATCACAAGCATGCCGTGCGCGAACACGTCGGGGAAACCGGCCGCCTTCGCGAAGTCGATGTCGACATGGATCGGGTTGTGGTCGCCGGAAGCACCGCAATACAGCGCCAGGCGATGCCGGGTGATCGGCGGAAACTCCTTGTGGACGATGACATCGCCGACCGAGGGAACGCCAGCACTCATGACGGCCTCGCATTGCGCACCACGATGGTGCGCGAGACATCGGCGACATGGACGCCGCTCTGGTTGGTGACGGGGGTGTCGACCACGATCAGCGTCATCGCTCCGCCCTTCTTCTCAGTCACGCTGGCGACACGCGGCTGGAACGTCAGGGTGTCGCCGACCACGACAGGGGCGTGATAGTCGAAGCGCTGCTCGCCGTGCAGCACCCGGGCAAGATCGATGCCGAGCGCGGTCAGGAACTCGAACGGGACCGTCGCGTCCATCATCTCCAGGCAGAACAGATAGGTCGGCGGCACCGGCGCCGCCGCCACATCACGGTAGACCGGGTTGGTCTCGCCGAGCGTATTGAGGAAGAAGCGCAGGCGTCCCGGCTCGACGCGCGCGGTCACCGGCGTGAATTCACGCCCGACAGCGGATTGATCGACCATGGGCTGCCTCAGGCGCGTTCGTAAAGCGTGACGACGCAGGCGCCGCCGAGACCGAGATTGTGCTGCAAGCCGAGCCGCGCGCCCTCCACTTGCGTCGCCGCCGCGGTGCCGCGCAGTTGCCGGGTCAGCTCGTAGCACTGCGCAAGCCCGGTGGCGCCGAGCGGATGGCCCTTCGACAGCAGGCCGCCGGACGGATTGGTCACGATCCTGCCGCCATAGCTGTTGTCGCCGTCGTCGATGAACTTCGCGGCCTCGCCCAAGCCGCACAGGCCGAGCCCCTCATAGGTGATCAGCTCGTTATGCGCGAAGCAGTCATGCAGTTCGACGACGTCGAGATCCCTGGGGCCGATGCCGGCCGCTTCATAGACCTTGCTGGCGGCATCGCGCGCCATGTCGTAGCCGACCACCTGCATCATGTCGGAGGCGCCGAAGGTCGACGGCGTGTCCGTCGTCATCGCCTGCGCCGCGATGCGCACCTGCTTGTTGAGGCCGTGCTGGTCGGCGAATTTCTCCGAGACCAGGATCGCGGCGGCGCCGCCGCAGGTCGGCGGGCATGCCATCAGCCGCGTCATCACGCCGGGCCAGATCACCTGGTCGTTCATCACGTCGTCGGCGGTGACCTCCTTGCGGAACAGCGCCAGCGGATTGTTCTTGGCGTGGCGGCTCGCCTTGGCACGTACTTTCGCGAACGCCGAGAGCGGCGTGCCGTATTTCTTCATATGGCTGAGACCAGCACCGCCGAAATAGCGCAGCGCCAGCGGCACGCCGGGCGCGTCGACCAACTTGTCGGCGGCGGCATCGAAATCGTCGAACGCGCTCGGGCGGTCGGTGAACACGGCGCCCAGCGCGCCGGGCTTCATCTGCTCGAAGCCGAGCGCCATCACGCAATCGGCCGCGCCCGACTCGATCGCCTGCCGCGCCAGGAACAGCGCGGTCGATCCGGTCGAACAGTTGTTGTTGACGTTGACGATCGGGATGCCGGTCATGCCGACCGGATAGAGCGCGCGCTGGCCGCAGGTGGAGTCGCCATAGACATAGCCGACATAGGCCTGCTGGACCTTGCCGTAATCGAGACCGGCATCGGCAAGCGCGAGCTTCGCGGCCTCGGCGCCCATCACGTGATACGGCGCGTTGGCGCCGGGCTTGACGAACGGGATCATGCCGACCCCGGCAACATAGGTGCGTGACGTCATCGCGTGTCCTCCCGAAAATTACCCACTGGACTATTTATTACCCATGGGTAATATACGGGCCATCACGCAGAGTCAATGCGACATCGGCTTCAGGACACCGGCTTCAAGATATGGACGACGGTCACATCCCCTCCTCCAGCCGGTCCCCCTGGCTGCCCTTCGAAAGCCGGCGCCGCGCCCGCGACGAGAAGCGCGAGGCGGTGCTGCGCACGGCCGTCGCTCTGTTCCTGGAACAGGGCTACCACGGCGCCACGCTGAACGAGGTCGCCAGACGGCTCAACATCACGAAGCCGGCGCTCTACAATTACTTCCGCGGCAAGGACGAGATCCTCTACGAATGCTGGTCGATCGGTAATGAGCTAGTCGACGACTGTATCGCCGAGACCTCGGCCGCCGGCGGCTCGGGACTCGACAAGCTGCGCAAGCTGATCGTCCGCTACGCCGAGCTGATGACTGAGGACTATGGCAAGAGCCTGGTTCGCTTCGACCTCCGCGATCTCAGCGAGGATAATCGCAAGATCGTGCAGACCGCCAAGCGGCGGATCGACCGCGCCTTCCGCGACTATATCGCCGATGGCGTCGAGGACGGTTCGGTGAAACCCTGCGACCCGAAGCTCGCGGCGTTCGCGATCGCGGGCTCGCTGAACTGGATCGGACATTGGTTCCAGCCCGGCGGCGAAATGACCGGACGCGCCGTCGCCGAGGAATTCGCGATCCGCCTCACCGAGGGGATCGCCACGACCGCAACGCGCAAGACAACGCAGAAAGCAGCCGTTCCGGCTGCAGAGAAGGCGGACAAACCGCCTCGCAAGGGAAACGCACCAAGGGAGGACAGGAGTGAACATCACACACGGGCTGCGGCGCGCGCTGCAGGTCAATCCAAACGGGCTCGCGATCGTCTGCGGTGAACGGCGCCGCAACTGGCGCGAAGTCGGCGAACGGGTCGCCCGCCTCGCTTCCGCCATTCGGGGCCTCGGAGCTGACAATGGCGACCGCGTCGCGATCCTGTCGCTGAACTCCGACCGCTATCTCGAGCTCTATCTGGCGGTCGGCTGGGCCGGCGCCGTGATCGTGCCGCTCAACATCCGCTGGTCGCCGATCGAGAACGAGGACGCGCTGCGCGACTGCCGCGCCACGATCCTGTTCGTCGACAAGGCATTCGCGGCGGTCGGCACGATGCTGGCAGGCGCCATCCCCGGTCTCAAGCTGGTCTACGCCGACGAGGGCGAAGCGCCTGAAGGCATGGAGAGCTACGAGACGCTGATCGCGCGCAGCGAACCCGTTCCGGATGCGATGCGCACGCGCGACGATCTCGCCGGCATCTTCTACACCGGCGGCACCACCGGCCGTTCCAAGGGCGTGATGCTGAGCCACGGCAACCTGATGGCCAACGCGCTCAACGCGCTCGGCGAAGGCCTGTGGCCAAGCAGCACGATCTACCTGCACGCGGCGCCGATGTTCCACCTCGCCAACGGCGCGGCGATGTATTCGGTGCTGCTGTCCGGCGGATCCAATGTCGTGATCCAGGGCTTCACGCCCGACGGCGTCGCCGCTGCCGTGCAGAAGGAGCGCGTCACCGACGTGCTGCTGGTGCCGACCATGATCCAGATGTTCGTCGATCATCCGACGCTCGGCAATTACGACCTGTCGTCGTTGAAGCGGATCGCCTACGGCGCCTCCGTGATCAGCGACGCGGTGCTGATGCGCGCCATGAAGGCGCTGCCGCATGTCGAATTCACCCAGGCCTACGGCATGACCGAATTGTCGCCGATCGCGACGCTGCTGCACTGGAAGGAGCATATCGGCGACGGCCGCGCCAAGGGCCGGCATCGCGGCGCCGGCCGGGCGACGCTGGGTGCCGAAGTGAAGATCGTCGACGCCCTCGATCAGGTGGTACCAACGGGCACCGTCGGCGAGATCGCGGTGCGCGGCGACATGGTGATGATGGGCTATTGGGAGCGGCCGGAGGAAACCGCGCGCGCCGTGATCGACGGCTGGATGCACACCGGCGACGGCGGCTATATGGACGCGGACGGTTTCGTCTACGTGGTCGACCGCGTCAAGGACATGATTATCTCCGGCGGCGAGAACGTCTATTCGGCCGAGGTCGAGAACGCCCTCGCCCAGCACCCGTCGGTGGCGCAATGCGCCGTGATCGGCATTCCGAGCGAACGCTGGGGCGAACAGGTCCACGCCGTGGTGGTGATGAAGAGCGGCGCCAGCGCCACGCCTGAGGAGCTGATGGAGCACTGCAAGGCGCTGATCGCCGGCTACAAATGCCCGCGCAGCGTCGACATCACCGCAACGGCGCTGCCGCTGTCGGGTGCCGGCAAGATCCTGAAGCGCGAGCTGCGCAAGCCGTATTGGGAGAACCGCGAGCGGCGGGTGAGCTGACGGCGGAGACCCGCAGGGCATGGCGCTGCGCGCGCCATGAGCGTTGACATCGGATCACGCGGCCGATTGGATCGATCCAGATTCAATCCAGCGAGTTCCGATGTCCGCACCTGATACCAACGCCGACGGCAAGCCCCGCCGCCTGATGCACCGCCGCTCCGTCGAATGTCTCGGCTATCTCCGCGACGACGGGCTGTGGGAGGTCGAGGCGCGGCTGGTCGACACCAAGCCCTATGCACGACAGGACAGGCATCGCGGCCTGCAACAACCTGACGATCCCGTGCACGACATCAGGCTGCGGCTCGCGGTCGACGACAGTTTCACGATCCGCGAGACCGGCACCAATATGGCCTCAACGCCGTACCCGTCCTGCCTCGACGTCGAGGGTATCCTGCAGCGGCTGGTCGGCGAACGCATCGGCAAGGGCTGGCGCGAGCTGGTCCGCCGCAAGATCGGCAAGTTGGAGACCTGCACCCATCTCGCCGAGTTGTTGGGTCCTGCGGTGACGACGCTGTTCCAGACCGCGACCTCCGGCAAGGACCCGCAGGGCCGTGGCGCGCTCGATCATCAGCGCGATGTCACCGAGCCGCCGTTCTTCGTCGGCGGCTGCTATTCGTGGCGACTGGATGGACCGGTCGTCGCCGAGACATTTCCGCAGTTCGCGAAGCAGCCTGTCGAAGTGAAGCAGGGTTCGTGAGCGATGCACCGCCGCCGCCCACGTGATAGTCTGTAACGGACGATCAGGAGGTGAGCGTGGAGAAGTACGGTGCCGGGTCGATCGTCGTCTCCGACTATGACCCCAACTGGCCCACCTTGTTTGCGCAGGAGTGCGGGCGGATCAAGCAGACGCTCGGCGCGTTCGCATTGGCGATCGAGCATATCGGCAGCACGGCCGTTCCGGGCCTCCCCTCGAAACCGATCATCGACCTGTTGGTTGGCATCCCCAACCTCGAACAGGCCCGGCGGCAATGCATCACTCCGCTTGAGGCGCTTGGCTATATCTACGTGCCGGAATACGCGTCATGGCTCCCCCGCGAGTTGTTCTTCCGCAAGGGGCCGCCGGGTCCGTGGACCCACCATGTTCATATGATGGAGCCGTCGCATCCGCGATGGGAGACACTGGTGGTGTTTCGCGACTATCTTCGCGCACATCCCGAGGCAGCCCGCGCCTACGCCGATATCAAGTGCGAGCTTGCCGCTTCGTCAAACGACAACATCGGGGCATATCGAAACGGCAAAACCGCATTCGTCGAGGAGACAACGGCAAAAGCTCGAGCTTGGCACGCAGCGGTACGAGATTGAAGCACAAGCGGTCCCCGGCACGGGTGCACGATCATCGCCGGACATGGGTCTTCGCGATCGGCCGCTGCGCCATGCAGCCCTGCATCGCAATGGGTTGATCCGCGCCGCGCGCTCACGTAGTCGTCCGGCATGAGCGAACATACGGCCGGCGCCAAGGCCGCAGCCCCTCCGGACACGAAAGCCGTACTGCTCGGGGTCGGAAGCGGCCTTGGCGCGGCGCTGTGCTGGGCACTCGGCTTCGTGGCGACCCGGCACGGCCTGAAAGTCGGGTTCACGCCCGTGGACCTTCTGATGCATCGATTCCTGTGGTCAGGCATCGCGTTCATCCCGCTCGTGCTCCGGGCCGGCCTCGGGAATCTCTGCGGCATCGGATGGGGCCGCGGCATGGCGCTGATGCTGCTGGGCGGACCGGTGATGTCGCTGATCAGCTATACCGGCTTCATGTTCGTGCCGCTTGGGCATGGCAGCGTGATCCAGCCTTCCTGCGCCACCCTGGGCGGACTGTTTCTCGCCGTCGTCCTGCTGAAGGAATCGATCTCACTCTCCCGGGTCGCCGGCGCTGTGGCCATCGTGGCCGGGCTTGCCGTGATCGGCAGCGAGTCGATCGGCCACATGGGATCGAGCGCCGTGATGGGCGATCTGATCTTCGTGACGACCGGACTGATGTTCGCAGGCTTCGCGACGCTGGTGCGCTATTGGCGCGTGTCTGCGTTCGCGGTGGCCACGGTCATCAGCGTGTTGTCGCTTTCGCTGTTTCCACTCTATGCCGGCTCGGGAGGACTGGCGCGCGATGCGGCGATCGGCCTGAACGAAAATGCGCTGCAGGCGGTCGCCCAGGGTATCCTCGCCGGCCCCGCGGCGATGTATCTGTTCGCACTGTCGATCCAGCAGCTCGGCGTTGCCCGCGCAGCGGTCTTTCCTGCGACAGTACCGGTGCTGACCCTGCTGCTGGGATGGCTCCTGATCGGCGAGCCTCCAACCACGCTACAGGCCGCCGGCTTGGTAACCGTATTGGCTGGATTCTACCTCGCGCAACGGCAAAGTTAGGCAGCCTTGCAATTGTCCTGATCTGATGCCCGGAAGATCAAGCCGCGGCGGAATGCTCGGCTACGGCCTGCGGCGGGTTGCGGAAGCCGATCGCGATCCGGTTGTAGGTGTTCATCAGGCCGATCGCGATGGTCAGGTCGACCAGCTGCTTCTCGTTGAACACAGCCCGCGCGGCCTGATAGTCGTCGTCCGGGATCGCGGTCTCCGCCACGCGGGTGACGGTTTCGGCCCACGCCAGCGCCGCGCGCTCCTCGGCGTCGAACAGCGCTTCCGCTTCGCGCCAGACCTGGAGCAGCGCCAGCTTCTCGGTCCTGACGCCCATCTTCAAGAGCGAGCGCGTGTGCATGTCGAGGCAATAGGCACAGCCGTTGATCTGTGAGATGCGCAGATAGACCAGCTCGATCAGCTGCGCGGAAAGTCCACATTGCGTGAGATAGCCATAGACGCCGCCGAGCGCCTTGATGCCCGCGGGCGCGGCCTTGCCGTAGTCGATGCGCATGCTCACTGCTTGTGTCCTTCCGTTCGGTCTGCCTTGTCGTAGACCGTGAGCGCCTTGTCGTTGCTGTCGACGACGAAGACGGCAAGCAGCTTCGCCGGCTCGGTGCTGCTGACGTTTCGCGCGAGCACATGATGCGTGCCGGGCGGCTCGAAGAAGCTGTCGCCGGCCCGATAGGTGCGCGCTGCCTCGCCGCCGAGCTGGCTCTCGATCGCGCCCTGGACGACGTAGACATAGAGAAAGCCCGACTTGGCGTGATGGTGCGGCGCCGAGGTCTCGCCCGGCGCGAAATTGACCTCGACCGCGACCAGCGACTTGCCGGGAATGTTCGTGATCGCCTGCTCGAATTTCGGCGTCACCGATTGTGCCATCGCCGGGGTCGCAAGCGCGGCGCAGGCGATCAGCGTCGTCCAAAGGGTCTTCATCTGGTGCCTCCGTTGCTGTCCGATAGATGCGGGCGCGCGGGGCTGAAAAGAAGCACCAAGAATGAACTGAATTGGTGTACCACGGGCCATGCCAAATCCGCTTCCCATCGCCCTTGATCGCTCGGCCCGGACGCCGCTCTCGGAGCAGATCCGCAAGGCGATCGCGGTTGCGATCGACAATGGCGTGCTGGTGCCCGGCGCTCGGCTGCCGTCGTGGCTCGACCTCGCCGCACAGCTCGGCGTCGCCCGCGGCACGGTGCGGGCAGCCTACGACAAGCTGTCGGATGCGCAGCACATCGTGTCGTCGAAGGCGAATGGCACGACGGTTGCGAAGCGGCCTCGAAAAGCCGCCAAGCCCGACACGCCGGTCGCGCCCGGCCCGGTCGCCGAGATGTTTCAGGACCTCAACGGTCAGGGGCACTTCCGAATGGGCGTCCCCGCGCAGGATACCCTCCCCGCAAAGCTGCTGGCGCGAATCCGCGCCCGCGCCGTGCGGGCGGAGTTGAGCGCCGTGACCCGCTACAGCGATCCGCGCGGCGAGCTCGAGCTGCGGCGTGAGATCGCGGCGCATCTTGCGATCGCGCGCGGGCTCGAATGCTCACCGGCGCAGATCGTCATCACCTCGGGCTTCAGCGGCGGACTTGGCCTAGCGCTCCGTGTACTCGGCCTCGATGGCCGCCGCGCGTGGATGGAAGAGCCGGGATTTCCATTGACCCGGAAGGGGCTCGAGCTCGCCCGGCTGACGCTGGTTCCGATCCCTGTCGACGGCGACGGCATCGATGTCGAACATGGCCTGAGGCACGCCCCTGACGCGGCGCTCGCAGTGGTGACGCCGGGACAGCAGGCGCCGCTCGGTCCGCCATTGTCGGCGACGCGCCGCGCGCAGCTGCTCGACTGGGCCGCGCAAACCGGCGGCTGGATCATCGAAGACGACTATCTCGGCGAGTTGCAGCTCGATGGCCGTGCCGCGCCCGCGCTCGCCTCGCTCGATCACGCCGGCCGGGTGATTCATCTCGGCTCCTTCAGCAAGACCATCTCGCCGACGCTGCGGCTCGGCTTCCTGGTTGCGCCCGAGCCGTTGGCCGCGCAGTTCGCCGATGTCGCGACCTGCCTCGTTCCGGCCCCCGGACCGGCCGTGCAGCTTTCGACCGCGGAGTTCATACGTGATGGCCACTACATCCGCCATCTCCGGCGCACCAAGCGGGCCTATTGCGACAGCCGCGATGCGCTGACGTCAGCGCTGCGGCCGTGGAGCAACGACGTGCGGGTGGCCGGCCTCGCCGTGATGCTGACGCTGCCGGACAGGACCTCCGATGTCGCGATCGTACGGCAGGCGCTGGCGCACGGCTTGGCACCTGCACCGCTCTCGCCGTGGTACCTCTCTCCGAAGCGCGCGCAGCCGGGCCTGCTGCTCGGCATTGCAACGGTGCCGGATCGCGGCGTTCCGGTTGCCTGCAAGCGTCTGTTCGAGGTGATCCGCGCTCAAGGCACGCCGGCCTCGCGCCGGGTCAGGAAGCCCGCAAGCCGGTGAGCGCAAGGCTCAGCGCCCGCAGCCGCTGGCGCGCCTCCGCGTCATAGGCCTGCGCATGGGCGCGGGCTTCGCGCTTGCCGTCGAAGAACAGCCCGCTCTTGCCGGCGACGTCGTCGTCCTGAACCAGGCGCAGGATGGCGTCGCCACCCTGCTCGACGGTCGAGATCGGCGTCGCGCCGCTGGCGCGCACCATCGTGGTGTTCATATAGGTCGCCGGGTGCAGCGAGTTGACCGTGACGCCGGAGCCTTCCAGCTCCGCGGCGAGATCGATGGTGAACATGATCTGCGACAGCTTGCTCTGCGCATAGGCCCGTGCACCGCTGTAATTCCTGGTGATCATCACGTCGGCGAAATCGATCGGATGCTGGCCGAGTGAGGCGACATTGACGATGCGCGCCGGGCTGCTGGCCTTGAGCCGCGGCAGCAGCAGATGCGCGAGCAGGAAGCCGGCGAGATAGTTGACCGCAAAGCGCAGCTCATGGCCGTCCTTGCTGGTCTGCCGCGCCGGCCCCTCGTTCTGCGAACCGATGCCGGCATTGCTGACGAAGACATCGAGGCGCTCCTGGTCGTCGAGCACGAGCTGGGCGAACTCGCGGACATCGGCGAGCGAGGACAGGTCGGCCTGGTAGAACATCGGCTCGCGGCCACTGACCCGCTTGATCTCGTCGGCGAGGACCTGCGCCCGCTTGGTATCGCGGCCGTGGATCAGGACCCGGGCGCCCGCGGACGCCAGCTTCATCGCCACGTAGCGGCCGACACCGTCGGTGGAACCGGTGATCAGCACCGTCTTGCCTGCCATATTCATCGAAATTGCCTTTCGATCAGTTCGCCCAGCGCTGCAGCAAAGATAAATCCCCGCAGCGGGGTTTGCCATGGCGACTGCGGCGCGATCAGCCCCAAAACGGCGCCGAAATGGCCCCGCGCACCACCCTCGCCACGGCCGCGAGGTGCACAATCTGTCGCGCGGCCTGCGGTCGCGCGGCGCCGCGCCGCGCGTCAAGGTAAGCACATTCTGATATCGTCGCGACGAACGACAAGACAGCGATTGAAGGATTTGGATCGGCAAGGATTTGGAATGTCCTCGACCATTCCAGGCAAGTTCGTGCTGAAGGCTCCCTCGCGGGAGCCGCTCGGCATGCTCCTGCTATTTGCAGCGTTGACCGCGCTGCCGATCATCCTGACGCTTCGTCTGGTTGAGCCCGCACTCGTGCTGCCCGCGCTCAGCCTCGTGTTGTTCGCTGAGGCAGCCATGGCCGCGCTTGCGGCGCGCGTGATCCGCGTGCGCGCAAGCGTGGCGAATCTCACGCTGTGGGATTTTGCCGGTGCCTTCACCTTCATGGGGTGTGCAGCGGCGATCCTCGGCGAGCCGGACCAGGCGGCGCTGTTCTTCGAAGAAGAAGCAGCGCTGCGTCCGGACTAGCATGATCCGGAAAAGCGTGAAGCGGTTTTCCGAACAGATCATGCTCAAATAAGAAGCTAAAGTGCGATGACGCTTCTCATCGCGCCTTAGCGACCGTAATCCCAGGCCGGGCCCCTCTGGCAGCCACAAGCTGCGATGTCGGACTGGAACTCAGTTGGAGTGGCCCTGCCTCGACCCGCGACGCGACACCGTCGCGGCGGATTTGCCGTCGGATGACGGCAGCATCCGGTTTCGTCGAACGGTCCACTCCCCGACCTCAAGGGGATGATCCATGTCCGAACTATTTTCACTCGACGCGCTCAGCGCATTGCTGCAAGTCGTCGTCATCGACCTCGTGCTGGCGGGCGACAATGCCGTCGTGATCGGCCTTGCCGCGGCCGGTCTGCCGGCGAACCAACGCGGCAAGGCGATCCTGATCGGCATCGGCGCCGCGACCTTGCTGCGCATCCTGTTCGCGCTTCTCACCACGCAATTGATGCAGATCGTCGGCCTGCTTCTGGCCGGCGGCATCCTCTTGCTGTGGGTGTGCTGGAAGATGTGGCGGGAGCTGCGCGCCAACGCGCACGAGACCACTGCCGAACACGCCGCCGATGGCGCGGACGGCCAGCGCAAGACGCTGTGGCAGGCGACGACGCAGATCATCGTTGCCGACGTCTCGATGTCGCTCGACAACGTGCTGGCGGTTGCAGGCGCGGCGCGCGAGCAGCCGATCGTGCTGGTGTTCGGCCTCGCGCTCTCGATCGCGATGATGGGCGCGGCCGCAACCTTCATCGCGCGGCTGTTGCAGAACCACCGCTGGATCGCCTATGTCGGCCTCGCCGTGATCCTCTATGTCGCCGTCGACATGACGATTCGCGGCGCCAACGAGATCGCCAAGGTCGCGCCGGTCTGACGAAAGCAAAGCGGCGGGCCTTTTCGGCCCGCCGCTCCGCATATCGAAAACGCGCAATGTGTCAGTGGATTTCCGACGAACGCTTCAGCGCGTCCTTCAGCTTCTCGAGCGAAAAGTCCTTGCTGCGCGCGATGTCGAGGATCGGGGTCTCGCGGCGGCCGCACAGCTCGGCGGCCTCCGGCAGCTTGGCCGCGACGTCATAGGGGATCACGATCGCGCCGTGGCTGTCGGCATGGATCAGGTCGTCGGAGCGCACCGTCATGCCGGCGACGCGGACCTCGCCGCCGAAGCTTTCGGCGTGCACCCAGGCGTGCGACGGGCCGATCGAGCCGGCCAGCGCCTGGAAACCCGGCGCCCATTGCGGGATGTCGCGGATCGAGCCGTCGGTGATGACGCCGAGGCAGCCGAGCGCCTTGTGCACGGCGCTTTGCACCTCGCCCCAGAACGCGCCGTAGCCGACGTCCGGACCGTCGATGTCCTGGATCACCGAGATGCGCGGGCCGAAGCCGGTGCCGACATATTCGTAATAGTCGATGCGGCGCTTCGACTGCTCCTCGGCCGAGAGGCCGGATTTCAGCACCGAGCGGATCGCGACCGTGCGCGCGTAGCCGACGATCGGCGGCAAGGTCGGGAACGGGCAGACCAGGGGCTTCACGGTGTAGCCGATCAGACGGCGCTCGGGCGCTACGATCTCCATCGCGTTGCAGATCGTCGGCGTGTCATAGCGCGCCAACGCTTCAAGGACGGAGGCAGGAAGCGGGGCGGAAGCGGATGTCGTCACGGCGTTTCTCTCCTGATTATTGGCGTTCGCGAGGCCGTCCCAGCCTATAGCCGAGATCAGAGGCGAACCCAACCGAGGCACGCTCATGGCTGATATTTGGGAAGTGCTCCATCACCGTCATCCCCGCGCAAAGGCTTGCCTTTGCGCGGGGATGACGGATTATACAGTGGCCTTAATGCAGATGCGACGGACGGTCGTCGTGGACCGTATCTGCGACCGGTGCCGTGTAGGGCGTGGCGGCCGGTGCCGGCGCACTCGCCGCCTGCGTCTGCGCCGCAAGTTGGCGCTCCTGGTCGCGATAGGACTTCCAGCCCCAGGGCAGGCTGATCAGATAGGCCACCGAGCCCGCCGACAGGATGTGCCAGGGATACCCGATCAGCAGCGCGACGAAGAACACCACCGACACGAACACCGGCAGCACCATCTCCGGCGGCACGCGCATCTTCACGGTCTTGCCGGAGAACACCGGCAGCCGCGACACCATCAGGAAAGCGATCAGCAGCGTGTAGAACGCCGTCAGCGTCGCCGGCGGCATTGGCACGCCGAGGAAGGCGAGATAGATCGGCAGCAGCACGGTGATCGCACCGGCCGGTGCCGGCACGCCGGTGAAATAATTGGCGGCGAAGGCCGGCTTGTTCGGGTCGTCGATCGAGGCATTGAAGCGCGCCAGGCGCAGGCCGCCGGAGATCGCAAACACCATCGCGGCGATCCAGCCGCCATTGTTCAATTCATGCAACTGCCAGAAATACAGGATCAGGCCCGGCGCGACGCCGAAATTGACGAAGTCGGCGAGGCTGTCGAGCTCGGCGCCGAATTTCGACTGGCCCTTGATCATGCGCGCGACGCGGCCGTCGATGCCGTCGAGGATCGCGGCGAACACGATGGCGGCGACCGCAAGCTCCATCCGCCCTTCCGTCGACAGCCGGATCGCGGTGAGGCCGGCGCAGATCGCCAGCAGCGTGATCATGTTCGGCACCAGCATCCGCACCGGGATCGGGCGGAACCGGCGGCGGCGAAGCTCGCTGGAATTGTTATCGAATGGCGTCATGGTCCGATAAATATAGCAAGCATGGCCCCGCTCCGCCATTGGCGCGGGAACCGACTGATCAGCCTGCCAAAACAGAGTTAATCGGCGCGGTAGGTGCGGCCCGGATCGGCGTTGCGGAAATCCGCCAAAATCGTCTCGCCGGCCACCGCGGTCTGGCCTTCGGAGACCAGCGCCTTGGTGCCCTCGGGCAGGTAGACATCGAGCCGCGAGCCGAACCGGATCAGGCCGAAGCGCTCGCCGGCGCCGATCGACTGGCCTTCCTTGACGAAGCAGACGATGCGCCGCGCCACGAGACCCGCGATCTGGACCACGCCGATGCGGCCGTTGGCGGTCGAGATGACCAGCGAATTGCGCTCATTGTCCTCGCTCGCCTTGTCGAGCTCGGCATTGATGAACGCGCCGGGCCGGTAGGCGATGCGGTCGATGCGGCCGACCACCGGGCTGCGATTCACATGGCAGTTGAACACGCTCATGAACACCGAGACCCGCGGCAGCGGCTTGTCGCCGAGGCCGAGCTCGGCCGGCGGCAACGCCTGCACCACCATGGAGACGCGGCCATCCGCCGGCGACACCACGATGCCGTCACGCAGCGGCGTCACCCGCACCGGGTCGCGGAAGAACAATGCGCACCAGACCGTCAGCAGCGTCCCGATCCACCCCAGCGGGGTCCAGATCCAGAACAGGATCAGGCTCGCCAGAGCGAACCCGCCGATGAAGGGATAGCCCTCCGGATGGATCGGCGGGATCTGCGCGCGGATGGAATTGGCGATCGACATCAGAGCTCGCTTGGGTTTCCCCGCCCCGGTTGGCGGGAGAGGCCTTAAAGCGCGATCATCGCGCTTTGGTCGGTTGTCTTCGGCATGATCCTTTTCGGAAAACCGCTTCGCGCTTTTCCGGATCATGCCCTAATCGACTATTCCGCGGCGGTCGGCAAGGGCTTCTCACCCGCAACGGGGCTGGAATCCTGTGAGGATTCAGTGACCGCCGGCGGCAGGCGATTCGGCGCGGTGCCGTCGTCATCGACCTGGGCGAGCCGTTCGCGGGCCTCCTCGGCCTCGCGCTGCCGGTTCCACATGCTGGCATAGAGCCCGTCGGCGGCCAAAAGCCGCGCGTGAGTGCCGCGCTCGGCGATCCGGCCCTGGTCCAGCACGATGATCTCGTCGGCGCCGACGATGGTCGACAGCCGGTGCGCGATCACCAGCGAGGTGCGGTTGCGCGAGACCCGCTCCAGCGCGCCTTGGATCTCGGCCTCGGTGTGACTGTCGAGCGCGGAGGTCGCCTCGTCCAGCACCAGGATCGGCGGCGCCTTCAGCACGGTGCGCGCGATCGCGACGCGCTGCTTCTCGCCGCCGGAGAGTTTCAGGCCGCGTTCGCCGACCTGGGTCTCGTAGCCCTGCGGCGACATCCGGATGAAGCCGTCGATCTGCGCGAGCCGCGCCGCCTCCTCGACCTCGTCGTCACCGGCATCCCAGCGGCCGTAGCGGATGTTGTAGCGGATGGTGTCGTTGAACAGCACGGTATCCTGCGGCACCATGCCGATCGCCGAGCGCAACGAGGCCTGCGTCACGGTCTTGATGTCCTGGCCGTCGATCAGGATGCGGCCGCTCGAGACGTCATAGAGCCGGAACAGGAGCCGCGAGATCGTCGACTTGCCGGCGCCCGAGGGACCGACGATCGCAACCGTCTTGCCGGCCGGCACCTCGAAGCTCAGGCCCTTGAGGATCGACCGGTCCGGCTCGTAGGCGAAGCGGACATCCTCGAAGCGCACGCTGCCGGCGGACACTGCGAGCGGCTTTGCGCCCGGCATGTCCTTCACCTCGGGATCGCGCGCCAGCACGTCGAACATCTTCTCGATGTCGATGATCGCCTGCTTGATCTCACGATAGACCATGCCCATGAAGTTCAGCGGCTGGTAGAGCTGGATCATCATCGAATTGATCAGCACGAAATCGCCGACGGTATGGGTGCCGTTGCGGATGCCGAACGCGCACATCAGCATGGTCGCGGTCAGGCCGGCGGTGAAGATGATCGCCTGCCCGGTGTTGAGCACGGCGAGCGAGGTGTAGGTCTTCACGCTGGCCTGCTCGTAGCGCTCCATCGAGCGGTCGTAGCGCCTCGCCTCGCGCTCTTCGGCGCCGAAATATTTCACCGTCTCGTAGTTGAGCAGCGAGTCGATCGCCTTGGTGTTCGCCTCGGTGTCGGAATCGTTCATCTTGCGACGGATCTCGATCCGCCACTCGGTCGCGATGTAGGTGTAGTACATGAACACCACGACCGTGATCAGCACTGCGACCACGTAGCGCCAGTCGAACTGCCACAACAGCACCGCCGCCAGCAGCGCGACCTCGACGATGGTCGGGATCAGCTGCAGGATCACCATCCGCACGATGGTCTCGATGCCGGAGCGGCCGCGCTCCAGCACGCGGGTCAGGCCGCCGGTCTTGCGCTCCAGATGGAAGCGCAGCGACAGCTCGTGCATGTGGACGAAGGTGATGTAGGCGAGCCGCCGCACCGCATGCATCGCGACGCGGGCGAAGATACCGTCGCGCCACTGGGTGAGCACCGCCATGATGATGCGGACCGCGCCATAGCTGATCGTCATCAGCACCGGCGAGGCGATCAGCCAAAGCACCCAGTTCGATGGCTCGACCGGTGCCGAGCCCGCGCCGTTCAGCGCGTCGATCGCCCATTTGAAGGTGAACGGCACCGACAGCGTCGCCAGCTTGGCGAACAGCAGCAGCACCACCGACCAGATCACGCGCATCTTTAGATCGGCGCGATCGCCCGGCCAGATGTAAGGCCAGAGATGAACCAGGGTACCGAGCAGCGTGCCCCTCTCGGCGGCCGGCGTGGTAGCCGTGGGCTCCGCGGCAGCGGTGATCCTCTGTTGCGGCGGCACCATCAGGAGCCCACCCTCGCCGTCATGGCGCGGCGGTCCGCTGCCACATCTTTTCCACGATTTGCCATTGTGCCCGTCATATAGATCGTTTGGACGCGGCGTACAGGCTTATGACGAAAATTGTTCGCGATTCGCGGGAATTTACGGGATTTTTTGGCTTTCAATCCCCATATGGGAGTCTTGACCCTGTTTACGCTGCAGTGCCACAAGGAACGTATGAACGAAATCAAGACCGTCTGTGTTTATTGCGGCTCCGGCCCCGGTAACAATCCCCGCTTCGTTGAAGGTGCCGTCGCGCTCGGCAAGGCCTTTGCTGAAAACAACGTACGCCTGGTCTATGGCGGCGGCTCGATCGGCCTGATGGGCGCGGTCGCCAAATCCACGCTCGATCATGGCGGCTCCGTGACCGGCATCATCCCGGAATTCCTGCGGGCGCGCGAGAATGCGCTGACCTCGGTCCAGGAGATGATCGTCACGCCCGACATGCACGAGCGCAAGCGCCTGATGTTCGAGCGCTCGGACGCGTTCGTCGCGCTGCCGGGCGGCATCGGCACCCTGGAGGAACTGGTCGAGCAACTGACCTGGCAGCAGCTCGGCCGCCACTCCAAGCCGATCCTGCTCGCCAACATCGACAACTTCTGGGAGCCCCTGCTCTCGCTGCTGAACCACATGCGCATGACCGAGTTCATCCGCCCGACGCTGCCGATCAACGTCCTGATGGCCGACCGCGTCGACGACATCCTGCCGCGGCTGCGTTCGGCGGTAGCCGGCAAGCCGGCCGCGGCGAAGGAACTCGCGCCTGAAGTCGCGCGGCGCCTGTAGCCGCTACTCGCTCGGAAACGTCACGGCTTCGATGCGGTTGCCGTCGGGGTCGAGCACAAAGGCCGCGTAGTAGCGCACGCGGTCGTGCGGCCGCAGGCCGGGCGGGCCGTCGGACAGGCCGCCGGAAGCCAGCGCGGCGGCATGGAACGCATCGACCTCAGTCGTGCTCTTCGCGCGCAGGCAGATATGGGTGCCGCTCTCATGCGCGACGTGCGCCATCGCGGCGCGCAGGTTGATCCAGAATTCAGGGTAGGCCTTGCCGAAGCCGATGGTCGCCGGCCGCGTGACGAGACGGTTGAGGCCGAGCGCGGCCAGCGTCGGCTCATAGAACCGCGCCGCGCGCTCGAGATCGCGGACGCCGACGGAGACGTGGTCGATCATGATTGACGCTCTCCTTCCATCCGTCATTCGGGGGCGACGCGAAGCATCGAACCCGGATCTCGAGATTCCGGGTTCGCGTCTTCGACGCGCCCCGGAATGACAGCCTAGCCTCTCACGCCTGCGCGCCCGACTTCACCAGCTTGTAGAACACCGAATCCATCAGCGCCTGGAACGAGGCGTCGATGATATTGGGCGAGACGCCGACCGTGGTCCAGCTCTCGCCGGTCTCGTCTTCGCTCTCGATCAGAACCCGCGTCACCGCCTCGGTGCCGCCATTGAGGATACGCACGCGGTAGTCGATCAGCTTCAAGCCATCGATGTATTTCTGGTACTTGCCGAGGTCCTTGCGCAGCGCCACGTCGAGCGCGTTGACCGGACCGTTGCCTTCGGCGGCCGAGATCAGTCGCTCGCCGTCGACGTCGACCTTGACCACCGCCAGCGCCACGGTGACGCGCTGGCCGTTGGCGTTGTAGCGCTGCTCGACATTGACGTCGAACTGCTCGACGGTGAAATATTGCGGCACCTTGCCGAGCGTGCGGCGCGCCAGCAGGTCGAACGAGGCATTGGCGGATTCATAGGCGAAGCCCGCGGCCTCGCGCTCCTTCAACTCCTCGACCAGCCGCGTCAGCCGCGGGTCGCCCTTGTCGTAGACGATGCCGGCGCGGTCGAGCTCGGCCATCACGTTGGAACGGCCGGCCTGATCCGAGACCAGCACCTTGCGGTGGTTGCCGACGGTCTCCGGCAACACATGCTCATAGGTCTGCGGATCCTTCATGACAGCAGAGGCATGGATGCCGGTCTTGGTCACGAAGGCGCTCTCGCCGACGTAAGCCGCATGACGGTTGGGCGCACGGTTCAGCATGTCGTCGAGCGTGCGCGACACCTTCATCAGCGTCGCCAACTTCTCGGTGGTGACCCCGATCTCGAACTTGTCGGAGAACTCCTGCTTCAGCTTCAGGGTCGGGATCAGCGAGCAGAGATTGGCGTTGCCGCAGCGCTCGCCGAGGCCGTTGAGCGTGCCCTGGATCTGCCGCGCGCCGGCGCGCACCGCTGCGAGCGAATTGGCGACCGCCTGCTCGGTGTCGTTATGGGCGTGGATGCCGACATGGGCGCCCGGCACCTGCGTGACGACATCGGCGACGATGGTCTCGATCTCATGCGGCATGGTGCCGCCATTGGTGTCGCACAGCACCACCCAGCGCGCGCCGGCCTGATAGGCCGCCGTCGCGCACGCGAGCGCGTAGTCGCGATTCTCTTTGTAGCCGTCGAAGAAATGCTCGCAGTCAACCATCACCTCGCGGCCGAGCGCCTTCGCGGCAGCGACGCTGTCGCGGATCGAGGCGAGATTCTCCTCGTTGGTGGTCTCGAGCGCGACGCGGACCTGGTAAGCGGAGGATTTCGCGACGAAGCAGATCGCGTCCGCCTTGGCCTCGAGGATGCCGGCGAGCCCCGGATCATTCGAGGCCGAGCGGCCAGGCCGCCGCGTCATGCCGAACGCGGTGAAGCGCGCGTGGTCGAAGGCAGGCTTTTTGCTGAAGAACTCGGTGTCGGTCGGATTGGCGCCGGGATAGCCGCCCTCGACATAGTCGATGCCGAGTTGGTCGAGCATGCCTGCGATCACCTGCTTGTCCTGCAGCGTGAAGTCGACGCCGTTGGTCTGCGCGCCGTCGCGCAGCGTGGTGTCGAACAGATAGAGGCGCTCGCGGCTCATGCGTGGCCTCCGGGGGCGGCAACGCCGTCGAGCGTCTTCTGCATCGTGGTGTTGGCGAGCCACTCGTCGCCGATGGTGACCGAATTGCGCTGCTGCGCGACATAGCCGTGCTTGCGGAAGAATTCGAGCGCGGTGTCGCTGGCATCGACCTTCAGCGTCTTGGTGCCGCGGGCGCTGGCGATCTTCTCCAGCGCATCGCACAGCGCGGCGCCGACGCCCTGCCCAACCGCACTCGGATGCACGTAGAGCATGTCGATGTGATCGGCCCCCTTCAGCGAGGCGAACCCGACCGGCGCGCCCTGCAACGTCGCGATCAGCGTCAGTTGCCCGGCGAGCTTCTTGCCGAACGCCTCTTCGTCGTCGGCGGCCGTCGCCCAGGCTTCCTGCTGCGCCTCGCTGTAATCGTCGCCGGTCAGATCCATGATCGAGGCCGCGAAGATCGCCGCCAGCAGCGGCGCGTCGTCAGGCAGATACGGACGCAATGCGGGTGCAGAACGGCTCATCGCGCGATCTCCCAGGTGGTGATCGGATTGCCGTCCGCGTCCTTGCCGTCTTTGAGTTGCACGCCCATTGCAGCGAGTTCGTCGCGAATGCGATCAGACTCCTTGAAGTCTTTTCGGGCGCGAGCGGCTGTGCGCAGGTTGATCAGCTCCTGCACTTTGGCCTCAATACCGCTTCTGTCGCCAAGCACTAGTTCGATATTGTACCGATTGTCGATCTCAACTCGTACGCCTGTACCCTCGATTTCCGATTTGATCGACGAAATCACGGTCGGCGCGGCCGCGTTGGCATAGGCTGCTCGCAACGCCTGAACGCGTGTCGCGTTCTCGAATAAGAGACGGGCAGATCCCTCGCCAATGCCTGAGGTGCCTTGCTCAAAGAGGCCAGGCTTATCAAGATTGCGGAAGCCTAACAGACGGCAGGAAGCGGCAAACTCAAGTACGTCTTTCTGAGTCCCCTTTCTTGCACGTGAGTATAGCTCACGCAGCAGCGTTACGGCGTTGGGTGTGTCTAGATCATCCGCAAGAACCTCGAAGAGCCTTTCCGGCGATGGAAAGACCTTCTCAGGCCACGAATAATAAGACTGCAGAACATGAGACCAGTCCTCCAACTCGATATTGGCCTGTAACGTGCGTTCTTCGGTCCAATCAAGCGGTGACCGATAGTGCGTCATCAACATTTGAAGACGAAGCACATCTCCGGGCCATTTCCCCAGCAGATCGCGGATCGTGAAGAAGTTGCCGAGCGACTTCGACATCTTCTCGCTTTCGATCTGCAGGAAGCCGTTGTGCATCCAGACATTGGCCATGCGGTCGGTGTGGAACGCGCAGCAGGTCTGCGCCAGCTCGTTCTCATGGTGCGGGAACACCAGATCGATGCCGCCGCCATGGATGTCGAACTTCTCGCCGAGATGCTTCCAGGCCATCGCCGAGCACTCGATATGCCAACCGGGCCGGCCCTCGACCGCAATGCCCGCCGGCGACGGCCAGGACGGCTCGCCCGGCTTCGACGGCTTCCACAGCACGAAGTCGGTGTTGTCGCGCTTGTAGGGCGCGACATCGACGCGGGCGCCCGCGATCATCTCGTCGAGCGAGCGCTTCGACAGCGAACCGTAACGCGGCAGCACCGAATTGGCCGCGTTCATCGCCTGCGGCGAGAACAGCACGTGGTCTTCGGCGACATAGGCGAAGCCGCCGGCGACCAGCTTCTCGATGATCGCGCGCATCTCCGGGATGTGCTCGGTCGCGCGCGGCTGCACGGTCGGCGGCAAGCAACCGAGCGCGGTGACGTCATCCTGATACTGCTGGTAGGTCTGCTCGGTGACCTTGCGGATCGCCTCGTTCAGCGGCACGCCGGGATAGTCCCGCGCGGCGCGGACATTGATCTTGTCGTCGACGTCGGTGATGTTGCGGACATAGGTCACGTGGCCGGCGCCATAGCGATGGCGCAGCGCGCGGAACAGGACGTCGAAGACAATGGCCGCACGGCCGTTGCCGATATGGGCGAAGTCGTAGACCGTCGGTCCGCAGGCGTACATGCGGACATTGTTGGTATCGAGCGGCACGAACGGCCGCTTCTCCCGGGTCAACGTATCGTAGAGGCGCAAATCCATGGGTACCCATCCCTTGCGGCCGGGCGTCCAGTGATTCTCAGGCGATTGAGAAAAGACGGCCTCAGCCAGCGAATCGCTAGCTCATAATCTCGCGGCAAATGCTGCAGATGGCGAGGTGGCCGTTCATGGTTCCACCATGTCTCATGACCCCCTTATCGCGTCAAGGGGCTGTTTCCGGGCGTTTTGCGCCGTGCCGCTGAGCGAAATCACGCCAACGCCCTCATGGTTAATCATTATTAAGCATTTGGGCGTATCCGGTGGCTCGCGGATTCCCCGCCATTTCACTGGTGCACCATGCGGCCCATTTCAGCATTGATTGCCTGCTCGCTTTTCCTTGTCCCGTCCGCCCTTATCCCCTCGGCCGCGCTGGCCGACAGCCGGGTTTTCATCATCGCCAATGAGGCCGACGGCTACGGCATCGACCAGTGCCTCGCCCGTGGTGACCGCTGCGGCGCGTCCGCTGCCCGCGCCTATTGCCGGTCACGCGATTTTGCGCAGGCCACCAATTACCGTCGCGTCGATCCCGACGAGATCACCGGCGCGGTTCCGCACGCCGCGAACCAGAAATGCACCGGGAATAGCTGCGGCGAATACGTCGCCATCACCTGCCAGCGCTGAGCCAAGCCGCTGGATAAACGGGGTTATTGCCACACCGGCGCCCCGGAAACGACGTGACGCTGCCCCGAGAAAAGGCTATTGCAGCGGCCTTGCCCGCGCGCTTTGGCGTTGCTCGCCGCGCGGCGTCGTTTTAATGGCCGGATATGCCCAATAGCTCCCGATCTCGCTTCCCCCGCTGGTTTTTGACTTGCGCCGTGCTGGCCGGCATCGCCCTGCCCGCCACTGATGTGCTGGCGCAGGTGCCGCCGGGCCCGCCCGGCCCGGCGCCCCAGGGCGCCCAGCCCAATCCGCAGGCCAATCCGATGTGCGTGCGGCTCGAGGGCCAGCTGGCGGCGATCGATCGTGGCGGCGGCAGCGGCGACCCGGCCAAGGACGAGCAGATCCGCCGCTATCAGGACGCGGCAACGCGGCAGCAGGGCGAGCTCGATCGCGTAACCGCGCAGGCCCGCCGCATGGGCTGCGACAGCTCCGGGTTCTTCTCGCTCTTCAATAACAACTCGGCGCAGTGCGGACCGGTCAACAACCAGATCCAGCAGATGCGCGCCAATCTCGACCAGATGACCGCCAACCTCGAGCGGCTGCGCACCGGCGGCCTCGGCGGCGCCGACCGTGAAAACCAGCGCCGCTCGGTCCTGACCGCGCTGGCGCAGAACAATTGCGGCCCGCAATACGCCGCGGCCGCCGCGCGTGGCCCCGGCAATTTCATCGAGAACCTGTTCGGCGGCGGCGGTGGCGGCAATCCGGGAAATCCGCTGCCCCCGCCCGACGCGCAATATGCCGGGCAGTCCGGCACCTTCCGCACCGTCTGCGTCCGCACCTGTGACGGCGCCTATTTCCCGATCTCGTTCGCAACCACGCAGGCGCGCTTTGCCGCCGACGAGCAGGTCTGCAAGGCGCAGTGCCCGGCCGCGGAGGCCAGCCTGTTCGCCTACCGTAATCCCGGCGAAGACATCAACCAGGCGGTCTCGATCAGCGGCCAGTCTTACTCATCGCTGCCGAACGCCTTCAAGTACCGAACCGAGTTCAACCCGTCCTGCTCGTGCAGGGCGGCCGGCCAGAGCTGGGCCGAAGCGTTGAAGGCGGTCGACGACCAGTCGGCCGCTGCGCAGCAGGGCGACATCATCGTCACCGAGGAGAGCGCGCGGAAGATGCAGCAGCGCGCGCAGACCAAGGCTGCCGCCGGCAAGAAGGGTGCGCCGGCAGCGGCCGCTCAGCAGCCGGCTGCCGCTGACGCCACTGCGCCGGCCCCGGCCGCGCCCACGAGCGACGGCCAGATCCGCACGGTCGGCCCGACGTTCATCCAACAGAAGAAGCAGTAGGGTTTAGCCCTCAAACGCCTCCGCCGACGCGCGCGAAGTGCGCGTCACCAGCTTCTCGTCGGGCTCCGGCAGCGCCTTGCCGAAATCGCGGAAGCGGTTGGTGATGGGATAGCGGCGGTCGCGGCCAAAGTTCTTCCGCGTCACCTTCACCCCGGGTGCAGCCTGCCGCCGCTTGTATTCGGCGATGTTGAGCAGGCGGTCGACGCGGGTCACCACGTCGCGGTCGAAGCCGGCTTCGATGATGGTCGCAAGCGGCTCCTCGCGCTCGACGAGCCGCTCCAGGATCGCGTCCAGCACATCATAAGGCGGCAGCGAATCCTGGTCGGTCTGGTTCTCGCGCAACTCCGCGGTCGGCGGCCGAATGATGATGTTGACCGGGATCACCTCGCCCGACGGGCCGAGCGCGCCGTCCGGCTTCCAGGCATTGCGCAGGCTGGACAGGCGGAACACCTCGGTCTTGTAGATGTCCTTGATCGGGTTGAAGCCGCCATTCATGTCGCCATACAGCGTGGCGTAGCCGACCGACATTTCCGACTTGTTGCCGGTCGTCACCACCATGGCGCCGGTCTTGTTGGAGATCGCCATCAACAGCGTGCCGCGGGCGCGCGCCTGCAGATTCTCCTCGGTGATGTCGCGCTCCATGCCAGCAAACACCGGCGCCAGGATCTTCTCGAACCCGTTCACGGCGTCGGCAATCGGCAGGATCTCGTAGCGGATGCCGAGCGCGGCGGCGAGCTTGGCCGCATCGTCGAGCGACACCTGCGCGGTGTAGCGGAACGGCAGCATCACGCCGCGCACCTTGTCGGCGCCGAGCGCGTCGACTGCGATCGCCGCGCACAGCGCCGAGTCGATGCCGCCGGAGACGCCGAGCAGCACGCCGGGAAAACCGTTCTTGCGGACATAGTCGCGCAGGCCGAGCACACAGGCCGCGTAATCGGCCTTGTCGCCCTCGAGCTGCGCAGTGCTCGGCCCGTTGCAGCGCCAGCCATCCGCGGTCTTGCGCCAGGTCAGCGTCGTGATGTTCTCCTCGAACGCCGGAAGCTGCGCCGCGACTGAGAGATCAGCATTCAGCGCGAACGAGGCGCCGTCGAAGATCAATTCGTCCTGGCCGCCGACTTCATTCAAATAGACCAGCGGCAGCCCGCTCTCGGTGACACGCGCCACCACGATCGACAGCCGGAGGTCGGCCTTGTCGCGGGCATAGGGCGAGCCGTTCGGCACCACCAGGATCTCGGCGCCGGTCTCGGCGAGACATTCGACGACGTTCTCGTACTCCTCGGACTCCTCGAGCCAGATGTCCTCGCAGATCGGCACGCCGATGCGCACGCCGCGCACCGTCACGGGACCCGGCGCGGGACCGCGCGCGAACAACCGCTTCTCGTCGAACACGCCGTAATTGGGCAGATTGGCCTTGAAGCGCAGCGCGGCGATGCGTCCGCCGTCGAGCAGCGCGCAGGCATTGTAGAGCTTGCCGTCCTCGACCCAGGGCGTGCCGATCAGCATGGCCGGACCGCCGTCCTTGGTCTCGCGCGCCAGCTCTTCGACCGCGGCACGGCAGGCCGATTGGAACGCCGGCTTGAGCACCAGATCCTCCGGCGGATAGCCGGCAAGGAACAGCTCCGACAACACCACGAGGTCGGCGCCGTCGGCCTTGGCTTTCTCGCGCGCCGCGCGCGCCTTCGCGGCGTTGCCGGTGACGTCACCGACCGTCGGGTTGAGTTGCGCCAGGGTGATCTTGATCTGTTGTTCGCTCATAGCTTTATGTTGTCCCGCACAAGGGCAAACTTCAATGGCCGTCCGGTCATGGTGCGATTGCAGAAATCGCACTGGGATCCCTGGTCAGGGTGCAAGCTCCGCCCTCACCTCGCCGAGCAGCGCCAAAGCACCCATCCGGCCCAATTCGTCCGAACATTTTGCGCTCTTGCCGTAGCAGCAAAATGCGACGGTGACCCGCTCGGACAGCGGCCCGATAAGAGGCAAGCCGCTATCGCCAAAGCTGGTCATGCAGGGCACGACGCGGCGCTCTTCGAACTTGAGGCCGCGGATGCGATCGAGGATTTGCGCTTGCAGGCGATCAGCGACGTCGACTGATCCGCCCGACCGGAACCAGTCCTTGATGTCAGCTTCGCTGCCGAGCGGACGATCGACCGGATCGCCGCCGAGCTTCAACCAGGTCTGGCCGCCCGGATACGGGATCGGCGGCAGGATATAGGGGTTGTCGCCCTTCGGCCCGAGACAGCGCATCGACGGCATGCCGGCCAGGCGTTCGACCTCTGCCCGATCGAGCCGGAACAGCGCCGCGGTGCGCGCATAGACCGTAACACCCAGCGATCGGCCGAGCAGCGATTGGGTATGCCCGCCGGCGGCAACCAGCACACGATCGGCTTCGACATGACCCGATCGCGTCCGGATCGTCACACCGGAAGCGGTTTCCGAAATCCCGAGCGCAGCTTCGTCGATGATCCGCGCGCCCGCGCGCTCCGCCGCGATCGTCTGCGCCCGCACCAGGCGCCGCGGGCTGATGTAGCCGGCATTGCGCGGCTCGAAATAGCCCAGCATGCCCGCGGTTGATTTCAGAAACGGAAACCGCTCGGCGAGCGCCGTGTCCTGATAGGATTCACAGGAGATCGCCTCGTCGGCACAGACTTGGCCAACTGAAGCGACATCGGTGGTTTCGCTGTTGCCGACATGAAGCGCGCCGGCTTCCCGATAGAAATCGACACCGCTTTCCGCAGCAATCTCGCCGTAGCGCGCGATCGCGGCGCGGTTCATCTGCCGCCAGAAGGCTTGCGGATCGTAGGTCCGGGTGATGCGGCCTTCGTCATAGTGGCTGCCGAACACGCCGTCATGGTGCGAAAAATCAGCCGGCTCACCCGGCCCGATCAGTGCGACCTCATGCCCCATCTTGCTCAGATGCCGCGCGGCCGCCGACCCGATCAGACCTCGTCCGATCACCGCAAGCTTGATCGGCTTATCGACGGTCACGGTTAGAACGCACCCATGCGCTCGGCGAGGGCAAACAGCCAGAACAGCCCGGCCATGACCAGCGCGACGCCGACGGCGGCGGAGCCCATGTCCTTGACCCGCCCGATCTGCGGATCGTGATCCATGGTCAGACGGTCGGCGAGCTTCTCGATCGCGGTGTTGAGCAGCTCGATCACGAGCACCAGCACCACGGTCGCGACCAGCTCGACCCGACGCATCACGGTGGCGCCGACCAGCCAGGCCAGTGGCACCGACAGCACGAGCGCAACGACCTCCTCGCGGATCGCCTGCTCCGAGCGGATGGCGAATGCCAGCCCGTTGCGCGAGTTGATGGTGGCTCGCCAGAACCTCAGCAAGTCACTGCCCCCAAAACACTGCCCTCAAGTCACTGCCCCCAACTCGCCTGCCCCAAATCACAACCCCGCGGCGGCCGGCATCGGTTTGACCTTGCCGGCGCGCTCCTGCTTCAGGAGCTCGGCGATCAGGAAGGCCATGTCGATCGACTGTTCGGCGTTGAGACGGGGATCGCAGACCGTGTGATAGCGGTCGTTGAGATCCTCATCGGTGATGGCGCGCGCGCCGCCGATGCATTCGGTGACGTCCTGCCCGGTCATCTCCAGATGCACGCCGCCGGCATGGGTGCCCTCGGCCGCATGGATTGCGAAGAACGACTTCACCTCCGCCAGCACGCGGTCGAACGGCCGCGTCTTGTAGCCCGAGGTCGAGGTGATGGTGTTGCCGTGCATCGGATCGCACGACCAGACCACGACACGGCCCTCGCGCTGCACGGCGCGGATCAGGCCCGGCAGGTGGTCGCCGACCTTGTCGGCGCCGAACCGGTTGATCAGGGTCAGGCGTCCCGGCTCATTGTCGGGATTGAGGATATCGATCAGCTTCAAGAGCTCGTCCGGCTTCAGCGACGGGCCGCATTTCAGGCCGATCGGGTTCTTGATGCCGCGGAAATATTCGACATGGCCATGGTCGAGCTGACGGGTGCGGTCGCCGATCCAGATCATGTGGCCCGAGGTCGCGTACCAGTCGCCGGTGGTGGAATCGACCCGCGTCATCGCCTGCTCGTAGCCAAGCAGCAGCGCCTCGTGGCTGGTATAGAAATCGGTGGCGCGCAGCTCGGGATGGCTCTCGAGATCGAGGCCGCAGGCGCGCATGAAGTTCAGCGCGTCCGAGATGCGGTCGGCGAGCTCCTTGTAGCGGCGGGACTGCGGCGAATCCTTCAGGAAGCCGAGCATCCATTGATGCACGCTGCCGAGATTGGCGAAGCCGCCGGTCGCGAACGCACGCAGCAGGTTCAGCGTCGCCGCGGATTGGCGATAGGCCATCAGCTGGCGCTGTGGATCGGGAACACGCGCTTCCGGCGTGAAGGCGATGTCGTTGACGATGTCGCCGCGATAGCTCGGCAGCTCGACGTCGCCCTGCTTCTCGGTCGGCGACGAGCGCGGTTTTGCAAACTGCCCGGCGATGCGGCCGACCTTCACCACCGGCAGCGCGCCGGCATAGGTCATGACCACGGCCATCTGCAGCAGCACGCGGAAGAAGTCGCGGATGTTGTTGGCGCCGTGCTCGGCAAAGCTCTCGGCGCAGTCGCCGCCCTGCAGCAGGAAGGCTTCACCGGCAGCGACCCGGCCGAGCGCCTTCTTCAGGCTGCGTGCCTCGCCCGCGAACACCAGCGGCGGAAAGGTCGCCAGCTGGGCCTCGACATCGGCCAATGCCTTGGCATCGGGATAATCGGGCACCTGCAGCACCTTCTTGGCGCGCCAGCTATCGGGTGTCCACCGCTCGGACATGAGGTCAACTCCTGAGCAAAAACCGCGACTTAATCGCGGGCCTACGGAAAGCCCGGCTTATACACAGGGCGCCAGCCTCTCGCTAGAAGGATTCCTGCAATTCCGTCAAGCCCTTGCAAGAAAATCCGAATTCGCATTTGGTAGAGCATAGCATGAATGCCGGGGAAATCGCCGTGGCCGCCGCCGCGCTGGACGACGTTTTTAGCGACGATATCGTCGTGCCGGCCGCGGACGGCTATCCGCTTGCCGCGACGCTGTTCCTGCCCCGGGCTAAGAAGCGCCACGCCGTCCTGATCAACTCGGCGACCGCGGTGCCGCGCAAGGTCTATCGCGGCTTTGCCGGCTACCTCGCCCGCCGCGGCGCCGCGGTCCTCACCTACGACTACCGTGGCACCGGGGATTCCAGGCCGATGGCGGCGACCGGCCTGAACAAGCAGAAGTCGCTGGCCGGCTTCAAGGCCACGATGGCGGACTGGGCCGCGCTCGACGCCACCGCCGCCGTGCGCTGGATGCACGAGCGCTATCGCGACCTGCCGTTTGCCTATGTCGGCCACTCCTTCGGCGGCCAGGCGCTCGGGCTGCTTGCCAACAACGCTGACATTCCCCGCGCGCTGCTGATCGCCTCGCAGGCCGCGCATTGGAAGCTGATGGCCTCGCCCGAGCGCTACCGCGTCGTCGCCTTCATGAACGGCATCGGGCTGCCACTGGCGCGGACGCTCGGCTATGTGCCCGCCTGGGCCGGCCTCGGCATGGACCTGCCGCGCGGCGTGTTCGAGCAATGGCGAAGCTGGGTGATGCGCGAGCGCTACCTGCTCGACGATCCAGCACTTGCCGCGCGCGAAAATTTTCCGAAGTTCAAGGGCAAGCTCCGCGCGCTCACCATCACCGACGACACCTGGGCGACGCGGCCGGCGGTCGAACTGCTGTGCTCGGCGTTCACGTCGATCACGCCCGACATCATCGTGATCAGTCCCGCGGACGCCGGCGTGCCGAAGATTGGCCATTTCGGCTTCTTCCGCAGCGAACACCGCGACGCGCTGTGGCGCGGCGCCGCGGAATGGCTCGAGGCGGAGGGGTAAGGGCGACACCCTCCGCTGTCGCCCCTGCGAACCGAAGGTCTCACACCACCTTCCGCGCCGCTGCCGTCGCCACATCCCCCGTATTCGGCGTCCCGGTCGGCTCGATCAGCAGCAGATGCACCTCCTCCCGCGCGATGGGGCGATGCTCGACGCCCTTCGGCACGATGTACATCTGGCCTTGGCTCAGCGTGACGGTGCGGTCGCGCAGCTCGATGTCGAGCACGCCTTTCAGCACCAGGAAGAAGTCGTCGGTGTCGTCGTGCTTGTGCCAGACGAACTCGCCCTGCACCTTCACCACCATGACGTCGCAGGCGTTGAACTGCGCGACGGTGCGCGGCGACCAGTAGTCGGAGAAGGTCGATAATTTTTCGTCGAGATCAATCGCATCGCTCATTGGTGCCTCAGGGTTCGGTCAAGGCACACTAGCGCAATCATCTCTGCGATGCTTCGCAGCTTGGCCGGCGCGCTCCTATTGATAGGTGGACGGCTTGTGATGGCCGTTCATTCCGCAGGGCGTTTCGCCGTTGGCGGCCTTGCGCTCCAGCAGTTCCCGTTCGGCCTTGTACCAGAGCTGATCCATCTGGCCTGGCGGCTCGCCGGCGTCCTTCCACAGCTCATAGGCGCGGGTCCGAATCTCTTGCTCGGTGGGACCTGTCATGGGCGGCTCCCTCAATTTGAGACATCAAACTGTTTGAGAGTGGAACAGCCAGCATAGCGCAAGGTTCCAAGGCGCGCGAGATGCCGCACTGCCGACAGCGCGCCATCTGTGCACAAGCCCATGGCGCAGGCCATTCGCCCGAAACCGGATCTGATTTTGAACCTGCCCAAAGAAAAGGCCCCAGCAGGGGGGCACAGGCTGAGGCCAAGTCATCACAAATGAGGTCGAAGCGTCACGCGACCAGCAGCCAGGCGACGCTGACGATGAGGGCGATGAATGACGCCCCGGCAAAGCCGAGGAAGCCGTAATCCAAACTGTCCATGTGATCCGGTCTGAACATGCCCGCAGTCTGAGCCCGGACAAGCGCGGCCGCATTCACATATGCATGTCAGCAAGGGTGCCCTAATTCCCCCCGGCGCCGGAACGAACGGCCGCAGCGAGCAGCCCGCGCTCCGGCAACGCGCGATATTACAGCGGCAAACTACCCCTTCAGAGGTATGAAACCTCTGCGGCTCTACGCAGACCAATCCTCATCAGGATTTTGCCACGACCCTCCTGGGGCTAGAGACAGCGCCGCTCGCAAGTATTTCAAGCGAGCGGCGTTGCGCTGTCAGGAAGATCTCGTTCCGTTGAGCAGCACCGAGTGACGGCGGCCATAGGCGAAATAGAGCCCGAGGCCGATCACCAGCCACACGACGAGCCGCAGCCAGGTCTCCAGCGGCAGGAACACCATCAGCATCAGCGAGAAGGCGATGCCGAGCACCGGGACGACAGGGACGCCGGGCGTGCGGAACGGGCGCGCGATCTCCGCATCGCTCTTGCGCAGATAGATCACCGCGCCACAGACTAGCACGAAAGCGAACAGCGTGCCGATAGAGACCATCTCGCCGAGGATATCGATCGGGGTCAGCGCGGCGACAATGGCGACCACGATGCCGATCATGAGCTGGCTCTTCCAGGGCGTCCCGAGCGAGGGATGCACGTCGGAGAACAGCCTTGGCAGCAGGCCGTCCTTGGCGATCTGGAAGAAGATCCGGCTCTGGCCATACAGCAGCACCAGGATCACCGTGGTGAGGCCGGACAGCGCGCCGATCTTGATCAGCACCGAGAACCAGGTCTGTCCGATGACATCGACGCCCTTGGCGATCGGATCGGCGACGCCGAGCTCGGTGTAGGGCACGAGGCCGGTGAGCACGCCGGCGACCGCGACATACAGGATCGTGCAGATCAGCAGCGAGCCGAGAATACCGATCGGCATGTCGGTCTGCGGATGCTTGGCTTCCTGCGCCGCGGTCGACACCGCGTCGAAGCCGATGAAGGCGAAGAACACGACGGAGGCGCCGCGCATCACGCCGGTCCAGCCGAACTGACCGAAGGTGCCGGTGTTATCGGGGATGAAGGGATGCCAGTTCGCCGGCGTCACGTACCCGGCGCCGAACAGGATGAAGGCGAGCACAACGGCGAGCTTGATGCCGACCATGATGTTGTTGAGCCGGGCCGACTCCTTGGTTCCACCGATCAGCATCGCGGTCAGCAGCAGTACGATGAACGCCGCCGGCAGATTGACGATGCCGGCGACCGTCGAGCCATCGGCCAGCTTGGCCTCGGTCCACGGCGCCGCGGCATATTGCGCGGGAATGTTGATGCCGAAATTGCGCAGCAGCGAGGCGATGTAGCCGGACCAGCCGACTGCGACGGTGGAGGCGCCCATCGCGTATTCGAGGATCAGGTCCCAGCCGATGATCCAGGCGAACAGCTCGCCGAGGGTCGCGTAGGTGTAGGTATAGGTGCTGCCGGAGACCGGCAGCAGCGCCGCGAGCTCGGCGTAGCAAAGGCCGACAAAGGCGCAGGCGATGCCGCCGACGACGAAGGACAGCATGATGGCAGGGCCGGCATAATGCGCCGCCGCGGTGCCGGTCAGAACGAAGATGCCCGCACCGATGATGCAGCCGATCCCGAGTGCCGTGATGCTCAGCGCCCCGAGCGTCTTGCCGAGCGTGTGCTCGCCCGCCTCCGCGATGATGGTGGCGACCGACTTGCGCGTCATCAAACCCAGATCAGTCATGGCGACATCTCCTTCCGATGTGACCGGTACTGGGTAACAATCAGAACGAGCGCTTCGGGTTCCGCGTATCGGAACGATTGTCCTGCCCGGCGGCCTGGGTTGGCGCTTGATTGGCGCGGAGTAACGGCGCCGGTCGCAGACCAGACGCGAGCCGAATGTGTCCGGATGTTGCGACACGACGATCCGCATCGTCATGGCGTGATCCCACTCACCGCAGGTTTGCGGTGAAGAAATCGAGCGCAAGTCTCAAGGTCTCTGCATGAACTTCATCCCGATCGGTGCCGTCGGGATCGCGGCATACGGCCCGGCCGATCACCAGGCGCCCTGCCAGGGTACAGGTCCCGAAGAAGATAAAGTGGCCTGCGCCTGGAAACAGCTTGAGCGTGGCATGGGGCACCGCCTTGCCGAGCGCCTCGGCACCCGAGGCCGGCGGTGTGACCTCGTCGGCGCTTCCCGCGACGATCGCGAGCGGGATCGATATGGCGCCGAGGCTCTCCGGCGTGAAGGACGGCACGGGGCCCGGCGCCATTGCGAACACGGCGCGAACGCGCTCGTCACGATAGGATCTGCCAGCAAGACCGTAGCGCTGGCGGAAATCGGGGTCGGTCGTCAGGCGCGACAGGCTCTTCTGGCGCAACTCTGTCGCGCCCGACTGCGACGTGCACAGCGCGTCGGCGGCGGGCGAGCGGCAGAATGCCGGAGTGCGCTCCGGATCGGTGATGCCGCCGGCGATGGCGATCGCGGTGTTGCCGCCGTATGAATGACCGGCGGCGCCGATCCGCGCCGGATCGATCTGGTCGCCGAAGGTCCTGTCGGCACGCATGGCGTCAATCACCGCGCTGAGATCGACGGCGCGCAACCACGTCAACGTGTAACCCTCGACCGTCGTAGGTTCGGATCCGTTGTTGCCGGGGTGGTTGAGCGCAACGGCGATGAATCCGTGCGCCGCAAGCCCTGCGCCGAACCAGGCGAGAGTGGATGCGGAGCCGCCAAAACCGTGGGACAGCAGGATCAGCCCGCGGCGGGGCCCCGCCGCCGGCGCCGCATCGGGCGCGGCGCTGCCGGTGCTGACGAATGGGACGATGCGCGGCCCGGTCCATTGCGGCTGCTCGCGCGCATCGGCTGCGGCCGGGTACCAGATCGTGACGCGGAGCGCGTGCAGCTTGGCGCCGCGCCAATCGTAAGGCTCGGGCGGAATCAAATCACGCGTCGTGACGCCGACCTTGAACGCAGTGTCGTCGGCGCGTGCGAGCCCCGGCGCGGCGAGCAGGATCAGCCACAGCGCCAGAAACCTCATCGGCAGAATGCCTCGTCTGGGTGTCCTACTCCGCCGCCTGCCGCACGTGGCGGGCGGTGGGCGTGCGCATCGTCACCAGTTCCTCCGATGCGGTCGGATGCAGCGCGATGGTGGCATCGAAATCCGCTTTCGTCGCCTTCATCTTCACGGCGATCGCGACGACTTGCGTGATCTCGGCGGCGCAGTCGCCGACGATGTGGCAGCCGAGCACGCGGTCGCTCGACCCGTCGACCACGAGCTTCATCAGCACGCGGGTGTCGCGGCCGGACATCGTCGCCTTGATCGGGCGGAAATCGGTCTTGTAGATGTCGACGTGGCTGAACTGCGCCCGCGCCTCTTCTTCCGTTAGACCAACCGTGCCGACCTCGGGCTGCGAGAACACCGCGGTCGGGATCGTCGCGTGGTCGACCTGCACCGGACGCTTGCCGAACACGGTGTCGGCGAAGGCATGGCCCTCGCGGATGGCGACCGGCGTCAGATTCGCGCGGTGGGTGACGTCACCGACCGCGTAGATATTGTCGACCGAGGTCTTCGACCAGCCATCGACCTGGATGCCGCCATTGGCGGGATTGATGGCGACGCCTGCCGTCTCCAGCCCGAGATTGGCGACGTTGGGATGGCGGCCGATCGCGAACATCACCTGGTCGGCGGCAATGCTCGACCCGCCGGACAGATGCGCGGTGAAGTCCCGTCCGTGCTTGTCGACCTTGGTCACCGTGCAGCCGGTGATGATGGTGATGCCGCGCTTCTCCATCTCGGCGCGGACATGCTTGCGCACGTCCTCGTCGAAGCCGCGCAGGATGTTGTCGCCGCGATAGACCACCGTCACGTCGGAGCCGTAGCTGGCGAAGATGCCGGCGAATTCCAGCGCGATGTAGCCGCCGCCCTGGATCACGATCCGCTTCGGCAGCTCCTTGAGATGAAACGCCTCGTTGGAGGAGATCACGTGCTCGATGCCGGGGACATGCGGCCCGTGATTGGGCGCGCCGCCGGTGGCGATCAGGATGTACTTCGCGGTGACCTTCTCGCCGGTGGCGAGGCGGAGCGTGTGGGCATCCTCCAGCACTGCGCGGGACTTGACGATCCGCGCACCGGACTTCTCGACATTGGTGGTGTAGGCGCCCTCGAGCCGGGCGATCTCCTTGTCCTTGTTGGCGACCAGCGTCGCCCAGTCGAACGAGACCTGGCCGATGCTCCAGCCGAAGCCGGCTGCGTCCTCGATCTCCTGGTGGACATGGCTGCCGATCACGAACAGCTTCTTCGGCACGCAGCCGCGGATCACGCAGGTACCGCCCATCCGGTATTCTTCGGCAACCACGACCTTCGCGCCATAGTTGGCAGCGATGCGGGCGGCACGCACGCCGCCCGAACCACCACCGATGACAAACAGGTCGACGTCAAACTCGGCCATGGGTACCTCTCTTTTCATCCTCGCCCCGCGAGCGGGGCGAGGTCACACGGAGCGCATCAGAGCGCTCAAAAACCCATCAGATATCCTTGCCGCGCTTCTTCATCTCGGCCTTGAACTGGCCGTTGACGATCACGCCGAACTGCTGCGCCCACTGCTGCATATATTGCAGCGAGCCGTTGATTGCAGTGGGCTCCGCGGTCAAAAGCTTCTGACCGAGCGGCGTCTTGTAGAACGTCACGAGGTCCTTGAGCTCCTGCTCGGTGAACTCGGCGGCGTAGATCTGCGCCATGCCGTCGCCGATCTCCTTCTCGCTGCCCGCGAATTGCTTGGCGACGATCACCGCGACCTCGTCGAGATCCTTCTGGTAGTTCAGGTACTGCTGCAGCAGGCCGGTCTTGGTCTTCTCGATGATTCCCGGAACGGCGCCGGAATACATCACCGCGACGTTCTTCATCGCCAAGATTTCCTTGGCGGCCGCGATCGCCGCGGGCGTCGACTGCTTGACCTTGGGCATGGGGGGCAATTGCTGCTGCGCCATGGCCGGCGCTGCCGCGAGCGCCAGTCCCGCCGCCAGGGCCGCTGCCGACAAAAGTCCCGAAAAACGCTTCATTCCAAGTCTCCTTGCTTGCGGCGCTATCGCCGTTCAACAACCCGAATTCCCTGTGCGCCGGCCAGGACGGCGACGCTGCCAAGCCCGATGAACAGGCCGTGTTCGACCACGCCCGGAATGACGCTGAGCAGACCCGCAAGACGCGGCGGGTCGCCGATCCGGCCGAGATGGGCATCGACGATCCAGTGGCCGCCATCGGTGACAAAAACGTGACCGTCCTTGCCCTTACGGATGATCATTTGGCCGGACACGCCGGCCTCACGGAACGCCCGCGCCATCGCAGCCTGCGTTGCGGCGAGCCCGAACGGGATCACCTCGACCGGCAGCGGAAAGCGGCCGAGCACGTCGACCCATTTGCTGTCATCGGCGATCACGATCATGCGATCACTTGCGGCGGCCACGATCTTCTCGCGCAGCAGCGCGCCGCCACCGCCCTTGATCAGATTGAGCGCGGGGTCGATCTCGTCGGCGCCGTCGATGGTGAGGTCGAGATGGTCGATCTCGTCCAGCGTGGTCAGCGGCACGCCGCAGCGGATCGCGTCCGCCCGCGTCGCCTCTGAGGTCGGCACTCCGATCACCTTCATACCGGAGCGGACCTTCTCGCCGAGCAGTTCGACGAAGTGCTTGGCGGTCGACCCGGTGCCGAGCCCGAGTTTCATGCCGTCGCGCACCTCTTCGAGCGCGCGCGCCGCCGCCTGGCGTTTCAGTGCGTTCATGTCCACGGCCGATAGCCCCTCGGTTGTCCGTTACGGGCGCGCCATCGGGCGGCCCGGCGGGCGCATATCTAGCCTCGATTCACGGACAGGAATAGCGTCATCCGGACCCGTCCTTAGGCCGAAACGGCGTCCATCGCGGCCAAAATCGCCGCAAAACGGTCCTCGACCTCGGCTCGCATCCCGGGGTGGGTAAAAATGTAGAACTGGTCGTCGCGGATCGCGGCCAGCACCTGGGCCGCAACCAGCGACGGGTCGAGGCCGGTCTCCAGGCGGCGCGCGATCTCGGCGATGAGCGCGGCTGCGGGGCTGTCCGGAGCGGGCTGGCGCGGCGGGCCGTATTGCTCCGGGCGGTTGCGCCCGCTCTCGCCGATCCGGGTCCGCACATAGCTCGGGCAGAGCACGCTGACGCCGATCCCGAGCGGCTTCAGTTGCGCCGAAAGCCCCTCGGAGAGGCTGACGACGGCGAATTTGGACGCCGAATACGGGCTCACGCCGAGCCCCGCATTCATGCCGGCCATCGACGCCGTGTTGACGATATGGCCGCCCTCGCCGTGCGCGCGGATATGCGGCAGGAAGCTCCGGATGCCATGCACGACGCCCATCAGGTTGACGTCGATCACCCAGCGCCAGTCGTCGACGGAGATCCGGTCGATGCCCCCGCCCCCCGCGACGCCGGCATTGTTGCAGACGACATGGACCTTCCCGAAAGCGAGGAACGAGGCCTGCGCCGCGCCGTCGACGCTGCCGGGGTCGGCGACGTCGCAAACCACGCCACGGACATCCGCGCCGCCGGCCCGCAGCGTGTCGACGGCCTTGTCCAGCGCGTGGGTTTCGATGTCGGCGAGCATCACCTTCATGCCCTCGCGCGCGAACGCGGTTGCCATGGCCAGTCCGATTCCGCTGGCCGCGCCGGTGACAAAAGCGGCTTTTCCGGCAAGTTCCCGCATCCGAGCCTCCCTTTTTTGCGCGACACTAGCATCTTCTCTTGCATCGCGCGGCGCTGCCCGATAGCGAAAGACAGATGTCCGCCTCGTCTCCTCCCATCATTGTATTCGATCTCGACGGCACGCTGGTCGACACCGCGCCTGATCTCATCAGCGCGCTCAATTACGTGCTCGACCGCGAGGGTATGCGGCCGGTGCCGTTGTCGGCGGCGCGCAACATGATCGGCGCCGGCGCGCGCAAGCTGCTCGAGCGCGGGCTCGAGGTGGACGGACGCGTGGTCAGCCTCGCTGACCTCGATCGTCTGACCAAGGATTTCGTCGACTTCTACGCCGAACACATCGCCGACGGCTCGCGTCCGTTCGAGGGGCTGGAGACTACGCTCGACTTGCTCGCGGCGAAGGGCCACCAGTTTGCGGTCTGCACCAACAAGCTGGAGTGGCTGTCGAAGCTGTTGCTCGACCGGCTCGGTTTGACGCCGCGCTTTGCTGCGATCTGTGGCCAGGACACGTTCGGCGTTGCCAAGCCCGATCCGGCGTTCCTGCGCGAGACGGTGGTCCGCGCCGGCGGCAGGCTGCCGGGCGCCATCATGGTCGGCGATGCCGGTCCTGACGTCGGGGTCGCCCGGCGCGCAAACGTGCCGGTGATCGGGGTCGATTTCGGCTACACTGACGTGCCGATGACCGAGCTGAAGCCGGATCGGCTGATCAGCCATATGCGCGACCTGCCGGACGCCATCGCCAGCCTCATCGGCGCATAAGCTTCTCACAACACACTGATATCGCTTGGCAATATTTTGCCATGCGATTTTGCCATTAACCATCCTTTAACGAACAGCCCTCCCCCTGTTGCGCCTCTGTTCCGACGCTCCTATGGTCGGGCCGGGGATTGTGGCTGATTGCCGCATTAGAGTGTGGATCATGCGTCGTATCATCGTAATTGCGGCCGCCGGGCTGAGCCTGGCCGGCTGCTCCTCCTTCTCATTGGATTCGTTCAAGTCCGCGCCGCCGCCAATGCAGGTGCAGCTGGATTCGAACCCACAAGGCGCCGACGCCGTGACGTCGATCGGGCCGGGCTGCAAGACGCCCTGCTCCGTGTCGATCCCGGCTCCGGAGAGCAACTTCACCGTCACCTTCAATATGCCGAAGTTCCAGCCGGCGACGGTGCCGGTGACAGTGACCCGCTCGCCGGGCGACTTCAGCAGCCCTGCCACCACCACGCTCGATCCGAGCCCGGTGTTCGCCGAGCTACAGCCCGCCGGCCCGCCGCCGCGCGCGCACAAGCCGCGGCCGAAGCGGAAGAAGCCGAAGCCGGCTGCTGCCGGGGCGCCTGCCGCCGCGCCGGACGCGGCGTTCCCTGCCCCGGCTGCGGCGCCGCCGCCGGCTGCCGCGCCAGCGCCAACGCGCTAGACATTGCGTGATTGCAGTGCACAAGAACCCGGCCGCAGGCCGGGTTTTCTGCATTGTGTGAAGACACATCGGCGATTGCGATCATGCATCGCGCGATCTGCCTCACCTATCGCTTCGCAATTCGCATTGCAGGTTGCGGATCATCCCTTGGAACGCATTGTGACGGTGTGCCAACATGCATAGATTGTGCGTGCGGGCCGACCACGGCTCGGCACGCAGCGACAGATTGCAAGGCTTGAGCTGAATGAACGGATCCACGCAGGCGCAACCCGACACGCTGTTCCGTCCGATGACCGATCCGTTCGGCCGGACGATCCGTTACCTGCGCGTCTCCGTCACCGACCGCTGCGACCTGCGCTGCTTCTACTGCATGTCGGAAGACATGACGTTCCTGCCGAAGGCGGATCTCCTGACGCTGGAGGAACTCGACCGGCTCTGCTCCGCCTTCGTCGCCAAGGGCGTGCGCAAGATCCGCCTCACCGGCGGTGAGCCGCTGGTCCGCCGCAACGTGATGGGCCTGGTGCGTTCGCTGTCGCGCCACCTTTCGACCGGCGCGCTCGACGAATTGACCCTGACCACCAACGGCTCGCAGCTCGCCCGCTTCGCGCAGGAGCTGGCCGATTGCGGCGTGCGCCGCGTCAACGTCTCGCTCGACACGCTCGACCCCGTAAAATTCCGGGCCATCACCCGTTGGGGCGACATCGACAAGGTGCTGTCGGGCATCGAGGCGGCGCGCTCGGCCGGGCTCGCGGTCAAGATCAATGCGGTCGCGCTGAAGAACATGAACGAGGACGAGATTCCCGCGCTGATGGAATGGGCGCACGGCAAGGGCATGGGCCTGACGTTGATCGAGGTGATGCCGATGGGCGACATCGGCGAGGGCCGCATCGATCAGTACGTGCCGCTGTCACTGCTGCGCGCGCGGCTCGAGAAGCACTACACGCTGACCGACCTTGCCGACGACACCGGCGGCCCTGCCCGCTATGTCCGCATCGCCGAGACCGGCGGCAAGCTCGGCTTCATCACGCCGATGACCCACAATTTCTGCGAATCCTGCAACCGGGTGCGGATCACCTGCACCGGCACGCTGCACACCTGCCTCGGTCACGAGGACGCCTCCGACCTGCGTCGCCCGCTCCGCGCTTCGCCCGATAATGATCTGCTGTCGGCGGCCATCGACCGGGCCATCGGACTGAAGCCGAAGGGGCACGACTTCATCATCGACCGCCGCCATAACCGCCCGAGCGTCAGCCGCCACATGAGCGTGACCGGCGGCTAGTCCGAAGCCCTCTCCCGACGCCTGCTTCGTCCCCCGATTACCAAGGCGGGACAACGGTTTGCCGCGGCGTCAATTTGCCCATTTTCCGATTGACGGCGTTCCGCGGCGCTGATTTGGTGCCCCGGCTTTCACGCTTGCCAGGCCGGACAGGCCGCTGCCCGTCGGTTGTCGACGATCCGGCAGCCAAGAGCAGCTAACAACGGCGGAAGCGCATTTCGGGGGAGGACGATCGCTTGCAACTGCTCCTGAAAGTGAGCCGTGGCTCCGTGCGCATGCGCGCGGCGGCCAGATGATGCTTGAGAAGATATTCGGTGCGCAGATCGCGCGACCGCGGAGATCGTGATGCGCCCAATGTTGGCACTAAGTCAGGCCATCGACCGCCTCAATGAGAAGATCGGCTACGTCTGCAACCTGCTCGTGCTGATCGCCTGCCTGGTCAGCGCCGGCAACGCCATGATCCGGTATGCGTTCAGCTACTCCTCGAACGGCTGGCTCGAGGCGCAGTGGTACATGTTCGCGATCCTCGTGATGTTCGGCGCCTCCTACACCTTCAAGCGCAACGAGCATGTGCGCGTCGAGATCCTCTATCTGATGCTGTCCGAGCGCGGCCAGCTCTGGCTCGACATGATCGGCACCTTGTTCTTCCTGATCCCGGCCTGCCTGCTGCTCGCCTATCTGTCCTGGCCGTTCTTCTACCAGGCCTATGCGGTCGGCGAGATGAGCGGCAATGCCGGCGGCCTGCTGCGCTGGCCGATCAAGTTCGTTATCCCGTCCGGCTTCGTGATGCTTGCGTTGCAAGGCGTCTCAGAGGTGATCAAGCGGATCGCCGCGCTGCAGGGCTATGTGACCATCGACGCGAAGTATGAGAGGCCGACGCAATGACGATCACGCTGGAGATGATGCCGCCGCTGATGTTCGGCGGCCTGATCATTGCGATGCTGGTCGGCTATCCGGTGGCGTTCACGCTGGCCGCGGTCGGCCTGTCGTTCGGGTTTCTGTCGATCTATCTCGGCTTCTTCGACCTCAACTTCCTGCAGGCGATCCCGGGCCGCATCTTCGGCAGCGTGCTGTCCAACGAGCTGCTGCTCGCGATCCCGTTCTTCACCTTCATGGGCGCGATATTGGAGAGATGCGGGCTCGCCGAGGACATGCTGGATTCGATGGGCCAGCTGTTCGGCCCGATCCGCGGCGGCCTCGGCTATTCCGTGATCATCGTCGGCTTCATCCTCGGCGCCATCACCGGCACGGTGGCGGCGCAGGTGATCGCGATGGCGCTGATCTCGATGCCGGTGATGATCCGCTACGGCTACAACATCCGCTACATCACCGGCGTGCTCGCGGCCTCCGGCACCATCACGCAACTTGTCCCTCCCTCTCTCGTCCTGATCGTGCTCGCCGACCAGCTCGGCAAGTCGGTCGGCGACATGTATCTCGGCGCGTGGGGACCGTCGGTGTTCCAGATCATGCTGTTCGCCGGCTACACCTTCCTGCTCGGCGTCTTCAAGCCGAGCCACGTCCCTGCCGTGCCGGTCGAGGCCCGCACGCTGACCGGCTGGGCGCTGTGGAAGAAGTGCCTGCTCGGCATCATCCCCTCGGCCGTGCTGATCTTCGTCGTGCTCGGCACCATGATGATGGGCCTTGCCACCCCGACCGAAGCCGGCGCGATGGGCGCGGTCGGCGCCATCGTGCTCGCTGCGATCCACCACAAGGATTTCAGCGCGAACGGGCGCAAGGTGCTCATCGTCGGCGTGATCGCCGGCGGCATCGGCACCATCGTCGCGATGCTCTACGCCGAGAATCTGATCTTCAGGCTCGCCTTCGCGATCACCTATCTCGCGGTGGTCTGGATCTGCCTTGAGGCCGTGAAGATCCCGGATCTGCGCGACCTGATCAAGCAGGGCTACGAGACCACCATGCGTATCACCTGCATGGTCACCTTCATCCTGATCGGATCGACCTGCTTCTCGGTGGTGTTCCTCGGCGTGTCCGGCGGCACCTGGCTGGAGCACCATCTGACCTCGCTACCCGGCGGTGTCTGGGGCTTCCTGATCTTCATCAACATCTTCATCTTCTTCCTGGCGTTCTTCCTCGACTTCTTCGAGATCGCCTTCATCATCCTGCCGATGATCGCGCCGATCGCCCAGAAGGTGCTGGCGCCGGTGGTCGGCCCGGATGCCGCGCTGATCTGGTTCGGCGTGATGCTCTGCGTCAACATGCAGACCTCGTTCCTGCATCCGCCGTTCGGCTTCGCGCTGTTCTATCTGCGTGGCGTGGCACCGAAGGAAGTGAAGAGCTCCGACATCTACTGGGGCGCGATGCCCTGGATCGGGTTGCAGGCGATCATGGTGGCGCTGGTGATCGCATTCCCGGTCGTCGTCACCGGCCTGCTCGACAAGCCGCTCGACGTCGACCTCAACAAGGTCAAGATCGAGGTGCCGCAGATCGAGCTGCCGCCGCTCGATTTCGGCCAGCCGAAGCAGTAGCCGGCGCCCTGTCACCCGCTGGCCTGCCTCGCGAAGCGAGGCCGGCCGCGGCTGTTGACGGCGGCGAAGCAGCCTGTGAATAGACGAGGCACGGATCGCCCTCGAACTCACAGATTGCCGACCATGCCCCAATCGCGCCCCACCCGCTCGTTCGTTCGCCCGCTGATCGCATCCCTCGGCCTGGCGCTTGCCGCCACCATGGCGCAGGCTGCGCCGGCAGCCGACATTCGCTCGTTGGCACAACAGGAGCAGCAGCCGCTGCTCGACACCCTGCGCGACCTCGTGCAGATCGAATCCGGCAGCAAGGACATCGACGGCCTCAACCAGATCGCCGCACGCATCGCCGGCCAGCTCAAGCAGCTCGGCGGCACGGTGGACATCCTGCAAACCACCGACATCTATCACCTCGACGACACGCCCGAGAAGATCGGCCCGGCCGTGCAGGCCGTCTTCAAGGGCTCGGGCAGCGCGAAGATCATGCTGATCGCGCACATGGACACGGTCTATCTCAAGGGCATGCTGAAGGACCAACCCTTCCGCATCGACGGCGACAAGGCCTATGGGCTCGGCATCGCCGACGACAAGCAGGGCATCGCCACCATCATCCACACCGTTGCACTGCTGCAGAAGATGAACTTCAAGGACTACGGCACGCTTACGGTGCTCATCAATGGCGACGAGGAGATCTCCTCGCCCGGTTGGCGCTCAACCATCACCCGCGTCGCCTCGGAGCAGGACGCCGTGTTCTCGTTCGAGGGCAGCGACGCCAGCGGCACGCTCCGCCTCGCCACCAGCGGCATCGGCTCGGCCTATCTCACGGTGCACGGCAAGTCGTCGCATGCGGGGGCGAGGCCCGAAGGCGGCGTGAATGCACTCTACGAACTGTCGCATCAGGTGCTGCAGATGAAGGACCTGTCCAAGCCCGAGCAGGGCCTGAAGCTGAACTGGACGGTTTCCAAATCAGGCACCAACCGCAACGTGATCCCCGCCGAAGCCACTGCACAGGCCGATGCCCGTGCGCTCAAGGTGTCTGACTTCGACGAGCTCGAGAAAGCCCTACAAGACAAGATCAAGAACCGCCTGCTGCCCGACTCCAAGGTCGACGTGAAATTCGAGGTCCGCCGTCCGCCGCTCGAAGCCAACGACGCCTCGCGCAGCGTGGCCGGCCACGGCAAGGCGATTTATCAGGAACTGGGCTTGTCGATAAACGTCGCCGAGAGGGCCACGGGCGGGGGCACCGACGCCGCCTTTGCCGCGCTCAAGACCAAGGGCGCCGTGGTCGAAGGCATGGGCCTGTCCGGCTTCGGCGCACACTCCAACGATGCCGAATACGTCCAGATCAACAGCATCGTGCCGCGCCTGTATCTTGCCACGCGCATGATCATGGACCTGTCCGGCGGCAAGGTGAAGTAAACCGGTCGTCCCGCAGTACGACCGGTTGCCACGGACCGGGCCGCTCAGGCGGTCGCCGCTTCCGCTTTGGCGAGGCGGAAGCTCAGCGTGAACTGGGCACCGCCGGACGGCAGGTTCTCGACCTTGATCGTCGCGTCGTGATCGTCGACGACGCCGCGGACGATCGAGAGGCCGAGCCCTGCACCATCGGTGCGGTGGCGCTGCCGATCGCCGCGCCAGAAGCGCTGGAACACCAGGCCCTGCTCGGCGGGCGCAATGCCGGGCCCGCAGTCGCGCACCTGCACCGAACCGTCCTCATGCACCTCGACATCGACCGAGGTCGCGTCGGCGGTGTACTTGATGGCGTTCTCCGCCAAGTTGAAGATCGCGCGCTGCAGCATCTCGGCATTGCCCTTGACCCGCACCGGACCATCGGTGCCGCGCAGCGCGATGTCCTTCTGCTGCGCCAGTGCATAGGGCGCGATCGAGCCGACCACCTCGGCGCACACGGCGCGCAGGTCCGCGGTCTCGCCGGGGTCCAGCACCAGCGTATCGAGCTCGGCGATCTCGAGCAGCTGACTGACTATACGGCTCATGCTCTCGATGTCGGCATGCAGCTCCCTGGTCCCCTTGCTCACATCCAGCGTCTCGATCCGGGTCCTCAGGATCGCGAGCGGCGTGCGCAGCTGATGCGCGGCATCGGCCGTGAACTGGCGCTGCGCGTGAAATCCATCCTCCAGACGGTCGAAGGCCTGGTTGACGGCGGTCACCAGCGGCAGGATCTCGCTCGGAATCCCGTCCGTCGGGAGACGGATGTCGGTCCTCGCCGGCCCGATGCTCCTCGCCTCCTCCGAGGCGCGCAGCAGCGGAATCACGGCGCGGCGGAAGATCAGGATGTCGGTCGCAAGCAGGATCAGCAGGATCGGGATGGTGATCCAGCCGACCCGCCGGAAGAAATTGGAGACGATGTCGTCGATGATGACGTCGCGATGCGACAGGTCCTCGGCGACCTGGATGCGCAGCGTCGCGCCGCCGACGAGCTGGGTGACGCTGGCGCCGGAAATCCTATCGGCCGCAGCCGGCGGTCGCGGCGCCCCGCGATGCGACGAAAACAGCAGATTGTCGTCCGCATCGTAGATGTCGTAGCGGTAGCGGCCATAGGCGTCGGAATAGAGCCCTCTCAGGCTATCCGGCAGGTTGAGCTGCACCTTGCCGGCGGAATCGACCGTGAGGTTCTGGCCGAGATCGGCGGCCTGATCGCGCATCGCCTCGCGATGCAGCTGGTTGATCTCCGAGTTCAAGAGCCACAGCAGCAGCAGCGGCAGGAAGATCGCGGCGACCGCGACCGCCATGATGTGCAGGAACACGATCCGCGAGGTCAGCGACGTGAAGCGGAACACCACCCCTACTTCTCCTCCGCCATCAGATAGCCGACGCCACGAATGGTGTGGATGATCACCTTGGCGCGGTGCTCGCTGAGCAGCTTGCGCAGCCGCGACACGTAGACCTCGACGGCATTCGAAGCGACCTCGCCCGACAGTCCGAAGATATGATCCTCGACATTCTTCTTCGGCACCACCCGTCCCTGCCGCCGCAGCAGGATCTCGAGCACCGACGTCTCGCGCGCGGAAAACACGTGCGGCGCGCCGTCGACGAACACCTGCTTGCTCTCGGTGTCGTAGATGAGATTGGCGAGCTTCAGCGATGAGCCGAGCAGCTGGCCGGGTCGGCGCAGGATGGCTTCGAGCCGCGCCACCAACTCTTCCAGCGCGAACGGCTTCGCCAGATAGTCGTCCGCGCCGCTGCGCAGGCCATTGACCCGGTCCTGCAGCCCATTGCGCGCGGTCAGCACCAGGACCGGCAGCGGGTCGTTCTTGCGGCGCAACTCCGACAGCACCGACAGGCCATCACCGTCGGGCAGGCTGAGATCGAGGATCATGGCAGCATAGCTCACGCTGCGCAGCGCATCGCGCGCCTCGGCGACGCTGTTGACGATATCGGACTCATATCCCGCCGCCAGCAGCCCGCTGGCGAGCAATCTCGAGAGTTCGACGTTATCCTCGACGATCAGAAGGCGCATCGCGGCATTCCTGTCTTCATTCGACCGGCCTTCTGTTTGCACACCTTGTTGCGATGCGCCAGCCAAGCGAAAAATCCGCAACAGATCACGCGTTGAGCAAGTCCGATATGCAAACGACACGCATTTGAGCACACCGTCTCGATTGGCCGTCCGGCGCTATGTTTTGGCTATGTGAGGCGGCTCCCATTCCCACGCAAAATAGATAAACCGGCTCTCCCTGCAATCAAAATCGCGCGCCTGGCGCATCCCGGAAAAGGGCAAATGTAAGGCTGGCGTCAGCAAGCCCTGATAACTGTTCATCCGCTCTCACCGGGAGCTCGACGACGGCCCGCCACGCGGCAAGACCTCGTCTCCCGCGTGGAGCTCTCATGCAGTACTGGCCAGGCGGGCGATGTCATTTCGAATGAAGTTTATGGGCTTTGCGGCGATGCCGGTGCTGGCGGCGCTTCTCGTCGGCGCGTGGCTCACGACACGTGCCGACGGTGTCGTAAACGCCAAGGCCGTGCAGGAGACTGCGACGCAGGACGTCAATGTCGAGCAGCAATACGTTGCACTGAATGACAAGCAGGCGGCTTCCATGAAGATCATGGCCGCGGAGCCGCGCTCGTTCCGGACACTGAAGAACGCAGTCGGCTCGATCGATTTCAACCAGAACATGCTGGTGCAGGCGTTCACCCCGAATCCCGGCAGGATCGTCGACACGCCCCTCAACGTCGGTGACGAGGTCGCGAAGGGCGACAGGCTGTTCACGATCGACAGCCCCGATCTGTTGCAGGCCGAATCCTCGCTGCTCGCCTCGGCCGGCGTGCTCGAACTCCAGACCAGGACGCTGGCGCGGGTCAGGCAGCTGCTGAAGACCGGCGGCGGCGCGCAGAAGGACGTCGACCAGGCGACGTCGGACCAGCAGACCGCCGAGGGCAACTACAAGGCCGGCCGCGACGCCGTGCGCATCTTCGGCAAGACCGACGCCGAGATCGACCGCATCGTCGCCGACCGCAAGGTCGACTCCATCCTGGTGGTGCCGAGCCCGATCTCCGGCCGGATCATTGCCCGCAACGCCGCGCCGGGTCTCTTCGTGCAGCCCGGCAATGCACCGGCACCCTATTCGCTGGCCGACATCTCGACGATGTGGATGGTCGCCAATGTGATCGAGACCGATGCTCCCTCCTACCGGATCGGCCAGCCGGTCGAGGTGCGGGTGCCGGCCTATCCGAACGAGGTGTTTCGCGGCCGGGTGACGACGCTTGGTCTCAACATCGATCCGAACTCGCACCGCCAGCTTGTGCGTTCGGTGATCGACGATCCCCAGCACAAGCTGCGCGCCGGCATGCTGGCGAACTTCACCATCGAAACCGAGCCGCCGAAACTGTCGGTGAGCGTTCCGCTGGACGCCATCGTGCGTGAGGGCGACGGCACGATGACGGTGTGGGTCACGACCGACGGCCGCAAGTTCGACCGCCGCTCGGTGACGATCGGCATGGAGCAGGACGGTTGGCGGCAGATCCTCAGCGGCCTGCAAGCGGGCGAGAAGATCGCCTCCACCGGCGCGATCTTCCTCAGCAACAAGTTCGCCAACGCGGCCACCGGCTAGGCCCGTGCCAGCCGCGCCCTGGTCCGCTCAAGAGTAAGTGCACCTTGATCAAGAGCCTCCTCCAATTCGGTCTGACCCGAAGCGCCGTCATCGTGCTCGGCCTTGCCGTGTTCTGCGCCGCGGGCATCGCAGCGTTCAGCAAGCTGAACATCGAGGCCTATCCGAACCCGGCGCCCGTCATCCTCGAGATCACGGCGCAGGCCGCCGGCCTCTCCGCCGAGGAGATGGAGAAGTACTATACGATCCCGATGGAGATCGGGCTGTACTCGACGCCGGGTGTCGTCAACATCCGCTCGACCTCGTTCTACGGCCTGTCGTTCGTGAGGGTGACCTTCAGATACGGCGTCGACTATTATTTCGCGCTCTCGCAGGCCACCAACAATCTCACGCAGAACGTCCAGCTTCCCGGCAATCAGATCCCGCAGATCCAGCAGTCCAGCCTCGTTGGCGAGATCTACCGCTACCAGCTCGTCGGTCCGCCGAATTTCGGCCTGACCAACCTCAGGACCTTGCAGGATTACGTCGTCGCCCGCCGGCTGACGACGATACCGGGCGTCGTGCAGATCAACTCCTGGGGCGGCACCACCAAGCAGTTCAACGTCGACGCCGACCTTGCAAAGCTCGAGGCCTACAACATCACCGTGCCGCAGCTGATCAGCGCGCTCGGCAACGCCAACATCAACGTCGGCGGCCGCGAGATCGCGATCGGCCAGCAATCCGTCAACATTCGCGGCATCGGCCTGATCAACTCCGGCGGCGACGACGACATCACCAAGGGCTACAGGGTCCAGGACATCGAGAACGTCGTCCTGACGCAATCCAACGGGCTGCCGATCCAGATCAAGGACGTCGCCAAGGTTTCGGTCGGCTTTGTGCCGCGGCTCGGCATCGCAGGAAAGGACAAGAACGACGACGTCGCCGCGGCGATCGTCGTCATGGGCCGCACGCAGCATACCAACGACATCGTGCCGAAGGTCGAGGAGGAGGTCGCCAAGATCAACAGCGACGGCACCCTGCCGCCCGGCGTCAAGGTGGTGCCGTATTACGATCGCACCTCGCTGGTCAGCGTCACGACCCACACCGTGCTGCACAACCTGATGTTCGGCTGCCTGCTGGTGTTCGTGATCCAGTGGGTGTTCCTGGGCGACCTGCGCAGCGCGCTGATCGTCAGCGCCAACATCCCGTTCGCGCTGTTCTTCGCGATCATCATCCTGGTGCTGCAGGGCGAGGACGCCAACCTCTTGTCGCTCGGCGCCGTCGACTTCGGCATCATCGTCGATTCCGCCGTCATCATGATGGAGAACATCTTCCGCAACTTCCAGTCCAGCCCGGAGAACCGGCTGCGCGTGCTGCAAAACCTCGCCGAGGGCTATTGGGGAGGCGATCCCACCACGCGCAACGGCCAGCCCGCGCCGGGCTGGACCGAGCGGCTGCGGATGATCTTCGTCAGCGCATTGCAGGTCGACAAGGCGGTGTTCTTCACGGCGGCCATCACGGTGACCGCGTTCGTGCCGCTGTTCACCATGCAGGGCGTCGAAGGCCAGATCTTCGGACCGATGGCGCGAACCTACGGCTACGCGCTCGCAGGTGCGCTGCTGGCGACCTTCACGGTGACGCCAGTGCTGGCATCGCTGCTGCTGCCGAGGCACATCGAGGAAACCGAGACCATCATCGTGCGCTCGCTGCGCAAGGCCTACACGCCGGTGCTGCGCTGGTCGCTGACGCATCTGCGGGTCGCGGTCGCGGCCGGCATCGTTTTCCTCGGGCTCAGCGGCCTCGCCGCGAGCCAGCTCGGCAGTGAATTCCTGCCTGCGCTCGAGGAAGGCAATTTCTGGATCCGCGCCTCGATGCCATCGACCATGTCGCTCGACGCCGGCACTGAACCGACCCGCAAGATGCGCGAGATCCTGTTGCGGCACCCCGAGATCGTCACGGTGGTGTCGCAGCACGGCCGTCCCGACAACGGTAGCGACGCCTCGCCGTTTTCGAATGTCGAGCTATTCGCGCCGATCAAGCCGTTCGACCAGTGGCCGCCCGGCCTGACCAAGGAAAAGCTCACTGAGGAATTGCAGAAGGAGTTCGACGAGGAACTGCCGGGCGTCACCTTCAACTTCTCGCAATACATCCAGGACAACGTCGAGGAGGCGCTGTCGGGCGTCAAGGGCGCGAACTCGGTCAAGGTCATCGGTCCGAACCTCGCCGTGCTCGAACAGCTCGCGACCAAGGTCGCGCAGGAGATGGCCAAGGTGCGCGGCGTCGCCGATCTCGGCATCTTCCACCTGGTCGGGCAGCCCAACCTCAACATCAAGGTCAATCGCGAGAAGACCGCGCGCTACGGCCTCAACACCGGCGACGTCACGACCGTGGTCCAGGCCGCGCTCGGCGGCAGCAGCGCGACGACGGTGCTCGAGGGCGACCGGCAGTTCGGCGTGGTGGTGCGGCTCGATCCCAAGTTCCGCCAGAGCATCGACGAGGTGCGCGAGATCAAGGTCGCCTACCAGACGCCGTCCGGCACCAACGCCTACATCCCCCTCAGCGAGCTCGCCGACATCTCGCTCGATACCGGCGCGTCGTTCATCTATCGCGAGCGCAGCCAGCGCTACATCCCGATCAAGTTCAGCGTGCGCGGCCGCGATCTCGGCAGCACGGTGGCGGAGGCGCAGACGCGCGTCGCCGAAGCCGTGCAGCTTCCGGCCGGCTACCGGATGATCTGGTCCGGCGAATTCGACAATCTCGAAGCCGCCAAGGCGCGCCTGATGATCGTCGTGCCGGTGACGCTGCTGCTGATCTTCGTGCTGCTCTACAGCCTGTTCAACTCGCTGCGCGACAGCCTGCTGGCGCTGGCCGGCATTCCCTTCGCGGTCGGCGGCGGCCTGATCGCGCTGTTCCTCGCCGGGCTCGATTTCTCGATCTCGGCCGCGATCGGCTTCATCTCGCTGTTCGGCGTCGCGGTCATGGACGGCATCCTCAACATCACCTATTTCCGCGAATTGCGGGCCTCCGGCATGGATATCGCGGAGGCCGTGTTCAACGGCGCCGAGCAGCGCATGCGCCCGATGCTGATGACCGCGCTGTCGGCAGGCGTCGGCCTGTTCCCCGCCGCGCTGTCGCACGGCATCGGCAGCCAGGTTCAGCGGCCGCTCGCCACCGTGGTGGTCGGCGGCATGTTCATCGGACCGCTGCTGCTGCTCGTGGTGGCGCCCGCCTTGCGCAAGATATTCCTGTCGCGGGCAACGGAAGTTGCGAGCGAGGACAGCGCGGCCGAAGCACCGCCCGCAGCGGCGCATGAAGGGGGCGGCTGATGTCCAGGACCGTCACAAGGATCGTTGCCGCAATCGCACCGTGCGGGATGCGCGCGCTGCGCCCGGCGCTTGGCGCCGGGACCGCCGCCCTGTTGCTGGCAAGCTGCGCCGTCGGCCCGAATTTCGTGCCGCCCGCGGTTCCGGACGTCGATCGCTACACGCCGGAGCAGCTCTCCTCCCCCAGCATGAATGCCGGCGGCCCCAGCGTGCCGAAGCAGCATTTCGTCAACGGCGAGGACGTGTCGCTGCGCTGGTGGACGGCATTCCGGTCGAAGCCGCTCGACGAGTTGATCAAGATGTCGGTCGAGCACAACCCTTCCCTGCAGTCGGCGGAGGCTGCGATCAGGATCGCGCAATACAACGCGCTGGCCCAGCGCGGGCTGTTCTTCCCGCAGATCGGCGCGAACTACACGCCGTCCCAGCAACAGATTTCCGGCGCGTCGGGATCGGGACCGGGCGGCCAGTCCCCTTCGGTGTTCTCGCTGCACACCGCGCAATTGAACGTCAGCTTCGTGCCTGACATCTGGGGCCAGAATGTTCGCGCGGTCGAGAGTCTCGACGCGATCTCCGAGCAGCAGCTGTTCCAGCTGGAAGCGGCTTACCTCACGCTGACCGCCAACGTCGTCACCGCCGCGATCCAGGAAGCGTCGCTTCGCGGCCAGATTGCAGCGATCCAGCGCGTCGTGAAGATCGAACGCGGCATCCTGGAGATCGTGAAGAACCAGTTCAACGCGGGCGGCGCCGCCCAGGTCGACGTGCTGGCCCAGGAGGCTGCGCTGGCCCAGTCCGAGCAGCTGCTACCGCCGCTGGAAAAGCAGCTTGCGGTTCAGCGCGACCTGCTGACGTCGCTGGCCGGGCAATTCTCGGCCGACGAGATCCTGCAAAAGTTCACGCTCGACCGCCTGGCGCTCCCCGCCAACCTGCCGGTGAGCCTGCCGAGCAAGATGATCCGCCAGCGTCCGGACGTCAGGGCCGCGGAGGCGCTGCTGCATTCGGCGAACGCCCAGATCGGTGTGGCGATCGCAGCGCGGCTGCCCAACATCACGATCACCGGAAATACCGGAGCGGCCGCCTTTACCCTGGCCGAGTTGTTCACGCCGGGAACCAGCTTCTACGCCATCGCGGCGAGCGCGACCCAGCCAATCTTCGATGGCCTGACGCTCTACCACAAGCAGAAGGCCGCAGAGGCCGCGGTCGACCAGGCGGACGCGCTCTATCGACAGGCTGTGGTCACGGCGATGCAGAACGTCGCCGATGCCTTGAGAAGCCTGCAGGCCGACGCGCGCGCCTTGCAGGCTGCGGTCAAGGCCGAACTTGCCGCCAAGGCCAGCCTCGACATCATTCAGAAGCAGCTTGCCCTCGGGCAGGTCAGCCAGGTGGTCGTGCTCAACGCCCAGCAGGTCTATCTGACGGCTGCGGTCGTCCGCGTTCAGGCCCAGGCGACGCGCCTTTCGGACAGCGCCGCCCTGTTCATGGCGCTCGGCGGCGCTTGGCCGGCCAACTGCGCGTCCGACGACTGGCGCAAATGCGTGCTGGACGACGCACCCGCCCCGACGGCGCAGCGGGTCAGCGAAAACGGGCCTCCCGCGCGCTGACCTGGCGGCACGCGGTGCACGAACCGGAGAAATCGGCGAATGAAAAACATCCTCACTTTGGCAGCAATCCTGCTCGCGATATCGGCGGGATCCGCGGCCGCACAGAGCGCGGTCGGCGGCCCGAAAAAGCCGAGCAATCTCGGCGGCCCTACCGTCCAGAACAACCCGGTGGTGCGGGCTCCGCAGGGTAATGCTCCGCCGCCGCTATCATCGCCCAAGCGATTGCCGAAGAAATAGCGGCACGCCGGCACAATTGAATTGGCTCCCGGTATCCACGCTGATCGGCTCGATGAGACAAAAATGAAAAACACAGCGCGTCTGTTTCTTATCGCCACGGCCATCGCCGTGACGGCATCGGACGCCTGCGCGGCGCCCGTTCACGTCGCGAGGCTGTCGTCGCAACGGCCGGTGGCCGCCGTCCGGGTGCGACTCGCCTGCGACCAGGACTGCCGCTGCTGGCAGGCCCGTTATCAGCAGCGCAGGGATCGCCGCGCAACCGCCGATCAGACGCGCCTGGATCCGAACTACTGTCCAGGCGGCGGGCACTATAACGGCCATTACCGCACCGGGCCGGCGACCGGATTGAGCTTCGAGAGCCGCACGCCCGTGCGCGCCTTGCCGTTTCCATTCTGAGCGACGCGAACGCGCGGGCGCCTACCAGATGACGACCGCGCAGAGCAGCGCCAGCGGAAGCGCGGCGCCACCGATGACGACCCACCTGCGCATATCAGCCGGATCTCTCGAATACCTGAATATCTGAACGCCGACGAACAGGCAGACCGCGGCGCCCAGGATGATGCGAAACAAATCGGACGGCGTATCGTAGGCCGACCAGATGGTTTCGTTTTGCGGGCTTGCGACCCGTGCAGTGATGACCACCACAACGATCAGAAACAGCGTCCGAAGGAAAAGCCCGAGGAAACGCATGTGGCGCCCTGATTCATGCTGCCTCGACGAGGCTAGCACGAATCGGGCCCAAGAATCATTCGTTCGGACAAAGAGGCATTCAGCCTGCCCTCGCCGGCTTCAAACAAAACCCCGGAGCTCTGCCCCGGGATTTCCGCTTGCACTGAACGCGAGTGGCGTCAGGCCTGAGAATGCCGCGCCATGAAACTGTCATATCCGACTTCGGCAACCTGAAACCACTGATAGCCGTTGTTGGAGAACGACGTCAGCGAGTCATAGACCTTCTTGAAGTTGGCATTGCCCGCCGCGACCTCGGCATGCAGCTCCTTGGCGGCCTTGAAGGAAGCCTCCATCACCGTAGCCGGGAACGGGCGCAGCTTGGTGCCGACCGCGAGCAGCTTCTTCAGCGCGAGCGGGTTGGCCTGGTCGTACCGCGCCATCATCCAGTTGTTGGCGAGATGGCCGGCCTGCTCCAGCACGAACTGATAGTGCTTCGGCAGCGCGTTCCACTTGTCGAGGTTGATCATCGCGACCAGCATCGGGCCGCCTTCCCACCAGCCGGGGAAGTAATAGTTCGGCGCGACCTTGTAGAAGCCGAGCTTCTCGTCGTCGTAGGGACCGACCCACTCCGCCGCATCGATGGTGCCCTTCTCCAGCGCCGGATAGATGTCGCCGCCCGCGAGCTGCTGCGGCACCGCGCCGAGCTTCTGCATCACCCTTCCGGCAAAGCCGCCGATACGGAATTTGAGACCCTTGAGATCGTCGACGCTGTTGATCTCCTTGCGGAACCAACCACCCATCTGGCAGCCGGTGTTGCCGGCGAGCAGCGAAGTGACGTTGTAGCCCTTGTAGAACTCGTTGAGCAGCTCCTTGCCGCCGCCCAGCATGAACCAGGCCTGGTTGAGGCGCATGTTAGGCCCGAACGGCACCGAGGAGCCGAAGGTGAAAGTCGGATCCTTGCCGAAATAGTAATAGGGCGCGGTATGCCCCATCTCGACGGTGCCGTTCTGCACGGCGTCGAGCACCTGCAGGCCCGGCACGATCTCGCCGGCGGCAAACGTCTGGATCTGGAACTTGTTGTCGGTGGCCTCACCGACGGCCTTGGCCATCAGCTCGGCGCCGCCGTGCAGCGTGTCGAGCGACTTCGGCCAGCTCGTCGTCAGGCGCCATTTGAGCTCCGGCATCGACTGCGCAATCGCGGGAGCTGCGACTGTTGCCGCGCCCGCGACGCCGAGACCCGTGACCTTGATGAAATCTCTTCGCTTCATTTGAATCCCGCCCTGTATGATTGTGTTGTCCGAGCGTCGACTGCTTGCGATCGTCGCGCTGCTTTTCTTTGCCGTCATGACCGTTGACCGATCACACGCCGCCTTCGTGCCGAGGCTTCGGCGGCGAGCATGGAACATCCCCTCGGCGAATGCCAGACGCAAAAAACCCGGCCCCCTTGCGGAGGCCGGGCTACTTAAGTCGAAGCTTCTTAGCGCGTTCTCTTCTCGCGAATGCTCGAAACGCCTCAGCCGCGGGTGCGCGAGCGGATCATGAAGCTGTCGAAGGTGTACTCGGCGACCTGCCACCACAGATACTGGTCGGAACGATACGCCTGCATGGCATCGATCGACTTCTTGAAGTCGGCGTTCTTGGCCGAGATTTCACCCCACAGCTCGTTGGTCGCCTTGAGGCAGGCCTCGAGCACCTCGTTGGTGAACGGACGCAGCTGCGTGCCGCTGGCGACCAGCCGCTTCAGCGCCGAGGGGTTCTGCATGTCGTAGCGCGCAGCCATCCAGCTGTTGGCGTTGGCGGTCGCGTTGGTCAGGATCGCCTGGTAGTTCTTCGGCAGCGCGTTCCACTTCTCGAGGTTGCAATAGGCGTGCACGGTCGGGCCGCCCTCCCAGAAGCCCGGGTAGTAGTAGTACTTGGCGACCTTCTGGAAGCCGAGCTTCTCGTCGTCATAGGGACCGACCCACTCGGCGGCGTCGATGGTGCCCTTTTCCAGCGCCGGATAGATGTCGCCGCCAGCGAGCTGCTGCGGCACCACGCCGACCTTCTGCAGCACCTGGCCGGCAATGCCGCCGATGCGGAATTTGAGGCCGGAGAGATCGGCGACGGTCTTGATCTCCTTGCGGAACCAGCCGCCCATCTGGGTGCCGGTGTTGCCGCAGGGGAAGCCGATCACGCCGAACTTCTTGAAGAACTCGTTGCCGAGCGCCTCGCCGCCGCCCTGGTACCACCAGGAATTCTGCATGCGCGCGTTGAGGCCGAACGGCACCGACGCGTAGATCGCAAAGGTCGGGTCCTTGCCGACATAGTAATAAGACACGGTGTGGCACATCTCGACCGTGCCGTTCGACGTCGCGTCCAGCGCCTGCAGGCCGGGGACGATTTCACCCGCCGCGAACACCTGGATCTGGAACTTGTTGTCGGTCATTTCGGCGACGTACTTCGCCACCTGATCGGCGCCGCCATAGATGGTGTCCAGCGACTTCGGGAAGCTCGAGGTCAGGCGCCACTTGATTTCAGGCGAGGACTGCGCGATCGCCGGCGCGGCAACCGCCGTCGCGGCAGCACCGGCCGCAGAAACTTTCAAAAAATCACGACGCTTCATCGTAAGGCTTCTCCTTGAGGGGCGTTTCCCAGTGACCGCAAGCAGCTCTCCGGCAGGAGGCTCGCAAGCCGAACGCTTGCAAACACCCGCCGAGGCGCTCTGGGTCGGCCCTTTAACACGGAAGGCGGCCTCACGGAAACGCGACAATGGCATGACCGCGGCAATTAAACGAAAGTCTGATGACGCCGGAAATATGCCGGAAAATGCGGCTCGGGCTGCGACGATGACACCGCGCCGCCGCTCGCGGACCTTGCTGCCCATCACGCGGTAAATCGCCGCGCGCGGCCGGCCGGAGTGATCAGCGCCGCGTCGCTTCCCGCGCCTTCTTGGCTTTGTCGGCCAAATGCCGCCCGCGCCGGATCCAGCTTTGCGCGGTTGTCTTGCTGACGCCATACATCTTCGCGATCGTCGCTGCAGCTTCACCGATCGAGCCGGATTTCTTGGCGACGTTGAACGCCATCCGGGAGGCCTCTTCGCGCTTCTCCCGCGTCAGATGCTTGCGTTCCTTGCCTGCTTCGCGCGATGTTGCCATGTCGATGGTCGCCCCACGACCTTCCCGCGGTTTCGGCTTCATCCCCTGGCCACCTTCAACGGATCGAAGGGTGGTATGATTCGGCCAGTCCCGCACAAACATACAGGCCGGAACCGATTCAGCAATCGCCGCGGTACGACGGGCCTGTGAAGAAAGCCCGCCGCCGCGCCGCGGCCCCCAGAACAACTGCGCGGGCTCAAGCCACCGCGATCACGCCCTGCAACTGCTCGCGGACCTTATCGCCGATCGCGCGGTAGATCGCGGCGTGCGGGCCGTCCGGTTCGCTCTCGACCACCGGATTGCCGGCATCGGAGGCGGTGCGGATGGCGATGTGTAGGGGGATTTCGCCGAGGAACGGCACCCCGAGCTTCTCGGCTTCGTGGCGGGCGCCGCCATGGCCGAAGATATCCGAGCGGGTGCCGCAGTGCGGGCACTGGAAATAGCTCATGTTCTCGACAATGCCGAGCACCGGCACGTTGACCTTCTTGAACATCGCCAAGCCCCGCCGCGCGTCGATCAGCGAGAGGTCCTGCGGCGTCGAGATGATGACGGCGCCCTTGAGCGGGACGTTCTGCGCCAGCGTGAGCTGGGCATCGCCGGTGCCCGGCGGCATGTCGACCACCAGCACGTCGAGCGTGCCCCAGGCGACGTCGCGCAGCATCTGGGTGATCGCGGACATCACCATCGGTCCGCGCCAGATCATCGCCGTGTCCTCCTCGACCAGGAAGCCGATCGACATGATCGACAGGCCGAAGCGCACCAGCGGGATCATCTTCTTGTCGTCGTTGAGCTGCGGCTTTTCGCGGATGCCGGTCAGCCGCGGCACCGACGGGCCATAGATGTCGGCGTCGAGCAGCCCGACGCGCAGGCCGAGGTCACGCAGGCCGAGCGCAAGATTGAGCGCCGTGGTCGACTTGCCGACCCCGCCTTTGCCGGAGGCCACCGCGATCACGGCGGCGATGCCCGGGATCTCGGCCTGGCGCGCCATCGGCGATTGCGCACCGGGCGGATGCGGATGGCGGTGCGTGGACGCCGGCTGGACGCCACCGGTCGGCCGCGGGCTAGGCGCCGCACCACTGCCCGCTTTGCGCTCCGCGGTCAGCGCGATCATCGCGACGCTGACGCCGGGAATGCCGCGCACGGCGTTCTCGGCCTGCGCACGCACGCTCTCCCAGGCGCGGGCTTCCGCGGCATCGACGTTGATCGAGAAGAAAACCTTGCCGTCGGTGACCGTGATCGCCGACAGCACATTGGCGTTGGTCAAGGGGACGCCGCGTGGCGACATCACCTTGGCAAGGCAATCGAGAACCTGTTGCTGCGTCACGCTCACCGCGGATCTCCTGAAAAGTTCAAGAGACGACCCAATAGAGCGTTGCGGCGCAAAAGGCTACCTCGCTCCGACGTCGTCCCGCCGCTCGGCGGGGGCTGCCGAGCCGCCTTCCTTGGCGGCCTCGTAGTTCAGCTCGATCATGACCCCGTTGGGGTCGTTCACGAAGATCTGCCAGAGATCGCCGCCGGGAACCTGGCGCGAGTCGAATTCCATGCCCTTGGACTGAAGCCGCTTCCGCATCCCGTCAAAGCCCTGGCTGGCAAAGGCGACGTGGTGGACGACGCCCGAGTCCGGCTTTTGCGCCTCGTCGGTCGAGGAAATGTCGACCAGATGCACGACCGCCTTGCCCTCGCTGTACATCCACGCACCGGGGAACGCGAAGTTCGGGCGCGCGCCCTTTTCCAGGCCCAGAATGTCCTCGTAGAACCGCACCGTGGCGGTGAGATTCCGGGTCCGGATATTGAAATGATCGAGCACACCGACGCTCATGCCCATGCGAGACACTCCCTTTTTTGTGAGGTTCTTAGGTAGCCCGATCCTAGCACAAAACCGGGGTCTGCCATCCAACGAAGCCGTTGCCCTCCGCTGCGCAGGGGGTATGGTGCGGCTCCTTCCATGGACGGAATGCCCTGCCCGCCGCGACGATTTCCGGCGGTCTTGCGGGGCGATCACCACGGCAAATCACAAGGTATCAGACATGGCTAAAGTCGCTTTCCTCGGTCTCGGCGTAATGGGCTTCCCGATGGCGGGACATCTCGTGAAAAAGGGCGGCCATGAGGTCACCGTTTACAACCGGACCGCAGCGAAGGCGAAGGAATGGGCCGACAAGTTCGGCGGCAAGACCGCGCCGACCCCGAAGGCCGCCGCCGAAGGTCAGGACTTCGTGATGTGCTGCGTCGGCAACGACAATGACCTGCGCTCGGTCACGATCGGCCCCGACGGCGCCTTTGCCGGGATCAGGAAGGGCGCGACCTTCGTCGATCACACCACCGCTTCCGCCGAGGTCGCCCGCGAGCTCGATGCCGCCGCCAGCAAGGCCGGCTTCAAGTTCGTCGACGCGCCGGTGTCGGGCGGCCAGGCCGGCGCCGAGAACGGCGTGCTGACGGTGATGTGCGGCGGCGCCGAAGACGCCTATGCGGGCGCCGAGCCGATCATCACCGGCGCCTATGCGCGGATGTGCAAGCTGCTCGGACCGGCAGGCGCCGGCCAGCTCACCAAGATGGTCAACCAGATCTGCATCGCAGGCCTCGTGCAGGGCCTGTCGGAGGGCATCCACTTCGCCAAGAAGAGCGGGCTCGACGTCGCCGCCGTGATCGAGACCATCTCCAAGGGCGCCGCGCAGTCCTGGCAGATGGAAAACCGCTACAAGACCATGAACGAAGGCAAGTACGATTTCGGCTTCGCCGTCGAGTGGATGCGCAAGGACCTCTCGATCGCACTGGCGGAAGCCCGCCGCAACGGCGCCACCCTGCCCGCTACCGCACTGGTCGACCAGTTCTACGCCGAGGTCGAGAAGATGGGCGGCAAGCGCTGGGATACGTCGAGCCTGCTGGCGCGCCTGCAGCGCTGAGATCGGGCACGGAGCGAACAGTACGGGCGCGGCTCAGCCGCGCCCTTTTTGCAGGCGATGAACAGCCATTGCACAACGCTATCGGCGGTTCGCCGGCCGCGCCGCCAAAAGTTAATTTAACCTCCGGTTAACGAGTTTCTTTAGCTTCTTAAGTCATCGCTTAATGATTTGGCGTCACAGATAGACAATGCAAAAGGCCCGCGCGGTTCGCTGGCAGGATTTGTGTTGTTTATGAGTAATCCCGCAGAAAAGCCTGAAGTTGTAGCGCTTCCGGCAGGACCTCAGGTGGCAGCGCCGGTGAACAGCCGGCGCGTCGCTGCGCAGCGGGTGCGCGAGGCGCGGGATCGGTTAACGTCAACCAGTGGAACCCGCCCGGCGTTCGACGCCGAACTGCTCCGCCAATACGCCCAGACCCGGATCTCGGCGTCCTACGTCGTGATGCTGCTCGTGGTTGCAACCGGCGTGCTGTTCGGCCTCTGGATGAAGCCGTTCGTGGCAGGTGCCTGGACGGTCGGCATCCTCTGCGTCCATCTCCTGATCATCCGCAGCTGCTCGCACTTCCTCGCCGAGCCGACCTCGGTCGCGGTGACCCGCAAGTGGCGGACCCGCTTCGTGCTGCTCGACCTGCTCTACGGCCTGTGCTGGACGGCGATCCTGATCCACCCCGCCGGGCGCGATCTCGCGTCCAACACGCTGATGATGTTCCTGATGCTGCTGGTGATCGCGGTCTCCAGCATGCTGGCGGCGAGCCTACCGATCGCAGCGCTCGCGGCCACCGTTCCGGTGACGGTCGGGATCGCGCTCGACCTCGTGCTCAACGGCGCGTTCGACAATTACGTGCTGGCGCTGCTGGCGCTTGCCGCCGAGGGCTATTTCGCGCTGCTGGCGCACCGCCTGCATTCGACCACGCTGGCGACGCTGGAAGCCCGCGCCGAGAAAGACGCGCTGATCGGCGAGTTGGAACAGGCCAAAGCGATCTCCGACGAAGCGCGGCACCGCGCCGAATCCGCCAACGTCGCCAAGTCGCGCTTCCTGGCCCAGATGAGCCACGAACTGCGTACACCGCTCAACGCCATCCTCGGTTTCTCCGAGGTGATGAAGAGCGAGATCTTCGGCGCGCATGCGGTGCCCGTGTACAAGGAATACTCCGCCGACATCCATAATTCCGGCGTGCACCTGCTCAACCTCATCAACGAGATCCTCGACCTGTCGCGCATCGAGGCCGGCCGCTACGAGCTGAACGAAGAGGCCGTGGCGCTGGTGCATGTCGTCGCCGACTGCCACCATTTGCTGAAGCTGCGCGCCTCCAGCCGCGGCATCACCATCCACGAAGTATTCGAGCACGGCATGCCGAGGATCTGGGGCGACGAGCGCGCTATCCGCCAGGTCGTGCTCAATCTGCTCTCCAACTCGATCAAGTTCACGCCGCAGGGCGGCGAAATCTGGCTGAAGGTCGGCTGGACCGCGTCGGGCGGGCAATATCTGAGCGTCAAGGACACCGGAAGCGGCATCGCCGAGGACGAGATCCCGGTCGTGCTGGCCTCGTTCGGCCAGGGCTCCAACTCGATCAAGTCGGCGGAACAGGGTGCCGGCCTTGGACTGCCGATCGCGAAGAGCCTGATCGACATGCATGGCGGCACCTTCACGCTGAAATCGAAACTGCGCATCGGTACCGAGGTGATCGTGACCTTGCCGCCGGAGCGGGTGATGAGCGCGCTGGCGCCGATGGCGGAAGAATCGCCGCCGATGCAGCCGGAGCCCGCCGAGCCCACGATGGGCGCCGACCGGAAACGCGTGCGCCGCAAGTCGATCATGAGTGCCGGCACCGGATTGTAGAGCATGTCGCGGACAAACGTGACGCGGGTTTCAAGGTCAACAAACGGAAGGCGTTCGCGCCGGGACCATGCTCGCGACAAGAAGCCCGGGCGTGATGCAGCATCCCGCGCCGCTCGGCTTGCACTGTCCGCCGAAACCGTTCAACAGTCCAAGTATGAGCTCAGAAACGCCGTGTATCGCAGTCTGCATGATGGACCCCAGGACGAAGCTCTGCTTCGGCTGTGGCCGCACGCTTCCGGAGATCGCGCGCTGGCACAAGATGGACAGCACCGAGCGGCTATCTGTCATGGCGACGCTGCCGGCGCGCATGGCCGAGGCCGGGCTCGCGCGCATGGAGCCGCGCCCGAAGCGCGCCTGACGGCCGCCGCGACCGGGGGTGCAGCATGACCCGCATCCTCCTCGTCATCCTGCTGCTGATGGCAACCGCCGGCGCCGTCGTCGCCTATGGCGATCCCGACCAGATCGCGCGCGCCAGGGAGAACCTGACCCAGATCTTCGGCCGCAGCATCGTCGCGTCGGCCTCAGCCCCCTCCTCCGCGCCCGCGGTGCAGATCGCGCGCAGTCAGGGCGGTGAGTTCGCGTTCCGCGCCAAGATCAACGGCGTCAGCGCGCCGATGGTGATCGACACCGGCGCGACCTCGGTCGTCCTGACCTGGGAAACCGCCAAGGCGATCGGGCTGCCGACCGAGATGCTGGAATACAATGTCGATCTGGAAACCGCCGGCGGTCACACCAAGGCAGCGCGGCTGACGCTCGATCGTCTCGCGGTCGGCAAGCTGGTCGAGAAATCGGTGCCGGCGCTGGTGGTGCAGCGCGGCCAGATGAAGACGAACCTGCTCGGCATGAGCTTCCTCGACCGGCTCGAAAGCTGGGGCGTCCGCTCCGACACGCTGTCGCTGACCGGTTACCCCGACGTCACCGGCAGCATCAGCACCTCAAGCCGGCATCGGCGGCCGCGCACGGCGGTCGATTAGCGCTATCTGTCGTCGTCGTGGATCGACGATGGATGGCGGCACAGCGGCGTGACCTGGATCTCCATGAAGGGAAACAGCGGCAGGCTGGACAGGATGTCGTGCAACTCCTGCGCGCCCGATACGTCGAAGATGCTGACATTGGCGTAGCGTCCGGCCACCCGCCACAGATGGCGCCAGGCCCCGGAGCGTTGCAGCTCCATGGCGCGAACGCGTTCGGCCTGCTTCAAAGCATCGACCTTCTCGGCCGCGATGTCGTGCGGGATCCGGACATCCATTTCGACGTGGAACAGCATGGCAATGAACTCTCTCTGCAAAGATAGGGCCGCCACGCGGTCGCGGCGGCCCCATCGGACTGTCTACCAGATCGTCAGCCCTGCACCAGCCCGCGGCTGACGAGGTTGATATCATCGGGATTGACGAGGTCCTTCGCCGTCCAACCCGAGACGTCGTAGTCGCTCATGCAGTTGCGCACGAAATCCTGCATGGCGCCGAGATCGCCGGTCGCGCTCGCGGCCATCAACGTCTCGACGCGCAGATTCTCGTAATTGCCAGCGTAGTTGCGCTCGTAGAGCTCGTGACGGCCACCGAACTCGGAGCCCACCGCGTCCCACAGCAGCTTGAGCAGCTTGATCCGGTCGATCGCGGCATAGCCGTTGGAGCCGCGCACGAAGCGGTCGAGATAGGGCCGGATCGCCTCGCTCTCGAGGTCGGCCGAACTCGACGGCAGATAGATCAGGCCGCTCGCGACGTGGCGCTCGATCAACTCCTTGATCCGCGGATAGGCCATCGGCGCGAACACGCGATAGGCCAACCCGTAATTCAGGTTGGGCAGATTGTAGCCCTCGGTGCCCTGCCAGGCGATCGGCGACTTCACCATCGCATCGGCAATGCCGTGGAACAGATTGCGCCAGGCGATCACCTCGCCGACCGCGGTCTGCACGCCGCGGAAGTCCTTCGAGCCGGTCGCCTCGACCGCCATCGAGAACAGGCCGGCGATGAAGTCGAGCTTGACGGCAAGCCGGGTCACGCCGTGCAGCGTGAAGCGCGGGATGAAGCCTGACGCCGGGAAGAACTGGTTGATCTTGTCGACGTCGCCATAGATGAAGACGTTCTCCCAGGGCACCAGCACCTTGTCGAACACGAGGATGGAATCATTTTCATCGAAGCGGCTCGACAGTGGATAGTCGAACGGCGAGCCGGTCGCGGCCGCGGTGAATTCGTAGGACGAGCGGGCGATCAGCTTGATGCCCTTGGCGTCCATCGGCGCCGTGAAGATCAGCGCGAACGACTTGTCCTTGATCGGGATGCCGTAATGGGCGATGAAATTGTAGTGCGTCAGCGCCGAGCCGGTCGCGACCACCTTCGCGCCTGACACGATCAGGCCCGCATCTGTCTCCTTCTCGACATGCATGAAGACGTCGCGCACTTCTTCGATGGCGCGGTCGCGATCGATCGGCGGATTGACGATGGCGTGATTCCAGAAGTCGAGCCGCTCCTGGGTCCGCGAATACCACTTCTTCGCGTTGCCCGCGTATTCGCCGTAGAAGCCCGAATTCGCACCGAGCGTCCCGAGGAACGCCGCCTTGTAATCAGGTGAGCGGCCCATCCAGCCATACGCGACCTTCTGCAATTCGGCGATCGCATCGCGGCCCTTCACAAGGTCGTCGGCCGTTTTCGAGCCGAGGAAAAACGGATGGGTGATCTGTCCCGAGCCGGTATCGGTGAGAACGCCGATCTGATCCTTCTTCTCGTGAAAGCGGTCGTACCAGCGCGCCACCATCCGCGCCGAATTGCGGAACGCGGGATGCTGGGTGACGTTCTTGACGCGCTCGCCGTAGATGAAGATTTCTCGGCCGTCCTGGATGCTGTCCAGGAATTCCGCGCCGGTATAGACACTGGTCGTCGACGCAGGCGCGTCGGCTCGCAGGGCTGCTGCTGTAGTCATGGCTTCTCCTCCGCTGTGTCGTGGGACCGGCGCGGCGTCGCCGCACCGGCCCGGACCATCCCGTCACGCTCTTGGTCGGCGTGACATCGGGGGAAAAGCTACGCGCTCACCCTGAGCCGGCGAAAGGTATCACACCATACCGCGCGGACCGCTGCGGCTCGGGCTATGACAAGACGGCACGGACCGGACGACGATGATCGTTCGGCCGACGCAACGCCGCCACTGACGCAGTCGGCACGGCAAGGGAGCGCGCCATGGGCAAAGGCTTGGCCAAGGGTTTTGACAGCAGCGCTGTCGCTTTCCATCGCGATCGGGAATTGGCCCTGACGGCCAGCGTCGTCACCATCGGCGCGTTTGACGGCGTCCATCGCGGCCACCAGGAACTGCTTCGGCAGACCATTGCGGCGGCGCAACGCCGCGGGATCCCGGCCGTGGTCTACACGTTCGATCCGCCACCAAAGGTGTATTTCGGCCAGGCCGAGGCGCTGATCTCACTCGACGAAAAGCTCGAGCGCATCGCAACATTTGCGCCTGACCATGTCATCATCGCCGACTTCAACCAGATCTACGTCAGCCGCACCGCGGCCGATTTCCTCGCCGAGTTGCAGGTCCTGCACCCTCGCGAAGTGATCGTCGGTGAGGATTTCCGCTTCGGGTCCTGCAAGGGCGGCACCGCGAAGCTGCTGCGCCGACATTTCGAGACCCGCATCCTGCCGCCGGTGCGTTGCGGCAATGGCGAGATCGTCTCCAGCAGCCGGATCCGCTCGCTTCGGCGGTCCGGCCTTGCTGCTGCGGCGTCTGCACTGGAAAACTGGCGAGACGTCTTGACCGCGCCACCGGCCAATCCATCCAGCCTCGCCCAACTCGAGGTCATCAGCCAATGACCGCCATCGATCCGCGCGAGCTGCGCAATGCCTGTGGCCAGTTCGGCACCGGCGTCACCATCATCACGACACATTGCGAGGGACGCGATCACGGCATGACGGCCAATGCCTTCATGTCGGTTTCGCTCGATCCGCCGCTGGTCGCGATCTCGATCGCGAAAAGCGCGAAGATGCTTCGCAACATCCAGAGCACCGGCCGCTTCGCGGTCAGCGTGCTCGCCGAGGGCATGGAGGATCTGGCCTGGCATTTCGCCGGCAAGCCCAAGCTCGACCTCCGCGACGTGTTCGAGCGCCACAACGAGCTGCCGGTCATCGCCAACGCGGCGGCGTATTTCGTGACCGATCTCGCCGACGAGATCATCGCAGGCGACCACACCATCTTCCTCGGTCATGTCCGCGAGATGTCGCTGCAGCAGTGCAAGCGGCCGCTGCTGTTCTTCCGCGGCCGGTTCGGCGGCCTTGCCGACCCGCACCCTGCGCCTGCGATGCTGGAGAATGCCGCTTACGAATTTGTCTGGTGAAGCGACCAGTGGAAATTCCCGAAAACGGGAATGCAAGTTTGATCAAACTGCAAGAAAAGGAGGAAACGACCATGCTGAACGTCAACAAGGACACCATCACCGACCACGTGATCGCCGCGCTCTCGCCGGACATTCCGGATCGCAACCGCCAGATCATGACGAGCCTGATCCGCCACATGCACGCCTTCTGCAAGGAGGTCGACCTGACCTTCGCCGAATGGTTCGCGGCCTGCGAATTCCTGCGCCGCGCCGGCGACATCTCGGACGAGAAGCGCAACGAGTTCATCCTGATCGCTGACATCCTCGGCGTCGAAGTGCTGGTCGACATGCTCGACCACCGGGTGACCGACGGCGAGAGCGAGTCGACCGTGCTCGGCCCGTTCTACCGGGAAAACCCGCCGGTGCTGCCGAAGGGCGCCTCCATCATCAAGAAGACGTTCGACAACGCGCAGACCGTGAAGGTCTCGGGGCGCATCAGCGATACCGCGGGTCGGCCGATCGAAGGCGTCACCATCGACGTCTGGGAAGACGCGCCGAACGGGCTCTACGATCTGCAAGACCCCGAGCAGCCGGCCTACAATCTGCGTGGACGCTTCACGACCGATGCCAACGGCGAATATGCCTTCGTGGCGCTTCGCCCCGAGCCCTACCCGATCCCCTATGACGGCGCCGGCGGCGAGCTGCTGAAGTACATGGGTCACCATCCCTGGCGTCCCGGCCACATCCACTTCATGCTCTCCAAGGACGGCTATCAGTCGCTGATCTCGCAGATCTACGATTCCGAGACCAAATATCTCGACAACGACTCGGTGTTCGCCGTGAAGCAGAGCCTGATCGGCACGTTCGCCAAGGCGCCGGCCGGTGCCGACACCGATCTCGTTCTCGCCTTCGACTTCAAGCTCAAGAAGGCCGCGGTCGAGCGGCTCGTCGCGGCCGAGTGATACGTACCAGGCCCGCCGGACCTCGAAGGCCCGGCGGGCTCAACTTGAACTGACCTGCGAGGACATATGAGCCGTGCCGTGATTGAGATCGCCGAGCCTGTGGAGCAAGGGCGCCCCCTCGCCAAGGACACTGTGATCCGCAGTATCCGCGCCACCATCGTGGAAGCGCCGACCCGTCGGCGGCACAAGCTTTCGAACACGGAAGTCACGCATCAGGACTACGTGCTGGTGCGCGTGCTGCTCGACAACGGCGTGACGGGGATCGGCGAAGCCTCGACGCTCGGCGGACCGCGCTGGGCCGAGGAGAGCGTGGAATCGATCAAGGCCGCGGTCACGAACTACCTGGCGCCGGCGCTGCTCGGGCAGCCTGCCCTCGCCTTCGAGGCCAACGCCCTGCGCATGAGCAAGGCCGCCACCCGCAATTTCGCGGCCAAAGGCGCGATCGAGTCCGCGCTGCTGGATGCCGCCGGCAAGACGCTCGGCCTCGCGGCCAGCGCGCTGCTCGGCGGCGCCGTGCGCGAGCGCATGGAGGTGATCTGGGCGCTGGCCTCGGGCGACAGCGGCCAGGAGCTGGAGGAAGCCAGGGAAAAGCTGCGGCGCCGCGAGCACCGCCAGTTCAAGATCAAGTTCGGCTTCAACCGGCCGCCGGCCGATCTGAAGCGGCTTCAGACGCTGCGCGCCGGTCTCGGCGACGAGGTGCGCCTGATCGTCGACGTCAACCAGGCCTGGACCGAGGCCGAATGCATCCGCTTCATGCCCGCGCTGGAGGAGCTGGACGTCGCGCTGGTCGAACAGCCGGTGTCGGCGCTGCAGCTGGACACCATGGCACGCATCGCTGCGCGCACCTCGATCCCCTTGCTGGTCGACGAAGCGGCCTTCACCAAGGAAGAGATTGCGCGCGTCGCCATGATGGGCTGCGGCAGCGTCTACTCGCTGAAGCTCGTGAAGAGCGGCGGCCTGTTTGAAATGAAGCGTGCAGCCGCGGTCGCCGGCGCGCATGGCCTCGAACTCTACGGCGGCTGCCTGCTGGAGAGCAGTATCGGCGCGGCCGCGCATCTCGCCGCCTTCGCCACGCTGCCGAGGCTCGAATGGGGCACCGAGCATTTCGGTCCGCGGATTCTCGTCGAGGATCTGGTCGTCAATCCGATCAAATTCGACGCGTTCGAGATCTGCGTCCCTGACGGCCCGGGTCTCGGCGTCGAGGTCGACGAGGACAAGATCCGTGCCTTCGCCCGCAAGGACTAGTCAGATGGCGTCGTCCCCGCGGGCAATTGACAATCCCGGGACCCACGCCCAGTCTTCGCATAGCAACCATCGTGTCGAACGCGCGCTGATGTCCACGCGGCACCAAACCCGATCAGCCTTCCCGGCAGCTTCGCTTGAAGCGCGCGGCCGAACGTCCGGCTAACCCCCGTGACCGAGCGCGACGATGTCATGGACCTCAGGCGGCTGGTCTATTTCGTCGCCGTCGCCGAGGAATTGCATTTCGGCCGCGCCGCATCGCGGCTTGCGATCGCGCAGCCGCCGCTGAGCCGGCAGATTGCTCAGCTGGAGAGCGATCTCGGCGTCATCCTGATTGACCGGAGCCGCAGCCAGATCCGGCTGACCCAGGCCGGCAGCGTGCTGCTGGAACGTGCCCGCGACGTGCTGGAACGGCTCGACCGCACGCATCGCGAGATCAAGCGGATCGGCGAAGGTTTCTCAGGGCACCTTCGCGTCGCCTTCGTCGGATCGGCGACCTACGGCGTGCTGCCCAACGTGATCAAGGCGTTTCGTTCGGCCTATCCGGATGTCGAGCTCGCGCTGTCGGCGATGAACAATGCCGAGCAGAAGCGCGCCGTGATCCAGCGCGAGATCGATATCGCCGTCGCGCGGCCCTCGCTCGACGACGAGGAGTTGAAGTCGGAGCCGTTGCTGCAGGAGCCGTTGATCCTCGCGCTGTCCGACACCTCGCCGCTGCTCGAGCAACAGGTCACGCGGCTATCGGCATTGAAGTCCGAGACATTCGTTCTCTATCCGCGCAAGCCACGCCCGAGCTTCGCCGACCACATTCTCAATATCTGCCTCGAAGAGGGTTTCATTCCGAAATCACAGGTGCTGGCGCAGGACTATCAGACCGCGATCAGCCTGGTGTCGGTCGGCGTCGGGATCGCGTTGGTGCCGAAATCAGTCTCGCAGGCGGAACGCCCCGGCGTCGCCTATCGCGCCTATGAGGGACACAATCCGGGGACCGCGCTGTCGCTGAACTACCGGCGCGACAACCGGATGCCGCATTTGTTCAACTTCCTGAAGGTCGCGCAGGACGTGGTGCGGCGTCAGCGCAAGCAATAGCCGGCGCGGTCAGGCCGCGACCGGCGCAAGCGCGCGGTCGTCAACGCGCGCGACGGCGTCGCGAAGCACCTCGATCCCGGCGCCCGGCCGCACGCCGTTCTCCGCAAGGTGCCTGCGGAACGCACGCGCCCCAGAGACGCCGTGGAAGGCGCCGACAAAATGGCGCGTGATCGAATGCAGCCGCGTGCCCTCGGCCAATTGCCGCTCGATATAGGGCAGCATCGCTTCGAACACGTCCTTCATCGTCGCATGCGGCGACACCTCGCCGAACAGTTCGGAATCGACCGTCAGCAGCCGCCACGGCTCCTGATAGGCCGCCCGCCCCAGCATCACGCCATCGACCTGCGACAGATGCTGCTTCGCTTCAGCGAGACTCGTGATCCCGCCGTTGATAATGATGGGGACATCCGGCAGCGCCGCCTTGAGACGATAGACGCGATCATAGTCGAGCGGCGGGATGTCGCGGTTTTCCTTCGGCGACAACCCATTGAGCCAGGCCTTGCGTGCATGCACGACCAGCACATCGGCGCCCGCGGCAATCACGCCGCGCGCCAGCGCATCGAGCGCGACTTCCGGATCCTGGTCGTCGATGCCGATCCGGCATTTCACCGTGACGGGAATTTTCACCGCGCGTTTCATCGCCGCAACGCCCTCGGCGACCAGAACAGGCTCCGCCATCAGACAGGCGCCGAAGCGGCCGTTCTGCACCCGATCGGACGGACAGCCGACATTGAGATTGATCTCGTCGTAGCCAAAATCCTCGCCGATCTGGGCGGCGGTCGCGAGATCGCGCGGATCGGAACCGCCGAGTTGCAGCGCCACCGGATGCTCGCTGGCATCGAAGCCGAGCAACCGCGCCCGGTCGCCGTGGATCACGGCGCCGGTGGTCAGCATCTCCGTATAGAGCCGCGCCCGCCGCGACATCAGGCGATGGAAGACCCGACAATGCCGGTCCGTCCAATCCATCATCGGAGCCACAGAAAAGCGATAGTCTTGCGATTTCAATGATTTACTCTACCGTCTCACCAGGATGAAGCATCGGCCTGTCCGTCGTCAGGGCCAAAGTCGCCGACGTCGCAGCTTGCGGAATCCCTGCTTCTTTGTCGAAGGACAACCACCTTGGAATTCTGCGTCCTGGCAGTGCGCCGAAACTCGCCCCTTGTCCAGCATCTCTCGCCGTCCGGCAGCAAGCCTTGTCGCTCGAGGCGCAACATCCAGTTGATGGGATTGATTCAATCACGACACTCTTGCCAACCAGCGTTGCTCGGACCGGCGCGGAATGTGTGGCGCCAACGGTGGGATGAAAGGCACGATACCGAGCATCCCGCGACATGAATGGCGCGACGCATCCTCAACGCAACGGCACTAGCGCGCGGCTTCGAATCCGCCGAGCACGGCGGTCAGATTGGCACCGAGGATGTCGGAGAGATAGCCGCCCTCCTGCACCAGCACCGTCGGCAGGCCGAACCGGGCCAGCCCCTCGCCGATGCGGCGGAAGCCGTCGGTGGTGACGGCGAGGCCCGCCAGCGGGTCCTTCTCGGAGGCATCGAGGCCGAGCGCGACCACGAGCGCGGTCGGCGCGAAAGAATGGATCGCCCGCTCCGCCGCCGCCAGCGCCTTCATGTAATCGTCGTCGCCGGTGCCCTTGGCGAGCGGAATGTTGAGATTGGCGCCGAGGCCGGGTCCGGCGCCGCGCTCATGCGCGTAGCCCCAGACGAACGGATAGAAGAACGACGGATCGGCGTGGATCGAGACGGTGAAGACATCGCCCCGCTCGTAGAAGATGCCCTGCGTGCCGTTTCCGTGATGCACGTCGACATCGAGGATCGCGACGCGCTCATGCTTCTGGCGCAGATGCTCCGCCGCGATCGCGCTGTTGTTGAGGAAGCAGAAACCGCCGGCCATGTCGCGATAGGCATGGTGGCCGGGCGGACGGCACAGCGCATAGACGGCATCCTCGCCGTCCAGCACCATCTGCGCGGCGGTGACCGCGACGTCGCTCGAGGCGCAGGCACCGGCCCAGGTGCCCTCGCCGATTGGCGCTGCGGTATCCGCCGTGTGCCAGCCGAGCTTGCCGACGATATGGGTCGGATAGGTGGCGGCGTTGCGCACCGGGTGGATGTTCGCGATCATCTCCGGCCCGGCATCGCCGAGCGCAGACCATTGCTCCCACGCCTCGGCGAGAAAGCTCAGATATTCCGGACTGTGCACGCGGGCGCGCGGCCCCTGCCCGAATTTGGTCGGCTCGATCAGCGTGTGCTTGCCGGCCTTCAGGCCCGCCAGCAGGCGATCGGCGCGCTCGGGCTGCTCGGTGGTGCGCTGGACCACGCCGCGGACCAGGAAGAACTGCGGATCATGGCTGCGGTGCAGGTCACTGTAGACGGCCTTCACGGGACACTCCTGTTGGATGAATCAGAAAGATCGCAACATCGCGCGCGGCTATTTCGCCGCCGCCGGCCATGGCGGAATCTCGCGCACCAGCCGTCCGACTTCGCGCCAGGCATGGCCGATATGATAGTCGACATGCGCGACGATGCGCTCGGGATGACCTGCCTCGATCGCAGCGAGCACCGGCTCATGCGTGCGCGCAATCTCGTGCGGATCGTCATAGAGGCGACCAATCAGGCCGATCACCATGCGCAACTCGGAGGCGAGATCGTCGAACAGCCGCAGCATGCGCCGGTTGCCCGCGATCTCGCAGATCAGACGATGGAAGCGATAGTCTTCCTCGACCTGCCGCGCCGGATCGTCGAGATCGGCGGTCTCGTGCAGCACGTCGATTTGCCGTCGCAGCTTGTCGCGCGTCTCCGGCGTCAGGTTGCGCGCGGCAAGCACCGCGGCATGACGCTCGACGCACAAACGCAGGTCGTAGATCTCGTCGATATCATCGGCAGCGAACTGCCGGACAAAGAAGCCGCGGCGCGGATTGGCGACCAGCAAGCCCTGCTGCTCGAGCAGCCGCGCGGCCTCGCGCACCGGCGCCCGGCTCACCCCCAGCTCGCGCGCGATTCCGGCCTCGACGACCTTTGATCCCGGCGGCAACCGCCCCTGCACGATCGCTTCGGTCAGACGGCGGGCGACCTGACCGACGAGGTCGGTCTCGTTGAGGGCCGGCAAGCCGACCGGAGGGGAAATCGTGCGCATCAAATGGGTCCGTTTCGACCCTTGTACATTATTTAATCGTCGATTGTCGACAGTTTGATCTTGATCAATTCTTAGATTGTCGACAGTTTAGTGGCGCGGGCATTGCAGTGCAACAAAAACGGCCCGCGGACAGGGACTAGCAGCAACGATGACGACGCATGTGCGGCCCGACGCCGTGAAGGACCAGAACCAGCAATTTCGCATCGACCTCGCGGCGGCCTACCGGCTGATCCACCGGCTCGGGCTCGATGACAGCATCTACACCCACATCTCGGTGCGGCTGCCCGGCAGTCATGACCGCTTCCTGATCAATCCCTACGGCATGCGCTTCGAGGAGGTGACGGCGTCCAACCTCGTCACCGTCGATCTCGACGGCATCGTGATCGACGATCCGCTCGGGCTCGGCATCAATCCGGCCGGCTTTACCATCCACAGCGCGGTGCATGCCGCGCGGCCGGACGTCGCCTGCGTGCTGCACACCCACACAGTGGCCGGCGTCGCGGTGTCCTGCCAGAAGCAGGGACTGCTGCCGCTCAATCAATGGTCGATGCAGTTTACCGGCTGCCTCGCCTATCACGACTACGAAGGCATCGCGCTCGATCTCGACGAACGGGAGCGCCTGGTCGCCGACCTCGGCGCCAAGTTCGTGATGGTACTGCGCAATCACGGCATGCTGACCTGCGGCCGCTCGGTCTCGGAAGCCTTCAAGCTGATGCACAATCTGGAGCGCTCCTGCCGCGCGCAGCTTGCGATCCAGTCCGCCGGCGCCGAGATCGCGCCGCTGTCGGGCGCGGTCGCGCACAAGACCGCCGGGCAATACGCAACCTTCTACGACAGCATCGAGAGCAACGGCGTGCCCGATACCGAGTGGGCGGCCTTCAAGCGAATGCTCGCGCGCACCGATCCGGATTTCGTGAACTAGAGCGCTTTCAAGCAACGTGAATACCGGTTCGGAGCTGCGGCCGGGCAAATCGAACAAGAGAGCCTGAACATGTTGACGCGAGTTCTGTTGAGTCTTTTGGTGGCGAGTGCCCTGAGCACCGCGGCATTTGCCGAGGAGCCGAAATCCGGCGGCGTGATCAACGCGGTGATCCAGCCGGAGCCGCCGGGCCTGATGGTCGGCCTGGTGCAGAACGGCCCGACCCAGATGGTGGCCGGCAACATCTATGAAGGCCTGCTGCGCTACTCGCCCAAGCTCGAGCCGCTGCCAGGTCTCGCCGAAAGCTGGAGCGTCAGCGAGGACGGCAAGATCTATACCTTCAAGCTGCGCAAGGGCGTCACCTGGCACGACAACAAGCCGTTCACCTCGGCCGACGTCGCGTTCTCGATCGAATTCCTCAAGCAGACCCATCCGCGCGCCCGCGGCAACCTTGCCCAGCTCGACAAGGTCGAGACACCTGACGACTACACCGTGGTGTTCACGCTGAAGCAGCCATTCGGCCCGTTCCTCGGCATCTTCGAGGTCGGCTCGTTGCCGATGATCCCCAAGCACATCTACGAAGGCACCGACTACAAGACCAATCCGGCGAACAACACCCCTGTTGGTACCGGCCCCTTCATGTTCAAGGAATGGCAGAAGGGCTCGTTCATCCACCTGGTCAAGAACCCGAACTACTACATCAAGGGCCTGCCGCATCTCGACGAGATCTACTGGCACGTGATCCCCGACGCCGCGGCGCGCGCGGTGGCGTTCGAGACCGGCAAGGTCGACGTGCTGCCGGGCGGCTCGGTCGAGAATTTCGATGTGCCGCGTCTCACCAAGCTCAAGAATGTCTGCGTCACCGGCGCCGGCTGGGAATTCTTCAGCCCGCACTCCTGGCTGTGGCTCAACAACCGGCAGGGCCCGACCGCGAACAAGAAATTCCGCCAGGCGCTGATGTATGCGATCGACCGCAACTTCGCCAAGGACGTGATCTGGAACGGCCTCGCCAAGGTCGCGACCGGCCCGTCGGCCTCCACGATCAAATACTACACCGACAAGGTGACCACCTACGACTACGATCCGGCCAAGGCCAAGGCGCTGCTGAAGGAGGCCGGCTACAAGGGCGAGAAGGTCCGCCTGCTGCCGCTGCCCTATGGTGAAACCTGGCAGCGCTGGGCTGAAGCCGTGAAGCAGAATTTGCAGGACGTCGGCATCAATGTCGAGATGATCGCAACCGACGTTCCCGGCTGGAACCAGAAGGTCTCCGATTGGGACTACGACATCGCCTTCACCTATCTCTATCAGTATGGCGATCCTGCGCTCGGCGTCGGCCGCAACTATATCTCGAGCCAGATCTCCAAGGGCTCGCCGTTCAACAACGTCGAAGGCTACTCGAACCCCGAGATCGATCAGCTGTTCGCCGACGGCGCCACCGCCTTTCCCGACTCCAAGCGCGAGGACATCTATCTCAAGGCGCAGAAGATCCTGACCGACGACGTGCCGGTGGCCTGGCAGCTCGAACTCCAGTTCCCGACCATCACCCGTTGCAACGTCAAGAACCTCGTCACCACCGCGATCGGCGTCAACGACGGCTTCCGCGACGCCTGGCTCGACAAGTAACGACCCGTCTCGCCGCTTCGCCGTCCAGCGCCGCGGCTTCTGCCGTTTCCTCGAACGCAACGACGTCACCCATGCTCTCTTTCATTGCCCAGCGACTTGCCAAGGCCGTCGTCGTGCTGCTCGCGATCGTGGTCTTCAACTTCATGCTGATCCGGATGGCGCCGGGCGACCCGGCGATGGTGATGGCGGGCGAGGCCGGCGCCAGCGACAAGATCTTCGTCACCCAGTTGCGCGAGAAGTTCGGGCTCGACCAGCCGCTGCCGGTCCAGCTCTACCGCTACGTCAAGGGCATCGTGACGCTAGATCTCGGCTTCTCGTTCCGCCAGCAGATGCCGGTCGCCAAGCTGATCGCCGAGCGGCTGCCGGCGACGCTGCTGCTGACTGTCACGGCCTTCGTGATTTCGCTGCTGCTCGGCGTCCTGTTCGGCACACTCGCCGCACGTTTTGCCGGCACCTGGGCCGACACCGCGATCACGATACTGGCCCTGATCTTCTACGCCACGCCGTTGTTCTGGGTGGCGTTGATGGCGATCCTGCTGTTTTCAGTCGCGATGGATTGGCTGCCGAGCTTCGGCTACGAGACCGTCGGCGCCAACTACACCGGCTTCGCCCATGTGCTCGACGTCGGCGCCCATCTGATCCTGCCGGCGACGACGATGGGCCTGTTCTTCATGGCCACCTACGCCCGCATGACCCGCGCCTCGATGCTCGAGGTGAAGCGGCATGACTTCGTCAAGACCGCGCGCGCCAAGGGCCTGCGCGATGCCGTGATCCAGCGCCGCCATGTGCTGCGCAACGCGCTGCTGCCGGTGGTGACGCTGGCCGGCTTGCAGGCTGGCACGCTGGTCGGCGGCGCCGTGCTCACCGAGACCGTGTTCGCCTGGCCTGGCATCGGCCGCCTGATGTACGAGGCGCTGCTGCAGCGCGACTACAACCTGCTCCTCGGCGTCTTCGTGGTGTGCTCGGCGATGGTACTGGCCTTCAACCTGATCACCGACCTGATCTACCGCGCGGTCGATCCCCGCATCGAGTTCGCCTCATGAGCAAGTTCTGGCGCACCATGCTGCGCAACCCCGGCGGCGTGATCGGCCTTACGATCCTGCTGCTCGCGATCGCGATCGCGATCTTTGGACCCCTGCTGTTTCCGACCTCGCCCTGGCGCATGGTGCAGCGGCCGTTCCTGCCGCCGTTCACGATGCCCGGCCTGCCGCTCGGCACCGATGCGCTCGGCCGCGACGTGCTCGCCGGTATCATCTATGGCGCCCGCGTCTCGCTGCTGGTCGGCCTCGTTTCAACCATGGCCGCCCTCGCGGTCGGAATTCCCGTCGGCGCCCTCGCCGGCTATTTCGGCGGCAAGGTCGGCGACGCCCTGATGCGCTTCACCGAATTCTTCCAGACCGTGCCGAGCTTCGCGCTCGCCATCGTGCTGGTTGCGATCCTGCAGCCTTCGATCGTCTCGATCGTGCTGGCGATCGCGATCGTGAGCTGGCCGCCTGTCGCCCGCCTGGTGCGCGGCGAGGTGCTGTCGCTGCGCACGCGCGAATACGTCCAGGCCGCGATCGTCACCGGACAGAGCCACAGCTGGATCATCTGGCGCGAGATCCTGCCCAATGCGCTGTCGCCCGTCATCGTGCTGGCCTCGCTGATGGTCGCGACCGCGATCCTCCTGGAATCCTCGCTCTCCTTTCTCGGTCTCGGCGATCCCAATCTGATGTCCTGGGGCTACATGGTCGGCGCCGGCCGTACCGTGATCCGCCAGGCCTGGTGGATCACGCTGTTCCCAGGCATCGCGATCCTGCTCTCGGTGCTGGCGCTGAACCTGATCGGTGAAGGGCTCAACGACGCGTTCAATCCGCGCCTCAACAAGGAAGGGCGTTGACGCATGTCGGCCGCACCCGTCGTCTCGATCAAGAATTTGAAGCTCGCGCTGCCACCGGGCTCCGACCGCCCCTACGCCGTCGACGGGGTCTCGTTCGATCTCGTGCCCGGCAAGATCCTCTGCGTGGTCGGCGAGTCCGGTTCCGGCAAGTCGATGTGCGCACATGCGCTGATGGGGCTGTTGCCCGACACCATCATCCGCGAGGCCGGCGAGATTGCCTATGACGGCCAGAACCTGCTCACCCTTGACGATTCCGGCTGGCTTGCGCTTCGCGGTCGCCATATCGCGATGGTCTTCCAGGAGCCGATGACTGCGCTCAATCCGTTGATGCGGATCGGCGACCAGATCGCCGAGATGTTCGAGGCGCACAATCTGTTGACGCCACGCCAACGCAAGCAGAAGGCATTGCAGCTGCTGCGCGAGGTTGGCCTGCCCGAGCCCGAGCGCTCGATGCGCGCCTACCCGCACCAGCTGTCCGGCGGCCAGCGCCAGCGTGCGATGATCGCGATGGCGCTCGCGCTCGAGCCCGCCGTGCTGGTGGCGGACGAGCCGACCACTGCGCTCGATGTCACGACACAGGCACAGATCCTCGAGCTGATCCGCGATTTGCAGCTCCGCCGCAACATGGCAGTCATGTTCATCACCCACGACTTCGGCGTCGTCTCCGATATCGCCGACCGCGTCGTCGTGCTCCAGCACGGCAAGGTGGTCGAACAGGGTGCGGCTGACGACGTATTGCGGCGCCCCCAACACGCCTACACGCGGGCGCTGCTCGCGGCGGTGCCCTCGATGCAGCCGCCACCGCGCGCGCCGCTCGCGGATCGCGCCAAGGCGGTCGAGGTCGTCGGTCTCGACAAGACCTATGTCAGCGGCGGCGGCTGGTTCCAGCCGGGGCGGCGGGTACGCGCCGCGAACGAGGTCAATTTCGACATCCTGCAAGGCGAGACCGTCGGCCTGGTCGGCGAATCCGGCTCCGGCAAGTCATCCGTCGCCCGCCTCGTGATGCGCCTGATCGAGCCGGACCAAGGCACGGTCCGCCTCGGCGACACCGATTTCACCCGCGTCGCCGGCCGCGCGCTGCGCAGGGAGCGCAGCCGCATCCAGATGATCTTCCAGGATCCGTTCGCCTCGCTCAACCCGCGCCGCAAGGTTGGCAACATCATCGCTGACGGGCCGATCGCCCATGGCACCGATCCGGCGGTCGCACGTCAGCGTGCCGCTGAGCTACTTGGTCTCGTCGGCCTCAATGCCAGCGCGATGGAACGCTATCCGCACGAATTCTCAGGTGGCCAGCGCCAGCGCATCGGCATCGCCCGCGCGCTTGCGCTCGAGCCGGAAATCATCGTCGCCGACGAAGCCGTCTCGGCACTCGATGTCTCGGTGCAGGCGCAGGTGCTGAACCTGCTGGAAGACCTCAAGGCGCGGCTTGGCCTGTCGATGCTGTTCATCACCCACGATCTGCGCGTGGCGGCGCAAATCTGCGACCGGATCGCGGTAATGCAGCGCGGCGCGATCGTCGAGCTGAAGCCGACCGCGGCGCTGTTCTCGGCGCCCGAACATCCCTACACCCGCGAGCTGCTCGCCGCGGTGCCCGGGCAGATTTCCTCGTCGCGTGCGGCCTGAACCATGCGTTGTGCCCTGATCAGCAGCAGCCTCGATCTGCGCGACTATTTCGGCGCGGAGCTTGCCCGCATTGCGCCGCACATCGAGGTGGTCGACCATGCCGGCGATGCTGCGGATGTCCGGCTCGCCCTGGCCTGGCATCCGCCCGACGACGCGTTCGAACGCTATCCCGAGTTGCAGGCGGTGTGCTCGATCGCCGCCGGCGTCGACAACATCATGGCCTGCCCGAGCCTGCCGCCCGGTGTCGACGTGGTGCGCGTGGTCGATCCTGGACAGGGACAGATGATGTCGGGCTTCATCGCCTGGCATGCGATCGGGCATCAACGCGGCTTTGCCGCCTTCAGCGCCCAGCAGCGCGACCGGGTCTGGCAACGCCGCGCGCAGCGGCGCACGCAGGACGTTCCGGTCGGAATCCTCGGCAATGGCGAGATCGGCCGGCGCGTCGCCGTCGACCTCGCCCATCTCGGCTTTCCCGTGATGTCCTGGAGCCGGACCGCCAAGGTGATTTCATCGGCGACCCGGAGTTTTCACGGGCCCTCCGGTCTTGCCGCGATGCTCGGCGAGACCGAGGTACTGGTCAATCTGCTGCCGCTCACACTGGAGACGCGCAACATCCTCAACGGCGATCTGTTCGGCTGCATGCGCCGCGGCGGCTACCTGATCCAGGTTGGGCGCGGCGAACATCTTGTCGAAGCCGATCTGCTCGAAGCACTCGACAGCGGTCAGCTGTCAGGAGCTGCGCTCGACGTGTTCGCGACCGAACCGTTGCCTGCGCTACATCCGTTCTGGCGCCATCCGCGAATCGCCGTCACGCCGCATGACGCCAGCGACGTCAGCATCAGCGCCGTCGCGACGACGCTTGCCACGACCGCAGACGCGATCCGCGCTGGACGGCGTCCCCCGCACGCAATCGACCGCGCCCGCGGTTATTGATTGCGAGATCGAGGAGCGCCAGATGCAAATCCCCCGTTCGTCCGCCGATGCCGCGCACCCGCTCGACGGGCTGCGCGCTGCGGGGCCGATTACAGAGGCGCAGGCACAGACGCTGGTCGGTGAATATTACGGCCTGTCGCCCGACATTCGCCGGCTCGACAGCGAGCGAGACCAGAATTTCCGGCTGCGCACGCAGGACGGACGCGAATACGTCCTCAAGATCGCCAATCCCACCGAGGATCGCGCCGTCACCAATCTGCAGACCGAGGCGCTGCGCCACGTCGCGGTCCGTGACCCGCTGCTGCCGATTCCGCGCATTATTCCGGCGCGGAGCGGCGCGACCGAGCTCGAGATCTGCTTCGAGGACGGCTCGATGAGGGTGGTGCGGCTGCTGACGTTCCTTGCGGGAACGCCGATGCACCAGGCGCCGCCGTCGGCAGTGCTGCGCGGTGATGTCGGCCGCTGCGCTGCGCAGCTCGCCGTTGCGCTGCGCGACTTCGTTCATCCCGGTGCAAATCACAAATTGCTCTGGGACATTCAGCATGCCGCCGAACTGCGGCCGTTGCTCGGCGCGGTGCCATCTGCCCAGCGCGAAATGGTCGAACGCGCCCTCGATCATTTCGAGGCCGACGCCGTTCCTGTGCTGGCGCAGCTTCCGCGGCAACCTCTGCACAACGATCTCAATCCGCATAACATTGTCGTCGACGCCACTTCGCAGGCCCGCGTCTGCGGCATCATCGATTTCGGCGACATGACCGCGACCGCCCGCATCAACGACCTCGCAATCGCAGCGGCCTATCAGGTGACCGACAGCGACGCGCCGCTGGCGCCGGCGCTCGATGTGATTGCGGCCTATCATGCGGTCTCGCCACTCGAACCGCGCGAGCGCGGCATCCTGTTCGACCTGATCGCGACCCGTATGGTGATGACGATCGTGATCAGCAATATCAGGGCCGCTCGCTATCCGGAGAACAGCGGGTATATTCTGCGCAACAACAGACAGGCGTCGGCCCGGCTTGCCCGGATCGCGACACTGACGCGAGCACAGGCCACGCAGCAGATCGAGCGTGCCTGCCAGGGAGAGTGACACGATGCCGGCCGACACCTCGACCCAGCAGCTGATCGAGCGCCGCAACCGCCTGCTCGGCCCCGCCTACCGGTTGTTCTACGAGCAGCCGGTGCATGTGGTGCGCGGCGACGGCATCTGGCTGTACGACGCCGCAGGCAAGTGCTATCTCGACGCCTACAACAACGTCGCCTGCCTCGGCCACTGCCATCCGCACGTCATCGAGGCGATCGCGCGGCAGGCCGCGGTGCTCAACACCCACACCCGCTATCTGCACGAGACGATCCTCGACTACGCCGAGCGGCTGCTCGCGACCTTCCCGGCCGAAATCGGCCAGATGATGTTCACCTGCACCGGCAGCGAGGCCAACGATCTGGCGCTCCGCGTCGCCCGCACCTGCACCGGCGGCACCGGCGTCATCGTCACCCGGACCGCCTATCACGGCGTGACCGGCGCACTTGCCGAATTGTCGCCGTCGCTCGGCCTGCCCGAACCGACCGCGCCCCACGTTCGTCTGGTGCCGGCACCGCAGTCCGCCGGCGATGAAACGGGCGAGATCTTTGCGGGCCACGTCCGCGCAGCGTTTGCCGATATGACCCGCAGCGGCATTCGTCCGGCCGCACTGCTGGTCGATACGATCTTCTCCAGCGACGGCGTATTCGCCGATCCGCCGGGCTTCCTGCGGCCGGCGGTGGAGGCCGCGCGTGCGGCTGGCGCGTTGTTCATCGCCGACGAGGTGCAGCCCGGCTTTGGTCGCTGTGGCGAGGGCATGTGGGGCTTTGCCCGCCACGGCGTGGTCCCCGACATGGTCACGATGGGCAAGCCGATGGGTAACGGCCATCCGATCGCGGCGATGGCGGCACGACCGGAGTTGCTGAAGGAATTCGGCGCCCGCTCGCGCTATTTCAACACCTTTGGCGGCAATCCCGTATCCGCCGCCGCCGGTATGGCTGTGCTCGACGTAATCGAGCGGCAAGGCTTGGTCGAGAACGCCAGGCGCATCGGCACTTATTTGCGCGAGCGGCTCACCGCGCTGCGCACGCGGCATGAGCTCGTGGCGGAGGTTCGAGGCGCCGGTCTCTTCATCGGTGTCGAGCTCCGCCGCGGCGACTCGGCCGCCGCGGGTGAGACGACGAAACTGGTCAATGCAATGCGCAGACGGCATGTTCTGATCAGTGCGGCCGGTCCCGGCGCGAATGTGCTGAAGATTCGGCCGCCCCTGACATTCGGCATGGAGCACGGCGATCTACTGGTCGAGGCGCTCGACCAAGCGCTAAAGGAAAATTCGATTGACTGACGGTCTGGCGGATTGCTGGTCTTCGCCGGCAGAGGACAATACCGTCACGCGAGGACACATTTTCCTTTGATTTCCGCTACCTGCAGCCGATCGCGAGAGGCCGGTGATCCGCCAGCTCGTGCGGCATCTCGCGGGCACGCGAGGCCATCGAGTGATCGCCGGGCGGCCGGAGAAGATTGCTGACAACATCCGGATCTGGTTCGGGAACGGCGCGCCGACGGCTTCAATGTCATGCGACCCCGGTTGCCCGGCGGGCCTTCAATCTTTTCGCCGAGCAAGTCTTGCTGATCCTGCGCTGGCAGCGATGCTCGCTTTTTATTTTAAACATAAAATATCTGCGCTCGCCGGGGAACGCTGGCGCACTCGTCGCGAAACCACGGCGATCGCCATCCGGCGGGCTGGACACCGCAGATTCGGCACACCGTGTGCGCCGGTCCGCGCCCCCTGAACGAGCCTTGAATTTACTTTTGGCACGAACTATCTTGCAGCCTACATCGAGGCCGACACCTTCAACGGGCCCGGATGCCCGAGGAGATTCGATTTGGCAGTCGCGAAGGCGTCCCCGCCTGTTTCGCCCAAGAACGGGGGCGATCAGGAGGCCGAGTACAAGGCTCAGACACGGCTTTGGCTTCGGCTGCTCGCCTGCACGACCCTGATCGAGGGTGAGCTGCGGCGCCGGTTCCGCGAGGAATTCGATTTCACGATGCCGCGCTTCGACGTCCTGGCCCAGCTTGACCGCGAGCCGAGTGGACTGGTGCTGGGAGAGCTGCCGAAGCGCCTGATGGTGTCTGCCGGAAATCTGACGCCGATCGTCGATCGGCTGGTCGAGGACGGCTTCATCACCCGCACGCCTTCAAACCTCGACCGGCGCGTGCAGATCGTTTGCATGACTGTCGAGGGCCGCAAAGCCTTCAGGCGCATGGCCAAGAGCCACGGCTCGTGGCTGGCCGAGCTGCTAGCGGGATTTCCCGCTGACCGGCTCGATGGGTTGACCCGCGAGCTCGACGAACTCAAGGGCGCCGTCAGGGATACGACGCAGAAGCCGTAGGCTGGCGCTGCAACTCGCGCCGCAGCCGAACGCCCTCCGGCACACTCCGCCGCTCAATTAGGGCAGCAGCTTGTACTTTCCGTCCTCAATCTGAACCAGGATCCGCGCGCGAACATCGACACCGTGCCGATCCGCCGGCGTGTAGGTGTATACGCCCTGCGTCCCCGCCAGTTCCTTGGTGGTGAACAGCGCCTGGCGAAGCGCGGTGCGGAATTCCGGCGAGCCCGGCTTGGCGCCGGTCGCTATCGCGCGCTTGGCCGCATCGACGAGCAGCAGCCAGCCGTCGAACGAATAGGACGAGAACGAGTCGGTCGGCGCCTCGCCGTTCGCCTTCTCGAAGGCGGCGCGGAAATCCAGCGCAACCTTCTGGATCGGATTGCTGGCCGGAAGCTGCTCGGCCGCGGTCACCGGCCCGGTCGGGCAGATGATCCCGTTGGCGGCCTTGCCGGCGAGCCGCAGGAAGTCGGCGCTGATGAGCCCGTGGTTGCCGTAAAGCGGTCCCTTGTATCCACGTTCGGACAGAGCGATCACCGGCAATGCACCCGGCGTTCCCGTGCCGCCGAGCATGATGGCGTCGGGCCGCGCCGCCAACGCGCGCAGCACCTGGGCGGTCACCGACGAATCCGATCGGGCGTATCGCTCGTTGGCGATGACCTTGATGTCGGCCGCCTTGGCGCTTAGCGACAGCGAATCGTACATCAGGTCGCCAAAGGCATCCGAGAAGCCGATGAACGCCACCGTCTTCAACCCCTGCGCCTTCATGTGATCGACGATGCCCTGGACGAGAAGCGGCGTCGGTTGCGGCGTCTGCACCACCCAGGGCCCGCCATCGCCCGACGGCACCGGCGCGATCGGCGACACCGCGATCATCGGAATCTTCATCTCGATCGCGGCGGTCGCCATCGCCAGCGTCTGCGGCGCGCCCGATGTGCCGATCAGGATGTCGACCTTCTCCTGTTCAACGAGCTTGCGCGCGTTGCGCGCCGACGCCGTGGGATCGGAGGCGTCGTCGAGCTGAATGACGCGGAGCTTCTCACCGCCGACTTCGCCGACATAGGCCTCGCCGGCTGCGATGCCCTTTGCATTGGGAATCCCGATCGACGACACCGGCCCACTGAGGCCGGTGACGAATCCGACCAGGATCTCGGCCTGGCTGGCCTGCGGAACTGCGACAAGCAATGCGGCCGAGGCCAGCAGGGTCTTCATCGAGATCATTGCACCTGTCCTTCTTGATTTGCGTTTCTTGTTTCGGGCAAGCGCCATCCGCTCGCTTCAGTTCGCCGACACCAGCGCGATCACGCGCAGCGGGCTGCCGGAGCCGTTCTGGATCTTCAGCGGCGACGCCACGATGACGGCGCCGGTAGCGGGAAGCTGATCGAGGTTGCAGAGGCATTGCAGGCCGTAGCGGCCGGCGCCATGCAGGAAGTGATGCGCCGGATAAGGCGGCTCGAAATGGCCGGCCTGCCCGGCGTCGGTGCCGATCGTCTCGGTGCCGAAGCCGATGATGCCGCGCTCCTCCACCAGCCACTTCATGACGGCCGGATTCGGACCCGGCGTGTGTGCGCCGTCATCCCTGAGGTTAGCGTAGTCGCGCCAGCCCTTCTTCGACCAGTCGGTCCGCAACAGAACCCAGTGCCTTTCGGGAATCCGTCCGTGCTTTGCCTCCCAGGCTTCGACGAGCGGAACCGTGATCAGGAAATCAGGATCCTTTGCCGCGCCCGCCGAGCAATCGATGACGCAGGCCGGCGCGATCATGTCCTTGGCAGGCATCGTATCGACAGAATTGTTCGGCAGGTCCTTGCCGGTGAACCAGTGAATCGGCGCGTCGAAATGCGTGCCGGTGTGCTCGCCGAACGTCACATTGTTCCAGTACCAGGCCGGACCGCGACCGTCATAGCGCGAAATCTCCTGGATCCGGACCGGAGCGGCCTGGCCGAACTCCGGCGGCAGCACGATGACCGGGAAATCCGGACTGAGCGTGAAGGTCAGATCGACTACGCGCACCGCGCCGGACGAAATTGCACCTGCGAGCTCCAGGAGATTCTTGCCTTGCATCGTCACGTCCTCCCGTCTTGTTGAGATCCTGATCTTATCTGTCGAGCTCGCGCTCGAGCGCTTTCGGGTTGGCGGCAAGACGCTGCCTGATTTCCTCGGCGACGTCCCCGACATAGATCTCCTCGAGCCCGCCCCGGAGCCCGGACACGATCGCCTGCGCAACGGCGCGCGGCGCGACCTTGGGCGGCGGCACGGTCTGAAACCACTCGGTGTCGACCGGTCCCGTGAACAGGTTCATCACCTTGACGCCGCCGGGCCTGAGCTCGGCGCGAAGACAGTGCGACAGTGACAGGCAGGCGGCTTGCGACGCCGAGTAGGCGCCGAAAGCGGGCCAGTTCGCCAGCGCGTAGACAGACAGGATATTGACCCAGGCGGCGCTACTGCTGACACCATCCGCGCCCCGCATCCGCATCGCGGGACCGAAGGCCTGCGCAAGGTTGATGAAGCCGAGATAGGCCTGGTCGATCTCATCCCGCGCGATGCCGGTGCCCCTGCGGTCGAGAAGGCCGCCGGGCCGCACATATTCCGTCGTGTTGACGAGGATGTCGACCTTGCCGCCAATGTCGGCCGCGAGGTCAGTCGCCGACTTTTCATCGGCCGCGTCGAGCGTCACGACCTCGATCCCCTGTTGTCCGCGCAACAGCTGCTCGCCGGCGAAAGGCCGCCATGGTTCGGAAACGCCGACGAACACCGTCTTCGCGCCCGCGGCTTTCAGCGCCGCAACGGCCTCCTGGCCGATCAGGCTGCGGCCGTTGGTCACGAGCACTCGGCGGAATTTCGGATCGGCCGTCATTTCCCGCCATTGCCGGTCGTCTGCCATGTTGGGCGTCTCCCCCTCGGGTCGGGCAAAGGCCACCGCCTGACCGCTCTTATCGAGTTGAAACGACATCAGGACGGGCGCGCCCTCGGCACAGTCGGCATGCAGATGCGCCACCATCGTCGGACCGCAGTCCATCTTGACGAGACCGATGCGCCAGGGCGCCCGCTCGCGGAAATAAACGTCGCTCGGCACCCGCGCCGTCGTCTCGGCCAGCAGCGCGCCGCGCCGCGGCGCATCGACGAACGCAAGACCGGCCGACAGGCAGGCGGGGCATGCCTCGCGCGCCGGGTAGGCGAAGGCGCCGCAGGCCTCGCAGCGTTGCAGCATGAAGCGTCCTTCGGCGGCGGCGCGCGTGAAGCCGTGTGATGTCCGGCTGCGCGGCCGCGGCGGCGACGCGGGAAGCCGCGTCCGCAGCAGCGGGTTCTTGCGCCGGGGTGGCTCAATCGGATCGATCATCGCGCAGGCCCTGCAAAGATCGCGGCACCGGAGGCCAGGCCGCGGTCATAGTTGATCATACCGAAGCCCGAGGCCAGAGCGAGGGTTGCATCCTTGACTTGCGTCGGGCCGGCTTCGCCCAGGACCTGCCGCAATCCTTCGACCAACCCGAGATAGGCGCCGGCGGCACCGGCCTGCCCGGCGGAGAGCTGGCCGCCCGAAGTGTTGTGCGGGAAGTCGCCGCCAATCGTCAGATCGTGCTGACGAACGAAGGCCGCGCCCTCCCCCTTGTTGCAGAAGCCGAGATCCTCGAACTGCATCATCGTGATGACCGGATAGTCATCATAGGTCTGGACCACATCGAGATCGTCGGGCTTCACGCCGGCCATCGCGTAGAGCTCCCCGACATCCATCGCCCAGCCGCCGCGCACCTGCATCGGATCGTCGGCGAAGGCGTTGTGCCGCTCGATGGTCGACAGCAATCGCGCGGCCGGCAAGCCGAGCGATGCCGCGGTCTCGTCCCGCATCACCAGGAAGGCCTCGGCGCCGGCACACGGCATGACGCAATCGAACAGGTGAATGGGGTCGGATATCGGACGCGCCGCCAGATACTGCTCGATCGTCAGCGGCGTCTTCATCAGCGCATGCGGGTTGCGCAGCGCGTTGGCGCGCTGGGCGACCGCGATCCGGCCGACGTCCTCCCGCGTGACGCCATACGTCCGCATGTAATTGCGCGCGATCAGCGCAAAACTCGCATTGGCGCCACCCGCACCATAGGGATAGACCGCGTCCTGGTTGAAGCGCGAGAAATTCTCGAGCGTCAGGCGGAAGGAATCGACATGGTTGGTATCGCCGGCCACACAGGCGACGATATCGACATCGCGTGCCTGCACCGCGCGCGCCGCCTTCCGCAAGGCCGCGATGGCGCTGGCACCGCCGAGCGGGATCGTGTCCAGCCATCGGACGCACAGCCCGAAATGCTGCGTCAGTCCAATCCCGCTGTCGAGCCCCATGGTGAAGCTGGAAACGCACAGGCCGTCGATGTCGGACGCCTTGATGCCGGCCTTCGCGACCAGCGCGCTCAGCGCGCGGCCAATCCACCATTGCGCGCTCTCAATGGAATAGCGCGCATAGGGAATCGTGACGGGAGCCGCCATCACGATGCCCTCATACGGTGTGCGCAGCGAATTTTTCACCAGCCGCCTGCCTTGCCTGCCGCCTCAGATCACCGTCAGCTTCACGTCGATATTGCTACGAATAGCATTCGAATAGGGGCATCGCTCGTGCGCGCCCGCGACGATCTCCTCCGCCACCGCCTTCTCGACGCCGGGCAAGTTGACCCTCAGTTCGACCGCGAGCGCATAGCCGACAGGAACCGGTCCCATGGCAACCTTCGCGATGACGGACGGCTCGGCAGAGGGCGTGATCTTCCCGGTGCGCGCCACGAGCTTGACCGCGCCGAGAAAGCACGCGGCATAGCCGGCCGCAAAGAGCTGCTCCGGGTTGGTCCCCTCGCCGCCGGGGCCGCCCAGCGATTTCGGCACGGACAGCGACACCGACAGCAGTCCGTCGGCACTTGCCGTCGCGGCCGCCCGTCGCCGTCACCTCGGTCTCGTAGAGGATCTTCTCGGGTCTCATCATGACTCGTTCTCCAGAACTGACCGGCTGTTCCCGTTAGCGCTTGTTGCGCGCGAGCATCGCCCGGAAATCGTCGCGGGCGAGCGCGCTGGCGCGTTTGAAGCTCGGCCCGCGGCTCGGCTCGGTGCCGTTGAGCTGCCTGAGCTGCACCCACATCTCGGCGCTCTTCAATGCCACTGCAGCACAGTTCACCACTGGTGCGTGGCCGACCTTCAGGCCGTGCTCCCGCCCAATCAGCAGGCCCGGCAGCACGCCGGCGGGGATCACCACGTCGGCTCCGCGCTCCACCAGTGGAAGGGCGCAGGCCAGAAAATCCTCGATCATCCGGCCATGGGCCGCCTGATCGCCCGCGAACGCTTGCGCGAAATCCTCCGGCTTGCAACCGAGGCCGGTCACATGAACGACGCGATCACCGAGCCCGTAACGTTCGGCCTGCTCGTAGTGCCAGACCTCGAACACCGGATCGAGCGTCACGAGGCCGAGCCGCCGGCCGAGCTGCGAGGCCGCAAGCAACGTCGCCTCGCCGGTCCCGATCACTGGAATGTCGAGCGTCGCACGGAGCTCGTAAAGCCCGGGATCCTGGAAGTGGCCCATCACGAAGGCGTCGAACCCGCTCTCTTCGGCCGCGATGCCGTTGTCGATGGCCTGAACCGCGCAGCGCAGTTCGGCGAGCCGGCCGAACTCCCGGTCCGGCGGCGAAATGCCCTCGACCTGAACCGTCGTGCCGGGCGCGGCGATGTTGTTGAGGTACTCCGACAGCCGCGACATATAGGGCGCGTTCACGCTCGCATCGACGAAACTCTGCCAGAAGATGCGCATCGCCCTTCTCCTCAAGCGGTGACGGGAGCATCGGCCGTCGGCCTGCCGACGCAGATATTTCAACCATAAACTAATTGACGCGTCAAATGCGCGCGGCGGAGCCTGCCAAGGCGACTGCTCCATCGCAGCCCAACGACCCAATTTTCGGGAGAAAGAAATGAAGGAAAATGGCGCGCGCGGACGAAATTGTATGCAACAACATTTTTTTCTGACAGCCCCGTGACACGTGTTGACGGCGCCACGGAGAATACTTTAGGCTTTAAGTAATCGACCACCGGCCGCTGCCGGTGGCCATGAAGATGATGTTGCAGGGCACCGATTTTGAGAAACTCAATCGCGTGGACTAGCGTCGGGCCGCAATGGCCGGCAGCAGCATCGCCGGTCGCGCAGCGCGTCGACGGCATTCGTCTTCTTTCGCCTCGACAGACGCCCGCGGGCTGCAGTCGCCCCGCCCGCTATTCAAGCGGCACGCGTTGCCATGGCCGCTGACGCCCCGGCCGAGCGAAATTTCCCCTCGCAGCGCCCGGCGTCTGGCGCTGCAGCAATGCCTTCAACCGGTTCGTTCGTAGCTCGGGCTCCTGCCCGGCTTGCAGACATTCGTACCCAGCATCAACGGAGGACAACGCAAATGCGGCAGAAGACCCTGGGGTTACTCGCACTTGTCGCCGGCGTGTTCGCGGCACCGGCGGCGCAGGCCGACATCACGATCGGCTTCGTCACCTCGCTGAGCGGCAACGGCGCGTCGATCGGCATCCCCTATGGGCGCGGCATCAATGCCGCCTATGAATACAAGAAGACGATCAACGGCGAGACTATCCGCCTGATCCAGCTCGACGACGGTTCCGATCCGTCGGCCGCGACGCGCAACGCGCGCAAGCTCGTCGAGGAGGAGAAGGTCGACCTCATAATCGGTACCGCGACGACCCCCTCGACCATCGCCATGGCGGCCGTCGCCAGCGAATTGAAGGTGCCGATGATCGCAATCTCGCCCCTCGGCAAGCTTCCGGACTCGCCGGAGCAATGGGTGGTCGCGGTGCCGCAGCCGGCCTCGCTGCTGGTTAAAATCGTCGCCGACCGGATGAAGCGCGACGGCATGAAAAACATCGGCTATATCGGCTTCTCCGATGCGTGGGGCGACCTCGTCTACAACGGCGCCAAGGCCGCCGAGCCGACCGACGACATCAAGGTGCAGACCAACGAGCGCTATGCCCGCACCGATACCTCGGTGACCGCGCAGATCCTGAAGGTCATGGCCGCGCGTCCCGACGCGGTGCTGATCGGCGGCTCCGGCACGCAGGGCGCGCTGCCGCTCATCACGCTTTCCGAACGCGGCTTCAAGGGCAATACCTACGGCACCGTGGCGCTGGTCAATCCGGACTTCGTCACCGTGGGCGGCAAGGCCGCCGAGGGCATTCAGGTCTCCGCGGGCCCCGTGATCGTGGCCGAACAGCTTCCGGATGAGCACTTTGCCAAGAAGATCGCGCTCGATTTCCGCGCGGTCTACCAGAAGACCCACAACATTCCGACCACCGACGGGTTCTCCGCCTACTCCTTCGATGCCTGGCTGATCTTTGCCAATGCCGCCGAGCGGGCGCTGAAGACCGCAAAGCCCGGCACGGCCGAATTCCGCACCGCGCTGCGCGATGCCATCCTCAGCACCAAGGAGCTGCCCGGCGTGCATGCCGTCTACAACTTCAAGCCCGGCGCGGTGACCGGCGTCGACGAGCGCTCGCTGGTGGTGGTCCGCCTGACCGGCGGCGCCTGGAAGTACGCGCCGTAGGCGAAAGATGGCCGGCGGGCAGAACGGGGGAACGGCGTCTCCATGACGAGCGACATCGCGGCCATCCTTGCGATCGACGGAATCGCCACCGGTGCGGTCTACGCGCTGGTGGCGATCGGTACCGTCCTCATCTTCACGGTGACGCGGGTCATCTTCATTCCGTTCGGCGACATCGCCGCCTTCACCGCGCTGACGCTTGCGGCCCTCGATGCCAAGCGCTTTCCGGGGACCGGCGCGCTGGTCGTTGTGCTCGCTTGCCTTGCGACCCTGATCGAGATCATTTCGCTCATTCGAAACGGCGATATCCGCCTGCTGCCGCGCGCGCTGCTGTTCTATCTCGCCATTCCCCTGGCAGTGGTCGGTATCGCCTGGCTCGCCATGCGGACGGACCCGCCACTTGCGGTCCGGCTCGTGCTGGCGCTGATGCTGATCACGCCGATCGCTCCTCTGCTGGACCGGATCGTCTTCCGTCCGATCGCCGACGGCACCGTGCTGCTGCTGCTGACGGTCTCCGTGGCGCTGCATTTCGCGCTGGTCGGTCTTGGTCTGCTGTTCTTCGGCCCCGAGGGGGTCCGGACCGAGCCGCTGACGTCGTTCTCGACCGAGTTCGCCGGCGTCCTGATCTCGGGCCAGACCATGCTGATCGTGATCGCCGCGCTGGTCTTCAGCGGCCTGCTTTATCTGTTCTTCGACTTCACGCTGGTCGGCAAATCGCTCCGCGCCACCGCGGTGAACCGGACCGGCTCGCGGCTGATGGGAATCCGACCGGCGCGCGCCGGCACCATCGCCTATCTGCTGGGCTCGCTGATGGCCGGCGTATCGGGCATCCTGATCGCGCCGGTCAATACCGTGTTCTACGATTCCGGCTTCCTGATCGGCCTCAAGGCATTCGTCGGCGCCATCGTCGGCGGCATGACCAGCTATCCCGGTGCCGCGATTGGCGCGGTCGGGGTCGGTATCCTCGAAAGCTTCGCATCGTTCCAGAGCAGCGCGCTGAAAGACGTCATCGTGTTCTCGCTGCTGATCCCGATCCTGATCTGGCGATCCCTCGCCTCGCTGCATTCCGAGGAGGAGATCGAGGAATGACGCGCCTTCATGTTCAGCTCGCGGCGATAGCGGCACTGGCGTGCCTCGCACTCGCACCCGTCGTGCTGAGCCCGTTCAGCATCACGCTGATGAACTATATCGGCATCTATTCGCTGGTCGCCATCGGCCTTGCGCTGCTCACCGGCGTCGGCGGCATCGTGTCGTTCGGACAGGCCGCGTTCGTCGGCATCGCGGCCTATGCGACGGCGTGGGTCTCCGCCCTGAACGGGCAATCGCCCTGGCTCGGCCTGCTGTTCGGGGTGGTGCTGACCTGCGGCGTCGCGGCTGTCCTCGGCGTCGTCACCTTGCGCCTGCAGGGCCATTTCCTGTCGCTCTCGACCGTCGCATGGGGGCTCGCGATCGGCTTCCTGTTCGGCAACGTCGATGGGCTCGGCCGCTTCAACGGCATCTCGTCGATCCCGCCGATCAGCCTCGGCTCCTTCGCACTCGTCTCCAGCGCCCAGATCTATTACCTGATCTGGGGCATCGTCGCCCTGGTGCTCCTGCTCGGCTACAATCTCCTGGACTCGCGGCTCGGTCGCGCCATGCGGGCACTGCGCGGCGGCAACACGCTGGTCGAGAGCCTCGGCATCAACGCCTTCCGGATCAAGCTCGTGACATTCGTGATCGCGGCGTTCCTGGCCTCGCTCTCCGGCTGGCTTTACGCGCATATGAGCCGCTTCATCAGCCCGGGTCCGTTCGATGCCAGCATGGGCATCGAGTATCTGATGATGACGATGGTCGGCGGCGCGGGCAGCCTGCTCGGCGGTGTCGTCGGCGCTGCCATCGTCACCCTGCTCAAGAACAGCGTGCAGGATTATCTGCCGCTGATCGCCAAGGGCGCGTCCGGGCAGCTCGAGATCGTCGCCTTCTCCGCGCTGTTCATCCTGTTCCTGCAATGGGCGCGGCAGGGCATCGTGCCTTCCATCGCGCGCTATCTGCCGAAGATCAGGCGCGAACGGCCGCAGCCGGCGCCACCGCTGCCGCGCCGCCCGCAGCCGACACCGGGCGAGCTGCTTCTGAAGGTCGATGGCGCCGAGCGCCGTTTCGGCGGCCTCATCGCGGTCAACAATGTCAGCTTCGAGGTGAGATCGGGCGAGATCCTCGCCGTCATCGGCCCGAACGGCGCCGGCAAGAGCACGATGTTCAACTGCCTGACCGGCGCTCTGCGGGTCAGCAAGGGCGAAATCGCCTTTGCCGGACGCTCGATCACGCGCGATCCGCAGTCCCGCATCGCCAAGGCCGGCGTCGCCCGGACTTTCCAGCATGTCAAGCTGCGGCCGCGCATGAGCCTGCTGGAGAACGTCATGCTCGGCACCTACAGCCGAACCAGCAGCGGCCTGTTCGCCGGCGCGTTTCGCCTCAACCAGCGCGAGGAAGCCAGCGCCCGCCACGAGGCGCTGATGCAGCTCGAGCGCGTCGGGCTCGGCGACAAGCCGTTCGAGCTCGCCGGCAATCTTCCGCTCGGCAACCAGCGCATCCTGGAGATCGCGCGCGCCCTCGCCGCGGATCCCGCGCTGCTGGTCCTGGACGAGCCGGCGGCCGGCCTGCGCCGCCAGGAAAAGCTGCGACTGGCGGAGCTGCTCCGCTCGCTGCGGGCGGATCACCTGACCATCCTGATCGTCGAGCACGACATGGAGTTCGTGATGTCGCTGGTCGACCGCATCGTGGTGCTCGATTTCGGCTCCAAGCTCTGCGAGGGCATCCCGAGCGCGATCCGCAGCGATGAACGGGTGCAAGAGGCCTATCTCGGAGGCGTCGCGTGAGCCGGATGTTCTCCATGACCGACGTGACCGTCTGCTACGACAACGTCGAGGCCGTCCGCAACGTGTCGCTGTCGGTCGACGAGGGACAGATCGTGACCGTGATCGGTCCGAACGGCGCCGGCAAGACCACGCTGCTGATGGCCGCCATCGGCCTGCTCGCATCGCGCGGCAGCATGGTATTTCGCGGCAGCGACATCCGGAAGATGTCGGTCGAGGATCGCGTCGAACGCAGGCTCTGCCTCGTTCCGGAGAAGCGCGAGCTGTTCTCCGACATGTCGGTCGCCGACAACCTTCTGCTCGGCTCCTACAGCCTGCGCGACCGCTCGGGCGTCCAGAAGACACTGGACGAGGTCTATGATCGCTTTCCCCGGCTCAGCGAGCGGCAGCGCCAGGCCGCCGGCACGCTCTCAGGCGGCGAGCGCCAGATGCTCGCGCTGGGACGCGCGCTGATGGCAAAGCCCGCGCTGCTGATGCTCGACGAGCCCAGTCTCGGCCTTGCGCCGCTGATAGTGCGCGAGATCTTCCGCACCATCGCCTCGCTCCGCGACCTCGGCGTCTCGATCCTGCTGGTCGAGCAGAACGCCCGCGCCGCGCTCGAGACGGCCGATTACGGCTACGTGCTGGAGACCGGCGAGATCGTGCAGTCCGGCCCCGCCAAGGACCTGATTCACGATCCTCGGCTGATCACCGCCTATCTCGGCGGGCACTGACACCAAAATATCGAAAACAACCCCATGCACAGTCGCCGGCCGGTGCCGGGCGTTATTTCGCTTTTTACGAAATCACCTTGACACGTCGGGCAAATCAGGGGTGCACTGCCATCATCGCAGCGCAGGTCCGCTATCCGACCAGACGAGGGCGGCGTTGGTTTGCGAGCGGGTTCTCGAGCAGCACGGCGCGCAGCCATTCGCGGAAGCTGACGACCTCGGGACAATCTGCGGTGCCTTCAGGCGCAATCAGCCAATCCCCCAAACCGGATCCCTCGTTGAGCCGGTCGCAACGATAGCCCGGATGGTGGCCAAGGCCGCGGACGATCAGGAGGTCGACCTTGCCCTCGACCAACTCGTGCAAGCCCGCGGGCTGCAGCACCTGCAGACCGATTTCCAGATGCGCACTGCGAAACTCCGCCAATTTGAGGCGGCGCAGGTCGAAGCTGCCATGGACCCCCAATTGCAGCAGCACCGCAGCCGCCGGTTTCAATTGCGAGGTCGCGTCCGCGATATGGCGAAAGCCTTCGGAGATTCCCGGCAAATAGGCCTGCCCGGCCGCAGTCAGGATCAGTTGCTTATGCAGCCGCTCGAACAACTGCACGCCGAGACGCGCCTCCAGCGCTTTCACCTGCTGCCCCACGGCGGCAGGCGTCACGTGCAGCTCGTGCGCGGCCAGTTTGAAACTGAGATGCCGCGCAGCGGCCTCGAAGGCACGGAGCGCGTTGAGAGGTGGCAGGGCGTAGGTCATCGCGCGGGAGTTTGACACCGACAGGCGGTGGCCTTGCAATAGATTTTCTTGCGTTGAACCGCAGCAAACATGCTTTGCGCCGCGGCGACACAGCCGGATACGGTCAGGCCGCAATCCGGAGACACCCATGCCCGCAGCTCACATCGTCAGCCACAATCCCGCAACGGTCCACCCGCCCGCCGGCGGGTACTGCATGGGACTTGAACTGACGCAGCATCGCCGCCTGCTCTTCATCAGCGGCCAGGTGCCTGAGAGATGCGACGGAACCGTGCCCGAGGGCTTCGAGGCCCAATGCGAGCAGGCCTGGCGCAATGTCATCGAGGTGCTCGCCGCCGCCGGCCTTCGCGTCGAGCATCTGGTCAGGGTGACCACGTTCCTGACCGATCGGGATCAGCTCGTGGCCAACCGCACCGTTCGTCGCAGGATGCTCGGGGAGCATCAGCCCGCGCTGACGGTCATGATCGCCGAGACCGTCGACAGCAAATGGTTGCTGGAAATCGAGGCGATCGCCGCCGCATGAAACCAGCTTCCTCGACTTCGCAATGATCCACTGATTCAGGTGTCCAATGGCCGAGACCATCCATCCGTTCTATGAGCAGTATCGCGGCGCCATGGAGGCCGCCATGCGCCATCGCCTCGACCTCGCCGAAGCGATGTTGCGCGAGCGCGCGCATCTCACCGATGTCGACCGAGTTCGGCAGGAGGTGATGGGCGAATTCCAGATCGTGCTCACCCAAATGCCGTATGTCGGAGGTGCGGCAAGTCGCATGACTGATTTCTTCATGCGTCTCACCGGCTTCATGGCCATCAGCCGGGTGCTGCGGCGGCACGGCGTTCCGCCTCCGGTGATCGGCGAAATCGAACGGGAAACCTACAAGGCGCAATTGCTCGGGGAGCCCGAGGCGGCACGCCTTGCCTCAGGGCGTCAATTCATGTCGTCAGAGAATCAGGCCTTGCTGCGCGAACAGGCGATAGAAAGCGCGACAGAGAGCCATCAGAAGGAGTTCCCGGAAGATTTCGTCTACGATTTCGTCGAACCAGGTCCGGGCGACGAGTTTGAATTCGGCATCAATTACAGGGCTTGCGGCTTTTGCAAGTTCGCGGCTCGCCATGGAGACAAGGAAATCCTGCCGAACATTTGCGGGCTTGATTTCGACGCCTATGCAACGCGAGGCATCCGCCTGGAAAGAACGCAGACATTGGCCGGCGGCGCGAGCCACTGCAATTTCCGATTCTCGCGGCTCCCGTCGGACTGAGGCGCAACGGCCTGGGTTTTTATCTCATCACGCGGCTGGCCGCACCACCCGCGTCAACATCGGGAAATGCTTGTTGCCGCCCGCGAAGGGCGGAAACTGGACGAAGTCGGCGCGCATCCGCTTGATCACGTCGGAGCCCAGCGCGCGCGCAAGGGCCTGCGGGCTGTCGAACATCAGCCTGTTGCGCTGCATGTACTCGACCCGCTGCGACGGCAACCGGTCGACCCAATCGACCCGCGTGTAGATCTCGATCTGGCGGACGCCGGGGAAGGTCCGCATGATCGACGGATGATGCTCCAAATAATGCAAATTCCAGGCGTTCATGTCCTCGGCCGGCCCGGGATAATGCACGAGGTAGCTGCACGGCGTCACCGTGCCGCCCGCATGCGTGGCGTCGTCGACCGGAAAAGCGCGCGTCACCATTGCCTGGTGTGTCACGTCCAATCCGGCGAGGCTCGGCAGTCCGCGACCTGCTGCAAGATCTGCAAGCACGCCGTCACGATCGATCGCGGCCTCGCACGCAAACAGGTCCGGAAAATGCAGCTGGAGCGCAAAGACCGGCCCGGCCCCGTCGGCCTTGTAGGGATGATCGACCGACTGCTCCAGCGGCGTAAACAGCAGGCCCTCGGCCATCCCCGGGATCGACCCGACCATGGCGACCACAGCCGCAAGATCGTCCACATCAATTCGCCGCCCGCCTGTCGGATCGGAGAACGTCATGAACAGCGAGATCATGATGCCGCCGCCTCCTCGCCGGCTTGCAGATGCGACATGAGCGCCGCGCGAACGTCGTCGGGCCACGGGATCGCGTGATGGTCGATAAGCGACGTCGCGGCCAGGATCTGTTGCGCGCGCCAGCGCAGGCCATCCGCGCCCGTGACCACATGCGACAGATGGAGCGACGCGCGGCCGATCTTAACGATGTGCAGGCCGAACCACAGGCGGTCGCCGAACTTCGACGGCCGCGAGAAATCACAGGTCAAATGCACCGTCGGCGTCCCGATCTTCCGGATCGTGATCAGCTCCGGCCAGGAGAACCCGATCGTCGACCAGAACTCCTCAACCACGCCGTTGAGGATGTTGAGGTAGGACGGAAAATAGGCGATCCCCGACGGATCGCAATCGCCGAACCTCAGCTCGCGATCGAACGAGAATGACGTCATCAGATCGCGACGACCGGGTGGCGGATGACGCCAACGCCATCGACGCCGGCCTCCACCACGTCGCCGGGCCACAGCCATTCCTGCGGGCTCATGCCGGCACCGACGCCCTCAGGCGTTCCGGTCGCGATGATGTCGCCCGGTTCGAGCGTCATGCCCGACGAGATGTCGGCGATCAAAGCCGGAATATCGAAGATCATGTATTTGGTGTTGGAGTCCTGCTTCATGACGCCGTTCTTGGTCAGCCAGAGTCTGAGATCATGCGGATCGGGAATCTCATCCGCGGTCACGATGCAGGGGCCGAACGGCGCGTAGGTATCCATGCCCTTGGAGAAGATCCACTGCCCGGCGCGGCGATTGTCGCGCGCGGAGATGTCGATCATCACGGAATAGCCGAACACGTGATCCATCGCCTTCTCGACCGGGATGCGGGTCGCGGTCTTGCCGATGATGACCGCGAGCTCGACCTCCCAGTCGAGCTGCTGGGTCATGCCGGCATTGTGCTGGATCGCCGCGCCCGGCCCGATCACCGAGGTCGGCGGCTTGGAGAACACGACCGGCTGCTTCGGCAGGTCCTTGTCGGTGTCCAGGCTCTTGGCGGACTCCGCAACATGCGCACGGTAGTTCAGCCCGATGCCGAAGATGTTCTTGCGCGGGCGCGGGATCGGTGCCTGCAGCTTCACATCCTCGATCGGAACGGCTGCACCGGCCGGCAGGCTACCGTTGGCGCTGTCCAGGCACTGCTTCAACGCCGGCAGCAGCGTGACGGCGTTATCGATGAAGGACAGCATGTCGGCCGGCCAGGCAACGCCGCGCGCCGCGCCGAGGCGCTCGACATCGACGACCAATCCGTTAACGACGACCCCGAGGCGGGCGCCGCCGGAGCCCAAGGTGTAGGTGACAAGACGCATGAAAGCTCGATCCGGTTATTCGGGTTGAATTCTGCGCAAGAATGTCAGGCCGCGACCGGCTGATGGCCGGCATTGTCGCCATAGGCCTCTTCCCGGTAGAGGCCGAGCCCCTCGATGACGGGCAGATCGTTGAAGCAGAACAGGCAGGCGTCCTCGCTTTCCGAGGCGTTGCCGTGCTCATGCCAGGCCCAGGACGGAACGCAGAAGATATCGCGCTCCTGCCACTCGAACCGCTGACCGCCGATCACGGAATAACCGTGCCCCTTGGCGACCTGGTAGACGAAGCTGCCGGTGTGCCGGTGCGACCTGGTCTTCTCGCCCGGCCGCAGCATCTGCATGCTGGCGCCGATGGTCTGCATCACATGGCCGCCGGTGACCGGATTGACGTAGTTCATCAGGATGCCGTCATAGGGCGATCCGTCGGTCGCGGCGGCATATTTCAGCAGCGACTCGTAGGTCGGCTCCCACTCATATTTGAACATCGGCGAATAGCCGTTCGACCACCGCGAGCCCGCCGGCCGAAGACCGGGATTGCCCCAGGTCTTGGTCATGTCGTCGATGGGGTAGCCGGACTCCTCCTGCTGGATCTTGGGGTGCACGACGAAGAAATTGGCCTCCAGCGCGTTGACGAGCGGAATGTCGAGCCCGTCCTGCCAGATGCAGACCGAACCGTTGGCCTCGACGCCATGCTCGTGCCAGGTGCCGTTCGGCGTCAGCACGAAGTCCCGCGCGCCGAGCGTCATCTTGTGACCGTCGACGATGGTGTAGGCGCCCGCCCCTTCCATGATGAAGCGCAGGGCCGAAGCCGAATGCGCATGAGCCGATGCCACTTCACCGGGGTGCATGACCTGCAAGCCCGAATAGAGCCAGCCGACCGCGGCCGACACGTCACGGCGACCGGGATTGTTGAGGTAGATCACGCGCCGGCCCGCCTTCTCGGGCGAGACCAGTTCCACCGAGCGCAGCACGTGCGCGCGCAGATCGCTGTAGCGCCAGAGCACCGGAACGGACGCCGACTGCGGCTGCCACGGTTCGATCTTGTTCGCGACCGTCCACAGCGCGCCCGCCTCGAACTTCTCGAGATCCTTGTAATAGGCCTTGAGCTCCGGAGTGTCCTCGACATTGGCCCGGCCGATGATGTTCTCGCCCATGCTGTCCTCCAATTCTTGTCTCGTGACGTCCGGTTTCATGTAGTCCCGTCGCTATATCCACCGCTGTCGTCCTGGCGAAAGCCAGGACCCATAACCACCGTATTCGATTGTGAAGGGGATCGTGGCCGCGGATCGCTCGCCGATGACCAGTCGGGGTAATGGGTCCTGGCTTTCGCCAGGACGACGGTGAGGAGAGTTCGCGCTTCGTGGCGTTCCATCACTCCGTCCTGCCGAGAATTGATGTGAAGCTCGCCTGCTCCGCGGCATTCAACGCTGTCGTCCTGGCGAAAGCCAGGGCCCATGACCACCGCATTCGATTGTAAAAGGGATCGTGGCCGCGGATCGCTCGACGATGACCATTCGGGGTAATGGGTCCTGGCTTTCGCCAGGACGACGGTGCGGAAGGTTCGCGCGTCGTGGCGCCGCATCATTCCGTCCTGCCTGGAATTGAGACGAAGTTCGCCTGCTCCGCGACATCAGCTGCCTGGCCTTCGCCTTCCGCAAGACCGAGCGGCGCCTGCGGACGGCGGTTGACCCTGAGATCGAAAATATCGAACCGGTTGTAGTGCCCGACGATGTCGTGCATCTGCTTCGGCTGGATGCAGCGCTCGAGATCGATGTCGGCATAGACGATGCCTTCATCGTCGATCAGCGGCTCGCCGACGAGACGGCCGTCCGGACCGATCACGCCGGAGAATGCGCTCGACTTGCGCTGCAGGCGCGCCCGCGCATCGGGCACGACGGTGTGCATCGCCGCAATGATCTCCTCCGACACGGTCGAGCAGGACACGATCGTGAAGATCTTTCCTTCGAAGGAATGGGCAATGGCGCGCAGCTTGATCGCTTCCGCCATGTCGTAGTCGGGCGGCGCGACGGGCAGCGAAATGTAGCTCGCGACGTGAACCAGCTCGCCCTGCCCGAGCAGCGCAAAGCGCGCGAGCGTGTTGGTGTTCTCGCCGCAGGCGAGCCCACCGAGGCGCCCGATCTCGGTGTCATAGACGCGCAGGCTCGATCCGTCGCCGCCGGTCCAGGTCAGCTTCTCCGCCCAGGTCGGCACCAGCTTGCGGTGCTTGCCGAGCAGCGTTCCATCCGGGCCGATGAACACCAGCGTGTTGTAGATCGCGCCGAGCGACACCGGGCTGCGCTCGTTGACGCCAAGGACGACGTAGCATCCGGCATCGCGCGCGGCCTTGCGAACGATGTCGATCTCGGGGCCCGGCACCAGCACCGATGCCTTGACGAGCTTCTCGAACCAGGCGCTTCCGGTGACGGGATCGGTGATCCAGTTCCAATAGGGATAGCCGGGCACGAACACTTCAGGGAATGCGACCAGCCGCGCGCCGTTCGCCGCCGCCTCACGCACCAGTGAGGCAGCCTTGTCGGCGGTGGCGCTTGCATTGAGATATACAGGTGAAGCCTGGACGGCGGCGGCTCTAAAGCGCGGCAGCTTCAGCATTGGCCCTACCCTGTCGCTGGCTCGGTCGCCGTTCGGAGCAGACGATCTACAAAGTCGGACGGCACTCGCAGCGTTGACTTACTTTACATGTAAACGTATGCTATCGCATATTTCTGGAGGGTGCAATGGCTGAACGGTCTTTTGCTCGTGAAGTCGAGGATCTCCGGCTCGGCGACGGCGACACCTTCCGCGGCGAAGGCATCCTCGCCATCACCAAGGCGCTGCTGCAATCCGGCGTCGCCTATGTCGGCGGCTATCAGGGCTCGCCGATCTCGCATCTGATGGACGTGCTGGCCGACGCCAAGGACGTGCTCGACGATCTCGGTGTCGTGTTCCAGAGCTCCGCCAACGAAGCGGCGGCCGCGGCGATGCTGTCGGCTTCGGTGATGTATCCGCTGCGCGGCGCGGTGGCGTGGAAGTCGACGGTCGGCACCAATGTCGCCTCCGACGCACTGGCCAATCTCGCCTCCGGCGGCGTCACCGGCGGCACCATGATCATCGTCGGCGAGGATTACGGCGAAGGCTCATCGATCATGCAGGAGCGCACCCATGCCTTTGCGATGAAATCGCAGATCTGGCTGCTCGATCCGCGCCCCGACCATGAATGCATCGTCAATCTGATCGAGAAGGGCTTTGAGCTCTCGGAAGTCTCGAACACCCCCGTCATGCTGGAGGTGCGCGTCCGTGCCTGCCACATGCATGGAAGCTTTGCCTGCAAGGACAATGTCAGGCCGGCGCACACCATCAAGGACGCCCTGAACAATCCGAAGCGCGACGTCGGCCGCATCGTGCTGCCGCCGGCGGCCTACGAGCATGAGCAGGAGAAGATCAAAACGCGGATGCCCGCGGCCATCAACTTCGTCCGGGACAACAGGCTGAATGAATGGATGGGACCGAAACAGGGCAAGGTCGGCATCATCATGCAGGGCGGGATGTACAACAACGTCATCCGCGCGCTGCAATATCTCGGGCTGTCGGATGCCTATGGCAACACCCAGATCCCGCTCTACGTCATGAACGTCACCTACCCCGTGATCGACACCGAGGTCGCGGAGTTCTGCCTCGACAAGGACGCCGTCCTGATCGTCGAGGAAGGCCAGCCGGAATATCTGGAGCAGGCGATCAATACGGTACTGCGCCGCAGGGATATCCAGGCCCGCGTCCACGGCAAGGACGTGCTGCCGATGGGCGGCGACTATACCGCGCAGGTGCTGCTCGGAGGCGTGCGCGAGTTCCTCGAGAAGACCGAGCCGCGGCTGCTCGGCAACCGGCCGCCGGCGCCGGACGCAAGCACCGTGCTCAGCCATCCCGAGGTCGAGAAGCTGAAGCAGGTCGTGCCGGCGCGTCCGCCCGGGCTTTGCACCGGCTGTCCGGAGCGGCCGATCTTCGCCGCCATGAAGCTGGTCGAAAGCGAGCTCGGCGAACACCACGTCTCCGCCGACATCGGCTGTCATTTGTTCTCGATCCTGCCGCCCTTCAACATCGGCGCCACGACGATGGGTTTCGGCCTCGGCCCGGCCTCGACCTCGGCCTTCAACGTCAAGGCCGACAAGCGCTCGATCGCCGTGATGGGCGACGGCGGCTTCTGGCACAACGGGCTGACCAGCGGCATCGGCAACGCCGTCTTCAACAAGCATGACGGCGTCTTCGTCATCGTCGACAATTACTACACCTCGGCGACCGGCGGTCAGGACATCCTGTCGTCGCGCGCGGTGAGCAAGCGGCGCAACACCAACAACTCGATCGTGCAGGCCGTGAAGGGCATCGGCGGGCAATGGGTCCGGCAGATCGACCGCACCTACGATGTCGGCCGGATGCGCGACACGCTGAAGGAAGCGCTGACCACCAAGGAGCAAGGCCCGAAGGTCATCGTCGCCTCCTCCGAATGCATGCTGAACAAGCAGCGCCGCGTGAAGCCGCAGATCAGCAAGGCGATCAAGGACGGCGTCCGCACCGTCAAGGAACGGTTCGGCGTCGACGAGGATGTCTGCACCGGCGACCACGCCTGCATCCGCCTCTCCGGCTGCCCGTCGCTCTCGGTCAAGCAGCTCGACGATCCCCTGCGCGACGATCCCGTCGCGGCGATCGACAATTCCTGCGTCGGCTGCGGCAATTGCGGCGAGGTCGCGGATGCAGCCGTGCTGTGTCCCTCGTTTTACCGCGCCGACGTCATTCACAATCCGACCGGCTGGGACAAGTTCAAGTCGGGGATCGCGATGGCCGTGATCGGCTGGCTGCAGCGGCGACGCGATCGCCGGCGGCCGGCGCTCGAGGCTTTGGCATGAGAATTTGGACATGAGAGACGAGACCGTCCAGCTGGCGCTTCCAGCCGCGGGTGATGCGACCGAGCGGCCGATCTCGATCGCGATCGTCGCGATGGGTGGCCAGGGCGGCGGCGTCCTCACCGACTGGATCGTCCAGCTCGCCGAGAACCATGGCTGGGTCGCACAGTCGACCTCGGTGCCCGGCGTCGCCCAGCGCACCGGCGCCACGATCTATTATATCGAGGCGATGCCGCCGCTCGATGGTCGCAAACCGATCCTGTCGCTGATGCCGACGCCCGGCGACGTCGACGTGGTGATGGCGGCGGAATTCATGGAAGCCGGCCGCTCGATCCTGCGCGGCCTGGTGACGCCGGACCGCACCACGCTGATCGCATCCAATCACCGGACGTTTGCGATCGGCGAGAAGATCGCGCCGGGCAACGGCATCGCCGACCAGGGCGCGGTGACCGGCGCCATCGGGATCGCCGCCAAGACCGAGATCATCTTCGACATGAATGCGCTGGCGATCGCCAACGGCAGCGTGATCTCAGCCGCGATGTTCGGCGCACTCGCAGGCGCCGGCGTGCTGAGCTTCAGCCGCGACAGCTATCTCGACGTGATCCGCGCCGGCGAGAAAGGCGCGCAGGCCAGCATCCGCGCGTTCGACGCCGCGTTCGACCGGGTACAGTCGAAGTCTCCGGAGGTTGCGGCACCTCCGCCATCGGAGACGGCCACGACGCCCTCCTCGCCGGCTGTTCTGGATCCCCGTCTTGCCGGCCTCGCCGCCCGGCTGACGCAGGAATTGCCCGCGGCCGCGCAGGCCATCGGCCGCGCCGGGCTGAAGAAGGTGGTCGATTTCCAGGACGTCGCCTATGGCGGCGAATATCTCGACATCCTCGGCAGGCTCCACGCCGCCGATCGCAGCGCCAATGGCGCCGAGCGAAATTTTGCCTTCACCGAGGCCGCCGCAAAATATCTCGCCAACGCCATGACCTATGATGACGTCATCCGCGTGGCCGACCTCAAGACCCGATCGGCCCGCCGCGCGCGGATCGAGGGCGAGCTCGAGCTGTCCGGAGGCCAGGTGCTGCATACCACCGAGTTCATGCATCCCCGCATGGAAGAGGTGATGGGCATGCTGCCGGTGGGATTTGCCCGCTGGCTTGGCGACAGGCCGGGCCTGGTCGGCTGGCTCGACCGCCGCGTCAACAAGGGACGACGGGTCAAGACCTACTCGCTGCCCTGGTTCGTCGCGCTCTATGCCGTCGGCGGACTGCGCGGCATGCGCCGCCGCTCGCTGCGCCATGCCATCGAGACGGCGCACCGGGACGAATGGCTCAAGGCCGCGACAGAGGCCGTGCAGGCGAACTATCAGTTGGGCGTCGAGATCCTGCAATGCCGGCGCCTGGTCAAAGGCTATTCCGACACCCACAGCCGCGGCCTGTCGAAATTCGACAAGACGCTGGCCGCGATCAAGCTGGTCGCGCCGCGCGAGGATGCCGCCGACTGGGCGCGCCGGCTGCGGGAAGCCGCGCTGAAGGACAGCGCCGGCAAGGAACTCGACGGCGTGATCCAGACCATCAAGAGCTTCGCATGACGTCGTCGGCCCTCAAGGGGAGCACGGCTCCCGCCTTCGGGCAGGTCGAAACCAGGCTGTGGCTGCAACTGCTGTCGCTGCATGGCGAGCTGTTTGCGTCGTTGAATTCCATGCTGAGCTCGGAGTTCGGGTTGTCGCTGGCGAAATTCGACGTGCTGGCGCAACTCGATCGTTACCCGGATGGCCTCGCGCTCGGGCAGTTGTCGCAGAACCTGAAAGTGTCCGGCGGCAATGTCTCGGGCCTGGTGCAGCGCCTGCTGGCCGACGACCTCATCAGCAAGGCGATGTCGAGCGAAGACCGCCGCTCGTTCATCGTGCGCGTGACGCCGAAGGGCGCGGCCCTGTTCAGGAAGGCAGCCGACGTGCATAAGAGGCACCTGAGCGAACGGCTCGAAGGCATCCCAGCGCGGGAGCTGGAGACGGCACTGTCGATGTTGCGGTCGCTCTCCTCGAAACTCGGCAGCGAAAGCAAAAAGCAGGGTCGCAAGACATAATGGCCAAAGACTCCAGGAGCAGATGGAAATCCGGTCCACCGCGGACGCGGGACCAGCTGCAGAGCTATATTCCCTATCTGTTCAACCGGCTCGCCAATCGCTGGAACCTGGATCAGAACCGCGATCTCAGCGAGCACAACATCAACAACGTCGTGTTCCGGACGCTGTCGGTGCTGTTCATCTACAAGACCCTGACGGTCAACGAGATCGCCGTGCTGGCCGTCACCGAGCAGTCGACCGCGAGCCGCATGGTCGAGTCGATGGTGACATCGGGCCTGGTCAAGCGCGAGATCGCGGAAGAAGACCAGCGCCGCCGCGTCGTCGGCTTGACGGCGGAGGGCGAGGCCCTGCTGCGCAAGATCTGGCCGATCATGGAGAACAATTACGACCGCCTCACCGTCGGGATCGATCCCGACGAGATCGAGGTGTGCGCCCGCGTGCTGGCCAAGATGGTCGAGAACATCCGCCAGAACCAGATCTGATTCAGGGACCGAGGCCGGCTAGGCTGGTGCCGCCGCAGACATAGAGCACCTGGCCGGTGACGAAGTCCGAGCGCTCGTCGAGGAAGAAGCTGATCGCATGCGCGACGTCCTCGCGCGTGCCGAGCCGCCCGACCGGAACGTTGCGTGCCATCTTGTCCTGCTGCTCGGAGCCCTTCGGGACGATGCCCCAAAAATTGTCGGTCAGGATCGGGCCCGGCGCGACGACGTTGACCGTGATCCCGCTCGACGCCAGCTCCAGCGCCCAGGTCCGCGCCATGCCGTGCACGCCGGCCTTGGTCGCCGAATAGGCCGAGCGCGTGACCGCGCCCATCGCGGCGCGCGAACTCACGAACACGATCCGCCCGAACCGCCGCGAGCGCATCCCGTCCATCGCGGCCTGGGTCAGCAGCATCGGCGCGCCCAGATGCAACTGCGCCAGGGTCAGGATGTCCTCCGGCTTCGCATCGGCCAGCAGGTTCGGCAGGATGATTCCGGCATTGTGCACGAGGCAGTCGACCGCGTGATCGCGGGTGATCTCCTCGGCGATGGCCCGCGTCTCCGCGAGGCTGGTCAGGTCCGCGCGATAGGCGGTGAGCAGATCATGGGTCCACGCAGGTTCCTCAAGCCCGACCGAAACCACCCGCTGTCCTTCGGCGACGAGCTTCTTCGCCAGCGCCTCGCCGATTCCCGAATTGCCTCCGGTGATCAATGTGGTGCGGGTCTGGCTCATGATCGGCTCCCTGCAAGCGGCACGGGTCACTCCTGCCGCCGCTTGAGGTCGCGAAGGTCGAAGAACGCGCCTTCACGCATCAGCTTCGCGACGACATCCTTCAATCCGCCGCGCTGGATCTTCTCGGTCGCGGTCAGCGGCAGTTGATCGACAAAGCAGATCCAGCCCGGCGCCTTGTAATAGGCCATCTGCTCCAGGCTCCAGCGCACGATCTCCTCGGCGAGCGCGCGGTCGGCCCCCGGCTGCTCCGCGATGATGACGGCCGCGACCTCATCGCCACGCACCTGGTCGGGAGTCGCTGCGACCGCGGCCTGCCGGATCGCGCCATGGCGGTTGAGCACGGACTCGACCTCGACCGCGGCGATGTTCTCGCCGGAGCGGCGGATCACGTTCTTCTTGCGGTCGACGAAATGCAGATCGCCATCGGCATCGCGCGAGACGATATCACCGGTATGCAGCCAACCGTCCTTCCAAGCTTCAGTGGTGGCTTCCGGATTCTTCAGGTATTCCCTGAAGAAGCCGTAGCGGGGATCATCCCCTGCCCGCCGCACCAGCAGCTCGCCCGGCACGCCCGCCGCCGCATCGTTGCCGCCGTCGTCGACGATCCGAACCTCGACTTCGGGCGCCGGACGACCGAAACAGCTGGTGCCGACCTTGCGCGGCTCGGCATTGGCGGCGATCACGCCGCCGCTCCCGGTCTCGGTCATCGCCCAGGCCTCGAGCAGCGGGAAGCCGAAGCGCGCCTCGAACGGCGCGTGCAGCAGTTTGTCGACGCCGGCGCCGAAGCCGAACCGCACGGTGTGCGCGCGATCTTCATCAGATGGCGGCGCGCTCATCAGCATCGAGGGCATCACGCCGAGATAATGCAGGCAGGTCGCGCGGCTGTCGCGCACCGATGCCCACCAGCTGCGCGGATGGAAGCGATCGAGCATCGTCAGGCAGCCGCCGACCGACATCATCGCCATCAGCGACACCGCCATCGCGTTCATGTGGAACAGCGGCAGCGGCGTGATCATGCGCTCGCCGTCACGCCTCAGATCGATCAACCCGCCGACGTCGCGATACCAGTCTCCCGAATACAGGAAGTACGTATTGGTCAGCACGCAGCCCTTGGGCTGGCCGGTTGTTCCCGACGTATAGAGCAGCGCGCATTCGCTCGCACCGTCGCCGGCGCTCGCCGGCCGCGCGCCGCCGAACGGGCCCGGAACTTCGCCGTCATCGGTCACAACCGGAATCGGCCGGCCGGCCTGGCGCGCCGCCGTCTCGACCTCGTCGTGCCGCTTGGCGAGGACGAAGGCGGCATTCATCTCGGAATGGGCGATAATGTATTCGAGCTCGCTGACCCGCAGATCGGGGTTGATCGGCACCACGGAGACCCCGAGCGCGTTCAACGCAAACCACAGCTCGATGAAGATCGGCCGGTTCTGCAGCAGAAGCCCGACCCGATGGCCCGCACCATAGCCGCGGTCGGCAAACGCCGCGCGCCACCGCTCCACCCGCCCGAGCATGGTTTCGTACGAGATCTCCCCGGCGGCGATGCCGTAGATCCCGGCCGTCTCCGGCAGCACGTTGAGAAAGCTGGCTTCCCCCCGGCGGAGCGCGGTCTCGCGGAAGCGGGCATAGACTGTGGTCGCTGTGGTCAAGACGCACTCACATGAAAAGCTGGATATTGCCGAACGGCGCGTCGAAATTCACGAGATCGATGCGCTTGAGCTTGATCTTCAGGCCATCGCCGACCTGAACGAGATCGTGCGAGGCCCATCCTGAAAAGCGCTCCAACGTGTCGCCGCGCGTTTCGGTGTAGATAAAGGACGTCCGCGCCTTGAAGATGCCGGCCGCCGGATCGCAGGCAATGATCTGCGGCGCCTGCAGCAGATGATGGCAGCGGCTCTTCGGCTTCTGGCTGAAGGTGCGCTCGCCGGCCAGCCGTTCGATACGCACCTTCATCAGCAGCAGGTCCTCGTACATCAGTGACGGCTGCAGCACCGGATCCTGCTGTTGCCATTCCAGCGGCATCCAGTAGCGCCCCTCCGGGTGAAACAGGTCGAGCCAGGCCTGCCACTGCATGGTGTCGAGCAGATCGGCTTCCCGATAGACGAAATCGGTGATGGTTTTTTCGCTGATCATTCCGCGGCCTCGACCGGCTCGACCATATCCATGGTCATGAACTTGGCCCAGGCATGAAACTGGTTGCGCATCTGCCGCTCCGAGGTGCCGTTGATGACCGCGGTGACATCAGCCTCCTCGTTGCTCTCGTACAGCCGCCGCAGATTGACCCACTGATTGCCGTTGGTTTTCAACCCTTCCTGCGCCCGCTCATACATTTCGAGATCGTCGTGGCCGACGATCGAGGTCGGCGCGTTGATGAAGCGGTTGTACATCAGCGCGCGCTCGTAGAGCTTGTCGGGCGCGCCGACCAGACGATAGACCCAGCTCTCCACCAGCGTCCTGTCCACTGCGATCGGGATGAAGTTGCGCAGGATCTGCACCGCGCCCTTCACCATGATGTTCGGGAAATAGACCGTGTTGTGCCGGACCTCGCCCAGAATCTCGTGGGCCCGCTTCTCGCCATAGGCCGCCACCATCCGGCCGAGATAGCCCTCGATATCAGAATAGTTGGAATGGATGGAATTGGCGACGCCGGTATGACCATGGCCGTTGGGCCAGATCCGGATGCCGCTCTGCTCGTAGAACTCGTACGGGCTCATGAACGGCCCATAGAGCTGCACCGCCATCGGCGTTTCCTTGGAGGCGCCCTGTTCGCGCTGCCAGACCTTGATGGCGGTGCCGGCCGAGCTCTCATGCGCCACCATCGGATGGCAGGTGTCGGTCTGGTTCTCGACCAGCATCTTCCAATTGCAGGTGTGCATGTAGCGGATCGGCGCGGCCTCGACGGCGAGCTTTCCCTCCGGCGAGCGGTCGACCATGTTGTCGATGGTCGAGAGGCTTTCGCCGAAATAGTCCGCGAAGCCGACGCCGGTTTCGCTCAGGCGCGCGAAAATGAAATCGCGGTAGACGACGACGTTCTTGATCCGCGACAGCCCATTGTTCGCTTGGGTGTCGGTGAATCCGGTGCCCTCGTAGCCCTTCTTCAGCGGGATCGCCAGCAGCGAGCCGTCGGTCTTGAACGACCAGGCGTGATAGGGGCAGCGGAAGAACTTTCCGGTGTTGCCGCACGGTTCGGAGGCGATCTTGACGCCTTTGTGCGGACAGCGATTGTAGAACAGGTGGATCGAGCCGTCGGTGTGGCGGCTCGCCACCACCGGCTGCCGGCCGACATTTGCGGTGATGAAGTCGCCGGCCTTCGCCAGCTGGCTGGCATGCCCGACATAGATCCAGCTGTTGGGAAACAGATGCTCCATCTCGAGATCGAAGATCTCGGGATCGACATAGACGTCGCGATGCACCTCGGCCTCGCGCACCAGCCCGCCGATCGCGCGGGGATTCTTTCCATATTTCGCCATGGCGCCTCTTGCCTCCGCTCAGAGATCCAACACCAGCCGTTCCGACTTCGCACGCGACACGCAGATCTGCATGACCTTGTTGGACGCCTTCTCCTCGTCGCTGAGAATGACGTCGCGATGATCGGGCACGCCGGCGATCACGCCGCACTGGCAGATGCCGCAATCACCGCGCTGGCAGTCGTAGAGCACGTCGAGCCCGGCCGATTCCAGCGCCTGGATGATACTCTGATCGGTCGCGACCGTGATGACCTGCCCCGTCGACTTGAGTTCGACCTCGAACGGCTTGTTCGGCGACGTCGGCTGCTCCGCCTTGAACAGCTCGAAATGGATGCGGTCCGCCGGAATGCCCCTGGCGAGTGCCGCCGCCTTCACCGCGTCAATCAGGCCGGCCGGGCCGCAGACATAGACGTGAGCGTCCGCCGACGCATCGCCGAGCACTGCTGCGATATCGAGGCGGGACTCGTCGCTGTCGTAATGAATCGCCAAACCGTCCGAGCAGATCGCCTGCAACTGCGGCAGGAACGCCAGCAACCCCGGCATCCGCCCGGCATAATGCAGGCGATATCGAGCCCCCTGCGCCTTCAGCTCGGCCGCCATCGACAGGATCGGCGTAACGCCGATGCCGCCGGCAACCAGCAACGCCGGCGCGGATCCCTCGTGAAGGCCGAAATTGTTGACCGGCGCGCTCGCCCGGATGACGTCGCCGACCTGAAGGGCATGCATGAACTGCGAACCGCCGGCCGACGTCTCCTCACGGAGCACCCCGAGCGCAACCGCGCCCTCGGGCAGATCAGGCAGCGCCATCAGGGAATACGGCCGGTCGCCCCCGCCCGGCAGCAGCACGCGAATATGCGCGCCCGCTTGCCAGTCCGGCACAGCACCGCCCTCCACGTCGAACACAACGCTGCGAATGACTGGCGTCTCCGCAACGACCGACTGCACTCTGAGCTTGAGCGGATGCGCGTCCATTCGGGCATCTCATATTATATGAATTTGCATATTTTTATACATGTAATAATTGGCTGTCAATCGTCGAAGCAACGGGATGTCGGTGTCGCAAAGGAAGGCCCGCGCCCGGGCCGGCGCGGGTCCTCCGCGGCGAGCGGAGCGCGCAATCCATTCGGCAGGCAAGACGCCGTCGATCGCTGGGTGGGAAAGACCGCGAGATGCGCACGACGCATGAGCACGGCTGTCCCGGTTGGTTCAGGCTGCAACGTCCGTGGGGTTGCTCAGCAACCGACATCGTCGGCGATCGCGAGCGATCGCCATTGATGCGTTAGCGTTCGAGCGGCAGCGATGACCTGCCTGCGGTGGCTTCCGTTAAAGGGACGCGCGATCGCTACGTGCCGCCTGGCCCGGCATACGAGACCGCGAGCGTCGCCAGGACGGTCCTGTTGCTGATCTCGAGCTTGCGGAAGATGTGATGCAGGTGAACCTTGATGGTACCGTCGGCCACTTTCAAACGGCGGCCAATCTCCTTGTTCGACAGGCCTTCCGACACCAGGTTCATGATCTGACGCTCGCGCTCCGTCAGCATCGCGAGATACTTCTCCGGCATCGCGGTTTGCGAACAGGAGATGGCCTCCTCCCCCGAGGGCGGCGGCAGCATCTTCTGGCCGTCCGCGACCTGACGTAATGTCTGGATCAGGGTCTCAGGCTCCTCGTCGTGGAGAATAACGCCGTACGCACCGGCCGCTGCCAGCATCGCCAGATCGCGATCCTCAATGGAGGTAGCCAGAAAGACGAAGCGCACGGCAGGCGCTCCGCAATTGCCAACGTCGATCGTTGCCTGCTCAAAGATATCAGGCATCGACATGTCCAAAATGGCTATGTCGGGCGCTAGACCCCTCACTGCGTCGAAACAACTCGCAGTATCATTGCAACGAGCGACAACCTTGAAATCACGTTCTGCTTCGAGCAGGCAATTCAGACCCAATAAAACAACTGGATATCTGCTAGCAATCACCACACGACTGAAATGCATCTACGACCGATCCTCAATCCCTCCAGTTCAGCTCGGCGCCCAATCGATTAATAAGCTACTCCAATCTTAAGCTTTTTCGTAAGGTTTTGTTGTCGCGGGGGACCCGTGAATTTACTGCCCTGAAGTGTGTCAATGGACACATTTCAGCAACGCGTAATCGCAAGTCCAGAAGCACTCACCCAAAGCGGGTGCCCATCGAAAGGTGCTCGGCGCGCGTCCCACGAGGTCCGCCGGCTCTTTCTGATGACGATCGACATTTGAAACGCCGAGCGTCATCTCCGGCAATGACTATAACCAAAGGTATATAGGGATATTGGGGATTAGCATCTAACATTCTTAAATATTTAGAGTGGGCTCAGACTTTTTCGACCTCAGATTCGCCCGTTCGATCGGACAAGTCCGAGGAAGCGTTTTGAATACGACTTCTTTTTTTAGCTGGGTGATGAGCAACAAAATGAGCCGGCTTCAGCCGACCCGCCCATTGTTTCATTGTAGCGTCCGGGAGAGTTTCCATGAGACGACGATATCCTTTTGCTATTGTACTTGTTGGTGAAAATAGTCTTCGTAAAGAAGGTCTTGCAAGAATTCTGAACTCGGAGAGTTTTCAAGTCCTGACTTCGATATCCGACGCCGACGATTTGCTTGGCGTCGCCACGCCCCAAAGGGCCGCAGCCAATCAGCCATTGCTGCTCCTCATTGTTCACACCGGCGACGATTTTCGCCCGACAATCGAGCAGATCGAGTCCTTCACACGCCGCCACGCCGATGGACGCGTAGCCGTCGTCGCGGATCAATATCGTGTGAGCGACCTGGCTGCCGCGCTTCGGGCAGGCGCCACGGGGTACTTCATCGACGTGATGAATTGTGACGCGTTCATCAAGTCCATCGAACTCGTCATGATGGGTGGCACGGTCTTTCCGCCGGCGTTCCTGACGTCCGCACTCGACACCGAGGAACGCGACGCAGACGATGCACCCGTGCCTCATGACGACGATCCTGCTGCCGCGGAAGCGAACGACAGGCTCGCTCGGCAACTTTCGCCGCGGGAAATCTCGATTCTGCAGTGCCTGATCGAGGGCGATTCCAACAAGTGCATTGCCCGCAAGATCAACATTGCCGAAGCCACGGTGAAGGTTCACATCAAGGCGATCCTTCGCAAGATCAGGGTTCAGAATAGAACGCAGGCAGCGATCTGGGGCTTGCACCATCGCCCAGCGGCCTGGTCGAATGGCCACGGTTCGTCGCACCAGGCCACCGACGCCGAGCGGCCTCTCCCGCCGAAGCGAGAAATTCCCAAGGTCGCAAGAGCGAGCCGGCCGGCACCACTTGGCCCGATCGAGCACACGACGAACTATTTTGAAGTGCCCCTCACGAACGGCCACGGCCACAACGGCATGAGCTCGAAGATCGACGGGGCGATCCGGCTTCGCAAATAGCCGAAGCCTTCCCGTTTGATGTCCCGCCGGGTAATCCCGGCGGGATGTCGCGCGAACTGAAAGCCGCACAAACGGACGCGATGCGCGATGACCGATGCCGAGGTCCGCGCCAGACGATCGCGCATCAACGTATCGGCCGCCGCCGCAGCTAACCGTGGGCGTTGATCGCTCGTCGCCGTCGACGAGCGATGCGGAGCGATTGCCCGAGAGAGGCAACCTCCTCAATGGCCCCGCGGACGGGCAGACCTTTGTCGCTGGCGTCTTTCGGCGAGCAACGACAGCAGACCGCCGAGCACCAGAGCAGCGAGGAACGTCAGCGCGAACAGCAGCGGACCGTTGGGACCGGAGGGGATCGTCACCGCCTCCGCGGGCAGCAGCGTTTGACCCGCAGCGAACCTGACCATGTCAGTCGCCGGCGTGCCGTCCTGGTTGTCGGACGCGACATCCTTCTCCGCGCCCTCCACCACCTCCTTCAGACGTTCGAGTTTGGCTTGAGCGCTGAGATAGGTGGGATGACGCGGACCCAACACGGCCGAAAGCCCGGCCAATTCCCGCTCGGCCGCAGCGTACGCCTCGGTCGTCTGCGCGCGCAGCCGCCCACGCAGATATTCGGACGCTACCCAATTCGCCAAGTTGGCCGCGCGCTCCGGGTTCGACGTGGTCACGGCGATCGCGATCAAATAGGACCGCGGATCGTTGGTAACGGTGATCTGTTTCATGAGGCGCGTGATCGCGAGTTCGCGCGGCGTTGAGGTGTGATGAGCCCAGACATGGGACAACGCGCGCTCCAGGCGGCTCGGGCGCGTGTATTCGGGGTCCTGGTCGAGCCGCAATGCCGACACGACCGCGCTGGCGGTGCCGCGCGACCGGATGATGCGCGCCGAGCTGTCCACGACGGCAGTCGCATCGACGGCCGCTGTCGATTGCAGCCTCTCGCCGGCCATATTTTCGTTGCGGACAAAGTCGAGCTGTATGATGGCTTCGCCGGTGTAACGCGGTGCCATAAACATGAACGCGACCAGGAAGGCTGCCAGTGCCAGCACGACAGTTCCCATGACGAGCCGTCGCTGCCTCCATACGACACCCAGCGTATCGCGCACGACCTGCTCATAATGCATACGTGGGGCGCTGATCGCACCTGTCTCGACAAACATGTCCTGATCTCCCGAACGGGAACGGGTCCCCGATCTTTGCGAGTGGCCAAAGCGGCCGGCCTGTAGCCGATGGCTCAGTGACGTCATCGTATGAAAATCCTGAAAGTGGCCCGGTTGAAAAGCGCGCCGACCAGCGCACGGGCCTGAAGGCGGTCGGCTACCCTGAGCAGATCCAGAAACAGGCGCTCGCCGTCGGATTGGTCGGCCGGTTCTATCCGGCCATCGCACCCGTCGGCCTTTCGGTCGACAAGGGCGCCGACTATATCGAGCAGACCCCGCTGATAGGAATGGCGCGAGACTGTGCAGCCGAGCAGCCGCGCCTCTCGCTTGCATCGGATTTGCGCCGGGGCAAAGCTGCGCGTAGCCGTCCTAAACATCGGCAAATCGGCTTCGGTGTCGCCGATCGCAATCGTCTCGGCGTCCGGCCCCAGGACCCGATCGCGCAGGGCCGCCAGGCCTGTCCCCTTGTCGACGTCCTTTGCCACCACGGTGGTATCGCTCGTGGTTTGACGGAAGCAAAGCCGGTCGAGCCGCAGCGTCGTGATCAGATCGCGCACGATCAGCGTTGGCAGCGGGACCGGAACGCCCTGACCGACGGTGAAGCGGCGCATCCGCGATAGCAGGCTCTGGGGTTTCTTCTCGATCATGTAGGCCCGGATGGAATATCTGTGACGCTCGTCGAGAAATACGCCGGGAAGTTGCCGCAGCGCTCTCCTGAGCTCATCGAGCTGGACCAGCGTGTTCTGATCGATCAACGGCAGCCCGTGTCCGGCAACGGCATCCCACAAATACGCGCCGCTTTCCGCCACGCCCCCGGCCAGCCCGTAGGCTTCACAATAGTCCTTGACCTCGTAGACCGACCGCGCCGTGTTGAGCGCGACCGAGCAGCCGTGCTTCGATAGCAGGGAGAGCGCCTCGATGCCGGCCGCCGTCGTGGACGGATAACCGAAGATCCGTCGATCCAGGACGCCGTCGATGTCGAGGAAGACGAGCGGCGAGTGCCAGGACGCCGCTCGGGACGGCCGACACCGCGCACCGCAGAACTGAGCGGTCTGCACGGTCAGGAAATCCCACGCGCCGAGGAAGCGCCGGTGCTGCTCCTGTTGTTGCTTGCCGCACTGCACGACACTGAAGAGATTCTCCTGCGCGGTCTCCATTGCCCACAGGCCGGCGAGCAGCTTGTTGATGAAGAGCCGGTCTGCAACCGACGCGTCGCCGGAATGCTCGACGTAACGGCGGAGCAATCGATCCTCCTCGTCGGGCGACAGCTCGAAGCTCAAGATGGCGTCCGCGAGGTCGTAAGCTGGGTCGACGCTGTTCAGCAAGGTCTTGCCGAGGCCATGCCCGTAATAGCCCGTCTTCAACAGACCTGTCCTGTCCCCGATCCACTTGCCAGCTTCCATGTTGCCATCGATCAGCGTGGGATACGGGCAATGCAATTGATAGAGGCGCTGCTGGATCAACGACCGCATCGGTACATCGAGCACGAAACTGCCATACGCGCGACCGAACGCCTCCGCCAGCAGCGTCCAACCGTTCTCGTGCACGGCCTTGCCCGCAACACGCGACTTCGGCAGGGCCATGAGACGGGTGCGCGCAGCAACGTAGCAGGCCATCCTGTCGATCCAGGAATCGCGATTCAGTCCGACATCCGTCGCAGCCTGCTTTTGCGGAAGCCACTCACTGTAGAGGATGCCGTCACGCAGCCCGAGGACCGGCGCAACGAACTCGGACAGCCGCTGCGCGACAAGGAACGCCGGGTAACCGAGGTATCCCAGCCCAACGCCCTTCGCCACGAAGTGACGGACCTCGCGATCGCCTTGCGCTGCCTGCAGCTGCACCTTGAATATCCGCTTCAGCGTCGCGCCGCGTTTGCCGCTCGCGCCGTGCTGCTGACTGCCATCGAGCTCCTCCGCCCACCAGCTATCAAGAATCTGGACGTCGGCGAACCCACGTGGCGCAAGATATTCGGCCAATCGTGCCTGAACGATCCGGGGATCAAGCAACTGCTGCTTTCGCCAGCGCTCCGGCTCGAGCGTGATCACCAGGCCGTCAGGCAACATCGCGGCCCAGCCGGGCGTTGCCGGATGCGTCGGCACCAGCACCCTTATGCTGGAAAGGTCGAAGCCCGCCTGACGCGCGATATCGACGGCCAGAACGATCGTGCCTCCCGAATTCGGAGGGTCGTCTACAATGACGAGCGTGAAGCCCTTCCGGGCGTACTCCGACAACTGCCTGCGCTCCCGCTCGCTCGGGCCCTTTTTCGGTTGCACGGTGAGCGCGGCGATCCGGCTGTAACCTTCCGCCTTGAAGAAGGAGCACAGCAGCGCGGAAAAATAGGTGCCAGCCGTTCGCAAACCCAGGACGAGAACCGGCTGCGACCTGTCGGCGCTCTCCCGCATAAACTGCCGTCCCAGCTCGAACACATCGTCAGGTGTGAGATCGAGCCGATTGAATGCGGACGGTATGCCGAGGCGAGCGTCGCGCAGACCGGATGGGAGCCGCCGGCGCAACAACGCCGACAGCTTCCCGACGACCCCTGCGAACGGCGCCGCATCGCTGTCCGATCGCATCAGGTCGGCCAGGAGGATGTCGAGCCCGTTCTGCCACTCCTCGCTCCAGCGGCGAAGCTCGTTCTTGTGGCGCAGCGGGATCTTCTGCGCGGCTCTGTCGGTGGTCCGTAACGCGAGCCGTCCGAGCCGGGTTTTTGCTAGCTGCGGGGGTAAGCGCAGCGTGTGGCCGCGCAGATATTCGTCGACGCCATTCAACAGCGAGCACGAAAGCAGATATATGTTTGTCGCAACGTCCCGCGCCTGCCACCCCGGTTCAACATCGCCGAGCCGATCGAGCTCGGCGGCAAGTCGCTCGCTCGCTTCGCCGACCGTCAGATGAGGATCGAGGCACCAATCATAGGCGGAATAGAACTTGGTCTCGGCCGGCAGCGGGTCCAGCGCCACCGTCGATCGCCCGATTATCGCCTGCCTCTCCAGCATCAACATCGCTATTTCGGCTCCGATTCCCTGGAGGTTACGCCGCCGAACCCGCTTCGATTTCGGACAGATCGTGTCCGGCGTATTGATCGATCGCACGTGCATAGACCGCCATCAGCGCGTGGTAGTTGGCTTCGGCGGTGAAATACTGGTCAAACGTCTCTCGCGCAGCGCGGCGCATCTCAGTCAATACCGATGCCTCGGACCAGAGCGAGCGCACACATGCCGCGAGATCGTCCGCGTCGCCCGATGCAAAGCACACGCCGTTGTGCCCATCGACGATGTCTGCCATTGCGCCATGTCGGGGAACGATAACGGGCGTGCCCTTGGCGAACGCCTCGATCACGACGCGAGGGAGTGCCCCCTCGTAACATTGCGACGGCAGGATCAATGCCGCGGCGCCGCCGATCAGTTCGTAGACGTCCTCGTGGGCCACGCCGCGCAACCAGTCGATCGCCGCGTTACGCGCGGCCGCCTCGCGAACCAGCCCATCAAGTGGACCGTCGCCCACGATCTTCAGCGGCACCTCCAGCCCTTGCCAGGCCTTCAGAAGCGCTTGAATGCCCTTTTCCTCGGAAAGCCGGCCGACATAGACGGCGTAGCCGCCATCGCCGACGCCGACGCGCGGCTCGGGAAAGAGGAAGTTGGGCTTGACCACGATCTTTTCCGCGGGAAGCCCCCCTTCGACGAACTTCCGGCGACTGAATGCACTCAGGGCGACGTACGCATCGACGGCGTGTCGCCAGGTCCCCAGCATGCGATGCGCCCCAAGCATCGTCGCGACGGTCGCGCTCGCCGCTGTGCTATGCCGGTAGCAGTTGTGCGCGACGCCACGCCACAACGTCGCCTTGCCGAGGCAATCCTCACAAGGCTTGCCATCGCGGAACAGCAGCGCATTGACGCAAACAAGACGGAAATTGTGCAGCGTCTGCACCACCGGAACGCCCTCGGCATGCGCGGCGTAATAGGCGGCCGGAGACATCAGTGGAAACGTGTTGTGGAAGTGAACGACCTGCGGCCGATGCGAACGGATCAATTGCCGCATCTCGGCTATGGTCTGCCGGCTCCAGATCGTGCGGCTCGCGAGCTGCAGGCGCCCCATGTCGTCGATCGAGTCGTTGGAGAGGCAATACTGCGTCACCTCGTGGCCGTGCGCCCTGAGCAGCGCGACCTCGGCGGCGACGCATTGGTCCTCGCCGCCGGCGAGCTTGTAGAAATTGTGCGCCACGAGAATGTTCATCGACGTCCTCCTGCAGCTGCAGCTTCCGCGGCGGGCACCGTCTGACCGGACGCCGCGACGGGCGGCATCGGCAAGCGGCAAAGCTGCCCGTTGCTGACGGCCGGCGCCTGCCGCGCGAATTGCCCCATCAGGCGCAAGACACTCTCCAGCCGCTGCCACTGGTCGAGCTCCTCCAACTCCCAGGAATGTCCCCAGAGATGGAAGACGCCACCGCGCGCGACGACCTGAGACAGCAGCGATTCCGCAAGCGCGGGCCAATCCGCCGTGCGGCCGTGGCGGATGTAGCGCCAGAGGTTGCCGAAGGCCATCCGCTTGATCACGTTCCTCGCCAGCGCGGCACGGCGGTGCGGAAACGCCTGGACGGTCGTCGGTATGTGCAACAGGCCGGCCAGCGATCGCGGAAAGTCGATCGCAAGAAGCTCGACGGTGCGCAGGCCGATATATCCCGCTCGCTGGACCATGTGCACATGCTCCTTGCGATAGCGGCCGATTGGCGGGCAGAAGCACTCGCAACGAACGCCCGTGCTGTCCTCGATCCAGGACTTGGAATCGGCGATCTCCCGCGAGGCCGTTTCCGTCGTCACGGACGTCAAATCGACATGGTTGAGCGTGTGTGCACCAATTTCGAAACTTTTGCTGAGCTCGCGCAGCTGCTTGGCGGACATGGTCGGTCGGTCGCTCGTCGTCGCCGGCACGTAGAAGGTGCCCTCCAGTCGATATTTCGAGAGCAACGCCGCCACGCGATGATCCAGCGGATGGCCGTCGTCCCAACTGGTCGTGATGTAGGCCGGAAACGTCATGGCCTGCCTCCGACCACACTCAGGCGATGGCGCATCCGGACGTTCGCCTGTGCGGTGGCGAGCATCCGATCGATGCGGGGCATCGCGATGCTTCGCTGAATCAGGCGGAAAAGCCCGCGCGGCGACCATCGCAGGTCGAGCAGATTGAGCTCGGCCCGTGCGAACGCGCGGATTTCCGCGATCAGCTCCGGCTCCCGCTCCGGTGCTTCCATCATGGTCAGGAAGGCCGACAAGGCGTTTTCCGCGAACGTCCTCTTGCTCAGGGCCACGCGCCGATCGATGGTACGAATGTCAGTCGCCACATCGCAAAGCAGGACACCCAGATCGTAGGCCGCTGGGTCACTTCGGTTGAGTACGGCGCCGGCGCAAACCGGCCTGTCGGCGTCGACGAGCGTGAGAATGCGATGCGCAGGATCGTAGAGGATGTTCTGAAGGCAGAGATCACCATGCGCACTGCCCGCGGCCCAGTGCGGCTGCAACACGGTGACGAGAACCCGAGCCATGGCCGCCAGCACCTCGGGAGGTTGATCGCTATGGGCGGCAAGGGACTTGTTGAGGTCGGTGCCGGCAGCCATGGTCATCACCAGGGCCGGCGGCGCTTCGGAAACGTGAAGCGGCAATGGCGCGCGTAGCGTCCAGTCATGAACCGTCCTGCCGTCGACCGAGCCGTGCAGCCGCACCTGGGCGTCGAACTGCCGCCTTGCCGTTTCGACCGCGGCCGGCTCGTCGGGATAGAGCTTGACCGCCAGATCGCGATATCCCTGCCAGACCGCATCGTCCCTGTGGGTACGGATGCCGTAGATCCGGCCCTGGAATCCCTGCCCGATCTGCCTGATGTCCCATTCGACAGCCGGGTTCGGTTCCGCCAGTTGTTGCAGGACCTGCACGATCGGAGCGCGGACGTGATCCGCAGGACCGGGCCGGGCCGCGATCGTCAGGAATGCGGCCCAGCGCGCCACCGAGCCCGCAACGCTGCCGGCCAATATCCCGTAAGCCGCTCCGATCAATCCCCATTCGACGGTAAATGCCCAGACCGCCGCCGCCGTGACGACCGCTCCGGCCGACGTCGCGAACACGACCGCACGCGGCCGTTCCATGCTTGCCATTGCGTTGGAGGCCGACGCCCCGGCGGCAGTCGCAAGCACTGCCAGCGCCAGGATCGTCACCACGCTACCGCGCCCGTCGTATCCATGATCGTGGTAGACCACGCTCATCAAGGTGTCGCCGCTGAAAAGAATCACGACCCAGAACAGCGACATGATGCCGACAAGCAGAAGCGCGTCGCGCGTTGCTTGACGGCGCAGTCGCTCGACGCCCCCCTCCTTGAAAGCAAGGACCGAGCGCGGCGTCAGCGTGTTGCGGAATGCGCTCAACAGCGGGTTGGCCAGAGACGCGATGCTGTTGCAAGCCGCAAAAATGCCGGTCTCGACGAGGCTGATCAACAGCGGCAGCACCCAGTAGCTGACATAGCTCTGGATCGTGACAGCCATCTGTCCGGCACACAGCCATTTGCCAAGTCGCCAGCTCTCCGCGGTCGCCTGCCGCACGCGGCCCGTCGGAATCGAGAAATTCCGTCGCGCCAGGTAGAACCAGACGATGCTTGTCAACGCGCAGGCGCTCCCCAGCGCGATGCAGGCGCTGACAGCGGACATCCTGTCGGTCCATCCGAGCCAGGCCAGCAAAGGCAGTTGCACCGCCGCCACCCCGGCGTCCAGGATCAGCGCGTTCGCCACATTCAAATGCGCGAATGCATAGGTTCGATTGAACTCCCGCTGCAATGCGAACGGAACGGTCAGCACCAGCGTGCAAACCAGCCAGGTCAAATCCTTCCCGGCCCAGAACCCGATCATCACGCCGGCCGCGATTGCCAGCACGACAATGGCGGCAACTGACAACCACGCGTTATGCAGCAGCGCGAGCCCGGCATGCTGCGCGGGGCTTCGCGACGGGCGGTGCCGCTGTATCGTATACGGCATCAGGATGAGGGCGTCCTGCACGGCCAGCACAAATCCCAATACGGACAGCCCGATGGCGTAGATGCCGAGTTGGCTTGGCTGGGTAAAACGACCAACCAGCACCGTCGACAACAGGCTGGTGCCGCTCACGACCGCCTGGTCCGCCAACGCCAGGACGTGCGTTCCGAAGATGATGCGGGTGATCGCCGCCCACGCTGTGGCGCTCCGGCTTGCGGGTTCTTGCACAACGTGGGGCTTCGGGTGCGGCAGCGGATTGCGGTCCACACCAAGCACCAGGGAACGGTCTTTCACTCGGATTTTCCGCATTCCAACCTTCGACTTACCCGGCCTCACGCGACGGCATCGCACCGGTCGACTTTCGACTTCGCATGGCGTGTTGCAATAGCTCACCCGCCGCAAGGCAGGAGAATCCCGGGACGATGTAGGCGTAGCGCCGCCACAGACGCTTCGGCTCCGAGCACAGCCGGAACAGCCATTCGAGGCTATGACGCTGCATCCACAGCGGCGCCTGACGCTTGGTTCCCGCGAGGAAGTCGAACGCCGCGCCGACGCCGACCATCACCGGCGCATCGATCTGCTCGCGATGCGCCGCCATCCACCGCTCCTGCTTCGGCGTGCTCAGGCCGACCCAGACGATGTCCGGCCGCGCGGCGTTGATCATGTCAACGATTGCGCGGTCCTCCTCCGGCGTCAGTGCGCGAAACGGCGGCGAGATGGTGCCTACCACCTGCAGTCCAGGAGCGGTACGAACCAGCATGTCCTTCAGCTTCTCGGCGAGGCCGACATCTCCACCGTAGTAGAACTGGCGATAACCCCGCCTTGCGGAAAGCGCGGTCATCGCTCGCATCAGATCCGGCCCATAGACCCGTTGCGTGCGCTTCTTGCCGACAAGGCGCAGAAAATACACGAGCGGCATGCCGTCCGGGGTCACCATGCCGGCCTCATCGTGGATCTTGCGCAGCGACGGATCGCTCCGGCACTCCATCACGCCGTGCACCCCAGTGACGCAGACATATTCGCGGCGCCGCTCCTCGATCCAGCTCTCGAGCGTCGCGACGGCGTCGTCCATGTTAATGGCGCTCACGCCGACACCGAGCACGTCGCCACGATCAAGCGCTGATTCGGCCCTGGCGATCACTGGGGCATCTTCCACACGAGCTTGTCAGCCTCGCGCGGATCCGACAGCAGCTTGTCGAAATAGTCGATGGTCTTGCTCAGTCCTTCCGTCACACTCACGACCGGCGCCCAATGCAGAAGCTCGCGCGCGCGGGAAATGTCGGGCCGGCGCTGGCGCGGATCGTCTTGCGGCAACGGGCGGAACTCGAGCCTAGAGCGCGATCCCGTCAGCGAGATGATGAGCTCGGCGAGCTGGCACATGGTCATCTCGGTCGGATTGCCGAGATTGACCGATCCTTCAATGTCCGTACTCGCGTTCATCAACCGTGTCAGGCCATCGATCAGATCGTCGACGTAGCAGAACGATCGTGTCTGCATTCCCGTCCCGAAAACCGTGATCGGCTCGCCTCTGAGCGCCTGCACGATGAAGCTGGACACGACGCGGCCGTCCTGCGGATGCATGTTCGGGCCGTAGGTGTTGAAGATGCGGGCAACGCGAATATCCAGCCGATGCTGCCGCCGGTAATCGTAGAACAGCGTCTCCGTGCAGCGCTTTGCCTCGTCGTAACAGGCGCGCGGTCCGGCGATGTTGACGATGCCGCAGTAATCCTCGGTCTGGGGATGGACATCCGGATCGCCGTAGACCTCGCTGGTCGACGCCTGAAGGATACGGGCATGCAGCCGCTTGGCGAGGCCCAGCATATTGATCGCGCCGAGCACGCTCGTCTTCGTGGTCTGGATCGGGTCGCGCTGGTAGTGAATTGGCGATGCCGGGCAGGCGAGGTTGTAGATCTCGTCGACCTCGACATAGAGCGGGAAAGTGACGTCGTGCCGCATGACCTCGAACGCCGGCTCGCCGAGAAGCGGCTCGATATTCCGACGCATCCCGGTGAAGAAATTGTCGACGCAAAGCACCTCGCATTCCTGCTTCAACAGTCGCGCACACAGATGTGAGCCGAGGAACCCAGCTCCCCCGGTGACCAGAACACGTCTTTTCACGCTGCGTCTCCGCCAGTTTGCATGTTCGCCGGACAGTCTCCGGCGTTGCTGATCTTGCGGGAGCGAAGAGGCCGCCAACAGTCGCGCTCATGGATAAGCCGCAACGAATAGGAGCTATCCGGCGCGAATCGAGGGGTACCACCAGCGAAGTACCGCCGACGCGCGTCTCATTAGCCCCTGTTTTTCCGCACTTGGCCCACGCAACCACTAGTCTTGACGGCGCCGGCCATGGAGCGTCTGCGCGCATCCAGCTGGCAACGCGTGGAGTTCTCCGTGGATAGTGATCACCGACCGATTGCTTCCGGCACCGGCCCGTCGACGCCGATCCGCCGCTTGCTGACATCGTTGGCGGCGGCGTGTGTTTCCGTCCTGTTGTGCTCCGGCGTTGCGCCGGCAGGCCAAACGACCTACCGCCTTGCGCCGGGTGACCGCATCACGGTGACCATCTTCGGGCAGCCTGAACTCTCGGGTGACGTCCTGATCGATGATGCCGGCACCATCAGCCTGCCCCTTGCCGCGGCGATCGAGGTCAAGGACCTGACCGTGTTTGAATGCCAGGAACGGATCAACGATCAGCTGCTGGCCGAAGGCCTTCTTCGCACGCGATCGGTCGGCGTGCGCATCGCCGAACTGCGGCCGCTCTATGTGCTGGGCGACGTGCGGCTGCCGGGTGCCTATCCCTTCCGCTACGGCAGCACGACGCAGAGTGCAGTGGCACTCGCCGGAGGATATGGCCCCGTCGACGCACTGCGCCAGACCGCACTCTCCGACTATCTGTTAGCGGAAGAGCGCGTCCGCCAGCTCACCAACCAGAAGCGCACCATGCTCGTCCGTCAGGCTCGTCTCGAGGCGCAGCGCGACGGAAAGGACAGCTTCTCTCCGCCGGATCTCGGCAACGCGGCCAACGACAAGGAAACGCTCCGGATCATCGCAAGCGAGCAGGACATCTTCCGGGTCCAGTCTGCGATCCTGCAGGGCCAGATTGACCTGCTTCGGTCGCAGAAACCGCTGCTGAAGGAGCAGATCGAGGCCAACAGCGAACAGGGCAACGCCGGGAAGAAGCAGCTCGACCTGATCCGTCAGCAAATCGATCGATATGCCAACCTTCTCCGGCAAGGATTGGGGACACAGAACAACGACTTCAACTACCGCGTCCTCGAGGCAAACCAGGAAGCGGCGGTCTGGCGATCGCTCTCGGACGTCTCGCGGCTGCAGGTCGATGCGGGAAACGTGGATTTCAGGATCAAGGAGGTTGACGCGGCATTCAAGCGCCAGGTCGCGATCGATCTGCAGCTGACGCGCGATCAGCTCAACGACCTCGAAATCACGCTGCCGGCGGCCACTGCGGTCCGCGACGCCAGATGGCGGAACGTCGGCGGCAGCGCCGGTGCCAAGCATTTGATCAGCATCACGCGCATGCGCAATGGTCACGCCGTCGTCTCGGATGCCGACGAGACGACGCCCGTCGAGCCTGGAGACGTCATCGAGATCAAGAACGAGATGCCGGCCGGCATGACGTCGAACGACCAGGCCGCCGCGCAACCGCTTGGATCGCGATCCTCGGGGACTGAACAAGCCAACGGCCGGGACTCTACCAGCCCGATTGCCAGATAGCAGGTTGCGCCGCCATACGGACTGCCGCCGATGAATTGCGACTGCGCCTCCGGGAGCCATGACAACACCCGCCTCAACCGCGCGCGCCTTGGCTCCGGGGACAGCTACGTCCTCCTGGCATGTTGCGTTCTCACGGGTTATGCGCTGCTGGGAAACGTCTCTGCCTATTTTGGCCACCGGCCGATCCTCGTTGGTGAATTGACCTTCATCGCGGGATCGCTTGCTCTACTTCGGCCACGCCGCCTGATCGCCCTGCTCGCATCTGCTCCCTGCAACCTGCACACCAACCTATCGCGCGCCCTCGCCGGCCGGCGCATGCCGAGGCTCGCGGTCGGGCTGACGGCGTTGATCTGGCTCGTCTCGGCGCAGCCGGCGCTCTGCGGCCCCGTCGAGGAGCCGTGCCCGGCCGATGCCATTCCGATTCTGCCGGACCAACCGATCCAGCCCGCCGTCGATCGCGCCGAAATAGGTGCGGCGTTCTGTCTGAAGAACGGCATTCATCGCAGCCAAGCTGTCCGGCCGCGCAAAGACCAGCGCTTTTATGGAGAGGGCCGGACAATCCTGAATGGCAGCCGCGTTCTCACCGAGTTCAGCCGCGAAGGAACTTACTGGGTTGCCAGTGGCCAGACCCAGCAAGGACGCAGGGTGGGATCATGTGTCAAGTCGATGCCAGCTTGCAATCTGCCCGAGGCCGTCTTCGTCGACAACGTTCCGCTCACGCAGGTGCTGACGAAGAACGACGTCACTTCCGATCGCTTCTACTTCGACCATTCAGCCGGAAAGATATTCCTCGCCATTGACCCTTCGGCCCATACGATCGAAGTCACCGTCGCAGCGTTCGCATTCGACAGCACCGCACCCGGCATCCTGATCAAGAACCTCATCATCGAGAAATATGCCAGCGTCGGCCAGAAAGGTGCGGTCCAGGCCCAGGACGCCATCGGCTGGGTGGTCGAGAACTGCGAGCTTCGGCTGAACAGCGCGGCAGGGATCGCGGTCGGTTCCGGCACCCGGATCCGCGACTGCGACGTTCACCACAACGGCCAGATCGGGATCACGGGCGTCGGCCACGACGTTGTGATCGAACGCAATCGCGTATTCGAGAACAACACGCGCGAGTTCAATCCAAATTGGGAGGCCGGGGGCGTCAAGCTTGCAGTCAGCTCGAATGTCGTCATGCGCGACAATTTCGTCTACAACAATCGCGGCCCAGGCCTGTGGTGCGACATCGAGTGCCGCGACGTTCTCTACGAGGGCAACATCGCCGAAGGAAACAGCGAAGCCGGAATATTTCACGAGATCTCGTTCGCAGCGGTGATCCGCAATAACAAGCTTCGACACAACGGCCTCGGCAAGGGTGGGTTCTGGGGCAACAACCTCCTGATTGCCGCATCGCAAGGCGTCGATGTCTATGGCAACGAGCTGGTCGTAAGTCCCGGAAAGTGCGGCGTCATCCTTGTCGATCAGGGCCGCCGCACCAAATCGGGCGAGCTCTACAAGACCCGCGACAACCACATCCATGACAACGACACGACGTTCGAGGGTGCAGTTTGTGCCGGCGCCGCCTCCGACGTCGGACCTGACAACGCAAACGCCGATGTCATCGAGAACGGCAACAACCGGTTCGATCACAACATCTATCGCATCTCACGTGGCGGCGCGCCGGTCAGGTTCGCATGGGGACGTGCCGTGCTCGATTGGGATCGATTGCAACACGCCGGGCTCGAACAACACGGTAGCCTCCTCGTCCATTGACAGGAATCGGACCGCGACTTGTACGCCGCGCGCATCGACTGTTGTTTGGTTGGCTTCTGCGATTTTGGACTACCACCACGTTTCAATCGGGACTTTGAAACGGTCCGGCTAAGGTTGGCATCCGACGTTGCTCAATCCCTTCCGCGACTGATGTAGCTCAGGCAGCTACCGAGAGAACATGGAGGCGCGACAATGCGAGGCAGGAAAACGGCGCTCGTCACGGGTGCCGGTGGGTTCATCGGCCACCACTTGGTTAAGTACCTAGTCGGGCACGGATACTTCGTCCGTGGCGCCGACATCAAGGCTCCCGAATACGAAGAGACCGCCGCCGACGAGTTCATGATTGCCGACTTGCGTGACCGCGCGGAGTGCCTGCGTGTCACGAAAAACATCGACGAGGTCTATCATCTTGCCGCCGACATGGGCGGCATCGGCTATATCAGCACGCAGCACGCAGAGATCACGCTCAACAACACCCTGATCGATGCGCATATGCTGCAGGCCGCACAGCTCAACGAGGTCAAGCGCTTCCTGTTTTCCTCGTCCGCCTGCGTCTACCCGCAGCATCTGCAGTTAAATCCGGACGTGGTTCCGCTGCGCGAGGACGATGCGTTTCCGGCCGATCCGGAAGAAGGATACGGGCTCGAAAAGCTCTATACCGAAAAGCTCTGCCAGTACTTCACCGAGGACTGGAACCTGCCCACGCGTGTCGTCCGCTTCCACAACGTCTACGGTCCGCTCGGAACCTATGACGGCGGTCGCGAGAAGGCACCCGCGGCTCTTTCGCGCAAGATTGCTGGTCTCCATAGCGGAGACGAATTGCAGATCTGGGGCGACGGCAAGCAGACACGCTCGTTCATGTACATCGATGATTGCGTCGAAGGCATCCATCGCATCATGCAGTCCGACTATTCCCGTCCACTGAACCTTGGCACCGACGAACTGGTGACGGTCGACGAACTGGTCGACATCATTGCCGCCATCGCCGGCAAGTCCGTGATCAAGCGTCACGACACATCGAAGCCGCAGGGCGTGCGCGGCCGCAACAGCGACAATTCGCGGTTAAGGACGGTCCTCGGCTGGGAACCAAGAACGACGCTGCGGCAAGGCCTCGTTCCCACCTACCGCTGGATCGAAGGGCGAGTTCTCGGCAAGCCGGATCTCTCCAACATCGCAGCCGCATAGCCGTGGACGTCCTCCGGCATTGGAGCCGGAGGACGCTTTCCATTCGATAGAACGGAAGCAAGTACCAGCATGACGGACCAGGGGCTGAACCTGCGCCAAGCGAGCCGCGCGGACCTGCACTCCGGCGACCAACGTGGCCTTGGGTTGGTCCGTCGAAATCACAACTGGATCGTGACAGCCTGGCTGATCAGTGGCGATCTTGCCGCCGCCCTGGACGCGGGCTGCTGTACCGGCTTGCTGGCACGAGCGGCCGGGCTGCCGGCGCCGCAGCATCTAGGGGTCGCAGTGCTCCTCGCCGTTTTCGCGTTCTTCGTAACCGGGCTCTACAACGGTCGGAGGCCGGAACCCTACCAGCGCTTCCGGCAGCGCGCCCTTGGCGTTGGCATCGTCGTGGCGGTGTGGAGCCTTGTCACGGTAGCGCACCGCGGCGGCGAGAGCATCGCCCATGTCATCTTCATCCAGACCGCCTATGCGGGCTGCCTCCTGGTGATCAGCCACTATGTGGAAGTCGCACTGCGAACTCTGCTGATAGATTTCGGCCTGTGGAATGCTCCAACCATCCTGGTCGGTCCGGTCAGCCAATACCGTGACGCTGCACGATTTTCGCGGCAGAATTGGCTCCTCAAGCGAATGCTGGATCTCGTACTTGCTGTTCCGCTGGCGTTGCTCGCGCTGCCCGTCGTGACGCTGGCCGCGATATTGACCAAGTTGATCGACCCAGGTCCGGCTTTCTTTGCCCAAGAGCGCATCGGATACGGCGGAAAGCTGGTGAAGATGCACAAGTTGCGGACCATGTATGCCGACAGCAGTCGGCTGCTGGAGGAGCATCTCAATCGTGACCCGCATGCGCGCGCCGAGTGGCAACAGTTCTTCAAGCTGCGGAACGACCCGCGCATTCTGCCGATTATCGGCAACTTCCTGCGCCGCTCCAGCATCGATGAACTGCCGCAGCTCTGGAACGTCATCCGTGGCGACATGAGTCTGGTCGGCCCTCGCCCTCTCCCCGCTTACCATATCGAACAGCTCGATGAGGAGTTCCAGTCACTGCGCTCCACCGTTCTGCCGGGACTCACCGGACTGTGGCAGGTTTCGTCCCGCAGCGATGGCGACCTGCAAGTTCTGAGAGAGCAGGATCTCTCTTACATCCGCAATTCGTCATTCTGGCTGGACGTGTTCATCATGCTGCAGACCCTGCCGGCCGTGCTGGCAGCAAAGGGAGCTCGCTAGCCGTCCAGCCCATGCACCTGATCCGGCTTTGGAGCCATGAAGCGCATTCAACGCAGCGGACGGAAGAACTGTTTACGATGGTTGCCGCGTGACCGCCATGAATCACGGTCGAGGCGCGGCACGCGTTTCAGCCTGTTTGAGCCAGGCGACAGCCAGGAGGAAGGCCCGTGATCGTGAGCTATTGTCGCGTCGGTCCACGCGAACCCATCGAGCGACTTGACGCCCAGAAGCGCGACCTGGCCGCGCTCGGGGCGCAAGAGCACTTTTGCGAGAAGGCCAGCGTCTTCGGAAAGATGCCGGAGCTGGAGCGTGCGATCGAGGTCACCCGGAAAGGGGACGTGATAGCGATCACGAAACCCTATCGCGTGGCGCATTCGACCCGGGGCGTGCTGGCGCTCATCGAGCGGCTGGGCCGCAAGGGCGTCGGCCTTCGCATTCTAGGTACGCCGATTGACACGAGTACCACGACCGGACGGATGATCCTCGGGTCGGCGCCGCTTTGGTCGCTTGGCGCTTCCCCGCTGCGGTCCGTGCTATGGGATCTGAGCATCGGTAGGTGGCGCGGACGGTGACGGCCGCTTCCAACGTGCGGCGAGACGCCACTTAAGATGCCGAAACACATCTATTTTGAAAGGTGCTCGGTGTATCCAGTCCTGGAAACGCTAATCGCTGCCCGGCGAATGCGGGTTCTCCCGCCCCAGGCCGACTAGACGACCACCGGAACTGCTTTCGCGGTCGCCAAGACGGTGGCTGCCACGGGCCCCTCGATACGCAAGCTCGATGTACTGCCGTGCGACACGAAAACCATCGAACTGTTGGGCCATTCGACGGGCGCCGGCCGACAGCCGTAGCCAAAGAGCGTCGTCATTCAGGACGGATCGGAGCGCAATCGCCATCGCATCCGGGTCTGTATCGGTCACAAGCCCGTTCACGTCGTTCACGAGAACGTCCCGGCTGAGCCGTGAGGAGCCGACAATAGGCGTTCCGCTGGCGATCGCCTCCATGACAGTTGCAGACGCGACGGGGATCGCATAGCGCGTGGGGAAAGTTGCGACCCTGACCCGACCGTGCAGCATCCGTACGGTCTGCCCATCCGCGGACCCGAGGAGAGTAACGCGCCCGCGAAGCCGATCTGGGAGAGCATCCACCGCGGCTTGTGTCGGTCGAGTGATATCGCCTGCAACGTAGAGGCCCACCGACGGATCGTTGAGCACACCGAATGCCCGGATCGTGGCGACGGGATCCTTGTAGGGCGCGGTTCCGGAATGAAGGATCGCCCGCTCACGCACGGCGAGGTCGCCCCCGCGGTAAGCCTGAAGTTCAATGCATTTGGGGATCACGGCAAGCTCGCGCCGTGGCATGCCAAGATCGCGGACGAGTTCATCGCGAAGCTCCGTCGTCGTCGCGACCACGTAATCGCACCGCCTGGTGCTGTACCGCCGAATGCTCCGCCACAATGGAGCAAGCCGGCCGCTGCGAGGTTCGAGATCGTGGACAACCTGGACGATCGTGCCGCGGAGCGGGACCGGCACTGCTTCGCTATGGACAACGAGATCGGGCCTATAACGATCAATGATCCGTTTCGCGCCCAGCCAGGCCGCGGCGGAGGCAAGCCCCGTCAAGGGCGTGCGGCTCAGGGCAACGATCGGGAGATCGAGACGAGGACCTAGCAGGCGCCGGTACTCTTCATGGCTCTGGAGGCTTCCGACAACAATCGTCACCTCGTGATCAAGATCAGCCAGAGCTTGAGCAAGCGATACGATGAAAATATTGACGCCGTCGGGGCAGTCGAGAGCCTCGCGCCGAGTGAGGACAACACGCATACAACCTCTCCCTCTGTGATTTTGGATCACAGAGGGCACAGGCGCAACCATCGACGGAGGGGTACTCCATACGCCCGGACCTCCTGCCCTGACGGAGCCATCTGGGGCGCGGCGGTGCTTGCGCTGCTCTGACCGTTGAAATCATGCACTCGGCTAACTCACGGGGCATGGCCGGGAGGAAAGCCCGTCGCGTTGGCGCTTGGGGACGGCTCCGGTGACGACCCGAGCATGGAACCCGCAAACCGCGAACCTGGTACCCCCAGCGAAGTACTTCCGAAAGGCATTCCGGTAGCCCGTGTTTCTCGGCAACAGGGCGTACGCAACCACTAGTCTCGGGATCTCGGGCCGACAACATGACCAACGCGAGCCTGCGCCACGATGTATCGATCCTTCACGGGCTACGGTCGGATATCGACAATTCCCGCAAGCCGATCCCGCGCCGCGGCGTTTGCGCGGACGATCCTGCAAGGCGGGCGAGAACCGGTTCTGGCCGGATCGAGGTCCAGTTTCTCGCTGATCCCGGCTGGCGCCAGCTGCGGCGGCGTCACGAGAATTCTTGCGTAGTGCGGATGTTGGAATCGGGAACGGCGGCCCACGGGCATACGAAGGGTGAACCACCAAGATGAATACTCCGATCTGTCCTCAATGCAGGCACCAGGGAGACGCTTGCGTGCACTGGCAGGCGCCCCGCTTCCTGCGCTGCCGTGAATGCGGCACGATATTCCGTGATCCCTATCCGGACGAGTCGGAGCTTGCGAGCTATTACCGCGAAGGATGGAAAGAACCTGACCGAAACCCCGTCGAAACCGGCGCTACGGATGAAGCTGTCGCCCGATGCCTCGTGGATTCACTGACAGATACGCTGGGCGTACGTGGACTCTCCGGCATGCGCATCCTGGATTTCGGTGCCGGCCGCGGCGCAATGACTTTCGAATTGATGAAGCGCGGCGCCAAGGTCGCCGCTGTTGAACCGTTCGGATATCAGTTCCTTGCCGAACGCGGCATTGCAGTTTACCGGGATCTTGCAGCTATCCCCGATGGATCGAGCTTCGACGGGATCGTATCCCTCGAGGTCATTGAGCACCTTCGCGACCCCAGCGCCGTGCTGGCAGGCTTGTACGAGCGCTTGTCACCGGGCGGCTGGCTCCTGATCACCACTCCGAATGCAGCTGGCTTTCCGGCACGGCTGATGGGTCAGCGTTGGCGCGAAGCGGCAAGGCCAGGTCATATCGTCTTCTTCACTCCCGCAGCGCTCGCCAGGATCCTGAAGAAGAATGGATTCAACCGCGTCCAGCGTCAGCGCTGGCATGTTCGGTACCCTGAGGCCTCTCCGTTACGTGCGCTTCTTCACGTCGGGATGCAGAAGCTCGCTGTCGACGGAGGTTTGCGTATGGTCGCCTACAGGCCGTAAGCAAGGGGGTGAATTCCTGAATTGTCATGACCAGCCCTCTCCCACGTTCACCATCTGCAGGTCTGGGCGACCGCTATACCCTCGCGCTCTGCTGCGCCTTGGCGGGATATGCGCTGATGGGAAAGGGTTTCGCCTATTGGGGCTATCGGCCGCTTTTCGTCGGCGAGATCGCTTTCCTCGCCGGGGTGTTTGTGCTGTTGCGGTCAGGTTGCCTGTTGGCCGTATTCGCATCCGGACCGAGCCTGGTCCTCGCGGTGGCCATGGGCTGGGCCTTGTTGCGCACATTTCCGTATCTTGACATCTACGGCTTCGACGCATTGCGCGACAGCGTGATCCTCGTCTATGGGGTCTTCTCCTTCGTGGTCGCAGCCCTTCTGATCGAAGACTTTCGCCGTATCGATACGGTCATTGGTTACTACCGGAAATTCCTGGATATCTACGTTCCTGTCGTCCCCATCCTGTTTCCGCTCAGCTTCTATTTTGCAGACTATATACCGGATGTGCCCGGCACCGACGTCGGTCTGATCTGGCTCGGCGCCGGCGAAGTCGCGACACACCTTGCAGGCGCCGCCGTGTTCGTTCTCGCGGGCTTGCGCAAACCAACTCCGATCTGGACGGCCAGTCTCATCGCGGGAGTGGTTGTCATCAGCGCCGTCAGCCGTGCGGCCTTTCTGGCATTTGCCGTGCCAGTCACTCTGGCGGCGCTGGCGGTCGGTAAAGTGCGCCCGCTCCTCGCCGTCGTCGCGACCGGCGCAGTGCTCCTTGCCGCTTCCTATGCGATCGAGATGAGCATCTCCGGCTACCAGGAAGCCCGCGTCTCGACCGAACGGCGGATCAGCGTTGCGCAAATCGTCGAGAATATTTCCAGCATCGTCGGCCAGGGTGGCGCCCAGACCGAGGACACCACGCAATGGCGCGCGAATTGGTGGCGGACCATCGTCGACAAGACGGTGCATGGACCGTACTTCTGGACCGGCCGCGGATTTGGGGTGAACCTGGCTGTCGAGGACGGGCTTGCGAGGGCTAACAGCGAGCGGCCCCTGCGCAGTCCGCACAGCGCCCATATGACGATCCTGGCACGCGCGGGGGTGCCGGGGCTTGTGCTGTGGGTAGCTTTCCTCGCCGCTTGGTTTGGCACGCTGCTTCGCGCCATGGTGCAGGCCCACAGCCGAGGGCACACCGAATGGGCCGCACTGATGCTGTTTATCGCCTGCTACGTCTCATCCTGCATCATCAACGCTTCGTTCGACGTCGCGCTCGAGGCGCCGATGCAGGGGATCTGGTTCTGGTGCCTGATCGGCTTCGGTATCGGCACGACGATGCTCTACCGCTATCTGCTGGGGCAGGACGAATACGAAGTTGGAACCGGCGCTCTCAAGCATGCCCACGAATGACAATCTCAAGCGCTCTCCGAAGGGGTAACACCGATGAACCCAGTGGCGCGAAGACCTGTCCGCTAACATCGACCACGCACATGCACTCGTGGGGTTGAAGCAATGTCGGCGGAGACAGAGATTTTCGACTATATCATTGTCGGCGCCGGGGCCGCGGGGTGCATATTGGCCAATCGACTGGCTTCCACGGACGGCTGCACCGTTTGCCTGCTCGAAGCCGGCCCGCCGGACTACAGTGTCTTCCTGCGTGTCCCCGCCGGGGTCTATAAGGCCGCATCAATTCCCAAATTTGCATGGCAGTACGAAACGGAGCCGAACCCGGCAACGGCGAACCGTGCCATACCGATCCCGCAGGGCAAGACGCTCGGCGGTTCGACTGCCATCAACGGAATGAACTACAACCGGGGCCATCACGACGATTTCGATGGTTGGGCCCGACGCGGCAACCGGGGCTGGGGCTACGCCGACGTGCTGCCGTACTTCAAGAAAACCGAACGAAGAATCGGGACCTGCGACACCACGTACCGAGGTGTCGAGGGAGCGCTGCCGATCACTGACTGCGATTGGAAACACCCGATTTGCGATTCACTTATTGAGGCTGCGCGCAACCTCGGTCTCCCGCACAATTCCGACTACAACGGCGCAAGGCAGGCAGGTTTCGGATACTATCAGCGCTACATCGAGAACGGCTGGCGCGTAAGCGCCGCGCGGGCATTTCTGCGACCCGTTGCCAAGAAGAAGAACCTGGAGATTCGGACCAGGGCCCAGGCCACCGCCGTGCTGTTCGAGGGAAAGCGAGCGGTTGGTGTTCGGTACGCCCAAGGACCTGGCCAGCCCGCTCGCGAAGTGAAGGCGCGTCGCGAGGTGATCCTCACCGCCGGAGCTGTGAACACGCCGAGGCTGCTGCAGATTTCAGGGGTCGGCTCACCGGCATTGCTTGCAGGCTTCGGGGTTCCGGTGCTGCATGACCTGCCTGGCGTCGGCCAGAACCTGCAAGACCACTACATGATCCACTTCATCGTCCGGGTGAAGGGCAAGACGGTCAGCGGGCGCGGCCTGAATCTGCTTCGGGAAGGCACCAAATGGATCCTCGGTCGTCCGAGCGTTCTCGCTCTCAGCCCGTCGCTCGTGTACGGCTTCGCCAATTCGCGGGATCTCTCCTCCACGCCGGACGTTCAGATCGACGTTGCCATCGGGAATTATTCCAATCTCCGGGAGCGCTTTCCCGTCCTCAAGCCCGGTTTCTATCAGCTACGGCCGCACAGCACCGGGTTCGTCCACGCGAACTCAGCAGATCCCTTCCGTGCCCCAATCATTCAGCCCAACTTTCTCGTCGACGAAAGGGACCAGCGCGTTGCTGTCGACGGCATCAGGATGATGCGGCGGCTGCTCGCCGCCCCCGAGCTTCAGCCCTACTACTACGGAGAGGAATTGCCCGGTCCTTCGGTCACGGACGACGCCGAGTGCCTGCAATTTGCGCGGGAAGCCGGACTGACGTCGTATCATCCGTGCGGGACGTGCCAAATGGGCCCGCAGGACAACCCGGCGTCCGTCGTCGATGATCAGTTGCGTGTCCACGGTTTGGAGAACCTGCGGATAGCCGACGCTTCGATCATGCCCACCGTGCCCTCCGCCAACACGTCCGCGGCCGTCTTCATGATCGCAGAAAAGGCCGCGGACATGATACTGGGACGGCATTCGCCCGCAATGCATTCTGATCCCTCCGACCGAGTCCAGCGTCCTCAGCGCGCCTTGATGGCGTAGATCGCAATCCCGAGGCCCTGCTGGTCAAAAGGTGAATGGAGGACCTGTCCTTGAAGAGACGAATCCTCGTTGCTTCCGACTTTAACGCGAAAGATCGAGCCCACTTCGCATCGTCCTACGAGTTCTGCCGTATCGTCACCGAGTGCGATCATGCAGACCTCGTCGCGCCTGGTATCGACAACTACCTGACGAAATATCTCAGCGGCATTCTGCCATCCCATGACAACCAGAGCGTCCAGCGCGACTTCAACAGGCTGGTCAACGGTGTCCGCAAGGGGGTCGGACTGAAGAACGCGCCGACGGTTGAGCGGGTCGATCTCGACCAGAACTACGACGTCTTCTTCTTTGTGGCCTGGAGCCCGCAAAGTTTCGTTGAGCTCTCGCGTATCCGAAACTGGCGCAGTCGATGCAAGATCGCCGTCGCATATCTGATCGAGCTCTGGTCCAGCACACTCGAACAGGACCGCCAATACCTGAGACTGTTGGACCAGTTCGACCACGTGTTTCTGCTTCACAGCGCAAGCGTTGCGCGCCTTTCGGCGTACACGCGCACCCCCTGCTCCTTTCTGGCGACGGGCGTCGATTGCCTGATTGCCACACCGTATCCGTCGCCCCCCGAACGGGTCGTCGATATTTATTCGATGGGCAATCGTGCAGCGGGGCCACATCGCCAATTGCTGGCGCTGGCTGAACGCCGCAATCTCTTCTATCTCTATGACTCGCTCTCGAGCGGCAATTCCCAGGTCAAGGACTGGCGCGAGCATCGGCTGCTCCTTGCCAATACGATCAAGCGCACCCGTTACTTCATGGGCTTCAATCCCTCGGCAGTCGCGGGCGCAAACTCGCACAAGGTCGCGGGCGAGCAGGTCCTGCCGTCACGTCTGTTCGAGGGCGCCGCCGGCGGCGCCGTCATCCTTGGAAACGCGCCGCAATGCGCCGAGTTCAACGAATACTTCGATTGGCCGGATGCGGTGATCGAGGTATCTCCGCAGACAACCGACATCGCCGCCGTAATCGAGGAACTGGATGCGCAGCCGGAGCGGATAGCGCGCGTGCGCCGGACCAACGCGGTACGCAGCCTGCAGCGACACGATTGGGTCTACCGCTGGGAGCACATCCTGTCTGCAATCGGAATGGAGCCGCTTCCGCAGCTCCACGATCGCAAGTCCAAGCTCAGCGAGGTCGCGGCCGCTGCCATGTCGCCATTGCCGGCATGACGCACAGCCTGAGATGCCCGCACTTCCGGCCGTCGTAAGAAGCAGCGGAAATTTTCCGCTCGCGACCAATGATGTTTGTGGTCGCCATCCGGCCTACCCCCAAAGAGTGAATGTCGCGCGGCAAGAACTGGCGTCTAATGCATCCAGAGGTTTGAGCCATCGTTCACCTTGGAGAACCGGGCGTATGCGCACGATTCGATCTGAATCACCACATGTGCAGCCGGTGATCTCGACACCACCGGAGACGTCGGACGTCATCTCGATGCATTTCGAGAATGTGCGGCGTGTGTTGGCGGAAGTTCAGGTGCACGCAGTCCGGAGACTGGTCGATATTTTTCGCGAGGCTCGCGACCGGGGCGCCTTCATCTACATCGCGGGAAATGGCGGCAGTTCTTCGACCGCCTCTCACTGGGTAAATGACCTCGGCAAGGCGACCAAACGCTCGGGCTGCCGACCGCTGAAAGTCATGTGCTTGTCCGACAACGTGTCCTGGTTCTCGGCTCTGTCGAACGACGAAGGCTACGAGCGGGCATTCTCCGGCCAGCTCGAGAATTTCGCGACGCCGGGAGACGTGTTGGCCTGCATTTCCGCGAGCGGCAACTCCCCGAACCTGGTTCGCGCGGTCGAACTGGCTCGGGGGAAGAAGCTCACCACCGTGGCACTCCTTGGATTTGACGGCGGCGCGCTGAGAGGCCTGGTCGATGAGCCGGTGTGCGTCGAGACCGAGAAAGGCAAATACGAGCTCGTCGAGGACGTCCATTCGGCGATCTGTCACGCGGTCACAAGGTGCCTCGTTGCCGACAGACCGGGTCTGAACTAATGGCCGCCCTCGACGGCACGTCTCGCCCAGCGCTGATCGAAGGCCGGATCTATGATCGGCCGACACAGGCGGTCATCCTTGCCGGTGGCCGCGGCACCCGAATGCAGCCGATCACGAATGATCGGCCCAAGCCGATGGTGCCGATTCTCGGGCGTCCTTTTCTGGAGTACCAGATCGAGCAATTGCGCGACCAGGGCTTTGAACGGGTCCTGCTCCTTCTCGGGTACTTGCCCGAGGTCGTACAGAGTCATTTTGGCGATGGTCGTGAGTGGGGTGTGCACATCGAGTACTCGATAACGGAACCCGACCAATTGACCAGCAGCCGAGTTGCAACTGCTCGGCACATGATCGATCCCTGCTTCCTGCTGCTGTACTGCGACAACTACTGGCCGATGCAGATGGACCGGATGTGGGCGCGGTTCCGCGAGGCCGGGAAGCCCGGTTTGATCACTGTCTATAACAACAAGGATCATTACTCCCGAGGCAGCGCCCTGCTCGACCACGACGGTCACGTGAGCGTATTCGATCGTTTGCGCACGACGCCCGGACTTCAGCAAGTCGAAATCAGCTACGCGATCCTCACAGACCTCGCCCTCGCGCTGCTGCCCGAGCAGGACACGCTGCTCGAGGAGGCGATCTATACACCGCTCGCCCAACAGGGGCGGCTCACCGCCTACGCGAGTGATCACCGCTATTACAGCGTCGGCTCGCTGGATCGGCTGCCAGCGACGGAAGCTTTCATGCGGCGCAAACCGACCGTGATCCTCGATCGCGACGGCGTGCTCAACCGCAAGCCGCCGCAAGCGCAATACGTACGAAACTGGAATGAGTGGTCGTGGTGCCCCGGCTCGCTGGAAGCACTCCGGCTCCTGCACGAGCGCGGTTACCGCACGATCATCGCCTCGAACCAACCCGGCATCGGCCGCGGCGTCATGAGTGAAGCCGACCTCGAAGCCGTACATGACCGCATGAAGCGAGAGGTCTCGCAGGCGGGAGGACGGATCGACGCGATATACTACTGTCCGCACGGTTGGGAGGACGGCTGCGAGTGTCGCAAGCCGAAACCCGGTCTCCTCTACCAGGCCCAGCGTGACTTCCACCTCGACCTCACGCGCACGCTGTTCGTTGGTGACGACGAGCGCGACGCTGCCGCAGCGTCGGCAGCCGACTGTCCCTTCCGCCGCGTGACCGATGCCTGCTCGCTCCTCGACCTCACCCGACAAATGCTGAACGGAACCCCGGAATATGCCTGACAACAAGCGCATCCTGATCACCGGCAACAATGGCTATATCGGATCGGTCATGGCGCCCTGGCTCCAGCGCCAGGGATTCGACGTGGTCGGTCTCGACACCGGATATTTCTCTGCCTGCACACTCGTCCCCGACCTCGGTGAGGTCCCGACGATCCGTCAGGACCTGCGCGAGGTTACCGCCAAGGAGCTCGCCGGCTTCGACGCAGTGATTCATCTGGCCGCACTCAGCAACGATCCGATCGGCAATTTGAACGAAGCCTGGACGCGGGAGATCAACTCGCAGGGGACGATCCGGCTTGCGAAGCTGGCGAAGCAGGCGGGCGTCACGCGCTTCATCTTTTCATCCTCTTGCATCATGTACGGGACCTCCGAAGCGGCGGTCGTCGACGAGAATGCGCCGCTCGCGCCGCGCACCGAATATGCTCGCTCCAAGGTCGAAGCGGAGACGGCGTTGCGCGCCCTCGCCGACGATCGTTTCTCTCCGACGTATTGCCGCAACGGGACCGTCTACGGCCTGTCGCCGCGAATGCGGTTTGACACTGTCCTCAACGATTTCATGGGCAACGCCTTCACGACGGGCCGCATCGTGATCCAGAGCGACGGTACGCCCTGGCGACCGGTCGTCCATGTCCAAGACGTTGCGCGCGCGTTTCAGGCGGTGCTCGAGGCTCCGTTGGAGACTGTCCATAACCAGGCCTTCAACGTCGGTGCTGACCAACTCAACCACCAGATCCGCGATCTTGGGCAGATTGCTGCGCAAAGCGTTCCCGGCTGCGAGCTCGCGAGCGTGCCGCAGCCCGGAGCTGATCAGCGCACCTACAAGGCGGATTTTGCCAAGTTCAAGCGAACCTTTCCGGAGTTCAGCTTCCGATGGACGGCAACGGACGGAGCCAGGGAGCTCTATACCGCGTTCCAAAGAATCGGCCTCAAGCATGGTGCGTTCAAGGACAAGCGCTTTACGCGTCTCAGCTGGTTACGACATTTGCTCGACAGCGGATCAGTCGACGAGTCGCTCAGGTGGACGGAGATCAGCGCCAACGTGAGTCGAATTCGAGCCTGAGTCTGGAACGGTTGGGAGGCCGAACGCAGTGGAAACTTTAACGACGCGGGAACGGGAACTCGGGCATACATCCGTCGTCCCTAACACGGAGCTGATCCGAGCCGCCAACGCCAGCTGGCGTCCGACCGATATCGTCATGACGCGGACCCCGCTGCGCGTCAGCTTTGCGGGAGGCGGCACGGATTTGCCGGAATTCTACGAGGTTGAGGAAGGCGCGGTACTGAGCGCGGCCGTCGACAAATACGTCTACGTCACCGTGAAGCGCCACAGCGACCTCTTCAACGAGCCGATCCGGCTCAACTACTCACGCACCGAGCAGGTCAATACGATCGAGGAGATCGACAACAACATCGCGCGTGAGTGTCTCAAGTTTCTCAACATCGAGCCTCCGATTTTCATCAGCACCGTTGCCGACATGCCAGCCTCCACCGGCATGGGCGGATCGAGCGCCTTCGCAGTGGGATTGCTCCACGCGCTCCATGCCTTCCGTGGCGAGCGCGTCACTGCCGGCCAGCTGGCCGAGGAGGCCTGCCATATCGAGATGGAGGTTCTCAAGGAGCCGATCGGAAAGCAGGACCAATACGCCGCAGCGTTCGGCGGCCTGAATCTGCTGCGGTTCGCGCGCGGCGGCCGCGTGACGGTCGAGCCGCAGCCGGCCCGAAACGGTTCCGTTGCCTATTTGTTCAGCAGCATCATGATGTTCTGGACCGGTCATCAGCGCCCTGCCGCCTCGGTGCTCACCGAGCAGAGAAGCAACACGTCGCGAAACCTGGACGTTCTGCGGCACATGCGCAACGACGCCTTCGAGTTTCGTTCCATCTTCTCCGGTCAAAACATCGAGCTCGAGCAGGTGGGCGGGGCCCTGCACCGCGGCTGGACGCTGAAGCGGGGTCTTGCTTCCAAGATCTCCACCTCCGAGATCGATCGCTACTACGCACGGGCCATCGAGGCAGGCGCCGAAGGTGGCAAGCTCTGCGGCGCCGGCGGTGGCGGCTTTCTCATGTTCATCGTGAAGCCGGAGAAGCGCGAGCGGGTGCGCCAGGCGCTCTCGGACCTCCCCCTGGTTTCGCTCGGGTACGAGGTGCACGGCTCGCGAGTGCTGTACCCGGTCGGGTGACGCTGGTCTTGGAGGATTAGATGATTTTCAAGACCACCGAGATCGAGGGCGCATGCACGGTAGAGCTCGAAAAGCGAGCCGACAGCCGTGGCTTTTTTGCTCGTGGCTGGTGCAGCCAGGAGTTCGAAGATCACGGCCTACCCAGCCGGATCGCCCAGATGAACATCTCCTTCAACCGCCAAAAGCACACGTTGCGCGGCTTCCACTACCAGGTCGCTCCCCATCAGGAGGACAAGCTTCTGCGCTGCGTTCGCGGCGCCGTGCACGACGTGATGCTCGATCTGAGGCCCGACTCGCCAACGTTCATGCATCACATCTCGGTCGAGCTAAGCGCTGAAAACTACCGCATGCTCCTCGTCCCGAAAGGATGCGCGAACGCCTTTTTGACCCTCGCGGACGAGACCGAGGTCACGTACCTCGTGTCCGAGTTCTACACGCCGGCCGCCGAGCGGGGTGTGCGCTGGAACGATCCGGCGTTTCGCATCAGGTGGCCCGCCGATCCCGCCGTCATCTCGGAGAAGGACTCCAGCTGGCCCGATTTTGTGGACGAGCGCCGGCTCGTCGCGACTGCCGATGAGAGGTAGACAGCATGTTCATCGTCGATCGCGAACTCGAGCGGCTGCAACGGAGCGGCACCCCGATCAGGGTGGGAATGGTGGGTGCCGGCTTCATGGCCAAAGGCATCGCGCGTCAGATGCTGCAGTATACCAAGGGCATCGAACTCGCGGCGATCTGCAACCGCCACCTCGACGAAGCCCGCAAGGCCTACGCCGAATCCGGCGAGAGCAACGTCACACAGGTAAGCCGCGTGGACGAACTGAATGACTGCATCGCCCGGGGCCGGCGCGCGATCACCGACGATCCAATGCTGCTTTGCAACGCTGATGGGATCGATGTGATTCTGGAGGTCACCGGCACGATCGAATTCGCGGCCGGCGTGGTGATGCAGGCGATCGCCCGAGCCAAGCACGTCGTCATGATGAACGCCGAACTCGACGGCACTCTCGGCCCCATCCTGAAGACTTATGCCGACCGCGCCGGCGTCGTCATCACCAACACGGAAGGTGACCAGCCGGGCGTCATCATGAATCTGTACCGGTGGGTGAAGGGATTGGGTATCAAGCCCGTTCTGTGCGGGAACATCAAAGGCCTGCACGACCCCTACCGCAATCCGACAACCCAGGAAGGGTTTGCCAAAAAATGGGGAATGAAGGCCCCGATGGTCACGTCCTTCGCTGACGGCACCAAGATATCCTTCGAGAATGCGATCGTTGCCAATGCAACGGGAATGCGGGTCGCGAGGCGCGGAATGCACGGACCAGTCGTGGAGGCCGGCACCCCGATCCAGGAAGCGGTCAACTGGTATCCGGTCGATGAGCTTCTCGAGGGTCCCGGCATCGTCGATTATTGTGTGGGAGCGATGCCGAACCCAGGCATATTCGTACTTGGGACAACGAACGATACGGTCGAGAAGCACTACCTGTCGCTCTACAAGATGGGAGCAGGGCCCCTCTATTGCTTCTACTGGCCCTATCATCTTTGTCACTTCGAAGTCCCGTTCACCGTTGCCCGCGCGGCGATCTTCGGGGATGCGACCATCACTCCGCTCGGCGCCCCGCATGTCGATGTGGTTGCTGCTGCCAAGAGGAATCTCAGGGCTGGCGAGGTCCTCGACGGGCTTGGTCACTACATGACCTACGGCTTGTGCGAGAACGCGCAGGTCGTTCACTCCGAGCGCCTTCTTCCGATCGGTCTCGCCGAAGGTTGTCGTCTTCGGCGGAATGTCGCGCGAGACCAGGTGCTCGCATACGACGACGTCGAGATTCCGGCGGGCCGAATGTGCGATGCGCTTCGCCAGGAGCAAGACACTCTCTTCTTCGGCAGGCCGTCATTCATACGCCCCGAAGCTGCCTGAGCCGGGATCGGCTTCGCACGGTTCGGCCGCGCGTGATTTGAGCTGGACCGCCGCATCGACATGCGGCGGCGCAGAGAAAAATAATCAATTCAATTCAATACAATACCGTGTCACTGCAGAACGCCGGAATCGGTCTCGCAGTCTGCCGGGATGCGCTATGCCGGACCAGTCCGGTTCCGCCGGTAGCGCGCAGGGCTGCCCGTATGCGGCGCTCCGCTGACAACGATCGCCTGTCGCCATTCGTGCGGCAGCCAACCAGGACCGCGAGCGAAAGTCGCGCCCGATTCGATCTCTTAGGTCAGCATCGAAATGATCGACTGCAGCTGATCGGATGCCGACGTCACGAGCCCGTCGAACGACGTCTGGCCGTGGGCTGCCGCCCGCAGGATGCATTCGGCAACGGCCGCCTTGAGGCCGAACACGGATTGATCGGCCGGCACGCTTGCCATCACCGTCTCTAGCGCATCGCGCATCGTCTGGATCAGTTCGGCGCTGAACTTCATGGCTATCCTCCGCACGCTCAGGATAGACCCGGCGCGCCATGCCACCACTCACAAGCCCGCGATTCCAAATTGCCTTTTCTTAATGCGATGACAGATCGGTGAACCGGCGCGGCGCTAGAGCTCCTTCTCGGCCAGCTTGCGGAAATCGTCAGGCACCGAACGAGCAACCTCCAGCGCCGCCGAACCGTATCCGATCGCATCCCAGCCAAAACGATCGCGGACCTTGTCGACGGCACGGTCCGCCGCCCACCGCGCCATCCCTGCCCGGCTGCCGGCGCGCAGCGCTTCATCGGCCAGTCCAAGCGGAAGCTCGAGCGCAAGATCCCAATGCTCCTCGAGGTGCGACACCGAAATCGCCAGCAGCGAAATGGACTTCTCGTCCGGATGGTCGGCAAGGGCGGCGCGCACCAGACTCTCGGCGAGCCGGGCGAGGATCATCGTCGTGCACACCGGCGCATCGAGCGTCATCGAGCGCGTCACCGATTTCAGGTCGGCGAAGCGAACACGCACCGTCACGGTTCGTCCGGGCCGCGACTTCGCCCGCAGCCGCGTGGCGACGCGGTCGGCGAGATGAAGCAGCGTCGGCCGAATGACCCGCTCGATCGCGGGCTTTCGGCCGAGCGCCGATTGCGCTCCTGCCGAGCGCGCGCGCCGATGCGGCTTGAGTTGTCGCGGATCGCGGTTCCAGGACAGCGCTGCAAGCTTCTCGCCCGCCGCAGGACCCAGCAACCGGGTCAGCGACTGCTCCGACAATCCAGCAAGCTGGCCGATCGTCGAGACGCCGATCGCGTCCAGCCGTGTCCGGGTGACCGGCCCTACCCCCCACATCAATTCAACCGGCAATTCGTGAAGGAAGCCGAGCTCGGCGTCGGGATCGACGACGACAAGTCCGTCGGGCTTGGCGACCTGCGAGGCGATCTTCGCGAGATGCTTGGTGCGGGCGACGCCGACGGAGATCGCAAGGCCGAGTTCGGTGCGCACGCGTCGCCGGATCGCCGCGGCAATTTCGGCGGGCGCTCCGAACAGGTGCGTGCAGCCGGCAACGTCGGCAAACGCCTCGTCGATCGAGATGCGCTCGACGAGCGGCGTGAAGTCGCCGATCACCTTGATGGCCGCATCACCCAGCCGCTGGTAGTCGCTGAAGTGGCCGCCGACGAAGATGAGCTGCGGGCAGACCCGACGAGCTTCCCGTCCCGACATGCCACCGTGCACCCCGAAGGCCTTGGCCTCATAGGACGCCGCGAGCACAACCCCGCCCCCGACGGCGATCGGCTTGCCTTGCAGCGACGGTTCAAGCAACTGCTCGACCGACGCGTAAAATGCGTCGAGGTCCGCGTGAAGGATGGTGGCTACTGCTGCCATCTCAACCCGTTCATCCCTGACCTGACCCAGACCGCCCGGGTTTGGACGCTACGACGGCCACAAGAACAAATCAAGAACATCGTCAATCGGGTCAACCCGGAATTTGCCGCAAGCGCACATGGCTCGGGCGATGCCGTTCCGTCAGCGGAGGTTCGCATTGGCGCTGACCTTGGCTCGCGCGATATCGGAGCGAGCTACCGTGGGGGGTTGGCGGATCGCCCGGGCATCCCGCGCGACGACGCACGGTTCGCGTATCCCCGCCGCACCGGCGTGCAAGGGCCGGATGATTTGACCGACCGGCTTTTTCGGGTAGATATCCCGGAATGACCGACCCCTCTCATCAGGTGGACTTCCAGGCCGCTGCCTACCTTTACAAATGGCCCTCTCTCGGCAATTCCAGACGAGAGGATCGCGCGCCGTATATGATCGTCAACGGAACGCTCGACCAATGCATTCGGGACTTCATGGGCAAGCCCGACAAGACCCGACATCTCTACGAGATCCGGACCAAGTCGCAGCCTCCCCTCGTCCCCGATGTGCTGTCGCCCGAGCACGTGATCGAGCTCTCCAGGCTTCGCGAGTTTCTCTGAGTTCGCCGGTCGACCTGATCCTGGCGCTCTCATCCGCGGGCAGACTTATCCATCTGTCGTGCGCCTGAAGGCGGATTGTTTGCCCGCTGGCGAGCCGCTACAGTCGCCGGGCTCTCCGACTGACGGGCGTCCGCGACGGCATGTTTGATCCGCTTCGACCTCCACTGAGGTTCGCACGTCGCCGGCACGGCAGAGCAACGGCTGCGCGACCGCTTGATGGGACATCGAGGGGCGCCACATGAGATTCAACCTGGCGATCCTGAGCGTGCTGGCCGCAAGACCCGAGCAACGGATCCCGCTCGACGAGGTCAGCCGCGAAGTCAAACGCATGATCGCGGCGGGCGATGCGGCCACGAAGTTGAAGCGATCCTCCGAGCTTGGCGACGCCGACGTGTTCCAGTCTGGATGGGCCTCGATCAATGAGACCGGGCTCCAGATCACGGAGTCCGGCCTTGCGCTATGGCACTCGCTCGAAGCGTCGCGCGTCGAACAGGAACGCATCGAGCAGGAGCTCGACGAGCCGGAGACCGGCGAACCGCAGGCCGAGCAATTGGAGATTGTTGCGGCCGACAGGCGCGATGCGAACGGCAATGCTGCGGTCGAGCAGCCCGGCGACATTGCCCGGCAACTGCCTCGCCTGATGGAAGAGCTTGCCGGTCGCGCGACCTCGAACGCAAGCCGCCCGACGGCGCCATCCGACCTGCCCGCACCCGCTTCGATGGTCCCCGAGCCGGCATTCGGCTCCATTCATCGGATCGATCGAAACGATTCCCGGTTGTCGCAGCTTGCCGCCTGGCTCGGCGCCAGCATGCCCAGGCTCGGCCGCGCGCGCAAACGGCGATCCGCGGTCGAAGGACCGGATCGACGCACCCAAAGCCGCGGCGGAATGACCGGGCTGGCCGTTGCGTGCCTCAGCCTGATTTCGGTCGTTGCGTGCGTTGCTGCCGCGATCGCACTCGGCCAGATCTCCTCGTTGAAGTCGGACAATGCCGCGCTGCGTCGGGAGCTGGTTCCATTGAGGGACCGTCTCGCAAGGCTCGAGCAGGACGCCGCGAAACGCGAAGCCGCCGAGCAGGACGCAGCGCAAGACAAGGCCGAAGCGGAAAAACGAGCGGCGATCAGCGAGCAGGCGGCACTCAATCTCTCGCGAGAAGAGGCTCAATTGATCAAGGAATACATCAAGGCAGCGCCTTCGGCTGGCGCAAGCGGCCCGCCGGTCAACGTCGGTGATCCCGTCACCGGCGCAATGATCCCGCTGCCATCACCGCTGACCGATAAAATTCCGAGACTCGTCGGTGCGAGATTTGCCATCCGCAACGGCGCCATCATCATCAGCACGAGAAGCAGCCGGCGCGTCGATGCGGTGCTGACGAATTAGATCGCGCGGGCGGCGTGAATTGGCCGATAGGGATCCCAAGTGGCGGAAAAGCGGACGGTCCCGAAGCACCTTCTCTTGCTTTACGAGAATGTTTGAACGGACTTGGGCCCGAAGCCCAATTCCCTGCATAACAGGGCAATAACAGGGACTTTGTCGCGTTTCGTTGCCCTCGAACAAGCCCACTCAGCGAACAAAAGCCGCCTTCTAAGGAGCTTTCCGGAAAACAAGAGCAAAAATTAACAGGCGGAATATGCTGCGATAACAGGAGTAGATTCTGCATTATCAGGGAGCAGGCTCGCTGTAACAGGGCAAAACGGAAGCGCGCCCCTTTTTCGCCAGCGCCTCTATATTGGCGGGATCGTTAGCAGGTCGCTTTGTGCAAGGAGGAGTATGTTAACAACATCTAAACGCCGCCGGGGACGCCCGCGAGGACCCACGTTGAGAAATGCTGATTTCTACGCTCAAGTTTGGGTTGCTGTCCGGCTGCTGCGTATTCGCATTTTCGCCGAGACCAGGAAGACCCCCTCGATCCTTCGAGTTTGTAATGAATTGTCGGCGCAGGGTGGCATTCATTCCCTTGTGGGCGGAAACGTCGAGGCTCTCGCCGATGTGGCCGCCAACGCAACGAAAAAATGGCATCGATTTGCAATCGATTCGACAAGATCGGCGCTGACGCCGAGCGCCAAGGGAACCATCTTTTCGAAGCACAGCGTGACGAATGCTCACACATTGAGAACTTGTTATGTAGATGCTGATGAGATGGTCAAGCGTGACCGGCGTCTGCGACTCGTGTGGATGAACCTGTGCCGGCAGCACCTCGGCATGCCGCCCAAAAATCCTCGGGCGATCGTTACGCATTCCCGAACCGGGTAATTTTATTTCGCTTTTTCCGCGCAACATTGCCCGTCGAATCAGTATTATTGAAGTGCTCCGATAAACCCGGAGCACGCGCTTTGACCCAAAAGAAGCAGACCACCCCTACCCCGTTGGCCCCTCAGCAGGCCGCACGCCCCGAAGCACGAGGGCGCACGAACGCTGGCTTGGTCGAAATCCACATCCAATACCGTGCGGTCGCGGACCTCCTGTTGGACGCCCGCAATCCGCGCCAGCACTCCAATCGTCAGGTCAATCAGCTCGCCGACAGCATCCGAGAGTTCGGTTTCGTGATGCCTATTGTCACAGATGACAAGGGGAACGTGATCGTCGGCCACGGACGGGTTCTCGCGGCCCAGAAGCTCGGAATGCCGAAAATACCTGTGGTCGAGATCCGGCACCTGTCGGCCGCGCAGCTTAAGGCACTCCGGATCGCCGACAACAAACTGGCATTGAATGCGCATTGGGACGAACGCCTGCTGGGCGAAAGCCTCCTGGAGCTGAAGGAGCTCGACCAGGATTTTGATTTATCGGTGACGGGGTTCACCCTGCCCGAGATCGATTTGACGATTCAGAAACTTAGCGAAGTGCCTGTCGAAGATAGTGAAGATACCAGCGCTGTCACGGGCGTGCCGGTGTGCCGGGTTGGGGATCTTTGGCAACTTGGCGGCCATCGCGTGTATTGTGGCGACGCCAGATCGGACTCCAGCTTCGACAGGCTCATGGCAACGGAGCGCGGTGACGTTGTCATCATCGATCCGCCCTACAATGTTCCGATCGGCGGCCACGTCTCCGGCAACGGGAAAACGGTCCACCGCGAATTTGCTCAGGGCGTCGGCGAGCTGAGCAGGGAGGAATTCACTCGCTTCCTGATCGATAGCTGCGGGCTGCTGGCGAAATACAGCAAGAGTGGCGCCATCCATTATGTCTTCATGGACTGGGCGCATCTTGACGAGCTCCTTGCCGCCGGCCGCGAGACCTATAGCGAGCTGAAGAACATCGTGGTCTGGGTCAAGAGCTCAGCCGGCATGGGGTCGCTCTATCGCTCGCAGCATGAACTCGTGTGTGTCTTCAAGTCCGGCAAGGAGCCGCACACCAACAACATCGAACTCGGCAAGAACGGCCGAAATCGTACCAACGTTTGGAAGTACGACAGCGCCAGCACCGAGTCTAGAAAAGGCAACAACGTGCTCGAGCTGCATCCGACGGTCAAACCCCTCCCGCTCGTGATGGACGCTCTGCTGGATTGCTCGCATCGCGGCGAAATCGTCATCGACTCGTTCTTAGGCAGCGGCACTACGCTGCTTGCCGCAGAACGAACGGGCCGCGTCTGCCGCGGGATCGAACTCGATCCTCTCTATGTCGATACCGCTATTCGGCGCTGGCAGAACCTGACCGGGCAAGATGCCATTCGATCCTCGGATGGTAGGCGGTTCGGTGATATCGAAGCTGAAGCGGACGGGGCCGCCCGTGATTAAAAAAACGGAGAGCGGCGATATGGTCGGCTACCGAAGGCCACCCGTTGGCACGCGCTTCAAGAAGGGGCGGTCGGGGAATCCGCGCGGGCGCCCTAAAAAGAATCGTCAGGAATTTCAGCCTGGAAAGATCTTGCAATCGATCGATAGCGAGGAGCTTGTCGTCAACATCAACGGCAAGCCCATACGAATGTCCAAAGCGGAGATTCAGTTTCGGCAGATGTTCACCAAAGCGATCAAGGGAGACATGAATGCAGCGAGGATCATAGCAAAATTGGCCAAGCAATATTTCGGTCCAGAGGCCGAGGGCCCGCCGGAGATCGAATTCATAGTTGCGCCTGCAGGAACCGCGCACGCCGCAAAAAGCTAATGTCGGAACAGTCCAATGAGCACTCGAGGCAATTCGAACAATACACAATTCCAAAAGGGCCGCTCGGGAAATCCGAAAGGTCGACCAAAAAAATCGAAGCGACCGATGTCGGTCGGCTTCCTGTTTCGCAAAGTCGCTCAACAGGAGATTCGACTCGAGATCGATGGACGCATAGTCACCATGTCTCTCTGGGACGCCTTCGTGAGCCAGATCTATACCATGGCCCTCAACAAGCGCACTGATGCGGTGCGCCTGTTGCACCAACTTCGCAGACAATTTCCTGGTGATCCGTTGCCTGGCGATAAAATAACGATTGGTATCAGCGAAGCCGACGCGAAGCTCTGAAATAAGTCACGGCCGCGTGCGCGAATGCGCTTGGCCTATAACGAACATCGCATAATGCTATGCCAGCAGCGGGACGATTGCCCGTATCTTTACGGTATGGGCGGCGGCGTCGAATTGCTAAATCGCGAAGGCGTTACGTTCAGGGTGTCGACGATCAATTCGAGATCATCATCGAGCTCCGGTGAAGTGGCGGGTGGCTCGACTGCCACGGGAGCGGAACGTTCGTGAGCATAGTTCAGCCGGGCAAAGACGCCTGACAACAAAGGCCCTGCGAGGTGGCACACGCTGAGGCCGAGGACGAACGTCATGTCGGGTAAGTCTGCGCCAGCACGAGCGCGGCCGCAATAGAACTGCATGTCAGGTGCAGTGACCCATCCCAGTAACGGCTCCGACGCTCACCGGGGTTGGCTGGCAACGCGCCGGAGCCGTGCCCACTAAACGCTCCGGTGGGAGCGCCGACTTTATCTTACTGAGAAGAGCGGCAGTGGCGACGACGCACCCGGATTACCTCTCCGACCCCAGCGAGAGGCCGACTAGAAAAGGGTCCGTCTCACGCGACGGCCCCTCTACCGGACAAATGAAAATTGCTTCGGGATGAAATCTAGCCCCGGTATCAAGATTTTAGAATCAAATGGCCCTGATGTTGACTCCGTAGAATCATGGAGCGGAAAAAGCCCCCGGCGCGCGGCCAGGGGTTCTGGGAGTTTTCCTATGCGTCAACTAAAATCGGGACGTGACCCGATGCGTTTAGGACTAGCACGTCACGGCTTCATTCATCCATAGCAATTACCACTTTTTCCCGACCGAAAAGCAGCGGCCCTGCTACGCCTAATCTAGGCCGGCTATCTCACCCAGCACGGGTGCGCCCGGCCCAAGCTCGATGTCGTTGTCATCCGCAAGATGTCGACCGGCGCGAGCTACATCGGCTAACTTGCGGAGCCCGTGGTGAATCAGTAAGCCACGCTCGAGACCCACGGATGCGTTGGGGTTTGGCAGTTCCGAGCAAACCATCGAAAGTATCGATCTGCGATCGAGAGTTAGATTGGGTTTGGACTGCAAGCGGCCGCAAGGTTCGCCACTGGTCGAGCGCCGCATCACGGCGGATTGAGAGCGGTTCGCTAACGCAGACCAAATTTGGAATAGCTTCCTGCGCGTTCTGCAGCACGGAGAATAGGCACCCAAGTGAAGTGGAGTAATTTTCCTTGATGTCAGGGGCGTAGCTCCTTGGTCGTTAGCCTGCTAATCCGGAATTGCCACTTTGTCCCGCCGCCAGATCTGCGGGATCCAATTTGCCTAGACTTCCACGTGAAAAGGCTTGCCTTCCGCCATCATGTCGGCCTCCGCTAGTCCTCACGTCTCGGGCGCCTATTTTTTGCCCACTTTCGATGATGGCAGCGAGTTCTATTGAAGAAGGCTGCAATGCGCCGATGACGTGCTTGTTTGAACTACGCGCCTCATGGTTGCGAGCAGTTCATCGCGGTTCTGACCAAAGTGGTAATCCCTCGTCGGTATTTACCTAGGCTATGTCGTTGATCAACCTACGATGATTACGTGCGCGATCGTTGATTGCGCCAGGTCGCAAGCAAATATCGCCACACCATTTATGGTTTTTTGCTTTCCCGGTTTGCATCCCTCGCCGCAAATAGTTACGGCGAACTGGAGGGCGCATGCCGCAACGTTCGATCATTGATGTATCGGAGTGCTGGCCATCCAGCGGCGCTCCAGGCAAGGTCAATTGGCCAGACCGGGAGTTTTGATACCTCCGCCTGGCCCCCGTTTTTTTTGAGTACCGCACTCGTGATCTTCGGCAACGATGCCCGGAGACCGACGCGCCGTGGAATTTCTGTGCCGTGCAGTTGCCATCAGCCTGATCGTAAAGCTCACAACTCGCTGAGGAGCATGCCATGTCACTTACCATCACCAGCAAAGTTATTGAGGACGAGAACCTCGGGCTGACAACCCTGGCCGCCGACGTCGACGCCACCGATCCCGACAACAACGTCGTTCTCTCCACCTTCCAGAGCAGCATCAGCACCTCATCGTCGCTCGGGACCGAGCTGACGACACTGGGGATTTATCTCGATACGACCACGAACGCCGGCACCGGCACGAAGCAGGCGATCGGGATCGCGGAGAACGCGATCGTCAGCACCACCGACCAGAATTTGAAATTCACCACCAGCAGCGGCGGGACCCTGAGCGCCGTCGATGCCGGCTTCAAGGCCGATGATGGCAACGAGATTTTCCTCTATTCCGATCCGAGCAATCCCGACATCGTGCTCGGCCGCGAAGGCACCGGCACGACCGCAAATCCCAATGGCACGGTGGCCTTCGCGCTCCTGCTGCAGCCGACGGCCGGCGGCGCGACGATCTGGGTCGTGCAGTACGAGGCGCTCTTCAACACAAATCCGTCGGCGGGAGAGGACGCCAACACCCTCGATCTCACCAACAAGGTCTACGTCAGCGGCTCGTCCACCTCCACTTCCTCGTTCAACATCGGCACCAAGCAGCCCGGACAGAACTACTGGTTGCCGTTCGCCAACACGACCAGCACCCAGACTGTCCTCGTGACCGGGCTCGATGCGAGTTCGTCCAATCCCGACACCGTCAACACCAGTTCGGTCGGCGACGGCAGCGACAGCCAGGCGGTCACCCCCGGCCAGGCGCTACGCTTCGATTTCGTCAGCAGCTATGCGGTCGGCTCCGGCGGCAGCACCAAGGACAAAACCTTCCTCACCGACGGGACACTCAACACCCTCGTCTATACCGAAGGCACGGGGGCGAGCTTCGACATCAGCCAGGTGACCCCCACCCACAGCCTGATCAACGTGAAGATCATCGCACAGAACGAGTCCGCCGCCACGTTCGGCTCCGCGCAGACCAACACTTCCACCAGCACGGTCGCGATCGGCGAGATCAAGGTCTGGACCGGCGGGATCGGTGGGACCCTGATCGCCGACTCCGCGCGGACGACCGGCAACAACGGCATCACCTTCGGCGGCTCCACCAGCGGCCCCGACGGTACCGTCAACGGCCTCACAGCGGGAGAAACGATCCAGTTCACCTCCCTGGGCAACGCGCAATTCGACCAGTTCGTGGTCGAGAATACCCTGCCCCCGGGCAACACGCCGGGCTTCGATATTCTCAACGTCACGGAAGCGCAGACGAACACGACCACCGACACCACGGAAGTCGGCTCGCACATCCTCTTCGAGGACAGTGCGCCGACGGCGAGCACAGCCACGGTGACGGCCACGGTGGACGAAGACGCCCTGGCCGGCGAGACGACCGGCGAGACCGGCTTTGGCGGCACGTCCACCGGCTCGGTGACCAGCCTGTTTAATTCCGGCGCCGACAAGCCATTGACCTTCACGCTGTCCGGCTCCACCTCCGGACTGCCTGCCTTGACGTCGGACGGCGTCGCGGTGACCTATTCGATCAGTAGCGCCGCGGGCGTCGACACCCTGACCGCCAAGGCGGGGACGACGACCGTCTTCACCTTCGCACTGACCGAGGCGACGGGAGCCTACACGTTCACACTGTCGGCCCCGATCGATCAGGAGACCCCGCAGAACGGCTCGCCGGAGGGGACGTTCTCCTTCAGCAGCCTCAGCTCGCTGATCCACGCCACGGACGCTGACGGCAGCATAGCCACCGCTGCCAGTGGTGCCCTGACGCTGACCATCATCGACGACCAGCCGACGGCGAGCACGGCCACGGTGACGGCCACGGTCGACGAGGACGCCCTGGCCGGCGAGACCACCGGCGAGACCGGCTTCGGCGGCACGGCCACCGGCTCGGTGACCAGCCTGTTCAATGCCGGCGCCGACAAGCCATTGACCTTCACGCTGTCCGGCTCCACCTCCGGACTGCCTGCCTTGACGTCGGACGGCGTCGCGGTGACCTATTCGATCAGTAGCGCCGCGGGCGTCGACACCCTGACCGCCAAGGCGGGGACGACGACCGTCTTCACCTTCGCACTGACCGAGGCGACGGGAGCCTACACGTTCACACTGTCGGCCCCGATCGATCAGGAGACCCCGCAGAACGGCTCGCCGGAGGGGACGTTCTCCTTCAGCAGCCTCAGCTCGCTGATCCACGCCACGGACGCTGACGGCAGCATAGCCACCGCTGCCAGTGGTGCCGTGACGCTGACCATCATCGACGACCAGCCGGCGTTCGTCGCTAACGCATCGTCGTCGGGAAGCGTCGACGAGGACGCGCTTTCGACCAACCTTCTGCCCGACGCGAGCGGGGCGAGCGCGACGGCATCGGGCTCGGTCAAATCGTTGTTCACAACGGGGGCGGACGCGCCGCTCTCGTTCAGTTTGTCGAGCATAGTCACCAGCCTGACCAGCCAAAACCTGGTTTCGGGCGGTACGGCGCTGACCTATTCCGTTGCAAGTAGCGGCGGGATCGACACGTTGACCGCGAAGGCGGGCTCAACGACCGTCTTCACGCTGGAACTGGCCGACCATGATGGCGTGACTTTCCCCGACGAAACCGGCAGCCGAACCGCCGGTGACTGGTTTTTCAAGCTCTTCGCGCCCGTCGATCAGGCGCCTGGTGCCAACGACTCGAGCAACACCAAGATCGACTTCAGCGCGCTGATCCAGGCGACCGACGCCGACGGCAGCATGGCAACCGCCCCGGCTAACGCCTGGACGGTCACCGCGATCGACGACGTGCCGGTGAACTTTAATCCGGAGGCCATCGTCGCCGCGGATAACGTGCAGGATGCTGCCGGCTCGACTTTCACCGCGAACCTGGTCAACACGGTCGCGGCCGACGGAACCGTCGACGCCAACTCGTCGCTCACCATCGACCAGCACGCCGGCGCCGACGGCTACGGCGCGCTGTTCTTCACCGGCACCAACGGCTCGCAGCTGTCGGGTCAAATTGGCGGCTCGACCCAGAACCTGAAAGCGAACGGGAGTAATATCTACCTGTTCGGGTTCGGCACGGGCACGCTGACGGCGACCACGGATTCGACCGGCGCCGGGCTTCCCGGCGGTGCGAGTGGATCCCCCATTACGGCGGATGAGGTGTTCACGATCGCGCTGAACCACACGAGCGGTCAGTACACCTTCAACATGCTCCAGCCGATCAGCAACGGTGCCAACTTCACGTTCAGTGATTTCGCCGACGTGCCGCCCAACAACTACGCGTGGTTCTCGCTGCCGTTCAACCCGACGACGAAGCAGCCCGTCAGCCCTGGAAAATCGGTGGTCTTCACCGGGCTCAGCCCCGGTGTCGACACTGTCAATCCTAGCTCGACCGGGGTCGGCACGGACAAGCAGTCGGTGGCCCCGGGTGCGGCCATCCGTCTTGACTTCGTTGACAACGTCCACTCGATCACCAGCACGACCGACCTGAAGTCGCTCAGCACCCTCGGCTATCTCGATCACTACGAGGTCAACAACAGCGGCTTCACGCTCTCGCAAGTTAATCCGAGCGGAAAGGCCGTCGACATTCGCCTGGACGCCTACGAGATGCCGGAAGCGACGTCGCTCTCCCCCGGCGGGACGTTCCCGGCTGACTCGAGCGGCACGCATGAGGCGATCACCGAGGTCAAGGTCGTGACCGAGGACGCTAGCGGCAATATCACCGGCACTCTTGCGGACTTCACGGCAGATGGGACGAAGACGTTCACCGGTGGCGGCGTCAGCCAAACCGTGACAGCGGATTTCGCACCAACAGGCGACAGTAATGGCGTGGACCTGCAAGGCCTTAAACTGGCCCCCGGAGAGTTCGTGCTGGTGAGCACGGCGACCGGGTTCGATCGCCTGCTGGCGACCAACATCGGCAGTGTCTACAACAACAAGAACACGTTCGACATGGGCGCGGTGTCAGTCTCGACCCTCAACGTCGGTCAACCCGTCAGCATGGCCTTCAATCTCGCGCTGCAGGACTATGATGCGTTCCACGCAATGGGAGGAGGCGTCACTAACCTCACGGAGGTGGGAACGGGCACGCTCAACATCAATCTGACCGCGCCGACGCACGCATGAGTGCTGCGATGCGATCGGCACTTGCAGGCAATCCTGGGCCGGGCGATCAGCCCGGCCCAGGTCCGGCGCAGCACCGAACTGCGCGGAGCGCGAGATGAGCGACGTGGCGGCGCGGGCGGAAATGGCCGAGGTCAAGCCGGCGACCGCCGGCACGCCTAACGTCGAACCGCGGTCCGGGCCAATCACGGCGATGGACTTCGGACTGGCCGGGCTCGCCGTGATCGCGGGATATTACCGGATCGCGGCCGACCCGGCGCAACTGCATCATGAACTCGCGTTGACCGGCCGGTTTGCCGAGCCGGAGGATATCGTCCGCGGCGCCAGCCAACTGAAATTGCGCTCGCGCATCCTGCGCGGCGTCACGGCCAAGCGCCTCGCCGCCATTCCCTATCCGGCGCTGATCCGTCTTGCGGACGGCACCTTCAACGTGCTGGCCGCCTCACCCACGAAGGGGCTCGCGCGGCTGCTCGATCCGATCGCCCGCATTGCGCAGGAGCTGCCGATCGAGGAGATCGCGGCGCGGTCATCGGGCGAGGTGGTGCTGATCACGCGCCGCCTCGGCGGAGCCGGGACAAACCCAAGGACGTTTGGATTCCTCTGGTTCCTGCCGTCGATCCTGCGCTACCGGTGGCCGCTTACCCAGGTCGCGATCGCATCGCTTTTCGTGCAGCTGTTCGCACTGGTCACGCCGATCTTCTTCCAGCTCGTCGTCGACAAGGTGCTTGTCCACAAGGGCCTCTCTACGCTGACCGTTCTGATCGTCGGTCTGTTCACGCTCGGACTGTTCGAGTGCGTTCTGCAATTCCTGCGCTCCTATACGCTGAGCCACACCACCAACCGGATCGATGTCGAGCTCGGCCGGCGTCTGTTCCATCATCTGTTTCGGCTGCCGCTGGCCTATTTCGAGACGCGCGCCGCCGGCCAGACCGTCGCGCGCGTGCGTGAGCTCGAGACGATCCGCAGCTTCTTGACCGGTCAGGGGCTGACTTCGCTGCTCGACCTCGTCTTCACGCTCGTCTTCTTCGTGGTGATGTTCATCTATTCGTCGAGACTGACGCTGGTCGTGCTCGGCACGATTCCGGTCTATCTTCTGATCGCGGTGCTCATCCGCCCGATCTTGCGTGAACAGATCAACGAAAAATTCAACCGCGGGGCGAGATCGCAGCAGTTTCTCGTCGAATCGATCGTTGGGGCGCCGACATTGAAGGCAGCCAGCGTCGAGCCGATGATGCAGGCGCAGTGGGAGGAGCGGCTCGCGTCCTATGTTCGCACGTCGTTCGATGCCGGGGTCACCGGCTCGCTCGGCCAGAACCTCGTTCAGTATGTCAGCAAGGCAACGACGGCGCTGATCCTGCTGTTCGGCGCACAGGCGGTGATCGACGGTGCAATGACCGTCGGCGAGCTGATCGCGTTCAACATGATCGCCTCCCAGGTCGTGGCGCCGGTTCTCCGCCTCTCCCAGCTCTGGCAGGACTTCCAGCAGGTCCAGGTTTCCGTGGCGCGGCTTGGCGACATCCTGAACACGCCGCCGGAGCCCACGCCACAGAACCTGTTGACGCTGCCGCCGCCGAGGGGCGCGATCGAGCTGCGCGGCGTGTCGCTGCGCTATCGGGCGGATGCGGCCGCAGCGGTGCGCAACGTCACTCTGTCGATCGCCGCGGGCGAAGTCATCGGCTTCGTCGGAGCGTCGGGCTCGGGCAAGTCCACCCTCGTCAAGCTGGTGCAGAGGCTTTATGCGCCGGAGGCGGGACAGGTGATGCTTGACGGCGTCGATATCGCCCAGCTCGATCCGGGCTGGCTTCGTCGCCAGATCGGCGTGGTGTTGCAGGAGAACATCCTGTTCAATCGGTCGATCCACGAGAACATCGCGCTCGGCGATCCCGCCGCGCCCCGGGCGTGGGTGATCGAGGCGGCGAAGCTCGCCGGCGCCGACGAGTTCATCGCGCAGATGCCGCAGGGCTACGACACGATCATCGAGGAGCGCGGCGCCAATCTCTCCGGCGGTCAGCGCCAGCGCATCGCGATCGCGCGCGCGCTCGCCACCAATCCGCGCATCCTGATCTTCGACGAGGCGACTTCGTCGCTGGATTACGAGAGCGAGCGCATCATTCAGGAGAACATGCGCGCGATCGTGCGCGGCCGCACGGTGCTGATCATCGCCCATCGGCTGGCGGCGGTGCGTCCGTGCACGCGCATTGTGGGAATGGACAAGGGCGAGATCGTCGAGGTCGGAACCCATGAGGAGCTCCTGGCGCGTCGAGGCGGCCTCTACGAGCGACTCTGGGCGTTGCAGTCGGATCAGGCGAGGGCGCAGGCATGAACCAAAGAGCCGCACCGCTGCCCGCACCAGCGCCCCGTCCACCTCCCTCCTCGCCCGCCGTGATTGTCAGCGGCCGCGACCGCGAATTCCTGCCGGCCGCGATCGAGATCCTGGAAACGCCGGCACCGCCCCTGCCCGCCGCGACGATGCTGACGATCTGCCTGTTCTTCGCGGCCGCGCTTGCCTGGTCGTTCTATGGCCGGCTCGACGTGCACGCGGTGGCGCCCGGCAAGATCGACACGGCCGGGCACGCCAAAGTGATCCAGCCGCTCGATCCCGGCAAGATCGCCGCCCTCCATGTCGAGAATGGACAGCACGTGAGGGCGGGCGACCTGCTGCTGGAGCTCGATCCCGCGGAAGCGGCCGCGGAGGAAAGTACCCAGCGCGATGCGCTCTATGCGGGTCTCGCCGAAATCGCCCGCCGACGCTTCGCCATCGCGACCGCGCGCGCAGTGCTCAACGGTCCAGCGAAATCGAGGGAAGCAGGCGCGCACGAGGCCGTTATCGCGCAACTCGAGCAAGTCGCCGCGGACCCGGCGCCGCGCATTGTCTGGGGTGCCGAATTCCCGGAAGCGATCCGCTTGCGCGAGGCTGCGGTGTTGACGGCCGACGTCAACCACCTCATCGGCGACTTGCAAAGCATCGACAAGCAGATGGCCCAGAAGGAGGCGACACGCCGCCGCCTGGACATGAGGATCGCCTATCAGGACAAGCTGATCCAGACGCTGACCGAGCTCCTCGGCGTGCGCCAGCAATCATATGATCTCAAGGTCGGGACCAAGATCAATCTCTACGACGCCAGGGGCGAACTGGAGAAGTCGCAATCATCGCGGGCCTCCGACCAAGGCGAGTTGATCGAAACCGAAGCTGCGCTGACGGAGCTCGCGAGCGAGAAAATCAAGACCCTGTCGCAATTCGTCGCCGATAACGGAAACAAGCAGGCTGAGGCCGAGCGCAAGGCGGACGGCGCCAAACAGGCGCGGGTCAAGGCGTGGGTGCGGCTGGCCCGCACCAGGCTCCATTCGCCGGTCGACGGCGTCGCGCAACAGATCGCGGTGACCACGGTCGGTCAGGTCGTCACCACCGGCCAGCAGCTTCTGGTCGTGGCGCCGACCGAAGGGGCGCTGCAAGTCGAGGCGCTTGTCGCCAATCTCGACATCGGCTTCATCAGGCCGGGCCAGACCGCAGCGATCAAGGTCGACGCCTTTCCCTTCACCCGTTTCGGCGTTCTGCACGGAACGGTGATGCGTATCGCATCCGAGGCGGTCGAGGAGCAGGAAGCCAAGCGCGGTCTCGCCAACGCGCCCGCCACTGCCAATACGGCTGGCGCCCCGCCCGCCAGCCAGGCCGGGCAGTCCCCGAGCTTCGTTTTTCCGATCACAATCGCACTCGAAGAACAGGCAATAAACGTCGACGGTACGGTGATGACACTCACCCCGGGCATGACCGTGACAGTGGAAATCAAGACGGACAGCCGCCGCGTGATCGACTACCTGCTCTCGCCGCTTGTCAAGGTTGCATCCGAGGCGTTTAAGGAGAGGTAGGAGCCGCGCGTGGTCGGCCGTGGCTTGGACCTTAGAAATCGAGTCGCAACTGAAGCCGCAGGGTTACCTCTCGCTAGGTAAGAAACGCTACACGCTAACGCAGTTCTCTCCTCGTCAGGATTTTGCACTTCAATCCTGGGGCTAGAGCCAATGCTGCCCGTATGCATTTTAAGTGGGAAGTGTTGTGCCCTGGTCGTGGCCGATCGAGACCACCATGCCAAAGATGAGCGGTCACAAGTGCAAAAGTGCGCAGAGGACCGGGCCAGCTTCAACCAAAGGACCAATCCCGCAATGCTAGGACGAAAAGAGTCGCGAGTACCAACACCAACGGTTTGATGGTGGGGTTAGGTTGAAGACGAACAAGTGGCGGCGGACCGCCGATCGCAGTCGCCCCCGTGCCGCCGCACACCGCGCGCTGAATTTTTCCTGCCCCAACGCAGGGATTGCAAAGTTCGATACCGTCGCCGCCCTTTTTGGAACCCAGCCATGACTGCAAGCGCCCCCGGATACGGCGCCTTTCCTGATCCTCCACACTAGAAGCACGCAAGCCATCTAATCGAACACTACAATACTGGCGTGCGGATGATTGAGCGGCGTCTCACGCAACAAGCGCGCACCTACAACGAGAAACAAGGTACTCGCGGCAGACGCCTTGATGCCGCCAGTACAGGGCTCTCGGTTGTTTTCCGCTGTTCGGAATCCCCCGTAAAATTGGCGCTTTCGTCGGCAGGCTGTATTCCTTAATTCGCCGTCGTTCCTCACTATCGAAGCGCAAACGGTAGCTTGGGACCTAGGCTCGGAGGATGGTTTTGATCGGAGGAACACGTGGTTGGAAAACTCAAGCCGCTCGATGTCGAACGCGAAACGAGGCGCGGAAAGTATCCGGACGGCGGCGGTCTCTACCTGATCGTGACTGGTTCCTCGGCGAAGAGCTGGTCCTATCGTTATTGGAAGGACGGCAAGGAGCGATGGCATGGCCTCGGCTCCTTCAGGGATGTAACCCTTAAGAGCGCTCGTCTCGCACGTGATGCAGCTCGCCTGCGTGTGAAAGGGGACCAAAATACAGCCGGCATAGACATCGTGCAGGAGCGCCGTGAGGCTGGCCAAAAGGCGAAGGCCGTGAAAGTGCAGGATACGGCGACGCCGACCTTTGAAGATTGCGCAGAGATCTACATCCGCGCGCTGTGGTCCACGTGGAGCGAAAAACACCGCGATCAGTGGCCCTCCTCGCTTAAGCGATATGCCTATCCGACGATCGGAAAGCTAACCATCGCGGACATCAAGCCAAGCCACATCCACGACCTGCTCGTGCCCATCTGGTTGACGAAACGCGAGACCGCTAACCGGGTGCGCGGCCGGATCGAAACTATTATCGCAAAGAACGCCGACATTGACGACTTCCACTTCCGCAATCCAGCGGAATTGACGAAGCAGCTCCGCGAGAAGCTACCAAAGCGGCCGAAGCGTTTCGTTCGCCACCACCCGGCCCTTCCCTATGCGGATGCGGCGCACTTTATGAGCGAGCTTCGTACGGCTGAGGGACGCGCTGGGATGGCGCTGCGCTTCCTAATCTTCACGGTGTGCCGCACGAATGAAATCCTCGGCGTCAGATGGTCCGAGATCGATCGGACCTATCCGACCGGTGCGGTGTGGCGGATCCCCGGCGAGCGGATGAAGATGGACCAGGACCACTGCATCCCGCTCCCGCAGCCCGCGCTGGATGTGCTCGACGAGCTGAGCAAAGGCCAGCAGAACGAACTAATCTTCACCAACCCGGACGGTCACGAGTTTTCTAAGAATGCGATGCTCGCTGTACTCGATCGGATGGGCTACGGGCACGTCACTGTCCATGGCTTCCGAGCGACTTTTGCGACTTGGGCGGAGGAATGCACAGACTATCCCGACGGAGTGCGAGAAGCTGCGCTGGCCCACAAATACAAATCCGAAACGACCGCCGCCTACCAGCGTGGGGCCAAACTGGAAAAGCGTCGAGCTCTTATGCATGACTGGGCCGAATTCCTCCTTGCGTCAAGCAATGCAACCCGCTTGGCGCGTGACTAGAATTTTCGTTAGACACGGCGCCTAGCGTCAAAATGATTTGCGCGCCGGATCCCCCTGCGGGGTCGACCATCGGCGAGACCGTCTGTAAACCAGAGCACACTTCGGCCCCGTAAAACTACGTCCGTAGTTGTGTCACCGTCTCTGAGCTATTCTTAATGAGAGCATTGACGAGGCTCTATGGGGGCAACCGACGAATGAAGGTTTGGATCTATACCGACACAAGCAAGAACGTCGGCGGCCCGTTGCATCTGCAGGTCTTTGCGACCACGGAAACGGCACAGCACTGGTTCAAGCAGAACGATCCCGAAGGCGTCGCGTACGCTTACGAGGTTACTTTGGGGGCACACTACCTCGCCAAAACGCTGTTGGTGCTCGTCGTCCTAATCCTTGGAATCGCCGATCTGTTTACCACTAACACGATCCTCAATCTCGGCGGGGGCGAGGCGAATCCATTCATGCATGTCGCGCAAAGGCTGCTGGGTTCTTGGTGGCTGATCCCGAAGCTAGCTTTCACCTACCTCATGATGTGGCTACTTTGGCGCAGCCACAATCCTTACAATATCGCGCTCGTAGTGGCCTTCTGCTCCACGCCAGTACTGAACAATCTTCTAATCATCGCGAGCGCACAGTGAACTGTGGCGCTGGCGATATCACCTGATCCAGGACAAGAGAGCCATTTCCCGACAAAAATCAGCATCGTCGCTAACACGATAAAGGCTGTTCACAGTGATGGCACCCAAGTTGATGGTGACGTTCTGGGTAGAGCTTCCGCCGAGGCTCTGACCAGGTCGCCGAAACGACACGGTCTCACCGGTTGTGACGGGGATTTTTGCCCGCAGTTTGCATTGGCGCCATAACCGCCCGGCGATTGACGGCTTGCTAAAAGCAAACTGATCAGCCGATACGGGAGACAACTTTGACGCGACGCGGGATCCACTCATTTCGATCGGCCCTAACGAGCCGATCCGCCTCTCCGCGACGTCGAAGTTCTCCGGAACGAAGCCAAATCGGTCTTTTGCCGCTCACGCTTGCTTTGATCTTAGCGAGCGAAGAGCGCGCTTCTGCGCGGCGAACGCGCTGCGCTCGTAGCGCTCCAGGCTCTTTAGGCGCTGCAGGGTTTCTGCGGCCGGATATTCTGATAGGTTGGCCAACATCGCCTGCCGGACCTCTCGTGTGCACAGCAAGTCTCGCTTGGCCTCTGCGACGGCAGCCAGCAACTCCGCCGCCGCCGGGTGGCCGAGGCAAGCGCCATCCAAGACGGACATGAAACGTGTCAGCTGCGCAGCATCGTCTTGGCGCGGCCGCGCCAGGCCATGGCGGTAGGCGTTTTGGCTGGACCTCGCTTTTCCATCCGCCGTTTTCGGGCCGGTGCTGCGCTTGGCATTGATGCGATTGGCTTTGATTTGTCGAAATGACGCCATTGGCCTGCCTTTGCGCGCTCGGTTTTGCGTTCGGTAGCATCCCTCCAGGGCCTTGCAACATCAAGTTTTTCGGGCTCAAAAGAGCAACAATCTTGCTGCGGAAAGGACTGGCCTTCGCCGGCAAAACGAGCGTTACTGATTCGACCGGGCCTTGCCGATGGCCTCGGTATCTCCCCCGCAGTTGCGGGGCTTTTGGCAGTGCGGCGGCAAGCCGCGTGATGTCAAACCAAGGAGATACCGGTGGCCACAATTCAAGCTAACGGCGCCGAGGCGCCCCGTTCCGTTATCAAGTTCACCCATCATGATCGGCGAGCCTTTATCGGCGGTTCGGATGCGCGTATCATCATGGGCGACGATCAGGACAGGCTCGTTCGCCTATGGCGCGAAAAGCGCGGCGAGCTCGCCCCAGAGGATTTTTCGCGCAACCTGATCGTTCAACTCGGCGTAACCACCGAAAATTTGAACCGCAATTGGTACCAAGGCTGTACGGGACAAACCGTCACCGACGTCCAGAAAAGGGTTCGACATCCCGTCCATACGTGGATGGCTGCGACGCTCGACGGCATCGTCGAACAGACCGGGGCGGTGTTCGAAGCCAAGTTCATGTTGCCCTGGGCCTTTAGTGAGGAAGCCGCAGCCGGAAAGCACATGGCGCAGCTGCAGCACAACATGTGGGTGATTGCGGCAAGGTCGGCGGTGCTGTCGGTGATCACCGGGGGTGGCAAATGGATCGAGATCACGGTGCATGCCGACCCGCTGTACCAACACCTTCTGCTGACCGCGGAGAAGAAGTTCTGGCGCTGCGTGCAAAGCGGTGAACAACCGGCCCTCTTTGGGAGCGAGGCGCCACGCCCGCGCCTGGCGGCCGTCAAGGTCGTCGACATGACCGCTTCCACGCTATGGGCCGAGTACGCGGCAAGCTATCTCCATACCCGTGTTGCCCACGGCGACCACGAGCGGGCGAAATCGGAGTTGAAAAAGCTTGTGCCCGAGGATGCCAAGGAAGCGTTCGGCTATGGCGTTCGCGCCAAGCGCGCGAAATCTGGCGCCATCAGCTTTGATCCGCTTGAGATGGAGAGCGTCGATGCATCAGGCCAGTGAGCATATCGGCGCGATCGCAGCCGCGCTCGCCAAAGCGCAAGCCGAGCTGACCAACCCGGAAAAAACTCAAACCGCGATGATCCGCTCGCCGTTCCTGCGCGATGATGATCGGACCTTCCGCTATGCGTCGCTCGCCGCGGGTCTCGACATCGTGCGCAAGACCCTGAGCCGGCACGAGATCGCCACCATCCAAACCACTCGGATCGAGACTAGCACCGGGCACATTCACCTCACCACCCTGCTCGCTCACGCCTCCGGAGAATGGATTTCCTCGGACTGGCCGGTTTGCGCCGTCAAGGACGTCGAGGCGCCGCACCGTATGGGAGCGGCACTCACATATGCCCGCCGCTACGCCCTGTTCGCCCTGGTTGGCATCGCAGGCGAGGACGACCTCGACGCACCAGACGCTGTGGCCGGTCCACCGGCCTCGGCGCCACGATCGCCCATTGACGCGAGAGCCAAGTCCGTCAAGGGCGTTCTCAACCGGGGGCTGGTGTTGGACTCATTGCAATCGGCTGAACTCCGGGAGAGGCTGTTAAGCGAGCTCTCAGTCCTGTCTGGCGGCACCGACCTACTCATCTGGGCCAAGTCCAGCCTTCCGCTGAAAAACACCCTTTGGGAGGCGGATGCCAAACTAGTCGAGGCCGCCTATCTGACCAAGCTGCAGGAGGCAGACCGAAACGGCATGGTCGAACGGGGTCCTGTCTTTCCCGACCCAGGCGTTGCGGCAGAGCCGTGCCCGGCGACTCCTGCGAGCCTCGAGGATGCGCCGCAAGCCCTCTTACCAGCGGCGCCCGAGACGGAGCTGACTTTTCCCAAGGATCCGCCGCGCAAGCGAAGCAAGGCGCACCTGTTGTTCGTCCGGGACCAGCTCTGCCTTGTCTGCCGGCTAAGTCCATGCGATGCGCACCATTTGAGGTTCGCCCAGCCAAGGGCTCTCGGTCGCAAGGTTAGCGACGAATATACCGTTCCATTGTGCCGCGCCCATCACCAGGATCTCCATCGGCATGGAAACGAAAGGGCTTGGTGGGCGAATCTGAAGATCGAGCCGTTGCAGGCGGCGCATGACTTATGGTCAGCGAGTCCGATCCACAGCCCGCTTGAGACCGCCGTCGTCAGCGCCGCCGCGCCCTCGCACTTGGGATCGGAGGTTACTCGACCATGAATGGGCCAATCCAAAGCTCGCTTGAGCTGACTGCAACAACACCAACCCCGCCGGTCGAGTTTGAGGTGTTGGCGCCGCCTCCCCTACTGCTCCCCGGTGAGCGGCATGAGCATTACCAGGCGCTGCGCCAAACGATCTTCGCCGATTTGGCGCCACGGTCTGCCATCGAATGGTTGCTCGCAATCGACGTCGCCGAACTCTCCTGGGAGATCCAGCGTTACCGCCTTTTACGCCACAGGCTGCTGGTGACCTATCGGCAAAAGGCGGTCGAGGCCGCCCTACGCAATATCGACATGGTCGGGATTGCGCCTGAGTTCGAAGCCGAGGCCGACTATTACACCCGTCAAAACGCGCTGAGTTGGCGCCTCGATCCGGTTGCCACGAACGAGATCGAGACACGTCTGGCGTCGTACGGTTTCGATCAGCATTCCATTAATATGGACGTCTACGTCCAGGCCCGAGAGGTCTTCGGCTTGTTCGAGGGCCTACTCAATGGAGCGCAAGCCAGACGCCTTCTGCTGATCAGAGAGATCAAGAAGCATCGCTTCCTAGCTTAGCACCTTCGAGGCCAAGGCTCCGTCGAAACCGGCTCGCGAGGTTCGAACGTGCTCTCAAAGGCGATAAGTGCTCAATTGAGCTGCTGCCGGTTTGATGGACACCGAGATTGGGTGTTTCATGAAGCCGGAGGTGGGTCACGGGGAGACGTAGGTTTAGTCGAGAGTTCAAGGTCGAGGAGGTCAGGCTGGTGAAGGATCGCGGGGTCTCGGTGGCGCAAGCGGCGCGGGATCTGGACGTTCGTGAGAACGTGCTGCGCACGTGGGTGAAGGAGCTTGGCAGCGATCCAGCGCATGCTTTCCCGGACCACGGGCAGATGAAGCCCGAGCAGCAGGAGATTGAGCGGCCGCGTCGCGAGGTCGCCAGGCTGAAAGCGGAGCGGGATATCCTAAAAAAGGCCGCAGCCTACTTCGCGAGGGAATCGACATGAAGTTCGGCTTCATCGCGAAGCACCGGACGATCTGGCCGGTGGCATGGCTATGCGACGCACTGGGTGTGTCACGGTCGGGCTTCCATGCCTGGCTGACCCGCTCGCCCAGCGCCAGATCCCGCAGCGACGACGCTCTCGGCGCACAGGCCAAGGCCAGCTTCCTCGGCAGCGATCGCACCTACGGCGCGCGCCGGGCGTGGCGCGATCTGCTCGCCAATGGATCGGAATGCGGCCTGCATCGGGTCGAGCGGCTGATGCGCTTACAGGCCTTGCGGGCGCGGCCGCGACGTCGGCGCCTACCGAAGGACGAAGGCTCTCGCCAGCTCGAGGTCATGCCAGTCAATCTGCTGGATCGGCAGTTCGACGCCGAGGGGCCGATCCAGAAATGGATCGCCGACTTCACCTACATCTGGACCGCCGAGGGCTGGCTTTACGTGGCGGCCGTCATCGATCTGTTCTCGCGTCGCGTGGTTGGCTGGTTGATGAGCGCCGGCATGCCGGCGCAACTGGTCGCGGATGCTCTGCTGATGGCGATCTGGCGTCGCGGCAAGCCAAACGCGCTGCTGCACCACTCCGATAGGGGCAGCCAATACACCAGCGAGCAGTTTCAGCGGCTGATGGCCGACAGCGGCATCGTGTGCAGCATGAGTTGAGCGGGCAAAGTCTGGGACAACTCGGCGATGGAGAGCTTCTTCTCGTAGCTCAAGACCGAGCGCACCGCGCGGAACCAGGAACGAGGCCAGAGCCGATGTCTTCGACTATATTGAGCGGTTATACAACGCCACCCGACGGCACTCGCGACGATCGGCTATCTCAGCCCGGTTGAGTTCGAGCGAAAGGTGGGATTAAGCTTAACTGAGCGTCCACGAAACCGGCAGCAGCTCAATTTCGGCAGCGCATATTGCAGCCACCGGAGCGAGCATATTTTCCAGCCCGACGCTCACGATGAACTGCCAGCCAACCATCAAGAAATTCGGAGTGGGGAATATGGGCCACCTCTTCTCCAAAGCGGCGAGTGCAATATTAAATTCCCATGTACAAGGCGGCGTAGTCAGCCGTGCGCCCCAATTACACTATCGGTCAGAAATGACGGGAGCATCTGTACCCCTGAGGTTGTGATTGCAGCTTTGGCTGGATTGAGTTACCCACCGGAGGTTGCTGGTTGTACGCCTCTTTCGCATCCATCGTGATTGTGGTGGATCTCTACAAATACGCATTTCATCGATTACAACGCGCGATTCCGACCCTTTGGTCGATGCATTCGTTTTATCACAGCGCGAATGCCGTCACATTCATACCGGCGGCCGACATTATTGGCTCAAGCGGGTGCTTTCTGACGCCTTACTTCCAATCAATGTCATCTTGTTTCGGGTCCCGACACACATGGCATTAGCCGTGGGCGTAGTCATCTTTATCCCCGATACGGGTTCTCACTTACTTCGGTCGGTTTGCGACATGGATCAACAACCCGCAATGGCATCGGATCCATCACTCAGTGCGGCTGGAGCATCGAGACAGGAATTTCGCCGCGTTTTTCCGTTCTGGGACATAATGTTCGGCACGGCGTGGGTGCCGACCGCGGATGAATATCCTACAACGGGACTTGTGCCTGCTGAACGAGCGGACATATCAATAGCTTGAGCTGGCCAATCCGGCATCTCCGGCATCGCAAGGATCAGAACGAACTAGGTAAGGAAAGCCGGACACCCGGCGCCAAGCGCCGGCCTGCAGAAATCATCGATCTGTTTTGGGCCAGGTTCAGATAGCGAACAAAGCGTGCCGCTCACGGCTTCGAGACTGCGGCGCAGCGCGGGCTCGGCCTCCGGCTGCCGGATTGTTTGAGGCGTCGATTGGTCTGCCATTTGTCGCGCTCGCGCGACCGCCCCTGCCCCTGCCGCAGAAGGCATGATTAGAACGAAGCCGCCGCCCCGCGAGGGGCCAGCTCCTCTACGGCTGATTGTTCGGCGGCCGCTCGATGAACTTCCGGCTGCCGTTGAGCAGCTCGAGGTTGTTGGCGATGACCGGGTTGCCCGGATCGAGCGAATACGCCTTCTCGAACTTGCGCCGCGCGCCGCCCAGATTGCCGCGCAGCATGAGGGAATATCCCTGGTCGTTCAGGATCTGCACGGTTTCGCCGCCAATCCGGATCGCCTGCGCATAGGCCTGATCGGCAAGATCGAAGCGGCGCAACTTGTCATAGCTCGCCGCAAGCCCGACCCACGCCGTGACGTCCTTGGGCGCCTTCTCCACCGCATCCTTGAAATAGCGCTGGGAGATGCCGTAGTTGCCGCGATTGTACTGCTCGAGCCCCAACCGCACCGGCTCGTCCGAGGGATAGTATTTGACGTCGGTCGGCTCCTGCACGGGGTCGCCGCCGGGCGGGTCTACCGGCGCGACGATCGCAGCTTCCCGCGTCGTGTAGTCGCAAGCCCCAAGGCCGGTCGCCAGGCAGCAGCAGAGCAACGCCGGCGCGAGACGACGCAACCCTCGTCCCGTTCCCCAAGTCCAGCGCATCTCTTGCCCCATTCGAAACATCATCGCGAAACTACCTACGAGAAACAGACCGCGCGACCGAAACACCGAGGCCAGCGCCAGAACCCAACGTCGCACTTCCCTTTCGAGCCCGCCCCGGCATCTGGTCCCCGCCGCCGGGTCAGCTCACGGCTACTTGCCCCCAACCCCGACGGCCACCGAGCCTCCGGTCCCGGCTCCCAATCCGGTCGTGTTGACATTCTGAATCGTGGTGACCGGCGGCGCCTGACCCATCGCCTTGGTCGGTTCGCCGAAGTCGGGCAGCTGATCGACCGGCCGTGACGTGGTGCCGTAGCGCTTCACGCTCTCGGTCGCACGACGTGCGTCATACGCGATCCGGCGATCGCCGACATAGGCCGGCCACGGGTGGATCGTGTGGGTGGCGGCGTTGACCTCCTTGGCATTGCCGGCACTCATCGTGATGGTGTCGGAACGCTGCACGTAGCGGTCCATCTCGTCATGCCCGTAAACGCCGTAGCAGCCGCCGAGCAGGAAGGGTGCGAGCAGAGCCAGGTATCTGAAAGACATCTCTCGCCTCCTCTAGTTCAGGGTCTTCACGACCGGCTGGTCTGCAGCGGCGGCCGGTGGCGGAGCGCGGACGACCGCATCGGGCGCGATGATGTGGCCATAGGGGCCCTTCACGTCGCCGCCGGAATTGACGTAGTCGTTATAGCGCTTGCGGACTTCCATCTGGCCATTGAGGAAGAAATCGACGTCGTTGGCCGGCAGGCGCGAGTCGAGCGGCGATGCCAGTTGCTGGCCGGGCGCCGCCGGCGCGACCAGGCGCGGCGTCACGATGATGACCAGGTCGGTTTCCTGCTGCTGGTAGGACTTGCTGCTGAACAAGGCTCCGAGCACCGGCACCGAGCCGATCCACGGCAATTGCGAGACGTCCTGCTGGTTGCGGGTCTGCAGCAGGCCGGCGATGGCGAAGCTCTGGCCGTCGCGCAATTCGACCGTGGTGCGTGCGTCGCGGCGGGTTAGTGACGGGACGTTGGTGCCCTGGATCGTGACCGAATTGGCGAAGTCGAGCTCGCTGACCGAGGGCTCGACGCGGAGGTTGATCAGGCCGCGCGAGAGCACGGTCGGGACGAAGGCCAGCTCGACGCCGAACTTCTTGTACTCGATCGCCACGGTCGGGAACCCGTTCGACGATTGGCTTGGGACCGGCACCGGAAATTCGCCACCGGCTAGGAAGCGCGCGGCATCGCCGGAAAGCGTGGTCAGGTTCGGCTCCGCCAGCCGGCGCGCCAGTCCCTTGGTTTCCAGCGCGGTGATCAGAAGATCCACCGAACTGCCGTTGCTGGTCCTGAGGATGCTGGTCAGCAGGCTTCCGAATGGCGCCGGAGACACGCCGCCGGCGGACCCGACGAGCGTATTTATCGTTCCTAGCACTGGAAGGCTGCCGGTGGGTGGGGCACCGACTGGACCGCCTCCGGCACCGAACTGGCCATTGTTGGTGTTGATACCCCCAATGGGAGCTCGGCCAGCGGCTGCAACGCCACCCGCCCCCGAAATGCCGATGTTGGTGCCGTTGGCGTTGGCTGCCATCAGGTTCACACCGAGGTCGCGCCCCGCCTGGCGGCTGACCTCGAGGAAGCGCACCTCGAGCATGACCTGCTGCGGCGCAGCGACGCTCATCGCGTTGACGACGATGCCGCCCTCGGGAACGCTGCCCTTGGCAATCGCCAGCGCCTTCTCCGCGACGACCGCGTCGGCGGCCATGCCGCTCAACACCACCTGGCCTTCCGACGCCGATACGCGAATGCCGCGCGTTCCCGTGCCGGACTGAATGTTCTGCTGCAGATTGCTGATATCGAACGTCACCTCGACGTCGAGGATGCCGATCTGCTTCATCGAGCTGTCGAACAGGATGACGTTGGTGGTGCCGGTCTTCTTGCCCTGGACATAGACCAGATGGTCGCTCAGCGACTTGACGTCGGCGATGTCGGGCGAGCCTGCGACGATCGTCGAAAATGCCGTGTCGACCCTGAAGGTCCGTGACTTGTTGACGGTCACCCGGACGCGCTGGACGTCGCTCATCTCGCTGACGAAGACGCCGCCGGTCTGAACCCGCCGCTCCGCGGCGGCGGCTGGATCGGCGAAATGAAACAGGGCAACCGCAGCGCCAAACGCGATCGCGCTCAAGGCGACCAGCCCAAGTCCCGCATCAACCGAAACGCGACTTCCCATCATGCCAATCCCCTTCGCCGCGTCTCCACGACGATCCCCCGTAAACCTACGGCCTCGGCGTCCCGATCACTCCAGCTCGTGCACCACGCCGTAGAGCTTACAGTCTGTCCGACTACAAATAGTTACTCGCGAAATTCCCATTCCCTGGCGTGTCGAGCTGAACCAAAACGCAGTTCGCTCCGTGATCCCCACCCGCCAGGCCGCTAATGGCGGCTCCTGATAATCTCCCGCCACGCGTCCTGATTGCAAGGAAAGAGCCCGGCCGGGCAGCGCCGACCCCTGAGAAAACTGCCCGATGTTGCCACCGCGCACCACTTCCGTAGCCCGGTTGGGTTATTTGCGGGCGCGCCCAATGGCGCGGACGCCCAGGCGGCTGCCTGCCCGAACGATCCAAGCCGGGACTGCCTCGAATCGGGCTTGTCAGAACGGAATCTGGGTGGACGCGCTCGGGGCGTTGAACGAGGTGCCCCAGACCGACATCATCATCTGGAAGTTGGGCGAAGACGCCGTCACGGTCAGCGCCGAGGCGCCCGCAGTGGTGGTCACCGTCGGCGAGAGTCCCACACTGGAGTTATACAGGAAGGGAGCGGCCGCTTGCTTCTGTGTATCCGACAAATAGTCAGTGGTACAAGCGGACGGTGATGTGCCCGCGATGACGGCAGGTGTGTAGCATTGAATGATGTTCGCCCGCGCGCCGGCATCAGCAAGCGCGCGCAACGACTGCATCGTGATCGCGTACCGCCCGAAATCGATGATGGCAAAGATCAGGGTGAACAGCGGCACCGCAACGATGCAGAATTCCAGGGCCGCGACGCCGCGCTGATCGAGCTTCCTCATCACTGCACCAAACGTACGGTTTGAACATTCGGCCTGCTCGCCCCATCGGACGTACACTTACTGTTGTCCAGCGTCGTATTGCCTTGGAATGTCACGGCGTAGGCTATGACCTGATAGCAGCCGGAAGCGGGGGCGCCCGACGTGCTGTTCCCTCCGTATGTGACGGGAGCATTCGGCACATAAACCGTGCCGTTGAAATAGCTTGTGGAGGTGCCACTGATGTTGACACCTTGCTTTGAATAGGCCTCACCATCGTAGATCAGAAGATCTTTCATCTGCGCCTTGACCGAAGCTGACAATACCGACGGCCCGGAAGGCGATTTCATTGCCGTCAACTGGATCGTCGGGCTGCCGGTAATCGTGAGCGATGCTCCTGCGAAGAATATCAGGGTGGCCGTACCCGTTATGGTTGGATTCATATTGATTTTGACGTTCCCCGAAAAATAGTACGTGCCACTTAGCGCGGAACCAAACGTCGGATTATTGCTGCTATTGTAACAGCTGCACGTCTCATACGGCAAAGGCGTCGAGCTGTTGTTCTTGCTCGCAAAATCTGACGTCTTCAACGCGGATAGCGCAGTGTTTACGGCACTCAACGGGTCGGGAATCGGCTGCTGATAAGTCTGCACGCCCGTGCATTGGCTTCCTCCGGTTTGAGAGCAGCCGCCGACCGTATAGCTTGGCGCACTGACCGAGATGCCGGAATTGCCGATGAAGCCGATTGCATTTGACGCCGCACTGTCCGACGAAATACCGCATGTTGTCGACGTCACAGTTGCGCTGCCTTGAAATGTGACAGCGTCCTTCAGAGCCAACACGCATGGCGGCTTGGCGAGACTATCAACTTGGGCGACTGCCAACGCGCCAACATTGATCGTCGACATACCGAGGACCGTGGCCAAGTAGGCCGGCTGCTGCTGGCTAACGATGGCCTGGACGAACGTTCCCGCGTTTCCATTCCACGACGTCAGCGAAGCGATCTGGACACTCTGAGAAACGTTGCTCGGAAGGCTCGTCGAGCAAATGGAGCCGGGATACGATGTGTCGCCCGAATTGCAGAACGCATTCTGAGCGGCGACCTGCTTGCCGCGATAATCGTATGCCTGTGAATTATTGCAGCTTACGCCAGGTTGTGGAGCACTGTCGCACGCCAACCGCAAGGCGCCCGCATAGGCGGCCGCGTCAGCCGCCCCCTGGGCGCGCTGCTGGGTGACGTACCACATTCCTGCCTCTCCGCCGAGCGCCATCACTCCGATCAGCGGCACCAGCGCAATGACTGTTGCGAACGCGGCCGAGCCTCTACGGCAATGGAGCATGTTTCGCATGGAACACCTATTGAAACCGTTCCGAGTAATACAGCGTAAAAGCACAGGGATTGGTATTGCCGCTGACGCACAACACTGACTGCAGCACCATCGGCGCCAACGTGACCGTTGTTGCGTATGAGTAATACTTCGGCTGCGAAGGATCGGAGTTGCTTGAGGAGCAGACAGCATTGCTGTCGCCACAAATCAGCTGAAAGTTGGTGATCGGATATCGGCTATCGGCCTTGGCGGTCGCGGTATTCTGCCAAGTGGTCGCACTGGTGACGTCAGGAGGCGGGGAATACAAGATGGATTGGCCGAACCCGCGTAACGCTGCGAACGCCGATATGTACTGGAAGCCCGCGACCGCAAGATCGGCAAGCGGCAGAAGAACGACCAGGAGCAGGAAAACGTAGACGACCGGCACCTCCAACGCGACGGCGCCGCGCTGATCCGCGATCAGCAAACGCTTGAGGCTCTTACGACTCTCCCTGCTAGGCATGGCAGCTCACCAAACGTAGGGAATCAATCTCCAGCGCGATGCCTCGTAGCTGGAATATTCAGGAAGCGTACGCCGAAGCACGTCCTCCTCGTAGAGGATCCGGCTGACCTGGATGCCGATGTGCAGGATCAGCAGGGCCACGGTCATCCAGCTCAAATGCTGCAACACCACCCCGAGGAACACGATCTCTTCCGATAGATAGAGAGGATGCTTGATCCATTTGTACGGGCCGGTCTGCACCACCGAACGTGCCTGCGGCACCAGGCTGAACGACCGTCCAAGGTGCCGAATCGTGACGAGGATCATGATCACGCCCGCCAGCACGCAAACCGTGGATGCCAGGTTTGCCAGCGTCCCTTCGGTCTTGTCGAAGAACGTGATCGTCCATGGGAAATAGGTGCCGACGAAGGCCGCAATCCGCGGCAGCAGGCCTTCCGCCTGCGCCTTGGCAGGCCCCCGGGTGAGGATCAGCAGAGCCAGCAGCAGGTAGAACACCGCGACGCAAAGGCTCGACACGATCGATGGCCAGGGTTCGCCACCCATCGTTCCGAGCTTGAGCGTGACGACCAGCCCGAGAAGGAAAAACCACGCGCTGCCGAGGACCCGGGTGATCCGATCGTAGGCCAGGCTTGCCGGCAATGTCATTGTACTTGCACTCATGGTAGTTGCGCTCTTGGCTTAGTGACCGAGGTTGGTGAATGTACGCATGAGGTGGAGGAACGGGCTTCCGCCCAGGATGACGAACATTGCCGGCAGCAGGAACAGCACCATCGGAACCGTGAGCTTGGCGCCCAGCTTGTGCGCCCTCTCTTCCAGCTTGGTGATGCGCTCCCGGCGCAAGTCCGTCGCGATGCTGCGCAGCGCCTGGCTCAGCGGCGTGCCGTATTGCAGGCTCTGGCTGACCATGGTGCCGAAACGACGGAGCCCATCCGACGTCGTAGCAAGCTTCTCGAACGCCTCTGCACGGGTCGGCAGGATCCGCAGATCATCGAGCAGACCGTGCAACACATGGGCGATCGCAGGATTGGTCTCCCGCATTTCGTCCGCCACGCGTTCCAGCGCGCTCTCCAGGCCCATGCCGGCTTCGCTGCAGACCACGAGCAGGTCGATCATGTCGGGCGTGCCCGCGCGAATTGCCGCATCGAAGCGCCGCTTCGTGACCATCAGAATCAGGCGTGGGGCCATGATTCCGACCGCCAGGCCCATGAACGTGAAGATCATCACGTCGCTGAACGGCCTTCCCAGAACTTCCGAGATGGCGAAGGCCGCGATCGGAAGCAGGAACGAGCTCACCATCTTGAAGCCGATCCAGATCGGCAACATCCGATAGTGATTGAAGCCGGCCGATTGCAGGACCAACCGCAGCTCGGCGAGATTTTCCTGCGCGTAGAAGCGCCTGTAGCGCGTGCCGACCGATGAAAGCCACCCGATCAGGTCCTGCGGCGAGTTGGATCGGTCGGGGATGCCCAGCACCGCGTTCGACACGCGCGTGTCCAGGGCGCGGAGATGGAGCTCGCGAATGATCAACAGGAAGGTCGCAGCCGCGACTGCGACGGCGAGCCCCGCCAAACCGACACCGGCCGTCATAGCGACGTTTCCCTTCTCACCATCCAGCGGATGACAAAATGACCCATCACGACCGAACACACCGCGTACGCAAGCAGCATGTTTCCTTGCGGATCGGAGAACAGCAGGTCGACAGACCGCGGATTGATCCAGTAAAGCATCCCGCCAATGAGCGCCGGCGCGGCCGTGAGGGCGCGCGAGGAGAAGATCACCTCTCCGGCCAGCGCCTTGGCACGGGCCGCCAGCGCGACCCGCTGGCTGACCGTCTCGCCCAGCGTCTGCAGCGTTTCCGCGAGACTGCCGCCGGTCTTCAATTGCACCGCAAGCGTCACCGCGAACATCGCATATTCCGGCACCTGCGTTCGCCGATAGACGTCTTCCACGGCCTCCTCAGGCGACCTGCCGAGATTCAATTCATTGCAGACGATGGCGAATTGCCCGGAAGTCGGTTGCGGCATCTCGCGCGCGATGGTGCGGAACGCTTCGTTGACAGGCAATCCCGACCGGACGGTACCCGTCACCAACTGGATCGCGTCGGGAAGCTGCTGGAACAGTTGGTTTGCGACCCGCCGCTGCTGCCATCCAAACAGGCCGCGCACGACCAGCAAGGCGACGATCGCGGCTGCGGTACCCGCCTTCAGGCCGGAGAATTTCAAGAACTGGTTGGCATAGAGGACCCCGGCCGCCGCGAATGCCGCGGCAAGCAGCACATAGACCGGACGCACGGCGTACACCATCTGGGGCCGGTAGTTGGCCACGCGATTGAGCAGATTCCAACGCGAATCCTTGGCCGCGCGACGAATGGACACCAGGGTTGCCGCCTGAGCCGTTGGCAGCGCGATCTCGAGCTGGCGGTCCATGCGCCGCTGTCGCGAATCGAGCCACAGCGTGTTGAGCGTCGCACACAGCAGAAGCGCCAGAACGATGACCAGGGGGGTCGACATCAGATCTGCCTCATCGCATCGGCCCAGGCCCGGTCAAGCCCGTAATAGACTAGGCGGCTCTTGAATTTCGGGACCGCGTTGGTGGACCTGTAGGTACCTGAAATCCGCCCGTGAATGTCCTCGTCCTTGTACTCGAACAGCGCAATGTCATTGGTGGTGATCACTTCGCCCTCGAGACCGATCACCTCGCTGACCTGCACGATGCGTCGCTGACCGTCCCGCATGCGCTCGACCTGCACGATGAGATCCAGCGCGGCGACGATCTGGGAGCGGATCGCACGCGAGGGCAGATTGACCTGCCCCATCTGCACCATGTTTTCCACGCGAGTCAGTGCATCGCGCGTGCTGTTGGCGTGCACCGTCGAGATCGATCCGTCATGACCGGTGTTCATCGCCTGCAGCATGTCGAATGCCTCGGCGCCGCGCACCTCGCCCACGACGATGCGGTCCGGCCGCATACGCAGTGCGTTCCACAACAGATCGCGCTGATTCACCTGTCCCGTGCCTTCGAGGCTCGGCGGCCGCGTCTCCAGGCTGATCACATGCGGCTGCTGCAGCTGGAGCTCGGCCGCGTCCTCGATCGTGACGATACGCTCGCTGTGGTCGATGAACTGGCTCAAGGCGTTCAGCAAGGTCGTCTTGCCCGAACCGGTGCCGCCGGAGACCAGCACGTTGAGCCGACAACGCGAGGCGATCTCGAGCAGCTGGCCAAGCGCCGCGTTCATCGTTCCGTTCTCGATCATCGCGGCGATGTTGTAGCGCCGGCTCGGGAACTTGCGGATCGAGATGCACGGGCTGTGGATGGCCAGCGGCGGCAGGATGATGTTGACGCGGCTGCCGTCAGGCAGACGGCAGTCCACCATCGGGCTGGATTCGTCGACGCGGCGGCCGACCTGCGAGGCGATCTTCTGCGCGACGGAGGCGATGTGGTCATTGTCGCGAAACCGGACCGCTACCCGCTCCAGCTTGCCGGCCCGCTCGACATAGACGTTGCTCGGCCCGTTGATCATGATGTCGTTGATCGTCTCGTCGAGCAGCAGCGGACGAAGCGGCCCGTAGCCGGTCATGTCGTCGGCGATCTCCTCCGCCAGGAAGAGCTGCTCGCGGCCCGACAGCTCGAGCCGCTCCTGGTTGGCGATGCCGTGGATGATTTCCTCGATCTGCCGCCGCAGCACGTCGCGGGAAACTGTCGTTGCCACCGCCGGCTCGATCTGCTCGATCACCCGTTCGCGCAGCGATGCCGGCATCACCGGATGGTGCGAAGGCTCTTCACGCTTCGGCGCCGACGCAAACAGGCTGGGCGGCGATGGGGCCGCGCCTGGTTCCACCGGCGGCAAGGGTGGCGGGACCGGCTGCACGCTTGCTGCCGGGGTCGGCGCGACCAGCACCGCACCGGGCATCCGCACCGGCATTTCATCTGCGCGCCTGCCGAACTTTTTCATAGCCCGAGCCACCTCTTCCACCCGGCCTTCTTGTTGGCGCCGACGCCGGTGATCTCCCGTACGATCGGAGCCAGGTGACGCCGCAACCCGGATACGTGCTTGAGCGCGGGAACGCCGAGGTTGACCGCCTGGGTCATGCCCTTGCCGAGATCGGGGATCACCATGTCGGGCTCGGCGCCAAGCGCCTTCACGATCGTCGCCCTGGGCAGGCCGCCAGGCCGGCCGGCACGGTTGAGCAACGTGAAGACCCGGTCCTTGCCCGCGATGTTGGTGACGGCGTTGCGGAGCGCGTGCGCGTTGCGCAGGCCGGTCACCTCGGCTTCCAGCAGCACCAGCACGTGACGCGACATCTGGATCACCGGATAGATCGATGCCGGGAACGGCACCGGCACGTCGACCACGACGTAGTTGAACCGCTGGCGCAGCAAGCCCAGAACGTGCCGCACGCCTGCCTCGGTGATGTCGAGCTTGGCATCGAGATCTTCGTCGCCGGCGATCAAGCAAACCCGATCGTTCACCTCGATTGCCGCGCGCTCCAGAAACAGCGTGTCGGCCCGCATCGGATTTTCGAGCGCGATGCGCAAACCAGGCCCCGGACGGACACCCAGCATCACCGCGGTTTCGCCATTCTGCAGATGCAGGTCGAGCAGCGCCACTTTCGCCTTGGTGGTCTCTGCCAGTTGTATCGCGAGGTTGATCGCAATGCTGGTCGCGCCGGCGCCGCCCTGTGCGCCGCAGATCGAGACCACGTGCCCGCCGCGGTCATTATGCGCAGGCGCGGCATCGCCGATCAGCTTCGGACGCAGCTGGTCCAGCACCATATCCCGGGTGATCGGCGTCGGAAGGTACTCGGTAAGACCGATCTCCATCAGCTCGCGGTAGAAGGTGATCTCCCTGTTATCGCCGATCAGGGCCACCTTCACGTCGGGCGGACAGACGCTGGCGAGGCGCTCCAGCTCGGTGAAGGGATCATCCAGCCCGCTGATGTCGGTCACCAGCGCGTACAGATCGGTGTCGGTCTCGAGCATCCGTGTCGCATGCCGGATGGTGCCACGCCGGATCACCAGATTGCTGCCGTCCAGACCCTTGCGCAGGGCTGCCGCGCTCAGTTCGTCGTTCACGAAGCAGACGATACGATTACGCGCAACAAGGGACGTCGTCGTCTCTTCGGGCGGATCAACCATTGCCATGTTCACACTCATCAACGTTTCTCCGCCCCTTTGACAAGGTCGCTGGCCGCCGCTGTGGTCTGAGCCTCGAGCGGGGACGGCCCATCGCATCCTGCACGGTAGTCGTCGTCCGCATCCTGCTTTTTGACCGAGTATTGCTTCATCCCGCTGCCGGAATAGATCGCCACCGTGGTGCTCTGGCCGGCAACCGCACTCTGACGCGCCAACTCGGGCGAGACATCGCAGCTCGATGTCGCACCTGTGTCGGCCTTGTCCCACTGCTCGGCCGCAGCCCGGACCACGAGCGACAGCGTTCCTAGCTGCTTTGCGACGGCGACCTTCTTGACTTGCTCCGGCTTGAGCTCCAGCGAAACGGTTTGCGCGGTCTTGCCGACGACGGCGTTGCTGACGGGACGCCCGCCCTGTGCAATCTCCTGGTCGATCGCGATGACGCGCACATTGGACAGAACGGTTTCGCTGACGGCGCGCTTCACCGGATCCGCCTTCTCGAACACCTGGGTCAGCACCACGTCGACATTGTCGCCAGGCCTGATCAGACCCGAGACGCCGGTTTCCTCGTCGACCTTGATGCTGATCGCGCGGCTGTCCGGCGCCAGCACGCTGGCGAGGAAGCCACGATCCTTCGGACGGAGGATGTCCTCCAAGGTGATGGCGCTGCCGGCTTCGACGAACTTGCGGACCAGAGAACCGGGAAGTCCGGCCTTGCTGTCAGGCGTTTCGAGGATTGCCCCTGCCGGGACAGCTTTCGGCACCGCCTGGCGCACCGCGAAATCCTCGTCCCGCGCCAGCGTTCCCTTCGGCAGCGGACGCGTCGCAACGAAGTAACCGACGGTCGCCGCCGGCGCCACCGGCGCTACCTGCTTTTCCGCTACCTCGGCGACAACCACGTCCTTGCGGTTCGCGTTGTAGGCAATGAGCCCGAGTGCCGTAGCCGCGAGCAGCAGCACCATGATGATCGAGACGCGCAGGGCGGACGACATGTCAAAATCCTTTGCTCAAAATAGCCCAGATACCGCCGCATGCGATGGCGACCCCGTAGGGCAGCGGTGCATGCCTCAAGTGACGCCAGCGCTCGACCGCATAGACCCTTCGCGCAAGCGAGGATCCGGCGGGCGCCAGCCTCGGATATGGCAGACGGCGCATCATCAAATGCACTGCGGCCAGAGCGCCACCGGCCAATGCAGTTACGGTCAGCAATTCAATCACGCCGGCGAGCGGCAGACCGATCGCCAGGGCAACCAGCAATTTGAGATCGCCGCCGCCGATCATTCCCTGCTGGTAGATCACGAACAGCACCAGAAACAGGATTGCAGCAACGATCAGCGACTGGCCAATCTGCATCGGACCGGCCAATTGACCAACGATCCCGAGGAACGCCAGTGCCAGACAAACTTCGTTTCGGATCAACCGTGTCGCGATATCGATCGTTGCGACATAGAACAACAATGCGATTTCCAGACACGAGGTCGTGGACGCAATCCAATTCATAAAATATACGCCTCAGAAGTAGCGGGGGCATAAAATGATGCCCCCGCCGAAGCGAGATCTTCCCTGCTTAAGCAGAAGCCGCGGCGGTAACAGTGCTCGTGATGGTGCTAATCGCACTGGACAGCGCAGAGCCGATACCGGTCGTGGCGTCTGTTCCGAAAGCGGCAGCAACAGCGGCGACGATGCAAGCGGCCACGATCACGTATTCGAACGACACGACGCCGTCCTTGTCCGTGCGCAGACGCAGCAACGTTTCCCTGGCCTTGATGTAACGCAACATGGAGATAACCTCCTCTACCTTGCCGACATCGCAATCCGGTTGACGACTGTTGGCAGAATGACTCTGCCAACGCCGTCGATGTTCGGATCAGGCCGAGACCGCAGCGGTGACGTTGGTGGTGATCGTGCTGATCGCGGAGCTCAGCGCCGAGCCGATGCCGGACCCGGTGCCGGTTCCGAATGCCGCGGCGACGGCAGCGACGACGCAAGCGGCCACGATCACGTACTCGAACGACACAACGCCGTCCTTGTCCGAGGCGAGACGCTTGAAGGCTTCGGTGGTCTGGATATAGAGATTCAACATAGGAAAATATCCCTTTTACGATGAATTTACGCAATACGTTGGCGGGCAAAATCCAAAGCCAACTAGGATTTTCTTATAATGCGTCGCGAGAAAGCTGTCACTTGGTAATCGTTTATTAACCCTACTGGCGTAGGCGGCCGACATGCTCGTCGGCCACGACGATGTGGAGGCAATGGCGGGAACCCCTTAAATTATAGGGATTTCCGCATTTCGTGACGTTTCCATGCGATCACTCCGTGCGAATACGGTCAGAGCAGCCGCCGCTCGGCGCCGCCGCCTATGCGGCCGCCGAGCCCGACCGCGGCCCCCGGTATTTTGCGGTCCCAACCAGCCAATGGGAGCCTGCCAGGCGGTCATGAAGTATCGAGCTACTTCCGCAATGGCGCACTGTCGCCCTGCCGTCGCCGAACGTGGACGACGGCCACGTCATCGGCGTAGACCCGCTGCCACTCCGGCAACCGATCGAGCAGCCCTACCGCAGGAGTCGACGGCGCCAGGAGCGTCGCGTCGATCTTGAATTCATCGAGCATCCTGACGAAATCCGGCAGGTCATAGAGCGAGATGGCATTCACGTAGCGATCGAGAAAGGCCGATCCGTACAGTTCGGCCCGCGAATCAATGAACACCGGAATGTCCTGGAACATCAGATATCCGCAGAAGAAGTAGGCATTGAGGACGCGACTTGCGCCTTGCTCCTTCAGCTTCTCAACCGCGGCGCGCGGCACGAGTGGTGGCGAGAGTTCCTTGACCGCGATCATCACGCCGCTGGCGATGACGAGAGCGGTGATCGCTGCGATCATCGTCGAGCGCGCCGGGGCGACAACTTTGCGGTCGTGCCGCAACTGCGGCCACGACAGGTGCTGCGCCAACGGACCCGCAACGAAGAACGGCGCAACCAGTGCAAAAACATCGACATAGCGCACGTGGACGAGCATCTGATAAACCACCGCCAGGAGCATCGCGATCCTGATCGGTGGGAGCTTGAGCCCGCTGTAAAGCAGGTAGGCGAGGCCTGCTATCAGGCATGGCGTGACAGCATTGAACGAGCTGAAGTCGATCGGCTGCCACTCGCTGATATGGGCGAGCGCGCCTCCCAGGTGCAAAATGCGCCCGATCACCAGCATCGATTCCGGCCCATACGGGGTGATGCAAGCCGCCCCAAGCGCCAGCACCCCAAAGCGAATCCATTGGACTGCAATCCTGACGCGGTCCGATCGATCCGACATCCAGAGCGCCTCCAGGGCGAACGGCCCAATCAGCGCCAAGGCCAGCGTGAAGCTTCCGTGAAGGTTGGCCCAGAGCGTGACGAGTGGGAGATAGACCAGGGAAGGCGCCCGTCGCTCGCCGCTGGCACTGACCAGAGCGTCAGCCCATACCACCATCAGGGGAAAGACCAGGACATGCGGGCGGGTGAACACGTGGAACGACGTCATGACGATTGCAGCCGACGTCAGGATCGCGGCCGGTATGTTCGGCAATCTTTTCAGCAGCAGGAGCGCAAGCAGGTAGTACGCGGCCGACGCCGATAGCGCCGCCAGCATCACGGGTCCCGTCCATCCGGTCAGCTTGTAGGCAACGAAAAAAAGGACTTCCGAGAGCCACTCGCTGGTGATCCAGGGTGCACCGCGCATCGTGAAGGAGAACATATCGGCGTGAGGCACGGCACGATGATCGACGATCCACTGGCCGACCATGATGTGCCAGTAGATGTCGGCATCCTTCAGCAGGAAAGTGCCCCTGGCGACGATCGTGAGATAGGCAGTCGCAGCGAGCAACAGCGGCAACCAGGGCCGAAGGTAGTCGCTGCGCCCAGAATTCACGCTCGGCCCCGTCTCGTGGCTCACTTGAAGTGAGTTACCGCCTGACTGCATGCTTTACGTCCCTCACCGCCGATCATCGTCGACTCGGACCGGTGGGTGCAACCCAGCAGTCCCCAGAAATCGCTTTCGTCAAAAACAAGTCGCAGCGTCGCCTCCGAGCCGGCCACACCCCTCCGGGTTGGATTGTCGCCATTGCGTGGCTGCGAGAGGCGGCTTGCTCACGTCGGCAGGCGCCGCCTCCAGCCTGCTGCGCTCTTCGTCGAGGAGTTGCGCATGGAGCTTCTGGATCTGGACGTTTCGCTCAAGCAGGGACATCGTCCTCGCCTGGACCTGCTCTGCCAGCGCCTTGCGCAGCGCGTTCTCCCGATCGAGCAATTCAGGAAACGGCAACAGCGGCCGTACCGGTTCGGTTGCCTTGATCACGCAAGCCGCCCTCGCCACCGCCTGCGTAATCTGATCCGGGAAGGTGTTGCGACATTCAGCGAGTGCGCCGCTCAAATTGACCGTTTCCGACGCTGGTGACGGCGTCCTTGTCGCCTCCGGGGGCGGTGCCGGTATCGTTGTCGCCGCTGGTGTCGGCTCGGTGGCCGCTGTTACCGTCTCCGCTGTCGGGTCTGCTGCCGGCCCCGCCTCCTTTTCATTGGCCTGCCGCGCAGCGCCGCAACAGGAGAGCAGGACACAGAGCAAGGCCACGAGTGCGCAACGAAAATAGTCCCTCAAAGCTTGCGGGAATTTTGACTTTATCACCACACGTATCATGGGCTCAGCTGGCGGCGCCGAGCGCAACGGCCGGACCACTCAGCGCAACCGCGGGCGCGCGACCACCCCGCGTTACCAGGCCGACGTCCTACATTGGGCCACGCCGCAGCTGCGCGGTTATTTGTGAGCTCACATCCATCGCCCTGCCCCCAATCGAGCTCAATCATTGCATCCCATCTTGCAGTCATTTCTGCCGGAACGAATTATTGAACGACATGATGAGCGGCCCGACGATATACTCAAATGCGGTGCGCTGGACCGTTGGAACCATGACGGTAGCGGGCATTCCTGGATAAAGGTGGATATTGGGAAGGTCTGCGAGCTCGTTCTCGTCGATCCGCACGAAAGCAACGTAGTATGGATTGTTGGTCTTTGGATCGGTGAGACGGTCGGCCGAAACTTGAATGACATCTCCGTGGATGATTGGAACGATACGCTGCTTGTAGGCCGTCAGATGGACTTCGGCACGCATATTCGGACGCACATCGCTGATGTCGTCGACCGCAATCTGCGCCTCAATTGTCAGAAGGTCTTGATCAGGAACGATGTCAAGGATCTTGTCGCCTCGCTGAATGACACCACCAACCGAGAATACCGAAAGGCCAACCACACGGCCCGCATACGGGGCCCGGATTTCCATTCGCCCGAGGACCGCTTTGGCATTCATTGTCTTCGGGATCACCTCAAGTATCTTCGCCTGAGTATCGCGTAGATCCTTTGTCACGTCGGTCATGCGATCATTGTCGAGCTGCGCGATCTGTTGGTCTTGTTCGGCGATCGCCTGGCGGGCCTTGGCGATGCTGGCATTGGCGTCTGCAATCTGGCCCTCGAGCCCGTACGCGGAGCGCTCGAGCTGAAGAATTCGTGGTCTTGCGATGAGTCCGCGCGCGACCAGTGGCGCGATGTCCTTGGCTTCCGCACGGACCGACGTGATCTGATCGGTAAACGACTTGACCTGGGCTTCGGCTCCTGTGATCTGCGATCCAAGCTGATTAATCTTCTCGCGGATGACACTGCGCTGGCCCTCCAGGGCCGACTTGCGGCTTTCGAACTGACTAACCTGCCCGTTCCAGACGCTTTTCAGATAAGGATCGCCGGATCGGGCCTTCAGGTCGTCGGGCATCGAAAGTGTCGAACCGTGATCAAGCTCCGTGAGCAGGCGCACCTCGGTTGCGCGAAGCACGAGGTATTGCTGCGAAAGGACATCGTATTCGGCCTGCGCCTGGGTCTCGTCGAGGACGATCAGCGTATCGCCGAAATTGACTTTGTCCCCTTCTTTGACCCGCAGCTCCTTGACGATGCCGCCATCCAGATGTTGCACGCTCTTGCGGTTGCCGTCGACCTTCACGACGGCGTTGCCGACGACCGCGCCATTGAGGGGCGCAGTGACAGCCCACGTACCTATGCCGCCGAAAAAGATCGCAATGATGATCCAGCCGACCAGCGCTATGCCGCGGATGGAATCGCTCTGCGCTTGATCGGCAGGCGTCTTCCGAGGAATTGGCGCGGAAGGCGATTCCCGAACGCTGATGTCCAAGATGCTCATGGGCTGCCCTCTAGCTCGCTGTACTCCGCACGGCAGGAACCGGCACCGGACGCGTGAGACGCGCCAAAATCTCGGCCCGGGGCCCGAACATCTCGGCGACGCCATCTCTCAGCACCAGGATCTTGTCCACGACCCCAATCGTTGCCGGTCGGTGAGACACGATCACGACCGTTGTTCCCTGCTTCTTCAGCTGCACGACGCAATCTGCGAGCGCCGCGTCCCCGTCCGCATCCAAATTCGAACTCGGTTCGTCGAGCACCACGAGACTTGGGTTTCCAAACACCGCACGCGCCAGGCCGATGCGCTGGCGATATCCGCCTGAGAGGATCGAGGCTCCCTCGCCGACCTGCGTGTCATAGCCTTCGGGCAGGTGCAAAATCATCTCGTGAACGCCGGCCATTTGCGCCGCAAAGATCGTCTCCTGGTCCCGGCCTTTCTGAAAGCGACTGACGTTGGCCGCGATCGTATCCGCGAACAGCTCAATATCTTGCGGCAGATAGCCGATATGGTCGCCCAACGAGGTTTTGACCCAGCTGGAAACCTCGCCTCCATCCAGTCGCACTGCGCCTGCGCTCGGCCTCAGGACGCCGACAAGATGGCGGGATAGCGTCGACTTGCCCGCACCCGACGGGCCGATGATCCCGAGCACCTCTCCCGGCTCGATCGCAAAGGTGACCCCGCGAAGGATCGGCCTGTTCGACATCGGCGGGACAAAGGTCACCCCCTCGACCGACAATCGCCCCGCAGGGCGCGGCAGAGAAAGTCCGCTATCTCGGACCGGGTTGGCCGACAATAGGTCCTGGATCCGCCGAAAGGCGGCTCGCGCTGACACCAAATTGCGCCAGGAGCCGACCAGTTGCTCCACCGGCTGGAGCGTGCGTCCCAACAAGATGCTAGCCGCAAACATCGAGCCGGCCGTGGTCATCCGCTCGATAACAAGATAGGCGCCAAGACCGAGGATCAGGGATTGCATTGCGAGCCTCAGAAAACGGATCAGGCTCTGCATCGTTGCCGCGCGATCGCTTGCCAGGACCTGTCGTTCGAGCATCCTGTCGCGATCCCGACGCCAGCGCCGCAGCAGACCACCGGTCATGCCCATTGCGCGCACGACCTCGGTGTTGCGCAGGCTCATCTCGGTGAAACTGTAGTTGCGTGCGGAGCTCTCTCCGGCTTCGGTCAACGGCAGCTTCGTCAGCCATTCATTAAGCAGTGCCATCAGGATGAGCAAACACACGCAACCGAGCGCAAAGGCGCCAAGAAACGGGTGCAACACGAAGATGACGGCAACGTAGATCGGGGCCCACGGCAAGTCGAAGATCGCATTGATACCGGGGCCAGTGATGAACTGTCGGAACGTATCGAAGTCGCGCAGCAGTTGGCTGCGCGTGCCGCCGGCATTGGCAGATCGATCAATGATCGCGGTCATGACGCGCGCCGCAATCTTCTGGTCGAGCCGGACGCTCGCCCGGGTCAGCACGCGGGCACGAACCGCGTCCAGTCCGGCAAGCGCCATGAACGCCAGCAGAAGCGCGATCGTCAGCATCAGCAACGTCATCTCGCTGGCGCTCGAGATCACGCGGTCGTAGACCTGCAGCATGTAAAGCGGGCCCGCCAGGTACAGCAGGTTGATGGCGAGGCTGAAGATGCCGGCCGTCGCGAAGTAACCTTGGCAGGTCTGGAGGAGGTGCCGGAGTTCGTCCGGCCTCTTGGAAGGCACGCTCACGCAACCTGGCGGATGACCGCCCCTCTCATAAAAAATGACCGCCAGTTCACCCGGCAGAGCTCAGAACGCATTGGCCGCAAATTACAATTTTCGAATAATTTGACGTAATATTTAGCACAGACATCGCTGCTCAAGGAAGCAACGCGTGTTCGAAGAGTTAAAGCGCCCGTAGAGCTACGGAGTGTCCAGACGGGTTTGGTGGAGCGGATTTCGATCTCGCCAGCAACATGAAACCTGCGTCGCGTTACGGCGGAGTTTCCTGGGCGCACATCATCCTTCGGCATACCGACGTTGTCTGCCGTCCCGTCCGAAATCGCACAACGCGCGGGCACCGATTCAACCATACGGTGCCCGACGACTATCGTCAGATCAGGTGCTCCTGGCTCAACGTGTGCCAGAAATTGTCGAGGTCATTGGCGTGAACGTTCTCGAACGTGCCGTTGTTGTTCCAGGCAACTTGGGAACCGTTCTGCGAGACCACAAGCTGGCCCTGGTTGAACCACCCCAACGCGTTCGCAATATCCTGGCCATTGACCATGAACGGCCCACTGCCGTCCGCGGGGGAGACAGCGTGGTCCGATCCCCAAGTTCCGTTCCAGCCGGCGCCTCCGGCTCCGAGCACCACCTGGTTCTTGGAGACAGTGGCCTCCGAATTCGTAAGTACGCCGTCGGCGAGAATGCCACCGGTGCCCTTCAGCCAGGTAATCGCTTCGTCGACCAACTTCTGCGGCTCGAGGTCGGCAACACCATACTTGTTCCAGTCGTTGTTGATGTTGAGCTGCGTCGCGATCAACTGAGCCAGCATGATTCCTCGCGGATCGCCCAACTTGGCGGACGACTCGAGGGACTGCGCAAGCTTAAGATCGATCGACAGGTCGAAAGCGTCGTCGGCGATACCATTATGGTTGTCATCTCCGATGATGAGCTGGGTCTTGTTCCAGTTGGCCTCGGCCGCAACGTCAGAGGGACTCGTCGTCTTTCCGAGGCCCGGATTTCCATCCCAAGCGGCGGTATGTGAGCCCCAGTAGCCTTGGGTCAAGGTAGCGGCCGGCTTGAACAGATAGTTGGCGAAGTTCTCGCCCGTCGTGGTGTTGCCGCTGGTCGCCGCGACCGTATAGCCGGCCGCGCCATAGGTCTCGGTATCGCCGGCCGGCAGCGTCTCCTGCACGAAGTAGCTGTGGCCCGCCGCCAGCGGACCGAGCCCGGTGAACGAGTAGCTGCCGTTCACGCCGGTCAGCTGGCTCGTGATCAGCGTGTCGGTGTTGGTGGCGCCGTTGTGGTCGTACAGGTTGATCGTCACCCCGGCGAGCACCGTGTCGTCAGACCCGATCGCGGTCTGGTTGTCGTGACCGTCGACGTCGGTGTACTTGGTGCCCGAGATCGAGAACTGCTGGAAGTTGGCGAAGTCCTCGCCCGTCGTGGTGTTACCGCTGGTCGCCGCGACCGTATAGCCGGCCGCGCCATAGGTCTCGGTATCGCCGGCCGGCAGCGTCTCCTGCACGAAGTAGCTGTGGCCCGCCGCCAGCGGACCGAGCCCGGTGAACGAGTAGCTGCCGTTCACGCCGGTCAGCTGGCTCGTGATCAGCGTGTCGGTGTTGGTGGCGCCGTTGTGGTCGTACAGGTTGATCGTCACTCCGGCCAGCACCGTGTCGTCAGACCCGATCGCGGCCTGGTTGTCGTGGCCGTCGACGTCGGTGTACTTGGTGCCCGAGATCGAGAACTGCTGGAAGTTGGCGAAGTTCTCGCCCGTCGTGGTGTTGCCGCTGGTCGCAGCGACCGTATAGCCGGCCGCGCCATAGGTCTCGGTATCGCCGGCCGGCAGCGTCTCCTGCACGAAGTAGCTGTGGCCCGCCGCCAGCGGACCGAGCCCGGTGAACGAGTAGCTGCCGTTCACGCCGGTCAGCTGGCTCGTGATCAGCGTGTCGGTGTTGGTGGCGCCGTTGTGGTCGTACAGGTTGATCGTCACCCCGGCGAGCACCGTGTCGTCAGACCCGATCGCGGTCTGGTTGTCGTGACCGTCGACGTCGGTGTACTTGGTGCCCGAGATCGAGAACTGCTGGAAGTTGGCGAAGTTCTCGCCCGTCGTGGTGTTGCCGCTGGTCGCAGCGACCGTATAGCCGGCCGCGCCATAGGTCTCGGTATCGCCGGCCGGCAGCGTCTCCTGCACGAAGTAGCTGTGGCCCGCCGCCAGCGGACCGAGCCCGGTGAACGAGTAGCTGCCGTTCACGCCGGTCAGCTGGCTCGTGATCAGCGTGTCGGTGTTGGTGGCGCCGTTGTGGTCGTACAGGTTGATCGTCACTCCGGCCAGCACCGTGTCGTCAGACCCGATCGCGGCCTGGTTGTCGTGGCCGTCGACGTCGGTGTACTTGGTGCCCGAGATCGAGAACTGCTGGAAGTTGATGAAGTTCAGGCCTGATTGCGTGCCGCCGGCGGCCACGGTCACGGTGAATTCATCGGGACTCTGCGGTGCGAGTTGGGTCCATCCCGCTGGGAGAACTTCGCGAACCGTATAGGTGCCTGCAGCGAGGTTCGTGAACGTAAATTGTCCGTTCGCGTCCGTTGTCGTCGACAGTTCGCCAGAGTCCAGCTGGTTGTTATTGTTTGCATCGATATAGATGGTCCAGCCGGCACGCGGCGTCTCGTCGCCCGTGGTCTGAAGGTTGCCGTCGGCGTCGATCAGCTTGGATCCCGTAATTGTCGCCGATGCCTTCGAGACGCTCCATTCTTCGTAGGTACTGTCCTGAACGTAGCTGATGCCGTTGACCGTGCCTTGATAGCCGAACGCGGAATACAGCAAAACATCGGAGGTCGAGGTGGCGCCTGCAGCGGTGAAGTAGGAGTCCGGGATCAACACCCGGTAATTGGTCTGTCCGTTACCTGCGTTCAGGTCCTTTAGCGCCAGCCATGTATCGCCGCCCCCATCGAGATCGTACACGAGGGTGCCACCAGCTACGCCGCTTGATGCCGTACCGTCCTGTTGAAGCGGTCGATCCATCGTCGAGACGGTCGCGAGGCTTGCGCCACCGACGTAAACTTGGAGCGAATCCAGCGAGAGGTAGGCCTGATCGTTGCTGCCGTTGCCTGCTTCACCGAGATCGAGGCGGAATTCGCGATACTGAACGCCGCCGACAGTCACGATCGGCACAAGGTTCAGCGTTAGCGAGTGCGTGAAAGTAAGGCTATCGATATCGTCCAGCGGCGCTTTCGGCGGGGTACGGAAGTCTGTGTTGAACCCCTCTTCCGTCGTAGCCGAGCCGTCGGTGTCATTCGGCGCGCCGTTGACGCGCAAGAAAGCCGTAACCGAGCCACTGCCGGTGCCTGTGCCGGTCACTTCCTGGAAGATGGCACCGCCGACCGTCCCCTGAGCGCCCGCTGTCGTCAGATCGAGGGCTGCGGGACTCGGGTTCGGCGTTGCGAGCTGGATGGCCGGCGTCGTGCCGTTGTTCGGCGCATCCGTGAATGTCGTCGTCGCAAGGTAGCCCGTCGTCTGATCCATCGCGCTGAGTACGAACGATTCGCCGGCTGCATCCTGGCCCACCGCCCACGTGGTCTGGATCACTCCGTTCGCGAGCCCATCGAGATCCCCTGGCCCGCCATCGGTCACCGTCCAGGGCTGGCTGGTACCGGAGATGGCCTTGCCAAGGGTGTCGCTCACATTGAAGGTGATGATGTCGCCGATTCCGACATTCGCAGTAAAGTTTGCTGTCGAGCCTGGCGCGTAATCGGCAAGATCTGTCGCGACCGAGAAATTGGCGATTGAAGGATCGGAACCAAGGAGAGTCGAGCCATCGACGAGAACGTACGTATTGGTGCTTGCGTCGTACTTGTAAACTGACATGACTGAAATCCTTCCAATACTTGCACTGGATCAGGCACGCGTCGCTCGTAACCGGCTCGCTCAGGACCAGCGTAAGAAGACCTATTGAGATGACGGAGTGGACATGCCGCTTTGCTTCACGTCTTTCAGCAACCAACAAACTGTCTGCGCAATCAGGACGGAAAACCGTCGTCGTTGACTTGGCGAATCGCTTCGTATCGACGAAAATTGAATGTGCGAAAAATCGGCAATAAGAAATCGCGGCCGGGCGAAACTGCGCTTAGGTCGCTCAGTCGAAATTTAAAAGTGTTTCTGTCGGTAACGCAATAGTAACCTTACATCGCCGGCTGTTGCATTGCACAATGCTCCCGACCTCTATGGCAGCGCTTGGGCCCGAACTGCGGTCCACTGGCATGACGTTCCTCGCCTCCAGCGGGCGGCGTTCGCGTTATGCCTGCTAACCCCGGCGAAGGCGCATTGGGCCTTGCGAAGTACCTCTCATCCAAAACCACGCTTCGATGGCTGGCCGGAGTCGCTTTTGCCGCCGCCTTATCAATGCGCGCACGATCCGCGTTGTGCTGTGGGAAAATCCTTCTCCTTCCCGAGCAAAACCCACTAGGGTTAATCATTTCGTCTAGGGTGCTCCCACAATGCGCTCAAGCACTTTTCAGTACCAAAGCGTACAGAGACTGATCCGGTGTGACGGGGATTTGAATGACCGATCGCATTGCCCTTTTTATCGATGGTGCGAACCTCCACACCACCGTCAAGAACCTCGGGTTCGAAGTCGACTTCCGTCGACTACTCACGGAGTTCGGCAAGTACGGGCAGATCCTCCGTGCCTATTTCTACACGGTCGTGAGGGACGACGACGAGTTCAGCAGCCTGCGGCCGCTGGTGGATTGGCTCGACTACAACGGCTATGCGGTCAGGAGAAAGGCGGCCAAGCAGCATGAGGACGGCGATGGACGGCGGCGCATCAAGCGCAGCATCGGCATCGAGCTCGCGGTTGACGCGTTGGAAATCGCGCACCGCATCGACCATGCCTTCCTGTTCTCTGGCGATGGGGACCTGCGCGCCGTTGTCGAAGCCGTCAGGCGGATGGGCGTACGCGTCACCGTCGTTTCCAGCATTCGAACGAAGCCCCCGATGATCGCCGATGAGCTGCGCAGGCACGCCGACGTATTCGTCGAGCTCGAGAGCCTCAGGTCATCGATCGAGCGTCCACCGCATCCAATCGCGCCGGAGTGACGATGCGCCTTCCAACGTCCGGTTGAGATTGACCGGCAGCGGGCACGCAGCCGGGCCCGTACATCACCGAGTTGCGCTGGCTGGGCCGAGGCCCCTATGATTCCAACCAACGCAACGGTGGAAGGAAAAACCAATGTGGAGGTCGGTCGGCTGCGTCTTGTTGTTGCTGGTGACGACAGGCGCAGCGATAGCTCAGCCTTCAAAGTTCAGCTGTGACACGCCGCGAGGCAAACGGGTTGAGGTGGGTACGTCCGGCAAGGCCGGCGACGTGCAGTGGATCGAGGACGATCTGGATGCGGTCCGGCCGTCGGTGGTGATCGACGGCGAAACCTTCTCGGTCACCTGGGGGACCTCCGTGGCGACGGAAGGCAAGGCAGCCAAACTCACCACCTATGTCTTTGCGGCTGCCCACCGCACCGCTGCATCAATCTTCGCGACCCGCGTGGACGAGTCCACGGCCGAAATCTTCCGGTTCTATTTTGCCAGCAAATCGCTCTACAAACTGACGAGCCAATTGGCGGGGCCCTCCCCGGATGCCAAGGCCGCGCCCCTGGTTGCGACCTACCTGGCGATCTGTCGTGAGCAGTAGGCGGCAGCCAGGCGCACGTTAAGACAAGCTTAACTGACCTTTCCGGTTCCGATCGCCGGTGTTGCCGGCGGGCACCATCCCCGGGGGCCAAGGAACAGAAGCCAAAGCATTGGATTTTAATAAAAATCTCGATTTCTCCGGCCGCCGACGCACGATTGCCCCGCCCCTACTTAGAGCCGCTGTGTGGCGGAAATGTCATAGGTTACGGAACCATCCGCTGTTAGCCTTCGCCAGATTCTACGTAATATTTTTGTGAGTAGGGGCGGAGATTATGAAATCGGCATACACGGTAATTGCGTGCCTCTGCCTGGCGGCAGCGTCAGCGCGTGCCGAGGTTTTTTCCATTAACGATGCTTTGCGCCAGGCGATGCAGACGAACCCCGGCGTGGGCGAAGCCTCCGCCAATCGGCGAGCTACGGAAAGCGAACTGAGACAGACTCAGAGCACACTGCTGCCTCAGGTGCGTGTTGACGCCAGCTACGGGCCGGAAAAGTTTGATCAGTCGCCGGGCTTCATCAGCCCTTCTCTGCAAGTGCCGACAGCGGGATCCGGACCGTGGCGCAACGGCAGCCAGGAATCCGTAGTTGTACGGCAACTGCTCTGGGATGGCTTCTCCTCAATCTATGATGTCTGGCGTCAGACCGCGCGGGTGAATGCCGCGGCCTCGCGCGTCAAGGAACGAACCGAGTTGCTGGCCCTCGACGCCGCCGAAGGCTACATGGACGTCGTGCGCTATATGCGGCTGGTGAGCCTCGCCCAGCAGAACGTCGCCAATCACGAGAAGATCTTCGCCAACGTGAATTCCCGCTTCTCCGGCGGCCGGGCCGGCGAAGGCGACCTTGAGCAGGCGCGGGAGCGCGTCGAGGCCGCGCGCGCCGCGCTCGCCGAATTCCAGCGCAGCCTCGATGACGCACGGGCGAAGTACCGCAAGACGGTCGGCCTCGAGCCGATCAATGTTCGCTTCCCCGCCCCACTCGCGGGATTGCCGCACAGCCGTGACGAGGCGCTGGCGACCACGCTGCGCTTCAATTCGACGATTGCGGCGGCCCAGTCCGACGCCGATGCCGCCAAGCATGCGTTCAAGGCGACCGACGGCACGTTCGGCCCAAAATTCTATCTCGAGGGACGCGCGACCCACTACGACAACTCGTTCCCGTACGTAACCGCGCCGGGAAACCCCTCTGTGACCCATGAGGATTACAGCGGCAAGGTGGTGATGTCCTGGGACATCTTCCGCGGCGGCCAGGACGCCTGGAACAGGTCGGAGAAGGCTGAGCGCTATACCGAGGCCACCATGCGCCACGCGCGCTTGCAGCGCGACGCCTATGAGTCGATCGACAAGGCATGGAATGCCCGTACGATTACGGCCACGCGCATCGCGGCCCTGACCCGGCAGCTCGAAGCCGACCGCAAGACCATCTCGGCCTTCCAGAAGGAGTACGAGCTCGGTCAACGTTCGCTGATCGATCTCTTGAACGCGCAGAACCAGTTCTTCAACGCATCGGTCTCACTCACCTCGGCTCGCAGCGTCGTCGTTTTCGCCGACTACCAGCTGCTCGCCGCGATGGGGACCCTGATCGAGTATCTGAAAGCTCCGCCGCCGGTCGACGCGGCGCCCACCGACATGCTGTCGATTGGTTTGCCGCGCTATTCGTTCCCCACCCTTCGCGTGAACCTGCCGCAAACGGGCTCCGAGCCGCTGCATGTCACCGCTCCGGCTCCCGTCGCCTCGGTCCGGCCCGCCAAGGGCTACAAGGAGGGCTATGCGGCAGCCCAGCCGGCAAAGGATGTCGGGTTTGCTGACCGGTTCAGCGGTTCGACCACGACCGCTTCGGTGCCCGGCTCCTCGGAATGGATGCAGCAGCAAAAGAGCGCTGCGGACGGCCCGAACGTCATTTACGCGGATCCGTCGGTCACGGCGAATGCGAGTTCCTATGCGTCGACAAAGCCGCACTGGCTCCTGTCGGCCTTCCCGAGTTCCGCTCAATAGAAGCGGCGAGCCGCCATCAGGACTTCCGAAAGGGCCCCAAACGGGGCCCTTTCGATTCCCGTATTAATACTTAAAGCAAGTTTCGCTGATTTTGTTCGCCATTTGTTGTAGCCTGCCCGAAATCATCGAATGTGATTTCTGCATTTCCATTTTGGTTGTCGAGGTTTCAGTTGTTGTTTCGAACCCCCAGCGCGGCGGCTGACGCCGTTCGCCCTTCGCCGGATGACTCAACCTCGAAGCCTCCCGCGCCAAGTCGGCCGCGTGCATTGGGCGACGATCCCCTCACCGCATCGCTGACTTTTCTCGCGGCGCATCACGGCCGCGCCGTCAGCCGCGAAGCGCTGCTCGGCGGCCTTCCGATCACGGACGGGCGGCTGTCCGTCTCGCTCTACGATCGCGCGGCAAGGCGCGCGGGTCTGGAGACCGAGGCGATCAAGCGCGACATTTCGAACATTCCCGCTCTGGTGTTGCCGGCCGTCCTGATCATGAAGAACGGCTCTGCGCTGATCCTGCTCGGCACGGACGCGGCGGGCAAGACGATCAAGATCGTCGATCCGGCCACGCCGAATGCCCCGCGCGTCGCCGACATCGCTTCGCTTGCCGCGGACTATACCGGCTACGCGTTCCTGGTGCGAAGCGCCGCGCAGGCCGACGCACGCACTGTCGCCGCGGGAGACATTCCCAAGAACCACTGGTTCTGGTCGGTGGTGAAGACGCACTGGCGCAGCTACGGACACATTGCGATCGCCGCCTTCCTGACCAACATCCTCGCGCTGGCGACGCCGCTGTTCACGATGAGCGTCTACGACCGCGTCATCCCCAACGGGGCGATCCCCTCCCTGATCGCGCTGTCGATCGGCATGGGGCTCGGCATCGTCTTCGATTTCATCTTCCGCATGGTCCGCAGCCGTATGATCGACGTGACCGGCAAGACCATCGACGTCGTGCTCGCCGCCAACATCTTCGAGCACGTGATGTCGGTGAAGATGGCGCAGCGGCCGACCTCCGTCGGCATCATCGCCAACCAGCTCCGCGACTTCGATTCGGTGCGCGAATTCTTCACATCCGGAAGCGTGGTTTCGGCGACGGACCTGCTGTTCGCGATCCTGTTCGTCGGCGTGCTGTTCATCATCGCCGGGCCGCTGGCCTGGATCCCGCTGGTCATGCTCCCGCTGGTGATGCTGATCGGCTTCCTGCTGCAGCGCCCGCTCGATCGCGCGATGAAGCGGCTGCAGGCCGAATCCGCCGCCAGGCACGGCGTGCTCGTCGAGTCGCTGTCTAGCCTCGAGACCGTCCGCGCGACCGGCGCCGAAGCGCGGATGCAGACCCTGTGGGAACGCTCGGTCGCGGCGACCGCCCGATCCGGTGAGGACGTTCACTTCTGGTCGTCGATGTCGCTGACCAGCGCGGCCACCGCCCAGCAGATCACCAGCCTGCTCCTGGTCATCGTCGGCATTTTCCTGATCCTCGACGGCAAGCTGAGCGTCGGCGCGCTGGTCGCCTCAAACATGCTCGCCGGCCGCATCCTGGCGCCGATCGCCGGCATCGCCTCCGTGATCACCAAGGGAACGCAGACGCTGTCGGCGCTCAAGGCCATCGACCGCATCATGTCGATCGAGCGGGAACGCTCGCCGACCCGGTCCTATGTCGCAAGGCGGATCGACGACGGCAAGATCGCCTTCGAGAACGTGTCGTTCGCCTACCCCAACGCGCCGGGCAACGCGCTCGAAAAAGTCAGCTTCAAGATCGAGGGCGGAGAAAAGGTCGGCATCATCGGGCGGGTGGGATCAGGCAAGACCACGGTCGGCCGCTTGCTGCTCGGATTCTACGAGCCGAAGGAAGGCCGCATCCTGGTCGACGGCGTCGACTCGCGACAATACGACCCCTCGGACCTGCGCGCCGGCATCGGCTTTGCGATGCAGGACACCGACCTGTTCTACGGCAAGCTGCGCGACAACATCGCGCTCGGCAAGCCGGAGGCGACCGACGAGGAGATCCTGCTTGCCGCGCGGCTCTCCGGCGTCGAGAGCTTCATCGCCGGCCATCCGATGGGCTATGACATGCCCATCTCGGAAGGCGGCCGCAGCCTGTCGGGCGGCCAGAAGCAGGCGATCGGACTGGCGCGCGTCCTGATCCGCAAGCCGCGCGTGCTCTTCCTCGACGAGCCGACCGCGCACTTCGACATTCGCAGCGAGCAGGAATTCCTCGAGCGGCTCAAGGGGCTGCGCGACGACCGCATGACCATCATCATTTCGACCCATCGTCTGTCATTGCTGAACATGGTCGATCGCCTGCTGCTGTTCGACAACGGCCGCCTGGTGGCCGACGGCCCGCGCGACAAGGTGCTCGCCCTGCTCCAGGGCAAGCCCGCGGCTGCGGCGCCTGCGCCCGAGAATACGATCCAGCCGAAATCTGCATAACGAGCGAATATTATGGCGTCTTCCGATTTTGCCTTTGCAAACGACATCCGCTCCGCGGCGCTGCTGCGCACGCCCCGCACCTCCCGCATGCTGTTGTGGACGTCCTGCGCGCTGCTGGCGACGTTTGTGGTCTGGGCGCATTTTGCCGTGCTCGACGAAGTCAAACGCGGCAGCGGCCGCGTCGTGCCGTCGCGGCAGATGCAGGTGGTGCAATCGCTCGAAGGCGGCATCGTCGGCGACATCCTGGTGCGCGAAGGCGACATCGTTCAGCAGGGCCAGTCGCTGATGCGCATCGACGATACCAAATTCGCCTCCGAGTTCGGCGAGATCCGCGAGCGCCGCGCCGCGATGGCGGCGCGGGTGGCGCGCCTCGACGCCGAGGCGCGTGGACGCAGCGAGATCACCTTCCCGGACGATCTCGACAAGATCATTCCCGCAGCCGTCGCGACCGAGACCAGCGTGTTCAAGATGCGCGGGCAGAAGGTCGCGCAGGACATCGACGTCCTCAACCAGCAGGTCACCCGCCTCTCCGGCTCGCTGAAGCTGCTGGAACGTGAGCAGACCCTGACGCGCAAGCTGTATGATCAGAAGGTGGTGCCCGAGATCGAGATGCTGCGGCTCGACCGGCAGGCTACCGAGATGAAGGGACAGCTGGCCGAGGCGCAATCGAAGATCGCCAACATCACCGCGTCGTTCCGTTCGCAGGCCGACGAGGATCTGGCCAAATCGCGTGCTGACCTCGCCGTGCTCGACGAGAACATCAAATCCGCCCAGGACCGGGTGCGCCGCACCGATCTGAAGGCGCCGGTCCACGGCATCGTCAATAAATTGAACATCAGCACCATCGGTGCCGTGGTGCAGCCCGGCGCCAATCTGATGGACATCGTGCCGCTGGACGACACGCTGCTGGTGGAGGGGCGGATCCGTCCGCAGGACATCGCCTTCATCCGCCCCGACCAGGATGCGGTGGTCAAGATCAGCGCTTACGATTCCTCGGTCTATGGATCGCTCAAGGGCAAGGTCGAACGCATCAGCGCCGACACCATCGTCGACGACAAGGCGGAGAAGACCGAGCGCCAGGAAACCTTCTATCGGGTGATGGTGCGCACCGATAAGAACCATCTCGGCACCGAGCAGCATCCGCTGCCGATCATTCCCGGCATGGTCACCACGGTCGAAATCCTGACCGGCGAGAAGTCCGTGCTGGACTACATCGTGAAGCCCGCCCGCCTGCTGCGTGACGAGGCCCTGCGCGAGCGCTGATCGGGAACACGGTATCGGTGGTTAATCGATCATGACTTCAGGTCGTTCAATTTCGAACGAACCGGCAAACCCTGGATTGACCGCCTTCTCGACAATCCAGTCGGCGCGCCCCTCCACTTAACCCGCCTTAAGCGGCCAAGGCGCCAGTCTGCGTCCCGATAACAGCGGGGACGCAGATCGACGCACAGACGTTGACGGTCCCCGGCATTGGGGACGTCATATGAAGTCGCTGAAGTTCGCTTCGTCGGCCGTCATGGCCGTGGCTGCATTTTCAATAAGTCTTTGTGGTACGCCGTCCGCGTTTGCCGCGGACGAGCTCTCTTTCGGCACTCCCGCCGGCGAGCTTGCGCCGGCTTCGGATGCCGCGTCGAATCGCCCGCCGGCCACCTTCTTCACCATCACCGACGTCCTCGCCAAGCTCGATCGGCAGCGCGGCCGTGGACCGAACGCCATCCGCACCGCCGCGCTGACGCCGCCCAATACGGCGACCGATGCAATGCCGGCGGCAAAGCCGCTGCTGCCCGAGGGCACCGAGCCGTTCGGCCTGTTCACCTTTCGCGCGCCGGAGAACGGCCTGTGGCGCAAATGGCGTGGTCTTGAAGCCGATCTCGCCAGGGAGCACACCGTCCTCGAGCAGTGCCGCGAGAATGCGGCGGGCTGTCCGCCCAATGCCGCGCAATTCCTGCGGCTGATCGGCGCGGTCAAGGCCAAATCCGGACGCGAGCGACTGGATGAAGCCAACCGCGGCGTCAACCAGGCGGTCCGCTATGTCAGCGACTTCGCCCAGTTCGGCGAGGCCGACCGCTGGACGGCGCCGCTCGCCACCTTTGCCACCGGCAAGGGCGATTGCGAAGACTACGCGATCGCGAAGTACATCGCGCTCAGCGAAGCCGGCTTCCCGCGCGAGGAGCTGCGCCTGGTGCTGGGCCGCGATCGCGCCATCCGCCAGGATCATGCCGTGCTGGCGGCGCGGCTGGATGGCCATTGGCTGATCCTGGACAGCCGCCGCTCCGAGCTGATCGACGACGGCGAACTCGCCAACTTCACGCCGATGTTTGCGATCAACGAACGCGGCGTGCAGCTGTTTGCGGCGCCCTACGCCAAGCGGCTGCCGCTCGGCGACGAGCTCGACGCGGCGCCCGCCGCAGCGAATGTGGCGGAGGCCGAATGGACCGGCGCGGAGCAGTTCGAGGCGGCAGGGCCGCTCCCCGGTTTTCTGCCCGTGCTCATGTAGCAGCGCGCAAGCAAAAACAAACCCCGTCGAAAACTCGACGGGGTTTGCAGAATTCGTAGCGCCGATCAGTAGACGTGAACGTTTGTTGCGGCCGGCACGCCGGTGCTGACGTGCGCAAGGTCCACCTTGTCGGTGCCGGTACCGTTGGCCGAATACCACAGTTCTTGTGTTGCGGCGTTGAACACGAACTCCTTCCCGGTACCGCCATTCCAGGTCGCAGCGTTGGTCTCGTCGCCGGTATGGAAGTTGGCGGCGGCAACCGTGGATGCCTGGCCGATCGACAGATTGTCGCCGAGGTTGACGAAGATCTGGTCGGACAGCGCGTTGAAGTTGTTGATGGTGTCGTGTCCGCCGCCGTTCAACTGCAGGACGAAGGTGTCGTTGCCGGCGCCGCCGTTCAGGGTGTCGTTGCCGGCACCACCGTCGAGATAATTGCCGCCGGCGGCGAGGCCGGTCAGGGTATCGTTGCCGCTGCCGCCGAGAATGCCCTCGATGCTGCTGTAGGTATCACCCTGGGCGCTGCCACCAGTACCGGTACCGGTCTGCAGGTTGACCGTGACGCCGGTCGTATCGTCCCGATAGTCGACGATGTCCGTGCCTCCGCCGCCAACCACCGTATCGGTGTGCGAGCTCGTTGCGATGACGTCGGCGGTCGCGCCGCCCGTCAGCGTGAAGTTACCGCTGGAGTCGCCGGCGACGACATGGATGCCCAGCGTCGACGACGTCGTGTGATCGCCATCGCCATCGGTCGCCACGATCCCGAACGAGAGGTTTTGGTCCGATGGCAGAACCGTCTTTCCGATCTCCGCTGCTGTCAGGCGAATGCTCTCGTTTCCGACTCCCGTAACCTGCAGCAAATTGAATGAGATCGTTGGATCGATCAGCAGATGTCCAGTCGCATCCAGCGACGCCGTGCCGGATTGCGTGATGTTATGAACCGTGTCCGTCGCGGTCCACGACACGGTGTCGCCCACGTTGCCGGAATTGACGCTGAAGTTGACGAAATCCACAAACTGAGGGTTCGAATTTGGGAGGTCGTTGGTTCCAACTCCTGTCCCCGGCACATGAAACTCCATCGTGAACGTTTCCCCGCCATTGAGGAAGTTGTTCCCGACGCCAAAGCCTTGCGTTGAGGAGTTGATATCACCCGGAGAGGAAAATTCGATGCTGCCGTCAGCAAGTTCGACCCACGGAACGTGTCCGCTGGTCAGACCCAGCAAACTGTCGGTGACGGTCGTCGCCGCCTGCGGATGCAGCAGGTCGAACGTGTAAGTGCCGTCCTCGAACACCTTCAGATCGAACACCTGGGTCGCGCCGGCCGACCCGATCAGCTCCGTGCCGATCGCGTGACCACTGGCATCGGTCAACGTGACCGTCGAGTAGGCGATGCCCGCAATGGTCGGACCGGTGAGCGTGAACCCGCCGAAACCATCGGCGCCGAAGTTGACGGCGAAGGTACCGTGCACCGAGCCGATGTCGTTCGGCAGCGTCCCGTTGACGAATGCGCCGAGGGTCGGGCCGTCGTCGAGGAAGCTGATGTGTGTGCCGATGTCCGCGGACGAAGTCGCATGATCGCCATCGGAGTCGGTCACCGTAACCGTCGCGCCGACCTTGCCAGCCGCCATCGTGAGAACGTCGTTGGGGTTGGTCGTGTCGTTCTGATGCAGCGACAGGTATTCCGCCACATAAAGCTGACCGGTCGCCGGATCGATGGCGATCGCAAACGCCACCTTGCCGGTCAGGCTGGGGTTGGCGGCATCAGCGCCGACCGTACCGATGATCCGGCCGCTGGCATCCAGGGACAGCGTGATCGCCGTACCATCCGTCAGGGTCAGACCGGACGCAGCATTGAGCACCGACAGGGCATAGACCGTCGTCCCCGCGCCATCCGCACCGTAGCTGCCGCCGGATGCCGTCAGGATGCTGGCGGCCCCCGTGGAAGCGAAGCTGAGCGCACCGTTGTCCAGCACCGCGGACGATACGTCGGTATCGGTGCCCGCGTTCGCGACGGTCGCGAACAGACCGGCAACCGTCGCCGCAGCGCCATTGAACGTAATCGCGGTCGAGCCAAGAACGTCGCTTGCGCCACCGACCGTTTGGACGCCAGGCGTCTCGTCGACGCCCACCGTTGCCGCACTCACCGTCAGCGTCGGCGCCTTCGGACCGTCGTCACCGAACGAGATCTGGTGACCGACGTCGATCGAGGCCGAGGCCGTGACCGTCTTGTCGCCTTCGCTGTCGGTGGTGAACGCGCTTGCCTTCAGGTCGATCAGGTTGGCCGCAAGCTGCTTGACGTCGTTGATGTAGGAGCCGCTGTAGGTGTCGGTCTGCGAGTGGTCGATCGACTCGAACTGCGTCAGCGTCACGATGCCGGTGGTCAGGCCGACGCTCAGCGTGAACGCGGTGTTGCCGGCATTGATGCCGGCCTGGGTGGCCGAGGTCGAGCCGGTCACGATGCCGGTCACGCTGTCGAGATACAGGTAGATCGTGCTGCCGGCATGGGTCAGCCCGCTGGGGCTGCCGTTGGCCACGCCGCTATGCAGGCCGAGCGTGTAGTTGATCGTGGTCGCGCCGGCCCCGTCAGCACCATAGAGGTTGGTATTGCCGATGGTGAACGCGCCGGAGAAGTTCTCGGTCGCGATCGTCGCCGACGGATTGGTGTCGTGCGAATCCTGCGTACCGACGAAGTTGCCGCCGGCCAGGCCGCCGTCGAACGTCAGCAGCACCGGCGCCGTGAACGCCGCCAGCGTCACGGTCGGGGTCTGCGGACCGTCGTCACCGAACGAGATCTGGTGGCCGACATCGATCGAGGCCGAGGCCGTGACCGTCTTGTCGCCTTCATGATCCGTCGTGAACGCACTTGCGGTCAGGTCGATCAGGTTGGCGGCAAGCTGCTTGACGTCGTTGATGTAGGAGCCGCTGTAGGTGTCGGTCTGCGAGTGGTCGATCGACTCCAACTGCGTCAGCGTCACGATGCCGGTGGTCAGGCCGACGCTCAGCGTGAACGCGGTGTTGCCGGCATTGATGCCGGCCTGCGTGGCCGAGGTCGAGCCGGTCACGATGCCGGTCACACTGTCGAGATACAGGTAGATCGTGCTGCCGGCATGGGTCAGCCCGCTGGGGCTGCCATTGGCCACGCCGCTATGCAGGCCGAGCGTGTAGTTGATCGTGGTCGCGCCGGCCCCGTCAGCACCATAGAGGTTGGTATTGCCGATGGTGAACGCGCCGGAGAAATTCTCGGTCGCGATCGTCGCCGACGCATTGGTGTCGTGCGAGTCCTGGGTACCGGTGAAGTTGCCACCGGCCAGGCCGCCGTCGAACGTCAGCAGCACCGGCGCCGTGAACGCCGCCAGCGTCACGGTCGGGGTCTGCGGACCGTCGTCGCCGAACGAGATCTGGTGGCCGACATCGATCGAGGCCGAGGCCGTGACCGTCTTGTCGCCTTCATGATCCGTCGTGAACGCACTTGCGGTCAGGTCGATCAGGTTGGCCGCAAGCTGCTTGATATCGTTGATGTAGGAGCCGCTGTAGGTGTCAGTCTGCGAATGATCGATCGACTCCAGTTGCGTCAGCGTCACGATGCCGGTGGTGAGGCCGACGCTTAGCGTGAACGCGGTGTTGCCGGCATTGATGCCGGCCTGCGTGGCCGAGGTCGAGCCGGTCACGATGCCGGTCACGCTGTCGAGATACAGGTAGATCGTACTGCCGGCATGGGTCAGCCCGCTGGGGCTGCCATTGGCCACGCCGCTATGCAGGCCGAGCGTGTAGTTGATCGTGGTCGCGCCGGCCCCATCAGCGCCGTAGAGGTTGGTATTGCCGATGGTGAACGCGCCGGAGAAGTTCTCGGTCGCGATCGTCGCCGACGCATTGGTGTCGTGCGAGTCCTGGGGGCCGGTGAAGTTGCCGCCGGCCAGGCCGCCGTCGAACGTCAGCAGCACCGGCGCCGTGAACGCCGCCAGCGTCACGGTCGGGGTCTGCGGACCGTCATCGCCGAACGAGATCTGGTGACCGACGTCGACCGAGGCCGAAGCCGTGACCGTCTTGTCGCCTTCGCTGTCGGTGGTGAACGCGCTTGCGGTCAGGTCGATCAGGTTGGCGGCAAGCTGCTTGACGTCGTTGATGTAGGAGCCGCTGTAGGTGTCGGTCTGCGAGTGGTCGATCGACTCGAACTGGGTCAGCGTCACGATGCCGGTGGTCAGGCCGACGCTCAGCGTGAACGCGGTGTTGCCAGCGTTGATGCCGCCTGCGGTCGTCGAGGTCGAACCGGTGATGACGCCGCCGACGTCGTACAGGTAGATCGTGCTGCCGGCATGGGTCAGGCCGCTGCTAACGCCGTCGGCGACGCCGGTGTGGAAGCCCAGCGTGTAGTTGATCGTGGTCGCACCGGCTCCGTCAGCGCCATAGAGGTTGGTATTGCCGATGGTGAACGCGCCGGAGAAGTCTTCGGTCGCGATCGTCGCCGACGCGTTGGTGTCGTGCGAGTCCTGGGCACCGGTGAAGTTGCCGCCGGCCAGGCCGCCGTCGAACGTCAGCAGCACCGGCGCCGTGAACGCCGCCAGCGTCACGGTCGGGGTCTGCGGGCCGTCGTCGCCGAACTCGATCTGATGACCGACGTCGACCGAGGCCGAAGCCGTGACCGTCTTGTCGCCTTCGCTGTCGGTGGTGAACGCGCTCGCGGTCAGATCGATCAGGTTGGCCGCGATCTGCTTGATGTCGTTGATGTAGGAGCCGCTGTAGGTGTCGGTCTGCGAGTGGTCGATCGACTCCAGCTGGGTCAGCGTCACGATGCCGGTGGTCAGGCCGACGCTCAGCGTGAACGCGGTGTTGCCAGCGTTGATGCCGCCCGCGGTCGTCGAGGTCGAACCGGTGATGACGCCGCCGACGTCGTACAGGTAGATCGTGCTGCCGGCATGGGTGAGGCCGCTGCTAACGCCGTCGGCGACGCCGGTGTGGAAGCCCAGCGTGTAGTTGATCGTGGTCGCACCGGCGCCGTCAGCGCCATAGAGGTTGGTGTTGCCGATGGTGAACGCACCGGAGAAGTCCTCGGTCGCGATCGTCGCCGACGCATTGGTGTCGTGCGCATCCTGCGTACCGGTGAAGTTGCCACCGGCCAGGCCGCCGTCGAACGTCAGCAGCACCGGCGCCCTGAACGCCGCCAGCGTCACGGTCGGGGTCTGCGGGCCGTCATCGCCGAACTCGATCTGATGACCGACGTCGACCGAGGCCGAAGCCGTGACCGTCTTGTCGCCTTCGCTGTCGGTGGTGAATGCGCTCGCGGTCAGATCGACCAGGTTGGCCGCGATCTGCTTGATGTCGTTGATGTACGAGCCGCTGTAGGTGTCGGTCTGCGAGTGGTCGATCGACTCCAGCTGCGTCAGCGTCACGATGCCGGTGGTGAGGCCGACGCTCAGCGTGAACGCGGTGTTGCCGGCGTTGATGCCGCCCGCGGTCGTCGAGGTCGAGCCGGTGATGACACCGCCGACGTCGTACAGGTAGATCGTGCTGCCGGCATGGGTCAGCCCGCTGTCGACGCCGTCGGCCACGCCGGTGTGGAAGCCCAGCGTGTAGCTGATCGTGGTCGCACCGGCGCCGTCGGCGCCGTAGAGGTTGGTGTTGCCGATGGTGAACGCGCCGGAGAAGTCTTCGGTCGCGACCGTCGCCGACGCATTGGTGTCGTGCGCATCCTGCGTGCCGGTGAAGTTGCCGCCGGCGAGGCCGCCGTCGAACGTCAGCAGCACCGGCGCCGTGAACGCCGCCAGCGTCACGGTCGGGGTCTGCGGGCCGTCATCGCCGAACTCGATCTGGTGACCGACGTCGATCGTGGCCGTCGCCGTGACCGACTTGTCGCCTTCGCTGTCGGTGACGAACCCGCTCGCCGTCAGGTCGATCAGGTTGGCCGCGATCTGCTTGACGTCATTGATATACGAGCCGCTGTAGGTGTCGGTCTGCGAGTGGTCGATCGACTCCAGCTGCGTCAGCGTCACGATGCCGGTGGTGAGGCCGACGCTCAGCGTGAACACCGTGTTGCCGGCGTTGATGCCGCCTGCGGTCGTCGAGGTCGAACCGGTGATGACGCCGCCGACGTCGTACAGGTAGATCGTGCTGCCGGCATGGGTCAGCCCGCTGGCACTACCATCGGCGACGCCGGTGTGCAGTGCGAGCGTGTAACTGATGGTCGTGGATCCTGGACCATCCGCTCCGTACAGACTGGTGTTGCCGACCGTGAACGCGCCGGAGAAGTCCTCGGTCGCGATCGTCGCCGATGCGTTGGTGTCGTGCGAGTCCTGGGTACCGGTGAAGTTGCCACCGGCCAGGCCGCCGTCGAACGTCAGCAGCACCGGTGCGTTGAACGCTCCCGGCGTCACAGTCGGGGCCTGCGGGCCGTCATCGCCGAACTGGATCTGGTGGCCGACGTCGACCGAGGCCGAAGCCGTGACCGTCTTGTCGCCTTCGCTGTCGGTGGTGAACGCGCTCGCGGTCAGATCGATCAGGTTGGCAGCAAGCTGCTTGACGTCGTTGATGTAGGCGCCGTTGTAGATGTCGGTCTGCGAGTGGTCGATCGACTCCAGCTGGGTCAGCGTCACGATACCGGTGGTGAGGTCGACGCTGAGCGTGAACGCGGTGTTGCCGGCGTTGATGCCGCCCGCGGTCGTCGAGGTCGAACCGGTGATGACACCGCCGACGTCGTACAGGTAGATCGTGCTGCCGCCATGGGTCAGCCCGCTGTCGACGCCGTCGGCGACGCCGGTGTGGAAGCCCAGCGTGTAGTTGATCGTGGTCGCACCGGCTCCGTCAGCGCCATAGAGGTTGGTGTTGCCGATGGTGAACGCACCGGAGAAGTCTTCGGTCGCGACCGTCGCCGACGCATTGGTGTCGTGCACATCCTGGGTACCGACGAAGTTGCCGCCGGGCAAACCGCCGTCGAACGTCAGCAGCACCGGCGCCCTGAACGCCGCCAGCGTCACGGTCGGGGTCTGCGGGCCGTCGTCGCCGAACTCGATCTGATGACCGACGTCGACCGAGGCCGAGGCCGTGACCGTCTTGTCGCCTTCGCTGTCGGTGGTGAACGCGCTTGCCGTCAGATCGATCAGGTTGGCCGCGATCTGCTTGATGTCGTTGATGTACGAGCCGCTGTAGGTGTCAGTCTGCGAGTGGTCGATCGACTCCAGCTGGGTCAGCGTCACAATGCCGGTGGTGAGGTCGACGCTGAGCGTGAACGCGGTGTTGCCGGCGTTGATGCCGCCTGCGGTCGTCGAGGTCGAACCGGTGATCACGCCGCCGACGTCGTACAGGTAGATCGTGCTGCCGCCATGGGTCAGCCCGCTGTCGACGCCGTCAGCGACGCCGGCGTGGAAGCCCAGCGTGTAGTTGATCGTGGTCGCACCGGCGCCGTCGGCGCCATAGAGGTTGGTATTGCCGATGGTGAACGCGCCGGAGAAGTCTTCGGTCGCGATTGTCGCCGACGCGTTGGTGTCGTGCACATCCTGCGTGCCGGTGAAATTGCCGCCGGCCAGGCCACCGTCGAACGTCAGCAGCACCGGCGCCGTGAACGCCGCCAGCGTCACGGTCGGGGTCTGCGGGCCGTCATCGCCGAACTCGATCTGGTGGCCGACGTCGACCGACGCCGAGGCCGTGACCGTCTTGTCGCCTTCACTGTCGGTGGTGAACGCGCTCGCCGTCAGATCGATCAGGTTCGCCGCGATCTGCTTGATGTCGCTGAGATACGAGCCGTTGTAGGTGTCGGTCTGCGAGTGGTCGATCGACTCCAGTTGCGTCAGCGTCACGATACCGGTGGTGAGGTCGACGCTGAGCGTGAACGCGGTGTTGCCGGCGTTGATGCCGCCTGCGGTCGTCGAGGTCGAGCCGGTGATCACGCCGCCGACGTCGTACAGGTAGATCGTGCTGCCGGCATGGGTCAGCCCGCTGTCGACGCCGTCAGCGACGCCGGCGTGGAAGCCCAGCGTGTAGTTGATCGTGGTCGCACCGGCGCCGTCGGCGCCATAGAGGCTGGTATTGCCGATGGTGAACGCGCCGGAGAAGTCTTCGGTCGCGATTGTCGCCGACGCGTTGGTGTCGTGCGAGTCCTGGGTGCCGGTGAAGTTGCCGCCGGCCAGGCCGCCGTCGAACGTCAGCAGCACCGGCGCCGTGAACGCCGCCAGCGTCACGGTCGGGGTCTGCGGGCCGTCATCGCCGAACTGGATCTGGTGGCCGACGTCGACCGACGCCGAGGCCGTGACCGTCTTGTCGCCTTCGCTGTCGGTGGTGAACGCGCTCGCCGTCAGATCGATCAGGTTCGCCGCGATCTGCTTGATGTCGCTGATATACGAGCCGTTGTAGGTGTCGGTCTGCGAGTGGTCGATCGACTCCAGTTGCGTCAGCGTCACGATACCGGTGGTGAGGTCGACGCTGAGCGTGAACGCGGTGTTGCCGGCGTTGATGCCGCCTGCGGTCGTCGAGGTCGAGCCGGTGATGGCGCCGCCGACATCGTACAGGTAGATCGTGCTGCCGGCATGGGTCAGCCCGCTGTCGACGCCGTCGGCCACGCCGGCGTGGAAGCCCAGCGTGTAGTCGATCGTGGTCGCACCGGCGCCGTCGGCGCCGTAGAGGTTGGTGTTGCCGATGGTGAACGCGGTCGAGAAGTCCTCGGTCGCGACCGTCGCCGACGCATTGGTGTCGTGCACATCCTGCGTGCCGGTGAAGTTGCCGCCGGCGAGGCCACCGTCAAACGTCAGCAGTTCTCCAGTTTTCAATCCCGAGAGCGTAACCGTCGGCACCTTCGGACCGTCGTCGCCGAATTGAACGTTGCCGCCCAGATCGAGCACGGCCGAGATCGTGGCGGAGGTATCGCCATCGTTGTCGGTGGTAACGGCACTGGCCTTCAGATCGATAAGGTTCGCAGCCAGCGACTTGATGTCGTTGATGTACGAGCCGTTGTAGGTATCCGTCTGCGAGTGATCGATCGACTCGAACTGGGTCAGCGTCACGATGCCGGTGGTGAGGCCGACGCTCAGCGTGAACACCGTGTTGCCGGCGTTGATGCCGCCTGCGGTGGCCGACGTCGAACCGGTGATCACACCGCCAACGTCGTACACGAAGATCGTGCTGCCGGCATGCGTGAGTCCGCTGGCGCTGCCGTCGACCACGCCAGCGTGCAGGCCAAGCGTGTAGCTGATCGCCGTTGTACCGCCGTCGGCACCGGCAGCGTTCAAATTGCCGAACGTGAACGCACCGGAGAAGTTCTCCGTCGCGACCGTCGCCGACGCATTGGTGTCGTGCACATCCTGCGTACCGGTGAAGTTACCGCCGGCCAAGCCGCCGTCGAATGTCAGCAGTTCTCCCGGATTTACTCCAGACAGCGTCACCGTCGGATTGAGCGGACCATCGTCCAGGAACGTCAGATGCGGACCGACATCGGCAGTCGCGGTGCCCGTCTGGTTGAAGAGATCCGTCACCGTCGCCGTCAGCGTCACCATCCCGGCAGGCAGATGCACGCCTTCGTTGATGTCGCCGCCCGCCTCGCCGACGCCCTCGTGCATCGCGCGCAGATCGGTGAGCGTGATATGGCCGGTTGCGTCCACGGAGATCGTGAAGTCAGCGAGGCCGTTCTGGCCTCCTTCCCTGCCGACGACCTGCCCGTTCTCCAGGAACAGGAACACGTGGTTGCCGGTCTGCGAATCGATCAAGCCGGAATCGACGCCTTGCGCACTGACCGACAGCGCGAAGGTCAGCGATTTCTCGCCGCCGGGCACGGAGATCGAGAACGGCATCAGCCCCGTCGCCACGGTCGACCCTGCGGGCCCCAGTCCGGAACCGGCGACGCCGTTGGTCGCAACAGTCAGGAAGCTCTCATCGACCGCCAGGTCCGGCGCAGTGCCCAATGAAATCGTCGGAGCCGGAGAGATCCCGTTGAGCACGAAGCCGGTCGGCGCGTTGTCCGTGAAGCCCGGCAGTTCTTCGTTCCCCGCCAGCGCGTTGGTGCCGACAGGGGCGAGCGGATCAACCGCGAACGGGCTGAAGTTCGCACCGCTCGCCTGCGCGTTGCCGTTCGAGTTGCCGCCATTGTCGGCTGCCGGCAACACGGAGCCATCCGTGCCGATCGGAAACAGGCTTGCAAATTCCTGCACCGAGACGTCGCGCCCCGGCGCCATTTCGATGGTGATGTTGTGCTGCCCGTCCGTGCGGGAGTCGAAGAACGGCTCAACCGTGACGGTCGACTGGTTGTCGAACAGGATGATCAGCTTTTCGCCGATGTGAACCAGCGTGATCTTTTCGTTGGCGATCGACGAGAAGTCGACCTTCACCTTCTGGTCGTATCCGAGATTGACGACCACTGCCTGATCGGTCAGCGGCTTCGTCAGCTTGTAAATTCGTACGGGAGCCGAATTGGTGGAATTGCCGGTGCCGGTAGCCTGAGCGACCTGAAACGAACCCTGCATTATCAACTCCGCAAAATGCGATTAGAGGAAAAATTGTAGAAAAATTTAGTTTTAGGCTATTGTTAACCCTCCCCCCGGTCAAGGAATGTATTTGGTTAATCAATGCTTTCCGTGGAAGTGTGGTAAAGATCGGACAGGTCGAGGCTGCAAGAACAACGGCTTAGCCCGATTTACTTGGTCGCAAGGCAGTATTTGCCCGGCCCTGTTCGTCCCGATCGGCGATTTGGAGCGGTCGATGCGTGTGATTCTTCAGGCGTGCGCCGCCATTTTGATTTGCGGCTGTTTCGGTGCGGCGGCCGCGCAGGCCCCCCAACAACCGGTCCCCTCCGAGACCACGGTCGAACGCCAGTATCGGGCGCTGGCCAACCGGGACACCCAAATCGGCATCTACCTAAATGTATTGCCCGACTGCACGTCGGGGCCATTGCCGACCATCCGCCTGGTCAGTCCACCCACCGCCGGGAAGGTTGTGGTGAAGTCAGCGAAGGCCAAGGCCACCAATTACAAGGCCTGTCTGGCGCTCGAGGTGCCCGCCTATGTCGCCTTCTACAAGGCGCCGCCCGAATTCCTTGGCGACGATGTCCTGACCATCGAGGTCAAGTACCAGGGCGGCCGCACCGAGATTCAGAAGATCACCGTCAAGGTCAGCGGGCCCGGCGGCCAGCAGAAGATCTGAGGCGCCAGAGGCGATTGCTCCCGCCGATCCAGCGGGTGCATCGGCATGAAGCCGCGCCAGGCCTGAACGCCGCCCTAGAGCGGCTCGCCCTCTGCCGTCTCCTGCTCCACATCGTGCGCGACCTCGCTCGGCGCGGCGGCCGGCTGACGAAGCTGCGCCCGGTCCTCGTGGCAGTCGCTGATCCGGCGCGCGACCACCCGGTCCGTCCGCGGCGCCTGGCCGTGGACTTCATTGACCTCGGTATAGGCCTCGTCGCTCAGCACCGTGATGACGGTGCTGACCGGCCCCATGTAGTCGCAGCGGTTGGAAAAGACGTACTTGTTGTTCACCTTCTCCGGCCTCGACGAATGGCAATTTCCGATCGACGGCGACGAGAACGTCGCCTTCATCGCCTGGGTCGGGTCGACACAGCGCAGCATTTCGCGCTCGAGCAGCTTTTGCCGGACATTCGAGGGCGACACGAGCTCCATCGTCCGCACGAACCGCCACATCCCCTTTCGGAAGGTCGGCCCGCTGAAGCTCTCCTCGGCCACAGCACTCCGGGAAGCGAGCAAGGATAGGGAAAGCGCCATCACGGCACCAAGCGCGCAGGCGAAGACCTTCGACTGCCCGAAGCCCTCACGCGAAGTCATTTGATGAATCCTTATCGGCTGCACGGTGCGCATCGCGTGACTTCACTTGAAGCACGCCCAACCTCACTTCATTCCAGAACACTTCGCGTTAAGGTCGAGTAAATACTCGTCCTTTTGGTTGAGGTTCTCCGCGGCCAAATGCTCGACCCGGCGCGAGGCAGCATCAAGGCTGACCGCGGAAAACCCGCTCCGTAAAAATACGGCCGGGGGCGGCTCCGCCGCGAAACCGGGCCCACGCGTCAGCCCCTGGCGAGCTGACGCCGGCACGAGCCTTTGGCCGATCGCGAGCTAGTGCTGCAAGCGCGCCGCGGCGGTTTTTTCGGAGTTGGCGGCGCCGGCATCGTCACAGTCGCCGATCCGCGTGGCGACCACCGTGTCGGTCCTTGGATGCTCGCCGGTGCTGACCTCGTTCAGCTCGGTATACGCCTCGTCGCTGCGCACGGTGATCACGGTGCTGACCGCGCCCATGTAGTCGCACCGATGCCCGAAGGTGTATCGATTGCCGACCTTCTCAGGCTTGTCCGAGACACAGCCTCCGACCGGTTCTGGCGAGAAGGTGGCCTTCATGGCGAAGGTCGGGTCGACGCAGCGCGTCGTCTCCGCGTTGACCACCCGGTACTTGAAATTCTTGTTCGCGCTCCTGACGACGTCGAGCGTTCGGATGAAGCGCCACAGGCCCTTGCGAAAGCTCGGGCCGGAGAACGATTGATCGCCTTGGGCGGGTTGAGCCGCCGCTGTCCGGCCATTCACCGGCTGAGGAGATGGCGTCTGCGCGTGCACCGTCAGCGACGACACGGGGACGATCATGAAGGTCAGTACCGAACCTGCAATGGCACCACGGAAGTTCATTCCCACCCCCGATGTTCGTCCAAAACCCGTTCGCGATACGATCCGGCCTGGCGCGTGAAGCAGTCCCTGCGCAACGACTCAACTACCCCCACCACTTGCAGGCCAATTGTGGCCAGTAAAGGCACGTTGTCGCAGCCGGACGATCTTCAGCTCAATTCAGTTCCACTGCAGCAAACTTGCAACAGTTTGCGCTCCAACACGGTGCATGGCGCTGCCGCAGGTTTGACCTTGGAGCCTTTTTTTGCTCATTTAGCGCCAGTTATTTTTCCTCAATTACTTAGCCTATCGCTGGACGAGGGGGCACTGATGCGGATTCGGTTTTGCTACATGGTCGCGGGCATTTTGGCTCTGGGTGCAACGCTGTCGGGCCATGCGAGGCCGGCGGCGGCCGCGGATCTCGGCCTGGTCACGAAAGCACCGGTCGGCACCTGCACCGAGATCGTGTTCACCTGCGAGAACGGTCATCAATATCCGCTGTGCCCGCGCGCCGTGTCGGTCGAGGGCGAGGTGGTCACGGCCTCCCTGCTCACGGGCCGTGGCGGCATCCATGTGCGGCACGTTCCGATGGGCGTCGGCTATCGCTATGCCGGCCGCGGCGTCTGGCTGGATGGCTTCCGGGAAAATGCGCTGCTCAACTTCGGCAAGCACCATCAGGTGGCGTGCACCATCGCGCACTCATAAGGCGCAGGCGCTCTGCGTCACTCCGATTGGCGTGACGCAGAACTCTTCAAACCGCGAAGTTGCTCCTCACCCCTTGGTGCGGAGCACGACGCGCGACGATCGTGAGAACATATACGCCTTCGGATGGACGTAGACCGGGCAGTAATCCTGCCACTGGTACAGCTGCCAATTCCATTTCCAGCAGCCAGATTCAATCTGCGGCTCCTGCACGTAGTCCAGCCGGTACGGCGGATCGCCGAACGGATAGTCGCCGCATTTCGCCGCCGTCGATGACAGGACGACGATGGAAGCGGCCGCAGCAATGATCACGGAAAATGACTTGTTCATAACGCCCCTCGATCGAATGACGTAACGGCGCAAGAGTGCCAAATCCACCGGGCCTTATCAAGGTGCCGGCCGCCACACCCCGCCGCCAATCGACCGTTCCAGAGCGTTTTCGAGCGAAGTGGATCCCGGTTCGCGTGAAGAAAACGCGTCAGACAAAAATCTAGACCGCGCGATTCTGCGTCGGCGCGCGGCCGCCGCCATCGGCGACCAGCACCGCTCCCGTCACGAACGACGCCTCGTCGGACGCCAGGAACAGACAGCACGCCGCGATCTCGGCCGGCTCGGCCATCCTGCCCAAAGCGATCCGTTGTTCGACGCCGCGAAACTCTGTCTCGGCATTGGTGCCGTTCTGGTCCGCGAGCAGTTGCATTTCATAGGTGCTCATCGGCGTCCGCACCCAGCCGGGCGCCACGGCATTGGCTCTGACGCCGTCGGCGCCGTGCGCGTAGGCCAGCGAACGCGTATAGGCGACGACCGCCGCCTTGCTGGCGGCGTAGCTTGCGCTGTCCGGGCTGGCATTGAACGCGGCAACCGAGGCGATGTTGACGATGGCGCCGCCGCGCTGCCGCAGCAGCGGCAAGGATGCCCGGCAGACCCGCATCGTACCCGTCAGGTTCACGTCAAGCGTTCTGGCCCAGACCTCGTCGGAGACGCTTGCGGGCTGATCCGGCACGATCAGGCCGGCGGCGTTGACGACGATGTCGAGCCACGCGCCGCAGGCGGTAACGGCCTTGGCGACGTCGTCCGGCCGGGTGACGTCACCATGGACCGCCTGCCCACCGCACTCGGCCGCCGCGGCCTCAAGCTCGGCGTCGCCGAGGCCGAACAGCACGACGCGCGCGCCGCTCAGCGCCAGCAATGTCGCCGTGGCCCGCCCGATCCCGGTGGCCGCGCCCGTCACCAGCGCCGTCTTTCCATCCAACCGCGGCATCAATGCATGATCCGGAAAGGTGGAAATCTGCGCACCGAAGAGATCATGCCCATCTAGAGCCCCCACTGCCGTTCGACGGCAAATCCGGTCTCCGGCAGCGTCGAACCGCCATCGACCACGATGGTCTGCCCGGTGACGTATCTGGCCTCAACGGAGGCGAGATAGAGCATGGCGCAGGCGATATCGTCGGCGCTTCCCATATGCCCCATCGGAATGAAGCGTTCGAGCTTCGCCTTGTTCTCCGGCGCGCTCATGGTGCCGCGGCCGGGCTTCTCGATGAAGCCGGCCTCCACACCGTTGACCGTGATGCCATCGCGCGCGAGCTCGAAGGCGGCACCGCGGATAAACGCGTTTGCGCCCGCTTTCGCCGCCGAATAATGCGCGCCGCCGCCCATCGCAACGCGCGCGGACACCGAGGACGTCACGAGGATGCGCCCGAACTTGTTGGCACGCATATGCGGAATTGCCGCCTGTGCAAGCCAGATGCTGGCGTTCAGGTTCAGCGCCAGCGTCTCGTCGAGCCTGGCTTCATCGAGTTCTTCCAGCGAGGCCCACGGACAGCCGCCGGCATTGTGCACGACGATATCGAGCCGGCCGTATCTGGCGGCCACATCGTCGACCATTGCGCGCAAGCTGCTGCGATCGAGCCGGTCGAACGGGACGCAATGCGCCGTCCCGCCTTCTGCCACCAGTTCGCGCGCGAGCGCTTCGGCGACGTCGGTCGTACGGTTGGCAATCACGGCGATCGCGCCGACCTGCGCGAGCCGCCTCACGATGGCCGCGCCGATCCCCCTGCCTCCACCCGTGACGATGGCGACTCGGCCGTCAAGGTTGAACGGACCCGCCTGCATCAGATTGCTCCCGCACCTTTCAGCAAATCGATGAACTGCGCGAACGCCGCCGTGTGCATGTCGACGTCCCGCGCCGAGGTCGCCGGGCACATCAGCAACATCGTGTGGAACGGTGTCACCAGAATGCCCTCGTTCATGTAGAACGCATGCAGCAGGGTCTCGAGATCGGGTTGTCTGCCTGCGATGACGTCGGCGCCGCTGCGCGGCGGCTGCGGCATGAACATGATCTCGGCGCGAGCGCCGATCTGGGTGACGTGCCAGGGCAGACCGACCGCTTCGATCAGCCGGCGCGCTTCCTGCGCGAGCCAGGTCGCCGTTCCGATCATCCGCTCGTAATTCGCAGAGGTCAGGACCTTCTCAAGCACCGCGCGCATGGTGGCGACCGTCAGCGCGTTGCCGGCGAGCGTGCCGCCGAAGCCGAGATGCGCGGACTGCCGCTGGCGCGGATTGACGTGCGGAACGAGTTTCCAGAGCCGCTCGGCGATCTCCTGGCTGAGCCCGAACACGCCGGCGGGGATGCCACCCGCGATCGCCTTGCCGGCGACAAAGATGTCGGACTCCAGGCCATACGCCTGGCTGTAACCTCCCGGTCCGCAGGACAGCGTGTGGGTCTCGTCGATGATGAGCACGGTGCCGGCGCGCCGGGTCAGGTCGCGCAAGGCCTGGTGAAAACCAGGATCGACCGGGATCATGCCGAAATTCGTCATCAGCGGCTCGGTCAGCACGCAGGCGACGTCGCCCTGCGCCAGCGCCGCCTCGAGTGCCGCGACGTCGTTGAACTCGACCACCCGGCTCACCGCGTCATGATCGATGCCGTTGGGATGGATCATGTTGCGCAGGCCGACCCGGCCGTCGCGGATCTCGACATGCGCTTCCTCGACGCCGCCATGATAGCAGCCGGAGAACACCAGCACCTTGCGCCGGCCGGTGATCATGCGCGAGATCCGGATCGCGGCGCGATTGGCGTCGGTCGCCGACGTCGTCAACGTCCAGTATTTCGGACCGAAGCGGCGCGACAGTTCGGCGCCGACCCAGAGACTGTCTTCGGTCGGCAGCATCATGGTCGCGCCACGCTTGAGCTGCGCGAGCGCGGCTTCCGTCACCGCCTCCGGTGCGTGCCCGCACATGCCGCCGGTATCGCCGAGGCAGAAATCGATATAGTCGCGCCCGTCGATATCCCTGATATGTGCGCCCTGCGCCTCCTCGGCATAGATCGGAAAGCCGCCGGCCCAGCGCCGCATCCAGTGCGACGGGCCGCCATAGAGGTAATGCTGCCGGCCTTCCTGCCACGCCGCGGCCGATCGCGGGTGCAGCGCGCGAAAGCGCTCCTGCTCCGCATCGAGCAATCGGTTCAGAATGCCGGCTCGCTCAGTCGTTGCAGATGTCATAGCGCGATCCAGGCGGTCTTGAGGTCGGTATAGGCGTCGAGGGCGTGGAGCGACTTGTCGCGTCCGAAGCCGGATTGCTTGAATCCACCGAGCGGCACCGTGATGTCGGCGCCGCCATAGGCATTGACGTGCACGACGCCCGCCCTCACCGCGCGCACCATGCGGTGCGCTGTCGACAGAGCGCCGGTCCACACCGCCGACGCAAGCCCGTAGGGTGTCGCATTGGCGAGCGCGATGGCATCGTCCTCGCTATCGAACCGCGTGACCGAGAGCACCGGACCGAACACCTCCTCGCGCCAGACCTCCATCTCCGGCGTTACCTCGGCGAGGATCGCCGGCGCCATGAAGTTGCCGCCGCTCTCAATGCGGATCTGCTCGCCGCCGATCAGCCGCGTCGCACCCTGCTCTTCCGCGCGGGCCACGGCATCGAGGTTCTTGCGCAGCTGCTCCTTGCTCGCGACGGCGCCGATATCGGACGTCAGATCGAGGGGATCGCCAACCCGGAGCTTCGCGGTGGCACCGAGCAGTTCGTCCATGAAGCGGTCATAGATCGCAGACTGCACCAGCAGCCGCGAGCCGGCGACACAGACCTGGCCGGAGTTGCGGAAGATGCCGTTGGCCGAGACCCTGGCCGCGTGCTTGATGTCGGGCACATCGGCAAACACGATGTTGGGCGACTTGCCGCCAAGCTCGAGATGCACCCGCTTCAAGTTCGACCGCGCCGAGCATTCCAGCAGCCGTCGGCCGACCGCGCCCGAGCCGGTGAAGGCCAGCACATCGACATCCATATGCAGCGCGAGCGCCTCGCCGGCCGATGCGCCGCGGCCGGTGACGACGTTGAACACGCCGTCCGGCAGGCCCGCTTCGGTCGCGAGCTCAGCCAACCGTAGCAGTGTGAGCGACGCCAGCTCCGGCGGTTTGACCACGACCGAGTTACCTGCGGCGAGCGCAGGAGCGATCTTCCAGGCGCCGATCATCAGCGGGAAATTCCATGGCACGATGACACCGACGACGCCGAGCGGCTCACGATGCACCAGCCCGAGCACGTCGGCGGAGGTCGGCGCGATCTCGCCATACACCTTGTCGATCGCCTCGGCGTAGTAGCGGACAGTGCCTGCCGCCGACAGCGGTTCGGCCTTGTAGGCCATGCCGATCTCGGTGCCGTTGTCGCGCACGCCGAGCACGGCGATCTCCAGCGCATGCTGCTCGATGAGATCGGCGAACCGCAGCAGAACCTTCTTGCGCAGCGCGGGCGCAGCGCGCGACCAGCGTCCCTGCTCGAAGACCTGCCGCGCCTGTCTCACCGCATGGTCGACATCGGCAGCATCGCCGTCGGCAATGCTGGCCAGCAGCTTGCCGTCGATCGGCGACACGACGTCGAGCCGCGCCGTGCCGACCGCCTGCACGACGCGGCCGCCGATGAAGAGCTGCTGTGCCGGAATGGCGGCGGATCGGTACAGATCGATCTGGGCTTGCTGCATGCGAGATCAGTGTGACGGTGACGAAAGCGGCTCGCGATCGGGATCGCTGGCATGACGCAATCCTCGCCAAATCAAGGCTTTGGCAGCAATCAACCGATAGGTGGATGTCACCGCGGCCACTCCCCTCATAGCGTGATCGCACGATGGCCGAACGCTCCGCACGCTCGGTGCAAATCAGTCGCCCACGATCATCCACGCCTGCCGGCGAGCACCGACAAGGTCATGTCCGAGATCACGCAGCCCCGCATTCTTCTGATCGGCACTGGCGACACCAAGGCCGACGAACTGCTGTTCATGAGCGAGTGCATCGCGCGCGCCGGCGGCAGAACGGTCATGATGGACATCAGCGTGCTCGGCGATCCGCCGTACCAGCCCGCACATGACAAGCACGCGGTGGCTGCTGCCGCGCAGACCACCATCGACGCCATCGCATCGAGCGGCGACGAAAACTCCGCGATGTCGCTGATGGCGGTTGGCGCCGCCAATCTTGCGCGCGAGCTCGCGGCGCGCGAGGCCATCGACGGCGTAATCGCGATCGGCGGCACGATGGGCACCGACCTCGCGCTCGACGTCGCGCAGGCGCTGCCGCTCGGCCTGCCGAAGTTGATCGTCTCGACGGTTGCGTTCTCGCATCTGATCCCGCCCGAGCGCGTCGCCGCCGACCTGATGATGATCCTGTGGGCCGGTGGCCTCTATGGCCTCAACGGCACCTGCACCGCGGTGCTGTCGCAGGCCTGCGGCGCGATCGTCGGCGCGGCCAGGAGTGCGATCAAGCCGCGCAAGGACCGGCCGGTGGTTGCGATCACCTCGCTCGGCAAGAGCTGCCTGCGCTACATGGTCGAGCTCAAGCCGCAGCTCGAGCGGCGCGGCTACGAGGTGGTCGTCTTCCACACCACCGGCATGGGTGGCCGCGCGATGGAGTCGATCGCGGCCCAAGGCGGTTTCGCCGCCGTGCTGGACCTCAGCCTGCAGGAAGTCGCCAACCAGCTTACCGGCTCGGTGGTCAATTCCGGCGCCGATAGGCTGGAGAACGCGGGCAGAGCCGGCATTCCGCAGATCGTCGCCCCCGGCGCGATCGACATGGTGGATTTCCCGGCGTGGCTGCCGGTTCCGGACGAATTGTCGGATCGTCCGTTCCACGCGCATAACCGGCTGCTTGCCTCGGCGACGTCGCGACCGGTCGAGCGCCGCAGGATCGCGAAGGGGATTGCGGAGAAACTGTCCCACGCCAACGCACCGGTCGCCTTCGTGCTGCCCGCCGGCGGCATCCAGCAATGGGACCGCGAAGGCGAGGCCCTGCACGACCCTGACGCCCTCGCCGCCTTTGTCGACGCCATGCGGTCGGCGATCCAGCCACCGGTCGAACTGCACGAGATCAAGGACCACATCAACAGCACGGCATTCAATGAAACCGTGCTCGGCATCTTCGACCGCTGGGTTGCCGCCGGCATTGTCCGCCCCGGCCACTCGACGGCTGCCGCATGATGCGGCCGCACGCCCAGGCGCTGGTGCTCGATTTCGGCGGCGTGATCTCGAAGACCCTGTTCGAGACCCATGATTTGACCGAGCGCACGCTCGGTCTCGCACCCTGCACGCTGAAATGGCTTGGACCGTTCGCCCCCGACAGCGATCCGCTGTGGACGTCGATGCAGCGCGGCGAGATTTCCGAACGCGACTACTGGCTGACCCGCAGCCGCGAGGTCGGCCGGATGCTCGGCGAGGACTGGCGCGACATGGAGACCTTCGTGAAGCGCGCACGCGGCGCCGACCCTGATACCGTGATCCGGCCCGAGGCGACGCGCGCGATCAATCTCGCCGCTGACGCCGGGGTCCGGCTCGCGATCCTCTCGAACGAGCTCGACCTGTTCTACGGTGCCGATTTCCGCACCCGGCTTTCGATCCTGAAGCGCTTCGATACCATCGTCGACGCGACCCATACCGGGATCCTGAAACCAGACCCGCGCGCCTATCAAAGCGTGCTGGACGAACTGGCGCTGGAGGCAGACAATTGCGTCTTCGTCGACGACCAGCGCCGCAACATCGCGGGCGCCGTTGCGTGCGACATGCGCACGGTGCTGTTTGATGTGCGCAACCCGGCCGCGTCCTACGGCGAGGCGCTGCGGCACTTCGGGCTGCAGTTCGAGTAAAGCGTTTTCGAGCGAAGTGGGTACCGGTTCGCGTGAAGAAAACGCGTCAAAATGAGAATCTGGAGCCTCCGTTCCATCGGGACGGAAAGGCCCCTAGCCGGACAGAGAGCAATCATGCGCGACAGAAACTTCCTGGTTGAGAACAACGCCAAGCCGATCTGGCACCCGATGGCCCACCCCGCCGAGATGCGGGCGCAGCCGCCGCGGATCGTGATGAAGGGCGAAGGCGTTCATGTCACCGACATCGACGGCAAGACGGTGATCGACGCGGTCGGCGGGTTGTGGAACGTCAACCTCGGCTACAGCTGCGATCCGATCAAGCAGGCGATCACAGAGCAGCTCAGCGCGCTGCCGTATTACTCGGGCTTCCGCGGCACCTCATCCGGTCCCTCGATCGAGTTGGCCTACGAGCTCACCGAATGGTTCAAGCAGGAAGGCATGGTGCGCGCCTTCTTCACCTCAGGTGGATCGGACTCGGTCGAGACCGCGCTGCGGCTTTCCCGGCAATACTGGAAGATCAAGGGCCAGGCCGACCGCACCAAATTCCTGGCCCTGAAGAAGGGCTATCACGGCACCCATTTCGGCGGCGCGTCGGTCAACGGCAACGCCAATTTCCGCCGCAACTATGAGCCGATGCTTCCCGGCGTATTCCACATCCCGGCGCCGTCGACCTATCGCAACCCCTTCAACGAGACCGATCCTGCAAGACTCGCGCAGCTCTGCGCGGCAGCAATGGAGGAGGAGATCGCATTTCAGAGCGCCGACACCATCGCGGCCTTCATCATGGAGCCGGTGCTGGGAGCCGGCGGCGTGATCGTACCGCCGGACAGTTTCATGAAGCTCGTGCGCGAGATCTGCGACCGTCACGGTATCCTGATGATCGCGGACGAGGTCGTCACCGGGTTCGGCCGCACCGGCGCATGGTCGGGCTCGCGGCTGTGGGGCGTGAAGCCCGACATGATGACGATGGCGAAGGCGATCACCTCGGGCTATTTCCCGCTCGGCGCGACGCTGATCGGCGAAGCCGTTGCGGAAGCCTTCGAGTCTGATGCGACGACGTTCGGTTCGATCGGCCATGGCTATACCTATTCGGGCCATCCGGTCGGCTGCGCTGCAGGTATCGCGGCGCTCGCCGAGACCCGCCGCCTCAAGCTCGACGAGAATGCCGCCGCGCGCGGCAACGACCTTGCGCAGGCGTTGGCCGCGCTCAAGGCGAAGCATGCGCTGGTCGGCGACGTCAGGGGCAAGGGCCTGATGGCCGCGCTTGAGCTGGTCGCCGATCGCGACAGCAAGAAGCCCGCGGACAAGAAGACCATGGCGAAGGTTGCGGATGCCGCCTATGAGGCCGGCGTGATGCTGCGCGTCTCCGGCAACAACCTGATCCTGTCCCCGCCCCTCATCCTCACCTCGCTGGACGTCAAGGCGATCGCCGAAGGAATCGACGCCGGCCTCTCAGCGGCCGGCTGATGACAATGTGCTGACGCAGGCCATGGCGCGCTCGAACGGCGCGCCATCGGCTTTGTCGCGGTCGAGGCAGTCGGCCAGCGAGGCCGCCGACATCCTCTGATCAGTGCAGAAGATCCGCATGAAGTCGGCCGCGAGCGCAACCTTGCCCGGAGAGGACTGCCGCTCCCAGTCGTCGCTGCTCAGATAGAGCAAGGACGCAGTGTCCGTACCGCCTTCAGCCGAAGCTGGCACACCGCGCGCTGCCTGCCCGATCGCCAACGACAGCAGCAGCACGCGGGCCGTTGTACCGATGCAATGCACGCGACCGCGCATTTGATGCCCTGGCATTCGCCGTCGAGGTTGACGGCGCTGCAACGCTGAAGCTTCCGCGTAACCGTGTCAACTGGCGATCAAGCTCGACCTGGCATCGACGCCCAATTCTGTCCCTTTGCGTAAGTCTTATCTTGACGGCAGCGGAGAGATTCAGCGAACGGCGCGCGAGGCGCGTCAAGTTCCACTGATCGCGCTCCGGCGGCTGTCGCATGCCCTGATCATTGACAACGGGAGTTCCATTTCAAGGTGAGATGTATCGCTTGCATGATACTTGCAAGCGAGAATCCGGCCCGACGGAACATAACCTTAGGTTGCAATGTCACGCCGAAGTCACGCCACATGCAGAACATGACGATTGCAACCTGCCGCCACATAAGCGCCCTCAGTTGCTCCTTGAATGGATGCGAACCGCATGATTGTGGCTTGGGACTAAGGGACAGCGATGATGCCGATAGCCGTACAACGGTTGACACGACTATTTATTGTGCTTGCGACGGCGCTCTTCTCGTTCCCTGTCACGGCTCAGGTGAGCAAAGGCAATCCGTCCACCGCAGTGTCAGCGTCATCAGCCAAGGTCACGCTGGGTGCTATCAGGTGGGACAACTGGAGTCTCGACAGTCCCTATGGACAGGTCCTGGCCGACCCCGGATTGCGGGAGCGCGCGCCATATTACACGGAGCGTCTGCCGAACGGGCAATTGGGCTTTCCCGGAAACACCGAACGGGCGCTCAATGCGGACGTCCATTATGCGAAGTCCGCAGGCCTGGATTACTTCATCTTCGGCTACTACCTGGAGAGTTCCGCCTGGGGACGCGATCCAAAGCGTGCCGTGGCGCTCAATCGCGCCATGGAGAATTTCGTTCGCCTGCCCAACAAGCTCGGCGTCAAATACGCGCTGAATTTCAACCTGTCATTTCCTTCCCGCGACGTGCCGATGGTCAGCGATGCGATCAGCAAGGCCGTGCGCGGGCCCGACTACATGCGGACGAACGACGGCTCTGCGCCGGTGTTCTTCCTCGTGAATTCCATGACTCCATGGCTGAAGGGCCTCGGTGGCGAGGACAGCGCAAAGGCAGCCCTCAAAGACATCAAGGATCGCGTCAAGGCCGCGACGGGCCAAAATCTCTATCTGGTCGCCTTGCTCTTCAACTTGCCAGAAACAGGACCCGTCGCTCACAGGATCGGATTTGATGCGACCAGCACATATGCCACCGCCCTTGGGTCGAATGGAAAGTCCCTGCCCTATGCGAGTTGCGCCGCCCTCGCGCAGAGCGCATGGCGCGCGGAAACCAAGGGTGGCATGGGAGGCTTCCTGCCAACCGTTACGCTCGGGTGGGATTACCGTCCGGCGTTGCGCGATCCGCAGGAAATGAAAACGCGCAAGCCGAATCCTGATTGGTGTCAGCCTGCCACCGATGAGGAATGGACGCGGCAGATCCGCGGTGCGATCAGCGAGGCGTCCAGCAATCCGCGCAACGGTCGCTTCCAGAGCGTCGTGATTTATGCCTGGAACGAAAGTTCGGAAGGTGGCTGGATTCAGCCGACGTTGTCAGAAGGCGTACGACGGCTCAAGGTGATAGCCAGTGCGACGGGGCGGCATCCGGCAATTCCGCCCTTCAAGCTCGCATGGCCGACCCGGATTGACCCGAAGGCCTGCGCCGTTGGTTCGTCATCCATCTCAACTACAACGGCAAGCGCCGGATGCAAATCGGCCGATGACTCGATGACGACTGCCTGGCCATGTCCGCCGGGCATGCAGGTTGCCAGCGAAGAATTGCGCGAAGGGCCTTCAGAAGAAGGCGAGAAAACGCCGCTCATCTGGCGAGAGAGGCTCTGCTCACCGCAGGGCAAATGACAACGACGATCCTAATAGCGACAGGGGGTTCCAATGGATGAAGTCTGGAGTGATGAGAACAACTTCGTGATCAACAACATGAAGTTCAATCTAATTAGACAGAACTTCAACGATGCCAGGACGACGAAAGATACCGTAGCGATCATCAAGAACCGCGGGATGATCGATCGGTACAAGAGCCTCATTCGCGAGAACGGCGTAACCAACATCCTGGAATTTGGCATCTTCGAAGGCGGCTCGGCTTTGCTGCTTGCCGCAATCGAGGAACGCATCAAGTTCGTCGGCATCGACATCAGACCTGCGAGCCCGGCGGTCCTCGGCCTGATACGAGACCACGGTCTGACGGACCGCGTAAAGCTTTACTACAATACGTCGCAAGGCGACACCGCCCGTGTCCAGGAGATCATCAGGAAGGAATTCCCCGGACAACGGATCGATATGATCATCGACGACGCCTCTCATCAATACGAGCTCTCCAAAGCAAGCTTTGAGGCGTCATTCCACTATCTCAAGAGCGAGGGTCTCTATCTGATCGAGGATTGGGCCTGGGCTCATTGGGAGGAGCCGTATCAGACGCAGCTATGGACTGACATGCCGGCGCTCACCAACCTGATTTTCGAGCTCGTCATGCTCTGCGGCAGCCGGCCGGACATCATATCGGAGATGAGCGTTCAAAAGGCGATCGCGATTTTTCGCAAAGGCAGCCAGGAAGTCGGCAACTTCAGCCTGTCAAAGCTCTACCGTCATCGCAACAGATGGACCCCCGCGCTTTAGAGATCGCGTCTCGCACGCATCTCACGTGCACCCGACCTTGATGATCCTTCAAAGGGATCGCCAAGGCGGGCAACGCGCGGGCCCTCGTCATTTCGTTTCCCTGGCCGTGGTGACGGGCGGCACGTCGAGCGCCGGATTGCGGTCGAAGAAATTGAACGGACGCAGCCGGAAGCCATGCCACAGGCCGGGCATCACGGGCCAATCCTCGGCGCGCGGCACGTGGCGGAAGCCGACGGTGTACCACAGCACAAGGTCGCGATCCTCGATCGGCCGCTTCGCTGCGGTCCATTTCGGCAGGCCATCGACGTCAGGGTTTTCGTTCGGATACGTGCCGGCGGCGTAGCGCTCGTCCTTGGCGTAGGCCGAGGTCCACAGCGTGTAGGCGCTGAAGCCGGCGCGCAACTGGATCGGATCGTCCTTGGCGAGCAGCGAGACGTCGGAATGGCCGGGCATCAGCTGATAGCTGGTGCGGTAGCCCTGTTTGTTGGTCTTGCCCGTGCTCTCGATCCGAAACTGCGCCGCGCCCAGCGGCGTCGTCACCGGGCCCTCGGTCGCGACCGGCTTGGTGTCGACCTGCCACAAGCTCTTGCGCTGGCCCTGCTCCAGCCGCCGGACGCTGAAGCGATCCTCGACCAGCCGGTTCGCGGTGCCGTCGACGTCCATGTCGATTCGGAATGTCATGTAGTGATCGTGATTGACCGCCAGCAGCCGCTCGTCGACCAGCGTTCCATAAGCGGTATCCTGCGCGGCGGTGGGGTCGCTCAAATTCCGGCTTGCCACCCCTTTGGTCGCATCGATGCCGTAGGCGCCGAGCCGCACATCGATGTTGCCGGCGCGGTCGAACACATAGTCGACCAGATAGTCGTAATTGCCGACCACCGGCGCCATCCGCACCACGAGCTCGTTGTTCGGCCTCACCTCGGCAGTGTTGTTGATCAGCTCGCTGTGCCGCCAGATCGGATCGCCGGTCGGCCGCTCGAAGATGCAGACCGCGCCCTTGGAGACGACCGGATTGCCCTTGGTGTCCGAGATGGTCAGATCGAGATAATGCGCACCTTCGGGACAATCGATGCCGCGCTGCAATTCGCTGGAGAGCACGCCGAAGCCATACTCGCCGATATCCATGTAGGCGCGGAACGACCAGGTCGGCGCCGGATCCATATAGGGCACGAACATCTCGCTCGCCGACATCTGGTAGGCGATGTCGCGGAACGTGCCGTGGTCATCGTAGCGGATCAGCGACAGCACCGCGCCGACACGCGGCTCGAGGCGGACGTGGAACGACCAATTGTCCCAGCGGACCTGGCCGCCCTCCACCTTCACATTGCTGCCCTCAGGCGCGGTGATTTCGATCGGCTTCGGCGGCTTGCGGTATTTTCCGGAGTCGGCATAGGCGTGCGACGGCGACTGCGCCGGGGGCGGCACCACACCGAGATCGGTCACCGACAGCACCGTCCGGCTCTTGAGATCGACCTGGGCCACCAAATTCTCGATCGGCTTGCCCCAGAGATTGTTGCCAGCGCCCGTGGTGTCGACGCAGGGAACGTTGAGCAGGCGGCGGCCTTTCAGCGCCGGGTCGCTCACCGGCCCGACGGTCAGCGGCAGGCACAGCACGTTCTTGAAGTCGGTGATGCCGCGCTTGGCCATCGCGGCGATCCAGCGCGGGTCCTGCTTCGGCAGATCGCCGGCGGACATCAATTCGTCGATGGTCAGCGCGGCCTCGTGATCGCTGACCTCGTCCCAGCCGACGAGACTGCGCGCGGCGAGGTCGACATGCGCCTCGTAGAGATGCCCGCCGCTCAGCAGGGTCGCGTGCGCCCGGCGTACGAAGGGCTGTCCGGGCTTCCACGCCCGCACCTCGTCCTTGGGGTCCTCCTCGACCGTCATCGAGACGACGCGCGCCGCATCGTCGAGCTTGCCGGCGCTGCGGAGGATTTCGGAGACCGAACGGATCTCATCCGTCGTCAGCCCATCCATCGGGTGCGTCGCGGCCGCCTGCGGCCACATCCTCCGCTCGGCCTGTGCCGGCGTCGCCAGTGTCGCTGCGACCAGGCCTGCCAATGCCCATCCGCCATGCCGCGATATCAGAGCCATCACGCCCTCCACTCAAAACCAGAACGGTCAGAATACAAGCTATGGTGACGGCGTGAAGCCCTGCCTCATCCGGTAACCCGTTCCGACACACCCGGCGGGATGGTCGCGGTGGCCGGGCGCGGCGCGGCGCGATGGACATCGAGCAGCCGCACGCCGAGCCGATCTCGCAAGGCCGGCCAGATGCCGCGCGGCGCCACGATCATCACGACCACGGCGAGGATGCCGAGCCCAACCAGATACCAGCCGCCGGACAGGCCGAGCGGGCCGGTCATCAATTCGCGCAGGCCGAAGAAGATGATGACGCCCAGAATCGGACCTTCGAGCGTGCCGATGCCGCCGATGATCACGATGAACATCATGTAGACCGACCAGTTGACGTCGAACGCCGCCAGCGGCGCGATGAACAGGTTGCCCATGAAGCTGAGCGCACCGGCCAGCCCGCATCCCGCCGCCGACAGCACAAAGGCGATGAAGCGGTTGTGGCGGACGTCGACGCCGACGCTCATCGCGGCAAGATCGTTGTCGCGGACACTCATCAGCCCGAGCCCGAAGCTCGAGGTCATCATCTTGTACAACGCGGCGATGGTGACAAGCGTCAGGCCGCCCGCGAGCCAGAACATCGTCGGCTCGAACCAATCGAAATCGATCAGCTTGCTGGTCGCGAGCGGCACGCCCGAGGTGCCGCCGACCGCCTGCGATTTCATCGTGAAGGCGCCGATGATCTCGGCAAACACCCACATCGCGATCGAAAAATAGGCATCGCGCAACCTGAACAGCGGAAACGCGATGATCGCGGCGACGGCCGCGGCCACCAGCGGCGCCACCGGCAGCACCCAGATCGGGGTCACCTCGAGCCAGCCCGAGGTCAGAAACAGCGCGTAGGCGCCGAAGGCGATGAACACCTGGTGGCCGAGCGAGACCAGCCCGGCATACCCGGCCAGCAGATTCCACATCTGTGCCATCGTCAGCAGCAGCAGGCACTCGGTCGCGAGCCGCAGGAAGCCTTCGTTCAGCACGAAGGGCGCACCGGCGATCACAGCGATGAGCACGATGCAGCAGGCCAGGAGAAGTGTCCGTGTCGGCATCGGCTTCACACCCTGCTCGACACAAGACCCGACGGGCGGATCAACAGCATGATGAAGAACAACAGATGCGCATAGAGCAGCCCGGCATTCGGATCCATCTTCAGCCCGATCAACTGCGCCATGCCGAGCGCGATGCCGCCGAGCAGCGCGCCCCAGAACGAGCCGAGCCCGCCGAGCACCACGACCTCGAAGGCGATCAGGAGCCGCTCGGCGCCCGAGAACGGCGTGAAGCTCGAGCGCACCGCGAGCAGGACGCCGCCGATCGCGCCGAGTGCGAGCGACAGGCCCATGACATAGTTATAGACCCGGTCCGGCTTGACCCCGGACAGCCGGACGATGTCGCGGCGGTCGGCGGTGGCGCGCACGATGCGGCCGAATTCGGTGTGGCGCAGCACGAGTTGCAGCGCCATGAACAGAAGTGCCGCGAGCACAAGCGTCAGCAACGGCATGATTCCGATGTTGAGGCCGGCAATCTCGAGGCTGGCGCGCGAGAGCTCGCCGACCTGCAGGCTGCGCACGTCGGCGCCGAACACCTCGACCATCACGTTGCGCAGGATCACCGAGACGCCGAAGGTCAGCAGCAATGGCGACAGCGGATCGGGCGACGTCACCACCCGGTTGACGATGACAGCCTGGTACAGCCATCCGACCGCAAAGGACAGCGCGATCACCGGGATCAGCATCAGCAATGGCGGCACCTGCGGAAACAGGCTGGAGAGCAGCACGGCGCAGAACGCGCTCAGCACCATGAATTCGCCATGCGCGATGTTGACGACTCGCATTACGCCGAACACCAGCGCGAGCCCGATGCCGAGCAGTGCATACAGCCCGCCCAGCAAGGCTCCGTTGATCAATGTCTCAACCCAGATCATGTTCGTTGCCAACCCTGGCTAGTTTCCGAAATAGGCGTGCGTCAGCTGCTCCGGCTGCAACCCCTGCGCAGGGCCGGTCAGCGACACCCGCCCCTTCAACAGGCAATAGATCCGCTCGGAGGTCGCAAGCGCGCGCTTGACGTCCTGCTCGACCAGCACCACCGCGGTGCCCTCGCGGCGGATGTCGGCAAACGAGCGATAGATCTGCTCGACCACGACGGGCGCGAGCCCGAGCGAAATCTCGTCGCACAGCAGGAGGCGCGGGTTCGACATCAGTGCGCGGCCGATCGCTGCCATCTGCTGCTGGCCGCCGGAGAGCTGACCGGGAAACATCCGCCGCCGCTCTTCCAGGATCGGGAACAGGTCGAACACCCGCCGCAGGGTCCAGCTGCCCTTGCGCCGGTTCACCGTGCCCATCAAGAGGTTCTCCTCGACGGTCAGCGAGTCGAACAGCAGGCGTCCCTCAGGCACCATGATCAGCCCGAGCCGCGACACCTGCTCGGCCGGCATCTGCGAGATGTCGATGCCGTCGAAAAGTACCGCCCCGCGCCGCTCCTCGTTGAGCCCGACCAGCGCCTTCAGGAAGGTGGACTTGCCGGCGCCGTTGGCGCCGACCAGCGCCACCGCCTCGCCGTCCGCCACGGTGAAGTTCATGTCGAACACGGCCTGGAGATCGCCGTAGAAGATCTCGAGGCCGTTCACATCAAGCAACGCCATCGGCCTTCAATCCCATGTAGATCTCGCGCACCACGGCGCTGTCCATCACCTCGGCCGGCGGCCCTTCAAGCACCTTGCGGCCGAAATCGAGCACCAGGATGCGATCCGACACCGCACGCAGCGCATGCGGAATGTGCTCGATCCAGATCATGGCGTGATCGGCCTTGACCGACTTGATGATCGCGACCAGCCGCTCGACCTCGGGCTCGGTCAGCCCGGCGGCGATTTCGTCGAGCAGGATCAGCTTCGGCTTCGAGGCCAGCGCCTTGGCGAATTCCAGCCGCTTGCGGTCGATCAGCGGCAAGGCGCCGGCGAGCTTGTCGGCCTTGGCCTCGAGCCCGGTCCGCTGCAACACCTCCATCGTCCAGCTCGATGCCGCCTCGCCATAGAGGCCCGCGCCGTAGGACGCGGCGACCAGCGCGTTCTCGTAGACCGACAGATGCGGGAACGGCTGCGGGATCTGGAACGCGCGCCCGAGCCCCATTCGTGCCCGTTGGTGCGGCGGCAGCCCCGTTATGTCCTTGTCGTCGAGCATGATCGAACCGCCGTCGGCCGTGAGCAGGCCGACGATCAGGTTCAACAGCGAGCTCTTGCCGGCGCCGTTCGGGCCGATCACGCCGAGGCATTCGCCGCGCGCCAGCTCGAAGCTGACGGCGTCGGCGACCACGATCTCGCCAAAGCGTTTCGACAGCCCACTGACGCGCAGAAGCGGTGCCATCTCAGGCGAGCTTCGATAGCAGCTGGAGATCGGCCTGCTTCGGGATGAACGGGGCGGTGCCGTTGTGCACGATCAGGAGCTCGTATTTCGACTTGCCGCCCTTGGACTTGCGCCACTGCCCGCCCGACAGCGAGGTCACCGCGACGTTCTTGATCGGGCTGTCCTTGAACTTGACCCGGCCGACCACGGTCTCCATGTCGAGCCCGGCAATCGCATCGCGCAGCGAGTTCTTGTCCTTGGGATCGCTGTTCTGCAACGCCGCGAGTCCGACCTCCCACAGCGCGTGGGCATAGCCGATCGGCTGGGTCCACTGCTTGCCGGTGGTCTTCTCCCACTCGGCAGCAAGTTCGGCAGCGCTCTGCCCGGTCAGCGACGACTTGAACGGATAGGCCGGCGTCCACCACACCTCGGTCGACATGCCGTCGCCGCGATCGCCGAGCGCGTTCACCGCGGCCGGGAACAGGAAGGCCGCCGCCACCGTGCAGATCTGCGGCTTGAAGCCGGCCTGCGCGGCCTGGTTCCACAGCGTCACCCAGTGATTGCTGAAGGTGAAGCCGGAGACGATATCGACACCGTTGCTCTTGAACAGCGCGATCTGGTTGGTGAAGTCGTCGGTCGCGATCTGGAATTTGCCGGCCGAGAATTCCTGATAGCCGGCCCCCGAGATACCCGCCGGCAGCCCGAGCTTCGGATCGGAGAATGCCTGGCCCGGCGGATTGTCGATGTAGAGCGTGCCGACCTTCTTGTTGGTCTCGACCGACTGCCACATGCCGAGGAAGTTCCTGGCGACGTCGTCGGCGCCCCAGAAGAAGTGATAGCTGTAGGGAAAGCCCTTGTCCGGCGTCGACTTGCGCGGGAACATCCAGCCCTGCCACGGCACCTGGGTCGAGATCGTCGGAATGCCGCGGGCGTCGGCGAGCTCCTGCACCGGCGGCTGGGCGTCGCCGTCCTCGATCAGGATCAGGTCGCACTTTTCACGCAGCACCAGTTCACTCGCGATCACCGACGACCGGTTCGGATCGGATTGATTGTCCTTGAACACCAGCTCGACCTGATAGGTCTTGCCGCCGATCTTCAGGCCGTCTTTCAGACGCGCCTTGATGCGCTCGTGAATCCAGGGATCGGGCTCGGCGAACTGCGCGCGGACGCCGGAGAGGCACCCGACCCAGCCGATCTTGATGGTGTTGCCGGCGGCGCGCGCGATGTTCACCAGCGGCACGTTCATCGCCGATGCGAGTCCCGTGGCGCCGGCCGCCTTCAGCAGCGTGCGCCGGTCGAGCCGGCCGGACGCTGTCGTCTTTGAATTCTCAGTCATGTCCCTCTCCCCTGAAACAATTGTCTGAACTACGTCTCGCCTCAAGCCGCAGATCGTTGAATCGCCGCACGGCTCACCGCGGCAAACTTGCACAAGGTGTTTTCGATGATTTGGCGCGGGATGCCGCGCACGATGAAGACGAGCCGCGAGCGCCGATCCGCCGACGGCCAGCCGGCGAGCGTGATCGGCGGATGGAAGACATGCTGCACGCCATGCACCACCATGGGCGCATCCGGCTGCTCGGCGACATGCACGATCGCCTTGAAGCGCAGCAGATCCTCGCCTTTCAGCGCCGCGACATAATCGAGCCAGCGCGCGAACGCCTCGCGCTGGATCGGCTCGTCGATGATCAGGCTGTAGGAGGACACGCCGGCATCATGCGTGTGATGGCTGTGATGACCGCAATCTGCTCCATGGCAATCGTGATCGGCGTGTTGATGCGGCGCATTCGCCGCCTGCGCTGCCAGATCGAACCAGCGCACCACGTCGGCGGAACGGGCCGCCGGATCGAACAGCCCGGCATCGAGGACCTTCGCCGGCTCGACCATTCCATCACGGACCTGGTGGCGCACGGCGACCGGATTGATCGCCGCAAGTTGCGCGTCGAGCCGCGCCGGCGTGTCATCGGCGGCAAGATCCGTCTTGGTCACCAGCAGCCGGTCGGCGACCGCGATCTGCCTAACGGCCTCGCCATGCGTTGCCAGGGTGTGTACGCCGTTGACGGTGTCGACAGTCGCGACCACGCCGTCGATCCGGTAGCGACTGAGAATATCGGGCGCCGTCATCAGCGTGTGCAGCACCGGCACGGGATCGGCGAGCCCGGTGGTCTCGACCAGCACACGATGAAACGGCGGAATCGTGCCGGCGGCGCGACGCGCGGCGAGATCGGCCAGCGTCTCGATCAGATCCTCGCGCACCGAGCAGCAGATGCAGCCATTGTCGAGCAGCGCCAGCCGGTCCTCGCTGCTCTCGACCAGGAGATGGTCCAGCGGTACCTCGCCGAACTCGTTGATGATGGCGACGACGCCATTGAGCTCCTTCTGGCGCAGCAGATGGTTCAGCACCGTGGTCTTGCCGCTGCCGAGGAAGCCGGTCAGCACCGTGACCGGGATCTGATCCACAGCACTCATCATGCACTCCGCTCGTAGACCTTGCGGCCTTCGAAGAAGGTCATCTCGACCCGCGTGTCGGCCAGCTGGTCCGGCGGGATGTCGAAGATCATCTGGTCGAGCACGATCAGATCGGCCGACTTGCCCACCTCGATCGAGCCGATCGACTGGCCAAGGCCGGCCGCGCGCGCGGCATCGATGGTGTAGATGTCGATCACGGTCGCAAGGTCGAGCGCCTGCTCGGCCCACAGCGACTTGCCGGGAAAGTCCCCGGTCGGATTTTGCCGCGTCACCATGCCCTCGATCCCTTGCCAGGGATCGGGGATCGGGATGACAGGCCAGTCCGAGCCGCCGGCCATCAGCGCGCCGGCCTCCTTCAAATCCTTGTTCGGCCAGAAGCGCTGCGCACGCTCCTCGCCCATCGCGGCCTTGTGCGCCTCGAGGAAGATGGTCGGATACCAGATGATCGGCGACAGGTCGGCCGCGACGCCGAGCTCGGCGAAGCGCTTGATGTCATCGGGCGCGATGTAGCTCGCATGCGCGATCTGGTGCACCAGATGGGTCGGACCGTTGAAGCTGCGCACCACATCGATGGCGTCGAGCGCCTGCGTCACCGCGGCATCGCCGGCGCAATGGATCTTGGCGGCCAGGCCGAGCTTCTCGCAGCGCCCGAGCCAGCGGATCAGGTCCGGCACGGTCAGCATGGTGGCGCCGCGGAAGCAGCAGCCCCGCACGGGATCGGCGACATACGGCTCGTGGAACGCCGCCGTCTTGGCGCCCGGCACGCCGTCGAGGAACACCTTCACATAATCAGGCTTCACATGCGCGCCGCGATACTGTTCGCGCAGCGCAAACAGCTCCTCGCCGGCCTTGCCGAACATGAAGCCCGGCTCGACCACCGGCATCGCACAGACCGCCCAGGCCGTGAGTTCGCCGCGGTCGTCGAGCCCCTTCAGCGCCGCCATGATCGGCTGCATGCTGGCGGCGTCGATGAAGGCGGTGACGCCGTAGGTGTTCAGGACCGAAATCGAGCGCGCCACCGCCGCACGGTCCATCTCGGCCGTATAGTGACCGGAGGCTGCAAGCGCCCGCTCCACCAGGCCCGAGGCGGCCTCGATCATGATCCCGGTCAGCGTTCCGGTCTTGAGGTCGCGGCCGATCTCGCCGTCGGTCGGATCAGGTGTGTCGGCCTGCACGCCGGCAAGCCGCAGTGCCGCCGAGCTGGCCCAGCGATTGTGATAGGTGTCGTCGCGCAGCACGACGGGATGCCCGAGGGACGCCGCATCGAGCAGCGCGCAGGACTCCGCGGTATTCGTCTCGTTCAGCAGATTGTTGCCGAACTGCCCGCCGACGATCCAGGCGCCGGGCGCTGCCGCCGAGGCGGCCTTGTGCAGGGTCTCGGCAATCCTTGGAATGCTGTCGGCGTTGGAGAAGCGCAGCTCGTAGAGATCGGCCTGCCCGCCCATCATGATGTGGTTGTGGATGTCGACGATCCCCGGCATCGCCATCCGGCCGCCGAGATCGACGGTCGCCGTCCCCTCGCCGATCAGCGACGCGACGTCACGCTCCTCGCCGACCGCGATGAACCGGCCGGCCTTGACCGCCGCGCATGCCGCCCAGGGCTGCGCCCGGTTCGACGTGTAGATCCGGCCGTTGCGGAAGACCGTGTCGGCGAAAGTCCTGTTCATGCGGATCAACTTCTCGATTGGGAAAGCCTGGAGCGCTCACTGTGCGGTGCACAGCGGCCGAACCGCGCACGACGCAAGCGTGACGCCAAACGTTCGGCATGTCGGCATTTGGAACAATCCACCGTCCGGTGGATGCTACGGCTGAGGCGGAGTCGGAAGGCCGAAACGGGCAGCCGTCGGGGAGCCGCACCATCGACGCGGCTCCCATTCTCTCCGTCGCGCGCTGTACGCCGGCGCCTGCGTTACTTGGTGAACATCGGGCGCTTGGGCGTCGCCGGCTCGTCCGGCGCCCACAGCCGGAAGCTCAGATTGGCGAACACCGAGTAGCCCTTGGTAATTGACGCAGTATCGATTCCGGGCAGGCCGGCAGTGCCGCCGGAGGCATTCGAGGAGAACTCGTGCGTCGCCCAGACCGTCAGCGCGGCCGGCCCGAAATTGTAGCCGACCAGGCCGCCGCCGGCCCAGATGTTGTACCGGTTGACGTTGATCGCGCCGTTGTAGAACGCGCTCGACGTATCGCCGGTCACCTGTCCTGCGTAATAGGCGATCGGCCCGAAGGTCCAGTTGCCGATCGTCTTGGCGGCGGTGAACTCGGCGTGGAAGACGTCGCCGGAGCGATAGCCGGTGATCGAATTCCTTGTGTTGATCTCGTGGTACAGATTGGCCGTGAGATTCCAGCCGTCCTTTAGATAGGACACGACCAGCTCGGGCTGGAAGGTCCACCAGGGATTGCCGACATTGTTGAGGCCGGACGGACCGCTGATCGACCCGTTCGGCACGTACATGCCAAGGCCGGTCTTGACGAAGAAACCGCTGTCGCCGAGCTTCCAGCTCAACTCCCCCGGCACGATGAAGGTGTTGTGCATACCCGCCTGCTGGACGTTAATCGGGCCGCCGACATCGGCCATGATCCAGGGCTGCACGATGACCGCATCATACGTCGCGCCGAGGAAGGTCCAGCCCGGCACCCACAGGAGACCGGATGCTTCGACGGCGGCATGGACCGGCGTCGACGCACCACCGACGTTGGGCGCCCCCGGACCGACGATGTTCGCCTGATAGGTGAAGACCTGATTGAAGCTGTAAAGGCCGGGCGGCGGCGTGCCGGCCGTGCCTCCGCCCAACGTGATGCCCGGTTTCTGCGCCCAGCCGGGAGAACCAAACTCATACGCGTTGGCCGATGTTGTAGCCGCACCCGCCACGATCAGCGCAGCAGCAGCGATTGTCCGATATGTTGTCATGTACCCCCCTGTCCCCAACCGCGCTGCACTGCATTTCGATCGACGATCGATCGTGCGGGCTCCGCGCGGAGCGGGCGAAATCTAGAAAGGGGATTTCAAGCGGCGTTATCCGGAATCGGCAGAAGCAACTGCCGCGCAGTGAAAATTCCTAGCGTGAGGCGGATGTCACACGCTGCACGGTGTGCGAGGGCAGCTCGCCGAACAGTTGCCGGTAGTTTTCGGTGAAGCGGCTCCAGTGCCAGAAGCCCCACCGCGCCGCGACGTCGCCGATCGAGACCGGCTGGCCCGTCGCGGCAACGGCACGCAGCTCGCGGCGCACCGCGTTCAGCCGGAGCGTGCGCAAATACTGCAACGGCGTCAGCCCGAGCGCGTCCTGAAAGCAACCTTGCAAGGTCCTGCGGCTGACGCCGACATGACGGCAGAGTTCGGCGATGCGCGGCGGATCCTCGACCCGCTCGAACACATATTCGCGGATGCGGTCGACCGTCTTCTTTTGTGCGGTGCAGCCGCGAACGTGGGCCCAGTCGTTCTGCGACAGGATGTCGGCGAGCGCGCCGACAAGGGTGTCCTGAAGCGAACGGCGCACGTGCTCGAACCCGAGCGCCGGTCCGAGCCGCTCGCCCTGGTCGCAGAGCTGGCGAAGGCCATGCTGAAGGCCGGCCAGGCCGGGCCCGCTGAAGAAATGCTGCTGCCCGCGCAGGCCCGCGATGAAGTCGGCCGCGCGGGTCTCGCCGAGCACATCCAGGCACCGCGACAGCCGATTGCGCGCGACCACAACCGATACGACATCGACCCGCGTCGAGGTCAGCAACGGCAGCAGGTTGGCGCCGTCGCTGAGCAACAGCTGCGGAAACTCCAGCGGACGGCCGTTGTAATACCCGGGGTTGGATATCGCGAGCGGCAGGCTGAAGACCAGCGCATCCGGCCAGGCAGATCCCTGCTTGAGCAAGGCCTGCGTCGTCGTCTCCCGGACGATCTCGAGACCGCGGAGGCGGATCATCACCAGCCGCCCGGCGAACCTTCCGGGCGACACCTGGTCCATTCGCATGTTCCAGCCGCTCATGCGACCGGCATGGTCGTTCGCATCGACCGACTCGACGATCGACACGCCGGCCATCTCGGTCGCGGCGCGCTTGTCGCTCATGATGCACTCCCCCAGCATCCAGCTTGGAGAGCGCGCGACGCGGTAACAATCAACCGTTCGAACGATACCGTCGAGGTAACCTAGTTTGTGGCTAGAAACCTAGCGCCAGCCCATCCTTGCGATGGTCGGAAGCGCCGAACAGCACGCCGCGCGCATGGTCGATGCGGATCGCCTGGCAGCCGCCGATCGGGTCCTCCGAGAATCGCGCATCGTGGCCGCGGGCGCGAAGGTCGTCACGGATATCCGGAGAGATCGTCGTCTCCAGCGACAGCGCGCCGTCGAAGGCAAAGGAGCGCGGCGCCTCGGCCGCCGCCTGGATGTCCATCTTCAGATCGAAGATGTTCGACAGCAGATTGGCATGGCCCGTGGCCTGGTAGTGCCCGCCCATCACCCCGAACGACATCACGGTCTTGCCGTCCTTGCGCAGGAGGCCCGGGATGATCGTGTGCATCGGGCGCTTGCGCGGTCCGAGCGAGTTGAGATGTCCGGGCCTGGCACGAAAGCTCCAGCCGCGGTTGTGCAGCAGGATGCCCGATTTCGGCGCGTAGATGCCGCTGCCAAACGGATAGAACAGCGAGTTGATCAGCGAGACGGCGTTGAGATCGCGATCGACCACCGTGACATAGACGGTGTCGCGGTGCTCGATATCGTCCCACGTTGCGGGCACGGAAGCGCTGTCCATGTCGATCTTGCTGCGGATCCTTCCGATATAGTCTTCGGCCAGGAATGCAGCCGGATCGACCTTGCTGGTCGCCGGATCGCAGAAGAAGGCGTCGCGCGCGCGGTAGGCGGCCTTGGTCGCTTCGGCGAGCAGATGAATGCGATCGGCCTGCGCAAGGGCGCCGACATCGAAGCCGGCGAGCGTGCGCAGGATCATCAGCGCGGCGAGGCCCTGCCCATTCGGCGGACACTCGACCACGTCATGGTCATGGTAGCGCGCCGAGATCGGCTGGACGTAATCGGAGGTCTGCGCGGCGAAATCCTCGCTGCTGTGCGCCCCGCCGAGGCCACGCAAGATGCCGGTCATTTCATCGGCGGCTTCGCCCGCATAGAAGGCGTCGCGCCCGTGCTGCGCGATCCGGCGCAGGGTGCGGCCGAGCGCAGGTTGGGCACGGATGTCGCCGACGTCAGGCACCTTGCCGCCGGGAAGGAACTGCGCCGCCGCATTGGCGTCGATCTCGATCCGCGCCCGGAAGCGGCGCCAGTCCTCTGCGACGCGCGGCGTGACGCAGAAGCCCTGCTCGGCAGCCAGAATCGCCGGCCGGAAGATCTCCTCCAGCGATTTGCTGCCGTGATCGGCGACCAGCCGGCACCAGGCGTCGATCGCGCCGGGCACGGTCACCGCCTCCGGCGCGGTCGGCGGAATGTCGCGCGCCTCGCTCGCGGAGTATTTCTCGACGTCGGTGGCTGCCGGCGTGCGGCCGGAGCCGTTCAGTGCGATCGGCTCGCCGGCCTTCGGCGAATAGAGCGCAAAGCAGTCGCCGCCGATCCCGGTCATCTGCGGCTCGACCACGCCCTGCACCGCGACCGCGGCCACCGCGGCATCGACGGCATTGCCGCCGGCCTTCAGCATCTCGACCGCGGCAAGCGTCGCCTGCGGGTGCGAGGTCGCGGCCATGCCGCGCTCCGCAACCGCCACCGAACGGCCGATGGCCATGAAATCACGCATGTCGTTATCCTCTGATGCTGCGAGCGGCAGCCGCTCGCCAACATTGTCGAAAACGACACCGGTCCTTGGGGAAATCTCGTCTCGTGCGTGCTGTAGCGGCAATCCACCTAACGGTGGATCAAGCAGGCAAGTCATGTCGCGAGAATATGGGACCTGTTACTTAGAGGCCGCGCCACTCACTCGGTGTCGTCCTGGCGGAAGCCGGGACCCATTACCCCAAATGGCAATTGCTGTGCGACCCTGAAGCCACACCCCCGCTCACAATCAACGGCGGTGGTTATGGGTCCTGGCTTACGCCAGGACGACGCCTGAAGGCAGCCGGAGCGCGACCCTCGCCCTAATGCGGCCGCGACATCATCGCCACCACGGCAGACCGGGTCTCGACGCCGAGCTTCTCGAAAATATGGATCAGATGCGTCTTCACCGTCGCGAGACCGATGTTGAGGCATTCGCCGATCTCGCGATTGGTCCGGCCGCAGCATAGCAGCTCGACCACTTCCATCTCGCGCGAGGTCAGTCCGTAACGCGCGGGCTCGTCGGGATTCGACGACAGGCGGCCGGTCAGGTTGAATTCGAGATAGTCGTGGATCTTCTCGGCAATGTGCATGCTGCCGTCGGGAATCGCGCAGCCCGGCGCCCAGAGCACGCTCATGCCGGCGACGATGCGGTCGTTGCGGCGGAAGAAGAACTCGATCATGTCGGCAACGCCGCATTGTCCGGCGAAGGCGCGGTAGGTCGCCGCCTCCTGGGACGCGCATTGGTCGAGGGCCGTGCTCAGCCGGGCAATCGGCCGGTTGCTCGCCGAGCGCGGATGCAGCGGATCGAGCCGGTTCATGCCGGCAAGATACTGGTCGTGGAAGCTCGGCGGAACGTTGCTGGAGAGCACGAAGCGGTTGAGAGTCAAATTGCCGTCGACTTCGTAGAACGCGGTCGCGGAACCCTCGAGAATTCCTCGCGCGAACTGAATGGCCTGCGTGGTCGCCGGATCCGGTCGGCCCAGAAGCGCGATCATGACCTACCTCCCGATGTTCCCCGATGGCGAACGTCTGCGCGTCGCATGCCCGGCACGCTGGGGCAGACGCAGGGCGTAGTCAAGCAATTTGCGGGCCAAGCGCACATCCTGGAAACGGTTACGCCGGAGTAACCTGATGCCCCTCTCCACCATCCGGTTGATTGCGGACGGCGCGACCCATGCGGAACCTTCGCACCTCCCCACGCATCATTGGATCAAGAATGAATTCGCGTCGCATCATGGCCGATTTCCCGTCGGCGCCGGACGAACAGGTCACGCTCGCCAACTGGCGTCAGCATCCTCACAACGAGTGGGCATTTCGCAATGTCCGCGAGCTGCTGCCCACCGCGAACATCGCGCGCGCATCGGCGCCCGCGCCGTTGTCCTTTGCGCCGCGCCATCTCGACGACGTCAGCTTCGCCGACCCGCGCGGCGAGACGGTGGGCGTCCGCCACGCGCTGCGCGCCAGCCACAGCGACGGCATCGTGGTGTCGCACCGCGGACAGGTCGTGTTCGAATGGTACGCCCACGGCATGACACCGGACACGCCGCACCTCATCTTCTCCGTCAGCAAGTCGGTCGCCGGGACGCTGGGCGGCATCCTGGCCGATCACGGCAAGCTCGACCCCGACGCCCCGGTGACGCGTTACATCCCGGAGATGGAGGGATCGGTCTATGGCGGCAGCTGCACCGTGCGCCACCTGCTCGACATGAGCGTCGGCATCCGCTTCGAAGAAGACTACATGGCGCGCGACGGCGACATCATGAACTACCGCCGATCGACCGGCTGGGAGCCGCCGGATCCCGCGATTCCGCCGAGCAACCTGCGCGACTATCTGCGCACGCTGCGGCCGAACGGCGCGCCGCACGGGCAGACCTTCCACTACGTCTCGACCAACACCGACGTACTCGGCTGGGTCTATGAGCGCGCCTGCGGCATGTCCTATGCGAAAATCCTCTCCCACTATCTGTGGCAACCGATGGGCGCGGAGCACGACGGCTACATCACGGTCGATTCACGCGGCGCGGCGCGCGTCGCCGGCGGCGTCTGCGCGACGCTGCGCGACCTCGCCCGCTTCGGCGAGATGATGCGCAATCACGGCATCAGCAACGGACGGCAGGTGGTGCCGGGCTGGTGGATCGACGACATCAGGCAGAACGGCAATGCCGAAGCCTGGTCGCGCGGCGACCTGACCAAGGTGTTTCCGAACGGCAATTACCGCAACAAATGGTACACGCTCGACCGGGGCGAAACGCCGTTTGCGGCCGTTGGCATCCACGGCCAGTGGATCTACATCGATCCGGTCAACGAGACCGTGATCGCGCGCGTGTCCTCGCAGCCGCTGCCGATGGACCTCGATCTCGACCACATGTGGATGCGCGGCTATCGCGCGATCGCGGCAAGGCTTGCCGGCACGGCCGTGACCGACTGACAGCGCTATTCGATCGGCGGCCGCCGCGTATGCCAGTCCGTTATCGACTGATACGCGGCGCCGGCGCGGACCAGCACGTCTTCGGACAGATGCGGGCCGACCAGTTGCATGCTCAGCGGCATCTGGTCGGACGCCATGCCCATCGGCAAGGTGATGGTCGGGCTGCCCGAGAAGTCGAACACCGCCGTGAAGCGCAGGATGCTCAGCAGCACGTTGGGGTCGGCGCCGTATTCGCTCATCTTGGTGAGAGTCGGGATCGGCACCGGCATCGTGGGGATCAACAGGAGATCGATATCCTCGAACATCGCGGCAAGGCTGCCTGCGAACTTCAGCCGCTCGTGATGGATCGCCGCAATATCGACGCCGCTCATCGCCCTGCCCTGCTCGATCAGCTGGGCGAGGTCGGGGCCGTATTCCGACTTCCGCGACGGGTAAGTGTCGAGATGCGCCTCCGCCGTCTCCACCGAGCACATCGCAATCCACTGGCTGACGAGCTTCTGATAGGGCGGGAAATGCACCTCGCGGATCTCGGCGCCGAGATCGGCCAGCGTACGCTCGGCTTGCACCAGGGAGCTCACGACCTGGCGATCAATACCCTCCTGGGTGTAGCGGCGATCGACGCCGATCCTCAAACCCCGGATGCCCTCGCCAACGCCGGCCAGATAGTTCGGCACCGGCGCCCGCAACGCGGTCGGATCGTTGGCGTCGGCACCGGCGATGACGCCGAGCATCGCCGCGGCATCCGCAGCACTCCGGCACATCGGTCCGACGTGATCGAGCGAGTCAGCCAACGGGAAGACGCCGTAGCGGCTGACGCGGCCCCAGGTCGGCTTGATGCCGGTCAGGCCGCAAGTCGCCGACGGAAACCGGATCGAGCCGCCGGTGTCGCTGCCGATCGAGCCGTAGCAAAGGCCGGCCGACGTCGCGACGCCCGAGCCGCTCGACGACGAGCCGACCCAATAGTTCACATTCCACGGATTGAGCGGAGCCTCGACGGCCGGATGGTGGCTGGTATAGGCGCCCTCCGTCATCTTGAGCTTGCCGAGCGTCACCGCGCCGGCGACTTCGAGCCGGTCCACGATCGTGGCGTTGAAGGACGGCACGAACTTCGCGTGGATCGTGGTGCCGCCCGCGGTCGGAGCAAACGACGTGTAGCAGAGGTCCTTTAGCCCGATCGGAACGCCATGCAGCGGGCCGCGCCAGATACCCCTGGCGATCTCGGCGTCGCGCTGCTTCGCCTGCGCCATGGCCCGCTCCGCAAGCACGAGCGCGTAGCCGTGAAACTGTCCATCCAGCTTCGCGATCCGGCCGAGGATTGCCTCCGTGACCTCCGAGGATTTTGCATCGCCGCGGCGAATGAGCCCGGAGATCTCGGTGATCGACTTGTAGTGCAATGGATCCGCTGACATCTGACGCCCTGTTGTTTTCGGAGAATGCCTGTCCGGACCGCCGCTCCGGGCGGCGGTCTCGTCACTGACGGCGTGCTGCGCCTAGAACTGGACACCGCGCGTCAACGCTCCGTCCACCACGAGGTTGGTGCCGGTGATGAAGCTTGCCGCCTTGCTCGCCAGGAACACGACGGCATTGGCCATCTCCTGCGGCGTGCCCATGCGGCCGGTCGGGTTGAGCGCCAGCGCGGACTTGTACAGTTCGGGATTGCCGTCCTTGATCATGTTCCAGACGCCGCCCTCGAAATAGGTGTTGCCCGGCGACACCGAGTTGGCGCGGATGCCCTTGGCGGCAAGCTGGTAGGCCAGGCCCTGCGTGTAGTGGATGATCGCGGCCTTGAACGTCCCGTAGGGACCGCTGGCAAAATCGACCTCGCGTCCGGAGACACTGGAGATGGTGACGATCGCGGCCGCCTTGCTCTTCTCCAGATGCGGCATCGCCGCGTTGACGAGCCGCACCGTCCCCATCATGTCGGTGGAGAATTCCTTCTCCCAGCTCTCCTCGTCCTGCCCGATCGAGAGCGCGCTGACATTGGCGACCACGACATCGATGCCGCCGAGCTTGGACGCCATGTCGGCGACCCAGGCTTTCAGTGCCGGTCCGTTCGAGACGTCGACGGCTGAGCCAAACGCCGCAACGCCCTTGGCCTTGATCGCGGTGACCGCGGCATCGACGTCAGCCTGATTGCGTGCGCAGATGCCGACATTGGCGCCCTCGGCCGCGAATGTGTCGGCGATTGCCCTACCGATGCCCTTGGTGCTGCCGGTGACGAGAACCTTTGCTCCCTTGAGTCCCAGATCCATATCCATTCCCTCCGTTATTATCGATTTTGGACCACGCACTTCCGAACCAGATTGCGCGGCGGATCAAAGCAGCAGCTGCGCGCGCACATTGTCTTCGTTGACATCGTCGCCAGCCAGCGATCGCGTGATCTTGCCCTTCTCCATGATGTAGCAGCGCTGCGCGACAGCAAGGATGGTGTCGAGATTCTGCTCGACGATGATGATCGTCGTCCCCAGTTCCTCCCGGAACGACTTCAGCGCCTCGCAGATATGCTGCACGATCGAGGGCTGGATGCCTTCGGACGGCTCGTCGAGGATCATCAGCGACGGATTGCCGATCAGCGCGCGGCCGATCGCAAGCTGCTGCTGCTCGCCGCCCGACATGGTGCCTGCGATCTGCCGCCGGCGCTCCTTCAGGCGCGGAAAATACGCATAGACCAGTTCCGGGAGCTTCTTTCCATCCGGCCCGCCGATCAACTCGCCGACCTGTAAATTCTCCTCGACGGTCATCTGCGGAAACACGTCGCGGCCCTGCGGGATGTAGCCGAAGCCGGCGCGCGCCCGCGCGTCGGCCTCGAGCTGCGTCACGTCCTGATCCATGAAGGTGATGGTGCCCCGCCAGCTCTGCAGCAGGCCGATCAGGCAGCGCATCAGCGTCGACTTGCCGACGCCGTTGCGGCCGATCACCCCGACGATCTCGCCGCGCGAAACCTGCATGCTGACGCCCTGCAGGATCGGCGTCGCGCCGTAGCCGGCCCAGAGTCCCGAGACGTCCAGAATGCGATCAGTGGGCATGGGTCTTACCCAGATAGATTTCGGCAACCTGCTCGTCTTCCAGGATAGCCTCGAGGCTGCCGCGCGCGAAGATCTTGCCGAGATGCAGAACGGTGACGCGCTGGGCGACCTGCCGCACGAACGCCATGTCGTGCTCGACGACGAGGACCGTCATGCCCTCGGCATTGAACGACTTGATTAGCTCGCCGGTCTTGTAAGTCTCCTCCGGCGACATGCCGGCGGTCGGCTCGTCCAGCAGCAGGAGCTGCGGCCGCAATGCCAGCGCCATTCCGATCTCGAGCCATTGCTGCTGGCCATGCGACAACGCGCCGGCCAGCTTGCCGCAGTCGTCAGCCAGATTGAGCAGCGACAGCAGCCGGTCCTCTTCGGCGTTGCGTTCGGCACCCGCAAGCCGCTCCTGGAGAGCGATCTGGATGTTCTGCCGCACCGGCAGCTCCTTGAACACGCTCGGCGCCTGCATCTTGATGCTCATGCCCCGTTGCACCCGTGCGTAGGGACGCTCAGTGGTGATATCGACCGAGTCGAAGAAGATGCTGCCCGCGGTCGGCGGATAGAGGCCGACGATCAGCTTGAACAGCGTGCTCTTCCCGGCACCATTGGGCCCGATCAGGCAGTGCACCTCGCCGGCATTGACCGTCAGGTCGACGTCGGAGACCGCCGTCAGACCGCCAAAACGCTTGGACACGCCTTTCACATCGACCAGTGCCATGGATCAGGTCTCATCCGATTGCAGACAGCCGGCATCGGCGAGCGCGGGGCTCTCGTTGCGCCGCCGTCGCCTGCTCCACCAATCGACAACGAGCTTGCCGATGCCGAGCACGAAGCCCTGCGGCGCCAGCATCACGGTGGCGAGCAGCAGCACGCCCATCAGCACCAGCGCCGCCTGCTGGCTGTAGACGGTAATGGTCTGGAAGCCGAACAGCAGCAGGAACGAGCCGACCAGGGTCGCGGTCAGATCGTTGCGCCCGGAGAACGCGACCCACACGATCGGCATGGCGGCGGCCGGCAGTCCGATGCTGGACGGCGTGATGAACTGCCCCCAGGAGGTGTACAGGGCGCCGCTGAGCCCCGCGAGGCCGCTGCCGATCACAAAGGTCAGGAGTTGATACTTGCGGACGTCGTAACCGAGCATCTCGGCGCGCTGCGGGTTTTCCCGCGTCGCCACGATCACGTTGCCGACGCTCGAGTTCACCAGCATGCGCAGCGCGATGTAGACGATCACGATCAGCGCGATCATGACGTAGTAGAGCGCCGATCCCTCGATGTCGAAGCTGCCGACGGTGAGCGGGTCCATCCCCTTCATGCCGTTGAAGCCGTTCAACCGCGCCGGACCGATATGCCATTCGGGCCCGGCGGTCTGCCCGAGGAAGAAAGCGAGCACCAGCGTCGCCGACAGAGTGACGATGCCGAAGAAGATGCCGCTGATGCCGCCCCAGATCATGAAATAGCCGAGGATTCCCGCCGCGATCATCGCGATGACAACCGACAGCACGAGCGCAGCGATCGTCGCCGTTCCACCGCCCATGTTGATGGCGAGCACGCCATAGCCGTAGCCGGCAATGCCGAAGAAGAAGGTCTGGCCGAACGACAGCATGCCGCCGTAGCCCCACATCAGGCAGAGCCCGAGGGCCATGAAGATCCAGATCAGGAAGTAGGCGAAATTGCCGACATCATAGGAATCGGCGAACAGCGGATAGATCAGCGCGCCCGCCAGCACGGCAAGGAAGCAGGACCAGAAGATCCTGCCGCGTCCGAGCGTCTGTGGACCGTCGAGCAGCTTGAGCATCGGAAATTCCCGTCTAGCGCCCACGGCGCACCAGCACGCTGGATAGCCCTTCGGGCAGCACCCGAATGATCAGGATGACAGCAAACAGCATGCCGATCTGCCCGATGATCTGCCCGTAGCTCGCATTCAGCGCCATCCGGATCATCGCCAGGAACACCGCCGCCGGCGCGGTCCCGAGCAGCACGTTGGCGCCGCCGATCACCACGGTCACGAAGCTCTCGACCACGAAGGTCGCGCCCATGGTCGGGATCAGCGTCATGGTCGGCGCATAGAGCGCACCGCAGAGCCCCGCGAGCGCGGTACCGATCCCGAAGCTGATCGAGTAGATGCGCCCGGTGCGCGCACCGAGCGCCTTCGCCATCGCGGCGTTCTGCATCGTTGCCCGCGCGATCACACCAAAGCGCGTCTTCATGAAGATGATGTAGAGCCCGGCCAGCACCGCCACCGCGCAGAAGAACAGCACAAGGCGGTAGGTCGAGAAAGTATAGCCGCCGATCGCAAAGCTTCCCTCCGGGGTGCCGATGCCGCGGACGGCGGAGCCAACAATCAGCAGCATCGACTGCGTCACGATCAGGCTGAGGCCCCAGGTCGCGAGCAGCGAGTCCAGTGGACGTTTGTAGAAGCGCCTCACGATCAGCAGCTCGACGATCATGCCGATGATCCCTGCGGTGAGCGCGGCGAGGATCTGGGCAATCGGGAGTGGGACGCCGAGGTTCACCAGCCCGACCGTCACATAGGCGCCGCACATGATGAACTCGCCATGCGCCATGTTGATGACGCCCATCATGCCGAACACGATGGCAAGGCCCGCCGCTGACAGGATCAGAAACGCGAAGACGTCGGCGAACTGATAGAATACCGAGAAGAGTTCAGCCGACATTCCGCTCTCCGTGGTCACGGCGCCGCAGCATTGCGGCGCCGGTTCGCTTGGAAGTCATGAAGCAATAACACGAGCAAGATTCGTGCCCGCACGGATCACGATTTGCTGGGAAGATGACTCGGCGTGTACTGATCCTTGTCGTTCTTCTTGGTGAGATCGCAACCGATCTCGCCGAGCCAGTACGGCTGGATCGTCCCGTAGTCCTTCTCGACGGTCACTTCATGCTTCGGCCCGACCGAGATCAGGCGCATGCGGTGCGAGGTATGCTGGCTCTTCGGATCGATGCAGACCTTGCCTTCGGGCGCGTCAATGCAGGCATCGCCGGTCGCGATCACCTTGCGCATGTCCTCGAGCTTGGTCGATTTCGCCTTCTCGACCAGCGCCTTGTACATGTAGAGCGCGTTGTAGGCGTTGTAGCCCATGTCATTGATGTAGAGCTCATCGGGGAACTTGGCGTGCCAGCGCTTTTTGAAGTCGTTGGCTTCAGGCGTGTCGATCTCCTCGAACCAGTTCGCGGTCGCATGCATGTTGTTGAGCGCCGGCGGCTTGAACCGCTTGTGCTCGAAGCCGAGCATGATCTTGATCGACGAGCCCATCGGCAGATTGAGATTGGCCGCGGCCGCCTGCTCGAAGAACGAGTCCTGCGCCGCGCCGACATTGATGGTCAGCAGCCAATCCGGCTTCGCCTTCTGGATGTTCTGGATCGTCTGCGCAAACTGCGAGACGCCGAGCGGGATGAATTCTTCTCCCACGACCTCGCCGCCGAGATCCTTCATGATCTTCCGGTTCCACTCCGCGGAGATCTGACCGAAATTGTAGTCCGCGGCGATCACGTAGACCTTCTTGCCGAACTTCTGGACCATCCAGGGGATCAGGGTCGAGAACTGCTGCTCCGGCACCGCTCCCATGCTGACCATGCTGGCGTCGCAAACACCGCCTTCATACTGGTTCGTATAGAAGTACGGCGTGGTGGTGCGATCGACGATCGGACGCAATGCCTCGCGCGAAGCCGAGGTGATGCCGCCGATCAACACGTCGACCTTGTCGCGATTGAGCAGGCGGCGGCCGAATTCCTGATAGCGGGCATTGTCACCCTGGGGATCGAGGTGGATCAGCTCGATCTGGCGGCCGAGAATGCCGCCGCTCTTGTTGATCTCCTCGACCGCCAGCTGCGATCCGTGCAGCTTCGGCATGCCCATGAACGCGAGATCGCCGGAGACGTCCTCCAGCAAGCCGACCTTCAGCGGCGGTTCTGCCGCCTGCGTGCTACCTGTTGCCGCGATTCCAAGCATTGCGCCAAGCAAAGCCATTCCAACTATTCGCCCCGAATTCATCGCGATGTTCCTTGTCGTTGAATGATTGTTGGAAGTTCACGCCTTGAGGTAATTCTTCAGGATCGACGCCCCCATCGTGTATTTGGGGTCGACCATGTTGCCGAGCCGCATCCGGCCGGCCTGGCTGAGCAGCATGTAGGCGTCGATCTCGTCGAAGCCGTAATCGGCGCTCATCCACCGCACCAGCTCGCGATAGGCGATCCGCGCCGCGTCCTCGAGCGGGCGCGCGCTGCCGATCGTCATGATGAAGTCAGCTGTCTCGAGCCGCGGCCAGGCAAAGCTCCAGTTCTTGATCAGGTCGATCTGCAGCGTCACGGTCGCGCGCTGTTCGAGTGCGACGCCGGAGAGCTCGCCATCGCCCTGGGTTGCGTGGCAGTCACCGACATAGAGCAGCCCGCCTTCGGTATGCACCGGCAGATAGATGATCGCGCCGGGTGCGACGTCGGGCAGGTCCATGTTGCCGCCGTGATAGTCGGGCTGCAGCGAGGAGATCGCCTCGATCTCGGGCGACACGCCGATCGTGCCGATGAACGGCTCGTAGGGCAGCGTGATCTTGTCGTTCCAGCGCACGCCGTTGCGGTCGACATGCAGCTTCTTGACCCGCTCGGGCAGCGGCGGATTGAGCAGTGCGGTCGATGCGGTCCCGACCAGGCCGCCGAACTCCGGAATGATGCAGGTGGTGCCGGCCGGCTGCGCGCCGCGGGTCTCGACGTCGCGGATATAGACCGCGAGACAATCGCCTTTCCTGGCGCCCTTCACCGCGATCGGCCCGCATTGCGGATTGAGGTACGGGAAGTTCAGCTTGGCCGTCGGGCTGTCGCTTTCGCTGGTCAGCACTCCGCCGAAGGCGTCTTCGGTCTCGACAACGACCACGCCGCCGGGATCGATCGACAGCGTCGGCTTGGCATAGGGTCCATAGACGTAATGGAAGCCGCCCTGTTGCTCGATCGTCAAACTATGGGTCGTGCCGGTCGCGCCCTTGGCAACGGCCCGCCTGGCCATGATGGAACTCTTCAACCAGTCTTCGGTCATGCTGACAGCTCCTTGGGCTCAGATCGCGGGATGGCGCTTGTGCCAGTCGGTGACGCGCTGGAAGGCATCGCCCGCCCGCACGAGGCTCGCCTCGTCGAAATGACGGCCGACGAACTGGAAGGCGACCGGGCCGCCGTTCGGGGCGAAGCCGCCCGGAAGCGTCACGGTCGGGCTGCCGGTCATGTCGAACGGACAGGTGAAGCGCAGCAGCCCAGTGATCAGCGACGGGTCTTCACCGAGCGCCGCCATCTTGGCCAATGTCGGCGCAGCGAATGCCTGTGCCGGAACCGCAATGAGATCGACGGTCTCGAACAGCAGCCGCACCGCGCCGCGGAACGCTTCGCGCCGCAGCACGATCTTCTGATAGTCCAGGCCCGATTGCGCCCGGCCGAGATCGAGCAAGCCGGCAAGCGCCGGGCCGTATTCGTCCTTGCGTGCGGGATAGGTCTCTTCATGCGCAACGGCCACTTCGATGCCGCACAGCGGGAACCAATCCTCGATCACGGCCTTCGGATCGGGGAACGTGATGTCCTTGATCTTGGCACCGAGGTCGGCGGCCACCCGCAGACCTTCGCTGAGCACCTTGCCGGCCGCCTCGTCGGTGCCCTCGCTGGTCCAGCGCCGGTCAGCGCCGATCGACACGCCGCGCAGATCTCCGGTGAGACCCGCGAGATAATCCGGCACCGGCAACGGCACGGACGTGGTGTCCTTCGGATCCTGGCCCGCAATCACAGCGAGGATCGCGCCGCAATCAGCAGCACTACGCGCCATCGGGCCGATGTGATCGAGCGTCGCCGCGAGTTCGAACGCGCCGTAACGGCTGACGCGCCCCCAGGTCGGCTTCAATCCGGTGATGCCGTTGGCGGCCGAGGGAAAGCGGATCGACCCGCCGGTATCGGTTCCAAGCGAACCGAAGCAAAGCCCAGCGGCGGTGGCGACGCCGGAACCGCTCGAGGACGCGCCGGACCACAGATCGGCGTTCCACGGGTTCTTCGGCGGATCGATCTTCGGATGATGGTCGGCATAGGCGCCCTCGGTCTGCTGCAGCTTGCCGAGAATGATCGCGCCGGCCTCCTTCAGCCGCGCCACGACCGTGGCGTCCTCGCTCGGGCGGAAATCGCGATGAATGGTCATGCCGTGCGCGGCGGGCGCGCCCTTGGCCCAGCACAGATCCTTGACCGCGATCGGCACGCCGTGCAGCGGCCCCTTGATCTTGCCGGATACGATGTCCTTCTCCGCTGCTGCGGCTTCGGCAAGCGCCGCCTCGCCCATCACGTAGGCGTAGCTCTTGAGCTTGCCGTCGAGCTGCTCGATCCGTCCGAGCATCGCCCTGGTCACCTCGACCGGCGAGAGCTTCCTGGACTGGATTTGCTGTCCGATCTCGATCAGCCCGAGATAGTGAAGTTCCGTCGTCGGCATCGTTTCCCTTCCCCGCACTTGGCACCGCATTTGGCACGACGCACGCGCAGGCACTGCCCATCGCCGCGCATGCGCCTCCGGCTTGACGACACGGGCGTGTCGCCAAATTGTTCGGCGGCAAAAGCAAAAAGCCACCCGCCCCTCCAAAACGAAGGTGACGAATGGCCCAAATGCCGCGGCTATGATCTATCGCAAGGGACCGTGATCGAACGGAGCACTCTGCGCGGCGATCGGGACGTCATCGGCCAGATCGACGCGCGCAAGGTTCGACAGGAAGCCCTGTAGGAGAAAATTCTAAGGAGGTGTGCAGCGCGTTGTCAACGAGGCTGGCTGCACAAATTTCGCAAGGTGCATGCGCAGCAAATCGGCATGACCTCTTGCACCGACCTCTGCGAAGATGATTTCCTTCGCGCGTTGAACCGAAAGTCCTCGATGACCAAGCCGTCCATTCCCGTTGGCATTATCTGCTCGCAGCATGGGCCCTATCAGGCCATGGGACGCGAGATCCTGAAGAGCGCCATGATGGCGGTCGACGAGATCAACGAGCAGGACGAGTTCGACTTCGCGATATCAGCGCATGTCCGCGATCCCCGCGGAATCATTTCCGAGTACCATACGGTCTGCGACGACCTCATTCGCAATGTCGGGGTCGAGCACATCATCGGCTGCTACACCTCGGCGTCGCGCAAGCAGGTGCTGCCGATCGTCGAGCGCACCGACCGCCTGCTCTGGTATCCGGCGCGTTACGAGGGGTTCGAGTGCTCTGACAACGTCATCTATGTCGGCGCCTCGCCCAACCACAACGTGCTGCCGCTGGTGCGCTACGTGCTCGACAATCTGTCGCGCGAGATCTTCTGCGTCGGCTCCAACTATGTCTGGACCTGGGAAACCAACCGCGTCACCCGCGAGCTGGTGACGGCGGCGCGGGGAAAGATCCTCGCCGAACGCCTGCTCGAGCTCGGCGAAAGTGCGGTCACGCACATCGTCGACGAGATCGTGCGGCGCCGGCCGCCGGTCGTGTTCAACACGCTGGTCGGCAGCTCGAGCTATGACTTCATTCGCGCCTTCCATGCGGCAACCACGGCTGCGGGTCTCGACATCCCGATGCTGAGCTGCAGCCTGTGCGAGCCCGAGCTGAAGATCGCCGGCCCCGCGTCGGCCGGGTGCATCACCTCGTCGGCCTATTTCGAAAGCATTCGCCTGCCCGAAAACCAGGCCTTCGTCGCGCGCTGGAAGGCGCGTCACGGCGAGCACTCCAGCCCGTCGGTGGACGGGCAATCCGCCTATGTCGCGGTCTATCTGCTGGCCCGCGCGCTACAACGCGCCGGGACCTCCGATATCGGCGAGGTACGGCGTGCCGCGGCCGGCCATCGCTACAATTCGCCGCAAGGTCCGGTCTGGATCGACGGCAGCAACAACCACTGCGTCCTGACGCCGCGGCTGGCCGTCTCCAACGCCGCAGGACAGTTCGACATCTTCTGGGAAGCTGAAGCTCCTGTTAAGCCGGATCCCTATCTGACGCAGCTCGACATCGCCGCCAGCCCCGCCAGGGATGGAACGTTGCCGAATGCGCCGCATTTGCGGGTGGTGAAATGAGCAAGCCGTCGTCATTTTCGCTGCGCGGGCGCAAGGCACTCGTTGCCATCAGGGACGAGCGCGACGCCACCATCGTCAGGCGCCAGTTCGAGCGCCTCGGGATCGACATCGTGAGCTGGGAGCCCGGCGCCACGATCGACTGCCGGCCGGATGTGGCGCTGATCGACGACGAGTTCCTGCCGCTCACCTCACCGGCGCAGCGCGCCGCGCTCGGACGAAGCCCGGTGATCGCCCTGCTCGGCACCGAGACGCCGAGCCGCCTGAAGCTGGTGCTCGACCTCGATCCGGCCTCGTTCCTGGTCAAGCCACTGCGCTCGGCCGGTATCTATGCCGCACTGGTGCTGGCGTTCGAACGAAGCGAGCGCACCAACGAGCTGAAGCAGCAGATCGTCAAGCTCGACCAGCGCCTTCGATCGCGGCGCGTCGTGCTCGCCGCGGTGCTTCAGGTCATGCACACGCATGCCCTGGCCGAGCCGGCAGCCTTCGCGCTGATCCGGCGAACCGCGATGGAACAGCGCAAGACCATCGAAGAGCTCTCGGCCGAGATCACGGCAAAGGGCGCGCTGCCCCGGGCGACCGGCTAGCCGGTGTCCCCGATGCCCGCCTCGCAGGTGCGCGCTGCCAAAAATATCGAAAACAACCCCATGCAAAGGAGCCCGGGGGCTGCGGGCGCTCGATAGAGCAGCTTGACACGTCGGGCAACTCAGGGATATTCTTCTAATATTCCGAAATCGTGCAAAGCGCCGCCCGCCCGCAAATGCGGGGCGAGATGAGGCGGAACCTGCACGTCAGGCCATCGCGCGTTAGCTCTCTGTTTGAGCATGGTCTCTTCGGAAAACCGCTTCGCACGTTTCCGGATCATGCATTAGTTCACAACCTGGCGCCGCTCGTCCGGCGTCAGCTTCTTCATCTGCTCCGCCGTCAATTGGCCGTCGCCGATCACCTGAAAGGCGCTGTTCGGATCGTACTGGCTCTGCTTGTCGCTGCCGCGACGCTTCTGCTCATCACCACCACCGTCGCGGCCACCGCCGTGTCCGAGGCTTCGCTCGGGGCGCGCCGCCGAGGCGGACAGGCTCTCTTGTCCCATCGCGAGGTCGGCACCGGCTCAACGGGCAAAGACAGATCAAAAAAGCACAATCGACAAGACAGCGGTGCGTAGGCGCGCGGGAGGTGGCCGGCAGCTCGACGGCGGCACTCTCTATTTCTTCAGTTCCGCGTAGAGCTGCATCACCCGGTGCGGCAGCACCTCGATGCGCGGTACCCGGAGCGCATGGCGCTCGCCGAAAATGCGATCGAGCTGGGGAAATCGGTGTTCTCCGACACCGAAAGCAAAAATATCGGTGCCACGCCGCCGCAATTGCTGCGCGGCCCGGCGCGCGTCCTCCACGAGATATTGCGGATCCGGCACATCGACGTCGGACGGCTCGCCATCGGTGAGGACCAGCAGCACCTTGCGGAACGCGCGTCGTCCCTCAAGGTAGTCCCCGGCGTGGCGCAAGGCCGCACCAAGCCGGGTGGAATGGCTGCTGCCAAGCCCCGCGAGACGCGAGCGCACCACGGCATCCATCGGCTCCTCAAAGCCCTTGACGCGCAGATAGCGCACGTGCTCGCGGCCGTCGGAGCTGAAGCCATGCACCGCGATCGCATCATTGGCGGCCTCGACCGCCGCTGCCATGATCGCGGCCGCCTTGCGCTCGACCTCGAGAACCGTGCGGCCACGGCGGTCGCGGTCGGCGGTCGATTGCGACAGGTCGAGCAGCAGCAGAATGGCGAGATCACGCGGTCCCGGCGCATCGCGCTGGTAGACCCTTGGCTCGCTGATGCTGCCGGCGCGACGCTCGATGGTCAGCGCAATCGCCGCGTCGATGTCGAGCGCCTCGCCGTCGCGCTGGGCCTTGTGCCTGATCCGGCGGCCGATCGAGGCGTCGCTGGTCAACCGCGTGATCCAGCGGGTCGTCTCGGTGTCCGTCGGCAGTTCGAACGGCCGCGCGGAGACGACGGCATCAGCCTCCAGGATCGTTGTCCAGTCGGCCCGCTCGGTCCGCGCGGCATAATCCCATTCCGGATAGGTCGCGACCGGAAATCCGTCGAGCAGCGTCACCGCGGCGGCCTTCGCACGCAGCGTCTCGTCGGGCCTTGCGTTGTCGTCGGTGGACTGTCCATCGGCGTCCTCGCGACGCTCCACGCGCACGGAATCGACCGCAAGTTCGATGGTCTCGGTCGGACTGTCCGGCTGATCGCCAAAATCCCACAGCGCCAGATTGTCGTCGCGGTACGCCGGTTCGACGACGTAGCTCTTGGCGTTGAACTGCAGCCGCATCTGCCCGATGTCGTTGCCGAGCAGTCCGCCGATCTCGCGGCTGATGGCGGGATCCGTGCAGCGGCCGGCGGCATCGGCAAACAACTGTCGTCCCTTGGTCACCCACGCATCCGGATCCTGATAGTTGGGATCGATCAGCGCCCGCGCCAATCGCATCATCAGTCCCGCCGCGGTTGCCTGACCGGAGGGCGTCGCGCTGTGAAACGGCAGCCACAGCCGGCGCAGCCCGGGCATCTCGCGCAGCGCCAGCGTCTCGACCCTGGCATCCTCGATCAGCGAGACCAGCGCGATCTGCAACGCCTTCAGCCGTCCCACGGGAAAGCGCACAGTGGAATGCACCAAGTGGGCTCCGGCATGCGCGACCGCCGCGAGATAGACCGTGTCCGCCGCCTCGCCCGCGAAGCCGGGAAAGGTCTCCGGGAGGCCGATGAAGCCGACGGCGAGCGAAGTGCGCCGCGGCACCGGCGTCGGTGCCATGGCAAGCTTGCGGAAGCGCGGCCTTCTGTTCCACAGCGCAAGCGTCGTTGCAGCGAGACGCTTCTCGAGCCGGGCAAAATCATCGCCGGTGCGACCGACGGCGAACAGCCGTGCCGAAAGCGGATCGTCGAGCGCGAAATAAGCGCGCCGCCGCGATGCCCGGCCGCCGCTCGCGCGCAAGCCGGCAGACACCCAGGCGGCGAAATCCTCACCGCCGGCGTGCGCGAGCAGCGGCTCCAGCCGGCCGATCGCAAGGCCCACCGATTCCGGGCCACCATCTGCGAGTTGGCCAAGCGCGGCGAGAACGGCGGTGAGCCCTCCAGCACCGACAAGCCGCGGCAGCACCTTGGACAATTCGATCAGCAACGCATGAGCGGCGCGGCTGCCGGCGCCGCGGCCGATATCGCCTGCGGCGCGCCCGATCGCGATCAGATCATCGGTCGACCGCTGCGCCGGCCATTGCTCCGACAGTTGCAGAAAGACCAAGACCACGGCGTGGCCAAGATTGGCGTCGAACAGGACGTGCACCACCTCATCCCAGGCCGCGAGGTGATCGATCGACCCTGCGCGTTGCAATGCGGCCCGCGCCGCCTGCACGGCCGAGCCGATCTCATCGTGGCCGCGCAGCAGCGCCGCGAGCCGGCGTCCGGACCGGAAGCTATCGAGCGAACTGATTTGCGCGACGGCCACCTGTGAGCGCCCGTTCACGCAGAGGCCGAGATCACGTCGCGCAACGTGTTCCTGGTATCCGCATCGTCGGTCAGCGGGACCACGATCGTGGTCTCGCAGGCCTTCTCGAGGCTGATGCCGCAGCCGATCAAGCGGCCGGCATTGACCAGCATCCGGGTCGACGCGCCCTCATCGAGCCCCTGACCTTTCAGATTGCGGCTATGCTGCGCGATCCTCACCAGGAGATCGGCAAGGTTCGGTTCGATGCCGGCCTCGCGCGACACCACCTCGGTCTCCGCCGAGCGGTCCGGATAGCCGAAATCCAGCGCCGCAAAGCGCTGCTTGGTCGACTCCTTGAGGTCCTTGATCGCACTCTGGTAGCCCGGATTGTAGGAAATCACGAGCTGGAAGTCGGAATGGGCGTGGATCAGCTCGCCACGCTTTTCCAGCGGCAGCACACGGCGGTCGTCGGTCAGAGGATGGATCACGACCGTGGTGTCCTGACGCGCCTCGACGATCTCGTCGAGATAGCAGATCGCGCCAAGACGAACGGCCGTGGTCAGCGGCCCGTCGCTCCACACCGTTCCCTCCGCATCGAGCAGCCAGCGCCCGACCAGGTCCGCCGCGGTCATGTCCTCGTGACAGGCGACCGTGATAAGCGGACGGCCGAGCCGCCAGGCCATGTACTCGATGAAGCGGGTCTTGCCGCAGCCGGTGGGGCCTTTCAGCATCACCGGCATACGGCTCGCATAGGCCGCACCGAACAGTTCGACCTCATCCCTAAGCGGCCGGTAATACGGCTCCTGCCGGATGCGGTACTGGTCGAGCAGCAGAGCGGGATTGGACAAGCTCACGCCTCCCATGATCGCGCAGGCAGCCGTTCGCAATCGTTCGAGATCACGATGCGAGCAATTCCCTAAGCTTGCCATCGATGAAGGCGACATCGACCGGATTCGTCCCCGGCCCGCCCGCGAAGTGGCCCCAGATCGACGGCACCGGCACGAACTTGGCGTTCGGCATGTTCGCGACCTCGTTCTCGCTGTCTTCAGGCGGGAAGTAGAGATCGGTCTGCCCCGGCATGACATAGGTCTTGGCCTTGATCGCCCGCAGCGCAGCCTTGAAGTCGCCGTTGTAGATCTCGTTGGCGCTGATGTCGCCGTTCTGCCAGGTCCACAGCATGGTGAGCAAGTTGTTGGGATCCTTCGGCAGGAAGAAGCCCTCCCAGAACGCCACCAGGAAATCCTCCAGCGACGAATAGCCCATCGTCTTGATGTCGAGTTGCTCGCGATAGAACGCCTGCGAGAAGCCCCAGCCCGCATACACCCGCGCGGCGGCGCGCAGGCCGCGGGCCGGCTTGTCGGTGTACCAGCCCTCCTTCCACGCGGCGTCCGCCGTGAGCGCAGCCTTGACGCCTTCGAGGAACACATAATTGTGCCGCGAACATTTCGCCGAGCCGCAGAACGGCGCCAGCAGGTCCATCATGTCAGGGTAAAGCGCGCCCCAATGGAACGTCTGCAACGCGCCCATCGACCATCCGACCACCAAGCGGATGTGCTTGATGCCGAATTTCTCGGTCACCAGCCGGTGCTGAGCGCGAACATTGTCATAGGCCGTCACCTGCGGAAATCGCGGTCCGTTATAGGGCTCCGGCGTGTTGCTCGGCGACGACGACAGGCCGTTGCCCAGCATGTTCGGAATGATGATGAAGTACTTCGCCGGATCGAGCGCCATGCCCGGCCCGATCAGCCATTCATTGTCGTAGTGCTGACCGGAGTACCAGGTCGGATAGACGATCACATTGTCCTTGGCCGCGTTGAGCTGGCCAAACGTCTTGTAGGCAAGCTTGCAGTCGCGGAGGGTCGCGCCGCGCTGCAAAGTCAAATTGCCGAGATCATAGATCTGATAGTCGACGCTCATTGATGTACCCTTCTTGCTTGATTGAGCTGATCGCTTAGGCGGGACGCGCCACCTTTTCGGTCGAGGAGTCCACCCGCGCGATCGCCCCGTACACGATGCCGGCGACCAGCGCGGCTGAGATCGCAGTGGACAGCCCCGGCATCAGGTTTTCAACCGCAAAAGCGCACAGCGACCCGATGCCCCAGGCAATGAAGGGCTTCGCGCGCCAGTCGACATCCGCACGCGCCTCGGTGCGCAGCAGATATTGATCGACCAGGATGATGGCGCCGATCGGCGGCACCAGGATGCCGAGCAGCGACAGCCACTGGATGAAGAACGCCCAGACGTTGCCTGCCGCCACGACGATGCCGATGGCGCCGAGGATCACGGCCATCAGCCGCATGTTGGTGCCGAGAATGCGCGACCAGCCGGTCGCCGCATTGTAAAGACAGTGAGAGCAAACCGAGCCGAGATTGGTGTAGAGGAAGATGAAGGCGAGGATGCTGAGCCAGGTCAGCTGCTTGCCGTTCATGAAGCCGAACATGTTGTCGACACCGAATGGATTGGCGTTCGGCACGGCGAGCGCCGCCGTCATCACGCCGCCGACCAGCATCGCCACCAGGTTGGCGAACGGAAACGCGCTGAACGTGGCGAACAGCGACGCTCCCGGACTCGGCGCCCAGCGGTTGAAGTCCGCAGTCACCGTTCCGGCGTCGATGAACAGCGCCAGCACCACAGTGAGGCCGACGCCCATCGACATGCTGGCCACGCCATTGTTGCCGGCATAGCCAAAGATCGCAGCCGACGTCGTGGTCGACGCTGCGTCGGCGGCAACCCAGAGGCCGAGCACGACGAACAGCGGCACCGACGCCAGCCCGATATAGTGCAATCCCTTCACCCCGACGAACGTGATCCCGATATAGAGCACGCCGGCGACGATGGTCATCGCCACATAGTTGAGGCCGTAGGTCGAGGAGATCAGTGCGCCGGTGATCCCGGTCTGCACCGCATACCAGCCGAGCAGCAGGGTCGACAGCAGGCCCGACGCCAGCACATAGCCCTTCTTGCCGAACACGATGCTGGCGATCAGCGCGAAGTTCATGCCCTTCCGCGTGCCGATCAGGCCGAGCGCGCCGACATAGGCGAACATGATCAGATTGCCGATGATCATCGCCACCAGCGCATTCTTGAACCCCATGCCCAGCACCAGCAGCGATCCGGTCATCGCGCCGGTGATGATCATCGGAAAGCCCAGCCACACCATGGTGACCGAGAAGGCGCTGCGCCGGGCGCTGATCGGCACCGGCTCGTGCTCGAATTCATGACCGAGAAGGTCGTCGATCTGTCCCTCGGTCTGGTGAACGATACCGCTATTCGCTTGGCTGTTCATGGTAACCCCCGCTTCCCCTTGCAACAGTTTTGAGAACTGTGCCGGCGCATGATCGCGCCGGCACAGCCTGGCTTCTCAAATCAACGATGTGCGACTTTCTGGTTCGGGATACCCTCGATCGGGCATTCATCCGTCCCGACGGTCGGACGGGTCATGGCCTCGACCATCTCCCGCGTCCCCTCCGGATCCGTGATCCAGTTCTTGTAGAAGGTGTACGGGCAGACCGCGTGGCCGCGGTCGCCGTCGCCGGAGTTGATCAGGCCGGTGTAGCCGCGGTGCATCAGCTTGAAGAGATGGTTCTGCGACTGCATGTTGCGGCGGGCGTCGCGGATCAGCGACACCGAGAGCTGCGCGTACTGGATGCCATTCTCCTCGGTGCCGCACTCGCCGAGCGTCCTTCCGTCGAAGCCGATCAGCGCCGAATGGCCGAAGTAGGAATAGACGCCGTCGAAGCCGGAGGCGTTGGCGACCGCGACGTAGCAGTTGTTGGCCCAGGCCATCGACTTCGAGATCTGGATCTGCTGTTCCTTGGCCGGATACATGTAGCCCTGGCAGCGGATGATCAGCTCGGCGCCGCGCATCGCGCAGTCACGCCAGATCTCCGGGTAGTTGCCGTCGTCGCAGATGATCAGGCTGATCTTCAGCCCCTTCGGCCCTTCCGAGACGTAGGTGCAGTCGCCCGGATACCAGCCCTCGATCGGCACCCACGGCATGATCTTGCGATACTTCTGGACGATCTCGCCCTTGTCGTTCATCAGGATCAGGGTGTTGTACGGAGCCTTGTTGGGATGTTCCTCGTGGCGCTCGCCGGTCAGCGAGAACACGCCCCAGACCTTGGCCTTGCGGCAGGCGTCGGCGAAGATGCGGGTCTCCTCGCCCGGCACCGACGACGCCGTCTCGTACATCTCCTTGGAGTCGTACATGATGCCGTGGGTCGAGTATTCCGGGAAGATCACGAGATCCATGCCCGGCAGGCCGAGCTTCATGCCCTCGACCATCTTGGCGATGTTGCGCGCGTTATCCAGCACCTCGGCCTTGGTGTGCAGACGCGGCATCTTGTAATTGACCACGGCAACGCCGACCGTGTCCTTGCTGCTCGATATATCTCCATGCAACATGTCTCGACTCCCTTTCTTGAACGATAATTCCCGCTACACGGCCATGTGCAGCTGGATGAGATCATCGGTGAGCTCACCGATCGCGCCCTTGGCGACGACGCGTCCCTTTTCGAGCAGCGCGAAGCGGTGAGACGCACGCCGCGCGAACGCGACATTCTGTTCGACCAGCACGACCGTGATGCCGCGCTCGCGATTGAGGCGCGTGATCACGTCCTCGATCTGCTGGACGATGTTTGGCTGGATGCCCTCGGTCGGCTCGTCCAGCAGGATGACCTTGGGCTGGGCCAGCAGCGCACGCGCGATCGCGAGCTGCTGCTGCTGGCCGCCGGAGAGATTGCCGCCGTAGCGATTGAGGAAGTCCTTGAGCACCGGAAACAGCTCGAGCACCCATTCCTCGATGCCATTGGCTGATTTCGCTGCGAAGGTGCCGAGCGTCAGGTTCTCCCGCACGGTGAATTTCGGCAGGATGCCGCGGCCCTGCGGCACATAGGCGATGCCGGCCTTGGCGCGCTGATAGGTCCGCAGCGGCGAGATGTCGGCGCCGTCGAGCGAAAGACGTCCGGTGACCCGGTCCATCAGGCCGAGGATGCTGCGCATCAGCGTGGTCTTGCCGACGCCGTTGCGGCCGAGCACCGAGAGGAACTCGCCGTTGCCGACCATCAGGTTGATCCCCTGCAAGGCGCGGCTGTTGCCGTAGAACGCGTCGACGTCGGTCAGCTCAAGCATGGCTGATGCCTCCCGATCCCAAATAAGCGCGGCGCACTTCCGGATGTGCCTCCACTTCCGCCGCGGTGCCTTCAGCCAGCATCTGGCCCATATGCATCACCGAGATGATGTCGCCGATCGCTTTCACAAAACCCATGTCGTGCTCGACCACGATCAGCGTGTGCTTGCCCTTCAGCCGCGCGAACAATTCGGCGGTCTTGCGGGTCTCCTGCGCGGTCATGCCCGCGGTCGGCTCATCCATCAGGATCAGCTCGGCGTCCTGGGCGACCAGCATGCCGATCTCCAGCCACTGGGTCTGGCCGTGCGACAGATAGGCCGCCGGCCGGTCGAGCTGCTCGGTGAGCCCGACCAGTTCGGCCAGGCGTTCGATGTCTTCGCGCCCGGAATTGCCGGTGTTCCAGCGCAGATTGCCCAGCACGGAAGTGCGGCGCGCCCGCGCCACTTCGAGATTGTCGCTGACCGAGAGCTCGCGGAACACACTCGGCACCTGGAACTTGCGGCCGACGCCGGCGCGGGCGATCTCGTATTCCTCGAGATCCTGTAGCGCGGTGCCGTCAAAACTGACGGTGCCGCTGCTCGGCTTGACCTTGCCGCAGATGATGTCCAGCGCCGTGGTCTTGCCGGCGCCGTTCGGTCCGATCAGGCAGCGCAGCTCGCCCTTGCGCACGCTCATGTTGAGCGCGTTGAGCGCCTTGAAACCGTTGAAGCTGACCGAGACGTCGCGGAGATCGAGATGCGAGCTCATGTGCTGCCCTCCGTCTGGCCGACGCCTTGCGCGACGCGGCCGCTGGCGGCCTGGCGGCGCTGCACGATCCAGCGCAGGATGACTTGCGCTAGGCCGGCGAGACCCTTCGGCAGGAACAGCACGACGAGCACGAACAGCGCGCCCATCACCAGCGTCCAGGTTTCGAGGAAGGCCGCGGATTCCGACAGCGCGCCCTGCATGCCCGCCACCAGCACGGCGCCGAGGAACGCCCCGACCAGGCTTTGCCGGCCGCCGACGGCGCACCAAACCACGACTGACAGCGATAGCTGCACGCCGAGGAAGGTCGGCGAAGCGAACTCCATCACGACCGTGTAGAGCATACCGGCCAGGCCCGCGATCGCCGCCGACAGCGCGAAAACGAAGATCTGGTAGAGCGCGACGTCGTAGCCGAAATAGCGCACCCGGCTCTCATGATCGCGGATCGCCTGCACGATCAGCCCGGCCTTGGACTTGGTGAAGGCAAAGGCGACCAGCAGGCTGAGAAGTACGCAACCGGCGACGAGATAATAGGTGGCGCGGCCATAGGCATCGAAGGCGACGCCGAAGATCTCGAGCTGGGCGAGATCGGTGATGCCGTTGAACCCGCCGGTGTAGCTCTGCTGGTCGATGATCACGAGATTGATCACTACCATGGTGGCGAGCGTGATGATCGAGACGTAGACGCCGGTCACACGCCCGCGAAACATGAACCAGCCGAGCGCCGCCGCGACCAGCGCCGGCACGATCAGGCCCGCGGCGATCGCAAAGGACAGCGAGCGGAACGGCTCCCAGAACCACGGCAGATGCGCAACATTGTTCCAGACCATGAAGTCCGGCAGGCCACTTGCTCCGGTGTGCACAGGAACGGTCTTGAGCTTCAGCGCCATCGCCATCGCGTAGGAGCCGAGCCCGAAGCTCATCGCCTGGCCGAGATTGAGGATCCCGCCGAAGCCCCAGGACAGCCCGAGCGATATCGTGAGGATGCCGAGCACCAGATAGCGCGCGACCTTGTTGAGCAGGAAGTCGTTGTTGAGCAGCACCGGGAGCGCGAACACCACGGCGCAGACAATGAGCAGCGGTGCGAGCTGCGCGATCAGGCGCTGCAATCCGCTGGAGTTAGGAGCATTCGACGGCATAGATGAGCGATCTGTCTCAGGCCCGCACGCGTGCGGTGAAAAGCCCTTCAGGGCGGAAACGGATGAGGACGACGATGGCGAGCAGCACGATCGCCTTGGCCACCGTGTCGTTCTGCAGGAAGGCGATGCCGCCGGAGAGCTCGCCGAGGATGAAGGCGCTCGCCACGGTGCCGGCAAGGCTCTGCACGCCGCCGAGCACGACCACCATGAAGGCATCGACCACATAGCCGGTGCCCATGTCCGGCGACACGCTCTTGAGCGGCGACACCAGCGCACCGGCCAGCCCCGCAAGGCCCGCACCGTAGGCAAATGTCAGCGCATAGACCCGCTTGGCGTTGATCCCGAAGGAGGCGGCGACCGAGCGGTCCTGGATGATGGCACGCAGCTTCATCCCGACCGGCGTCCGGTTCATCAGCAACCAGGTCGCCCCGAACAGCGCGATCGACACCACGAACAGGAACACCCGATACGACGAGACCGAGATGCCGAACACGTCCATGCTGTCGGACAGCGCCGGCGGCAGCTGCACGTAACGCAGCTCGCTACCGACCGACAGCCGCACCGCCTGCTGCAGCATGATGCCGACGCCCCAGGTCGCGAGGATCGTATCCAGCGGCCGGTTGTTGAGCAGGCTCAGGACGTAGCGTTCGATGATCCAGCCGAACGCGGCAACCACGAGGAAGATCGGAACCAGGCTCGCCAGCAGGCCGAGCCCGAGATAGGTGTGGAACACCCAGGCCGCGTAAGCGCCGAGCATCACGAACTCGCCGTGGGCGAGATTGATGATGCCCATCGAGCCGTAGATGATCGACAGGCCGAGCGCGACCAGCAGCAGGATCGACCCGATGCTGAGGCCCGTGACGATTTGTTCAATGAATTGGTCCACGTCGGGATCCGCTCTGCAGTGTTCGTTTGATGCGCCCTGCCGCCCGCACGCATCCGCGCGAGAGGCGGCGTCGCGGGGAGCCGGCCGCCGGCGCCGCACGCCGACGGCCTCGTCAGCCCCCGTCGTCAGCTCTTCTCGACCAGGCCCTTTTCGGTACAGGACTGCCCGGGATAGGCCGCGTAAGGCACCGGCTTCAGCCACTCCTTGGCCTCGACGAGAATCTCGAACTGGCCGTTCGACTTCGCCTGCGCGATCTTGGGCCACAGCCAGGTGTGCAGGTTCTCCGGCTCGATCTGGACCTTGCCCTGCGGCGCAATCATGCTCTGGCCCTTGACCGCGTCGCGGATGTTCGGCGGCGTCAGGTCGCTGGTGGCGAGCTTCTCGACCGCCTGCTTGAACAGATAGGCCTGGAAGTAGCAGGCCTCCGAGACGAAATGCGTCACCTTGTCGGCGCCCCAGCGCTTCTTGTAGGCCTCGACGAATTTCTCGTTCTCCGGCGACTTATGCACCATGAAGTACGGCGCCGAGGTGAAGTGACCCGCGGCGGCCTCACCGCCCATCGCCGCGACCTCGTTCTCCGACGTCGTGAGGCTGGCCATCGGCATCTTCTCGGGATCGAGGCCGGCGGCCTTGTACTGACGATGCAGCGCGACCACGGAATCGCCGACCACGGTGGAGAAGATCACGTTCGGCTGGGTCGAGCGGATCTTGTTGATGACCGAAGAGAATTCGGAATGGCCGAGCGGCACATATTCTTCCGCCACGACCTCGCCGCCGAGCTTCTCGAGCAGCTTCTTGCAGTAGTTGTTCTCTTCCTTCGGATAGATGTAGTTGGATCCGATCAGATAGAACTTCTTGCCGAACTTCTTGACCAGCCAGGGCACGAACTCATCCTGCTGCTGGTTCGGCACCGCGCCGGTGTAGATCACGTTCTTCGAGCACTCGCGGCCTTCATAGAGCGTCGGATACCAATAGAGATTGTTCTGCCGCTCGAACACCGGGAGCACCGCCTTGCGGCTCGCCGAGGTGTAGGAGCCGAACACGCTGACGCATTTGTCGCCGACGACAAGCTTGCGCGCCTTCTCGGAGAAGGTCGCCGGATCGGATGCCGGATCCTCGACGATCGGAACGATCTTGCTGCCTTTGATGCCGCCGGCTGCGTTGATTTCCTCGATCGCGAGCAGCGTCGCCTTGTTCAGCGATTCCTCGATGATCGCGGTCGTACCCGTCAGCGAGAACAGCACGCCGACCTTGATCTCGCCGCCTGCGGCGTAAGCTAGGTCGGCGTTCTTGATCCAGATATGCGGCAGTCCGGCGCCGGCAAATGCGCCAAGCGCCGCGGTATTCCTCAGCAAAGTCCGCCGTGAAATGCTCATCCCTTAGCTCCCTTCAGGACCGAAAAAACAAAAAGCCCTCCCGATGCGCGCTTACGCGAGCATTGGGAGGGCTTTGTTGCCGGTTGTGTCGAAGGCGGCGCTGTCGCCGCCGGCCCCGCTATTGGGGCTTACTGTTGATGATCGTAGCCAAGCAGTTCGAACGAGTCAACAATCGCCGCGGCGACTGCGCTTGCCGACACGCGACGATCCATCGCCTGTCGCCTGATGAAGCCATAGGCTTCGGTTTCCGGCATCTGCCGCGTCGCCATCAGGATCGCCTTGGCGCGTTCCACCGTGCGCATCGAACGCAGATTGTCGTCGAGCTTCTCGATCTTGCTGCGCAGGCGCCGCTCGTAACCGAACTGGCTGCGCGCCAGCACGAGGCTCGACAGCACCGCATTCGGCGTGAACGGCCGCGGCAGCACGGCGTTCGGCGTCGCATGACACAACGCGTCGGCGTGCACGCTCTCCGTCGCCGGCAGGATCACGACCAGCGCGGAACGCGCGTCGCCGGGAATCCACGGCAAGCGCCGCGCGAGGTCAGGAGAATATTCGCAATACACCACGTCGGCATCGGCCGGAACGCTTTCCGGCATCGGCCAGACCTGACGCACCCGCATCCGGAATCGCTGCAGTTCGCGCAGCAGCATGCCGACCTGATCGTCGACCGGTGCGACCACCACGGCCGAGAGATCGGCGAGTTCCTGAACCATGGTCTTGCGTCCGCCGACGTCTCGGCTCAGCTGCGGCTTACGCGACATTTCGTTCATTGGACGCTTCCTGTTTGCGTTGCACGACCATATCCGATCAGGAACGGATCGGCATGCACCGGCTCTTTTGACTGGCTGACGACATCGAACTGCCCCTGGCGGTTGGCGCGTCCGATCCGGGTCCACAGATCGGTATGCCCCGACATCGGGTTGACGGTAACCGCACCTTGCGGCGCATCGAAGCTGGTGCCGAACACCATGGAGCGCAGCACTTCGGTGTCGAGCGAATTGACCTGCTCGAGCGCCTTCGCAAACAGATGCAGCTGGAAATAGGACGCCTCGGCGCACATGTTGGTCGAGATGTCGGCGCCGAACCGCTTCTTGAAGCGCTGCACGAAGGCGTTGTTGGCGCTGCCCTCGACCCCCTGGAAATAGGACGCCGCCGTGACGTGCCCCTCGCCGACGTCGAAGCCCATGGCGGCGATTTCGGCTTCCGTCGTGGTCAGGCTGGCGATCGGGACCTGCTTCGGATCGAGCCCGACATTGGCATAGGCCTGATAGAGGAACACGGTGCCTTCGCCGACGACGGTCGAGAAGATCACATCGGGCCTGACGCGCTTGATGTCCTGGATGATCGGGACGAAGTCCTGCCAGCGCGCGTAGACATTGACGTAGCGCTCGCCGACCACCGAGCCGCCGTTGCTCTTCAGCAGCTCGCGCATCACCCGGTTGGACTCGCGCGGATAGATGTAGTCCGAACCCACGAAGTAGAATCGTGTTCCGAACGTATCCATCAGATAGCGGCACAGCGCGAGGCTGTTCTGATTCGGCGAGGCGCCGGTGTAGATGACGTTCGGCGACGCCTCGAACCCCTCATAGAGCGTCGGGTACCAAAGCAGGCCGTTCAGCCGTTCGACGACCGGCAGCACCGCCTTGCGGCTCGACGAGGTGTAGCAGCCGAATATAGTGCTGACCTGATCCTCCACCATCAACCGTTTGGCGTAGTGGCCATAGGCGGCCGAGTCCGAGCCGGGGTCGTAGGCGACGGGAACCAGTTCGCGGCCGCACACTCCGCCCGCCTCGTTCACCTCTTCGATCGCAAGCTGCGTGCCCTGATATTGGGTTTCCTCGATGACCGACATGAAGCCGGTTCGCGAAAACAGGACTCCTATCCGCCACGGGGCGGAGGTCGCTTGGGTAGGATTCGACATGATCAGGCCCTCGACAGAATTGGAGGGACGAGAGGGATTATTGTTCTTGTTGCTCTCGAACAGCATTGCCGGGAGCGGAAGATTGCATGTCATCTGCCGCGAGACAAGGACCCTCGCAGCTCATCCTGTCAGCGACGCTGACGCGAAAGCAGGCAAACCGGATGTCACCGGCGACAGATCACAGGTGCAGCGGTCCTTGGACCAGCTATCTCCGGTAGACGCGCGATCGATTGCCCGTATCGGGCGCAACAGGATAGTAACTCCGGGGAAACCTACAGCCGCCGCCATTGCAGCAACGAGTAAGGCGGATCCTGCTCCGGGTGATGCTCGAACACACCTTCGAGATCGGCGCCGATTGCAACCGTCTGATCGGGAGTGCCGAGCAGATTGCCGACCATGCGAATGCCGCCGGCATGCGGCAGTTCGACAAGCACCGCGATGTAGGGTCCATGGCCTCTGAGCGCCGCATGCGACGGATGCCACGCACGTTCCCAGCTGAAGATCTTGCCGCGCGGCTCGACTTCGATCCAGGCGGGATCGAAGGCGTGGCAGCGATGGCAGAGCCACTCGGGTCCGAACTGCCACGTGTTGCAGCGGCCGCAGCGTTGCACCAACAGCTTGCCTTGACGCAATCCCTCCCAGTAAGGCGCAGATAGGCCGTCCGGTTCAGCAACCGGGATCGGCAGACCCGCCGGGAGATAGCGCGCGCTCGGGTTGCTCATAGGGTTGCCTCCGAACCCAGAATGAGACTGCTCGCGGGAGAGACCATCGGGCCTCCGATGACCAACGCGACGTCGCTGCGCCGGGCCTGGCTGGTCGACGTGCCGCGCACCTGGCGAACCGCCTCGAGGACGAGCTCGAAGCCGTGCATGTAGCATTCGGCGAGGTTGCCGCCGCTGGTGTTGAGCGGCAGTTTCCCGGACGGCGCGATCAGGTTGTCGAAGGTCAGGAAGTCGTTGGCCTCCTCCGGCTTGAAGAAGCCGTGCTCCGCCAGCGCCATCACGACGCCGCCGGTGAAATTCTCATACGCCTGCACCACGCCGACATCTGACGGCCCCACCCCGGCCATGCGATAGAGATCGGGCGCGACAGTCTCGAAGCTCGCGGTGGCGTAGAACGGCGCATTGTGCGCCGTCGCCGCCGCGCGATGTCCGGACCCGGAGGCCGCGCCGAGCACATAGGCGCCCTTGTGCCGGAAGTCGCCGGCGCGCTCCGCCGGAACAAGCAGCAAGGCTGCGGCGCCATCATTTTCCATGCAGCAATCGAACAGATGAAAAGGCTCCACGATCCAGCGCGAGGCGTCGTACTTCTCGGTCACCAGCGGCTTGCCGTACATCACCGCGCGCGGATTGGCCTGGGCGTGGTGGTAGGAGGCGAGCGCGATCGCACGCAACGCCTCCTGCCGAACGCCGTGCTCGTACATGTAGCGCTGCACCCGCATCGCAAACCGCTGCGGCGGTGCCAGCACGCCGTAAGGCATCAAGTAGGATCGTTCGCCCGAAACGGTGTGGATGCCGGCCGCCTGCCCGTACCGCCCATACTGGCCCTGCGCCAGCGAGCGGAACACCACGACACAATCGGCAAGGCCCGCGACGATCGAGGCCGCCGCATTGGCAACCGCCGCACAGCACCCGCCGCCGCCGCCACCCCATTGCATCGTCGCCGTACGCAATTGGCGCGTGCCCAGCGCCGCAGCCAGCCGCGACGCCTCGCTGCGATCGTCGCTGTAGGAGGAAAACCCGTCGATGTCGCGGGGATCGAGCCCGGCATCCGCGCACGCCGCCAGAATGGCTTTCAGCGCCAGCTTGAATTCCGGATCGGGAGACGCGCCATGACGATAATAGTCGGTCTCACCGATCCCGACGACCGCGACCCGGCCGCGCAGCGTCCGCTCGTCTCGCGCGCGCGCCGTCACGGTTTGGTATCCTCCTTGACCGCCTCACGCGAGGGCTGGCCACCGAAAGCTCCGCCCCCAGCGAGTTGCGCAATGCGCGCGTCGTCATAGCCGAGCAGTTCGCGCAGCACGCCCTCGGTATGCTGGCCGACGGCCGGTGCCGCGACGGGATCGACGATCGGCGTCCGCGAATAGCGGATCGGCAGGTTCACATTCGGCACCCAGCCGATCGTCTCGTGCGGAATTCTCGTGACGATCCCGCGTTCCCGCGCCTCCGGCGAGCGGATCGCCTCGCCGACACTGCGCACCTGGCCGCAGGGTACGCCGGCTGCCCGCATCCGTGACTGCCAGTGCGACCACGGCTGCCGGGCAAACGCCTCGCCGAGAATCGCGAACAGCTCCTCGCGCCGGCGGATCCGATCAGGACCCGTCGCGTAAATCTCGGCCGCCGCGAGATCCTGCCGCTCGAGCACCTGCGCCATCAAGCGCTGGAAGATCTTGTCGTTGCCGCAGTTGATGTAGAACGAGCAATCGCTGGCCAGGAACACGCCCGACGGGCAGGTGTCGGGACTGGTATTGCCGCTCCGCTTTGGATCGGCATTGTTGAAAAGCGACTGCATGGTCGCATACCCGGTCATCAGGACGGCATTCTCGAACAATGATACTTCGATGGCCTGGCCGAGGCCACTGCGCTCGCGCGCCAGCAGCGCACCCAGGATCGCATTGCTCGCCATCATCGCGGTGCTGATATCCATCACCGGCGACAAGGCCCGCACGCCCTCGCGGTCGGCGTAGCCGTTCATCGAGACGAAGCCGCTCTCAACCTGCGCGATCGGATCGAAGCCGAGCCTGTCGGCAAACGCCCCGTCACGGCCGTAGGCCGACACCGAGCAATAGACAATCTCGGGCTTGATCTTGCGGCAGCTCTCGTAGTCGAGCCCGAGCCGCGCCATCACGCTTGCCGAAAAGTTCTCGACGACGACGTCGGCGGTCGCGATCAGCTCACGCGCGACCTGCAAGCCCTCAGCGGATTTGAGGTCGATAGCGACGCTGCGCTTGTTGCGGTTGGTCCACAGGAACGGAGCACCGTGCCTGAGGTCCGGATGCACCGGAGGATACCGGCGCAGATCGTCGCCCCGGCCAGGCGCTTCGACCTTGATCACCTCGGCGCCCATGTCGGCCAGGATCATGGTCGCGAACGGACCCGCGATGAAGTGCGAGAAATCGACCACCCGGATTCCCTCAAGCGCCCTCGGCGCGCCGGCCGGACGAGGCGTATGCTCGGGGAATTCGGCTTCAAGCTGGTCCAGCATGCGAGACATCCATAATTCTTGAGAAAGGTTGATCGGGGTTCACGACCATCGTCTTCAATTGCCGGCCGGAGGCGCGACAAGCGAGCAACCGCCCTGATCGAGCGGCCGGAACGCCTCCGGGCCCGTGAGCACGCCGACCTGCTCGAGCAGATCCCATTTGCTCTTCGACGCATTCGGGCTCTTCGCCTTGAAGATGTACATGTTGTGGATGGCGCGGCCGTCCGCACGCACCACGACCGGCCCGAACAAGGCGTCATCGATCGGGTTCTCCTTCAGCTTGCGGATCACCGCCTGCGCATCATTGGTTCCGGCGGCCTGCGCCGCATTCAGATAGGCCAGTACGGAGGAATAGACGCCGGCATGAAATGCCGTCGGCGACTGCCCGTGCTGCCGCTCGCTGAACCTGGCCGACCAGGCACGGCTGGCATCGTTGAGGTCCCAGTAGAACGGCTGGGTGATGATCAGCCCCTCGCCGACCGCGAGCCCGCTCGACTCGATGTCATTGGTGGTGGTCAGCAGCGCCGCGAAGGTCCGCCCGCTCTGCTTCAGCCCGAACTCTGCGGACTGCTTGACCAGGCTGACGGTGTCGCCGCCGGCGGTCGCGAAGGCAATCACGTCGGCGCCCGAGCCGTCGGCCTGCAGGATGAACGACGCATAGTCCGCGTTGTTGATCGGCACATTGACCGATCCGAGAACGGTGCCGCCGCCGGCGCCGATCACCGCCGTCCCGTCGCGCACCATCGATTTGCCGAGCGCATTGTCGGTGGCGATGAAATACCATTTCTTGCCGCCGTGCCGCACCAGATAGGCGCCGATCGTGTGCGAGGCCGCCCAGGTATCGAAGGTCCACTGGATCGTGTTTGGCGAGCAGTATTTCCCGGTCAGATCCGAGGACGCCGCGCTCGATGCGATAAGCGCCGCCTTGGTGCCGCGCACGACCTCGTTGACGGCGAGCCCGACGGCCGAGTTCGGCACATCGGCGACCGCATCGACCTTCTCCTGGTCGATCCATCGCCGCGCGATCGCGGCGCCGACGTCTGCCTTGTTCTGGTGGTCGGCCGATACGATCTCGACCTTGAAATCGGGATGCAGCCGCATGAAATCCTCGGCCGCCATCTTGGCCGCCGTCACCGAACCTTCGCCGGCATTGTCCGAATAAGGGCCAGACGCGTCGTTGAGCACGCCGATCTTCAGGGCGCGCGCGGCGTCCGCCGACGCCGGCGAGGTGGCGCAAACAGCCAGCAACGACAGCGCGAGAATGCGAGATAGATACTTCACTTGTTTCCACCCATCTTGTGTTGTTGTTCTCAGAGATCGAGCACCAGCGTGCCGGACTTCGCGCCCGAGCAGCAGATCATCACGCTCCTGTTGGTCGCCTGCTCCTCTTCGCTCAGGAACTGATCGCGATGATCCGGTATGCCGTCGAGCACGCGCGTCTCGCAGGTGCCGCAGACCCCTTCGGTACAGGCGTAGTTAGCGGCAATCCCGGCATCCAGCAGCGCATCGAGAATGGTCTTGCCGGCCCCGACCGCGATCGTGCGGTTGCTCCGCGCGAGCCTGACCTCGAAGCCACCCTCGGTGGCCGGCGCTTCCCGCGCCTTGAAGTACTCGACATGCACGCGATCGGCCGGGCGATCGGCGGTCGCCGCCTCGAATGCCGCGAGCATCGGCACTGGCCCGCAACAATAGAGATGCGCGTGTGCCGGTGCGGTTCCGACGATGGCCGCGAGATCGAACACCCGTCCGGCTCGCTCGTCGTCGAAATCGACGTGCAGGCGGGCATCGGATCGGAGCGCGCCGAGCTCGTCGAGAAATGCTGCGGCGGCACGCGTCCGCGCGGCGTAGTGCAGGTCCCAGCGGCGGCCGAGCGCCTCCAGGCGCCGGATCATCGACAGCAATGGCGTGATGCCGATACCCCCGGCGATCAGGATCGAGTGTTCGGCCTGTTCGCAAAGCGCGAAGTTGTTGCGCGGCGGGGAAATCGTCATGATCTCCCCGACCCTGACGGTGTCGTGAACGAAGCTGGAGCCGCCACGGCTCTCGGCATCCCTGTTCACCGCGATGACATAGCGATGCCGCTCGCGCTGATCGTTGACCAGCGAGTAGCTGCGGATCATGCCGTTCGGCAGATGCAGGTCGATATGGCTGCCAGCCGTGAACGGGGCCAGTTCGCTGCCGGTCGGCGCGATCAGTTCATAGGAGTGGATCCGCTCGGCCTCGTAGCCGATGCGCTTGACCAGCACCTGCTGCGCGTCGGCCATGTGGCCGGATCCGCTCACAGCTCGTACCCGAAATCGGCACCGAGCTTCGCCCGCATGAACGGCGCGCCGACATCGACCCAGGAATCCTCCGGCGGCAACCGCAGCGACACCGCCCGCACCATGAACACGTCGGGGTCCAAGACCCCCTTGGGCTTGATCGCGTGCTCGCGATAGGCGCCGAGCGCCTCCAGAATGAAGCGCCGAGTCATCGCGATGCCGGTATCGCTCGAGCAGAGCGTCTCCTTGGTGCGGTCGAAGATCGGCGACACGCCACTCTGGCAGGCGCCGTCCTGCACCCAGAGCCCCGGCAGGCCCGAGAACCAGGTGGTCCGCTGCGCCTCGTAGTCGAACTGGAAACCGTTCTGCGGATTGTATCTGGTCCAGTAGCCGGCATACGGCACCGTCACCGGGTGCTGCACCAGCGCATGGCGGCTGGCATGACCGCTCTCGCGGCCCTTGTGGCCCTCCGCGAACACCTGCCGGGTTTTCTCCAGCAGCGGTTCCGACGGATGATAGGAGAACATGATGCAGAGCGTGTTCTCGTCGTCGATCGGCACCCAGGCATGCCCGCTCAGATCCGGGAACGGCGAGAGCGGCGGCACCAGCGTGTAGAACGGCAGCAGGAACTGGTTGACGCGCCAGTACAGCGTGTTGGCGTCGTAATTGCGCCGCGCGGCAATGCTCATGCCGAAATCCTGCTTGATGCATTCGAAGGTCGGCCGCAGATCGCGCTTCTGAATCCAGGCGCTGGTCGTGCCCTGGGCGTCGAGCCGGCCGTGCAGCAGCGGTGCGTGGGCGGAGTCGATCTCGCCCTCGACCGCCTGCAGCCAGTTGCACTCCTGGACGCGCACCGAGATGTGCACCTGCTCGGCCGGCACCAGATTCCATTCGAGGTTCGGCAACGGCGGAAGCTCGGCCTGGTCGGGACCCATATAGGTCCAGATCATCCCGTTGCGCTCCTTGCAGGGATAGGCCTTGATCCGTACCCGCTCCTTGAGGCGGCTTCGCACCGGCTCCGCCGGCATGTCCGTCACCGCGCCGGTGACGTCGAATTTCCAGCCGTGATAGACGCAACGCAGCCCGCAATCCTCGTTTCGTGCGAAGATCAGCGGCGCGCCGCGATGCGGGCAGGCCTGGTCGACCAACCCGACGCGGCCCTCGGTGTCGCGGAACGCGACCAGATCCTCGCCAAGCAAACGGATCCGCTTCGGTTGCCCGTCCTTGGCGAGATCAGCCGACGGCAGGAACGGAATCCAGTAAAGCCGAAACAGATCGCCGAGCGGGGTGCCCTTGCCGACCCTCACCAGGCGTTCATTGTCTTCGCGCGAGAGCATGGTTTGCCTCCTTCAATTGCGGGTGGTCGGACCGGCCGCACTACCCAGCAGCGCGGCGACGCGGTCGGAAAGCCCGAGGTCCTGTGCGGTCCAAAGCGGGTCGGATGCGGCGAGCGGCTTGCGTGGAATGGGAGGTTGCCTGCCCTCCTCCACCAGGCCGACGATCAGTTCGATGCGACGCCGCTCGAGCTCCCCGAGCGCGTCCTCGACGACGGCCGCCTCGGCCGTACATCCCGGCAGCTCCGGATAGGCGAGACGAACCCGCCAATGTCCCGGCTCGGTTTCGACCGCCTCGGCCTCAAGCAGATAGGGAATCGACAGCAGCTCGCGCAGCTCCAACAGCAACCTCCCTGAACGACACCTTCATTTGATACGTATACGTACTACATGATCGGATGGCTGACAAGGGCCGAAAGCCATTGCATCGCGCCGCGAACCGGCCAGGGTGCGATTGACCGCAGGGTTGAGGACGTCAGGCCAAGCTGCTAACGGCTAACGCAAATTCGTGAAATCGGGATCGAACAACGGCATGGCAGCCGACAAGGCGAAGAAGACCAGCTCGGCTGCAGACGTTGCGCGCGACTGGCAACTGGAAGGCGGCGTCGGATTTCTGCTGCGGCTGCTGGAGGCCCGCTACGACGGGCTCTATCAAAGCATGACGCGCCAGAGCGACATCACGCCGCGGCAGTTCGGCGTGCTGATGGCGCTGTACCAGTTGGGTCCGCTCACCCCCTCCGTGCTGGCGGACCGGATCAGTTGCGATCGCAACACGCTCAGCGAAATGCTGAAACGGATGGTGGCGCGCAAGCTGGTCGCGAAGAAGGACAATCCGGACGACCGCCGCTCGCTTCAGGTGCAGATCACCGCCAAGGGCGAGGAAGCGCTGCTGGCCGTGATCCCGGCCGCGGCCGAGTTGCAGGAGATCATGCTGGCTCCGCTGCGCAAGGAAGATCGCGCACATTTCCTGAAATGCCTGCTGGCGATCGCGAAGGCTCCACCGCCGGACGCGTCGTCCGATCGTTGAGATCCCGCTTAGGCCGCAGGCTTCCCAAACGTCCCCGCAGCAGCAAGCGCCGCGATGGCGTCGGGCGACAGTCCCAGGATCCGCGACAGCACGTCATCGCGCTGCGCCCCGATGCTGGGCACGTGGCTGCCGATCGGCGTATCGGCCCCGGACATCTGCCATGGCGCGCTGACGCCGACGAAATCACCGGCACCATCCGTGACCGTCCCGAATACCCCCCGCTGACGCAGATGGGGATCGGTCAGCGCCGCGCCCGGCGCCCGGTATTCGGCGCAGGGGACGCCGGCGTGATCCAGCGCTGCAATGCATTCGGCGGCGGTGTGACGCTCCGTCCATTTCTCGATCACCTGCATCATGGCGGTCCAGTTGGCGCCGCGCGCCGGAATGGTCGCAAAACGCGGATCGTTCGCCAGCTCTTCCTGCCCGGTGACCTCACACAGCGCGGCAAAATTGCGCGGTGTGACCGGCGCGATCAGGATGTCGCCGTCGCGGGTGCGCACCGGCCCATAGGTCGGGCGCGGCGCGCGGATCGGGAATTGCGCCTCCTGGAGTTCGTAGACCAGCAGGTTCAGCATGCAATCCATCAGCGCGACGTCGACGCGCTGCCCCTCGCCCGTCCGCGTGCGCTGGACCAGCGCAGTCTGGATCGCGGAATAGCCGAAGATGCCGCCGAGGATATCGGCGACAAAGATCGCTCCTGCCGCGGGACGCTCGCGGTCACCGGCATAGCGCATCAGCGAGGTATCGAATCCGCTCTCGGCATGCACGATCATGGCATAGGCCGCGCGTTCGGCGGCGGGGCCCGACTGTCCATAGCCCGAGATCGAGCAATAGATCAGCCGCGGATTGATGGCGCGAAGCGTCTCGTAGCCGAGGCCGAGCCGGTCCATCACACCGGGACGGAAATTCTCGACGAGGATGTCTGTCTCCGCGACCATGCGATGAACGAGCTTGATGGCGTCGGCGTTCTTCAGGTCCAGCGCCAGGCTGCGCTTGCCAGCATTGAGCTGGCCGAAATAGGTACTGTGGCCGTCGCGCAGCGGCGTTCGCAGCCGCATGTCGTCACCTTCCGGCGGCTCGATCTTGATGACCTCCGCCCCGACATCGGCAAGCAGCCGTGCGCAATAGGGGCCTGCCACCATGATGGAAAAATCGAGCACGCGTACACCCGCGAGCGGCGCCCTGTCGCCATCCTTCTGCATCCGATCTCTCCTATCTCGGCAGCCCGAGCGCGCGTTGCGCGATCAGGCTGCGCTGGATTTCGTTGGTCCCGATGCTGATGACCCACATCAGCGAATGCCGCAGGTTCTGCTCGAAGCGGCCGTTGTCGATCGCGCCCGGCATCTGCTCGGACAGCGCGGCGCGCATCCCGAGGATGTCGAGCGCAGCCTCGCCGAAGCGTTCCATCAGCTCGCCGGAAAACACCTTGCTGATCGCGCCATATTCCGGCGGCGTCACGCCATCGGCGGCAAGCTCGGCGCAATGCATCATCAATTGCCGGCCGATCTCGATCTCGGAGGCCAGCGTCGCCATCCTGTCGCGGACGATCGGGTCGCCGGCCAGCGACCGATCGCCTTCCCCCGCCATCACATGCGCGCGCAACTGCTCGAAGGCATGCGCGACCTTCAACACGATGCCGCCGCCGACCAGCCCGCGCTCGAACGCCAACGCGCCGGTCAACACTTTCCAGCCGCCATTGATCTCGCCGACGAGGTTCTCGGCGGGAATGCGGACATTGTCGTAGAAGATGTTGGCGAACGTGCCGTCATACATCGTTGCGGACGGACGTATCGTAATCCCCGGCGCATCCATCGGCACGATGAACATGCTGATGCCGGCGTGCGGCGGCTTGGCGTCCTTGTCGGTCCGCGCGGCGAGGAACATGTACTTTCCCCACCAGGTGGTGGTCCAGATCTTCTGACCGTTGATCACCCAATGATCGCCGTCCCTCACGGCGCTGGTGCGCAGCGCCGCAAGGTCGGAGCCCGCCTGCGGCTCGCTGTAGCCCATGCCATGCATCGCCTCGCCGCGCAGGATCTCCGGAAGGTACTGCTGCTGCTGATCCGGCGTGCCGAACATCATCAGCGCATTGGCCTGGATCGCCGCGCCGATCCGCGGCGCCTCGCCCTGCTCCATCGTCTCCATGAACGCGATCTGCTCCAGCGGGGAGCGTGCCTGGCCGCCGAACTGTTCCGGCCAGCCGAGGCCGATCCAGCCGGTGTCGCCGATATCGCGGGCGAAGCCGGCATCGAATTCGCGCTTGGCGAACGGCTTCTGATCGAACACGTCCTTCCGTCGTCCGGACCAGTTTTGCGCGAGCCAGCTTCGGACCTGCTCACGAAACGCATTTCCGGCAGTCCCGAGGTCGTATTGCGGCAGCCCTGCACCACCCGCATCCAACAGCCGGCTGGCCAGCCTGCGCTTTGCATCGGAGGCACCGCCGAGGGCGACCGTATCGAGATGCACGCGCTTGAAATGGATCGGCGCCTCGTGCTCCTCGGCATAGCCGATCGCTCCGAACGTATGCTGCGTCTCCAGCGCGACTTGCCGCAGCGCGCCGCCGGAGAAAGCCGATGCGCAATCGGCGAAGTAGCGCCAATCGACCTCGCCGCCATCGTGCAGCCTGGCGGTGTGATCGAGGATCAGCCTGACTCCTTCGAGCGCTATCAGGCAATTCGCCAGCTTGTGCTGGATCGCCTGGAACTTGCCGATCGGTTGCCCGAACTGGTGTCGCTCCCTGGCGTAGTCAACGGCCAGCTCGAACGCACGCCGCGCAGCGCCGCAAGCGCGCGCGGTCAACATCGCCTTGCCCTTGATGCGGAGCTCGTCCAGGTCGACGCCGCCCGCGGGAATGGGTGTGAGCGGGGCTGCGTTCAGCCGCACCTCATGGAGCCCCCACGCCCCCATCGCACGGGTGGCGACGCATTCGACGCCGGGGCCGCTGAGCTCGATCAGCGCAAGATGAGCCTGATCGAGTGCGACCAGGAGATGCGTGGCACTTCCCGCCGCCTCGACACAGCGGAGCACGCCCGTTGCCGCGCTGTTCGCGGCCTCGATCGAACCGGTGCCGCGATCCGGATCCAACGCGCCGAACGAGAAGGCGACGATCGCCGTCCCGGAATGCAGCCGCGCCAGCAGATCGGTCACGGCGTCGGCCTGCGATCCGGAAATCGCAAGATTGGCCAGTGCCGCCGACCACATCGGCGCCGGACATCCGACACGGCCAAGCTCGGCCATGACGACGAGGATTTCGGCGAGCCCGCCTTCATCCCCCTGCGCCCCGAGAGCGGCTACGCCCTGCCCGACCAGCTTGCGCCAGACCGCCGATATCTCGTCCGGCGAGGACGACGCCGTCGCGCCGCGCGGACGCCAATGCTCATCGAGGAATCCACGCAGGGAATCCCGCAGCATCGCCGTGACGTCGTCGGCTTGTTCGGTCGCCGTCATCGCCCGGCCTAGCCCTGACCGAACCTGGGCTTGCGCTTTTCCTTGAACGACATCGTCGCTTCCTTGTGGTCGGCGGTCTCGAACGTCACCTGCTCCAGCGCCATCGAGGCTTCCAGCAGCATGTTGACGCGCTCCTTGACGATCTGGTTGATCGAGAGCTTGGTCCAGCGAATGGCCCAGGTCGGTCCGTTGGCGAGCTCGATCGCGATCTCACGGGCCTTCGCCAACACCTCCGCGCGCGGCGCGACGTGATTGACCAGCCCGATCCGCTCGGCCTCCTTGCCCTTCAGCAGGGTGCCGCGGATCAGGAACTCCTTGGCCTTGTTGATGCCGATCAGCAGCGGCCAGATCACGGTGCCGCCGTCGCCTGCGACCAGGCCGACGCGGGAGACGTGGGTGTCGCCGATCCGCGCGTCCTCGGCCATCACGGTGATGTCGCAGAGCAGCGCATGGGTCGCCGCCAGGCCGATGGCGTCACCGTTGATCGCCGCGATGATCGGCTTGTCGAGCTCGAGCTGGCGCGTCACGCCGCGCCGGCTGATCATCGGATCGTGCACCTCGCCCTCTTCGAGCACGTCGCCGCCGGGCCGCTCCGACATCGCCTTCACGTCGCCGCCGACGCTGAAGAAGTCACCGGCGCCGGTCAGCACCACGACATTGACGGCGTGATCGTCGGCGAGGTCGTCCCAGATCGTGCGCAGCTCGCGGATCAGCTTCTGATTGATCGCGTTGCGCGCCTGCGGCCGGTTCAAGGTCACGGTCGCGACCTTGTCGGCGACCTCGACCGTCAGACATTCATACTTGGCGTAGTTAGACACGTTTGCCTCCATTGTTATTGCTGTTTGAGTGTTGATTTGTTCGCGGGCTGAGCGCGTTACCGGCGCATCCCGGGCTGCACGTCCGCCAATGCGACGTGGAGCGACATCGCCCCCGGGTCCTGCTCCAGCATCCGCTGCACGGATTCCAGGTGCGACCGCAGCAGCCGGCTCGCCAGCGCCACGTCTCGTTCGCTCAGCGCCGCCAGGAACTGGCGCCGCTTCTCCGTCAGCCGCGCCATCGCAACGCCGCTCGAGGCGACCTTGGCATAGACGAAGCGCATGTGGATCTCGGTGACCGAGTCCACGATCATCGCAATCACCTTGTTGCCGGTCGACGCTGCCAGCAGCTTGTAGAATTCGCGCGAGCATTCGACCCGGTCGAGCAGGCGCCCTTCCCTGGTCGCGAGTTCGGTCCGCTCGATATTGGCTTCCAGCGCATCGAGGTCGGCCCGGCGCGCGTTCGCGCAGGCGAGCTGCACCACGAGGTCGAGCACGTGGACCCGCGCCTCCGACAATTCCCGCACCGAGATCGTCCCGAGGCTCAGCATGTCGCGCATCACCTCGTTCATGCGTCGGGTGTCGCCCTGCTGGATGAAGGCGCCGCCTTTGACACCCTTCTGCAGCTTCAGAACGCCGGCCATTTCGAGGCTGCGCAGTGCCTCGCGCAGCACATTGCGACTGACGCCGAGCTGCTGCGCCAGCTCGCGCTCGGCCGGCAGCTTGTCGCCCGGCTTCAATACGCCGAGCGCCAGCTGCTCGCGAATCCGCTCGCAGATCTCCTCGAATGTCCGCCTTGTGTGGATCGGCTTGAATGTCGGCGCGGCTGCCGCTCCGGCGGCGCGCAGATCGGAGGCCCGCTCCCGCCGGTTCGGCGAGGCGGTACGGGGGCGCCGCGGCGCGCGAGGACTTGACTTGGTGCTCATGCGGTGAATTATTAAATGGATCACCCATTCAATGGAAGCCCCTTTTTCGGCTTCCAGCAAAGAAAACGACGGGGAGTCCGTATGAGTTTTTCCGAAGAGCAGGTCGCGTTCCGCGACAACGTGCGCAGGATGGTCGCCAAGCACGTGGCGCCGATCGCCGCCGAGATCGACGAGACCGACCGCTTTCCGCTGGAGCTGGTCAAGCTGTTCGGCGAGCTGGGGTTGATGCAGCTCTGGGTGCCGGAGCGCTATGACGGCCCGAACGGCAATCTGACCATGGCCTGCATCGCGCGCGAGGAGATCTCGAAGGTCTCGCCCGCCTGCGCCTCGATCGCGGCGCTCAACACCATGTTCATCATGCCGCTGCTGCATTTCGGCTCGGAAGAGCAGCGCCGCAAATACCTGCCGATCATCGCCAAGGGCGGCGTGGTCACGGCGATCGCGATCTCGGAGCCGCAGGCCGGCTCCGACGTCGCCGCGCTCAACACCCGCGCCCGCAAGGACGGCGACAGCTACGTCCTCAACGGCCGCAAGCAATGGTGCAGCTACGGTGTCGTCGCCGACTACATCGTGGTGATGGCGCGGACCAGTGACGGCGCCGGCGCCGACGGCATCAGCGCCTTCATCGTCGAGCCGAAGACAATGCCGGGCATCACGTTCGGCCGCCACGAGCGCAAGATGGGCTTTCGCGGCGCCCCCAATACGCCGATCTTCTTCGACAACGTCAGGGTCCCGGCCGAAAACCTCGTCGGCGAGGAGGGCAAGGGTTTCCGCGCGTCGATGCGCGCGCTCGACCTCAACCGCCCGACCATCGGTGCCCAGTCAGTCGGCCTCGCGCAGGGCGCGCTCGATGCATGCGTCGCCTACGCCAAGGAACGCAAGCAGTTCAAGAAACCGATCGCCGAATTCCAGGGCGTGCAGTTCATGCTCGCCGACATGGCGATGCAGATCGAGGCGGCGCGCGCGCTGGTCTATGAATGCGCCCGGGCCGGCGATGCCGGCGACTGGAAGCGGCTCAACGTGCTTGCCAGCATGGCGAAATGCGTCGGCAGCGACATGGCGATGAAGGTGACGACCGACGCGGTCCAGATCTTCGGCGGCTACGGCTACACCATGGACTATCCGGTCGAGCGCATGATGCGCGACGCCAAGCTGACCCAGATTTTTGAGGGCACCAACCAGATCCAGCGGGTGGTGATCGCCCGCGAGCTGCTGCGCTAACGCAGATTTCAACAAGAAACGAATTACAGGGAGAAACGACCTTGAACCACCTCATCGACCGGGCGTTGGCGGCGATTGCGCTGTCGGCCCTCCTGGCGGCGCCCGCCTACGCCCAGAAGGCCTATGGTCCCGGCGCCAGCGACACCGAGATCAAGCTCGGCCAGTCGACGCCGCTGAGCGGGCCGGCCTCCGCCTTCGGCGCCGGCGCCGGCCGCGCCGTGGTCGGCTATTTCGAGATGCTGAACGCGAAAGGCGGCATCAACGGCCGCAAGATCAACTTCACCCAGCTCGACAACGCCTACAGCGCGCCGAAGGCGGTCGAGCAATCCCGCAAGCTGATCGAGGATGTCGGCGTCCTGGCCGAGGTCGGCACGATCGGCACCGCGCCGAACGTCGCGATCCAGAAATACCTCAACGCCAAGCAGGTGCCGCAGCTGTTCATCACCGCCGGCGGACGGCGTTTCAACGATCCCAAGACCTTCCCGTGGACGGTCCCGCTCTACCCGGACTTCGAAACCGAAGGCCGCGTCGTCGCCAAGTACATCCTGACCGCAAAGCCGGACGCCAAGATCGGCGTGCTGTATCAGAATGACGACTACGGCAAGGACTATCTCAAAGGCCTCCGCGCCGGTCTCGGCGCGAAGACCGAGCTGATCGTCGCCCAGGCCTCCTACGAGCTCGCCGACCCGACGATCGATTCGCAGATCGTCCAGCTCAAGGCCGCCGGCGTCGACACGCTGATCGAGCAGTCGTCGTCGAAGGCCGCCGCGCAATCGATCCGCAAGGTCTACGAACTCGGCTGGAAGCCCCTGCACATCATCGGCGGCTCGACGGCATCGGTCGAGACCATCCTGAAGCCGGCGGGCCTCGAAGCCTCGAAGGGGCTGGTCACCACGCAATTCCTCAAGCAGCCCGGCGATCCGGCCTGGGCCAATGACGACGAGGTCAAGGCTTACAAGGATTTTCTGAAGACCTACGCGCCTTCGGCCAATCCGGACGACTATTCCGTGCTTGTCGCCTATATGAACGTGCACGCCCTCGAGCTGGCGCTGCGCAAATGCGGCGACGACCTGACCCGCGAGAACCTGATCAAGCAGGCGACCTCGCTGAACGGCGAGCGGCTGCCGATGATGCTGCCGGGCATCTCGATCGGCACACGCCCCGGCGACTACACGCCGTTCAGAACCCTGCGGATCGCGACATTCAATGGCGAAAGCTGGTCGCTGACCGGCGAACCGCTGTCGGCGGATTGAAGTGGTCGGCGAGGTCCTTTGAGCGGCGCCTCGCCGACGCCACCTCACGCCCGCAGGCTCGGAAGATCTAGGCCGTTGGCGCGCGCGCACTCGATCGCCGTCTCATAGCCGGCGTCGGCGTGGCGCATCACGCCTGTCGCCGGGTCGTTCCACAGCACGCGCTCGAGCCGGCGCGCCGCCTCCGGCGTGCCGTCGGCGACGATCACCATGCCGGCATGCTGCGAATACCCGATGCCGACGCCGCCGCCGTGATGCAACGACACCCAGGTGGCGCCGCTCGCACAGTTGAGCAGCGCATTGAGCAGCGGCCAGTCCGACACCGCGTCGGAGCCGTCGCGCATCGCCTCGGTCTCGCGGTTCGGGCTCGCCACCGAGCCGCTGTCGAGATGATCGCGGCCGATCACGATCGGCGCCTTCAGCTCGCCGCGCGCCACCATCTCGTTGAAGGCAAGGCCGAGGCGATGGCGATCGCCGAGGCCGACCCAGCAGATTCGCGCCGGCAGTCCCTGAAACTTGATGCGCGCCTTCGCCATGTCGAGCCAATTGTGCAGATGGCCATCGTTGGGCATCAGCTCCTTGACCTTGGCATCGGTCTTGAAGATGTCTTCGGGATCGCCGGACAGCGCCGCCCAGCGGAACGGCCCGACGCCGCGGCAGAACAGCGGACGGATATAGGCCGGGACAAAGCCCGGAAAATCGAACGCCTGCTTGAGGCCCATGTCCTTGGCCATCTGGCGGATGTTGTTGCCGTAGTCGAGCGTCGGGATTCCCTTCGCGTGGAAATCCAGCATGGCCTGGACGTGATCGACCATCGAGATCTTGGATGCCGTCTCGACCGCCTTCGGATCGGCGGCACGCCTGGCTTCCCACTCGGCGAGCGTCCATCCCTTCGGCAAATAGCCGTTGATCGGATCATGCGCGCTGGTCTGGTCGGTGACGATGTCAGGCCGCACGCCGCGGCGTACCAACTCGGGAAAGATCTCGGCCGCATTGCCGAGCAGGCCGACCGAGACCGGCTTTCCGGTCTTGGTCGCGTCGGCAATGATCGTCAGCGCCTCGTCGAGCGTCGCCGCCTGGCGATCGAGATAGCCCGTGCGCAGGCGCATCTCGATGCGGCTCGGCTGGCATTCGACGGCGAGCATCGAGGCGCCCGCCATGGTCGCGGCCAGCGGCTGCGCGCCGCCCATGCCGCCGAGGCCGGCAGTCAGGATCCATTTGCCGGCGAGGCTGCCGCCATAATGGCGGCGTCCGACCTCGACAAAGGTCTCGTAAGTCCCCTGCACGATGCCCTGGCTCCCGATGTAGATCCAGGAGCCGGCCGTCATCTGGCCGAACATCATCAGGCCCTGCCGGTCGAGCTCGTTGAAATGATCGAGCGTCGCCCAATGCGGCACCAGATTCGAATTCGCGATCAGGACGCGCGGCGCATCGGCATGGGTGCGGAAGACCCCGACCGGCTTGCCGGATTGCACCAGCAGCGTCTGATCGCCTTCCAGCTTGCGCAAGGAGGCAGCGATCCGGTCAAAGCTTTCCCAGTCGCGCGCCGCGCGGCCGATGCCGCCATAGACCACGAGCTCGCTCGGACGCTCGGCGACATCGGGATCCAGATTGTTCATCAGCATGCGCAGCGGCGCTTCGGTCAGCCAGCTCTTTGCGCTGATGTCGCTGCCGCGGGGAGCTCGGATGATGCGTTCATTGTCCAGTCGGCGATTCATGGCGGGTGCCCCTGTCGGCTAAGCGAATTTTGGAAACGGATCGGTGGAAAGGGCCGCGAGCGCGGCAGCGGGCAACGTGTCGGCTTCGATCAATCTCGCCGCCCGTGCGAGATCGTCGGCCATGTAGCGGTCCGCGGCGAGCGCCGGAACACGCGCGCGCAAGGCGGCAATCACCGCGCTGAGCGGCGCGCTGGTCGCATGCGGTGCTCGCAGCGTGATGCCCTGCGCCGCGACCAAGAGCTCGATGCCGAGAATGGACGCGAGGTTGTCGGCCATGTCGGACAGCCGGCGCGCAGCATGCGCGGCCATCGAGACGTGATCCTCCTGGTTGGCGCTGGTCGGCGTCGAATCGATCGAGCACGGCATCGCGCGCTGCTTGTTCTCGGCATAGAGCGCCGCCGCCGTGACCTCGGCGATCATGAACCCGGAATTGATGCCGGGTTCGGGCGTCAGGAACGGCGGCAAGCCGAAGTTCAAAGCGGGGTCGACCAGCGTCGCGATCCGGCGTTCGCTGGTGGCGCCGATCTCCGAGAGCGCCAGCGCGATCTGGTCGGCGGCGAATGCGACCGGCTCGGCGTGGAAATTGCCGCCCGAGACGATCTCGTCGGTCTCGACCAGCACCAGCGGATTATCGGTGACGGCATTGGCCTCAATGGTCAGCCCGCGCGCAGCCTGCACGAGCAGATCGAGCGCGGCGCCCACGACCTGCGGCTGGCAGCGCAGGCAGTAAGGGTCCTGCACGCGCTCGTCGCCTTCGAGATGCGACTGTCTGATATCGCTGCCATCAAGCAGCGCAGTCAAGGTCGCGGCCGCCGCGATCTGCCCATCATGGCCGCGCAAGGCCTGGATCTCGGGTCGAAACGGCACCGTGGAAGCCATTGCCGCGTCGACCGACAGCGCACCGGTCACCAGTGCGGCACACGCCAGCCGATGCGCGCGCAGCAGGCCCGAAATCGCATAGGCGGTCGAGAACTGCGTGCCGTTGATCAGCGCGAGCCCCTCCTTGGGGCCGAGCGTCAATGGCGCGAGGCCGGCGGCGGCCAGCGCTTCGTGACCCGGCACGATCTTGCCATCGCGGAACGCCTGTCCCTCCCCGATCATGACTGCGGTCATGTGGGCGAGCGGCGCGAGATCGCCGGAGGCGCCGACCGAACCCTGCTGCGGCACCAGCGGAGTGACGCCGCGTGCCAGCATGCCCTGCAACTGCTCGATGATTTCGCGCCGGACGCCGGACGCGCCGCGCCCGAGCGAGATCACCTTCAACGCCAGCATCAGGCGCACGATCGGCTCGGGCGTGGCCAGACCTACCCCGCAGCAATGCGACAGAATGAGGTTGCGCTGAAGCAGCGCGGTCTGATCGGGCGCGATGCGCGTCGATGCCAGCTTCCCGAATCCGGTATTGATGCCGTAGGCGGGAATGTCGGTCTGCGCCGCCTTCGCCACGATCTCCGCCGCGGCGTCGACGCGCGGCCAGAACGATGCGTGGAGCTCGACGCTCGCCCCCGCGAGCACGCGCGCGAGCACATCAAGGCCGACTGTCCCGGGCGTCACGACGATGGGCGCATCCCGATCGCTCATTGGCCCCTCCACACCCGGCGGTGCAACGGATTGAAGCCGATCCGGTAGACCAGTTCGGCGGGACGCTCGACGTCCCAGATCGCCAGATCGCAGGATTTGCCGGCCTCGAGCGTACCGGTCTCGGCGAAAAGGCCGAGCGCCCGGGCCCCTTCCCGCGTCACACCTGCGAGACATTCGGCGACCGTCATCCGGAACAGTGTCGCACCCATGTTCATCGCAAGCAGCAGCGAGGTCAGCGGCGAGCTGCCGGGATTGCAGTCGGTCGCCAGCGCCATCGGCACGCCGTGCTTGCGGAACAGCTCGACCGGCGGCATCTGCGTCTCGCGAATGAAATAGAACGCGCCGGGCAGCAACACGGCCGCTGTTCCTGCCTTCGCCATCGCAGCGGCGCCGGCTTCATCGGTATGCTCAAGATGATCGGCCGACAGCGCCGAGAATTTCGCGGCGAGTGCCGCACCGCCGAGATTCGACAGCTGGTCCGCGTGCAGCTTCACCGGCAATCCCAACGCGCACGCCGCCGCGAACACGCGAGCCGTCTGCTCTCCGGAAAATGCGATGCCTTCCATGAACGCGTCGACGGCATCGGCAAGGCCGGCCTTTGCCACGGCTGGGAGCATCTCGTTGCAAACCAGATCGATGTAGCGATCCTTGTCGCCATTGGCTTCCGGCGGCAGTGCATGCGCACCGAGGAAAGAGGTGCGGATCGCAACCTTTCGCAACCGGCCGAGCGCGCGGGCGGCCGCCAGCTGGCGCATCTCGGTCCCGGCATCGAGACCATAACCGGACTTGATCTCGACGGTGGTTGCGCCCTCACCGATCAACGCGTCGAGCCGCGGCAGCGCGCCGGCAACGAGCTCGGCTTCGGTCGCCTTGCGTGTTGCCGCCACTGTCGAGACGATGCCGCCGCCTGCGCGCGCGATCTCCTCATAGCTCGCGCCCTTGAGACGAAGCTCGAACTCATGCGCGCGATTGCCGCCAAATACGAGATGGGTATGGCAATCGACCAAGCCGGGCGTGATCCACCGGCCGGCGCAATCGATCCGTTCGACGGCATCCGCATCCACGGGAAAATCTGCCTGCGCGCCGGCATAGACGATGCGGCCGTCACGCGCCGCGATCAATCCTCGCTCGATCTCGCCGAGATCGGCGCGGTCGCCGCGCATCGTGGCGAGCCGGGCATTGTGCCAGATACGGTCGAAGCGCTCTGCCATGCGGACGTCCCCTCAAGGTGGGATGCTTGACTTATATGTCTAGACATATAATCGTGTCCGGGTTCTGTCCAGCCGGCATGGAAAAATGACCCGACTGCATTTCGCATTCGCGCTGCTGCCCTCCGGTTGGGCCAATGACGTGCGGGTCGAGCTCACCGGCGGCGCGATCGCCGCGGTGACGGCAGGTGTTGCGCCCGCCGCCGGCGACGAACGTCACCAATTGGCGGTTCCCGGATTGGCGAGCCTGCACAGCCACGCCTTTCAGCGCGGCATGGCCGGCCTCGCGGAACTGCGCGGCGATACGACCGACACGTTCTGGACCTGGCGCGAGACCATGTATCGCTTCGCGCTGACGATGACGCCTGACGACGTCGCTGCCGTTGCCACCCTGCTCTATGTCGAGATGCTCGAGCGCGGCTTCACCCGTGTCGGCGAGTTTCATTATCTCCACCATGATCGCGACGGCTCGCCTTACGCCAATCCGGCCGAGATGGCCGTGCGCATCGCGGATGCGTCTGAAGCCTCCGGCATCGGGCTCACTTTGTTGCCGAGCTTCTACGCTCACAGCACGTTCGGTGGCGCCGCGCCGCATGCCGGACAGCGCCGCTTCATCTGCTCGATCGACCAGTTCGCGGCGCTGATGGCGGCCTCGCGCGATGCGATCCGAGATCTGGCCGGCGCCAATATCGGCATCGCCCCGCACAGCCTGCGCGCGGTGGCGCCGGATGAACTCGCGGCGATCATTCCGCTTGCCGGAGCGAATCCGATCCACATCCACGCCGCCGAACAGGTGCGCGAGGTGGAGGATTGCGTCACCTGGTCGGGACAGCGGCCGGTGCAGTGGCTGCTCGAACACGCGCCCGTCGACCAGCGCTGGTGTCTGATTCACGCGACCCACATGACGGAGCAGGAAGTCACGGCGCTCGCCGGCAGCGGCGCTGTCGCCGGCCTCTGCCCCATCACCGAAGCAAGCCTCGGCGACGGTATCTTCTCGGCGCGTGAATTCCTCGCCGCGGGCGGCCGGTTCGGCATCGGAACCGATTCCAACGTGCTGGTCGGCGTCGCCGACGAACTGCGCCAGCTTGAATACGGCCAGCGGCTGAAGCACCGCGAGCGCAATGTGCTCTCGGGGCGCCCCGGCGCGTCCACCGGCCGTGCCCTGTTCGATCACGCACTCGCGGGCGGTGCGCAAGCTCTGGCACAGGCCAGGTCAGGACTTGTACCCGGCGCCCGCGCCGACATCGTCAGCCTCGACACCGCGCATCCGTCGCTGGCGGGACGGTCGGGCGATGCAGTGCTCGACGGCTGGCTGTTTGCGGCCGGCAGCGATGCGATCGACTGCGTCTGGGCCGGCGGTGACAGGCTGGTCGCCGGCGGACGACACCGGCTGCGCGACAGGGCGCGCGAGCGGTTCAACGCCAGCGTCCGGAGACTCCTCGCATGAGCCTCGCCTCCGATCGAGCCAAACCCAATGCAGCCAAGCCGACGCTGTACAAACGGATCCGGCTCGACATCGAGACACGGATCCTGACCGGCGAGTGGCCGCCCGGTCACCGCATCCCGTTCGAACACCAGTTGATGGCGCGCTATCGCTGCTCGCGGATGACCGTGAACAAAGCGCTGTCGGAACTGGCGCAGGCCGACCTGATCGAGCGGCGACGGCGCGCCGGCTCATTCGTGCGCCGTCCGCAGCATATGTCGGCGGTGCTCAAGATCGCCGACATCAGGGCCGAGATCACCGCCCTCGGCCGCGCTTACGGCTACCAGCTGATCGATTGCCGGCGCCGCACCGCGACGCCGGCCGATCGCGCCCGGCTCGGCGTCAGCACCGCCGGCAAGGTCATCGCGATCGCCTGCCGCCACAGCGCCGACAACGTGCCGTTCGCTGTCGAGGACAGGCTGATCGATCTCTCCACGGTTCCGGAAGCCGCGAAGGCCGATTTTGCGCGCGAACCGCCGGGATCATGGCTGCTGCATCACGTGCCGTGGACCGAAGCCGAACACACGATCAGCGCCGTCGTTGCCGATGATCACACGGCAAAGGCTCTCGACATCGCGGTCGGCGCGCCCTGCCTCGTGATCGATCGCTACACCTGGCGCAGCGCGCGCACGGTGACGGCGGTGCGGCTGCACTATCCAGGCGAGACGCACCGCTTGGTCGCGCGCTTCAAGGGGGGCTGACGGATCTTTGTTGCGGCATAATTCATGCAATGCATGATGCGCCACAACATGCTTCATGCGGCAATCCGCCGCGACTGACGTGAGACCATCAACAGGCTTCAATCCATCATTTCGCAAAGGGGGTAATCATGCGTTCTGTCAAAGTACTTCCAGCAATCATCGCTCTACTGGCGTCCACCGCCGCGTTCGCTGACGACGTCAAGGTCGGCGTCGGCATCTCCGGATGGACTGGCTTCGCGCCGCTGACGCTCGCCAAGGAGGCCGGCATCTTCAAGAAGAACGGCCTCGACGTCACCTTGAAGAAGATCCCGCAGAAGGACCGCCACCTCGCGATCGCTTCGGGCGACATCCAGTGCGCAGCGACGACGGTCGAAACCTGGATCTCCTGGAATGCCAATGGCGTCGCGACCAAGCAGATCTTCCAACTCGACAAGAGCTATGGTGCCGACGGGATGGCCGTGCGCAACGACGTCGCCGCGATCAAGGACCTCAAGGGCAAGACCGTCGCGGCCTCGGCGCCGGGCACCTCGCCCTATTTCGCGCTGGCCTGGATGCTGAAGAAGAACGGTCTCACGGTGAAGGACGTCACCGTGGTCAATTTGGAGCCGGCCGCCGCGGCGCAGGCCTTCGTCTCCGGCCAGAACGATGCCGCGATGACCTACGAGCCTTATCTGTCGACGGTGCGCGCCGCGCCTGACAAGGGCAAGATCATCGCCACCACGCTCGACTACCCGATCGTGATGGACACGTTCGGCTGCACGCCGAAATTCCTGACCGACAACCCGAAGGCGGCGCAGGCGCTGGCCAACAGCTACTTCGAGGCACTCGACATGATCGCCAAGGATCAGGCCAAGGCCTATGAGATCATGGGCGCGGACGTGAAGCAGACCGGCGAGCAGTTCGGCAACTCGGCCAAGTACCTGCGCTGGCAGGACAAGGCCGCCAACCAGAAATTCTTCGCCGGCGACTTCCTCTCCTTCAACAAGGACGCCGCCGAGCTCCTGCTCGAGGTCGGCATTATCAAGGCCGCGCCGAAGGTTGAGGACATCTACGACGCTAGCTTCATCAAGTGATGCGTCCTCTCGAACCGACTACATCGAGGCAGCGCGCGGCCTATGGCCTCGCGTTCTTCGTCCTGTTCGTCGCCCTGTGGTCCTGGGCGACGTTCGGCGGCCATGTCTCGAAGACCTTCCTCGCCAACCCGCTGACCATGGTTCAGGAAGGCTATGAGCTGCTCGCCAGGCAGGGCTTCCTGTTCGACATCGGCATGACGATCTGGCGCGTCATCGGCGGCTTTGCGCTTGCCGCCGTGATCGCGGTGCCGATCGGCGTGTTGATGGGCGCGTACAAGCCGATCGAGGCCTTCCTCGAACCCTTCGTGTCCTTTGCGCGCTATCTGCCGGCGTCCGCTTTCATTCCGCTGTTGATCCTGTGGGCGGGCATCGGCGAGCTGCAGAAGCTGCTGGTGATCTTTATCGGCGCCGTGTTCCAGATCATCCTGATGGTGGCCGTCACCGTCGGCGCCACACGCCGCGACCTGGTCGAAGCCGCCTACACGCTCGGCGCGGGCGACAGCGGCATCATCCGCCGCGTGCTGTTGCCCTCCGCCGCGCCCGAGATCGCCGAAATCCTGCGCCTGGTGCTGGGTTGGGCCTGGACCTACGTCATCGTCGCCGAGCTGATCGGCTCGTCGTCCGGCATCGGCCACATGATCACCGACAGCCAGGCGCTGCTCAACACCGGCCAGATCATCTTCGGCATCATCGTCATCGGGCTGATCGGCCTGATCTCCGATTTCCTGTTCAAGGCGTTCAACGCCTGGCTGTTCCCGTGGAAGCTCGCATGACCCTGCTTCGGATCGATCAGGTCTCGCGCACCTTCCCCGCCCGCGCCGGCAACGCGCCGACCCGGGCGCTGGAGCCGACCACGCTCGACGTCGGCGACAACGACTTCGTCACCATCCTCGGCCCGTCCGGCTGCGGCAAGTCCACACTGCTCCGGATCATTGCCGGCCTCGACCGGCCGACCAGCGGCCGCGTCACCCTCGACGGGCGCGAGGTCACCGGCCCAGGCGCCGATCGTGGCATGGTGTTCCAGTCCTACACGCTGTTTCCCTGGCTGACCGTGCGGGAGAACATCGCGTTCGGGCTGCGCGAGCGCGGCGCCACGCAAGCCGAACGCCATGAGATCGCCGATGCCTTCATCCGCCGGGTCGGGCTGTCGGGCTTCGAAAATCATTGGCCGAAGCAATTGTCGGGAGGCATGCAGCAACGCACCGCGATCGCCCGCGCGCTCGCCAACGATCCAAAAATCCTGCTGCTCGACGAACCGTTCGGCGCGCTCGACAATCAGACCCGCGCGTTGATGCAGGAAATGCTGCTCGGGATCTGGGAGCGCGACCAGAAGACGGTGCTGTTCGTCACCCACGATATCGAGGAAGCGATCTTCCTCGGCAGCCGCGTGATCGTGATGAGCGCACGTCCCGGACGCATCAAGGCCGAGATTGCGGTCGACCTGCCGCATCCCCGCTCCTACAAGATCAAGACCACGCCCGAATTCGTCACCCTGAAGGAGCGGCTGGTCGAGGAGATCCGCACCGAGGCCCTGAAGGTCGCCGAGCAGGCCTGACGATCAGCCACTCATTCCTCTGGTTTTTGACGCGCTTTCTTGACGCGAACCGGTATCCACTTCGCTCGAAAACGCTCTAGTGGCTGATCATCCAGGGACGCGCGGTCGGAAAGCCCTTGGCGCCGCTCTTGGTCTTGGTCATCAGCCGCGCCGGCTTCTTCTTTCCCGACGACGAGCAGCAACCGCAGCCCGGGCCATGCGCCGCTTTGTACTGGTCGAGCGTCTTCGGCGCGTGCCGGCTCTGCTCGTTGGTCGCGTGCGCCTTGCGCTTGTCCGACGGCATGCAGAAGAACGCCGGTGCGGTCAGGATCACACGCGGTGAGGTCGTCTCGCATTGCGGGCAATCCTGCGGCAGGTCGCATTCCGCCATCGGCCGCATGTCGGTGAACGGCCCGCAGTCGTTGCAGAGATATTCGTAGATCGGCATCGTCATATCCTTGCGCAGTCGTGTGACATCCGGCGATGGATGCGGGGCGGCCAGTACGTAGCCGTCCCGCACCCTTCGCGCAGGGATTCACTTGTCGGGTGAGATCGGCATCTGCACGTCGCCCTTGATGTGCTTGATCGGTCCTGCCGACGACGGCATGATGTCGAAATCGAAGATCTCCGTCGGCAGCCATAGTGTGGCGCAGGCGTTGGGCACGTCGACCACGCCGGAGATGTGGCCCTGGCACGGCGCGGTACCGAGGATCGAGTAGGCCTGGGCGCCGGAGTAGCCGAACTTCTTCAGATATTCGATCGCGTTCAGGCAGGCCTGGCGATAGGCGATGTGAACGTCGAGATAGTGTTGCTTGCCCGCCTCGTCGACCGAGATGCCTTCGAAGATCAGATAGTCCTTGTAGTTCGGCGTGATTGGCGACGGCTTGAACACGGGATTCTTGATGCCGTATTTCGAGACGCCGTCCTTGATCACGTCGACCTTGATGTGCAGCCAGCCGGCCATTTCGATGGCGCCGCAGAAGGTGATCTCGCCGTCGCCCTGGCTGAAATGCAGATCGCCCATCGAGAGGCCGCCGCCGGGCACATAGACCGGGAAATAGATCTTCGAGCCGCGCGACAGGTCCTTGATGTCGCAATTGCCGCCATGCTCGCGCGGCGGCACGGTGCGTGCGCCTTCCAGCCCGATCTTGGCCTTGACGTCGCCCTTGGCCTGTCCGGCATGCGCGGTCGGCGCGAACGGCGGATTGGCGAGGCCCGGCACCCGGGTCGGATTGGTCGCGATCAGTTCGGCTTCGCGCGCATTCCACGCCGCCAGCATCTTGGCATCGGGCAGACAGCCGATCAGGCCGGGGTGGATCAGGCCGGCGAAGTTGACGCCGGGGACGTGACGCGACGAGGTGTAGAGGCCCTTGATGTCCCAGATCGACTTCTGCGCCAGCGGGAAATGGTCGGTGAGGAAGCCGCCGCCATTCTGCTTGGAGAAGAAGCCGTTGAAGCCCCACAGGCTCTCCTTCAACGGACCGACATCGAGCAAGTCGACGACCAGGAGATCGCCGGGCTCGGCGCCCTTGACCCCGATCGGGCCGGACAGGAAGTGCACGATCGACAGATCGATATCGCGCACGTCATCGGCGGAGTCGTTGTTCTTGATGAAGCCGCCGGTCCAGTCGACGGTCTCGATGATGAAGTCGTCGCCGGGGCTGACCCACTCGACGATCGGAACCTCGGGATGCCAGCGGTTGTGAATCTTGTCGTTCTCATAGGCCGACTTGCTGAGATCGACCTTGATCAGTGTATCTGGCATCGCATTGCTCCCCTTCGTTTACTGGTGGTGGTTACACAGACAGATATTTCGAGATCTGCGCGGCATCGACGCTGTCGCGCGGATCGTCGCGGACGATCTCGCCGTTCTCGATGACGAGCACGCGGTCGGCGATGTCGAGCGCGAAGCTCAGGACCTGCTCGGAGACGACGATCGACAGCCCCCGCTCGTCGCGGATGCGTTTCAAGGTGCGCGCCATGTCCTTGATGATCGACGGCTGGATGCCCTCGGTCGGCTCGTCGAGCAGCAGCACCTTCGGCTTGGTCGCCAGCGCGCGGGCGATCGCGAGCTGCTGCTGCTGCCCGCCGGAGAGATTGCCGCCGCGGCGGCCCTTCATCTCCAGCAGCACCGGAAACAGCTCGTAGATATCGCCGGGCACCTCGGAACCGCCTGAGACCACGAGTCCAGTCTCGATGTTCTCCTTCACCGTCATGGTGGAGAAGATCATGCGGCCCTGCGGCACGTAAGCCAGCCCCTTCGCGACCCGCTCGTAGCTCTTCATCGCGCCGAGCTCGGTGCCGTCCATGGTCACCTTGCCGCTCTTGGCCGGCAGGATGCCCATCAGCGACTTCATCAGCGTGGTCTTGCCCATGCCGTTGCGGCCCATGATCGCGACGATCTCGTTCGACGCGACCTTGACGTTGAGGCCATGCAGCACCTCGCTCTGGCCATAGGCGACGTGAAGATCATTGATTGCCAGCATCGACGCCGCTCCTTAATGGCCGAGGTAAACTTCGATGACCTTGGGGTCGTTCTTGACGTGCTCCATGGTCCCCTCGGACAGGATCTGCCCCTGGTGCAGCACCGTGACTTTGTGGGCGATGTCCTCGACGAACTTCATGTCGTGCTCGATCACCAACACCGAGCGGTCTTTGATGATGCGGTTGAGCAGCTCGGCGGTCTTGGCGCGCTCCGACACGCTCATGCCGGCGACCGGCTCGTCGAGCATCAGGAGGTCCGGGTCCTGGATCAGCAACATCCCGATCTCGAGCCACTGCTTCTGGCCATGGCTGAGCTGGTCGGCATAGGTGTTGAGCCGGTCCTTCAGGAAGATCATCTCGGCGACCTCCTCGACCCGTTGCTTGACGGTATCGTCGCGCTGGAAGGTCAGCGAGCCGAACACGGTGCGGCCACGCGGGAAGGAGATCTCGAGGTTCTCGAACACGGTCAGATCCTCGAACACCGACGGCGTCTGGAACTTGCGCCCCACGCCCGCCTGCACGATCTCGTTCTCGCGCAGCTTGGTCAGCTCCTGGCCGCGGAACTGGATCGAGCCGGATGTCGCGCGGGTCTTGCCGCAGATCAAATCGAGCACCGTGGTCTTGCCGGCGCCGTTCGGGCCGATGATGACGCGGATCTCGTTCTCCTCGACATAGAAGGAGAGATCGTTGACGGCCTTGAAGCCGTCAAAGGACACGGTGAGACCGGAGACCGCGAGCAGGAAGTCTTTTGGCTGATGGCCGACGAGCATGATGATCCCTCCTCACTCGGCCGGTGCGCCGTCGGCGATCATGCCGGCCGCCGATTTCGATTTGCGTGACGCCAGCAGGCGATCGATGCGGGGCTGAATATGATCCGCCCAGATGCCGGACAGCCCGTTCGGGAACGCCAGCACGACCGCGATGAACAGCGCGCCGAGACCGAACAGCCAGAGCTGCGGGAAGGATTCCGAGAGGCTGGTCTTGGCGAAATTGACCAGCAGCGCGCCCCACACCGCGCCGAAGATCGACATCCGGCCGCCGACCGCGGTGTAGATCACCATCTCGATCGACGGCACGATGCCGACGAAGGACGGCGACATGAAGCCGACCTCGAGCGTGAACATGGCGCCGCCGATCGCAGCGAACACCGCCGCGGCACAGAACGCGAAGATCTTGAAGTTGGCGACGCTGTAACCGGAGAAGCGCACGCGATCCTCCTGCTCCCGCATTGCCACCAGGATGCGCCCGAGTTTTGTCAGCCGGATGAATTGCGCGGCGCCGATGCATCCGAACAGCAGCACAACCTCGACGAAATACAGAATGAACTTGGCGTGATCAGTGCGGATGTCCCAACCGTGCAGCGTGCGCAAATCGGTAATGCCGTTGATGCCGCCGGTGTAGCCCTGCTGCCCCACGATCAGGATGGTGAGGATCGCGGCGATCGCCTGCGTGATGATCGCAAAGTACACGCCGCCGACCCGGCGCTTGAACATCGCCGCGCCGATGATCAGCGCGAAGAACGCGGGAACCACCAGGATCGCCAACAGCGTGACCGGGAAGCTGTGGAATGGCTTCCAGAAGAAGGGCAACGAGGTGAGCTGGTTCCAGTCCATGAAGTCGGGAATCCCCGGCGTCGACTGGATCTTGGTGTTCGCCACCGACGAAGCCTCAAGCTTGAGGTACATCGCCATGCAGTAGCCGCCGAGGCCGAAGAACACGCCCTGCCCCAGGCTCAGGATGCCGCCATAGCCCCAGCACAGCACGAGGCCGATGCCGACGAAGGCGTAGGTCAGATATTTGGCGACCAGGTTGAGGCGGAAAATATCCAGCGACAGCGGCAGGATCAGAAACAGCAGCACCGCGAGCGCAAGGAAGCCGAGCAGTTCGGAGCGATTGAAAAAGCGCGAGTTGATCATGACCAGCCTGCTTGTTCTTATTTGCGGACCTTGAGCGCGAAGAGGCCCTGCGGACGCACCATCAGGATCGCGACGATCGTGAGCAGCGTGATCACCTTGGCCATCGATCCCGACAGGAAGAATTCCAGCGTCGACTGGGTCTGCGAGATCGAGAAGGCGGAGGCGATGGTGCCGAACAGCGAGGCGGCGCCGCCGAACACCACGACCAGGAAGGTGTCGACGATGTAGAGCTGGCCGGCGGTCGGCCCGGTCGAGCCGATCATGGTGAAGGCCGAGCCGGCGATCCCTGCGATGCCGCAGCCGAGCCCAAAGGTGTAGCGATCGACCCTCTCGGTGTTGATGCCGACGGCGCCCGCCATGACGCGGTTCTGCACCACGGCCCGCACCTGCTTGCCCCAGCTCGACCAGAACAGGATGTAGAAGACGACGATCGTGATCAGGATCGTCAGCCCCATCACGAACATGCCGTTGATCGGGATCTGGATCGAGTCGGTCGCCTGCCAAGAGCCCATCATCCATTCCGGCAGCTCGACGCCGACCTCACGTGCGCCGAAGATCGAGCGATAGGCCTGCTGCAGGATCAGGCTGAGGCCCCAGGTCGCGAGCAGCGTATCGAGCGGGCGTTTGTAGAGATGGCGTATCAGCGCCCATTCGACCAGCATGCCGAGCGCGCCGGAGGCGATGAACGCCAGGATCATCGCGATGAAGAAGTAGCCGGGGAACAGCCAGGGCGCGACGTGCTGCACGGCGTTCGACGTCATCCAGGTGACGTAGGCACCGAGGATCATGAACTCGCCATGCGCCATGTTGATGACGCCCATCTGGCCGAAGATGATGGCAAGCCCGAGCGCCATCAGCACGTAGACGGAGAACAGGATGAGCCCGGCAAATCCCTGCATCGCGAGGATGGCACCGAGGTCGCTGATCGAATAGTCGCCGAACATCTGGTTCTCCAGTCCAAGGGGCCAGCGCCGCGACACAGCGGCGTCCGATCGGCGGCGTGGGCGGTGACGTCCACGCCGCGATGCGTTTGAAGTGAGATTGCGCGTTACGCGAAAGAACTCACTGGTAGCCCTTGGGGAACGGATTCGGCTCGACCAGATCGGCGGTCTCGTAGATCAGCTCATACTGGCCGTCAGCCTTGGCGCGTCCGACGCGGGTCTTCGACCAGAGGTGATGGTTCTCGTGGATCCGGACGTAGCCTTCCGGCGCGCCCTTGAACTCGACGCCGGGGGAAGCCGCCGCGATCTTGTCGATGTCGAAGCTCTGCGCCTTCTCTACCGTCAATTTCCACAGCCACGGGCCGAGATAGGCAGCCTGTGTGACGTCTCCGATCACGGTCTTCTCGCCCCACATCTTCTTGAACGCAGGCACGAAGGCCTTGTTGTTCGGATTATCGAGCGACTGGAAGTACTTCATGCAGGCATAGGCGCCCGCGATGTTCTCGCCGCCGATGCCGTCGATCTCGTCTTCGGTGACCGAGATGGTCAGCAGCGTCTGCTTCGACAGGTCGATGCCGGCCGCCTTGAGCTGCTTGTAGAACGCGACGTTCGAGCCGCCGACGATGATCGCGTAGATCACGTCGGGCTTGGTCAGCTTGATCTTGTTGATGACCGAGTTGAACTGGGTCGAGCCGAGCGGGAAGTATTCCTCGCCGACCACCTTGCAGCCCTGCAGATGGTTCTCGATGTGCTTGCGCGCGATCTTGTTCGAGGTGCGCGGCCAGATGTAGTCGGAACCGAGCAGATAGAAGCTCTTGGCGCCCTTGGTCTTGTTGACCCAGTCGAGGCCGGCGATGATCTGCTGGGTCGCCTCCTGGCCGGTGTAGATCACGTTCTTGGACTGCTCGAGGCCTTCATAGAAGGTCGGGTAGTACAGCATGCCGTTGTACTGCTCGAACACCGGCAGCACCGCCTTGCGTGAGGCCGAGGTCCAGCAGCCCATCACCGCGGCGCATTTGTCGTTGACCAGCAGCTTTTTCGCCTTTTCCGCGAAGGTCGGCCAGTCGCTCGCGCCGTCCTCCTGGATGAACTTGATCTTGCGGCCGAGCACGCCGCCGGCGGCGTTGATCTGCTCGATCGCGAGCTTCTCGGCCTCGACCGAGCCGGTCTCGGAGATCGCCATGGTGCCGGTGACGGAGTGCAGGATGCCGACCGTGACTTCGCTATCGGTGACTGCAAGACCGGTGGTATTGACCGCGGAAGTTGCAGGAACGTCGGCAAAGGCGGGCCGGCCCAGCATCGACATGGCCGGCAATGCCGCCATTCCCATCAAGAGCTTACGGCGGAGCGGCGACGGCAGTCCTGGTTTTGTTTCGTCTGACATGAGCACCCCATCTGGTTCGAGAACGCTTATTGATGGGGCGAGGATTGCTCACTTTTGTGCAGCGCACTGATACGTGAGATCGCGTATACTGCACCGCAAAATAGCGACGTAGGTTTTTGGTACGGGATTTGCCCGCGATCAGCGCATCGTGGACCAGGAGTTAGAACGAGTGGCAGGGCGGCAGCGGATAGACCGCGTCAGGCGCCAATATAATCAATGGGTCGCCAACCAGACGCTGGAAGACTACGCGCTGCGCTTCACCGCCAAGAGCGCACGGCGCTGGTCTGCCGCCCGCGTCGCCAACACCGCGCTCGGCGCGATCTCCTTCCTGGCGCTGGAGGCGATCGGCGGCACCATTACCCTCAACTATGGGGCAATGAACGCCTCGGCCGCGATCCTGGTCGTCAGCGTCATCATCTTTCTGTGCGGGCTGCCGATCGCCTACCATGCCGCAAAGAGCGGCATCGACATCGACCTACTGACCCGTGGCGCCGGCTTCGGCTATATCGGCTCGACCATCACCTCGCTGATCTACGCCTCCTTCACCTTCATCTTCTTCGCGATCGAGGCGGTGATCCTCGCCAGCGCGCTCGACATGTGCTTCGGCATCCCGCGGCCGATCGGCTATCTGATCAGCGCAGTCGTGATCATTCCGCTGGTCATCTACGGCATCACGCTGATCAGCCGGTTCCAGCTCTGGACCCAGCCGTTGTGGATCGTCCTCCACATCATGCCGTTCGCGGCGATCGCCTGGGCCAATCCGCATTCCTTCACCGAGTGGCGGAAATTCGCCGGCGAGCACGGCGATCCCGCTGGCAATCTCGACCTCCTGCTGTTCGGCACCGCGGCCTCGGTCGTGTTCGCGCTGGTGGCGCAGATCGGCGAGCAGGTCGACTTCCTGCGCTTCCTGCCGCGCGACCGCCGCACCTCGCGCAAGGCGTGGTGGATCGCGTTGCTCTCTGCCGGCCCCGGCTGGATCGTGCTCGGCGCGCTCAAGCTGCTGGCCGGCTCGTTCCTGGCCTTCTTCGCGCTCAGCCACGGCGTCTCGGCGGAGCATGCGGCCGAACCTGCCAACATGTATCTCGAAGCCTTCCGCTATGTGCTGTCGCAGCCTGACCTCGCGATGGCGCTGACCGGCACATTCGTGATCCTGTCGCAGGTCAAGATCAACGTCACCAACGCCTATGCCGGCTCGATCGCCTGGTCGAACTTCTTCTCTCGCCTCACCCACTCGCATCCCGGCCGCGTGGTGTGGCTGGTGTTCAACGTCGTGGTCGCGCTGCTCTTGATGGAGATCGGCGTCTACAAGGCGCTGGAGCAGACGCTGGCGCTCTACTCCAACGTCGCGATTGCCTGGGTCGGCGCACTGGTGGCCGATCTCGTCGTCAACAAGCCGCTCGGCCTGCGGCCGCAGCACATCGAGTTCAAGCGCGCCCATCTCTGCGACATCAATCCGGTCGGCGTCGGCGCCATGACGATCGCGACCGTGGTCTCGATCAGCGCGTTCTACGGCCTGTTCGGCCCGACCGCCAAGGCGCTGTCCGCCTTCGTCGCGCTCGCGGTCGCCTTCATCGCGGCCCCCCTGATTGCCTGGGCGACGGACGGCAAGTACTACATCGCGCGCAAGCCGAAGCGGAGCTGGCAGAACATTGAATCGATCCAGTGCTGCATTTGCGAGCATGCGTTCGAGCCCGAGGACATGGCCGCCTGCCCGGCCTATGCCGGCCCGATCTGCTCCTTGTGCTGCTCGCTCGACGCGCGCTGCCACGACCTCTGCAAGCCGCTTGGGCGGATCGGCGCACAGGTCGCGGAAGCCCTGGGCAAGGTGATGCCGCAACCGATCTACGCCCGCATCAACTCGCAGCTTGGCCATTACCTCGGCGTGTTCGCGGTCTCGGCCGGCCTCGTGGCGCTGGTGCTCGGCCTGATCTATCTGCAGACCACGGCAGCCGTGCATGCCAATGAATTGTTGGCCGATGTGCTGTGGAAAGTGTTCTTTGCGCTGACCCTGATCATCGGTGTCGTTGCGTGGCTGTTCGTGCTGGCGCAACAGAGCCGGCGCGCCGCCGAGGAAGAGACGCGGCGGCAGACCACGCTGTTGATCCAGGAGATCGACGCCCACAAGCGCACCGACGCCGAGCTGCAGCGCGCCAAGGAAGTCGCTGAATCGGCCAACCTCGCCAAGAGCCGCTACGTGGTCGGCCTCAGCCACGAGCTCCGCTCGCCGCTCAACGCGATCTCCGGCTACGCGCAGCTGTTGGAGCAGGATGACAGTCTCCACATACGTCCGCGCGAGCAAGTGCGCGTGGTCCGCCGCAGCGCCGATCATCTGTCGGGCCTGATCGACGGCATTCTCGATATCTCCAAGATCGAGGCCGGCCGGCTCTATCTGTCGCGCGACGAGGTGCGGCTGAACGATTTCCTCGAACAGCTGGTCGGAATGTTCCGCCTGCAGGCCGCAGCCAAGGGCATCGACTTCGTGTTCAAGCGGCCTGCCGTGCTGCCGGTCGTGGTCTACGCCGACGAGAAGCGGCTGCGGCAGATCCTGATCAACCTGCTCTCGAATGCAATCAAGTTCACGCAATCCGGCCAGGTGCAGTTCGTGGTGCATTACCGCAGTCCGGTCGCCGAGTTCGAGGTGATCGATACCGGGCCGGGCATCCAGCCCGACGACCTCGAGCGGATCTTCGCGCCGTTCGAGCGCGGCGCGCTCGGCGTCACCCAGCCGCAGACCGGCACCGGACTTGGCCTCACCATCAGCCGCCTGCTCGCGGGCGTGATGGGCGGCGACATCAAGGTCTCGAGCACGGTCGGCACCGGCAGCACCTTCAAGGTCAAGCTGCTGCTGTCAGAAGTGACCAATCCGCGCCGCGATGCGCCGGTCGACGCTCCCGTGTACGGCTATCACGGCCCGCGCAAGACCATCCTGATCACCGACGATGACCCGACTCATCGCGACCTGTTGCGCGAGATCCTGGCGCCGCTCGGCTTCATCCTGCTCAGCGCGCCGGATGGACCGGGCTGCCTTGCGCTGGCGCAACACTGCCGGCCGGACATGTTCCTGCTCGACATCTCGATGGCGGGCATGGACGGCTGGACGGTCGCCGAGACCTTGCGCTCCGAAGGCCATCACCAGGCGCGCATCCTGATGATCTCGGCAAGCGCGCTGGAGGCCCATGGCGCGCCGCTGGCGCAGCCCTTCCACGACGGCTACTTGATGAAGCCGATCGACATCCCGCGGCTGCTCGAGACCATCCGCCAATTGCTCAAGATCGAGTGGCAGTATGAGGCCGAGCCGTCGCCGCCTCCGCAATGGAAGCCGGATAGCGGTTCGCGTCCGCCGGTTAAACATGTCGAGGAGCTGATCAGCCTTGGCCAGCTCGGCTATATCAGAGCGATTCAGCTCAAGCTCGACGAGATCGGCAATGAACATCCCGAACATGCCGATTTCGTCGGCCAGATGCGCACGCTGATCGACCGGTTCGATCTCGATCAATATATGGCGACGTTGAAGACATTGCACAGCTATGACCATTGAACAAAGAAAGCGCGACGTCGCGCTCGTCGTCGACGACTCGCCGGAGACGTTGCGGCTGCTGACCGACGCGCTCGACGGCGCCGGCATGACCGTGATGGTCGCGCTCGACGGCGCCTCCGCGATGCGTATCGTCGAGCAGATCACCCCTGATATCGTGCTGCTCGATGCCGTGATGCCCGGCATGGACGGGTTCGAGACCTGCCGGCGGCTGAAGCGCGATGCCGGGCTCGACGGCGTCCCGATCATCTTCATGACGGGCCTCGCCGAAACCGAGCACATCGTGCGTGGACTGGAGGCCGGCGGCGTCGACTATGTCACCAAGCCGATCGTGATCGAGGAGATGCTGGCCCGCATTCGGGTCCACCTCGCCAACGCACGGATGACACAGAGCGCCCGCGCCGCGCTCGATGTCTCCGGCCGCTATTTGCTCGCGGTCAACAGATCAGGCGCGCTGCTATGGGCGACGCCGCAGGCCCAGAAACTGCTGTCGGATACGCTCGCCGACGCCGCCGATGATTTCGTCTTGCCGGATCCGATGCCGCAATGGCTCGAACAGGCACAGAAGGGCATGGCGGGAAAGAAGACCGCGACCGTGGCGTCATTCCCCGGCAATGAGCAGCTTCGGCTGCAATATATGGGCAAGCTCGGTCCGAACGAGTTCCTGCTGCGGCTGGCAAAAGACACCAGCGGCGACATGCCCGCGGAATTCTCCAGCGAGCTCGGCCTCACCACCCGCGAGGGCGAGGTGCTGTCCTGGCTCTCCAAGGGCAAGACCAACCGCGATATTGCGCAGATCCTGGGCCTCAGCCCACGCACCGTCGACAAGCATCTCGAGCAGATCTACGCCAAGCTCGGCGTCGAGAACCGCACCGCCGCCGCCGCGATCGCGGTCAACGCAAGGCATCGCAAGTCGTAGCCTGCCCGCCCCTGCCGCCTGCGCGTGCCTGGAAATGGCCATTCGCTCCGACCCGTGACAGGATGGGCTGTATTGCTCATTCCTGCGGAGAATAGCCATGGATCGCCTGGCGGCGATGGAGACGTTCGTGCGGGTGGTCGAGACCGGCTCGTTCTCCGGCGCGGCGCGGCAGCTTCGGATCGGCCAGCCGGCGGTCTCGAAGTCCGTCGCACAGCTTGAGGAATTTCTCGGGGTCAAGCTGCTGACGCGCTCGACCCGCGGCCTCGCTCCGACCGAAGCGGGGCTCGGCTACCTCGAGCGCGCCAGGCGCGCGCTTGAAGAGGCGGCCGAGGCCGAGATCGCCGCGCGCGGCGCCGGAGCCGGCCTCAAGGGACGATTGCGGATCTGCGCCGCCGTCACCTTCGCCCGCATCCATCTCATTCCGATGCTGCCGAGATTCCTCGCGCAGAACCCGGAACTTGAGCTTGAGGTCGTGCTCGACGACCGTCAGATCGATCTGGTGCAGGAGGGCATCGACGTCGCCCTGCGGATGGGAAAGATGACGGATTCGACGCTAACCGCGCGCCGGGTCGCAAGATGCAAGCGCCTCGTGCTGGGCACGCCGGCCTATTTCGAGCGATCCGGCACACCGTCCACGCCGGGCGAACTGAGCCGGCACCAGGCCGTCGTCTATCTGCGCGAGGGCAGCGTGTGGTCATTTCAACGCGAGAGCACCGAACTCGCCGTCACTGTGCGGAGCCGGCTGCGGGTAAGCGCCGCCGAAGGCGTTCGGGCTGCAGTGCTGTCCGATGCCGGGCTCGCAATCGCCTCAGAATGGATGTTCACCCCCGAGCTCAAATCGGGCGCTGTGCGAGCCGTCCTGCCGGAGTGGAGCCTCCCCGCGCTAGATCTCTGGGCCGTGCTTCCGACCGGCCGCGCCGCGACCGCCAAGGCCCGTGCATTCGTGAACTTCTTCGAGCGGAGCTTCAATGCGTGACGCGTCATCCGGCGGGTGAAACAATCAGCGTACTTATTCCGAACAGGAATAAGTATTAGGTCGACGGCAGCGCTACCCCGCACAGCCGTTTTTTCCCTAGCTTCCCAGGTGTGAGTTCAACCAACAGACGGCGCCGCCGTCCTCCACCCTGAAATCAAGGGAGATCACTATGTCGCTTCAAGCCAGGCTCGACGCTTTCAAGGCGGACTTCGAGGCCGGAAAACCGCCCTACAACGTTCCGCGCACTGTCATCGACATCGTGCACCGCGCCACCGCGGAGCTGATCGCATCCGGCGCCGCCCAGCGCGCCAGGAAGGCCGGCGATGTCTCCCCCGCCTTCGCACTCCGGGATCCCGACGGCAACATCGTCAGCTCGGTCGACCTGCTGAAGCGCGGCCCGCTGGTGCTCAGCTTCTACCGCGGCGTCTGGTGCCCGTATTGCAACATGGAGCTGCAGGCACTGGAAGCCGCCAAACCGGAATTCGACAAATACGGCGCTTCGCTGGTCGCGATCTCGCCGCAGACCGCGCCGAACAGCCGGAAGTCAGTGCGCCAGAACAGACTCTCCTTCCCTATCCTGTCCGACGTGAAGGGACAGGTCGGCGACGCCTTCGGACTGCGCTTGCACCTGCCCGACTATCTGGTCGAGCTCTACAAGCAGCTGAAGAACGATCTGCCGACCTTCAATGACGATCCGAGCTGGACATTGCCGATGCCGGCCCGCTACGTCATCGGACAGGATGGCCTGATCCTCTACTCGGAGGTGAATCCCGACTATACCCGCCGCCCGGAGCCAGAAGATATGATCGCGGTTCTGCAGCAGGCGGCCGCCGTGAAGGCATGACAGCGCACAACGCGGCCTGTGGCGGCAAGCCATCGGCCGCCTGCCCGTCGCGGGTCAGACTTCCAGGGCGCGCGACGGATCATCCCGTGCGGCGCCCCTCGTCACCGCCACCCGGCTCGGACGATTGCGCCTTTCGCCACTGCGCCGGCGTCACGCCCATATGGCTCTTGAAGGCGCGCTGAAAGGCGGCCTCGGATTGGTAGCCGGCCATTTCCGCGACCGCGCCGGTCGAAAGCGATGAACTCCTCAATTCGTTCGCCGCCAGCGTCATCCTGATATCGGTGAGCAGATCGCTGGCAGATCGTCCGAGCTTGTCCTGGAACTGTCGTGCAAGCGTGGCGCGCGACATGTTGCATAGCCGCGCCAGTTCCGGTAGCGACCATGCGCGTGCCGGATCATTGAACATGGCGGCAACCGCGGGCGCGATGCGAGGATCGCCGACCAGCGCAAGAAGACCACGTGGCGCGGCCCCCGTTTCGCTCGCAAGCCGCAGCGCAAGCGCAAACATCGCCGTCGACAGTGCGTTCAGCATGGCGCGGCCGCCGAGATGATCGTCGGCGGTTTCGCTGCGCATCAGGGCCACGAGGCCGGCGAGCTGTGCGGCCGTCCCCTTTCCGATCCGCGGGCCGGCATGCACGACAAGACGCGGCGGAAGATAGCTGCGCAACAGACGGTCGTGCGGAGGTGCAATCGCGAAGTGTCCGCACAGCAGGTCGAGCCGTTCGTCCGACCCCAGGTTTTCGCTGATCGTGAAATTCTGCGCCGCCCGGTTGCGCGGCGGCAGCGGCGCCGCTCCGCTGCCGTCATGCATCACGTGTCGCGGGTTGCCCGGTAGCAGAAGGATGTCGCCGGTTTTCAGCAGCAGCGGCTGACCGCCTGCGGGATCGTCCAGGATCGCCGAGCCGGCCAGCACCGCATGATAGGGGATCTCGTTGGTCGCACCCGGGCCCTGCTCGATGCGCCAGGGCACGCTGTAACTGCAGCGAATATCGAGCCGCCCGCGCACCGGCATCATCTCGAACAGCCGGCTGAGCCAATCCATCGCCAATACCCTCGAGGCAGTCCATGAGATGATTGAGCATATAATCGAGCTGTATGAACATTCAATGTCTCAAACCTCGATCCTATTGTCACTCCGCAATCGTTCACCAACCCCAGCAAGGAGTGCCACCATGTCTCGTCTTTCAGTCCCCAATCTCGAAACCGACACCGGCCCGTCCGGCCAGATCTACGCCCAGATCAAGAGGGCGGTCGGCAGCGTCCCGAATGCCTATACGGCGATCGCCGCCCACAGCCCGGCCGCGCTCAAGGCGATGGTCGCCGCCGATGCAGTGCTCGCCGGCGGCAGCCTGTCCAAGCGTGATCAGGAGATCATCAAGACCGTGGTCAGTGCCGTCGGCGGCTGCGATTACTGTGTCGCCGCGCATTCGCACTTCGCCAAGCTCGCCGGCGTGAAGGCCGATGCGCTGAAGCAGATCCGCGACGGCGAGCCGACCGGTGATGCCAAGTACGATGTGCTGATCGATTTCGTTCGCAAGCTCGCGCGGTCGAGCGGCACCGTCAGCGACGAGGATTTCGCCGCGATCAAGGCTGCCGGCTACAGCGATGCGCAGCTGGTCGAGATCAGCCTGGCGTTTGCGACCATCGTCTTCACCAACGTCTTCAACCGCATCAACGACACCGACATCGACTTCCCCGCCGTCGCATGACGCGGCCGAAGTCAATCGAAAGGATCGCGATCATGACTACACTTTCCAGCACCCAGCAAGGTCCACTTGTCCGCGCCCTCTACCGATCCGGCCTGCTCGCGGAGGATCTCGACTATCACGTTGTCCGGGCCTCGATGGTCATCATGTTCCTGTTCTTCGGGTACCAGAAATGGTTCCCCTACGAATTCGAACGGCTGGTCCCGTTCATCAGCAACGGGCCGCTGATCTGGTGGCTATATCCAGTCTTCGGTCACGCCGGCGCCAGCTATTTCCTCGGCGCCTCGGAATGGACGTTCGGCTCGCTGCTTCTGGCAGGCTTCTGGGACAAGCGGCTCGGCATCCTCGGCGCGCTCGGCTCGACCGGGACGTTCATCGCGACGGTCACCATCATCCCGTTCATGCCCGATGGCTGGGACGTTGCCGCCGGAGGCTTCCCCGCGATGACCGGCAACGTGCCTTTCCTGATGAAGGACGTCGTTCTGCTCGCGGTCTCGCTCTATTTGCTGAGGCAGGACGTGGTTCGCCTGACGCGGTAATAGGTGGCATCCGCTGATGGCGATGGATCGCCGGCGAACCCTGCGTTCGCCGGCGATCGCGCGTTGTCGGGCAATTGAGCAGACGCAACATCTGCCTCGAGCGCTGCAACATGGCAGCCATTATCGCCGCGCAAATCGATTTCCCTATCGCTCTTTAAGGCCGCATCGTAACCCGTTGCCGAGTTTGCGGAATGCGCTGAAATTGGCCAACTGTAAAGCGCGACCGGCTGCGCGGCGTTCCGCTCGACGCGGACGATTGTTTTATTCCCATGCAGGAAATGATCCGTAGTTCTCCGCCCGTGAACATAGTTCCGCCGCGCAGTCTGCGCTAAAGAAGGACCGCCGGTGTTGTTCTGGGGTGAGTTGATGAAGAAGGACGACGTCACGTGTCCGCGCTGCGGGGCCGGATTCCGACGGCTTGAGCTGGCATCCGGCTCAGCAAGCCAGGGCGAGTATCGCTGCCCGGTCTGCGAGACGACACTCGAGCAGTTCGGTGGTGACAAGCTCGTCGCCTACCGCCTGACCATCCAACCCTCGATTCGCGGCTTGAAGACCTAAAGCGCGATGAGATTAGGTTGAATCGTCATCGCGCCTTAGCCTTTTATTTGCGTATGATCCTTTCGGAAAACCGCTTCGCACTTTTCCGGATCATGCTCTAGCAGCGCCCGCTGCAGGCAATCTCTCGATCACGAACTCCGCTTCAGGACGTAGCAGTCCATGATCCAGCCATGCTGTTCGCGCGCATCCCGACGCACGGCGACGATGCGGGGGCCGACCTCCGCGAGCTCCCCCGCCAGGATGATCTGATCGGGCATGCCGAGATAGGCGCCCCACCAGATCCTCAGGCCCTCAGGATCGAGCGTCTGGAAGGCGGCGCCGCCGTCGAGCATCACGACGATGGTATCGACACCAGGCGGCCAGCCGCCCTCGCGCAGCCGCCGGCCCGTCGTGACAAGGAAGGGCTCGCCGATCTCGTTGAGCGGCAGCGCATGCGCCGCGCACAGCGCCTGGATCGACGTGATGCCTGGGATCACGTCGATCGACGGCAGCGGATCGAGCCGTTGCGCAATCCGCAGGCTGGATTCGTAGAGCGAGGGATCGCCCCAGATCAGCAAAGCGACGCGGCCCTCGCGGCCGAGATGGCGCGCGATTTGCTCCGACCAGCTCGCGGCGACCGCATCGTGCCAATCGTCCACGCCCTTGCGATAGTCCTCCTCGCCGGCGTCACGCACCGGCAGGTCGAACTCAGCAATGCGCGTACGGTCGTTGTTCAGCGCCTCTGCGCAGATCGTTCGGCGCAATTCGGCGAGGTCCGACTTCGCGCTCCCCTTGCGCGGGATCAGGATCAAGTCGGCGGCATTGATCGCGGCCGTTGCAGCGAGGGTGAGCTGCCGGGGGTCGCCACAACCGATACCGATCAGGGACAGCGTCAACATGGCCGCATCAACCTTGATCCGGCGCCAGCGCACCGAACAGAATAATCGAAGCTGTCGTGGCAGCGCCCGCGTGCGCGAGCTGTTCGGCCAGCCCTGCGATCGTGGTCCGATGAAGCTGCTCGTCGGCATGGCCGAGCGACTCCGCGAGCAGTGCGGGCGTCTCGGCCGAAAGGCCGTGCGCGACCAGCTTCGCGGCCAAGGCCGGAAAGGTGCGTCGGCCCATATAGACGACCGTGGTCGCTTCGGGATCGGCCAGCGCCGCCCAGTTCAAATCCGCCGGCAATTCGCCGGTGACATCGGCGCCGGTCACGAACTGGACCCGGCGCGAGGTCAGCCGCCGCGTCAGCGGAATGCCGGCCTGCGCTGCGGCAACCGAGGCCGAGGTCACGCCGGGGATGATCTCGTAGCCGATGCCGGCATTGCGCAGCGCCTCGATCTCCTCCTCGAGGCGGCCGAAAATGCCGGCATCGCCAGATTTCAGCCGCACCACGCGCACGCCCGCCGCCGCGTAGTCGACCAGCAGCCGGCTGACGTGATGCTGTTTCGCCGAGAGGCGGCCGGCGCGTTTGCCGACCGCGACGAGATTGGCGCCGGAGCGCGCGAGATCGAGGATCGCGCCCGCGGCAAGATCGTCATAGAGCACCACGTCGGCCTCGCGCAGCCGCGCCGCTCCCTTGATGGTCAGAAGCTCGGGATCGCCGGGGCCGGCGGAAACGAAGGAGACGAAGCCGCTCATCGGTCCTCCGCGATCAGATGGAAGAAGGTGCCCGTCGCGTTGCTCCGCCGCGATCCGGTTTCCGCGACGATCGCGCCGGTCGCATCGCGCACCACCGCAAGCGGCGTGTCGGGCTGCGCGACGATGGTCGAGTAGTGAAACTCGTGGCCGCGCAGCCGCACGCCTGGACGGTGCCCGGGCATGGGTGCGGCAAGTTCGGCGAGCCGATAGCCCAGATGCATGCGACGCTTGGCGTAGCTCGTCTCGAGGCCGAGCAGGCCGGCCATCTCATGGCGCACACCCTCGGCATCGATGAGCGCGGCGCCCAACACCATGTAGCCGCCGCACTCGCCATGTAGCGGTCTTGTCTCGGCGAAGGTGCGCAATCCGCCAATAAATCTCCTGTTGGCGGCAAGCCGGCCGGCATGCAGTTCAGGATAGCCACCGGGCAGCCAGCACACATCGGCGTCCGCATCGGGGCCTTGATCGGCAAGCGGTGAGAACGTCACGATCTCGGCGCCGGCGGCGCGCCATGCTTCCAGCATGTGCGGGTAGACGAAAGAGAACGCGGCGTCGCGCGCGAGCGCGATGCGCTGGCCGGGCGGTGTGATGTCCAGGCTGCGCGCGGCTGGTTGCGGCAACCAGACCTGGGCCGCTTGCAACACGGCATCGAGATCGACATGCCCAGTGACGAAGCGTGCGGCCTCGCTGATCAGGCCATCGATCTCGGCCTGCTCTTCGGCCTGCACCAGGCCGAGATGGCGCTTCGGCAAGGCGATCTCGGCGTGGCGCGGCAGCGCGCCCAGCACGGCAATGCCCGCCCCCGCCATGGCATCGCGCACCAGCGCTTCGTGCCGCGCACTGGCGACACGGTTGAGAACGACACCCGCCAGCCGCACGCCGGCGCGAAAATCGCGCAGCCCCGCCGCGATCGCCGCCGCCGTCTGGGCCTGGCCGGAGGGATCGATCACCAGCAGCACCGGCCATCCCGTCATCTCGGCAATGTCGGCCGTGGCCCCGGTGCCCGAGACGCCGCGCGCGGCGACGCCGTCGAACAACCCCATCGAGCCTTCGGCCAGCACGAGATCGGCATCCGCACCGCGGCTTGCCAGATGAGCGATCGCATCTGACGCCATCGCCCAGCTATCGACGTTGACAGAGGCGCGTCCGGTCGCGACGGCATGGAACGCCGGATCGATGTAGTCGGGCCCGCTCTTGAGGCATTGCACTTTGAGCCCGCGATTGCGGTAAGCGCGCGCCAAGGCCAGGGTCAACGTCGTCTTGCCGACGCCAGATGCCGGTGCGGAGATCACAAGCCCCGCGGTCATTGCGATGATTCCGGCGCTGATTCCGGAAAGCGTGGTGCTTCGCCCACCGGGCGGTAGCGGCGGTCATAATCGGCCGCATACAGGCGGCTTTCGGCGAACTCATCCGCGCCGAGGGTCTTGCCGACCAGGATCAGCGCGGTGCGTTCGAGCTCGGGGCCAAGCGCGGCATCGAGCGTCGCAAGCGTGGCGCGCACGATACGCTGGTCCGGCCAGCTCGCGCGCCACACGATCGCCACCGGGCAGTCCGCGCCATAATGCGGCGTGAGCTCGGTCACGACCTTGTCGAGCAGATGGATCGACAGATGGATCGCGAGCACCGCGCCGGTCGTGGCGAACGCCGCCAGCGTCTCGCCATCCGGCATCGCACTCGCCCGGCCCGGCGTGCGCGTCAGCACCACCGATTGCGCAAGGCCGGGCAGCGTGAGCTCGGCCTCCAGTGCCGCAGCGGCCGCCGAGAACGCCGGCACGCCGGGCGTCACCGAATACGGAATCTGCAGCGCGCGCAGCCGGCGCAGCTGTTCCCCCATCGCCGACCAGATCGATAGATCACCCGAGTGCAGCCGCGCGACGTCCTTGCCCTCTGCATGCGCCGCGGCAATCTCGGCGATGATCTCGTCGAGCGACATCGATGCCGTGTTGACGATGCGCGCATCCTTTGGGCAATGCGCCAGCACGCCTGGAGGCACCAGCGATCCGGCATAGAGACATACCGGGCACGAGGCAATGAGATCGCGCCCGCGCAAGGTCAGCAGATCGGCGGCGCCCGGTCCTGCGCCGATGAAATGCACCGTCATTCACCGTCTCCTTCCGCGATTGCTGCGGTCGCCATTCGATCTCGCGAAACAGCCCTCGCCGAGATCAGCCGCGCACCACGTCCTGCCGCGGCGATCGCCGCGGCTTCTGCGACCGAGCCTGTGCCAAATGCGGCACGGATCAACTCGGACTGCGTCACGGTTTCGATCTCGGTCAACGCCTCGGCGGGGATGCTTCGGATCAACAGCCCGAGTTGCTGCGCCAGGACTCTCAACGCCGTTGCATCCGCCTTGTCACTCAGCGTTGCAAGCGCCGCAAGACCTTCAGGACCGCCGGCCGCGTCGAGCGCTTCACGTAAGGACGCAACACCAGCTTCGCGCCTGAATCCCAGACCCGCGACCTTCATCTGATCACGCTCCATTGCACGATCGGCCGCGCGGCCTTCCAGGCGCGATAGCGGCCGAGCGGCTCGGCTTGCGCGATCTCGACGCGCATCAGTTCACCGCCATGCCGCTGATGCAGGTCTGATAGCAGCGCCTCGGTTTCCAGGGTCACCGCGTGCGCGACCAGCCGCGTTCCCGGCGCGATGCGCGACCAGATCGCATCGAACATATCGGCATCGAGGCCGCCGCCGATGAACACGGCATCGGGGGCCGCGAGCTCCGGCAGAATGCCGGGCACCTCACCCTCGACGATCGTGATCCGGTGCGTCAGGCCGAAGCTCGCGGCATTGCTGCGGATGTTTGTGGCGCGTTCGCCGCGCACCTCGACGGCAACGGCCGTCCCGCCGCAGAGCGCCCATTCGATCGAGATCGAGCCCGAACCGGCGCCGATATCCCACAGGCGCTCACCGGGCCGCGGCGCAAGCGCCGACAGCGCAAGCGCGCGGACCGGCCGCTTTGTCAGCTGGCCGTCATGCATGAATAATGCATCAGGAAGACCGGAGCTGCGCGCGAGCCCTTGCGTTCCCCGCGCCTCCAGCGCGACTGCGACCAGGCTGTCGCCTGAATCTCCTGCATAGGAGTCGGCGCGATGCTGCGTAATGGACTCCCGCGGTCCGCCGAGCGCGGACAGCGTCCACGTCGCTGACGCCCCCCAGCCACGCTCCGTGAGCCAGCGCGCGAGATCGGCGGCCGCGTTGCCATCGCGCACCAGACAGATGATCCGTGCATCGCGCGAAAGATGCGGCACCAGCCGTTCAAACGGTGCGGCATGAAGGCCAAGGCAGACGGCATTCTCGAGCCGCCAGCCCAGGCGTGCCGCCACAAGCGAGAACGTCGACGGCGCGGAATGTGCGACCCACTCGCCAGCCTGCAATTTCTCGACAAGGCTTCCGCCGGCGCCATGCCAGAACGGATCCCCGGAGGCGAGCACAGCAGTCGGACGGCCGCGGCAGCCGAGCACGATGTCCGCGTCGAACGGCACCGGCCAGGCGCGGCCCCGATCGGTAATCCCGGCCAGTGCAAGGTGCCGCTCGCCGCCGAAAACTGTTTCCGCTTCACCAAGCGCCTTTCGGCTTGCGTCCGACAGCCCCGCAAGGCCATCTTCGCCGATACCGATGATGGTCAACCAGGGATTACCCATGACGCGCGCCCTGATCCTGGGCGGAACGGCCGACGCCAATTTGCTCGCCGCTGCGATCGCGCGCGCGGGCATTGACGCGGTCTATTCCTATGGCGGACGCACCCATGCGCCGGCCGCGCAGCCTTTGCCGACCCGGATCGGCGGCTTCGGCGGCATCAGTGGTCTTGCCGACTATCTGCGGAGCGAAGGCATCTCGCATGTGATCGACGCGACACATCCCTTCGCGGCCGACATGAGCCGCAACGCGATCGCAGCCTGTGCGCAAACCGCAACGCCGTTGCTCGCGCTTGAACGCGCACCGTGGGAGAAAACCTCCGGCGATCATTGGATCGAAGTCGCTGACGTCGCAGCCGCGGCCGCTGCACTGCCGGAGCGCCGCGCCAGCGTGTTTCTCGCGATCGGCCGCCAGCACATCGCGCCGTTCGGTGCCCTGCCGCAGCATGCCTATACGTTGCGCTTCGTGGACCCACCAGGTGAAACGCTGCCACTGCCCGGTGCGGACGTCATCGTCTCGCGCGGACCATTCACGCTCGAGGCCGAGCTCGAGATGATGCGCGCGCGCAGTATCGAATGGATCGTCGCCCGCAATTCCGGCGGAACCGGCGCTCGCGCCAAGATCGACGCCGCCCGCGCCCTCGGTCTTCCCGTCATCATGATCACGCGGCCGCTGCTGCCCGAACGGCCGCAGGTGCAAAGCGTCGAAGCCGTGATGCGATGGCTCGGTCATCGGACCTGCCTCGGCGCATAGACCCAGCGGCCGACGCGCCGCGTCGCCGAATTGCCGACGATCACGAGTGTCCGCATGTCGGCCATCTCGGGCCGCGCGTCGCGCAACTCGACCGTTTCGATCCGCTGGTCTGATGTCGAGACGGCGCGCGCGAAAATCACAATGCGTTTGCCGCAACCAGCTACGTTCAAGATCTCGAGCGTGCGCGCAAAACCTTCCGGCCGGCTCGCCGAGCGCGGATTGTACATCGCGATGGCAAAGTCGGCCTCTGCCGCGAGCCGCAGGCGCTTCTCGATCAGCGACCATGGCTTGAGATTGTCGGAGAGGTTGATTGCGCAGAAATCGTGGCCGAGCGGCGCGCCGACGCTCGCGGCCGCCGCCAGCATTGCCGTGACGCCGGGCAGCACGCGAATCGGCAGCTCGTGCCATTGCGGTGCATCCTCCAGCGCCTCGAACACGGCGGATGCCATCGCGAACACCCCGGGATCGCCTGAGGACACTACGACAACGTGATGTCCCGCGGCCGCAAGCCGCAGCGCCTCGCCGGCGCGCTGCAATTCCACACGATTGTCGGACGGATGCAGCGTCAGGCCGGCGCGCGGCGGCACGCGCGAAACATAGGGTGCATAACCGATGATGTCGGTCGCCGCCGCGAGCGCAGCGGAGACTTCCGGCGTGATCAGCGCCTCATCGCCCGGCCCCAATCCCGCGATGGTCAGCGTGCCGCTCATTGGCCCGCCTCTCTGCGCCGCCCCTGCCCGTGCACCAGCACGATCGCGAAGTACGGACAGTCGGCCTCACCGATATCAGCGAGCCGGGCGATCCGCTGATCCGGCATGGTGCCGCGCTCGACCAGCCACGCGTCGTCGAGACGGCTGGCGGACACGAGCGCGCGGCGGATCTTCGGAAGATTGCGGCCGGTCTTCATCACGACCAGCGCGTCGGAACTGCGCATCCGCTGCGCGAGCTCCGCCTCCGGCAGCGTACCCATCAGGACGGTGGAGACATCGTCGGCCAGCGCAATGGGCTGGCCGATCGCATTCCAGCAGCCGACCATGCCGGGAATGCCTGCGATCACCTCGATCTCGGCACGGCCCTGCAGCCGCGAATAGAGGTGCATGAACGAGCCATAGAAATAGGGATCGCCCTCGCACAGCACGACCACGTCGATCTCGCGCGCAAGCCGCGCCAGCCGCTCGGCCCATGCATCGTAGAATTCGGCCAGCAGGCGCGCATATTCGGGATTGTCGAACGCGATCTCCGTGGTGACCGGATATTCCATCGGATACTCGCTGACGTCAGCGGCAAGCAAGCCTTCCACGATGCGGCGCGCCTGCCCGAGTTGCCCCTTCTTGCGGAAATAGGCGACATGCCTTGCCGAGCGCACGATGCGGTCGGCACGCACGCTCATCAGGTCCGGATCGCCGGGGCCGAGCCCGCAGCAGATGATGCGTCCCATCGCTATTCGCTCCGGCTCGCCAGCGCATTGACGGCGGCAACCGTGATCGCCGAGCCGCCGAGCCGCCCCTCGACGGTCAGCGCCGGCACGGGCGGCTCGGCGATCAATGCCGCCTTCGACTCGGCCGCGCCGACGAAGCCGACCGGGCAGCCGATGATTGCCGCCGGCTTCGGGCAGTCAGCCTCCTCCAGCATGTTGAGCAGGTGAAACAGCGCCGTCGGCGCGTTGCCGATTGCGACGATCGCGCCGGCCAGATTCGGCCGCCACAGCTCCAGCGCAGCGGCCGAGCGCGTGTTGCGCATCGATTGCGCGAGCGCGGGAACGGCGGCGTCACCGAGCGTGCAGATCACCTCATTGCGGGCCGGCAGCCGCGCGCGCGTAATTCCCTCCGACACCATGCGCGCGTCGCAGAGGATCGGCGCGCCCTCCTGCAAGGCTGCCCGTGCGCGGGCGGCCATGCCGGGCGTGAAGCGAATATGGGCTTCCAGGCCCACCATGCCCGCGGCATGGATCATGCGCACCACCACCGGCTCCTCGTCCGGCGTGAAGCGGGCAAGGTCGGCCTCCGACCGGATGGTGGCAAAGGACTGGCGATAGATCGCCGCGCCGTCGGTCTCATAGACGTGCGGCATCAATCGCCTCCCGACAGTAGCGAAGGATTTGCGACGAGATACGAGCTGCTCAGTCCTCGCGCGACCGGCGCATCCCGCGTCGTGCCGCCGCGGATCAGGTCGAAACCCTTGCGCGAGGCAACGAGGGTGACATCGGCAGCGCCGGACTGGGCGCAGCCCTTGGCGCAGCCGGAGACGTGAAGCCGGGCACCGGCCGGGATAAACGAGGCGAGCGCGGATGCCAATGCGCGCGTATCGGCATGCGCCTCACCGCAGCGCGGCGCGCCGCTGCAAGCGATCACCCGGAGCGCCGGATCATCGGGATCAATGATGAGGTCCGCCCCACGCGGCATTTCATGGATCCCTTCGGCCAACATCATCCGCCACGGCGTCATGCGAAGTGCCTGCGCGCAGGTGGCGAGATGGCCGAGCGTCTGGTACGGCATCTGCCCGAAAGCCACGCCGACCATCGCACCGGTCGGAGTGAGACCGGGAACAGGGTTTGCCGATCGAGCCACCGGCGCGGCGTCGCCCCGAAGCGGCTCGGGAAGGCTCGCACCGGCGGTCAGATGCGCCGCCATTCGTCGCTTCTCACCGCTGGCTCCGCCGGAAGCAATGAACCATTCGGCCAGCGCCAGCGCGACCTGCACGGCCTCGCTCCGCGTGACACTGAGCCCGACTTGTGCGCCATCGGCGCGCACCAGCAAGCCTCCGTTGCAAGCGCGTTCGATCCTGATATCGGCCGACGCGCCAGCCAGCACCCGCTCGCTGCCGTCATCGATCGCGAAGCCGAACTTGGTCGGAAGATCGAGCGAAGCGCCGGCGAGCGCTTGTTCCAGCTCGGCCGCGAGCGAGCGTGTATCGTCTTCGGTGGTCCAGAACGGCGTCACCAGAACGTTGCGCCGCGCTTCTGTGTCCGGGTCAGCGTCAAGCAAGCCGAGCCCGGCGAGCCCATCGATCAAGGCCGGATAACCTTCCTCGCTGACGCCGCGGATCTGGAGATTGGCGCGGCTGGTCAGGTCAATCAGGCCGTTGCCATATCGCGCAGCAAGCTCGGCGATCCGCGCCGCCTGCATTGCGTCCAGCCGGCCGCCGCGCGGGCGAATGCGCACCACGAGGCCATCGCCCGACTGCATCGGCCGCAGCGCACCGGGACACCAGCCCTTGATCGCGACCGCGCTCATGAGACCTCCTGCAACGCCGCCGCAATCGAGTTGCGCCGCGTTTGCCACAGCGAGGCTTCGTGCAACCGGGTGAAGCAGGTTTCGATCGCAGCCAACGCGGCCGGATTCTCGCGCGCCATGAAGCTGCGAACCTCGTCATTGCCGAGCGTCGCGTCGTAATAGAGGTCGAACAGGTGCGGCGGCACCGCACCGGCGAGGTGCGCGAATGCCGCCATGTGTTCCAGCGTCGCCGTGATCTCGGCAGCACCGCGGAAGCCATGCCGCATCATGCCGGCGATCCATGCCGGATTGGCGGCGCGCGCCCGCACCACCCGCGAGATCTCCTCGGTCAACGAGCGAGCGTGCGGCTGATCCGGCCGCGTCGCATCGAGGTGATAGAGCGATGGGACTGTTGTGCCGAGCCGGCGCGCCGCCGCAGCAATGCCGGCCTCGTGCGCAGCATAGTCCGCCGCCAGCAGCAGATCGGTCTCCGGCAAGTCCTGGGTATGGACAAAACTGTCGGCGGCAGCGAGCCGCGCCTCGATGGCGGCGCGATCCGGGTGGATCTCGCCGTCGGACGCAATGGCCCAGGATGACGCCGACAGCCAGGCCTCCCCGGCCGCCTCGCGAGCCTCCTGCGTGAAGACATCCGGGACCGCCGCAATGCCGGCACCATAATGTCCGGGGCGAGGACCGAACACCCGTGCGATGCGCTGCCGGTAGGGATTCTCGTCCGCCTCCTCGCTGCGTTCGGACAATGCTTCCGTCGCGGCTTCGAACAGCTGGGCCAATCCCGAAAACACGTCGCGGAACAGGCCTGACACGCGCAGTGTCACGTCGATGCGCGGGCGGCCGAGCTCCGCCGGCGCGATGATGTCGTAGCCCGACACCCGGCCCGACCCGTGATCCCAGCGCGGCGCGATGCCGGCAAGGTGCAGGGCCATCGCAAAGTCCTCGCCCGCGGTGCGCATCGTCGACGAGCCCCAGAGATCGACGACGAGCCCCTTCGGCCAGTCGCCGTGATCCTGTAAATGACGGCGCAGCAGCTCCTCAGCGAGCTTCACGCCCTGCGCATGCGCCGAGGGCGTCGGCACCGCGCGCGGATCGACGGCAAACAGGTTGCGTCCCGTCGGCAGCACGTCGCTCCGCCCGCGATAGGGCGAGCCTGACGGCCCTGGCGCAACACGCCGGCCGGCAAGCGCATCACGCAGTGCTGCCCTTTCTGCATCGCCGCAAGCGCCCTGCCCGAACACGTGCAGGCCGTCGCCGAACTGGCTTTCCTTAAGATCGCAGACGAAACGATCGATCTGTGGAATGGCCTCGGCCGCGGAGACTGACGCCGCGAGACCGAGATCGTCCTCCAACCCGGCAATGCGCGCTTCTTCGCGGATCGCGGCAATCAGGCGCTGCCGCCGCGCCGGATCCAGACCGTCCGCGGTGGAGTATTCATCAAGCAACTGCTCAAGCCGGCGCAAGCCCTGCGGCACGGCGGCCTGCGCCAGCGGCGGCGGCAGATGGCCGATCGTCACGGCACCGATCCGGCGCTTGGCCTGCGCGGCCTCGCCGGGATCGTTGACGATGAAGGGATAGATCACAGGCAGATCGCCGATCAATGCCTCCGGCCAGCACGCCGATGACAGCGCAACCGATTTGCCGGGCAGCCATTCCAGCGTTCCATGCGCACCCATGTGGACGACGGCATCGAAGCCCTGCTGCCGAAGCCACAGATAGAACGCGACATAGCCATGGCGCGGCGCGCGCGAGAGATCGTGATAATCGGCATCGCGATGACCGGCCTCGCCGCGCTCCGGCTGAACGGCAATGATCGACCTGCCGCACCGGATCGCCGCGAAATGAAACGCACCGTCGCGGCAATCGGGATCGCTTTCCGGGGCACCCCATGTGCGCGCAAGATCGTCCTGGAGCTGCTGCGGAATGCTGGCCATTGCCGCGCGATACTCGGCCACGCCCCAGGCCAGTTTCCGGCACAAGAGCGCGTCGCCCAGCGACTCTGCCGGCGCGAGAGCAAAACCTGCAGCCGCGAGATCGGCAAGCAACGTCTCCACCGAAGCAAGCGCATCAAGGCCAACGGCATGCGCGATCTGGTGCGGGCGGCCAGGATAGTTCGAGAGCACCAGCGCAAGCTGCTTGTCCTGCGCCGGCTTGCCGGCAAGCCGGTGCCAGGCTGCGACGCGCGCGGCAATCGCCGCGACGCGCTCGGCGTCCGGCCGATGCGCAAGATGCGCGAATTGCAGATCGGGATCGCGCTCGCCTGCTGACTTGAAGCTCACGACGCCGGCGAAGAGGCGGCCATCGACTTCCGGCAACACCACATGCATGGCGAGATCGCCGGGCGAGAGACCACGCAGCGACAGAGCCCAATCCTCGCGCCGCGCGGTGGACAGGCCAACCTGGAACACCGGGCACGACACGGCATCGAACGGCGTCGTGCCGTCGTCAGCGGCCGCGGAGAACGCGGTCGCGTTGACGATGGCGGCCGGGGGACATGGTGCGAACTGCGCGCGCAGCCAGCCGGCGACGCCTGCCGCCTTCAACGAGGTGACGAAGACACCGTGGGCATCAAAACCCTTCGCGCGCAACGCATCGGTCAATGCGTCGACCGGCGCGGTGTCGCCGACCGCCAGATACGAGCGATAGAAGGTCACCAGCACCCGCGGCCGACCATCCGGTGGCGGCAGCGATGCGACGGCGCCAAGTCGGGAATCGTAGACGCCGATCTCGGGCAGATCGATCTCGCCGACCACAGGTCCGGCATAGAGTCCGGACGCCAGCGCCAGTTGTGCGATCACGGCCTGCGCGGCCACGGGGCCGCCCTTGTCGCACAGCACCTTCAGACGGCGCAGCGTCGAGACCGGCAGCGTCGAAAACTCATCCAGCCGCAGATCATCGCGGCCATCCGCCGGCAGCACCACCAGGGCGATGCCGCGCTCCTTGGCCAGCCGATGTACCGCTGACAGCCCGTAGGACCAATAGGGTTCGCCGCCGATCAGTCGCACCAGGATGCCGCGCGCATGCGACAGCGTCCGCTCGATATAAGTATCGACCGACAGCGGATGGCGCAGCTCCGCGAGATTGGCGAGCCGCAGCGACGGCAACGTGGCGCGGCCGCGCCGCCAGCCGGCCGCGAACGCCGCGAGATCGCTGTCGGAAAACGACAACACCACGAGATCGGCCGGATCCTGGCCGAGGTCTCTTGGTGTCGCGGTCTCCTCAAGGCCGCGGCTCTCGCGGAAGATGACGTGCATCAGACACCAAGCCGGGCCCTGATGGCGGCTTCATCGATATCACCGTGTTCGCCGATCACGACGAGCTTGGACTGTCGCGTCCGCACGCCCCAGGGCATGTCGAACTGATGCCGCACCCGCTCGCCGACCGACTGCACCAGCAACCGCATCGGCTTGCCTTCGACCGCAATATAGCCCTTGGCGCGCAGCACGTTCTGCTCGCGCGCCAGCCCCTTGATCGAGGCGACCAGCGCGTCAATGTCGACAATCTCCGGAAGATCGATCACTACCGAATTGAAGTCGTCGTGCTCGTGCTCTTCTTCGCCGTCGTGATGAGAGGGACGCGATGCGAGGTCATTTTCGGCCGCGGCGCCAAGCCCGAGGATCACGCGCGCGTCGATGGCGCCGTCGACGACGGGCAACATCGGCACCTCGCGCGGCATCTCGGCCGCGATCACCGCCTTGGCCGCGCTGATGCCTTCCGATCCGGCGAGATCGGCCTTGGTCAGCAGCACGATGTCGGCGCAGGCGATCTGGTCTTCGAACACTTCGGACAGCGGCGTCTCGTGGTCGAGATTGTCGTCGGCAGCACGCTGCGCATCCACCGCAGCCGGATCCGGCGCAAAGCGGCCGGCGGCAACGGCCTCTGCATCGGCCAGCGCGATCACGCCGTCGACGGTGATCCGCGAACGGATTTCGGGCCAGTCGAACGCCTTGAGCAGCGGCTTCGGCAGCGCGAGGCCCGATGTCTCGATCACGATGTGATCGGGCTTCACAGGCCGTGCCAGCAACTGCTCCATCGCCGGGATGAAATCGTCGGCGACGGTGCAGCAGATGCAGCCATTGGCGAGTTCAACGATGTTCTCGGTCGGGCAATTGGCATCGGCGCAGGATTTCAGGATGTCGCCGTCGACGCCTTCGCTGCCGAATTCGTTCACCAGCACCGCAAGCTTCTTGCCGTTGGCATTGCGGATCAGGTGCTGGATCAGCGTCGTCTTGCCGGACCCGAGAAAGCCGGTCACGACGGTGACCGGAACCTTGGCGAGTGTAGTCATTCTGCGGCCTCCGGCACGACGGGAAGAGGTGGAATGCGGGCAAGCGATTGCTTGCGGAAGATTTCCGGGCGGCTGCGCCACGGCACGATGCCGTCGGGCGCCGATGCGTAGGCGGAGGCACCGGCGATCACATCCCTGGCATTGGCTTCGGACAGGCGCCCGTAGACATAGGACCACCGGCCGGGCGCGCTGAGCGCAACCGAGCAGCCCTGGCTGCAAGCCGACAGGCATTCGACGGGAACCAGATTGACATCGTCGGGCACACCGGCCTCGACAAGCGCGGCATGCAGACGCGCACCGGGCGCGACTTCACCTTCCGCCAGCGTTTGGCCGGCGCGACAGGTGATACAGACATGAAGAGTAACGCTCATCGGCCTTCCTGGATTGACAGCGGGAAGCGATGAGGCACACGAACCGATCTTGCATCGGTCCGTTCCCCGTCGCGGAACACCCCGTCCGCCGGTCTCACAACATGCTGCGCTGGCAGGTCTCCCGGCTTGCGGAGTAGGATTTCTCCTTTGATGCCCACCTTCCCGACTCCTTACGGAATCAGTGGCTTGGGCATCTCTCCGGTCACGGTCGCGGGGGCGGCTGCGTTTCAGGCCGACCTTGCGGTCTCAGCCCTATCGCATTCCCTGTTCGCCTGTCGTAGGACAGGAACCAACGCGGGCCCACCATTCGTCCAAGCCTCGCACTTGTCAAGCCGAAGGAACGTGATGATTTCTGATGGAAACGACGCTGAGGACGGCGCCGTCGGCACCGACCCATCGCTGGACGCGCGCCACGCCGACAAGATGGCGAAAAAGAAGGCTGCCAGGGATCGCATCATGGCGACCAAGAGCGGCGAAAAAGGCCTGATCATCGTTCATACCGGCGCCGGCAAAGGAAAATCGTCCTCCGCCTTCGGCATGATCATGCGCTGCGTGGCGCACGGCTTTCCCTGCGCCGTGGTGCAGTTCATCAAGGGGGCCTGGGATACCGGCGAGCGCCGCCTGCTCACCGGGCATTTCGGCGATCTCTGTCAATTCCACGCGATGGGGGAAGGCTTTACCTGGGAGACGCAGGATCGCGCCCGCGACATCGCGGCGGCGCAAGCCGGCTGGGAAAAGGCCAAGCAGCTGATCGCAGACGAGAACCTGCGCATGGTGGTGCTCGACGAGATCAACATCGCGCTTCGCTACGACTATCTCGCGATCGCCGACGTCGTCGACTTCCTGACCACGTCCAAGCCGCCGATGACGCATGTCGTGCTCACCGGTCGCAACGCCAAGGACGAGTTGATCGAGATCGCCGACCTCGTCACCGAGATGACACTGGTGAAGCATCCGTTCCGCTCCGGCATCAAGGCCCAGCCGGGCGTCGAGTTCTAAGAGCCGAACGCCATGGCGCGCGCATTGATGATCCAGGGAGCCGGCTCGGACGTGGGCAAGTCGCTCATCGTCGCCGGCCTCGCGCGCGCCGCCACGCGGCGCGGCCTGCGCGTGCTGCCGTTCAAGCCGCAGAACATGTCGAACAATGCCGCCGTGACCGTCGACGGCGGCGAGATCGGACGCGCGCAGGCCTTGCAGGCGCTGGCCGCCGGCGTCGAGCCCCACACCGACATGAACCCGGTGTTGCTGAAACCCGAAACCGATGTCGGCGCCCAGGTCATCGTGCAGGGCAAGCGGATCGCCACCGCCCGCGCGCGCGAATATGCCGGCATGAAGCCACAGCTGATGGGCGCAGTGCTGGAGAGTTTCGAGCGGCTGAAGGCGCGTGCCGACCTCGTGCTGGTCGAAGGCGCCGGCAGTCCCGCCGAGGTCAACCTGCGGAGGTCCGACATCGCCAATATGGGCTTTGCGCGCAGGGCTGACGTGCCCGTGGTGCTGGTCGGCGACATCGACCGCGGCGGCGTGATCGCGCAGCTCGTCGGCATCAAGACGGTGGTCGATCCCGACGATGCCGCAATGGTCCACGGCTTCGTCATCAACAAGTTCCGCGGTGATCCCTCGCTGTTCGACGACGGCTACCGCCTGATCGAAGCCCGCACCGCCTGGCGCGGCTTCGGCGTGCTGCCCTGGTTCGCTCGCGCCGGCGAGTTACCTGCCGAAGACGCACTCGGGCTCGCCGACGCCCGCAAGCCCGGCCGGTGCAAGATCGCGTTTCTGGCACTGTCACGGATCGCCAATTTCGACGATCTCGATCCGCTCAAGCTCGAACCCGGTGTCGATCTCGTGATGGTGCGTCCCGGTGAAGCCATCCCCGGTGATGCCAGGCTCGTCATCCTGCCCGGCTCGAAATCGACCCGCGGCGACCTCGCCTTCCTGCGCGCGCAGGGCTGGGATATCGATCTCGTGGCGCATCATCGCCGCGGCGGCCATGTCCTCGGCCTGTGCGGCGGATACCAGATGCTTGGGCAGAGCGTCACCGATCCCGACGGGATCGAAGGCCCCGCCGGCGAGACGCGCGGCCTCGGCCTGCTCGATGTCACCACCACCATGACCGAGCAGAAGACGCTGACCCGCGTCAGCGCCGTGCACGCTGCGACCGGTCAGCCGATCAGCGCCTACGAGATCCATATCGGCCGCACCGACGGTCCGGATCGCGCCCGGCCTTTTGCACGGCTCGACGGCGTCGCTGAAGGTGCCATTTCCGGCGACGGGCGGGTTCACGGCAGTTATCTGCACGGCCTGTTCACGTCAGACGAATTCCGCAAGGCATTCCTTGCGCAGCTCGATATTCCAGCGGCGGATCAGCCGTACGGCGCCAGGGTCGAGAGCGCGCTCGACGCGCTTGCCGAGCACATCGAGACCCATCTCGATGTCGCAGGCCTGCTCGCGCTGGCACGCTAAAGCGTTTCGAGCGAAGTGGACACCGGTTCGCGTGAAGAAAACGCGTCAAGAAATCAGCGCGACAAGGCGGCCGAGAGGCGGGACCATTCAACCTCATTGCCGGGCAGACCGAGGCGCAGCCATCCCGGCTTCTGCTGGAAGACGCGCGACCAGATCTGGCCGCGGGCAAGCGTCTCTTGCGCGGCGAGTGCATCGCCGGTCTCGTAGAGCCGGAACAGCGGCGTGCCGCCGACCGGCGTCCAGCCGCGCGATTGTGCCGCTGCGTCGAGCCTGACGCAGTCGTCCGCCAAACGCGCGATCGTTGCCCTCGCCCAGTCGCGATCGAGCAGGGCCCGCCGTCCGATCGCAATCGCCGCCCCCGAGATCGGCCATGGGCCTGTCATCGCCGCAAGCGTGGCAATGTCGCGCTCGTTGCCGACAGCGAAGCCGAGCCGCAAGCCGGCGAGCCCGTAGAACTTGCCGAAAGAGCGCAGGATCAGGAGACCGGCGCGTCCTGCGTCTGGCGCAAGCGAGATGCCGGATACGGCGTCCGCAAAACTCTCGTCGATGACGAGCCGGCCGACGCGCGGCAACAGTGCCAGCAGCTCGTGCCGATCATGGCGCTGCCCATCCGGATTGTTCGGATTGACGACGACGGCAATGTCCGCGCCCGCGAGCGCTGCGAGCTCGGACACTTCGGCAACGTCCCAGCCCGCCGCCGAGAACACGCCGGCATACTCATTGTAGGTCGGCGCAAGAATGCGCGCTTGCCCGCGCGACGCCAGGCTCGGCAGCAACTGAATGGCGGCCTGTGCGCCGCCGATCGCCACGATCGGCGCGTCGGTGCCGTAGGCCTGCCGCGCAGCCGCGTGAAGGGATTCGATCTCGGATCGCGACGGCAACGCGCTCCATTGCCGCGGCTCCACGCCGACGTCAGGATACGGCGCCCGATTGATCCCGGTCGACAGATCAATCCAGTCTTCCGCGGCGCCGCCGAAGCGTTGCTGGGCGACATCGAGATTTCCGCCATGCTCACGCATCCACCGCTCCTTCACGCCAGCGCCAGGGCCACGAACGCCGCGGCCAGCACTATCATGGCGTAACGATACAGTTTCAGCCCGGTGAGGACATCAGCGGCGGCCGGATCGCGCGCCGCCTCGTTCAGCCAGGGCTCGTCCGCGATGCTGCCGTGATAGATACGCGGCCCGCTGAGCCGCACCCCGAGTGCGCCGGCCATCGCCGCTTCCGGCCATCCGGCATTCGGTGAGCGATGCCGTCGCGCATCGCGCAACATGCATGACCACGCCTGCGCGCGGTTTGGCGCGAGCAGCACGAACAGGAGGCCGGTCAGCCGCGCCGGAATGAGGTTGGCGAGATCATCGATCCGCGCGGCGGCCCAGCCGAAGGCTTCGTGCCGCTCGGTGCGATGGCCGATCATCGAGTCCAGCGTGTTGATCGCCTTGTAGCCGAGGATTCCCGGCAGGCCGAACAGCGCGCCCCAGAACACCGGCGCCACGATGCCGTCGGATGCATTCTCGGCAAGGCTCTCGATGGTCGCGCGCGCGATGCCGGCGTCGTCGAGCGTGGCCGGATCGCGCCCAACGATCTGCGCAACCGCTGAACGCGCGGCCGCGATGTCGCCGGATGCGAGTGGATGGGCCACCGCGGTGACATGGTCATGCAGCGAGCGCAGCGCCACCAGCGGCCAGGCCAGGACGCCCACGACAACGACATGCACCCACCCGGATGCGAGCAGGGACTGAACGGCCCAGCCCAGCGCCGTCGCCAGCGCAATCACCAGCACGGCCGTCGCAAGGCCGGCGGCGCGGCGCAGCCCCGGCCGATCGGAGGCCCGGTTCCAGCTGGTATCGAGCAGATGGATCAACCGGCCGAGCCAGGTCACGGGATGACCGATGCGGGCAAACAGCCACGCCGGCCAGCCGATCAAGGCGTCCACAGCCATCGCCACTGCCATCGCTCCCGCAAATCCCACTTAACCCTCTCCTCGCCGCGATCCCCCTGATGCGCAAGACATTGGGCGAGTGCAAGCCCTCCGCGGGTGGATTTCGGCTTTGTCTTTCATCGCGATTGGTGGTTAGAGCGTTTCGAGCGACGCGGATACCGGTCGCGCAGGAGATGAGATGGCGGTCATTCTGATCACGGGCGGAGCCCGGTCCGGCAAAAGCCGGCGCGCCGAACTTCGCGCGCGCTCGCTTCCGGGCCAGCCGGTGTATATTGCCACCGCCGAGGCGCTGGATGCTGAAATGGATGAGCGGATCGCTAGGCATCGCGCGCGGCGCGGCAACGACTGGATCGAGCGCGAGGTGCCGCTCGATCTCGTCGCGGCATTGACCGAGACCGACGGCGGCGGCGCAAGGCTGGTCGATTGCCTGACGCTCTGGCTGTCCAACCTGCTGCATGCGGAGCGCGATTGGTCGCAGGAAGTGACGCGCCTTGCCGAGGCGCTGCCGCGCCAGCACAGCCCGGTCATCCTGGTCACCAACGAGGTCGGCCTCGGCATCGTGCCCGACAACGCGCTGGCGCGGACTTTTCGCGACGCGGCCGGCCTGATGAACCAGGCCGTCGCCGGCGCTGCCGACGAGGTCGAGTTCGTCGTTGCCGGCCTGCCGATGAAACTCAAATGAACTCCGAGATCGATCCTGCCAAAGGCCCCGCGATGGTCTCATTCGACGATGCGTTTCGCCGGCAACTGCATGAGCTTTTCGTGTGGCGGCGCGACGTGCGGCGCTTCCGGACCGATCCACTGCCCGATGGGTCGATCGAGCGCCTGATCGAGATCGCCTGCCTGTCGCCTTCGGTCGGGTTGAGCCAGCCCTGGCGGTTCGTCATCGTCGACGACGCGGAACGGCGCCGCGCTGTCATCGAGGATTTCAAGGCATGCAACGCCGACGCGCTGCGCTCCTACTCAGGCGAACGTGCCACAAAATATGCGGCATTGAAGCTGTCAGGTCTTGAAGAGGCGCCAGGCCACCTCGCCGTGTTCGCCGAGAAGAGCGACCAGATCGGCTCCGGTCTCGGCCGCGCGACGATGCCGGAGACGTCTGAATATTCCGTGGTGGCCGCGATCTGCTCGATGTGGCTTGCCGCACGTGCTGAAGGCATTGGACTCGGCTGGGTATCGATCCTCAATCCGGGCCGGGTTCGTGAGATCCTGGAGGTACCGGACGGCTGGAAGTTTATCGGCTACCTCTGCATCGGCTACCCTCAGGCAGAATGTGACCGTCCGGAGCTCGAGCAGGCCAGGTGGGAATCGCGGCGAGGTCCCGGTGAATTCACCATCCGGCGCTGACGAATCTCCGACCGGCAGCGGCGCCGCGAAAAACGCCGCCCAGTGGCGCGCCGACATCGCCTCCCTGGTGTTTCCCGTCCCGGAGCACGGCGCGATCTGCGCGGTACATCGGGGGGCGTTTCGGACGCTGCTTGGCGCGGAGCCGGTGCCCGAGGCCTGCCTCAGCTATTTCGAGCGTCATGCAGACTCGCTCAGGGCCGCGGCCCGCGCCAAGATCCTGCGCAAGGGCATCCCCGTTGGAACAAATCTGCATCTTACCAGTCGCGATATCGCCCGAAAGCTGCTAGAAGCCGACCAAATCGAATGTGGAGAACGATGATGAGCCAGTCCCAGACCGCGCAAGCCCAGCATCTGCCGGTTGCCACCCGACAGGTCGGCCGGCTTACCCAGTCCCTGATGGCCATGACGCTCGGCCTGTTCATCGTCGGCGTGGTCGGCTTCTCGCACATCGACGTGATCCACAATGCCGCGCACGATGTGCGCCACTCCAACGCATTCCCCTGCCACTGACCACGTCGGCATGAATACGTTTCGCTCGATCGTCTTCTCGTCGGTCATCGCGGGATTCATCGTCGGCCTGATCGTCACCGCGGTCCAGCAGTTCGGCACCGTTCCCCTGATCCTCAGGGCCGAGGTCTATGAGAAGGCGGCCGAGCACAAGCACGAAGCCTCGGCGCCGCCGCACGCCATCCTCGTCCACGATCACGCCGATCATGATCATGGCGCACAGGCCTGGGAGCCGAAGGACGGGCTGGAGCGCAATCTCTACACGGCGGGCGCGAACATCCTGACCGCGATCGGCTTTGCGCTTCTGCTCTGCGGCTTCTTTTCGGTTCGCAGCGGCGCCACTGGCGAGGCGATCTCCTGGCACGAAGGACTGATGTGGGGGCTCGCCGGCTTTGCCGTCTTCACCATCGCCCCCGGCCTTGGGCTGCCGCCTGAATTGCCGGGTGTGCCCACCGCTCCGCTGCTCTCGCGTCAGATCTGGTGGACGATCGCGGTGCTGGCGACAGCAGCCGGCCTCGGGCTGATCGTATTTCGCCGCTCGATGCCGGCCGCGATCGCCGGCGTGGTCCTGATCATGCTGCCGCATCTGATCGGCGCGCCCGAGCTCGATCATGTCGAGAGCAACGTGCCCTCGTCCTTGTCGCATCAGTTCGTGGTCGCCGTCACCCTGACCAGCCTGGTGTTCTGGTCCCTGCTCGGCGGCCTGACCAGCGCCGCGTTCGCCTATTTCGATCGGCCCGCGTCGGCGTAACCGCCGCAGGTCTGATCGCGGCACGGCTCAGCCCGTCTGCCTGAGCGGCCTGCCGGCCCGCAACTCCCTGTCCTGCACCAGCACCTTCTCCGCATAGAGCTGGTCGATCTCCTGCCCGGACAGTCCGAGTTCGCCCAGGATCTCCTCATTGTGCTCGCCGAGCAGGTCGGCCGTCAGCTCACTGCGTTGCGGCCATTCCGAGAAGCGCATCGGCGCACCGGGAATCGCAAATTGGCCGATCCTGGGATCGCTGACATGGCGGACCGTGCCGCGCTCGATCAGATGCGGCTGGGCCATGGCGTCATTCAGCGTCAGCACCGGCGCGCAGGGAATCCGCTCCTGCTCCAATGCAGCAATCGCCGCCTCGCGCGACGGGAAGCTCTTGAGCCAGGCTTCGACGATCTCGCCCACCAGCACCCTGTTGTCGGCGCGGGCGCGCGCGGACTCGAACCGCGGATCGTTCTCGAGCTCCGGCCGCCCCAACGCGCGGACCATTTGCGGCCATTGATGCGCCAGCGCGCAGATCACGAGAAACTCCCCCCGACCGCAATCGAACACCCCGACCGGACCGCCATTCGGGTGCAGCGAGCCCTCCCGCTGCGGCACGAAACTGTCGCCGCGCAGCGAGACCTTCGGCACGTTAGCCTCGTGCATGTGAAAATACGTGTCGAGCAGCGTCGATTCGATGAACTGCCCTTCTCCGGTGCGCTCGCGATGAAGCAGCGCAAAGCCGACGGCCATCGCCGCGGCGACGCCGGTCGAAGCGTCTCCGATCGCGACCGGCACCTGCGCCGGCTTCCCGTCGGGATCGCCGATCACGCCGGTGATGCCGGCGAAGGCCTGCGCGATGTAGTCGAAGCCGGGCTTGTCGCTCAGCGGACCGGTCTGCCCCGCAAACGAGATCGAGCACATGATCAGCCGCGGATTGATTTTCTTGAGCGTCTCGTAGCCAAGTCCGGCGCGCTCCATCACGCCGGGCGTGAAGTTCTCCACCAGAACGTCGGCCTTGGCCGCGAGCCGGGTCAGGATCTGGCGGCTCTTCTCATGCTTGAAGTCGAGCGCGAGGCTGCGCTTCGAATGGTTCTGCTGAAAGAAATACGTGCTCTGCGAGGTGTTCTTGTAGGCGGGATCGCGCGGCTTGAGCCCCTGGAAGCGCGACCGGTCGCCGAATGGCGCGAGCTCGATCTTGATCACGTCGGCGCCGGCCTCGGCCAATAGACGGGTGCAGGTCGGGCCTGCGACGAACTGGGTGATATCGAGCACGCGATAGCCGGTCAGCATTTTTGGAGGCAAGGTCATCTCAATGATCCGGTTGTAGTGATTGCAGAGCTCCGGCGGGCGTGTCTCCGCTCGCCGGCCTCGTTCCGAACAGATTGCTGCGCGCCTCACCGTCCAGCGTCTTGCGCACCGCGCGCCGGCCGACCGCCAGACCCTTCTGGAGCAGCGGCCGCATGCGCAGCTCAGTGAACCAGCGCTTGATGTGCGGGAAGTCGTCGAGCTGGAAACCCTGCGCCTTGTGGGTCATCACCCAGGGAAAGCAGGCGATGTCGGCGATCGAATAGTCGTCACCTGCGACATAGGCGTTCTCGCCCAGCCGATCGTTAAGCACGCCGTAGAGACGACGCGCCTCGTTGCCATAGCGCTCGACGGCATAAGGAATCCTGTCCGGCGCATAGAGCGAGAAATGTCCGTTCTGGCCGAGCATCGGCCCGAGCGCACTCATCTGCCATATCAACCATTGCTGCACGCAATAGCGGCCACGCAGGTCGCGTGGAGAGAACCGGCCGGTCTTTTCCGCAAGGTAGAGCAATATCGCGCCGGATTCGAAGATCGTCAGCGGCTCGCCTCCGCCGGGCGGATCCCTGTCGACGATGACAGGGATCCGGCGATTGGGATTGAGCTTCCGGAATTCGGGCTTGAACTGATCGCCGCGCGTGATGTTGACGGGCACGACGGTGTACGGCAGCCCGCATTCCTCGAGCATGATCGAAATCTTCCAGCCATTCGGTGTCGGCGCGAAATGAAGATCGATCATCGGAGCCTCCGGCACGGTTCAGGCCAGCTGCTTTTCGCGCGACAGCGACAGCCCGGCCTCCTGCAGCCGGCGCTCGAGCATCGGCACCCGGTCGTTGCCCCAGAACTGCTCGCCGCGGAAGACGCAGATCGGCACGCCGAAGATATGGTCGCCCTGGCTCTCCTGCTGCGCCTCCTCATATTCACGGCGGCCGTCGCCCTCGAAATAACCTCGGAATTCCGCACCGGACATCCCGAGCGATTCGATAAAGCGCTCGACCGCGTCGACCTCGTCGACCGCGAGCTCGCGGCGGAAGAACAGCTCATAAACCAGGCGGCTGTATTCGATCAGCCGACCCTGCTTCTCCGCGAACAACCCGCCGATCAGCGCCGGCGCGGTGTCGAAGATCTTCAGCGGACCGCGGATGATCTTCTTGTCGCCGCGCTCGTTCGCGGTCCGCCGTGCATCCATGTAGGAATACTTGACCTTGTATTCCGAATAGACGCTGCGCTGGCCGGAGCCCTTGATCCGGAGCTGGAACGGCCGCCACTGCACCTTGATGTCGAACCTCTTCTCGAGCTCGAACACCGGATCGAATGCCAGCCAGGCATAGGGGCTCTTGTAGTCCGAATACATCTTGAGAACTTCGCGGGACATTGTCTCTCCTTTGTCGATGTCATTGCGATTGAGCGACGAGCGGGCACTGGCTCTCCGACAACGGCTGCGCCGCCTCGGAAGCCGGAATGACCTTCTCGATGGTGTAGTAGTCCCAGGGCTTCCTGACCTCGCCGGGGGCCTTGATGCTCGCCATGTAGAACGGATGCATCAGCCAGCCGTCGGCGCGCACCGAGCCGTTCTCGACATACATGTCGTTGACCGGCAGCTTGCGGATCTCGTCGGCGACCTTCAGGCCGTCCAGGGTTCCCGCTGCCGCGACCGCCCGGAGATAGTGCAGCGTTCCCGAGTAGACCGCGGCCTGGTCCATGGTCGGCATCGCATGATGCTGCCGGAAGAAGCGCTCCGACCAGGCCCGCGTCTTGTCGGTGCGGTCCCAGTAGAACGGCGTCGCAAAGGTCAGCCCCTGCACGTTGGCGATCCCGAGCGCGTGCACATTGGTGATGTAGGTCAGCGGCACCACGATGTGCTGGCCGCCCTCGGCGATGCCGAACTCCTTGGCCTGCTTCAGCGCGTTGGTGGTGTCCTCCGCGGCGGAGATCAGCCAGATCACCTTGGCCTTCGACGCCACTGCCTGCAGCAGGAAGGAGCTGAAGTCGGGATTGTTCTGTGGGAAGCGCACCGAGCCCAGCACCTTGCCTCCCGCCGCCTTGATCGCACCCGCCGCGGCATCCTCCATCGCCTTGCCGAAAGAGTAGTCGGCCGACAGAAAGAAGAACGTATCGAGCCCGCGCTCGATCAGCGGCTTCGGCAGCGGTGCCGAAATGGCGTAGGCATTGAGCGACCATGAGAATGCGGTCGCCGCGCAGGCCTGCTGGGTGATGGCGGGACTTCCGGTCACACCATGGATGACGATCTTGTTGCGCGCCCGCGCCAGCTCCTGCACCGCGAGCGCCACGGCGGATTGCGCGACATCGACGATGACGTCGGCGCCGCCATTGTCGAACCAGTTGCGGGCGATCGCCGCGCCGACATCGGGCTTGGCCTGATGATCGCCGGAGATCACCTCGATCGGTCGGCCCAGCACCTTGCCGCCGAAATCCTCGACCGCCATCTTCGCTGCGAGCACCGAGCCCGGTCCCATGATGTCGCGGTACATCCCCGACATGTCGGTGAGCACGCCGATCCTGACCGGCTGCACATCCTCCGCCCGAACCGGCGTCGCCATCGCGCTGCCGACCAGCAACGCGATCGCCGCAGCTGTGATTGTTCGTTTCCTCGCCATGACTATCCTCGACGCTCCCCGTGTGGGAATGCGTGTGCCGGCCTCTTTGCTTTCAGATGATCCGTCTTGACTTCAAATCGTCGATCCTCTCGCCGGAGAGGCCGAGCAGCCCGCCATAGATCTCCTGGTTGTTCTGCCCGAGCGTCGGCGCCGGCGCGGTGTATCCCTTGTGCGTCCGTCCCATCTTGATCGGGAATCCGGCGCCGATGACCCGCTGCTCCAGCGGCTCGGTCGGATGCTCGACCGCCAGCAGCATGTCGCGCGCTCCGAGATGCTCCCAGGCGAGGATGTCGTCGATGTCACGGATCGGGCTCGCGGCGACATCGCCGCGATTGAGCGCCTCGATCGCCTCGGCCGTGGTGCGGCCCAGCGTCCATTCGGTGACGACCGCGTCGATGACCGCGTTGTTGGCAACGCGCCAGCCGGTGTTCATGAACTTCGCATCTGCAGCGAGGTCCAGCCGGTCCATCACACCCAATAGGGCCAGCCAGTCCTCGTTGGTGGCGGCGCCGAGCGCGATCGCGCCGTCGCGCGTGGCATAGGTATTGAACGGCGAGAACCGCATGATGCGATTGCCCTGCCGCGGCGCCATCCCCATCTGCGGATAGCAATCCAGGGGCTCGTCGAGCACCAGCGACAGCAGGCAGTCGGCCATCGCGACGTCGACGAACTGGCCTCGTCCCGAGATGCGCTGTTCGGTCAGCGCGGCGAGGATGCCGGAGACGGCAAAGGCGCCGGTAATGCCGTCGGCAAGCGCAGTGCCGGCCTTGCTGGGACCGCCATCCGGCGCACCGGTGATCGACATCAATCCAGCGGCCGCCTGGATCATCAGGTCGTAGGCCTTGAGACGCCGGTCGGCGCCGGTCGAGCCATAGCCGGTCAGCGCGCAATGCACGATGGAAGGATTGATCTGGCGGTTCGCCTCGTAGTCGATCCCGAGCCGCTCGGCAGCGCCGGGTCGCAGATTCTCGACCAGGATGTCCGACTTGCGCAGCAGCGCATGGAACAGCTCCATGCCCTCCGCCGTGCGCATGTTCAGCGTGATCGACTTCTTGTCGCGGCAGCGCTTCAGATAAGCGAGGCCGAGATCGCTGTCGTGCTTGCGGTCGAGCGCAACGCCGTCCTTGCCGAGGAACGGCGGGCCGGTCATGGCGGGATCGCCCTGCTCCGGGGTGTCGATGCGGATGACCTCGGCGCCGAAGCCCGCCAGCATCAAGGTCGCGAACGGGCCCGAATAGAACCGCGTCAGATCGAGAACGCGGACACCGTGCAGCGCGCCTTGCCTCGTCGTCATCGCGCTCGCCATCATCCGCAATTCCCTTCCCGCTCGCCGCTCCGTCGTCGTCTTCATCGTTGACGCGGAGGGCATATAGGTCAAATATTTTCCAATCTGGATTATTGATGCTGAAATGGAATAAATTATGCGCGATCGACGCCCACGCCGGTTCGAGGTCAGCCTCAAACATCTTCGTGCCGCCAACTCGGTCGCGGTGTACGGCAGCTTCACCGCGGCCGCCGCCGACCTCGGCATGACGCAGTCGGCGGTGAGCCGCCTTGTGCTTCAGCTCGAACGGCAGCTCGGCGTCTCGCTGTTCCTCAGATCGACGCGCAACGTCATCATGACCGCACCGGGCCGCGAGTTCACGGCGTCGATCCAGCGCCTGCTCGCCGATCTCGGCACCCAGGTCGACAACGCCCGCGCGCTCGGCGAGCAGATCAAGGGACGCCTGATCATCTCGTGCCTGCTGTCACTCACCCACCACGTGGTGCCGGAGGCCGTGCTGAAATACAGGAAGGCGCATCCGGGCGTCGAAATTCACCTGCGCGAGGGCCTCGGCAGCCAGGTCTATGAAGACGTGCGCAGCGGCTTTGCCGACTTTGGCGTCGGCAACGTCACCGCGCTCGGCCAGGAGGTGGTCGGCGACGACGTGGTGCAGGAGTCCTGCTTCGCGATCCTGCCTTCGCGCCATCCGCTGCGAAACAGCAACACGCTGAGCCTCCGCGAACTGCGCAACGAAGCGTTCGTCTCGCTTCCGACCGGCTCTGGCCTGCGGCAGCAGATCGACAGCGTAGCAACCGCGAGCGGCATCGTGCTCAAGCACAGCACCGTCGTCGAGCAGTTCGGCACGCTCTACGACTTCGTTGCGGCCAATGTCGGCATCTCGATCGTTCCGGCCTCGGCATTGCCGCCACGCGCCCCGCGCGGCGTGGTCGTCAAGCGGCTGGTCTCGCCGCCGCTGGTCCGCAAGATCGGGATCCTGCGGCTGAAGAACCGCCCGCTGACGCCGGCCGCGACCGGATTCCTGGACATCTTCCGGCCGCTGTTCCTGAGCGCCTCACGGCGCTAGCCCAAGAATCATTTGAGATTCACGGCGGAGCCTGATTAGGTTCGCTTTGTGCCGTCCGCTGGCACGCCGCAACTGGCGCGCCGGGCGACGGCATTGCCGAATCGACAGGGCTCAACCACGAATGACAAAGGCGCGACGGACACGACCGACGATTCGTGACGTCGCGGCCGAGGCCGGCGTGTCGGTCTCAAGCGTCAGCCGCACGCTCAATGGCGGCATCTATACCAGCGCGGAACTGCATGCCCGCATCATGCGCGCGGTGAAGCGTCTCGGCTTCGAGCCGGACCAGGCGGCGCAGGCGCTGCGCTCGCGCGCCTCCAACACGATCGGCTGCATGGTCGCCGATTTCTCCAACCCGCACTACACCGGCATGGTGAGCGCGGCGGAAGAGGAGTTCCAGCGCGCCGGCTTCCTGTTGATGCTGGCCGCCACCAAGCACGAGGAGGCGCGCGAGGCCGCGTTCCTTTCGGCGGTGCGCCGCCGCCAGATGGATGGATTGCTGCTGTTCGCCGGCGACAATTCCCACAAGGACTTCATGAAGGGGCTGGCGACGCTCGACCTGCCCTGCGTGACCGTGGACCGCGAGGTGCCGGGCAGCGTCCCGGTTCGTGTCGATCACCGCGGCGGCGCGCTGGAGGCGACGCGTTATCTGATCGGCCTCGGCCATCGCCGGATCGCGCTGCTCACCGGAAGCGCCGCGGTGCTGCCGAGCACGGAGCGGCTCGCGGGCTACCGGCAGGCGCACCAGGAGGTGAAGATCGAGGTCGACCCCACGCTGATCCGCCCGCATATGCAGGGCGCCAACACCGCCTTCAGCTCGGTGTGCCAGCTCCTGCAATCGGCAAAGCCGCCGACCGCGATCATCTCGCTCGGCACCAGCATGCTGGCCGAGGTGCTGGAGGCGATCACCAGCAACGGCCTGCACTATCCGCAGGACGTCTCGCTGGTGTGCAGCGGCGACACCGACCTCGCCCGCCATGCGACGCCGGCGATCTCGGCGCTGAGCTGGGACATGAACGAGGTCGGCCGCACCGCCGCGCGGCTGCTGCTGGAGCGGATCCGCGACGACGACAAGCCCGCTGGCAGCAGCGAACCGGTGTTCCTGCCGACGCGCCTCATCCTGCGACATTCCTGCGCCGCACCGGCGACGCCCGCGCGGGGACGAAAGTAGCGCGGCGAAGATCAATCCGCCTGCGGCGCCGCCGAGTATTGCGCGTCGGAGACATGCTCCATCCAGGTCGCGTAGTCGCCGGCGAGCGCTTCGTGGATCGCGATGTGGCTCATGCCGGTGGTCGGCGCGGCGCCGTGCCAATGCTTCTCACCCTGCGGAATCCACACCACGTCGCCTGGACGGATCAAGCGGATCGGGCCGTCCCAGCTCTGCACATATCCCACACCGGCCGTGACGTAGAGCGTCTGGCCGAGCGGATGGGTGTGCCACGCCGTGCGCGCCCCCGGCTCGAACGTGACCCGCGCGGCCTGCACCCGCGCCGGCGCCGGTGCGTTGACGATCGAGTCAGCCCAGACGGCGCCGGTGAACCATTCGGCGTTACCGCGCCGGCTCGAGACCGTTCCTGCGCGCTTGATGTCCATCTTCAGTCCTCCAACTCGTCCAATCTGGAAACGGTTCCAATTTTATCGTCATCGCGAGCCAACCGGTCGCAATGATGGAGATTCCGGCTTCAGCTCAGCACAAATCCCTCGTAACCGCGCTGCGCGATTTGCGCGATGCGGTGGCGATAGCCCTGGCCGACATAGGGCATGAAAACCCGCGGCTTGCCCGCGATGTTGGCGCCCTGGTACCAGGAATTGGCCTTCGGATAGAGCGTGCGGCTGGCAGCATCCGCGACATGCGCCATCCAGGCCCGCTCGGCCTCTCGTTCCGGCTCGATCCGCGTCTGTCCCTTGGCGCGCATGCTGCCGAGGCACGCTGCGATCCATTCGACATGGTTCTCGCAGGCGTGGATCACGTTACCAATAACTGATGGGCTGCCCGGCCCGGTCACGACGAACAGGTTCGGAAAGCCCGACACCATCAGGCCTAGATAGGCGCTGGGTCCATCGGCCCAAGCCTCTTGCAAGCTCGTGCCGTCGCGGCCGCGGATTTGCATCGCGGCAAGCGCGCCGGTCATCGCGTCATAGCCGGTCGCCAGCACCAGCGCGTCGAGCTCGAACGACCGCGTCGCGGTCTCGAGGCCGGTCTCGGTGACCGCCGTGAGCGGCTCGGCGCGCAGGTCGACGAGCTCGACATGCGGCAGGTTGTAGGTCGCGAAATAGCCGGTATCGATGCAGATGCGCTTGACGCCGAGCGGATAGTCCTTCGGCGACAGCGCTTCCGCCGTCGCCGCATCGTTGACGATGCCGCGGATCTTGTCGCGCACGAAGTCGCAGGCGACGTCGTTGACCGCCGCATCGGTCAGGATATTGGGGAACGCGGTCAGGATGCCGCCGCCACCCTGCTCCCAGAGCTGTTCGTAGCGCGCCCATTGCACATCGCGATCAGGCACTGACGCCTCGAATGCATTCGCGGGCACGCGCCCGAACTCCGGCGTCTCGAGGCTCTCGCGATATCTGGCGATCAACGGCTCGGCGGCCGCGATATCGGCGTCGGACAGCGGCGCATTCCGCGCCGGCACCGAGTAGTTCGGCGTGCGCTGGAACACGGTCAAGCGGCTCGCCGCCTTCGCAACCATCGGGATGGTCTGCACGCCCGATGAGCCGGTGCCGATCACGGCAACGCGCAAGCCGGAAAAGTCGATCTCCTCATGCGGCCACTGCCCGGTGTGATAGACCGGCCCGCGAAAGCGCTCCAGCCCAGGCAAGGTCGGCTTGTTCGGCATTGAGAGATTGCCGGTCGCCATCACGCAAATCGACGCGACGATGCAATCGCCGCGATCGGTGCGCACGGTCCAGCTCTCGCCGGCCTCGTCCCAGTCGGCGCTGGTCACGCGGGTGTCGAAGCGGATCAACGAGCGCAGTTCGAACCGGTCGGCGACGCACTGCGCATAGCGCAGGATCTCCGGCTGGGCGGCGTATTTCTCGCTCCAGCGCCATTCCTGCCGCAGCTCCTCCGACCAGGTGTAGGAATAGAACAGGCTCGGTATGTCGCAGCGCGCGCCGGGATAGCGGTTCCAGTACCAGGTGCCGCCGACGTCGGACGCCGCCTCGATGCCGATCACCTTCAGCCCGAGCTCGCGCAGCCGGTAGATCGCATACAGCCCGCCGAAGCCGGCTCCGACCACGACGGCATCGCATTCGGCGACCAATGGCGGCCTTGCGCCATGGTCCGGGCTGGTCTGCTCCAGTCTGCTCATTTGTCACACCTCTCCGGCCGCGGGAATATTGCCATCTGTGGGAACACGCGCTAGTCTGGAAACGTTTCCAGACTGGAAGCGCATACGATAATTGTCGCCGGGCGTCAACGCGCCGGCCATCGGGCCCGCAGACGCAACAAGGCGATCAGCGAACAATCAGGGAGTGAGTGAGGGATGTTGGAGGGAATTCGTCTTCGCGCGTGCGTGGCAGTCGCGGCCATGATCGGCGCGCTGTCGCCCGCGCTGGCGCAGAAGAACTACGGCCCCGGGGTCTCGGATACCGAGATCAAGATTGGCAACATCATGCCCTATAGCGGCCCCGCGTCCGCCTACGGCGCGATCGGCCGCACCGAGGCAGCCTATTTCAAGATGATCAACGACCAGGGCGGCATCAACGGACGCAAGGTCGACTTCATCAGCTATGACGACGGTTTCTCGCCGCCGAAATCGGTCGAGCAGGCGCGCAAGCTGGTCGAGGGCGACGAGGTGTTGCTGGTGTTCCAGCCGCTCGGCACCGCGCCCAATGTCGCGATCCAGAAATATCTCACCGCCAAGAAGGTCCCCCACCTCTTCATCGCATCGGGCGCGACGCGGTTCGGTGATCCGAAGAACTTTCCCTGGACCATGGGCTGGCAACCGAACTACCAGAGCGAGGGCCGCATCTACGCCAAGTACATCCTGGACAATTTGCCGAACGGCAAGATCGCGGTGCTCTGGCAGAACGACGATGCCGGCAAGGACGCGCTGAAGGGATTGCGCGACGGCCTCGGCGACAAGGCGAGCAGCATGATCGTCGCCGACAAATCCTATGAACTCACCGATCCGACGTTGGATTCGCAGATCGTGGCGCTGCGCGCCTCGGGCGCCGACATCCTGTTCACCTGGGCGGCGCCGAAAGGCGCGGCGCAGACCATCAAGAAGGTCGCCGAGCTCGGCTGGAAGCCGACCTTCTTCCTGACCTCGACCGCGACATCGGTCGCCTCTGTCATGCGCGCCGCCGGCGTCGAGCATTCGCAAGGCATCATCTCGGTCGCCTATCTGAAGGACCCGACCGACAAAATCTGGGCCGATGACGCCGAGACCAAGGAGTGGCGGACGTTCATGGACAAGTACATGCCCGACGGCGACAAGACCAACGGCAATCACGTCTATGGCTACGCCGCTGCGCAAACGCTCGCGCAAGTGCTCAAGCAATGCGGCGACGACCTGACGCGCGAGAACGTGATGAAGCAGGCCGCCAGCCTGAAGGACTTTGCGCCGAAGATGATCCTGCCCGGGATCAGGATCAACACCAGCGCGACCGACTTCCGTCCGATCGAGCAGTCGCAGCTGATGCGGTTCGAAGGCGAAAGCTGGACGCTGTTCGGCAACATCATCACCGGCGAAGTCGGCAGCGAGTAACGCTTCCGTGGGTCATGCCCGGGCCTCCGGGCATGACCCGGTGATCGTTATCCGGTCAGCCAGGCGAACGCGCGGCGAGATGGAAGCCCGGATAAAACATGCCGCGAGAACGCAGCGCTGCGGCCCGCCACCCGCGCAACACATTCAGTGTCGTCCCTGCGAACGCAAGGACCCGTCACGACAAATGCAGATTGTTTCGCGACGATGGAACGACGAGTCCCGTTCACAATCTCCGCCGCGGAGTATGGGTCCCTGCGTTCGCAGGGACGACGCGCGGGAAGAGCTGTGTGCTCACTTCGCTGTCATCGCCCGGCTTGAGCGGACGATCCAGTACGCCGCGGCCTCTCGGCTCAAGCACGGATGTCTCTGGAATACCGTATCACCCGCCTTCGCGGGTGATGACATCGAGAGCTTGGAATCGAAACGATCCTCATCGTCGTCCCGGCGAAAGCCAGGACGACGCGCGGGAAGCGTCGTTGCGTGGGTGATGACACTGAGCAAGCGGTTTGCCAATTGAACCGTACTCGCGGAATTTCCGCCGCTACTCGGCCGGCGTCAGGATCGCCTGCTGTGCCGCATGCCAGCTCGCTTCGTCGGGCGCGCACAGCAGGCCGCCGGTTAGATTGACCGGCTTGTAGGGTGAACCGTCGAAATGCGCGCTGTAGCCGCCGGCCTCGCGATGCAGCAGCCAGCCCGCGGCATGATCCCACGGCATCAGCTTGTTGTAGAACAACAGATGGCAATGGCCGGATGCCGCCATCCGATACTCGTGCGCGGCGCATCGGAGCCAGGCGCTGACACCAAGCTTGGACAGGTTGCCGGCGACGATCGGGCGCAGCGCCTCGGGCAGGAAGTTGACGCCGATCACCGCGTCCATCTGCTTGACCGGCACCGCCGGTGCCACCTTCAGGTCATGCCGGCTGCCATCAGGCATCTCGAGCCAGGCGCCCTCGCCGCGCAGCGCGAACGCGGTGTCGTTGCAGACGGGATCGTGGATCGCGCCGAACACGATCTCCCCGCGCATCGTGGCGGCCACCATGGTGCCGAACAGCGGCAGGCTCGTGGTGAAATTCCGGGTGCCGTCGATCGGATCGATGATGAAAGCGAGCTCCGCGGTTCCGACCTGATCGAGCGCGGACGGATCGCGCGACGTCGCTTCCTCGCCGATCACGACCGCATTCGGAAACGCCCGGAGCAGCGCCGCCGAGATCGCCTGCTCCGCCAGCTCATCGGCTTCGGTGACGACGTCGAACGCCGACGTCTTGGTGCGGACCTCGATCTCGCGGACACGGCGGAACCGCGGCATGATCTCGACGCGGCCGACTTCAGCAAGGATATTTCCGATGGTCAGCGCATCGACATGGGATAGTTTCACGCGGCATTCTCCTGCGTTGCACAGGTATCATATCGCGAAATCATGACCGTGCGGCAATCACCGGCGCTGGTTGTAGACATCGATGCAGACGGCGCCGAGCAGGACGAGGCCCTTGATCACCTGCTGGTAATCGATGCCGATGCCGAGGATCGACATGCCGTTGTTCATCACGCCCATGATCATAGCGCCGACCACGGCGCCGCCGACCCGACCGACGCCGCCATAGGCCGAGGCGCCGCCGATGAAGCAGGCGGCGATCACGTCGAGCTCGAAGCCAAGGCCGGCTTTCGGCGTCGCAGTATTGAGCCGCGCCGCGAACACCAGCCCGGCGAGCGCCGCGAGCACGCCCATGTTGACGAAGGTGAAGAAGGTCAGCCGCTCGGTCTTGACCCCCGACAGCTTCGCGGCCTTGGCATTACCGCCCACCGCATAGATCTGCCGCCCGATCACCGTGCGTCGCGTGACGAAACCATAGGCCGCGATCAGCACCGTCATGATGACGAGCACGTTCGGCAGGCCGCGATGCGAGGCGATCAGATAGGTGAAATAGAGCACCGCGCCGGCCAGCGCGATGCTCTTGGCGACGAAGAACGCGTAGGGCTCGACCTCGATGCCGTGCGACTGCTCGCGCGCCCGCCCCCTGGCGCTCGCCAGCACCAGCGCGAACGCCAGCACGACGCCGATCAAGAGCGAAGTCGGATAGAGCGTGCCGGCGCTCGGGAACAGCTCGGGGATGAAGCCGGACGACAGCTTCTGGAAGGTCGGCGGAAACGGCCCGACCGAGCGCCCCTGCAGCACCGCGAGCGCAAGGCCCTTGAACACCAGCATGCCCGCCAGGGTCACGATGAAGGATGGGATCTTGAAATAGGCGACCCAGTAGCCCTGCGCCGCGCCGATCGCAGCACCGATCAACAGACAGGCGATGAAGGCGATCGGGTAGTCGATATGGTAGGTCACCATCAGCACCGCCGCGACCGCGCCGACGAATCCCGCGACCGAGCCGACCGACAGATCGATATGCCCGGTGACGATCACCAGCAGCATGCCGAGCGCCATGATCACGATGTAGCTGTTCTGCAGCACGAGATTGGTGAGATTGACCGGCTGCAACAGCGTGCCGTCGGTCACGATCTGGAAGAACAGCATGATCGCGAGCAGCGACAGCAGCATGCCGTAGTTGCGCAGATTGTTCTTGATGAAGCCGGAGTGCTTGGGGGCCTCGGGAAGTGACACCGTCTTGTCGGTCATTGCGCTCCTCCTGCCACCCGCACGGCATCGTCATGTGCGCCGCTCCCGGACATCCTGACATTGCGCATGATGGCGCGCATGATCTTCTCCTGCGTCGCATCGTCCTTGGCAAACTCGCCGACGAAGGCGCCGTCATTCATGACGCAGATCCGGTCGCAGATGCCGAGCAGTTCCGGCATCTCCGACGAGATCACCACGACACCCTTGCCAGCTTCCGCGAGCTCGTTGATGATACAGTAGATCTCGTACTTGGCCCCGACGTCGATGCCGCGGGTCGGCTCGTCCAGCAGCAGCACTTGCGGATCGGTCATCAGCCATTTCGACAGCACCACCTTCTGCTGGTTGCCGCCCGAAAGCTGCCCGGCCTCCTGATAGACGTCGGAACAGCGGATCCGCATCCGGTTGCGGTAATCGCTCGCGGCCTTCAGCTCGACGACATCGTCGATCACACCGCGCTCGGCGACCTGGCGAAGGCTCGCTAGCGTCACGTTCTTGCGGACGTCGTCGGCGAGGATCAACCCGAGCTGCTTGCGGTCCTCGGTGACATAGGCAAGCCCGGCGTCGATCGCGGCCGGCACACCGGTGAGGCTCACCTCGCGTCCGTCAAGGCGGATCTTGCCGGTGATGTTGTAGCCCCAGGCCTTGCCGAACAGGCTCATGGCGAATTCGGTACGGCCGGCGCCCATCAGGCCGGCGATGCCGACCACCTCGCCTCGCCGCACCTTGAAGTCGACGTTCTTGATCACCTGCCGGGCGGTGTGCAGCGGGTGATACACCGACCAGTTCTCGACCGTCATCACGGGATTGCCGATCGCGACGTTGCGCTCCGGGAAGCGATGCGCGAGATCGCGGTTGACCATGCTACGGATGATCCGGTCTTCGTCGACCGCTTCGGTCCGGCAATCGATGCTGTCGACGGTACGGCCGTCGCGCAGCACCGTGATGCGGTCGGCGACGCGTGCGACTTCGTTCAGCTTGTGCGAGATCAGGATCGAGGCGATGCCTTGCTCGCGGAACGCCAGCAGCCGGTCGAGCAGCGCGGCGCTGTCGGCCTCGTTGAGGCTCGCGGTCGGCTCGTCCAGGATCAGCAGGCGCACCTTCTTCGACAGCGCCTTGGCGATCTCGACCAGCTGCTGCTTGCCGACGCCGAGATCGGTGACCAGGGTGTCCGGCGATTCCCTTAAGCCTACCTGCGCCAGCAGCTCCGCCGTCCTCCGGTACACCGCATTGCGGTCGATCACGCCGTACCGTGACGGTGCGCGCGACAGAAAGATATTCTCGGCGATCGACATCAGCGGGATCAGCGCCAGCTCCTGGTGGATGATGATGATCCCCAATTCCTCGGAATCGTTGATATCGCGAAACCGGCGTTCCTCGCCGTCGAACAGGATCGCCCCCTCATAGCTGCCGGCGGGATAAACCCCGCTCAGCACCTTCATCAGGGTCGACTTGCCGGCACCGTTCTCGCCGACCAGAGCATGGATCTGGCCGGCTTCCACGGTGAAGTTGACGTCACGCAATGCCTGCACGCCGGCAAAGCTCTTGCTGACGTCACGCATCTCAAGCATCGCCGTCATCGGATCATGTCTCGCAGCGTCGATCGGCCTTGGCGGGGTGCGTCCGGCTCACCCGCCTTAGTCGAATTGCGAGCGCTTATAGTAGCCGCTGTCAATCAGGACTTTCTCCCAATTGGTCTTGTCCACCACGACCGGCTTGAGCAGATAGGACGGAACCACCTTGACCCCGTTGTTGTAGGTCTTGGTGTCGTTGACACTGACCTCCTTCTTGCTCAGCACGGCGTCGACCATGTCGGCAGTGACCTTGGCGAGATCGCGGGTGTCCTTGAAGATGGTCGAGTATTGCTCGCCGCGCAGCATCGCCTTGATCGACGGCACCTCGGCATCCTGACCGCTGATATAGGGCATCGGCTGGTCCTTGCTGCCGTAGCCGACCCCCTTCAGGGAGGAGATGATGCCGATCGACAGGCCGTCATAGGGCGACAGCACCGCATCGACCCGCTTCTTGCCGTAGAAGGCGCTGAGCAGATTGTCCATCCGCGCCTGCGCGGTGGCGCCGTCCCAGCGCAGGGTCGCGACCTTGTCCATGCCCATCTGGCCGCTGGCCACCACCAGCTTGCCGCTGTCGATGTACGGCTTCAGCACCGACATCGCGCCGTCGTAGAAGAAATAGGCGTTGTTGTCGTCGGGCGAGCCGCCGAACAGCTCGATGTTGAAAGGCCCCTTGCCGTCCTTCAGGCCGAGCGCATTCACGATCGAGTTCGCCTGCAGAACACCGACCTGGAAATTGTCGAAGGTCGCGTAGTAGTCGACATTCGGTGTATCCCGGATCAGACGGTCATAGGCGATGACCGTGATGCCCTGCGCCTTGGCCTGCTTCAGCGCGTCGGATAGCGTGGTGCCGTCGATCGCCGCGATGACCAGCACCTTGGAGCCCTTGGTCACCATGTTCTCGACCTGGGAGAGTTGGTTCGGGATGTCGTCGTCGGCATATTGCAGGTCGGTACCGTAGCCGCGCTCCTTCAGCACCTTGACCATGTTGTTGCCGTCGTCGATCCAGCGCGCCGAGGATTTGGTCGGCATCGCGATGCCGATGGTCGGCTTGCTCTGGGCGAGCGCCTCCGGTGCGGCCGCGGTGAGACCTGCCAGCGCCAGTGCGATCAACGAGACCTTCAATCTGAACATGCGTCACTCCCTTGGCTTTTTGAGTTGGGTATCGTTGTCTTGGACAGCGTCAATCGACGGCTATCATTGGTTGGTCACAGATCTACGGCGATGTCGGTCGGCGCTGGGACCGTCACGAGCCGAAATCGCGGAATGTCGGTTATGCCTGTCAACGGCGCCATGCTCACTTCGCACGATCAACCATATCGATCCCGCTATGATGAGGTCATCCGCAAGTCATGCGGTGGGACGAGCGAGCCGTCCGAATGACATGAAGGATCATGAGGCGCTGTCTCCCCGAATTGCCGGCACGCGCCAACGTCCTCCAGAACGTCCTCTGGTGGCTTGGTACTGCTTCTGGCAACCTTTGGTGGATGGTGCCCCTACTTGTCTCACGGACGCAAGCACAATTTATTTCACTAACCGAATAAATTGACTTGGCTCATCGAGGATCATCAGGCGCGCGCTCCCAATATTGTTGGCACTCGTCACCGACCGGCAGACTTTCTGACAGTTCGGCACAGCTTCTGGCTGAAAGTGCCCCTACTATGCTATGGATGCAAGATCAATTTATTTAGTCATCCGAATAAAATGTCCGGAGCGGCCTCCCTGCTACACGGCAGGCGGGCCTTAGCCGTCGATCTCGGAGAGATCGTCGACGACAAGGAGCGCCTCGGAGAAATCATCGTCGCTGAAATAGGTGCTCCGGGTGATGACCGCGGGGATGCCGGCCCGCGCCGCGGCGGCCAGGCCATTGCCGGAATCCTCGACCGCGATGCAATCAGCCGGCCCGAGCCCGAGCCGCGCCAGGACCTCGATATAGACGTCCGGGGCCGGCTTCTTCCGCGGCACGTCGTCGCCGGCGACGATGGCCTCGAACAGATCGGCCCAGTCCGCCCCCAACGCAACCGACAGCAGCGCCTCGATATTGCCGTGCGAGGTCGTGGTGGCGATCGCCAGCCGCTGGCCGCGGCGGCGTGCGCCGGCGAGCCAGGCCCGCACACCCGGCCGCAACGGGCAGCCGCCTGCCGCGATCAGCGCTGCGTAGCGCGCGGTCTTGATCCGGTGCAGGTCGGCGATCTCTGCGAATGTCAGCATAGGCACCGCGTTGCGCTCGTCGAAGGCGCGGATGCGCTCCTTGCCGCCGGCGACCCGAAGCAGCCGTCCATAGGTGACCTGGTCCCAGAACCAATCGAGGCCGGCCTCGGCGAACGCCTCGTTGAAAGCACGGCGGTGCACCTCCTCGGTTTCGGCGAGCGTGCCGTCGACATCGAAGATCAAGGCGCGCGCCCCCGCGATGATGTCGCGCATCCCGGCGATCCGGCTCGCCGCGAGCGCCTGGTTCATCGCCCCTCGCCCGCCGCGCCGATCCCTTTGGTGAACACGCGGCTCGCCAGCACGTCGCCGGCCTCGATCGACATCACGTCATCTGCCGTGAGCGTGCGGTCGAGCTTCGCCACGATCCGGTTGGCCTGGCGCAGCCGGATACGGTCGAGCGCATTGCGGATCGAGCGCGCATTGGAGAACAGCGGCTGCTCCTTGCGGATGCCGATGTACTGGGTGAAAGCCTCGCGTGCCTCCGGAGAGAAACGATAATTCTGCTGCTGCAACATCAGCTCGGCGATCCACAGCAGCTCGCCGTCCGAATAATCCGGGAAGTCGATATGATGCGCGATGCGCGACCGGAACCCCGGATTGCTCTGGAAGAATTTTTCCATGCGGTCGCCATAGCCGGCCAGGATCACCACCAGGTCCTCGCGCTGCGCTTCCATGATCTGCAGCAGGATCTCGATCGCCTCCTGACCGTAGTCGCGCTCGTTTTCAGGCCGGTACAGGTAATAGGCCTCGTCGATGAACAGCACGCCGCCCATCGCCTTCTTCAAGATCTCTTTCGTCTTCGGCGCGGTGTGGCCGATATACTGCCCGACGAGGTCATCGCGCGTGACGCTGATGACGTGGCCGCGGCGGACGAAGCCGAGCTTGTGCAGGATGCCGGCCATCCGCAGCGCGACCGTCGTCTTGCCGGTGCCGGGATTGCCGGTGAACGACATGTGCAGCGTCGGAAATGTCGTTGCCAGCGCCATCTTCTGCCTGATGCGCTCGACCAGCAGCAGTGACGCGATCTCGCGGATGCGGGTCTTCACCGGCTTCAGGCCGATCAATTCGGAATCAAGCTGGTCGAGCACATCACCGATGCCGAGGTCGGCGAATTCATGCCGGAGGTCGATGGTCTCGGGCGGCGTCTCGCGGATCTGTTCCTGTACTTGGGTCATCATCCTCTCGCTTCAAGAAAAGCTCCGTCGCCGCTGCGGCGACGACGGAGAAGTGCATCCGGACCAGACGGTCGAGGGAGCAACCCGCCTGGCTTGCCAACCGGACGCGGTCACTGATCGGCGTAGCGTTCGCCCTCGGGGCGGCCCGCCGCATAAGAATGCGTCGAGTAATGCAGGTTACGACCGGCGGCCTCCTGACGATCGAGCCGGAAGCCGGGCTCCTCGCGCGGCCGGTTGACGATGAAGGACAGCCGCACCGACTCCCAGCCATGGCCAGAATCGAAGCCGGAGATCCGGATGTAGCGGTCGCCATAGACCCGCCGGCAGTCGGCGAGCTCCTTCATGATGCCGGCTGCGTCGCGCAGGTCGAACATCGGCAGGCCCCACATGTCCCAATAGGTGTTGCGGGGATGCGGGTCGTCGGTGAACTCGATGTTCACCGCCCAACCCTTGTCGAGGCAGTATTGCACCTGCGCAGCGATCTGCTCGTCGGTGAGATCGGGCAGGAATGAGAAGCAGCCTTGGGTCACGCGCATGAGAAACTCCTGTCAGACCGCCATGCTCGGCGTGGGAACGAAATCAGGGGCATCCGTCGACTCGTAGTTGAAGGTGACGTCCTTCCAGACATCGAGCGCCTCGCGCAGCGGCGTGCAGGTCTGCGCCGCCTTGGCCAGGATCTCCGGCCCTTCATGGACGTAGTCGCGGCCCTCGTTGCGGGCGAGGATCATGGCTTCCAGCGCGACGCGGTTGGCGGTTGCGCCGGCCTGGATGCCGCGCGGATGACCGATGGTGCCGCCGCCGAACTGCAGCACGACGTCCTCGCCGAGCAGGTCGAGCAGTTGGTGCATCTGGCCGGCATGAATGCCGCCGGAGGCCACCGGCATCAGCTTGTTGAGGCTCGCCCAGTTCTGGTCGAAGAACACGCCGTGCTCGAGCTGCATCGGGTTGAAGTCCTCGCGGCAGATGTCGTAGTAGCCACGCGTGGTGTTCGGGTCGCCCTCGAGCTTGCCGACAACGGTCCCGGCATGGATGTGATCGACGCCTGCGAGCCGCATCCATTTCGCGATCACGCGGAACGAGACGCCGTGGCTGCGCTGCCGCGTGTAGGTCGAGTGACCGGCGCGATGCAGATGCAGAATCATGTTGTTCCTGCGCGCCCACTTCGCCATCGACTGGATCGCGGTGTAGCCGATCACGAGGTCGATCATGACGATGTTGGAGCCGAGTTCATGGGCGAACTCGGCGCGCTCGTACATGTCCTCCATGGTCGCCGCGGTGACGTTGAGGTACGTGCCCTTGATCTCGCCGGTCGCGGCCTGCGCGCGGTTGACCGCCTCCATGCAGTACAGGAAGCGCTCGCGCCAATGCATGAACGGCTGCGAGTTGATGTTCTCGTCGTCCTTGGTGAAGTCGAGCCCGCCCTTCAGCGCCTCGTAGACGACGCGACCGTAGTTGCGGCCGGACAGGCCGAGCTTCGGCTTCACGGTGGCGCCGAGCAAGGGACGGCCGAACTTGTCGAGCCGCTCGCGCTCGACCACGATACCGGTCGCCGGGCCCTGGAAGGTCTTCACATAGGCGGTCGGCAGCCGCATGTCCTCGAGCCGCAGCGCCTTGAGCGGCTTGAAGCCGAACACATTGCCGATGATCGACGCCGTCAGGTTCGAGATCGAGCCCGGCTCGAACAGATCGAGGTCGTAGGCGATATAGGCGAAATAGCTGCCCGGCGAGTTCGGCACCGGATCGACGCGATAGCACTTCGCCCGGTACTTCTCCGCCGCCGTCAGCCGGTCGGTCCACACCACGGTCCAGGTCGCGGTCGAGGATTCGCCGGCCACCGCAGCGCAAGCTTCGGTCGGATCGACGCCGTCCTGCGGCGTGACGCGGAATAGCGCGATGACGTCGGTGTCCTTGGGCTCGTAGTTCGGCTCCCAATAGCCCATCCGCTTGTATTCCATCACGCCGGACTTGTAGCGATCCTTGCCGCGCACGGTGATCGACTGCTGCATGTTCATCTCAATCTCCTGTGTTTCGTCGCCATTTGCTCAGGCGGCCTGGGTCATTTTTCCAATCTGCGGATCGAGCGCGCCGGCGCGGTAGCGCCGGGCCATCTCCGGCAGGCCAACCACCTTGATCCGGGCGGCATTGCCGGCCGTGCCGAACTGCTCGAAGCGGTCGCGGCAGAGCTCGCGCAGGGCATCCATCGCGGGCTTGAGGAACTTGCGCGGATCGAACTCGCTCTTCGACTGCACGGCGACCTTGCGGAAGGCCGCGGCCATCGCCAGCCGGCAGTCGGTGTCGATGTTGACCTTGCGCACGCCGTGCTTGATGCCGCGCACGATCTCCTCGACCGGCACGCCCCAGGTCTGCGGCATCTCGCCGCCGAACTGGTTGAACACGTCCTGCAGCGCCTGCGGCACCGAGGACGAGCCGTGCATCACCAGATGCGTGTTGGGCAGTCGCGTGTGGATCTCCTCGACCACGCGCATCGCCAGGATCTCGCCGTCGGGCTTGCGCGTGAACTTGTAGGCGCCGTGCGAGGTACCCATCGCGATCGCGAGCGCATCGACCTTGGTGGCGCGGACGAAATCGACCGCCTGGTCCGGGTCGGTGAGCAGCTGATCGTGGCTGATCTTGCCTTCGACCCCGTGACCGTCCTCCTGCTCGCCGCCGCCATGCTCGAGCGAGCCGAGCACGCCGAGCTCGCCTTCGACCGACGCACCGACCCAGTGCGCCATGTCGACGACCCGGCGGGTGATATCGACATTGTAGTCATAATCGGCCGCGGTCTTGGCGTCGGCCTTGAGCGAGCCGTCCATCATCACGGAGGTGAAGCCATAGCGGATCGCGGTGGCGCAGGTCGCCTCCTCGTTGCCGTGGTCGAGATGCAGGCAGAGCGGGATCTGCGGATACATCTCCTCCAGCGCATCGATCATCTTCGCCAGCATGATGTCGTTGGCGTAGGACCGCGCACCGCGCGAGGCCTGGATGATGACCGGCGCGTCGCAGGCGGCAGCCGCCTCCATGATGGCGAGACCCTGCTCCATGTTGTTGATGTTGAAGGCCGGCACGCCGTAGCCGCGCTCGGCGGCGTGGTCCAGCAATTGCCTCAGTGTGATCCGCGCCATCGTGGCGTCCTCCTTTCAATTCGCTCGTTGGATGAGCTGTTTTGCGGTTGCGGCGACCGCCGCAGGCGTGATGCCGAATTCGCGGTACAGCACATCGGCCGGTGCGGACGCGCCGAAGCCGGTCATGCCGACGAAGGCTCCGTCGTCGCCGAGCCAGCGCGCCCAGTCGCCCTCGACGGCGGCTTCCACGCCGACGCGCGGCGCGGTGCCCAGTACCTTGGCGCGATAGTCGCTCGGCTGCTGGCGGAACAGGTCGAAGCACGGGGCCGAGACGACCGCGGCCTGTACCCCTGCTTCCGCCAGCAGCTTTGCGGCTTCGAGCGCAATCGACACCTCTGAACCCGTTGCAATCAGGGTGACGTCACGCGCGAAAGCCGGCTCGACGAGAACGTAGGCGCCGAGCGCGACCTGGTTGTCCTTGCCGCCATCGCGAACCGTCGGCAGCGCCTGCCGCGACAGGCAGAGGATCGACGGCGAGGTCTCTGCGTTGAGCGCGCAGTCCCAGGCCTCCGCTGTTTCGACCGCGTCGGCTGGACGGAACACCAGCAGGTTCGGGATCGCCCGCAGCGCCGCCAGATGCTCGACCGGCTGATGCGTCGGCCCGTCCTCGCCAAGCCCGATCGAGTCATGGGTCATGACATGGATGACGCGGATCCCCATCAAAGCCGCGAGACGGATCGCCGGCCGGCTGTAATCGGCGAAGCTCAGGAAAGTGCCGCCATAGGGAATGAACCCGCCATGCAGCGCGATGCCGTTCATCGCTGCGGCCATGCCGTGCTCGCGGATGCCATAGTGGATGTAGCTGCCGTCGAGCGTGTCCGGCCGCACCGGAACCTGCGACTTCGCCTGCGTCAGGTTGGAGTGCGTGAGGTCGGCCGAGCCGCCGAGCAGGTTCGGCAAGGCTTCCGCGATCACGTCGATGACCTGCTGCGAGGCCTGCCGCGTCGCGAGCTTCGGCCGTTCGGTTGCAAAGCGCTCGACGAGCGCTGCCATCGCCTTGGTATAGGCGCAGGGCAGTTTCCGGTTCAGCGCATCGTGGAACGGCGACCGTTCGCCCTTCTCGGCCTTGCAGGCGGCACGCGAGCGCTCGATCCAGGCGCGCCGTGCATCGCGGCCGCGGCCGCCGAGCTCGCGCCACTCGGCCAGCACCACATCGGGGATCTCGAATGCGGGATACGGCCAGCGCAGCGCGCTGCGGGTCTTCGCCACCTCGTCGGTGCCGAGCGGTGCGCCATGCACCTTCTCGCTGCCCTGCCGGTTCGGCGCACCAAACCCGATCACGGTGCGGCAGGCGATCAGCGACGGCCGATCGCTCGTGCGCGCCTGCCTGATCGCAGCAGTGATCGCCTGCGGATCGTGGCCGTCGATGCGGCAGACGTTCCAGCCGCTGGCCGCAAACCGTGCCGCCTGATCGTCCGAGCAGGACAGCGAGGTCGCGCCGTCGATCGAGATCTGGTTGTCGTCGAACAGCACGATCAGGCGATTGAGCCGCAAATGGCCGGCCAGCGAGATCGCCTCATGGCTCAGGCCTTCCATCAGGCAACCATCGCCGGCGATCACATAGGTATAGTGGTCGACCAAGTCGTCGCCGAAGCGCGCGTTCATCAGGCGCTCGGCGAGCGCCATGCCGACCGCAGTCGCGATGCCCTGCCCGAGCGGCCCGGTCGTGGTCTCGACACCAGGCGTATGGCCATACTCCGGATGCCCAGGGGTCTGCGATCCCCACTGTCGGAACGCCTTGAGCTGATCGAGCGTCATGCTCTCGTAGCCGGTGAGGTAAAGCAACGCGTAGAGCAGCATCGAGCCGTGCCCGGCCGACAGCACGAAGCGGTCGCGGTCGGGCCAGGCCGGATCGGCCGGATCGAACTTCAGGAAATCGGTGAACAGCACGGTCGCGACATCGGCCATGCCCATCGGCATGCCGGGATGACCGGACTTCGCCTGCTCCACGGCGTCGACGGCGAGGAAGCGGATGGCGTTGGCCATCTCGTCGTGGCTGATGTCGGGGCGGCTGGCAACGGACGCAAGTGCGGTCATATCGTTCGCCTCTTTCGTTCGATCAATTGCAGGATCAGCGGGGTCAGGATCAGTTGCATCGCGAGATCGAGCTTGGCACCGTGCACCACGATCGAGTTTGCGCGCGACATGAAGCTGTGCGGGATCATCGAAAGCAGGTAGGGAAAATCGATGCCGCGCGGGTTCTTCAGCCGGATCACGACCATCGATTCATCAGGGGTCGGGATCCAGCGCGCGATGAACGGGTTCGAGGTATCGACCGTCGGCACGCGCTGGAAGTTGATGTCGGTCTCGGTGAATTGCGGGCAGATGTAGTTCACGTAGTCCGGCATGCGGCGCAGGATGGTATCGGTCACCGCCTCGGTCGAGTAGCCGCGGTGGCTGCGGTCGCGATGCAGCTTCTGGATCCATTCGAGATTGATCACCGGCACGACCCCGATCTTGAGGTCGGCATGCTGCGCGACATTCACCTTGTCGGTGACGACGGCGCCATGCAGGCCCTCATAGAACAAGAGATCCGAATTCTCCGGCAGCGCTTCCCAGGCGGTGAAGGTGCCGGGCTTGGCGCCGTAGAGCCGCGATTCCTCCTCGTCATGCACATAGTGCCGCGTCGTTCCGGTGCCGGTCTCGGCATAGTCCCGGAACAGCTTCTCCAGCTCCTCGAACAGATTGGTCTCGGGGCTGAAATGGCTGAAGTGCTTGTTGCCGCGTTCCGCCTTCTCCACCATCATGCTGCGCATCTCGGCGCGGTCGTAACGGTGAAACGCGTCACCTTCGACATAGGCCGCGACCACGTTCTCGCGGCGGAAGATGTTCTCGAACGTCTTCTTCACCGAGGTGGTGCCGGCGCCGGATGAGCCGGTGATCGAGATGATGGGATGCCTGCGTGACATACGCTCCCCCTTCAGCGGAACAGGCCGCGCCGCGCGAACAGCGGGGCATCGCTGCTCTCGAACAACGGCTCGACGGTCAGGTGGATCGCATCGACGTCGCGCACGGCGCGCGTCGATCCCATGATCAGCGGCACGCGCTGATGCGGCGTGCGTGCCGAGAGTTCGAGAATGCGCGACCGGCCGCTCGACGCGGCGCCGCCGGCCCACTCCATGATCAGCGCGATCGGATGCGCTTCATACAGCAGCCTAAGCCGGCCTTCGCGGTAGCCCTGGCGCGCATCCGCCGGATACAGGAACACGCCGCCGCGCATCAGGATGCGGTAGGCTTCCGCCACCAGCGAGCCGATCCAGCGCATGTTGAAGTCCTGCCCGCGCTCGCCGTTCACGCCGGCCAGGCACTCGTCGATATAGTTGCGCACCTGGCCGCTCCAGTGCCGCCGGTTCGAGGCGTTGATGGCGAATTCCGGCGTATCCTGCGGCACCCGAAGGTCGCGTGCAGTCAGCACGAACTCGCCTGTTCTGGGATCCAGGGTGAAACAGTCGACGCGCTGGTCGAGTGCCAGCACCAGCACGATCTGCGGACCGTAGATGAAGAAACCCGCGGCACATTGCGCCGTTCCGGGCTCGAAGAAGGTCGAAATGATGTCGTTTCCCTTCGGCCGGATCGAGAAGATCGTGCCGATCGAGATGTTGTTCTCGAGATTGGCTGATCCATCGAGCGGATCGATCGCGACGCAGAGCGGCGCATCCGGATCGAGCGTCTCCGGCAGTTCGACCTCCTCCGAGAGAACGGCGGCGACCGGCGCGGCGCGCAGCGCGTCGCGCATCAGGCCGTCGGCGACGATGTCGAGGGTCTTCTGGCGATCACCGTCGGGATTGATGCCGCCGCTCTCGCCGACGATGCCGGCGAGCGGCCCGGCGGCAATGATGCGCGACAGCTCGATCGCGGCACCGGCCAGCGCTTCGATCACCGCAACGGTCGCGGCGCGCAACGGGCTATGCTGCGTCGGCCACTCCAGATGGGCATGCAATGCAGGACGAATCTCCACCGGCCTCTCCCTATGATCGCGCCCTCTGTCCCGAGGCTACGAGAGGCGACCTCAGGGGAGTCGCCTTAGCCGTATCAACGCGCGAATTGCCCAATTAGGGAAATTTCATTATCTTTGGTCCGGGCAAAGTTTTTCTTATGGAGCTGGGCATGGCCGGCAACTTCACGCGGGATCTCACCATTCGCCAGCTGCGCGCCCTCTCAACCCTGCACGAGGCCGGCTCGATCACCTCGGCGGCCAACCGGTTGAACCTGACGCAGCCTGCAGTGACATTGCAGCTCCGCAACCTGCAGGCGCTCGCGGGGCTGCCGCTGATCCAGCGCACCGGCGAGGGCATGGCGCTGACGGATGCCGGCGCGCACGTGCTGACGCTGGTCGAGCGGATCGAGGCGGCGCTGAAGGATTGCGAGCAGTCGCTCGACATGATCGCCGGCCGCAGCGGCGGCCGCGTCGCGATGGGCGCGGTCTCGACCGCGAAGTATTTCGTGCCGTTCGCGATCGCCGCGTTCTCGCGCCGCTTTCCCAAGATCGAGGTGACGCTGCGGATCGGCAACCGCGAGGAAATCCGCGACGCGCTGCGCGGCTACGATCTCGATATCGCTGTGATGGGCCGGCCGCCTGCCGATGTCGAGGTCGAGATGAAGCCGCTCGGCCGCCATCCGCACTTCATCATCGCGGCACCCGATCACCGGCTGGCGCGGCGGCGGCACGTCTCGCCGCCGGAGCTCGCCAACGAGACCTTCATCACCCGCGAACAGGGATCCGGCACGCGGATGCTGATGCAGCAATATTTCGAGCGGGTCGGACTGGAGCCGAAGCTCGGCATGGCGATGGACAGCAACGAGACCATCAAGCAGGCCGTCATGGCCGGGCTCGGCATCGCCTTCATCTCCCAGCACACCGTGTTCCACGAGCTGGAGGACGGCCGGTTGGTGGTCCTCAAGGTGAAGGGCCTGCCGATCGTCCGGCAGTGGCACGCGATCCGGCGCACCGACAAGATCCTGCTGCCGCCCGCACAGGCCATGCTGGACTTCCTCGGCAAGGAGGGCTGGCGCTACCTGCCGAATTCGCACTAGCGGCCCCGCGCCGCGCCCCCCGCTCGATCGAAAAAATCAAGCCGCTACCGTATGTTAACCATTGAAGTTCCGGCAAACGCATGTCACATCTTGAGGTGCGGTCAGTGGCGGACCGTATCCCTGCGAGGGAGGATGAACTGCAAAACCAGTCCCCGCCGATGCCTGACTTCAAGGCGTTATTCGAGGCGGCGCCCGGCCTCTATCTGGTGCTGACCCAGCCCGACTTCCGCATCGTGGCAGTGAGCGACGCCTATCTGCGCGCCACCAAGACCGAGCGTGCCGCGATCCTCGGGCGCGGGCTGTTCGACGTATTTCCCGACAATCCGGACGATCCGGCCGCCGACGGGGTGCGAAACCTGCGCGCCTCGCTCGAACGCGTGGTCCAGTTCCGCCGCCCCGACACCATGTCGGTGCAGAAATACGACATCCGCAAGCCCGAGTCGGAGGGCGGCGGGTTCGAGGAAAAGTACTGGAGCCCGCGTAATACGCCGGTGTTCGGGCCGACCGGACAGTTCACCTACATCATCCATCGGGTCGAAGACGTCACCAGCTTCATTCAGTTGAAGCAGCGCGGCGCCGAGCAGGACAAGCTGACCGACCGGCTGCGCGAGCGCACCGAGCAGATGGAAGCCGAGATCTTCATGCGCGCCCGCGAGGTCGAGGCCGCCCGCGAGCAGCTCGAGGCCGAGCAGAAGCTGCGCCAGGTGCAGAAGATGGAGGCCGTCGGGCACCTCACCGGCGGCATTGCCCACGACTTCAACAACATCCTGACCGTCATCACCGGCCTGATCGACATCCTCGCCGAGGCGGTCGAGCACGACGCCGCGCTATCGTCGGTGACGAAAATGATCAGCGACGCCGCCTTCCGCGGCGCCGAGGTGACCAAGCATCTGCTGGCCTTCTCGCGGCAGCAGCCGCTGCAACCGCGTGAGGCCAACCTCAACACGCTGGTGCAGGACACCGCGCGGCTGCTGCGCCCGTCGCTCGGCGAGCAGATCGAGATCGATACCGCGCTCGAGCCCGACGCCTGGCCGGCCTTCATCGATCCCAATCACATGGCGACCGCGCTGCTCAATCTCGCCGTCAACGCCCGCGATGCGATGCCCGAAGGCGGCAAGCTGATGCTGGAGACCAGCAACGTTATCCTCGACGAGGTCTATGCCGCGGCCAACCCCGATGTGCGCGCGGGTGAATACGTGATGGTCGCCGTCAGCGACACCGGCGGCGGCATCCCCGCGGCAATCCGCGACAAGGTGTTCGAACCGTTCTTCACCACCAAGGACACCGGCAAGGGCACCGGCCTCGGGCTGAGCATGGTCTACGGCTTCATCAAGCAGTCCGACGGCCACCTCAAGATCTATTCCGAAGAAGGCCACGGTACGTCGATCAAGCTCTATCTGCCGCGCAGCATGGGCGACATGGTCGATGTCGAACCGCCTGCCCCGGTCGACACGCGCGGCGGCCATGAATCCATCCTGGTCGTCGAGGACGATCCGCTGGTGCGCAACTACGTCAGCGCCCAGCTCGAGCAGCTCGGCTACCGCACGATGGTCACCGCCAACGGCCCGGAAGCACTGGCCGCCGTCGACAATGGGTTCGTCTGCGACGTGCTGTTCACCGACGTCATCATGTCCGGCGGCATGAACGGCCGGCAGGTGGCCGATGCCGTGACCGCCAGGCTGCCCTCGGTGCGCGTGCTGTTCACCTCCGGCTATACCGAGGACGCGATCATCCACCACGGCCGTCTCGACCCCGACGTAACGCTGTTACCGAAGCCTTATCGCAAGGCCGATCTCGCCCGGATGATCCGGCAAGTGTTGACGCAGCCTCCCGCTTCGGCGGCGGCCAAGTAATGCGGCGCCTGGCGCAGCTTGCTCAGGGGCCGAAGCTCGAGCGGCTCTGGATTTTCCAGGCGCCGCCGAGCAGGCTCAGCACGTAGAGCGAATCGTAGATCCCGATCACCGAGCCATCCTCGCGGTAGCGCGTGTAGCGCACGGCGTAATGCGCCTTCGCCGGCGAGGACTGCACCAGCCTGGTCTCGTTCCAGGCGCTGTGATGCCAGCCGTCCTGCTTGCGCAGCCGCTCGAACAAATCCATCGGATTGTTGCCGCTCTGCTGATAGACGGTGACCACCCCGCCCGCGATCCGCACATGCGGGAAGTGCATCAGCGTGTCCATGGCCGCGGCGTCATGACGATTGAGCGCGGCCATCCAGCGCGCCAGCACATCCTCGCATTTGGCCTGGTCGTCGCGCGAGATCTGCGCCTCGACGGAATAGGTCGCGGCCGGCTCCGGCATCATGCACCTCCGTTCTGCGCGTTGGCCTGGCCTGCCGGCACGGCGCAGCCGGACAGAAAGAGCGCAGCACAGGCCTTGGCGCGAGCCTCGATCTCGTTGCGCGTCAGCACGGGCTTGTGCCCGAACATGACGTCGCGTTGCGGCTTGAACACGAGCATGCCAAGCAGCATGCCCGCGGCGGCCTCAGTATCGTCGAGCACGATCCGCCCTCGCCGCTGCTGCACGCCGAGCCAGCTTGCCAGTGCCGCGATGGTCCGCTGCATCGCCTTCTCGTAGAACGTCTCGGCAATGTCGGGGAATTTGTCGCTCTCGGCCAGGATGATCCGTTGCAGGGCGATGACCTCGGCGTCGAGGATGAGCTCGGCGCAGGTCAGCAACGCGGCCTCCAGGGCCGCGGCAACGTTGCGGCCGTCGCAGGCGCCGAGACTCACGATGGAGACGAACCGGTCGACCCGGTCGGTCACCATGCCTTCGAACAGCGCCAGTTTGGTCGGGATCAGCCGGTAGAGAGTCTTGGTGGAGACGCCGGCGCGGCAGGCGACGTCGGCGATGCTCGCCGCAGCGAAACCACGCTCCGAGAACTCCCGCCGCGCGGCCTCATAGATCAGCGCGCGCGTCTCGTCGTCGGAGCGAAGCTGCGGCCGCCCGCGGCCGCGCCGCTCCGGCACAGCCAGGTTTTGCTCAGTCTGATCCTTGTCATTCCGGTTCATCGGCAAGCCATGCTTTTAGATGATGCCTGTCATTCTATTGACAGTCCCAATATGGGGGATATTTTGGAAAACATCAAGTTTCCTAATTATCCAGGGCAACCCGGAGCGAAATTCGCAAGGTTTCCCAGAGGGATATAAAGCTTCCAGGAGCCACTGCCATGAGCCAGCATGAAACCTCTTTCAAGGCCGAGAGCCAGGTTCCGGCCGCAACCGCCAAGCAATTGATCGCCAACCCGGAAACAGCCAAGCCCGCCGCCGCCAAGGGCAAGCTTCGCCGCCTCCTCCTCGCCGGCGCAGCCTTGGCCGTCCTCGCAGGTGGCGCCTGGTACGGCTGGGACTATTGGACGGTCGGCCGCTTTCAGGTCTCGACCGACGACGCCTATGTGAAGGCCGACAACACCACGATCGCGCCGAAGGTCTCCGGCTATCTCAGCGCGGTGTTGGTGGGCGACAACGAGCATGTACGTGCCGGGCAGATCCTGGCACGGATCGACGAGCGCGATTTCAAGGTCGCGCTTGATCAGTCGAAGGCCGACGTCGCTGCTGCCGAAGCCGCGATCACCAGCAAGCGTGCCCAGCTCGACGTGCAGCACTCGGTGATCGAGGCGGCGCGCGCGACCCTTGCGGTGGATACCGCGACGCAGACCTTCGCCGAGCAGGAGAACAAGCGCTACACCGACCTCGCCGGCACCGGTTTCGGCAGCGTGCAGAACGCGCAGCAGGCGCAGTCGCGCTACGCCAGCGCGCAGGCCGCTATCGCCCGCGACACCGCAAACCTCGCTTCCGCCGAGCGCCAGGTGGAACTGCTCAAGGCCGAGATCGCCCAGGCGGTTGCGGCGTTGGGACGGGCCACTGCCCTGCAGAACCAGGCCGAGCTCAATCTTGGCTACACCACCATCACCGCGCCGATCGACGGCGTGGTCGGCAACCGCACGCTGCGCACCGGCCAGTTCGTCCAGGCCGGCACGCAATTGATGTCGCTGGTGCCGGCCACCGGCGCCTATGTGATCGCAAACTACAAGGAGACGCAGCTCACCCATGTCCGCAAGGGCCAGCCGGTCGAGATCGAGGTCGACATGTTCCCCGGTCAGGTCGTACGCGGCCATGTCGACAGCCTGGCGCCGGCGAGCGGTCAGGAGTTCGCGCTGCTGCCGCCGGATAACGCCACCGGCAACTTCACCAAGGTGGTGCAGCGCATCCCGGTGAAGATCGTGCTCGACGCAACCAATGTCGATCTGCGGCCGGGCATGTCGGTGATCCCCTCCATCGCGACACTTTCACATCCTGCCGCGCAAGCTCCGCAAGCCAAAGCCACGCCGAAACTCGCTGTCGCCTCGTTCAAATAGGTGATGTCATGTCCGACCTCGCGCTCTCCTCCTCCGCCGCCGCGCCTCGCGCCACCGTGGATCCCAATCGCGCAAGTGTGACCGTCTGGATCTCGATCCTGGCGGCCATGATCGGCGCCTTCATGGCTATCCTCAACATCCAGATCACCAACGCCTCGCTGCTCAACATCGAGGGCGGCATCGGAACCGGCGTCGACAATGGTTCGTGGATCTCGACGTCCTATCTGATCGGCGAGATCGTGGTGATTCCGCTCACCGACTACCTCAGCCGGGTGTTCTCGTTCCGCAAGATCATCATCAGCTTCGCCACGCTGTTTGCGCTGTTCTCGGTCGCATGTGCCTTCACCCACGATCTGCCATCGATGATCGCGATGCGCGGCCTGCAGGGCTTCTTTGGCGGCGTGCTGATCCCGATGGCCTTCACGCTGGTTTTCACCAAGCTGCCGAAGGTGCAGCAGCCGATCGGGTTGGCGATGTTCGCGCTCGCCGTGACCTTTGCCCCGGCGATCGGCCCGACCATCGGCGGCTACCTGACCGAGAATTACGGCTGGCAGACCATCTTCTTCGTCAACGTGATCCCGACCGCGGTCATGGTCGCTACTCTCTATTTCACGCTGGAGCGCCAGCCGATGCAGCTGCATCTGCTGCGTGAAGGTGACTGGCTCGGCATTATCACGATGGCGATCGGCCTGTCATCGCTGCAGGCGGTGCTGGAGGAAGGCAACAAGGACGACTGGTTCGGCTCGCCCTTCATCGTCAAGCTCGCAGTGATCGCCGCGGTCAGCCTGACCCTGTTCGTCTGGATCGAACTGGTCGTCGAGAAGCCGCTGCTCCGGCTGCGGCTCCTGACCCAGCGCAGCTTCGGCTTCGGCACCATCTCGGCGGTGTTCGTCGGCTTCGCGCTATTCGGCTCGGTCTATCTGCTACCCGCCTATCTCGGCCAGGTGCAGCGCTACAATGCCGAGCAGATCGGCCAGGTGCTGGCCTGGACCGGCCTGCCGCAGCTGATCCTGATCCCGCTGGTGCCGAAGCTGATGCAGCGCTTCGATGCCCGGCTGATCGCGTTCACCGGCATGGCGCTGTTCGCGGTCTCCTCCTTCATGAACATCCAGATGTCGCTCGACTATTCCGGCGACCAGTTCTTCTATCCGAACATCGTTCGCGCTGTCGGCCAGGCGATTACGCTGGCGCCGCTGTCCGCCATCAGCCTCGGCAGCGTCGCGCCGCAGGATGCACCGGCGGCCTCCGGCATCTCCAACATGATGCGCAACCTCGGCGGCGCAATCGGCACCGCGCTGCTTTCGACCATCGTCACCAAGCGCGAGCAGTTCCACTCCAACATCATCGGCCAGTCCGTTCATCTCGGCCGCGACGAGGTGCGGACCCGGATTACCGAAGTCACCAACTACTTCCTCAGCCACGGCATCTCGGACCCCGCCACCGCGCACAGCCAGGCAATCGTGGCGATCGGCAATATCGTGAAGCGTCAGGCGCTGGTGCTCGGCTTCAGTGACGCCTTCGCGGTGATCGGCGTCGTGCTCGCGCTCGCTGCGATCGCGATCGTTCTGACCGGCAAGCCAAAGAGCGCGGCGGGCGGCGCCGGCGCGCATTGAGCTCTCTTTCGCTTGTCGATCGCGAATTGAATCCTTAGGGCGACAGCTTCAGGCCGTCGCCCTATTCTTAGCTGGCCTCGCGCAGCTTGAAGCGCTGGATCTTCCCGGTCTGGGTCTTCGGCAACGCCTCGACGAAAGCAATCGCGCGGGGATATTTGTACGGCGCGATCGTCGCCTTGACGTGATCCTGCAACAGCTTGACCTCGGTATCGTCACTGCGCGCGCCCTGCTTCAGCACGACGAAGGCTGAAACGATCTGTCCCCGCTCCTCGTCGGGCGCGCCGATCACGGCGCATTCGGCGACATCGGGGTGGCCGAGCAGCGCCGCCTCGACCTCGGGACCGGCGATGTTGTAGCCCGCCGAGATGATCATGTCGTCGGCGCGCGCCACGAAGGACAGCCGGCCGTTTTCATCGCTGACGAAGGCATCGCCGGTGATGTTCCAGCCATCGCGGACATATTTGGTCTGCCGGGAGTCCGCGAGATAGCGGCATCCGGTCGGGCCGCGAACCGCCAGCTTGCCGACCTGCCCCGGCGGCAGCTCGTTCATGTCCTCATCGACGATCTTCGCCTGGTAGCCGGTCACGGGCGTGCCCGTGGTGCCGGCAACGGCGCTGCCGGCGCGGTTGGTGATGAAGATGTGCAGCAGCTCCGTGCTGCCGATGCCGTCGAGGATCGGCTTGCCGGTCTTCTTGGTCCAGCTCTCGAACACCGGCGCCGGCAGCGTCTCGCCGGCCGAGACCGCGAGCCGCAGCGACGACAGATCGGCGCCCTTGTCCATCGCCGCCATCATCGCCCGATAGGCGGTCGGCGCGGTGAAGCAGATCGTCGCCTTGTAGGTCTCGATGATCCTGATCATCTCGCTCGGCGCCGCGTTCTCCAGCAGCGTCGCGGTGGCGCCGAAGCGCAGCGGGAAGATCGCGAGCCCGCCGAGGCCGAAGGTGAATGCCAGCGGCGGCGAGCCGACGAACACATCGTCCGGCGTCACCTTGAGCACTTCCCTGGCGTAGCCATCCGCGACGATCAGGAGATCGCGGTGGAAGTGCATGGTCGCCTTGGGCTCGCCCGTGGTGCCCGACGTGAAGCCGAGCAGCGCGACGTCGTCGCGGCCGGTCTTCACCGCATCGAACTTGACCGGCTTGTTCAGCGCGATCCGGTCGAGCTCGGCGTCATGGTTCGAGGTGCCGTCGAAATTGACGACCTGCTTGAGGAATTTGCTGGTCTTGGCGCAGGCCACCAGCTCATCGGCGATACGGCTGTCGGTCAGTGCCAGCGAGATCTCGGCCTTGTCGACGATCTTGGCCAGCTCGCCCGCGCGCAGCATCGGCATGGTGTTGACGACGACGGCACCGGCCTTGGTCGCCGCGAGCCAGGCCGCGACCAGCGCCGGGTTGTTGCCCGAGCGGATCAGCACGCGATTGCCGGGCTTGACGCCGTAATTCTCCACCAGCGCATGCGCCAGGCGGTTGGACCAGTCGGTCAATTCCTTGTAGGTGCGCTGGCGGCCGTTGCCGATCAGCGCGATGCGATCGCCCATGCCCTGCTCGACGATCCGGTCGGTCAGCTCGACCGCGGCGTTGAGATAGTCGGGATATTTGAATTCCGGCCGGTCGAGCAGCAGCTGCGGCCATTGCTGGAACGGCGGCAGGTTGCGCCGCGCGAAATCGTCGACATGCCCGGATGGGCCGAGCCCGGGAAATTCACCTGACATTCGATTGCCCTCGCTTTCCATCCAGAAAGGCCAAAGACCAACGTCGAGACGACTGATATCGGGGACGCCCGGCAGCGTTCCAATCGCCAATCATTTTATACTTAAAATAATTTGGCGCAAGGGTGGAAATCACTCGGCCGTCGCTGGCGATCCCTCAGAACCTCAGATCTGTGTGAGCTGCTTCAGTCGCGCGACCATCTTCGACTCCGGGTCGGCGAGCGGCGCGATCGCAGTGAAATGATTGGCGTCGGGCACGGTGCCGAACCGCGTGGCAACGCCCGCTCCGCCCCAGAAATCGGCGATGGTCCGGCTCTGCCGGTGATATTCGGCGCTCTCGGCGCCGCCGACGACGGCATCAAGCGTCGTGCCGGCGGGTGCTTTCCAAAGCAGCGGGCTCGCCGCCCTTGCTGCGTCGCGGTCGAGGCCGAGCGCCTTGTTGATGGAGGTGCCGACCAGCGGCTCCAGCTCGAACAGGCCTGATATCGCATAAGCAGCCCTGGCCAGGTTCTTGGGCAGCGATGCATCGTAGGCCGCCCAATCGGTCGCGAGCATGCATGCGGCAAGATGTCCGCCGGCGGAGTGGCCCGACACGACCAGCGGCCGGCCGAGCTTTGCCAGTTCGCGGCACGCCGCACGCATCTCGCCGATGATGTCGCCGACCGAGACGCTTGGGCAGAGATCGTAGCTCGGCACCGCGACGCTGATGCCGTGGCCGTTGAGGCCGCGCGCGCAGTGGCTCGACGACGAGCCGTCGAGCGCCTGCCAGTAACCGCCATGGATGAAGACCACGAGCGGCCCCTCGCGATCACCCTCGAAGAGGTCGATGACGTTGCGCTCGCCCGGTCCATAGCTCAGCCGCCGCGGCTTGTGCTGCTCGCGATAGGCCGCGGAGTCTCGTGCCCAGCCGGCCATGATCGCCGGGTTCTCCGGCACGCGCGCCCGATTGTTGTATTCGACCTCGTAATCGATCCCGCTCACGGCTTAAGCGGTCCGCGCCTTGGCCGAGCGCTGCGCCGAACCCTTGGCCTTGGCAAGCAGCCGCATCAGCTCGCGGATGTCCTTCGGCGAGAGGTCGCCAAAGACATCGGCGATCCACTTCTCGTGCTCGGCCGCCATCTTGCGGAACTCGGCCCGGCCGGTCTTGGTCAGGCGGATGAACTGCACGCGGCGGTCGGTCTCCGAGGTGCGGCGATCGAGATGGCCCGATTCAACCAGGCGCTCGACCAGCCCGGTGACGTTGCCGTTCGACACCATCATCCGCTTCGACAGGTCCGACAGCGTCATGCCGTCGGACACCTTGTCGAGCTGAGCCATCAGGTCGAAGCGCGGCAGGGTGACGTCGAATTTCTCGCGCAGGCGGCTGCGCACCTCGCCTTCGATCAGCGTGGTGCAGGTCAACAGCCGCAGCCACAGCCTGAGCTCGGTGCCGTGATCGTCGGGCAGTTCGACGGCTTTGGTTTCGGAATCGAGGATCATGCGGCGATCGTGCCTCCGCGGCGGGTTTCGGTCGGACCGATTGCTTTGAGCTTCAAGCAATTCGTGGCGCCCTGCAAGGACAATAGCGAATCCGGCCCGGTGCACCGAGGCAATTCTGTAATTTCTTTAAACTTCAAGCAATTGGCGCGGCGCTTGCATGGGGCGCGACAGGCTCGCGAGTTGCGCAGCTGGCAGCCTGACGCAATGCCACATCGCTTGCGGCGGTCGCGCGCGTCAGACTAAGCTGCGACCAAGCTGGAAAGGCATCACGACATTGCTTTGGGGGAGTGACATGAAACAACTGACAAAACTGATGGGATTGGCGGCGCTGCTCGGGATCGCGGCGGCCCCGGCGGCCGCGCAGGAGAAGATCAAGATCGGCGTGCTGGTCACGACCTCGGGACCTGCCGCGGCGCTGGGCCAGCAGGTCCGTGACGGCTTTGCACTCGCGGTCAAGGACCTCGGCGGCAAGATGGCCGGCCGCGATGTCGAGATCATCAACGCCGACGACGAGCTGAAGCCCGACGCTGCCGTGGTCAAGGTGCGCGGCCTGCTCGAGCGCGACAAGGTCGATTTCGTGGTCGGCCCGATCTTCTCCAACATCCTGCTGGCGATCCACCGCCCGGTCACCGACAGCAAGACCTTCCTGATCAGCCCGAATGCTGGTCCCTCCAGCTACGCCGGCAAGGAATGCAACCCGTTCTTCTATGTGACGTCGTACCAGAACGACCAGGTGCACGAGATCCTGGGCAAGGTGGCGCAGGACCGCGGCTACAAGCGCGTCTACCTCCTGGTGCCGAACTACCAGGCCGGCCGCGACTCCGTCGCCGGCTTCAAGCTCGACTACAAGGGCGAGATAACGGAGGAATCCTACACGCCGCTGAACACGCTGGATTTCCAGCCTGAGCTGTCCAAGATCGCCGCGCAGAAGCCGGACGCGCTGTTCACCTTCATGCCGGGTGGCATGGGCGTCAATCTGGTGAAGCAGTACAAGCAGGCCGGCGCCACCGTGCCGGTGCTCTCCGCTTTCACCGTCGACGAATCCACCCTGCCCGCGCAGCAGGACGCCGCGGTCGGCATGTTCGGCGGCGCGAACTGGGCGCCCAACCTCGACAATCCCCAGAGCAAGAAGTTCGTCGCCGCCTATGAAGCAGCCTACAACGGCGTGCCCGGCACCTATGCCATGCAGGCCTATGACGCGGCGCTTCTGATCGACAGCGCGGTGAAGGCCGTGAAGGGCGACCTCTCCAACAAGGACGCGGTCGCGGCGGCGCTGAAGAAGGCCGACTTCACCTCGCTGCGCGGTAACTTCAAGTTCAACAACAACGGCTATCCGATCCAGGATTTCTATCTCACCAAGGTCGCGAAGCGGCCGGACGGCAAATTCCAGACCGAGATCGTCGAAAAGGTGTTCTCGAACTATGGCGACCGCTACGCCAAGGATTGCGCCGCCAAGTAAGCCACAAAGCGTTTTCGAAGTGGACACCGGCTCGCGTGAAGAAAACGCGTCAAGCAAAAGAGAGGGAAACATGACGATGAAAGACGAGATCGCCGGCATCACCCGCGCCAATGAGGGCATCCAGGGCATTTCCTGGGGCATCCTCGGCCAGACCTACGTGCCGAAGAGCCGCACCGAGCATTCGTTCTCCTGGCACGCCACCTTCCCGCCGGGCACCTTCGTGCCGCCGCATATCCATCCCGACCAGGACGAGTATCTCTATATCCTCGAGGGCAAGCTCGATTTCATGCTCGACGGGGCCGACGAATCCGCCACGCCCGGCGACCTGGTGCGGCTGCCGATGGGCAAGCCGCACGGCATCTTCAACAAGTCGCAGCAGACGGCCAAGACGCTGTTCTGGGTGTCGCCGACGCGCCGGCTCTACGACCTGTTCTGGGCGATCCACAACATGAAGGAACAGAACCCGGACGACGTGGTGCGGCTCGCCGCCGAGCACAACATCCACTTCCTGCCGCCGCCTCCCGGCTAGCGTAGGCGCCGGCCTCGCACCGTCATCCTGAGGAGCCGCGAAGCGGCGTCTCGAAGGATGAACGGCCCCGCTGGTGGCCGTCGACCCTTCGAGACGGCCGCGTTGCGGCCTCCTCAGGGTGACGGATCGCAAGTTGCCGCCTCACGAAGAGACGCAATCGTCTCGGCTCAACCTACTGCCGCGCCACCACCCGCGCGGCAAAGCCGGCCTTGGCGGCATAGCCGCGCACGATCGCCTCGCGCGCTTCGTAGTTGAGGATGGTGTCGACGTCGGTAAAGCCCTGTGGAGCGAGCTGCTCGACGGCGTCGATCACGCCCTCCGGTCCGCCGCGGCGGTTGGAGGCGACGATGTCGGCGGTCATCGGCAGCCGCTGCCGCTCATAGGCCGCCAGCGCCTGACGTGGGTGCTCCGATCGCGCCAGCATGTCGGCCAGGCAGCGCGCATCGAGGATGGCCTGCGAGGCACCGTTGGAGCCGACCGGGTACATCGGATGCGCGGCGTCGCCGAGCAGCGTGACGCGGCCGCTCGACCAATAGGGCAGCGGATCGCGGTCGCAGCACGGATACTCCCAGAACTCCGGCGTGGCGTTGATCAGGCCGGTGAAGTCGACCTGCGGGATCGTGAAGCTCGTGACATAGGGCATCATCTCCTCGCGCCGGCCGAGATTGGACCAGCCCTCGCGGCGCGGCGGCGGCGAGGAGCCGTCGCCGATCCGCACCAGCACTGCCCAATTGGTGAGCCGGCTCGCCGGGCTCGAGCCCGGCGCGATCGGGTAGATCACCGCCTTGGCGTTCAGCCCACCGGCGATGATCATTGAGCGTCCGGTCAGGAAGGCCGGCCAGTCCGTGGCGCCGCGCCACAGCATCAGCCCGTTCCAGCACGGCCCGCCCTCGCCCGGGAACAGCGTCTCGCGCACCTTGGAGTGGATGCCGTCGGCGCCGATCAGGATGTCGCCGCGCGCAGTGTGCACATGGGCGCCGCTACGATCGAAGAAATAGGCCGAGACACCGCCCTCGTCCTGGGTGAAGGCGCCGAGCCGGCAGCCGGTGCGGATCGCATCGGCGCCGAGACGGTCGATCACCGCCTGATGGATCACGCTTTGCAGGCGGCCGCGATGGATCGAGAATTGCGGCACGTCGTGGCCGGCATCGAGCCCGCGCTTCTCGTGCCAGACCTGCTGGCCATGCCGCGTCAGATAGAACAGCTCATAGGTGCGGATCGCGACGTCGTCGAGCTTGTCGAGCAGGCCAAGCCCAGCGAGCTCGCGGATCGCATGCGGCAAGGTGTTGATGCCGACGCCGAGCTCGCGGATCGTCTCCGACTGCTCGTACAGCTCGCAAGCGATGCCGCGCGAGCGCAGCATCAGCGCAGTGGTGAGGCCACCGATTCCGCCACCGACGATAATCGCCTTCATCGTCCCTTACTCCACTCACAACAGGACGCATTTACGCTTTCGCCTAGGGTCGCATGCCGGCTCGTCCGGCCGCAAGCGGCTTTGTCGCCCCTACTTCCTCCGCTGCGGCCAAGTGTCCCCAAGGGTTAACGTTTCAGCCGCCGGAACAGTTAATCCGGCACCACCGCGATCGCCTGGATTTCCACCTTCGCGCGATCCTCGATCAGGCCGGCAACCTGGATCGCGGTCATCGCCGGAAAGTGCCGGCCGATGACGTCGCGATAGACGGAGCCGATCTCCTTCAGCCGCGCCGAGTATTCCTTGCGGTCAAGCAGGAACCAGGTCATCGACACGATGTGCTCGGGTCTCGCCCCGCCGGCAGCCGCGACCGCGACGATGTTGCGCAGGGTCTGGCCGATCTGCGCCACGAGATCGTCGGTCTCGAACACGCATTGCCCGTTCCAGCCGATCTGGCCCGCGATGAAGAGCTGCTTGCCGCGTGCGGCCATGCCGTTGGCGTAGCCGATCGGCTTCGCCCATCCTTCCGGTTGCAGGATCTCGATCATCTCAATTGCCCTCGAACGCCGGCTTCTTCTTGGCAGCGAAGGCCTCGAAGGCACGGCGGAAGTCGCCCGTCACCATGCAGATCGCCTGCGCCTGGGCTTCGGACTCGATCATCTCGTCGACGCCCATCGCCCATTCCTGGTTGAACATCGTTTTCGTCACGCCATGCGCGAACCACGGTCCATCCGCGAGCGAGCGTGCCATCTCTTGCGCGGCAGCCGCGAGCTCGGCCGGTGGCACCAGGCGGTTGTGGAAGCCCCAAGCAAAGCCTTCGTCGGCGCTCATCGCGCGCCCCGTATAGAGCAGATCGGCGGCGTGGCCCTGCCCGATCACGCGCGGCAGCAGCCCGCACGCGCCCATGTCGGCGCCGGCAAGGCCGACCCGGGTGAACAGGAATGCGGTCTTGGCCTGCGGCGTCGCCAGCCTGAGGTCGGACGCCAGCGCCAGCATCGCGCCGGCGCCGGCGCAGATGCCGTCGATCGCGGCGACGATGATCTGCGGGCATTTGCGCATCGCGCGCACCACCTCGCCGGTCATCCGGGTGAAGGCGAGCAGGTCCGGCATCGCCATCCGCGTCAACGGCTCGATGATCTCGAACACATCGCCGCCGGAGCAGAAATTGCCGTCGGCGCCGGTCAGTACGATGGCGCGGACATCGGAGGCAGATTTGAGGTTGGTGAAGAGGTCGCGCAGCTCCTCGTAGGATTCGAAGGTCAGCGGGTTCTTCTTGTCCGGCCGGTTCAGCGTAATGGTCGCGACACGACCGCTCGCATCCGTCGACCAGCGGAAGTGCTTTGCGGGATAATCCTTGAACGGCCGGAGCTTTGCTTTCATCTCGGACATGATTTTTTCCTCACCCGGTAAAGACTTCGCCGCCGGCGATTGCGACGGCTTGTCCGTTGACTGACGATGCCCCCTCGGAGGCAAGCCAGAAGATGGCGTCGGCGACCTCCTCCGGCGTGACCAGCCGCTGCATCGGATTGACTTTTGCGAGCGCGGCCCGCGCCTCCTGCTCGCTGCGTCCGGTCTTGGCGACGATGTTGGCGGCGGCATCCGCTACCAGCGGCGTGTCGGTATAACCGGGGCAGACCGCATTCACGGTGACGCCGCGCCGGGCATATTCCAGCGCCAGCGAGCGCGTCAGCCCGATGACGCCGTGCTTCGCCGCGACATAGGCCGAAACGTAAGCGTAACCCGTGAGACCGGCGGTCGAAGCGACATTGATCACGCGGCCGCGGCCGCGCTGCGCCATCCCGGGCAGCACAGCCTGCGTCACCAGGAACACGCTGGAGAGATTGCTGGCCAGCATATCGGCCCACAGCGCCGCGTTCGTCTTGTCGAACGGCGCGCTGCCGGCCTTGCCGGCATTGTTGACGAGGATATCGATCGGGCCGGCCGCGGCCTCGATCTCAGCGACCCCCTTGGTCACCGCGGCTTCGTCGGTTACGTCGATCGACACGACGGCACCCGACTGCTTGCCGAGCGACGCCGCGGTCGCCTTCAGCGCCTCGATCCGGCGCCCGGCGATGCTGACGCGCACGCCAGCCTTTGCGAGCGCGATCGCCGTCGCGGCGCCGATGCCGGAGCCGGCACCGGTGACCAGCGCATGTGCGCTGGGCCAGAACCTCGTCATGCCTTTCCTCCTGCGGCCGCGCGTTCGAGATTGGCCTCATATTGCGACTTGCCCGACTGATACTGTTTCGGCCAGGCGATCTGCTTGACGCCGATCTTGGCGGCCTCATGCAGCGTCCAGGCCGGATCGGCGAGATGCGGCCGCGCGATGGCGCAGAGATCAGCGCGGCCGGCTGCGATGATCGAGTTGGCGTGGTCGGCCTCCGAGATCGCGCCGACCGCGATGGTGGCGATACCGACCTCGTTGCGGATCTTGTCGGCGAACGGCGTTTGGTAGAGCCGGCCATAGATCGGATGGTCGTCGGCCCAGACCTGCCCCGACGAACAGTCGATCAGGTCCGCACCGGCTTGCTTGAACAGTTTCGCGAAAGCGAGCGCGTCCTCGGGCGTGTTGCCGCCCTCGGCCCAGTCGTGACAGGACAGGCGGACCGACATCGGCTTGTCCTCCGGCCACACCGCGCGGACGGCGCGGAACACTTCCAGCGGATAACGCGCGCGGTTCTCGATCGATCCGCCATACTCGTCGGTGCGGCGGTTGGTCAGCGGCGACAGGAAGCTCGACAGCAGATAGCCGTGGGCGCAGTGCAGCTCCAGAATATCGAAGCCCGCGCTCGCGGCGCGCCTGGCGGCGGCAACGAACTGCTCGCGCACCTCGTCCATCTCGGCGCGGCTCATCGGCTCCGGCACCTGGCCGTCCGGCAGGTAAGGTACCGATGAGGCCGACACCAGTGGCCAGTTGTGGTCCGGCAGCGGCTCGTCCATGCCCTCCCAGGCGACGCGGGTCGAGCCCTTGCGGCCGGCATGGCCGAGCTGGATGCCGATCTTCGCTTCCGAATTGCGATGCACGAAGTCGACGATGCGTTTGTAGGCCGTGCCTTGCGCGTCGTTCCACAACCCGCAGCAGCCGGGCGTGATCCGGGCCTCCGGCGAGACGCAGGTCATCTCGGTGAACAACAGGCCAGCGCCGCCGAGCGCGCGCGAGCCGAAATGCACCAGATGGAAATCGTTCGGCACGCCCTCCTCCGCCGAATACATCGCCATCGGCGAAACGATGATGCGGTTATGCAGTGACAGGCCACGGATGTGGAACGGCGTCAGCATCGGCGGCGTGACGCGGTCGTTGGTGGCGGGCACACCGTTGCGCTCGGCGAACCAGCGCTCATAGCCCTCGAGCCAGGTCTTGTCGCGCAGCCGCAAATTCTCGTGACTGATCCGCTGCGAGCGGGTCAGCAGCGAGTACATGAACTGCTCGGGCTCCAGCGTGTCGGCATAGCGCGAGCCGACCACCTCGAACCATTCCATCGCGTTGCGCGCCGCATTCTGGATTCGCGCCACATCGACGCGTCGCAGTTCCTCGTAAGCCTTGAGCACCGCGGGGATGCTGTCCTTGGTCGCGCCGTGGATCTTGAACTGGTTGGTGAGCTCGATCGCATCTTCGAGCGCCAGCTTGGTACCCGAGCCGATCGCGAAATGCGCGGTATGGGCGGCATCGCCCATCAGCACGACATGGCTGTTGCCGTTGAACGCAGTCCACTTGCCGCAGATCAGCCGCGGAAACGACAGCCACGCCGAGCCGCGCAGATGCCGCGCGTTGGAGACCAGGTGATGGCCCTTAAGGATCTCACTGAACACGTTCTCGCAGAACGCGATGGAGTCGCCCTGCTCCATCTTGTCGAGGCCGTGGGCGAGATAGGCCTCCTCGGTGGTCTCGACGATGAAGGTCGCCGCGCCGTCCTCGAACTTATAGATATGCGCCTGGAACCAGCCGTGCTCGGTCTTGCGGAAATCGAAGGTGAAGGCATCGAACGGGCGGTTGGTGCCGAGCCAGATATAGCGGTTCGGCCGCATCAGCATGTCCGGCTGGAACGTCTCGGCATATTTGACGCGAACCTTCGAGTTCACGCCGTCGCACGCCACTATCAGGTCCGCATCGGGGAATTCGAGATCGGAATTGACCTCGCGCTCGAAGATCAATTCGACGCCGAGCTCCTCGGCCCGTGCCTGCAGGATGTTGAGCAGCCGCTTGCGGCCGATGCCGACGAAGCCGTGCCCGGTGGTGCGCATGCGGCGGCCCTTGATCAGGACCTCGATGTCGTCCCAGTGATTGAAGGCCTGCTCGATCGTGTCGGCGGTGACCGGGTCCCATTTGCGCATGTTGTCCATGGTCGCATCCGAGAACACCACGCCGAAGCCGAACGTGTCATAGGGCCGGTTGCGTTCGACCACGGAGATGACGTGCGAGGGATCCAGCATCTTCATCAGGATGCCGAAATAAAGCCCGGCCGGCCCGCCTCCAATGCAAACGATGCGCATGGCGCTCTCCCGTTGGGTTCGGCGGCCGGGGCGTTTACTCCAGCGGGCCGATGGGGAGATAATATTTTATACTTAAAATAATTGTCAAGGGCAGGTTTGGCCGCACCACAACCGTCGTCCCTGCGAAGCAGGGACCCATAACCCCAGGCCTTTGTTGTTGAAATTAGGCCGCGGCCCCAGCGCTGCAAAACAACAGCGATTGGTGGCTATCGGTCCCTACTCCCGTGCGCAATTGCGCACCGGGGAATGACGATGGAGAGAAGTCGGGGCCGACGTCGCGGCCTTCAATGCACGGCGGCGTACAGGATCTTGTCCTGGGTCGCGTCCGCCGCGTCGAACTCGGCGACGATGCGGCCGGTGCGGGCGACCAGGATGCGATCGGACACCGCGAGGATCTCCGGCAGGTACGACGAGATCACCACCACCGCCTTGCCCTCGTCGGCGAGGCGGCGGATTTCGCCGTGGATGTGCGGGATGGTGCCGACATCGACGCCGCGCGTCGGCTCGTCGAAGAAGATGATCGAGGGCTCCTGCACCAGGGTCTTGGCCAGCACCACCTTCTGCTGGTTGCCGCCGGACAGCTCGATGATCCTGGCCTTGCGCTGCAGCGCGCTGATCTTCAGCCGGTCGACCCAGTAATTGGCAAGCTTGCTGCGCTTTGCGCGCGACAACAGGAAGCTCCAGCCCTTCTTTGTAGCGAGGCTGCCGATATAGACGTTGTCGTCGACCACCATGGTCTCGAAGAAGCCGTTGGCCTTGCGGTCCTCGGTGATGTAAGCGATGCCGTCGTTGATCGCCTGCCGCGGCACGCGGTAGCGGATCGGCTTGCCGCGCAGCCGGATGGTGCCGCCGTTGACCAGATTGCGCTTCAGCGCGCCGTAGACGATCTTGGCGATCTCGGTGCGGCCGGAGCCGATCAGGCCGGCGATGCCGACCACCTCGCCGGCATAGACCGAGAACGACATGTTCTTGACCGCCATGCCCATGGTGACGTTCTCGACCGTCAGCACCTTCTCGCGGCGCTGATGGGTCTTGGCCTTGCCGCCATAGACCGCCTGCGCCACCTCGCGCCCGACCATGTGCTGCACCAGCGCGTCGCGGGTCAGCTGCTTGGCGGGCGCGGTGATCACCAGCTTGCCGTCGCGCAGTACGGTGATGCGGTCGGCGATCTGCAGCGATTCCTCCAGTGCATGCGAGATGTAGATGATGGAGACGCCGCGGGCGCGCAGGTCGCGCACCAGATGGAAGAAATGGACGATCTCCTCCGGCGTCAGCGATGCGGTCGGCTCGTCGAAGATGATGATGCGCGCCTTGTTGTAGATCGCGCGCGCGATCTCCACCATCTGCTTCTTGGCGGTGCCGAGCAGCGCCACCGGAGTAGCCGGATCGACGTGGAAGTTGAGCGACTGCAACAGCTGCTGGGCCTGGATGTTCAGCGTGCGGAAGCGCGTCAAGAGCTTCTCGTTGCCGAGCTCGATGTTCTGCGCCGCGGTCATGGTCGGCACCAGGCTGGTCTCCTGATAGACCATGCAGATGCCGGCATCGAGCGCGTCGCGCGGCTGCTCGAAATTGGCAGGCTTCCCGTCCAGCAGATAGTCGCCCGAAGTGAGATTGATCGCGCCCGCGATCGCCTTGCACAGCGTCGACTTGCCGGCGCCGTTCTCGCCGACCAGCGCATGCACCTCGCCGGGATAGAGATCGAAATTGACGCCTTCGATGGCGTGGACGCCGCCATAGATCTTGGAGCCGTTGCTGATCCGCAGCACCGGCTCGCGGGCTGCGGACTGGGTCGCGGTCGCTGCCTGTATCACGCCGTCATTCATCGCAGCTCTCCCGTGTAGCGCAACAGCCGTCCGGCGCCGCGCGCCGCGATCACGATGCCCGAAGGCGTCGCGCAGGCGGCGGTGATGCCGTGGAAACGGCCGCCGGCACGGCTGTGCAGGCTGTCGGTCGCATCGCCCTCGGCATCGAGATGCGCCAGCAGGCCATAGGAGCGCGGCGGCGCCCATGGCTTCTGGATGCCGAGCGCCTTGACGCTGCCAATCTGCATCGGCTCCAGGCAATCGCTGCCGCCGACCAGCGCCGGCGCCACCCAGTAATCGGGCGGCATCGTCGCCATCATCTCCTCGCGGAAATCGTCTTCCTTGAGCACGAACTCGATCAGATGGGTGCGGCGCGCGAACATGCCGAGCAACAGCCCGCCATGACCGTCGGGACGCAGCCGCGCCGGATAGCCCGGCATGTTGGCGGCGACGGTCTCGCGCGGGCCAAGCCCGCCCGCAGTGAGCGCGAACCGGCTGAGGCGGTGCGCCCAGCTCTCGGTGAGCCACAGGCTGTTGCCGTCGGCCGATACCATCACGCCATAGGGATATGGCAGGTCGCGCAGCAGCACCTGCGGATGGTCGAGGCCGGCGCCGCAGCCGATCAGGCGGCCATTGGCCCGCTTCTCCATCAGATCGTGCCGCCACTCGCTCGGGCGGCGACCGATGCTGCCTTCGACCGCATAGATGCGGCCATCGGGCGCCGCCGTGACCGACAACAACCCCGTGAGCGCGCTGCCGCCGACCGCATCCAGCCAGCGCGGCGCGGGCTTTGCGGGATCGATCGCGGCAAGCCCCCTGCCCGCGACGCAGACCAGCAGGCGGCCGTCCGGATGCAGCGCGAGGCCGCCGGCATCGTCCTCGAACTCGGCGACGACAGTGCGGGTCGAGAAATCCGCGCCGCTGAGCTTCAGCACCTTTCGGCCCGCGGAGACATAGACCGCGCCGTCGCCGGCGGCGATCACGTCGTCGATGCCGGGCAGCGGCTCGCCGATCGGCACCGCGGTGTCGAGCCGGTCGTTCGGGCTCAGTGCGCCGTCGAGCGGCGGGATCGCGTTCTGGCCGCCGTCGCGGTCGACGACGCTGCGGATGTCGCGCAGCAGATGATCGAAGAATCCCATTATTTCGTCACCCTGCTTTTCGCGCCCCAATAGGCATCGTAGCCGGTCCAGCTGTCGTCGACGCCGTCGAGCTTGATGCGGCCGATCCGGTTGTTCTCGAGCCCGCCGAGATAGAGATAGCCTTGGTGCTCGCGCATCGACGTCAGGGTCGAATGCGAGATGCCGGTCGGGTCCCACCACGACTCCAGCGCCTCGCCCTTCTCGTTGAACTTCAGCACGCAGCCATGGTTGAGCGCCGGCGCCAGCCACTCGTCGGTCGGCACCTGCTTGACCATGCGCAAGCGGAAGCCGGGCTTTCGCGCGGCGAGGTCGAAGGTCGGGGTGCGGATGCCGACCAGCGCCAGCCAGTAGGTGCCGTCGGAGGCGCGGTTGATGTTGTCCGGGTTGCCCGGCAACTCGTCCATCAGCACTTCGGTCTTGCCCTTGTTCGGCCCGTCGATCCAGTGCCGGAACACCTTGCACAGCGAGGTCGACGCGATCAGGATCGACTTGCCGTCGTGGGAGACGCAGATCCCGTTCGGGAAATAGAAGTGGTTGATCACCGTGCGCGTGGTCTTGGTCGCCGGATCGTAGCAGACCACGCGGCCATTCGGCCGGCCCTCGAGGATGTCGAGGGTGTTGGTGGTCATCTCGTAGCGCGTGGTGCAGTCGCTGAAATAGATCTTGCCGTCGGGCGCGATGTCGAGGTCGTCGGCCATGCGCAGGCGCGAGTCGTCGTTCAGCTTGTACCAGGTGCGGTTGGTCTCGTCGGTGACCTTGAAGATGCGGCCATCGGGCGCGACGCCGTAGACGCCCATGCCTGCCACCGCGACGATCAGGTTCTCGTCGCGATCGAACTGCATGCCGAGCGGCCGCCCGCCGATATGGGCGAACACCTCGCGGGTTTCGAAGTTCGGCCCGGAGAAGCGGATCACATTGCCGTCGCGGGTCGAGCCGTAGAGCCGGCCCTGGCGGTCGAGGATGACGTCCTCGGGGCCTTCGACCTGGTCGACGCCGATCGCCTGCGCCTTGATCAGCCGGTCGTTCTGCGCATAGGGCGAGGCTGAGCCGGGCTGCACCGCCGGCGCCGAGGCCAGCGGCACGAAGGCCGGATTGACATAGATCTTCTGGATCGCCTTGCCGCGGTTCTTCGACCATTTGACGTCGATGCCGACGGCCGCGAGCAGGATCATGCCGGTCACCGCCGAGGTGACGTAGCCCGGGATGCCCATGCGCACGAGGCCGTTGATCAGCAGGAAGATGATCAGCGCGCCGATCATCGCCCGCCACACCGTGCCCTTGCCGCCGGCCAGCGACACGCCGCCGAGCACCACGGCCGTGAGCGCCTGGAATTCCCAGCCGACACCGGTGGTGGAATCCGTCGAGGCCTGCCGTGCCGCATAGAAGATGCCGCTCGCCGCGCACAGCGTGCCCGACAGCACATAGGTCATGAACAGCATCAGGCGGACGCGGATGCCGGCATGACGCGCCGCCTTGCGGCTGGCGCCAATCGCGGTGAGATGCCAGCCATAGCGCGAGCGCGACAGGAAGATGTGGCAGATCAAGAGCACCACGAACAGCGTCGCCGCATTGACGGGAATGCCGAGCACGCTGCCGCCGCCGATGAAATCCCAGGCGTCGCTCTCGACCGAGTTGGTCGCGAACACCTGAGCGTAGGAGGTGTTGAGCAGGTTGACCGAGGCGCGCAGGATGATCAGCGTCACCAGCGTGGTCAGGAACGGCCGCGTCTTCAGGAAGCCGATCAGGAAGCCGTTGATGCTGCCGAGCAGTGCGCCGACCAAGAGCGTCGCCGGCACCGCGAGGCCGACCGGCCATTCGCGCACCAGGAGGAAATACAGCGCCGCGAAATTGCACAGCGCAAAGATCGCGCCGACCGAAAGGTCGATGCCGCCGGTGACGAGGCAGAAGCCCATCGCCAGCGCGACGAAGCCGAATTCGGCGAACAGCCGCAGCAGCGACACCGAGTTCTGCACCGAGGCGTAGTCGGGAATGGTGAACGCGAAATAGGCCCACAGCCCGATCATCACGGTGAACGGAACGACTGGCTCAAACCACTGTTTCAGCAACAGCTCCGACAGCAGAAGCCGGGGTGAAAACCGCCGCACCGACGCGGCAAAGGAATCAACTGCCATCGACATCGTTCAAAGCACTCCCTCGATCCGGTTTCACGTGTCCGGATTCTGATCCTTGTCACAGCCGGCGCGGGAATGCCCCCCGCGCCGGCTGCCCCGCGCCTTGTTAGTTTTTCTTGGGTAGCGCGAAACAGGTGCCGCCGAGCGAGGCGTTCGACTTATCGATCCAGATCGGCCGCGTGTAGTAAGACAGGTTCTTCGTGCCGGGCTTGTCGCCGGACATCAGCAGGGTTTCGGCCGCGAACATCAGATCGTGGCCCTGCTCGGTCGCCTTGTAGCTGAGGAACTTGCTGAAATTGCCCGATGTGACCTGGTCGCAATCGAGCTGCGAGCCCTCGCCCGAGGCGAACACCTTGACGTCGTCGATCTTGCCGGCGTTGCGGATCGCTTGCGCGGCCCCCGACTCCATGATGCCCCAGAAGCCGATCGAGGCGCAGAGATCGGGATGCTGCTGGATCACGGTCGCGGTGATGTTGAGCGCGGTGTTGGCGTCCCAGTTCGCCGCCTGGTTCGACACCACCTTGATGTTCGGGTCCTTGTTCAGGACATCCATGATGGCGCCGACCTGGTCGACGCTGGCAGCCGCGGTCAATTCGCCCTGCACGATCTGCACCTTGCCTGACTTGCCGGAGCCTGTGCCGCAGGCCTTGACGGCTTCGTTGGCGAGCATCCTGCCGATCTCGCGCCAGTCGACGCCGACGAAGGCGCCGGACTTGTAGTTCGAGGCCATGTTGACCTGGATCACATGCGTGCCCTGGGCCTCGGCGCGCTTGAGATCCTTCATCAGCAGCGTCACGCTTGGGTTCTGCACGATCAGGACGTCGGGCTTCTGGTCGACCAGCGCGGTCAGCGCCTGCTGCATGGCGGACGGATTGTTGTTGGGATCGCGCACGACATATTTCATGCCGCGCCACTCGGCCTCTTCCTGCACCACGCGGCCCCATTCGTCCGACAACGGCACGCCGAGCGCGATCGGCAGATAGGCGATGGTCTTGCCCTGCAGCGACTTGTCGTAGGCGGCGCGCAATTCGCGCCCGGCCTTGGTGCCTTCATCCTGCGCCGATGCCGCGAACGGCATGGCGGCAACCGCCACTCCGGCGAGCAGGATCGTCCAGAACTTCGTCGTCTTCATCGTCTCCTCCACAAGAAATTCTTTTGATTGATTTGGATTTGTTATGATTGATTTTGGCGCGGGGACACTCGTTTCAGTCGCCTTGCCGCGCGGTCTCCTCGTCGCGGGGATGCAGCCAGTTGTCGAGCACGATCGCCGCCAGCAGCACCACGCCCTTGATGATGTTCTGCACCTCGCTGTTGACGTCCATGATGGTGAAGGCGTTGAGCAGCGTGCCGATCAGGATGCAGCCGACCACGACGCTGAACACGCTGCCGCGGCCGCCGATCAGGCTGATGCCGCCGATCACGACGACCAGCACGACGTCGAAGATCATGGTCCCCTGCGTGATCGCCATCTGCATGCTGCCCGTGGTGCCGACCCAGACCAGGCCTGCAATCCAGGCGAGCAGCGCAACCAGCACGTGCTCGAGCACGATCAGCGGCCGCAGCGGAATGCCGGTCAGCCGCGCCGCCTCCGGATTGTCGCCCTGCGCATAGATGAAGCGGCCGACCGAGGTGCGCGACAGGAACAGGTGCATCGCGATCGCCGCGATCGCGAACACCAGGATTGGAACCGGGATGCCGAACAGCCGTCCGGCGCCGAGATACATCAGGCCCGGCGCGTCCTTTGGCGCGTAGACCACCCAGGCCGGCGCGATCCAGAATGCGAGGCCATAGATCACGAAGCCGGCGGCCAGCGTCACGAACAGCGCCGGCGCCTCGACGAAGGCGACCATCACGCCGTTCACGACGCCGATCAGCACCGCGATTGCCAGCGCCAGCAGTACCGCCGTGAAAACGGGCATGCCGTTCTGCATGTAGATCAACGCGATCGCCCAGGAACCGGCCATGATAGCGACCTCGGAGAGGTCGATGCCGCGACTGATCACGATCAGCCCCATGCCGAGGCCGAGCACGCCGAGGATGGAAATACTGCGCAATAGATTGAGCAGATTGGAGACGGTGGCAAAGCCGTTCAGCGTCAGGCCGAACACCACCAGCAGCGCGATCGTGATCAGGAGCACGATCTGCTCCTGGCTCGGCTTTGCGAACATTGAGCCCGAGCGAGATGATGCCGCAGGGACAGCAACGCCGCGCGATGGCGATTGCACGCTCATCGTTTCCTCCAGGTATTATTTTGCTTGAGACTTTAAGAGTGCCGACTGATATTCGTCAAATGCATTCGACGGATACGGATTGATTATTTCCATGCATGTGCGCGATATCGATCTGAACCTGTTCGTGGTGTTCGACGCGATCTATTCCGAGGGCGGCGTCAGCCGCGCCTGCTTCCGCCTCAACCTGACGCAGCCCGCGGTGAGCCATGCGCTGAGCCGGCTGCGCGCGATGTTCAACGATCCGCTGTTCGTGCGCCGCCATCACGTGATGACGCCGACCCCGCTGGCGCGCCAGATCATCACCACGGTGCGCCAGGCGCTCAACGGCCTCGAGACGACGCTGACCCACACCAACCGCTTCGATCCGGCCAGGACGCCGAAGCGGTTCGTGATCGGCCTGCGCAACAATCTGGAGGCGCCGATTCTGAGCGCGCTGATCAACCGGATCAGCAGCCTCGCGCCGCTGGTCGAGATCGCCACCGTGCGCAGCGAGCGCAACAACCTGGAGCGTGAGCTTGCCGCCGGCACGCTCGACGTCGCGATCGACACGCTGTTGCCGCTCTCGACCGAGGTGCGGCGCGAGCAGATCCTGACCGAGCATATCGCGGTGTTCGCCCGCCGCGGCCATCCCGAGCTCGGCACGCGGCTCGACAAGAAGGCTTATCTGCGCATGGAGCATGTCTGCGTGACGTCGCGGCGCAGCGGCCTGTCGTTCGAGGACTTCCAGTTCCAGCGCCTCGGCCTGACGCGCACCGTTCGCCTGACCTGCCAGAATTTCGCGACCGCCTGCCACGTCGTGAGCCGCAGCAGCATGCTGCTGACGGCGTCGGAAAGCGCAGCTTCCGTGCTGGAGGACCCCGGGCTGCTGCAGTGCTTCCCCTGCCCGTTCCCGATCAGCCCGCACGTCAATTATCTCTATTGGCATGCCACCGCCGAGGGCGACACCACCAATCAATGGCTGCGCGAGCAACTGCGCGCCGCCGCCGCGCTGCTGGCCGGCAGCCGCTTCGGCAAGAAGAGCCGCCGTGCAGCAAAGACGGGCCCGAAGGTGGCGCTTCCGATTCCGACCAGCATCGCCGCCGAGTAGCGATGCGCTTCACCTCGCGCCGCCTGCGGCGAGAGGTGCAGCAGTCCCCGCTACATCCCGCTCAGCCCGCTATCCACCGCCAGCGTCTGTGCTGTGACATAGACGCTTTCGTCCGACATGAAGAACAGCACGGCATAGGCGATCTCCCACGCCGTCGCCTGGCGGCCGAACGGGACCTGGCTCTTGCCGCGCGACGGCCGGCCGGCGCCGGCCTCGCGGCCGTTCGGCGTGTCGACCAGCCCGGGATAGACCAAATTGGCGCGGATGCCGCGCCGCGCACCGGTATGCGCGATGTTGCGCATCAGGCCGCCGAGCGCCGCCTTGGAGGAATCGTACACCGCCATCTGCGATCCTGCCTTCAGCGCCGCGATCGAGGAGATGAAGACGATCGAGCCGCCGTCGTCGAATTTCGGCAACGCGGCGCGGCAGCACAGCATCGGGCCGCGGACGTTGACGTCGTAGATCCGGTTCCACTCCTCGGCGCTGACATTGTCGAGCCCGGTCTTGCCGAAGGTGCCGATGTTCAGCACCATGCCGTCGAGCCCACCCATGCCTTGATGCGCCTCATCAATCATCCTGATGACGTCGGCCTCCCTGGTGACATCAGCGGCGATCGAAAAACCTCGGCCGCCGTCGGCCGCGATCCGCGCGACCGTGTCGTCGGCGGAGGCGCGGTTGAGGTCGGCGACCGCGACCTGCGCGCCCTCGCGTGCGAACAGCAGGCTCATGGCGCGGCCGTTGCCGATCGGATCGGTCGCGGCATCGAACACGCGCTGGCCGCCGCCGACCACCAGGATGCGGCGGCCGTTGAGGCGTCCCCTGCCCGGCGCCGAGCCCGACGATTCCGCACTCAAGGGACGGACGTAGCGCTCAGGCTTGGCCTCTTGCGAAGTCTCCGACATCCCATCAACCCCGCTTCTTGCCGCCCTCATAGACCGCCATGCCGGCGGCCGGATCGAGATCGGTCTCGGTCGCCTCGGTCAGCCGCGCCATCATCATGTAGAACCCGAGCGTCACGATCGCCTCGACGATCTCCTGCTCGCTGAAATGCTTGCGAACACCGGCGAATGCCGCGTCACCGACGCGCACTTTCTCGACCACCTCGCGGCCGAAGCCGAGCAGCGCGCGTTCGGCGGTGTTGAGCGCGGCATCGTCGTAATGGCTGCGCTCGACCGCATCGATCTGCGCTTGCGTCACGCCGACGCCGAGCGCGATCGGCACGTGCTGGCGCCACTCATAGGCGCCGCCCTCGAGCTGCGCGGCTTGCAGGATCAAGAGCTCGCGGTTGACCGCTGACAGTTTCTGCTTGTGCAGGATCGAATTGCCGAGCCGCATCAGCGGAATCGCATTGGCCTCGGCATGGGCCATCATGCGGAAGATGTTGAGCTTGACCGGCATGCGGTCGAACGCGGAGCGGATGTCTCCGCTGGTGGTCTCCGGATCAATCAGAGGCAGTCTTGCCACGCGTCTCTCCCTTTTTTCGTTGTTTGTTGTCCGAGATGTCTGCGTCCCTGGCCGCAATCAGCGACAGGAAGAACGCGAGATAGCGGTCGATCGCCTCGATCACCTTCGACCGCGGCGAGGCCTCCGCGCCCATCACATAATGTTCGAGCCTGACATAGATCAGGCCGGCCGCGAACAGCCGCGCCGCCTCGCGCGGATCCGAGGTCGAGATCAATCCGGCCAGCGCGAAGCCGCGGAAGTAGTCCGTCATCAGGCTTTGTTCGCGCGCATAGAAATGGTCGGCGAACTTGGCGCGAATGCCGGGCACACGGTTGCGTTCGGCGGTGATGACCTTCTGGAACTGATGCTCGCGCGGATCGGACCATTGTTCGACGAGATCGAGCGCGAACTGGCGGCAGAACGCGGTCGGCCGCCGTGCCAGCTGCCGGTAGCGCGGCTCCTCGAGCCGGTCGGCCGAACTCGCCGGGCCGTGCTCGCTGACGATCGCTTCGAGGATCGCGGCCTTGCCGGGAAAATGATTGTAGAGGCTGCTCTCGCGGATGCCGACGCGGCGCGCGAGCTCGCGCATCGAGGCCCCGCCATAGCCGCTCTGCGCGAACAGGCTGAGCGCTTCGCTGAGGATGCGCTCACGGGTGGATGTTGCGACCGCCTCGGCCGCGCTGGATGTGGAAGCCATGGCGCCTTGACTAACGAACGATCGTTCGCTAGTCAATCGTACGAACGATCGTTCGTTTGCTCTAGGGCGGGTCGCGATCCGCAGCCGGCAAGGCGAAGTACTCGCGTTTCAACTCCGCCCCGAAGAGGCGGAGAGCAATCTGGGGAGATCACGTCATGGCGCACCTCGTCCGCTCTCATTTGCGCGCGGCCCTTGTCCTGCTGCCGCTCATCGCCGCAGGTGCCGCGCGAGCCGAGAGCGCGAAATACGACGCGGGCGCCGATGACAAGACGATCAAGATCGGAACCACCGCGCCGCTCTCCGGTCCTGTCTCCGCTTTCGCGCAGATCGCGAAATCCGCGGAGGCCTATTTCCGCAAGGTGAATGACGAGGGCGGCGTCAACGGCCGGCGCATCCAGATGATGATCGCCGACGACGCTTACAGCCCGCCGAAGACGGTGGAGCAGACACGCCGCCTGGTCGAGAGCGACGAGGTGCTGTTGATCTTCGGCGGCGTCGGCACGCCGACCAACAGCGCCGTGCACAAATATCTCAACGACAGGAAGGTGCCGCAGCTCTTCCTCGGCTCGGGTGCGGCGAAGTGGGACGATCCGAAGAATTTTCCGTGGACCGTCGGCTGGCAGCCGACCTATCGCGACGAGGCGATCGCCTACGCCAAATACATCAAGGCGAGCCATCCGAACGCCAAGGTCGGTGTGCTCTACCAGAACGACGACCTCGGCAAGGACTATCTGAAGGCGCTGGAGGAAGGCCTCGGCAGCACCGAGGCCATCGTGGCGCGCGCGCCGTATGAGACGTCATCGCCCACCGTCGACACGCAGATATTGCTGCTCAGGAGCAGCGGCGCCGACGTGGTGCTGGTCGCGGCGACACCGAAATTCGCGGCGCAGGCGATCCGCAAGATCGGCGAGATCGGGTGGAAGCCCACCACCATCATCTCCAATGTCTCGGCCTCGATCAGCGGCGTGCTCGAACCCGCCGGCCGCGACAATTCCACCGGCGTGATCTCGAGCCAGTACCTGAAGGATTCGACCGACCCGACGCTGAAGGACGATTCCGGCTACAAGCAATGGGCCGCCTTCATGGACAAGTATTTGCCTGATGCCAATAAGAGCGACTGGCTCAATGTCTACGGCTACACCATCGCACAGACGCTGGTCGCGGTGCTGAAGGCCTCCGGCAACGACGTGACCCGTGCCAATGTGATGAAGCAGGCGACCAGCATGAGGGATCTGCATCTACCGATGCTGATCAACGGCACGGTGGTCAGCAATTCGCCGGAGCACTATACGCCGATGACCAGCCTGCAACTGATCCGCTACGACGGCACGCGCTGGGTGCCGTTCGGCGACCTCATCAAGAACTGAGCACGGCATGCGCCAGATCACCATCGGCAGCATGCGGATCGACCGGCTGGTCGAAACCGCCGCGCTCGCCTTCGACAAGACATGGCTGTTCGCCAACGTCACCGACGAGGTCATCGCCGCGAACCGAAGCTGGCTCGATCACCGCTATATCGAGCCGGAGACCGGCCGCTTCATCCTGAGCCACCACTCCTATCTGGTACGTACGCCGCGCTGGACCGCTGTCGTCGATACCTGCTGCGGCAATCACAAGCCACGTCCGCGCGTGCCGGTGTGGGACAATCTCAACCAACCCTATCTGGAAAACATGGCCGCGCTGGGCGTGCGACCCGAGCAGGTCGACTTCGTGATGTGCACGCATCTCCATGTTGACCACGTCGGCTGGAACACGCGGCTGCTCAACGGGCGCTGGGTGCCGACCTTTCCGAAGGCGCGCTATCTGATGGGACGCGCCGAGTTCCGGCACTGGGAGGCCGCGCACCGCGCGAGCCCGCCGACACCGGTCAATCACGGCTCGTTCGAGGACTCCGTGCTACCGATCGTCGCGGCCGGACAGGCCGAATTCGTCGAGACCAATCACCTGCTGTTCGATGACCGCGATGCGGGCTTGCGCTTTGCGCCGGCGCCGGGCCACACCGCCGGCAACATGCAGATCCATCTCGACGGCGGCGGCGCTCATGCCGTGATGTCCGGCGATGTAATCCATCATCCGATCCAGTGCGCGGAGCCTTGGCTGTCCAATGCCGCCGACATCGATCCCGCAGCAGCGCTCGCCACCCGCGTGACGCTGCTGGAGGAGTTGGCTGATACACCGAGCTATTTGCTGACGGGGCACTTCCCTGCTCCGACGGCAGGCCGCGTGGTCCGGCATGGCGACGCGTTCAGGTTCAGGTTCGAGGATTGAGCGTCTGAGAAGATCGGGCCAGGAGGGCTCCGCTAAACCAGCGGCGCCCCGTCTTCCGCTTGCCCTCGCCGGCGCTGCCGGGATCGAAGTCAAATAGCGCGATCCAGCCATGCGGTTCCGCGCTTGAATCCGCATCGACGGGCAGGCATAAGGGCTGCCATCTCCCTTAAAAAATGGCCATAGCCCAAGGATTTACGATGCCCGCCTATCGCTCCCGCACAACCACCCACGGCCGCAACATGGCGGGTGCTCGCGGCCTCTGGCGCGCCACCGGCATGAAGAACGAGGATTTCGGCAAGCCGATCATCGCGGTGGTCAATTCCTTCACCCAGTTCGTGCCCGGACATGTGCATCTCCAGAACCTTGGCCAGCTCGTCGCACGCGAGATCGAGAAGGCCGGCGGCGTCGCCAAGGAGTTCAACACCATCGCGGTCGACGACGGCATCGCAATGGGCCATGACGGCATGCTCTACAGCCTGCCCTCGCGCGAACTGATCGCCGACAGCGTCGAGTACATGGTCAATGCGCATTGCGCCGACGCGATGGTCTGCATCTCCAACTGCGACAAGATCACCCCCGGCATGCTGATGGCGACGCTGCGCCTCAACATCCCGACCGTGTTCGTTTCGGGTGGTCCGATGGAATCGGGCAAGATCCTGCTCAAGGGCAAGAAGCGGGCGGTCGACCTGATCGACGCGATGGTTGCGGCTGCCGACTCCAACGTGTCGGACGAAGAGGTCGAGGTGATCGAGCGCTCGGCCTGCCCGACCTGCGGCTCCTGCTCCGGCATGTTCACCGCGAATTCGATGAACTGCCTGACCGAGGCCCTCGGCCTCGCGCTGCCCGGCAACGGCTCGGTGCTGGCGACCCATGCCGACCGCAAGAGCCTGTTCGTCGAAGCCGGCCATCTGATCGTCGATCTCGCCCGCCGCTACTACGAGCAGGACGACGCCAAGGTGCTGCCGCGCAACATCGCAAACTTCAAATCGTTCGAGAACGCGATGACGCTCGACATCGCGATGGGCGGCTCGACCAACACCGTGCTGCATCTGCTCGCCGCCGCGCGCGAGGGCGAAGTGCCGTTCACGATGGCCGACATCGATCGTCTCTCACGCAAGGTGCCGGTGCTCTGCAAGGTCGCGCCCTCGGTGCAGGACGTCCACATGGAGGACGTGCATCACGCCGGCGGCATCATGGCGATCCTCGGCGAGCTCGACCGCGCCAGGCTGCTCACGACAGACGGCCCGACCGTGCACGCCGCGACGCTGGACGACGCGCTGAACCGCTGGGACGTGGTGCGGACGTCGAGCGACAAGGTGCGCAACTTCTACTGCGCCGCACCGGGCAACGTGCCGACCCAGGAGGCTTTCAGCCAGAACAGCCGCTTCGATGAAGTCGACGCCGACCGCGAAGCCGGCGTCATCCGCGACGCCGCGCATGCCTATTCCAAGGACGGCGGCCTCGCCGTGCTGTTCGGCAACCTCGCCGAAGACGGCTGCATCGTGAAGACCGCCGGCGTCGACCAGAGCATCCTGAAGTTCTCCGGTCCGGCCCGCATCTTCGAGAGCCAGGACGCATCGGTCGACGCCATCCTCACCAACAAGGTGAAGGCGGGCGATGTCGTGCTGATCCGCTACGAAGGTCCGCGCGGCGGCCCGGGCATGCAGGAGATGCTCTACCCGACCAGCTATCTGAAGTCGAAGGGGCTCGGAAAGGCCTGCGCACTGATCACCGACGGCCGCTTCTCCGGCGGATCGTCCGGCCTGTCGATCGGCCACGTCTCGCCGGAAGCCGCCGAAGGCGGCCTGATCGGCCTCGTCGAGGAAGGCGATGTGATCGAGTTCGACATCCCGAACCGCAAGGTCAACCTCAAGGTCGATGATGCCGAACTGAAGCGCCGCCGCGCGGCGATGGAAGCCAAGGGCAACGCGGCGTGGAAGCCGGCCGCGCCGCGCAAGCGCGCCGTCTCGACCGCGCTGAAGGCCTATGCGGCCTTCGCGAGCAGCGCCGCCAAGGGCGCGGTGCGCATCCTGCCGGAGTAATCGGCCAAAGCGTTTTCGAGCAAGGAAAACGCGTCAAACGAAATCAAAAGCCCCGTCCCGATGCCATCGGGACGGGGCTTTTGACGTATCAGCTCACGTGCAAGTCGGCTGCTTCGATCCGGATGCGGTCGGCATGCAGTGACCAATCGCACAGCGATTGTTCCTGACAGAATTTGACCTTGGCCATCTCGCCTGCCTGGCCTTCGCTCACGGCGTCGATCTCGAGCGCACCCTGGCAGACCTCGCGCTCGCGGCCATTGCCGCCGAGCACGTCCTTCATGAAATGAACGACGAAGCGTGACATGGAACCCTCCCTGCTGGACCGGAAGAGCCGGGAGTACCGCTTTAGCACTAACGCTAAATGGTGTTGAGTTAATTCGGCGCGCGTGACTGCGGCGCTTCGCTGCGGTGGAAAACTAGGCGCCGGCCTGCGGCAGGCTGGCGGCCGCGATCGCGACGATCTGCGCAATGCGGCGGCCGATCCTGGCGGGCGCGTTGCGGAGCAATGACTGGACCTGTCGCATGACACATCTTCCTTCCGTGCCCGGAATGGTCGGGCACATCAAGAAAATGGCGATTTCGGGCTAAGTCGTCGATATCTCAGGGAAAATAACAACGGACGCTTCGCGAGACGGCGGTTTTGCAGTGGGTTTGTTGCCCTATTTGCGCCCGCGACGACGGAGATTTTCTCCGGCATTCCTGCCTTCACCACGTATAGCGCACCACCCCCTTGCCGGCGTAGGAAGCGGTGACATCTGAGAATTCGCCTTCGAACGTCGCCGCAGCCGACCAGCCGTTGCGCCATTTCATGTCGATCGACGCCGTGGTCAGCGCGGAGTCGGAGGCCTGCGCCGCGCCGTTGACGACGAAACTCGCGCCGGGCAGCGCCTGGAAGGTCGCGGCGATCGACCGGTCCGGATCATAGTCATGCGCCCAGGCGAACCGCGTGCGCAGCGTCAGCACGCCGTCGGCCATCGCAAACGACTTGTCGGTGCGAATGCCGAGTTCGCTGCGGACATCCGTGACGCTCTTGCCGGCATAATCGAGCACGAAGGCCGGTGAGCCGACGACGGCCTGCTCGGCATAGCCAGGCAGATCGAAGGTCGTGAACTGGCCGGCGGCATAGGGCGTGATGCCGATGCCGCCGGTCCATGGTGCGACGAAACGATAGCCACCTTCAAGCCTGCCTGAATAGGTGTTGGCATTGAACTCGGCGCGGAGTTGGTCGATGCCGGCGACCGTGACGATGCGGTTGGTGGTGATGTCCTGCCAGCCATAAGCCAATGCCGCGGAGATGTAGGCCGCACCTTCGGTATGGCGGAGATAGGCGCCGGCCTGGAACAGATCGGATCGGCCGCTGCCGCTGTTGACGACCGAGAAGTTGGTGCCGCCGCCAGCGAGCGCGAAGCCCGCGATCGTGTTCGGCGAAAACAGATAGTCGGCACCGACCACGGTGCCGTACACGCTGCTGGTGGTATCGTTCGATCCGACAATGGCGTTGCCGTTGGTCGACCGCGAGCCGCCATAGCCCTCCGCCCATACACTCCAGCGCGGCACGAACGGGACCGGCGGCGCCTTGGTGAACATCGCGAACGCGTTGGTCGTGCGTGTGGCGGCATAGGCGCTTGTGTCGCCCTCCTCCGCATAGCCCGATATGCCGGGCGCCGCAGCAATTCCCCCGTTCCGATTCATGAGCGGATCGGTCAGCAGCCCCAGGAACAGGTTCGTGGCATCGAAGGTGGTCTGCTGCGAGCCGGTCGCCAGTTCACCAGAGGCCTGCGTCAGGCCTGCCGGCGTCAGCGTGCCGTAGACCATCGGGATGCCGCCTGTCGTGTTGAAGGAGTTGACCAGCGCGTTGGCGACGGGCTGCTGATTGAGGTTCAGGCCCCTGCCGAAGTTCGGTGCGGTCGGGCCTGGCGGTGGCGGCGTGAAGTTCAGCGTGAGATTGAGGTAGGCGTGGCCGGCGTCGTAGCTCAGCGTGTCGCTGAAATTTGCCGGCAGGTTCGTGTTGGTCAGCGCGCCGAAGGTGCCGCTGACGCTGCCCGCGCTCAGGATGGTATATTGCTTCGAGATATAGCTGCCGTTGGCGAACGCCGCATTGACGGTGGCACCGCCGAGCGTCGCGCTGCCCGTGACATTGGCGGAGGATGCGGTCGAAGGATTGACCGCCACGACATAATACGCGCCGGACTGGAATGCGAGATTGCCGTTCACCGTCGTCGACGTGCCCGGCGTGCCGGAGCCTGGCGCGAAGGTGCCGGCGCTCTGGATCATCGTGTCGCCGACCGAGCCGGTGCCGTTGAGCAGGCCACCGGCCCCGATGGTCGGATCGCTGAGCGAGCCGTTCACCGTCAGCGTCGCGTTGGTCACTGTCGTGCCGCCGGTATAGGTGTTGGTGCCGAGCACGAGGGTCGTGCCGGCGGTCGCGTCGAGGCTCGCAGCACCGCCGAGGCCGTTGATCGCGCCGCCTGTCGAGGTGATGGCGCCGTTGAGCGAGCCGTTCTGCAACGTGCCGCCGGCAAGCTTCAGTGCCGCCTGCGTCTGCGTGGTGCCGCCGAGATCGAGCGTTCCGCCACCATTGACGGTCGTCGTTCCGCTCGTCGCGCCCAGCGCGCCGGCGCCGGACAGTTGCACCATGCCAGCATTGATGATGGTGCCGCCGCTGTAGGTGTTGTTCCCCGACAGCACCAGCGTGCCGTTGCCGGTTTTGGTGACGGCACCCGTTGCGCCGCCAAGGTCCGCGATCACGCCGGATAGTGTGAGCGAGCCGGTGTCGACCTGCGCCGTCCCGCCGTTGCTTCCGATCTGGACCGCACGGGACGCGGTGAAACCGGCGCCGCTGACCTCCAGCGTGCCGCCATCGAAAATCAATCGTCCCGTTCGGCCCCCGAGATTGGCATCCCCCGAAACAGAGAGCGTGCCTGATGCAAAGGTCGTTCCGCCCGTATACGTGTTGGTTCCGGTCAGGGTCAGCGTGCCGGTGCCGACCTTGATCAGCCCGCCGTTCCCACTGAATACGCCGGAAACCGGGGTGATAACGCCGGAGAATGTCGTCGAGAGGTCATTGCCGCCGACCGTCAGGGTATTGGCGCCGAGCCGGATGGTGCCGCCCCCTTCGATCGACCCGGCCGTGGTGCCGCCTGTCGTGAGGCCCGAAATGTCGAGCGCACCTGTCCCGTTCAGGATGAAGCGCGCGGTGCCGCCGCTGGCCGTGTCTTGAATGGAAGTCGTGCCACCATCGTTGGTCGTGATGGTGGCGTTGCCGGCCGTGCTCGAATTCGCGAACGTCAAATTGAGATTGTTGATGATCGCGGCATTGCCAGCCGTGCTCGCGTTGAGGAAATTGGTTTCGCCGGTGTTGAGGATGCTGGCATTGCCGGCCGTGCTGGTGTCGTGGAAGACCAGATTGCCGTTGTCGGTAATTCTGGCGTTGCCGGCCGTGCTCGCGTTGAAGAAATCGAGCAGGGCGTTGTTGAGGATCCTGGCATTGCCGGCCGTGCTGCTGTCGCCGAACTGGAGACTCCAGTTATTGGTGATGGCGGCATTGCCGGCTGTGCTCGTGTTGGAGAACCGTGTTGCGGTCTGGGTAAGGTTGTCGTTGACGATGGTAGCGCTTCCAGCCGAGCTGCTGTCGGAGAACAAGAGAATGCCGCTATTGTAGATCGTGGCGCTGCCGGCCGTGCTCGCGTTGAGGAATTGTGTTGTGGATACGGCCGCGAAGCCGCCCTCGTTAAAGATGGTTGCGCTGCCACCGTTGCTCACAATGCCGGCGCCATTGAACGTAAGTAATTGACTCCCGAAGTATGTGCCAACGTTGAACGTATAAGCGGAGGCCCCGGCATTGAAAGTCCAGCCACCGACGCTGGTGTTCTGCTCCAAGAACCCCACGTTTGAGCTGTTCGTCACTCCGAATGTGGCGGTGCCGGTCGGAACCGTTGCCGGTGTCCAGTTGGCGGCGCTATTGAAGTCGAACATCCCCAAGTAGGGCCCGCCTGCCGTGGGGTTCAGACTCCAGGTCGCGTCCTGAGCCGCGGCCGGCAAGCCGGTCACCAACAGCGCCACCGACGCAAACAGCCCGGCACGCAACGAAGCCAGCGTTCGTCGCCCGCACAATCCCGACGCACTGCGTTGGCCGGGCACCACAAGAGTTCGCACTGCATTCCCCTGGAGACACCGCGCAGCGCCCCGCGCGCAGGAGTGCCGGTCGTCGCGCAACGAGGAAGCGCATCTTCCCGTTACGCATTCTGTTGCGAGAAACGCGCAGCCTGGAGTTTAACAAAGCAATGTTATGATAACATTATGTTATGTTATGAGTCCATCTCGTTCCGCTGCCTGCCGAGTTTTCGTTTCGGTTGCTGACCTGGGTTCCAATCAGCACCGCGGTTTTCTTCATTCATGCAATCAGGCGAAGACGGCGTCCTTCACAAACAGGGACAGCGGCGGCTTACCACTGATACCGCACCACGCCCTTGCCGGCGTAGCTCGAGGTGACGTCGGAAAACTCGCCTTCGAATGTCGCCGACGCCGACCAGCCGCTTCGCCATTTCATCTCGAGCGACGCCGTGGTCAGCGCGGAGTCGCTGGCCTGCGCCGCGCCGTTGACGACAAAGCTTGTACCGGGCAGCGCCTGGAAGGTCGCTGCGATCGCGCGGTCGGGATTGTAGTCGTGCGCCCAGGCCAGGCGCGTGCGCAGCGTCAGGATGCCGTCCTGAACCAGGAATGATTTGTCGGTGCGCAAGCCGAGCTCGCTGCGCGTGTCGGTCACGCTCTTGCTGGCATAGCCGAGCGCAAAGGTCGGCAGACCCGAGATCACCTGCTCGGCATAGGCGGGCAGATCGAAGGTCGTGAACTGGCCCGCGGCGTAAGGCGTGATGCCGATGCCGCCGGTCCACGGCGCGACGAAACGATAGCCGCCTTCAAGCCGGCCGGAATAGGTATTGGCATTGAACTCGGCGCGGAGTTGATCGAGGCCGGCGACCGTCACCGTGCGGTTGGTGGTGATGTCTTGCCAACCATAAGCCAATGCCGCGGAAATGTAGGCCGCACCTTCGGTATGGCGGAGATAGGCGCCGGCCTGGAACAGATCGGATCGGCCGCTGCCGCTGCCCGCGACCGAGAAGTTGGTGCCGCCGCCGGCGAGCGCAAAGCCCGCGATGGTGTTCGGCGAAAACAGATAGTCGGCTCCAACAGCGGTGCCGTACACGCTGCTGGTGGTGTCGTTCGATCCGACGACGGCGTTGCCGCTGGTCGATCGCGAGCCGCCGTAGCCCGCCGCCCAGACGCTCCAGCGCGGCACGAACGGCACCGGCGGCGCCTTGGTGAACATCGCATACGCGCCCGTCTTCCTTGTGGCTGCGCAGCCGCTGGCATCGCGCTCCTCCGCATAGCCCGGAGCGTCCCGCGCTGAGCCTGCGTCACAGTTGCGGCTCATGAAGGGATCGGTGAGCAGCCCCATGAACAGGTTCATGGCATCGAACGTCGTCTGCTGCGAGCCGGTCGCCAGTTCGCCCGAGGCTTGCGTCAGGCCCGCCGGGGTCAGCGTGCCGTAGACCATCGGAATGCCGCCGGTCGTGTTGAAGTAGTTGACCAGCGTGTTGGCGACGTTCTGCTGATTGAGATTCAGGCCGCTGCCGAAGTTGGGGCCGGACGGTGGCGGCGTGAAGTTCAGCGTGAGGTTGAGATAGACGTGGGCGGCGTCGTAGCTCAGCGAGTCCGTGAAGTTTGCCGGCAGGTTGGTGTTGGTGAGCGCGCCGAAGGTGCCGCTGACGCTGCCCGCGCTCAGGATGGTATATTGCCTGGAGATGTAGCTGCCATTGGCGAATGCCGCCTTGACCGTAGCGCCGCCCGGCGTCGCGGTCCCGAGGACATTGGTCGATGCCGCGGCCGACGGCGTCACCTGCACCAGATAGAACGCGCCGGACTGGAAAGCGAGATCTCCGGTAACGTTCAACGTGCCGGTCGGGCTTGCGGCATTGCCGGGCGCCAGCGTGCCGCCCGGGGCGATGGTGGTGGACGCGGGATCGACGACGCCGGTGCCGCTCAAGGTGCCGCCTGAATTGACCGTCACGCTCGACGAGCGGGCGATCGAGCCGTCCACCTCGAGCGTGCCGCCGTTGACGGCGGTCGCGCCGGTGTAGCTGTTGGTGATGTTTAACAGGGCCAAGGTGCCGTCGCCGACCTTGGTCAGCCCGCCGGTCCCGCTGATGACGCCGGAAAATGTCGTCGAGAGATCATTGCCGCCAACCGTCAGGGTGTTCGCGCCGAGACGGATGTTGCCGCCGCCCTCGATCGACCCGGCCGCGGTACCGCCGGTCGTGAGGCCTGAAATGTTGAGTATGCCGGTCCCGTTCAGGATGAAGCGCGCGGTTCCGCCGCTGGCCGAGTCCTGAATGAAAGTCGTGCCGCCGCTGTTGGTCGTGATGGTGGCGGCGCCGGCCGTGCTCGAATTCGCAAACGCCAAGCCGAAATTGTTGATGATGGTGGCATTGCCGGCTGTGCTGGCATCCTGGAAACTTACTCCGGTGCCGCCATTATTGGTAATGCTCGCGTTGCCGGCTGTGCTGGTGTCATGGAAGGCCAAGAAGCCGTTCTCGGTGATGACGGCATTGCCGGCCGTGCTCGCGTTGAAGAAGTCCGCCACAGCAGTGTTGACGATTTTCGCATTGCCGCCAGTGCTGTTGTCGTGGAAAGCGAGATTACGGTCGTTGTTGATGGTGGCGTTGCCGCCTGAGCTGGTGTTGAAGAACGCTACCGTGTTGGTGGTTAGGGCGGCGCCCGGCGAGTTGTTATTGATGATGGTGGCGTTGCCGGCCGAACTCGCGTTGAGGAATTGTAGTGTGCTTGTGATGACCCCGTTGGCGTTGATGTTGAAGGTGGCGCTACCACCATCGATAGCGATGCCGGCACCGTTGAACGTAAGTGTTTGACCGACGAGCCCGAACGTGTAGGCGGAAGCCCCGGCATTAAAAGTCCAGCCACCGACGCTGGTGTTGGTCGCCGAAAACGACAGCCTGGGGCTGTTCGTCGATCCGAATGTGGCGGTGCCGGTCGGTACCGTTGCCGGTGTCCAATTGGCGGCGCCATTGTAATCGGGCGTTCCGGGGACGGGTCCGCCTACCGTGGGGTTGAAAACCCAGGTCGCGTCCTGGGCCGCAGCCGGCAAGACAGTCACGAGCAGCGTCACCGACGCGAGCAGCCCGGCACACAGCGAAGCCAGTGTTCGTCGCGCAACCACTCCCGATACGCCTTGCTGATCGGGCACCACAAAAGTTCCCACTGCATTCCCCTGGAGTCACGGCGACCGCGAAGCGCCGCGCCCGCAGCGTGCAGGAGTCATGCTCGTCTAGCAATGAAACTGCGTGGCCCAGCGATGGAACTGCGCCTCTTCTTGCCGTTTGCTTTTCGCGCGTTGCGAATAAATCACAGCTTGAGGTTTAGTCAGTTGCATTGCGTGTCGAACACACTTGACGTGTTCCAGTTGCGCCGAGCTGTATGACCGGCACCGGGTTTAACGAGGTCATTACGATGGCAGGGTGAGGGAACCTGACAAGCGTGCTCACCTGCCACGGCGGCGGCCTTCGACTTCAACCACGTCGGCATGAACTCGAACGCCCTCTCGAACCGCATCGCATACACCGGCCACACCTCGGGACCGACGATGCGCGGCCGAGCGCCTGCACGATTTCGGAATATTGGAAATGTACCCTTGAGTTGCCCGACGTGTCAAGTTGCTGGTCGAACGCCGCAGCCGCCGGCTCCTTTGCATGGGGTTGTTTTTCGGTATTTTGTTTTGGCCGCGCGCGGCCGCGACACGCCTCGCTGGTGAGGGACGCACCAACGGCAGGGTTCCCTCTCCCCTTGCGGGAGAGGGTTAGGGAGAGGGGTGCCGCACGGCACACTCTCTCATTTTGCAGTCCGACAATGCGGGATCCGAATTGAGACGGTCGTGCCCTCGTCGGCCGTCGCGCCCGGGGCCACCCCTCTCCCCACCCTCTCCCGCAAGGGGAGAGGGAGCCTGACTGGTGTGCTCACCTGACTCCGCCGCTGGCAGCTACCGCCGCCACCTACCCCGGCAAGAACCCGAACGCCTTCTCGAACCTCTTCGCGTAGACCGGCCAGACCTCGGGATTGATGATGCGCGGCGGGCGCTTGCCGTCGAGCGCGTCGAGGATCTGTTCGGCCGCGATCCGGCCCATGTTGATGCGCGCCTCGCGGGTGACGCCGGCGGTGTGCGGGCTCGCCAGCACGTTGTCGAACTGCAGCAGCGGATGGTCCGGCGGCGGCGGCTCCTTGGACCAGACGTCGAGGCCGGCGCCGGCGATACGTTTTTCGCGCAGCGCCTCTTCCAGCGCCTTCTCGTCATGGATGAAGCCGCGCGCCGTGGTGACGAAATAGGCGTGCGGCTGCATCAGCGCGAATTCGCGGGCGCCGATCATGCCCCGGCTCTTGCTGTCCAGCGGACAGGAGATCGAGACGAAATCGGCGCGGCGCAGCAGATCGTCGAGTTCGACCTTCTCGCCGCCCCGCTTCGCCATCTCGTCTGCCGTCAGATACGGATCGTAGGCGATCACCTTCATGTGCAGCAGGCCCTTGCACAGCTCGGCGATGCGGCGGCCGACATTGCCGAGGCCGACGATGCCGACGGTCTTCTCCCTCAGCTCGTTGCCGATCAAATCGTTGCGGTTGACATTGGCCTCGCGTCGCAGCCGGCGATCGGACTGGATGATCCGCTTTGACAGCGTCAGCATCATGCCAAGCGCGTGCTCGGCGACCGAGTTGGCGTTGCCGCCGGACTGGTTGACGACCAGCACGCCCGCGGCCGTGCAGGCATCGACATCGACCGGATCGAAGCCGGCACCGTTCGAGGACACGATCAGCAGGTTCGGCGCCCGCTTCAGCAGCTCGGCATGGGCATGGAAATGCGGCGCCAGCTCGTCGCGTGCCGCGCCGATCTGGTAGGCATGCGCATCCGCCAGCACGGGAGCGAACTGCGCCTCCGGTGTCTCGTTCTCAAGACGATCGAGCCGGACGTCCGGCCGCTTCTTCAGGATGTCGACATAGATCTCGTGGGCGAGGTATTTGACGTAGAACACGCGCTTGTTGTTGACGGTCATGTCTTCGAGCAGCTCTCAGTTTGGGAAGCCATAGAGTTTTGCGGGATTGTCGACGAGGATGCGGTGACGTGTCGCGGCATCCGGCGTCCATTCGTAGAACAAGTCGAGCAGATGGCCGGCATCGGGCATTTCGCCCTCGACCCGCGGATGCGGCCAGTCGCCGCCCCACACCAGCCGCTCAGGATTGGCCGCTAGCAGCGCTTCGTGGAACGGCCGCGCATCCGGATAATCCGGTGCGCGCTGGCTCAAGCGATGCGCGCCTGACAGCTTCACCCAGCACCAGCCTTCATCTATCGCACGCAGCAGGCTCTGAAAGCCCGCGGTATTGATGCCGGCGGCGGCATCGGTGCGGCCCATGTGATCGACCACGACCGGCAAGCCCAGCGCCTTCAGCGCCGGGATCGTGCCGGGCAGATCCTTGACGTCGATCCAGAGCTGCAGGTGCCAGCCGAGCTCGGCCATCGCGGGCGCATGCGTCTCCGCGACGCCGAGCGGAATGCCACCGCGATAATGCAACTGGCCGCCACGGAAGAAATGGTTGAAGCGCAACGCGCGGACGCCGAGCACGTGCCATTGCCGCAGCGTGCCCGCAGCGACATCGGCGTCGGCCACCGCGACGCCGCGCAGCCGCGCCGGCTCGCGCTGCAACGCATCCAGCATCGACGAATTGTCGCGGCCATGCGCACTGCCCTGCACCAGCACGCCGCGCGCGAAGCCGAGCGCATCGAGCATGCCGAGATAGCTCGCGAGCGGCGCGTCGGGCGGCGTATAGCTGCGATCATTGGCGTAGGGAAAGCGGTCGGCCGGGCCGAACACGTGCGCGTGCGTGTCGCAGGCCTTCGCCGGCAACTTCTCCCGCGGCGGTGTCACGGGCCGCGGCGGCAGGCAGGCGGAAATCTCGGATGTAACCATCTGCTATTCCGCCTTCATGCCGGCGGCCTTGATGATCGGCCCCCATTTGTCGTAGTCGGCCTTGATCTTGGCCGTGAACTGGTCCGGCGTGGAGCCGATCGAGATCGCGCCGAGCTTGCCGAGCCGCTCCTTCACCGTAGCGGTGTTCACTGCCGCCACGAAATCATGCGAGATCTTCGCGACGAGATCGGCCGGCATGTTGCCCGGCCCGAGCAGGCCCCACCACACCTCGGTATCATAGCCGGGCACGGTCTCCGACATGCTGGGCACGTCAGGCAGGAACGGCGCGCGCGAGGCCGTCGTCACCGCCAGCGCGCGAACCGTGCCCGCCTGCAACTGGCCGACCGATTCCGGCCCGTTGTTGAACGACATCGGAATCTGTCCGCCAAGCAGATCGTTGATCGCGGGCGCGCCGCCCTTGTAGGGGATCGCGCTGAGATCGATTTTTGCGAGATTGTTGAGCAGCTCGCCGGCCAGATGGGTCGAGGTGCCGTTGCCGGCATGGGCGAACGACAGGCTGCCCGGCTTTGCCTTCGCAGCCGCGATGACGTCGCCGACCGACTTGAGCGGCGAGTCCGCGCGCACCAGCAGCACGTTCGGCGACGATGCCAGCAGCGAGATCGGCGAGAAATCCTTGAACGTGTCGTACGGCAGCTTCGGATAGAGGAACGGATTGGTGGCATGTCCGCTCGCCACCATGATCAAATTGTAGCCGTCAGGCGCCGAGCTCGCGATCGCCTGCGAGGCGATCACCCCGCCGGCGCCCGGCCGGTTCTCGACCACGATCGCTTGCGTCCAGGTTTTCGACACGGCTTCGGCCAGCGTGCGCGTCAGCACGTCGACGCCGCCGCCGGGCGGATACGGAACGAGGATGTGAACGGCCTTGGCCGGGTATGGCTGCGCGGACGCAAAGCCGGCCGCAAGCACGGCCGCTGCCGCAATGGCGGTCCGCCAGACCCATCCGGCCATCGACGCCTCCCGTCCCTTGATCGTTCCGTCCCTTTGTCGTTATCGCCTGTATCGCACGTCGGTTCGGCACAGCGATGGCCGAATTCCGCAGATCGCGTTGCGGCCGCGGCATGTTGACAATCACAGGCGCCGCGTCAAGTTTCGAGCCGAAAGCGAACATCAGCGTCGCACGATGAGGGAGAACAGGATGGCGGCTACGGAACAAGCCTCGTCCCAGACGTCGGGGGCGACCTGGCACGGCATCGTGCTGCAGACCCTGAAACGGAACGAGATCAAGCTGGTGCCCTATGTGCCCGACCGGGTGCTGACCACGCTGATCAAGAATCTGCACGCCGATCCGTATTTCACGACATTTCCAACCGCGCGCGAGGAAGAGGCGGTCGGCATCGTCTCCGGCGCCTGGATGGCCGGCATGCGCGGCGCGGTGCTGATGCAGACCTCGGGCTTTGCCACGCTCGCCAATGTGCTGGCCTCGCTGGCGGTGCCCTACCAGATCCCGCTGATCATGTTCGTCTCCGAGCGCGGCACGCTCGGCGAGTTCAATTACGGCCAGGCGCTGGTCTGTCGCACCATGCGCCCGGTGCTGGATTCGCTGGCGATGGAGCACCACACCATCACCCGGCTAGACGAACTCGAATTCATCGCCGACCGCTCGATCAAGCAGGCCGTCACCACCCAGGCGCCGGTGGCGCTGATCCTCTCGCCGCTGCTGACCGGCGGCAAGACCTTCGACAAGTGAGATCAGCCATGACCAGCACACAGCGCAACACCAAGGTGATGAACCGCTTCGATCTGACGCAGCGCCTCGTCAGCAAGTTGAAGGACGAGGCCGTGATCGGCGGCATCGGCAACACCAATTTCGATCTCTGGGCAGCCGGCCACCGCCCGGAGAATTTCTACATGCTTGGCAGCATGGGACTTGCGTTTCCGATCGCGCTCGGCGTCGCCTTGGCGCAGCCGAAGCGGCGCGTGTTCGCGCTCGAGGGCGACGGCTCGCTGCTGATGCAGCTCGGCTGCCTCTCGACCATCGCGACATTGGCGCCCAAAAATCTCACCATGGTGGTGATGGACAACGGCATCTACCAGATCACCGGCAGCCAGCCGACCCCGGCCGCAGGCCATACCGACATCGTCGCGGTGGCACTCGCCAGCGGCCTCGCCAACAGCTCCTGGGCCGCCGACGAGGACGATTTCGAGCGGCTGATCGAGCAGTCGAAGTCAGCTTCGGCCCCAACCCTGATCGGCGTCCGCATCGACGACAAGCCCGGCACCGGCACGACAAGGCGCGACCCCGTGCAAATCCGCGAGCGGTTTATGCATGGGATGGGAGTACGGCAGCTGCTGTAGCGACAAGGCGCAGGTCGCCCTGCTATCGCGCGCACCCGCGAAACCTCCAGCGCGAGTCTGGAAGGCTTCGTCCGCGCCCTAACGGTCGCCAAGACTCTCGCGCCCCGACAACTCGAGGGGTGTACGTCGCCGTAATTCTTGCTAACGTTGTTCTCGGTTAGTTGAGAACATTACGTATGATTCTGTTTGGAAGTTCTGACCCGATCCGCACATTCGCTGGCAAGATTTCGTCTCATTCGAACTGCAGACGCTGTCGGCCGATTAGCCCACGCTCGTGGTTAGCGTTCGCGTTGTTAGCTCTTCTAGTTGCCCTCGGAGGAACTGATCCGGCGCGGGCACAGCAGGCGCAAACACAATGGATCGTATCCGCATGCCGAGCCGACGCGCCACCCGCGGCCGAAGGTAAGATTCCCGACGCATCTGCGCTGTCTAGGAACAGGGAGGCACGCGCCCGGGCCGCCACGGCTCCATTGTCGTCCACTGGCGCCTACGCAAGAGCTATCGAGCAACTTAGCCGCGTCATTGACTACGATCCGGACAACGCCCGGCTGTATGTCAACCGAGGTGGACTTTATCTGGGAAACCGCCAAATCAACGAGGCATTGGCAGACTACAACCGCTCGATCTCCCTCGATCCGACCTCATCGCTTGCATTTGCCGGCCGCGGCCAGACCTATCTCCGGATGGCGGATTATGAGCATGCCATCGAGGACTTCAACGAGGCCGTCAACCTGTACTCGGGTAACGCGCGCGCCTTTCTGGCCCGCGGCACGGCATACACAAGCACGCGCGAGTACGATCGAGCGATCGAAGACGTAGATCGCTCGATCACGCTTGATCCACTATGCACGGCAGGATACCGCGCAAGAGCCTACATCTACGGAATGAAGGGGGATCGCGATCGCGCGAATGCCGACTACGACCAGGCGATCAAGCTCGATCCAAATCCCGGAACCGCAACCGCCTTCTCCCGGCGGGCGAGCGCCTACCAAGGAAAGCGGGACTATGATCACGCCATGGCGGATTTCGCCCAGGCACTAAAGCTGGAGCCCAACAACGCATCCGTCCTGAACAACCGTTGCTTACTTCGCGCAGTGCTCGGCCTGTACGAGAGTGCGCTGACTGATTGTAACGAAGCACTGCGGATAAAACCTGGCGAGGCCAGCATTCTTGATTCGCGTGGCGTTGCCCATCTCAAGAAAGGTGCGTTGGAACAAGCCATTGAAGACTATGACGCTGCGCTTCAGATCGATGCGAAGATGGCGGTGGCGCTCTACGGACGGGCAATTGCCAAGCAGCGGAAGGGAGATGCAGTAGGCGGCGAGGCCGACATCGCCATGGCCTTGGCCATCAAACCGAACGTAGCGGACGAGATGGCAGCAAGATACGGCATCAAATAGCTGCGCGCTCTTCGAGGGCGCACGATCTACATGGAATTCTCGTCGGCGCCGGCCGCTCAATTCATCCGCAGCTCCGTGATGTGCCGTGGATCCGGCTTCAGCTCGCCGCGTTCGACGCGCTTGACGATGTCGGTCAGCGCAGCGTTGGCATTGCAGGCAAGGCCGAGCTTCTCGCCTTCGCGCACCACAAAACCGTTGAGGAATTCGATCTCGGTGCGGCGGCCCTTCTGCATGTCCTGGCCCATCGAGGGGCGCTGCGCGGACGAGGTGCGCTTGCTGTCCTTGAAGCGCTGTTCGTCGCAGGCGCGGGTCGCGGCCTCGTCGCCCTCGCCGGCGCGGGCGATGGTCTCGGGCGGCAGGTGCAGGATCTCCTCGAGCTGATAGCCCTGCGCCTGGCCGACGCGGATCGCTTCGCTGCCGAGCCGGGTCGAGAAGCGGCGCAGCGGCTCGCTTTGCAGCACCTCGCCGCCGGGCAGACCGGTGCAGGCCGACAGCCCGTTGCCCATCACGTTCGCGACCAGCTTGGACCAGCGCTCGCCCCAGAGATTGGAGGTGACCTTGGCGCTGTCGGAATGAGCGACCAGCCGGCAAACTTCCTCCGCCCGCGCCGTGATGCGGCCATGCACCTCGCCGGCACGAAACACGGTATGCGCCGCCCCGCCCTTGCCGGCGCCACGATGGATATGGCCGGGCTCGGGCAGATTGACGGTGATGCTGCTCGCGATGCAGCCGAGCGTCTTGCCCCAGCCGACGATGCCGGCGATGGTCTCCTCGTTCATGCAGTTCTGCAGCGACACGACGTAGCCGTCCGCCGCCAGATACTGCCGGATCAGCATGGTGGCCCAGCCGGTGTCGTAGGACTTCATGCAGACGAAGGCAATATCGACCGGCTTCTCCTTGGCGAGCTGCTGCGCGTCGGTGACGTGCAGCGCGCGGACCGGCACCGAGAACTCAGCGACATCCATCGCGTGGGTGACGCGCAGTCCGTGCTTGCGCATGTGTTCGACATGCTCGGGCCAGGGATCGATGAAGGTGACGTCCTCACCAGCCTGCACCATATGCGCACCGGCATAGCCGCCGACCGCACCCGCGCCGACGATCGCGATCTTCCGACCCATGTTTCCGTCCCCTGCTTGTCCAAGGCAGACGCTTGCTGCGTCCGTTGCCGGACAGTCTAGGGGATCGGGCGGTCAGGCCAACCGGTGGCTGCATGAAAAAACCGGGCCTGTGCCATGCCGGTATTCATGGCATCCAAGAAAATCCCCGCGGGCGATACGCCCGCGAGGATATTCGCAATCAGATGAAGCTTGGTGCGATCAGTCGATGATCTTGACGATCCGGTGGCTGCGCGCGTCGACGATCACGCGGCGATCGTTGACGACCGCATAGCGATACTCGGTGTAGCGCGGCACCGGGCGAAGCACGACGGTGTCGGGCAGCGGCTCGCCGACCACGACGCGCTCGCGCACCACGACCGACGGCTCGCCGCGCGGGATCGAGGTGATCACCGCATTTGGAATCTCGAGGCCGGCGCCGACCGCAGCACCCACCGTGCCGCCGACGATCTCGCCAACCGGGCCCGCAATCTCGCCGCCGGTTCGCGCACCGTTGGCGGCACCCGCAGCGGTCGTGGACTGCGCGAAGGCCGAACCGGACGCGAGCAGCGACGCAGCAGCGACAAGGGAAACGGCAAAACGCTTGTTCATCATTCTCCTCCTCCGAGTTGATCGACGCATCTCAACATCGGAGCGAATGAGACGTTCCAGTTCCGGCGCGGCAACTTGGGCACAAATTCCAGTTCCCTCGCAACTCGCTTTGGTTCCAGCACAAATGAAAAAGCCCCTTCGAATAGCGTGCGAGACGGCATTCATCATTGGTTCAGATTCAGAAGACGTTCAGGGCGGGCCCGCGCCACGCGCTTTTTTCATTCCGGCGGTTTTTGGTCCGCTCGCCGTCTTGGCGCTCTCCGTCTCGGCGGCGGTGCGGCCGCCGGCTTGATGCGGATCCGCATCGCCCCGCCCTTGGGATTATCGATCTCGAAGGCGTTGGTCCTGCGCACCAGTTCGCCGAGCGTGCGGAAGCCGTAAGTCCGCTGATCGAAATCGGATGCGACATTGGCGAGCTGGCGTCCGACCTCGCCAAGCGTCACCCAGTCATCTTCACTGGCGATCTGGCCGAGCACCTTCTTGATGATCGGCGTCGCGGCCTCGGGCGGCTGCAACGGCTGGGCACGCGCGGCCGAGTCCTGGTTGCTCACCGCGCCGCCGCGCAAATTCTCGGTGTAGACGAACCTGCGGCAGGCCTGACGGAAACTTTCCGGCGTCTTCTGCTCGCCGAACCCGAACACGTCGATGCCGTGCTCGCGGATGCGAGCGGCAAGACGGGTGAAATCGCTGTCCGACGACACCAGGCAGAAGCCATCGAACCGGCCGCTGTGCAGCAGGTCCATCGCGTCGATCACCAGGGTGATGTCGGATGCATTCTTGCCGGTCGTATAGGCGAATTGCTGCTGCGGGATGATGGCGTGCTTCGACAGGATGTCGGCCCAGCCCTTGGACCTCGGATTGGAGAAGTCGCCGTAGATGCGGCGCACGCTGGCCTCGCCGATCTTGGCGATCTCCTCGAACAATCCATCTGCGATCTTTGCGGATGCATTGTCGGCATCGATCAGGACGGCAAGACGGGGCGAGCGGAGTTCTGACGGCATGGCATGTCTCAGCTGGGACGCGATGGATCAAGACTCGCACATCGCGCGTCCCAGGCATAGAGCAGCGGCTGCCGGACCGACATCCGAGCAGCCTCGAGGCCGTGCGGGTCAGATCACCTCGCCGAGGTCGATCGCGCGCCTGGCGAACTCGATGGCCTTCTCGGCGGTGATCGCGTCCGCCGTCGTCGTCGCTTCGTCGCGCACCGACGGCGGCGAGGCGATCCGGATCTTCTTGCCGTTCGAACGGCGGATGGTCGCGCGCCACCGATCGACGTCTCGCCGGTAGGCATCGATGACAAAGTCGCGGTAGGCGACGCCGCTCATCAGCGGCTGAAGCGATGGCGCATCGGCACCGGCCGGCCGGCTCGCGATCTCGCGCACCATCTCGACAATCGTCTCGACGGCATGCTCACGCGCGACGCCGGTTGCATCCCTGAGCAGATAGCTCACCGCCGCGCCGATCTGCGCCCTGGCGCGATCTTCGCTCGCAAAATCCGAATCGATCTGAATTGACATGATGGGGAAAACGCCTCCTTCGGACGCAATAACGGATGCTTCCTGGCATCCGGCACGCTGCAACCAGAGACGTTTAGTCGGCCCCCCATTAAAGCCGGATTATCCGTTAGCCCCCGATTTCTCGGATGCCGTTAACCGGGTCTTGATGCCGCTTCGGAACCTGTCCGAAGCGGCACCGATCGTCGATCAGATCACAGAAGGCCGGCGCGAGGCGCCGATGGGTTCCGGCCCTGCCAGGCGCCTCGCGCACGTGATAATCAATTGACATATTACTGCTATTCGTGTGACATTTTATGAAAGAGGGCCGAAAAGAGCCCGGCAACGTCCACTTGGGGAGGACAGCAATGACCGTTTCCGACGTCACCGCATCGGCCGGACGCCTGGCTCCGGCCGCCGTCGCGCGGACCGCGCAGGCACAGCAGGTCGCCGACATCGCGGCACGGCTCGAACGCCTGCCGCTGACCTCCTATCAGCGCTGGATCTTCGGAATCATCGCAACCGCATGGTTCTTCGACAGCATGGACCTGGCCGCGCTCACTTTCGTGCTCGGCTCGATCCGTCAGACCTTCGGCCTGTCGACGGCGGAAGCCGGGCTGCTGTCCAGCATGAGCTTCCTCGGCATGTTCATAGGCGCCGCCTCCGCCGGCCTATTGGCCGACCGTTTCGGCCGCGCCCGCGTCTTCCAGGTCAGCATGATCTTCTGGGGCCTGGGCAGCCTGTGCTGCGGTCTCTCGACAACGGCGACCGCGCTCGGTGCATCCCGTCTGCTGCTCGGCTTCGGCATGGGCATGGAATTTCCAGTCGCGCAATCGATGGTCTCGGAGATCATGCCCGCCAGCAACCGTGGCCGCTACATCGCTTTCCTCGAGGGATTTTGGCCGCTCGGCTTCATCGCGTCTGGCCTGTTGACCTACTTCGTGCTGCAGGCCGCCGACTGGCGCTGGGTCTTCATCCTGCAGGCGATCCCGGCCGTGTTCGTGCTCGTGGTCCGGCGCTATGTTCCGGAATCGCCGCGCTGGCTCGCTTCGCATGGCTATTCCGAGCGGGCCGAAGCGACCGTGCGCGAGATCGAAAGCAGGGTCCGCGATCGCATCGGCGGCAAGGAGCTGCCGCCGGTCGTGCGCCAGGCGCCTGCCCCTGCATCCGCAACAACGGGCCTGAGGACGCTGTTTTCAGGCATCTACGCCAGGCGGACCACGATGTTGTGGACCTTGTGGTTCTTCGCGCTGCTCGGCTTCTACGGCCTGACCACGTGGCTCGGCGCCCTGCTGCAGGCCAAGGGATTCCCGATCACCAAATCGGTGTTCTACACCATCCTGATTTCGCTCGCGGGCATCCCCGGCTTCCTGGTCTCGGCATGGCTCGTCGAATCCTGGGGCAGGAAGGCGACGCTGGCAATGAACCTGCTCTGCGGCGCGATCGCGTGCCACTTCTACGGCTCGGCGGCGGACCAGACCCAGCTCATCATTGCCGGCCTCTGCATGCAGTTCTTCCTGTTCGGCATGTGGTCGGCGCTCTACGCCTATACGCCCGAACTGTATCCGACCCATGTCCGGGCAACCGGGACCGGATTCGCCTCCGCGGTCGGCCGAATCGGATCGCTGATCGGCCCTTATGTGATCGGCGTGATCCTGCCCGCGGCGGGACAGAGCGGCGTGTTCGCGCTCGGCGCCGGCGCGTTCGTGGTGGCGGCGCTGGCGGTGCTGCTGCTCGGTGAGGAAACCCGCGGCCGGTCGCTGGAGAGCATTTCGCACTGATGATGCGCGGCCGTTCGCTGCACTCCGCCGGATTCGGTGTAGTGCCGATCGGGCGGCCTTGTCAGTGCGATCGGGGCGTGTGAGATATCTGCTGGACAGCAGCACGCAAGATCCCGATGGCAGATTCGAGCAAACGATCCAGCACGGTGCGCGCCCGCGCAGCAGGAAGCCGCCGGCCGGCGCGGCAATCGTCCGCCGCCGGCAAGCCGCGCGCTACCGCGCAGGCTCTTCTCCCGCAGGGCGATGTCACCCTCACCGATCGCGCCTATGCCGAGCTGGAAGAGCTGATCGTGACGCTGCAATTGCCTCCGGGCACCGCCCTCTCCGAGCTCGTGCTCGCCAAGCGGCTCGACATCGGCCGTACCCCGATCCGCGAGGCGCTGCAGCGGCTGTCGCGCGACGGCCTCGTCAACATCCTGGCCCGTCGCGGCGTGCTGGTGTCCGAGATCGACCTTCGCGCCCAGCTCCGCCTGCTCGAGGTGCGGCGCGAGCTGGAACGGCTGATGGCGCGCGGCGCTGCCGAGCGCGCCACCGGCGAGCAGCGTGCGCAGTTCTCAGAGATCGCCGCCGGCATGCGGCGCGCAGCGGAAAAGTCCGACGATCTGCTGTTCATGCGGCTGGATCACCAGTTCAACACATTGATCTCCGCGGCGTCGCGCAACGAGTTCGCCTCCCGCGCCATGGGCTTGATGCACGGCCTGTCGCGCCGATTCTGGTACCAGCATTACAAGGAAGCGGCCGATCTGCCGCTCGCCGCGCGGCTGCATGCCGATGTCGCCGAAGCCATCGCCGAGCGCCGCGTCGACGCCGCGGGCGCTGCCTCCGACAGCCTGATCGACTACATCGAGAGTTTCGCGCGTTCGACGCTGTAGAAACCTTTGTTCGAACGTGAACTTTTCGGAAAACCGGGTCCACTTTTCCGGATCATGCTTCAGAATTCGACGACCGTGCGGATCGACCGGCCGCGCCGCAACGCTTCGAAGCCATCATTGATGCCGTCGAGGGTGCAGCGGCCGGTGATCAGTTCGTCAAGTTTGAGTCGGCCGTCGAGATAGGCCTGCGCCAGCAAGGGGAAGTCGCGCCGCGGCCGCGCGCCGCCATAGCTCGAACGGCGGAAACGCTTCTCGCCCATCAACGCGCCCCAGCGGAAGCTCACGTCCTGCGTGACGTCGATCTTGCCGAGCCAGATCACCTCGCCGCCCGGCCGCACCGCCTCCGCGGTTTGCCGAAACGCCAGTGGATGGCCCGCCGCCTCGAGGATGACGTCGGCGCCCCGCCCGCGCGTCGCCGCCTTCGCAACCTGGACCGGGTCCTCGCGCGCCGCGTTGACGGCGTGCGTCGCGCCGAGTTGCCGCGCCAGCGCAAGCCTCGCGTCGTCGAGATCGACCGCGATGATCGCACCGGCACCGGCGAGCCTGGCGCCCTGCACCGCTGCCAGCCCGACCGCGCCGCAGCCGGTGACCATCACGGTATCGCCATAGCCGATCTCGGCGACATTCAGCGCGGCGCCGACGCCGGTCATGACACCGCAACCGATCAGGCACGCACGGTCGAACGGGATGTCCTTTGGCACGACGATCGCCTGCTGCGCCGGCAGCACGACATATTCCGAGAACGCGCCAAGGAACATCAGATGCGCCAGGCCGCCGCCGGCCGCGAGCTGCGCCTTCGACGTGCCGTCGAAATGCACGCCTTCCGCACCCCTGGCGAGATAGGTCTCGCACAGGATCGGCTGCGCGCGGTCGCAGTGAAAGCAGTGCCCGCAATGCGGATTCCATGACAGGATGACGTGGTCGCCGATGCGGACGTCGCGCACCGCGCTGCCGACCTGTTCGACCACCCCGGCCGCCTCGTGCCCGAGGATCATCGGCAGGGGATAACGCAGCGATCCGTCGATCACCTCCAGATCGGTATGACAGAGCCCCGCCGAACGCACCTTCACCACGACATCGGTTGGCGAAGGCGGCGCCAGCGTAACGCGCTCGATCGAGAGCGGCGTTCCGCTTTGATGCAGCACCGCGGCGCGACAGGTCAGCGTCATCTCAAAAATTCTCTCGTGGAGAAATCAGGGGGGGTCAGGCCGTCTGTCCGGACCGCAATGCCGCGACCGCCTCATCGAGATCGGCCGAGGAGAGCTCCCATTCGTTGTCGAAATTGGCGACGATGCGCCGCATGAAGCTCTCGTGCAGCGCCTTTGCGACCGTGGCGTCGTGCAGATGATCATAGAGCAGCGCGAAGGCCAGCTGTGCCGGCTCGGGTCCCTCATAGCTCCACTCAAAACCATGCTCGTTGAGACGGAGCTGGTCGTAATGCGGTGACAGCGGCGCGCCGTCGACCAGGACGGAAATGCCGTCGATGGTGCGGTCCCCGGTATAGTTCGCCATCGGATCCTCCCCGTGCTGCAGCATCACATCAAGACCCCGGCGGACGCATCTTGAGGTCCTTCTTGACGACCTCGGGGAAGATCCACATCGCGCCCGTGGCGAACACACCGAGGAAGGCGACCGCGTAGCTCGGTCCCTGCTGCCCCAGATAGACCATGAAGAAGTATCCGCAGGCCGCGGTGGCGAGGCAGGCCAGCGACAACATGAGCTTGATGTGGCTTGGCATCGAAAACGTCCCCTCAGGTCCAGATGTGAAACGACGGCGCAGCCACGCCGATCAGCAGCGCCAGCGCTGCGACCATGGCGCAACAGGACAGCCGCAATCCCGCCCGTCCGTCGCGCCACCATTCCGGCAGCGCCTGAAACAGCTCGGGCAGGAACAGGAACAGCACACCGCCCACCACAATGATGGTGGTCCAGCGCAGCTCCACCAGGGCGAATGCCAGCGTGCCGGCGAGCAGCATCACCCACAATATCGTCGTCATCGTCACCGGCAGGACGGTGCCCCCGCGCAGCGGATACATCCCGGCCAGCTGCAGGAAGCCGATGCAGCACACGCTCCACAGCAGCCCGAACCAGGCGAGGCCGGCGAGATTGGGTTCAAGCTGCGGCATGCGGCACCGATCGCTCCTTCACCACGACCCGCGGCGTCCGCGCCGTCCGTCGCATGTCGGTCTTCACATAGCGCGTGCTGTAGCCGTTGAAGACGTGGCCGAGCAGGCCGCGATTGAGATCGGAGGTACCGAACACATAGTCCATCACGGGGAAGGTCAGGTTCATATTCCGCTCCATCATGATCGACTGGTTGTGATGGGCGGTATGATGCCTGCGGATGGTGTTGACGAAGGGCATGTTGCGCACGAAGGCGTTTTCCTCGACGTGGCAGCAGAAGTGCATGAATTCGTAGATCAGGTACATCGACGTGGTCGTCGTGATCAGCAGCCAGCCGGTATTGGCCGAAATCACAAGCCCGGCCACGATCGCCGGCGGGATCGACATCAGGGTGAACACCACGAGCGCATAGGGCGGGAAGAAGGTGACGCGCCAATCGTGATGATCGGCAAAGCGCATTTCCTCTTCGGTGAAGAACTGATGATGCATCAGCGTGTGGCGGCTGTAGATCGCGCGCAGCAGCGGCACATTCGAGGGCCGGTGCATAACGAAGCGATGCACCGCCCATTCAAAGAAGTTCGCAATCAGGAAGACCACCGGGATGGCGAGGTATTCCCACCATTTCACGTCGTGCAGATTGGCCAGGTAGACGTACAGCGCCGTGAACCCGATCGTGTAGATCAGCACGACGTGCAGCCAGCCATTGTACCAGCCCACCACCCGCTCGCGGTAGGTCGCGCGATACTTGCGCTGGCGGTCGGTCATTCCTGTTGCAGCCAACTCCATCGCAGCTTCCTCCGTCTTATCTGACATATCAGTAGCACATCAGTTGTGGAAGGCAAGCCGGCTCGGCCCGGGAATGACGGGACGATGCGCGGAACTCGGGCGGGCAGAGCCGCGCGGCCGCCCCTTCCCCGCCTACGTGTCAGATCGGATGGCGCAATGAAAAAGCCGCCCCGGACGATGTCCGAGGCGGCCTTTGGTCTCCGGCTGATCAGACGATCAGAGCAGGCCCGCGCCGCGCGCCCACTTGTACTTGGCGCCAAGCACCTCGACCGGCAGTTCGGTCGAATAGGCGTAGGCCGGGATGCCGTTCTGGTAGAGATATTCGGCGGCTTCCTCGACCTCGACGTCACCAGCGAGCGAGGCGACGATCGGCTTGACGAAGCCCTTGGCCTCCATCTCCTTCTTCACCTCGACCATGTTGCGCGCGAACACCATCGGCGGCGTCACGATGGTGTGCCAGTAGCCGAGGATCAGCGCGTGGATGCGCTCATCCGACAGGCCGAGCTTCACGGTGTTGACATAGGTGATCGGCGGCTCGCCGCCGGTGATATCCACAGGATTTCCGGCCGCGCCGAACGGCGGGATGAACTTGCGGAACGCCGCGTCGAGATCCGGCGGCATCTGCATCAGCGACAGGCCGTTGTCGACGACGGAGTCCGACAGCAGCACGCCGGAGCCGCCGGCGCCGGTGATGATCAGGACGTTCTCGCCCTTCGGCGTCGGCAGCACCGGCACGCCGCGGGCGAACTCCAGGAGCTGCCGGAGCGAGCGGGCGCGGATCACGCCGGACTGCTTGAACACGTCCTCGTAGATCTTGTCGTTGCCGGCGAGCGCGCCGGTGTGCGACGACGCCGCTTTCGCACCGGCCGAGGTGCGGCCGGCCTTCAGCACGACCACCGGCTTCTTCTTGGAGACGCGCTTGGCGGCCTCGGCAAAGGCTCGACCGTCCTTCAGATCCTCGCAGTGCTGCGCGATCAAATTGGTGTTGGGGTCCTGCTCGAAGAAGGCGAGCAGATCGTCCTCGTCGATGTCGGACTTGTTGCCGAGGCCGACGATCGCCGATACGCCCATCTTCGCCGAGCGCGAGAAGCCGATGATCGCCATGCCGATGCCGCCCGACTGCGACGACAGCGCCGCGTGGCCCTTGACGTCATAGGCGGTGCAGAAGGTGGCGCAGAGATTGGCCGGGGTATAGTAGAAACCGTAGATGTTCGGCCCCATCAGGCGGATGTTGTACTTCTTGCCGACCTCGACGATCTCGGCCTGCAATTCGGGCGCACCGGCTTCGGCAAAGCCCGAGGGAATCAGCACCGCGCCGGGGATTTTCTTCTCGCCGCATTCGACGAGCGCGCCGGCGACGAATTTCGCGGGGATCGCGAACACCGCCGTGTCGATCACGCCCGGCACATCCTTGACGCTCTTGTAGGCCTTGTAGCCCAAGATCTCTTCCGCCTTCGGGTGGATCGGATAGATCTCGCCCTTGTAGCCGCCGTTGATGAGGTTCTTCATCACCGAGTTGCCGATCTTGCCGTCCTCGGCGGAGGCGCCGATCACCGCAACGCCCTTCGGCTGCATGATGCGGTTCATCGCGGCGACGATCTCTTCGGTCGGACGCGGCGCCGGGCGCGGCTTGTAATCGAAGTCGACCACGATGCGGACGTCGGCCGCGATCGCATTCTTGCTGGTAGCGAACACCGGGTTGAGGTCGAGCTCGACGATCTCGGGGAAATCGCTGACCAGCTGCGACACCTTGACGATGACGTCGGCGAGCGCCTCGCGATTGACGGGGTCGCCGCCGCGCACGCCCTTGAGCATCTCATGGGCCTGGATGCCGTCGAGCATCGACAGCGCATCTTCCTTGGTCGCGGGCGCGAGGCGGAAGGTGATGTCCTTGAGAATCTCGACCAGCACGCCGCCGAGGCCGAAGGCGACCAGCTTGCCGAACGAGCCGTCGGTGATCGAACCGACGATTACCTCGGTGCCGCCGCCCAGCATCTGCTGGACCTGGATGCCCTCGATCTTGGCATCGGCCTTATATTTCTTGGCGTTGGCGAGAATGGTTTCGTAGCTCTTCTCGGCGTCGGTCGCGCTCTTGACGCCGACCACGACGCCGCCGGCCTCGGTCTTATGCAGGATATCGGGCGAGACGATCTTCATCACGACCGGGAAGCCCATGTCGGAGGCGATCCGGGCGGCGTCCGCCGCCGACTTGGCAACGCCTTCCTTCGGCACCGGAATGCCGTAGGCGTCGCAAACCACCTTGCCTTCGGGCGCGGTGAGGCTCGTGCGCTTATCGGCCCTGACCGCATCGAGAATTTTGCGGACCGCATCCTTAGAATTTGACATCGGCTTCCTCCTGGGACAAATTTCGTGGCATTTGGTATGCCAAAAACGTAATTGTCAAGGTCGGTCGACGCTCAAAAAGTCCGAAAAATAAGGGCAGCTTGACATTCTGGTATTTGGCATGCCAAAAATCTAGGGTAATTTCTTCTGCTAAGAAGACGTCTCCAAGAGGAGGAGACGAGTCGTGCCAGAACCGAAACAGACCAAGGCGTCGCCCACCATGGCTGACACAGATATCGCCATCGTCCGGATCGCGCCGGAGACGAGCTTCAAGAACAAGGCCTATGAAGCCTTGAAGGAAGCGATCCTGAAGATGGACATCTACGCGACGCCGGAGCCCGTGATGCTCGACGAGCGCGCATTGTCCGAGCGCCTCGGCGTCAGCCGCACGCCGATCCGCGAAGCGATCGCGATGCTCGAGCAGGACGGCTTCGTGAAAACCGTGCCGCGCCGCGGCATCGTCGTGGTCCGCCGCACCAAGGCGGAGATCGTCGACATGATCCGCGCCTGGGCGGCGCTGGAGAGCATGGCGGCGCGCCTGATCACGACCACCGCGCGCAAGAAGGACATCTCGGCGCTGCGCGACTTCTTCAAGGACTTCAGCGACGACCGGCTGCCGCAGGATCACGTCGAGGAATACTCCAAGGCCAACATCGCGTTCCATCAGGCGCTGATCTCGCTTTCGGAATCGCCTGTGCTGGTCGACCTCACCAACGACCTGCTGTTGCATGTGCGCGGCTATCGCCAGCTCACGATCGGCCGCAAGGACCGCACCGCGACCTCACTGCCGGAGCATCTCGGAATCATCGAGGCGCTGGAAGCGCGCGACACCGAGCTCGCCGAGAAGCGCGCCCGCGATCACACGCTCGGGCTTGCCGCCTATGTCGAGGCGCATGGCCAAGAGTTGTTCACGTAGAGACCCGTTCACGTAAGTTTGAGAATCCACACCCGCTTCAGACGACAATCAGATCGTCCGAACAAAGAACGATCAGGGAGACGATGCCGATGCTGAATACCGCTACGAAGTCCGAGGCACCGGGCACCGAGCAAGAACTGACCGATGGCTTCCACCTCGTCATCGATGCGCTCAAGCTCAACGGCATCGACACCGTCTACGGTGTGCCGGGTATCCCGATCACGGACCTGGGCCGCATGGCCCAGGCGGCGGGCATTCGCGTGCTCTCGTTCCGCCACGAGCAGAACGCCGGCTATGCGGCATCGATCGCCGGCTTCCTGACCAAGCGTCCCGGCGTCTGCCTGACGGTGTCGGCGCCCGGCTTCCTCAACGGCCTCACCGCGCTGGCCCACGCCACCACCAACTGCTTCCCGATGATCCTGATCTCCGGCTCGTCGGAGCGCGAGATCGTCGATCTGCAGCAGGGCGACTATGAGGAGATGGACCAGCTCGCGATCGCCAAGCCGCTCTGCAAGGCGGCGTTCCGCGTGCTGCATGCCCAGGACATCGGCATCGGCCTCGCGCGCGCGATTCGCGCCGCGGTGTCGGGCCGTCCGGGCGGCGTCTATCTCGATCTGCCGGCAAAACTGTTCGGCCAGGTGATGGACGCTGCGGCCGGCGAGAAGTCGCTGGTCAAGGTGATCGACGCGGCGCCGGAGCAGATCCCCTCCCCGTCTTCGGTCAAGCGCGCGCTCGACATCCTGAAGAGCGCAAAGCGCCCGCTGATCATCCTCGGCAAGGGCGCCGCCTACGCGCAGGCCGACGAGGCGATCAAGAATTTCGTCGAGAAGAGCGGCGTGCCGTTCCTGCCGATGAGCATGGCCAAGGGCCTGCTGCCCGATCTGCATCCGCAATGCGCCGGTGCTGCACGCTCGACCGTGCTGAAGGAAGCCGACGTCGTGATGCTGATCGGCGCCCGCCTCAACTGGCTGCTCTCGCACGGCAAGGGCAAGACATGGGGCGAAGCTCCGAAGAAATTCATCCAGGTCGACATCGAGCCGAAGGAAATGGATTCCAACGTCGAGATCGTCGCCCCCGTGGTCGGTGATATCGGCTCCTGCGTCTCCGCGTTCCTCGACGCGATGGGCGCGAACTGGTCGGCCGCACCAAGCGATTGGCTCGCAACCGTGGCGAAGAAGCGCGACGACAACGTCGCCAAGATGGCGCCGAAGCTGATGAGCAACGCTTCGCCGATGGATTATCACGGTGCGCTCGGCGCGCTCCGCGCCATCATTGCGGAACGCCCCGACACCATCTTCGTCAACGAAGGCGCCAACACGCTCGACCTCGCCCGCGGCGTCGTCGACATGCACAAGCCGCGCAAGCGGCTCGATGTCGGCACCTGGGGCGTGATGGGCATCGGCATGGGCTATTCGATCGCCGCCGCGGTCGAGACCGGCCTGCCGGTGCTCGCGGTCGAAGGCGATAGCGCGTTCGGCTTCTCGGGCATGGAGGTCGAGACCATCTGCCGCTACAAGCTGCCGATCTGCGTCGTGATCTTCAACAATGACGGCATCTATCGCGGCACCGACGTCAACAGCGCCGGCGACGATCCGGCGACCACCGTGTTCGTCAAGGGCTCGCGCTACGACAAGATGATGGAAGCCTTCGGCGGCGTCGGCGTCAACGCCACCTCGCCCGACGAGCTGAAGCGTGCGGTCAATGCGGCGCTGGATAGCGGCAAGCCGACCCTGATCAACGCGGTGATCGATCCGGCGGCGGGCTCGGAGAGCGGTCGCATCGGCAACCTCAATCCGCAGAGCGTTTTGAAGAAGAAGTAACCCCCAACCCACATCACTCCCTGCGGGTGCAGGGGCAGACCAGAGTACGGAGCAATTATTATGACCAAAGCGCTCAAGGGCGTTCGCATTCTCGATTTCACCCACGTTCAGTCGGGTCCGACCTGCACGCAATTGCTGGCCTGGTTCGGCGCCGACGTGATCAAGGTCGAGCGCCCCGGCGTTGGCGACATCACGCGTGGCCAGCTGCAGGACATCCCGAACGTGGACAGCCTGTATTTCACCATGCTGAATCACAACAAGCGCTCGATCACGCTCGACACCAAGAACCCGAAGGGCAAGGAAGTGCTGACCGCGCTGATCAAGCAGTGCGACGTGCTGGTCGAGAATTTCGGCCCCGGCGTGCTCGATCGCATGGGCTTCCCCTGGGAGAAGATCCACGCCATCAACCCGAAGATGATCGTCGCCTCGATCAAGGGCTTCGGTCCCGGCCCGTATGAGGACTGCAAGGTCTACGAGAACGTCGCGCAGTGCACCGGCGGCGCCGCCTCGACCACCGGCTTCCGCGACGGCCTGCCGCTGGTCACCGGCGCGCAGATCGGCGACAGCGGCACCGGCCTCCACCTCGCGCTCGGCATCGTCACCGCGCTCTATCAGCGCACCCATTCCGGCCAGGGCCAGCGCGTCACCGCGGCGATGCAGGACGGCGTGCTCAACCTCGCCCGCGTCAAGCTGCGCGACCAGCAGCGCCTCGCCCATGGTCCGCTGAAGGAATACAGCCAGTTCGGCGAAGGCATTCCGTTCGGCGATGCCGTGCCGCGCGCCGGCAATGATTCCGGCGGCGGCCAGCCCGGCCGCATCCTGAAGTGCAAGGGGTGGGAGACCGACCCGAACGCCTACATCTACTTCATCACCCAGGCCCCGGTCTGGGAGAAGATCTGCGACGTGATCGGCGAGCCGACCTGGAAGACCGATCCGAACTACGCCAAGCCGCCGGCCCGCCTGCCGCGCCTCAACGAGATCTTCGCCCGCATCGAGCAGTGGACGATGACCAAGACCAAGTTCGAGGCGATGGAAATCCTCAACAAGGACGACATCCCCTGCGGCCCGATCCTGTCGATGAAGGAGATCGCGGAAGACCAGTCGCTGCGCGCGACCGGCACCGTGGTCGAGGTCGATCACCCTACCCGCGGCAAGTACATCTCGGTCGGCAACCCGATCAAGCTGTCGGATTCGCCGAGCGAAGTCGCCCGCTCGCCGCTGCTCGGCGAGCACACCGACGAGATCCTGCGCGAGGTGCTCGGCTTCTCCGACCACCAGGTCGCCGAGATCCACGATTCCGGCGCACTCGATCCGCCGCGCAAGCAGGCTGCCGAGTAAGCTGCACGTTCAAGCACCACGACAAATGGCCGCGGACAACCGCGGCCATTTTTGTTTGCTTGAAGGAAGCACTGCGGCGCGCTGTGCACAGATTCAGCTGTTGCCTCTCGACCGTTCGAAAGAACGAAATCACCGCTATCGACGCGCGGACGATAGAGATGCTTCCCAACTCCCGTCGAGAACAGCACCAACATGCTGAGCAGCGCGGCGTAAGATAGCCGGGCAAACGAGGGGTGGGGCACCATGACTATTCGCGCGGGTCTGTTGGATGCGATCGGTAATACGCCCCTGATCAGGCTGCGCGGACCGTCGGACGCCACCGGTTGCGACATCTACGGCAAGGCCGAGTTCCTCAATCCGGGCGGCTCGATCAAGGATCGCGCGGCGCTCGCGATCATCGACGACGCCGAACAGCGCGGCCTGCTCGAGCCGGGCGGCACCATCGTCGAAGGCACCGCCGGCAATGTCGGCATCGGCATCGCGCTCGTGGCCAATGCGCGCGGCTATCGTTCCGTGATCGTGATGCCCGACACGCAAAGCCAGGAGAAGCAGGACCTGCTGCGGCTCTACGGCACCGATCTGCGCCTGATACCCGCCGTGCCCTACTCCGATCCGAGCCACTATGCGCGCTACTCCGCGCGCCTCGCCGCGGAGCTGGGCGCGTTTTGGGCGAACCAGTTCGACAATGTCGCCAACAGCGAAGGCCACTATCGCACGACCGGCCGCGAGATCTGGCAGCAGACCGACGGCAAGGTCGACGGCTTCACCTGCGCCGTCGGCAGCGGCGGCACCTTGGGGGGCGTTGCCCGCGCCCTCAAGGACCGCAATCCGGGCGTGAAGATCGCGCTCAGCGATCCGATGGGCGCCGCGCTCTACAACTGGTTCACCAAGGGCAAGCTGACGACGGAAGGCGACTCGATCACCGAGGGCATCGGCCAGGTCCGCGTGACGAAGAACCTTGAAGGCGCGCCGATCGACATGGCCTACCAGATCGCGGATGAGGAGGCGCTCCCCGTCCTGTTCGACCTGATCGAACATGAGGGGCTGGTGCTGGGCGGCTCGAGCGCGATCAACATCGTGGGAGCGATGCGGCTTGCACGCGACCTCGGTCCCGGCAAGACCATCGTCACGATCCTCGCCGACGGCGGCCAGCGCTACCAGTCCAAGCTGTTCAATCCGGCTTTCCTGCGCAAGAAAAACCTGCCGCTGCCGCGCTGGATGAGTTGAGCCGGCGGCCGCCCTCGCCCCGCTGAGAAGCAGGTGGCGGACCAAGACCTCACTCAACTCGACAAACAAACCACGACCTGGCGATGAACGTCTTGCAGGGCCAATGCCACTAAGCTCAAGACGAGCACCTGCCCTCCGGGCTCTCGTCGAGACCTCGTGCACATTGGATCCGGCGATGAAGCGTCGAACGAAAGTGGTTTTGGTCATCGGGTGCCTGGCCGTCGTGACGGCGGCGGCGACGGTCGCCGCGCTGACGGCGGCGCTGGCGCGGGCGGTGGATCCTCATGAATATTGCACGACTGGCTTTTCGCCGCTGGTCAGTTGCAACCTCGGATGGTCGTCGAGAACCACCAGCCAATCGGATCCGATATTCGCCACCGCATCGAGCTCGCAAAACGCTACGTCGGGCCCGCGTCCTGCGCCGCAGCCGACATCCGTCGACGTCACGTCCTGGGCGATCGCCCATTGTCCCGGGAGCAGCATCGGCAGGCGCTTGCTTTGTCCCGTCCCTGCGGCCGAGACATCGGTCGAGGCCGCGAGCGACGATCTCGCAACCGGCCTGCCCAGGCCCAAGCCATGGCTGCTGACGACGGCGAGGAAGTCACCCTTGAACGAGGCGGTTCGCGTCGAGACGCCGCTTGGCCTTGCGGCCGTGCTCAGCTTCTATCGTGGCGCACTCGGCAAGCGCGGCTGGACCGAGAACGGTGTTTCAGGCGTCGAGCCCGACAGGGCCGTGGTCGCGTTCACGACATCGAGCGGTCCCGCGCTCCTCCGGCTTGTTCGCCAGGGCGACAGAACGGTCGCCGAACTCTCGCTGCGCAAATCTGCCGCAGCCGATGCCGAATTCCAGCCAACGCAGGGGCAAGTGCGGCTCCTGTTCGGCAATGCCACGGACGAAGCGGCCGTCATCACCATCAACGAGCAGACAATCAAGCTGGAGGCGCGCGCCGGGCGTCATCTGACTGACACCCCCGCAACCGGACGCAAATCGCCGGACGGTGCGGAAATCAATCTGCCGCCGGGCATCTACAAGGTTGCCGTCCGGATCGCGGGCGGCGCGGCGCAGACCTCGGAATTCGCGGTTGCTGCCGACGAGACCTGGGGCTTGCTCGCCGGTCCTAACGGCGTCGCCCTTCCGATGCGCCTCTATTGAATTCCATTTGTCGCCGAAGACCAGAAGCACCGCGTGGGTGATCGATCCATGGCACACGCATGAATGCGCGGCATCAACCACCCTCGCCGCTCTCAGCATCGCCGCCTTCGTCGCCAGGCACATACTCCAAAATATCCCCCGGCCGGCAATCCAGCTCGCGGCAGATTGCCGACAGCGTCGAGAAGCGCATCGCCTTGGCCTTGCCGGTCTTCAGGATCGACAGGTTCTGAATCGAGATGCCGATCGCGTCCGCAAGGTCTCCGAGGCGGCGCTTGCGCTTTGCGAGCATGACATCGAGGTTCACCACGATCGGCACCGGCATCGCCCTCAGATCGTCAGGTCGTTTTCGGACTGCAGCAGGATGGCGTGCTCGAGCACGAATTTCAGCGCCATCAGGAACACGCCGCCGGCGACGGTGCTGACGTCGACGCCGTAGCTCGGCAGGAAGAATTTGACGTCGCCGAGTTGATACAGGGCATAGCTCACCGCAACGGTCGTAATCGTTTCCACAAACGGCCAGACCACCAGGAAGATCCCCATCCACCAGACACCTTGCAGCGTTTCGGACACGAAGATCCGCCCGTTGGCGAATCGATTGACCATGCGATGAAGGATGCCGATCAACACGGCGTAAAACGATACCCCAAGCGCAAACAGCGACCAGAACAGCACCTGGCCCTTGGCCGACATGGTGAGCGGGTTGGCGACGATGGCGGCGCATTTGGCCTGCTCGCCGGTGAGGCTTTCGGCGATCGTGGCCGAGGCCGTGGTGGTGCGGTAATAGGCCAGCCACAGCACCACCGGCAGCGCAGCCCAGATCACCCAGAACGCCCGGTCGAGCCTTCGAAACCAAAGCTGGCGCTGCTCGCGAACCGATTTCCCCATCGCACCCACCCGAAAAATTTTTGTCAAACAGGCCATCACGGCTGTGATCCATCATGCCTTGGTAATGTTGTTGACTCAACCTAAAACGTGATTTATTTCATGTTTATAATGAAATTTTTCATGAAGAAGGTGGATGATGACATTAGCCCCCGATAATGACGGCCAGCTCAAGGCCGTGAAGCAGTTGATCCACGCTCACCTGACCCGCCGCCTGATCGTGGCGGCGTTCCACATCCCGCTGCTCGGCGGCACCGCCGACGCCGCGAAAGCCACCGACAGAGCGAGCGATCCGGCCGGCGTCTGGCTGACCCAGTCCGGCGACGCCAGGATCAAGGTCCACCGCTGCGGCGCCGCGCTGTGCGGCCGCGTCGTCTGGCTGAAGGAACCGACCGACAAGGCCACCGGCAAGCCCCAGCTCGACGACAAGAATGCCGATCCCGCGCAGCGCACCCGGCCGGTGATGGGCATCTCGCTGTTCATCAACATGCAGCCCGCAGGCCCGAACAAATGGGCCGGCCGGATCTACAACGCCGACGACGGCAAGACTTACGAGAGCTCGGTGACGCTGGTGTCGTCGGGCACGCTAAACGTACGCGGCTGCATGGGAACACTGTGCGCGGGCGAAGACTGGACGCGGTGAAGGGATCTGGCCCCGACCCTTCATCGGCCAAGAAGAAAAGCAAACCCATCAACTCAAGGCCGCCCATCGGGGCGGCCTTTTTTATGACAGCCGCAGTTTCGATTGTCTGGGCCTGGCCACGGCCCGGCCTCGAAGCGCCCGCGGCCGATAACCCGGCCGCCGGGAACGCCTGATCCAAGGCTCTGGTTTCACGCCGCTTTCCCTCGGATCTGGGATGCCAAGGGGCCAACTTTGCTGCAATGCACAGCGGCGAATGCTGCTATGCAAACAAGCTCGTTGTATCTGGCATCTGGTATACATAGTTTGGCTGCAGATGATGCCGGCCCATTGCTGGCCTCCAGTGAAAGGGGACACCAATGTCCAAGACGACTGCTACGGCCATCGCGCTCGCGCCCTCCTCCACCCTGTTCGGCCGCCTGCTGGCTTCGATCGACCGCCTGCTGATGAAGAGCGCGGAGATCTCCAACCGCAACGGCGACCTGCCGCGCTTCGGCCTCTGACGCATAGCGATTCCTCGGCGCTCTTCGCCGCGCGTGCTTCGCTGCAAGACGCGACCTGACATTGAACCTTCGACCAATGGCCCCGCTTTCCGGGGCCATTTTTTTGCGCGCTGAACTAGTGTTCGCGCGGTCGTTGAGTCTTCTGCGGCATATGCGCACGCTGCCCCTGCGACAGCTTGAACCTTGGCATATCGAATACCAAGATGATCACGCCGCGCCACAAGCAGAATGACAAAGCGCGCACTGGGAGGATGAATGTCGGACATGGTTCAGGCAACTGCGGCCCCCGCGGCCGCGCGCGTCAGCGACACCTATCGCTGGACGCAACTTGCGATCGGCGTCGCCGCAATGGTGATGATCGCAAACTATCAATACGGGTGGACGTTCTTCGTGCCCGACATCCAGAAGACGTTTGGATGGGATCGCGCATCGATCCAGTGGGCCTTTACGCTCTTCGTGCTGTTCGAGACCTGGCTGGTGCCGGTCGAAGGCTGGTTCGTCGACAAATACGGTCCGCGCCTCGTCGTGCTGATCGGCGGCATCCTCTGCGCGATCGGCTGGGCGATCAACGCGCAGGCGACTTCGCTGAACGGCTACTATCTCGGCATGATCATCGCCGGCATCGGCGCCGGCGGCGTTTACGGCACCTGCGTCGGCAACGCGCTGAAATGGTTTCCCGACAAGCGCGGGCTTGCGGCGGGCATCACCGCAGCAGGCTTCGGTGCAGGCTCAGCGCTCACGGTCGCGCCGATCCAGGCGATGATCAAGGACTCCGGCTTCCAGACCACCTTCCTCTATTTCGGCCTCGGCCAGGGCATCATCATCGTGCTGCTCGCCTTCTTCCTGCTCGCACCGAAGGCCGGACAGGTGCCGGCCGTCGTGCAGAATGCCAACATCATCCAGACCCGGCGCAACTATCAGCCGACCGAAGTGCTGCGGCAGCCAATCTTCTGGCTGATGTACTTCATGTTCGTGATCGTCGGCGCCGGCGGCTTGATGGTGACGGCGAACCTGAAGCCGATCGCGGTCGACTGGAAGGTCGACAGCGTGCCGGTGACGCTGATGGCGGTGACGATGACGGCCGTGACCTTCGCGGCAACCATCGACCGCGTCCTCAACGGCCTGACGCGTCCGTTCTTCGGCTGGATCTCCGACATGATCGGCCGCGAGAACACGATGTTCATCGCCTTCGGCATGGAAGGCTTCGGCATCTGGATGCTCTACCTCTGGGGCCACGATCCGATGTGGTTCGTGCTGCTCTCGGGCTTCGTATTCTTCGCCTGGGGCGAGATCTACTCGCTGTTCCCCTCGACCTGCACCGACACGTTCGGCGCCAAGTTCGCAACCACGAATGCGGGCCTGCTCTACACCGCGAAGGGCACTGCGGCGCTCCTCGTGCCGATCGCCAACTACATGCAGCAATCGTCGGGCAATTGGGACAACGTGTTCATCATCGCGGCCGGCGCCAACATCCTCGCCTCGCTGCTGGCGATTGCCGTGCTCAAGCCATGGCGGAAAATCGTAGTCGCGAAATCGACGGCGATGGCTTAGGCAACGCGCCACTTCTGCTGACGAAACGCCCGGCCGACGCCGGGCGTTTTTCATTTTGCGGCGCCGATCGCCACCCCGGATCAGTCCAAAGTATGCCAGTTTTGCTGCGGTGCAGCAGCAAGATACGCTTGCATTCTGGAATATAGTATACCAACCTCCCGGCAAGCGTTTGCGACGATACGCCACAATAATTGCGACACTGGGTCACAAGAAGACCAGGCGCGCTCGGGAGGATTTGATGGTTTCCAGCAATACTGCCGCGACACAAGCTCAACCTTCGTTCAGTGGCTTCCGCTGGCTGCAGCTCATCATGGGCATCGTCTGCATGGCGATGATCGCCAACCTGCAATATGGCTGGACGCTGTTCGTCGATCCGATCGACGGCGCCCATCACTGGGGCCGCGCGGCCATCCAGTTCGCCTTCACGATCTTCGTGGTGACCGAGACCTGGCTGGTGCCGGTCGAAGCCTGGTTCGTCGACAAATACGGCCCACGGATCGTCATCATGTTCGGCGGCGTGATGATCGCGCTCGCCTGGGTGCTGAACTCATACGCGGATTCACTCACCGTGCTCTATGCCGCGGCAGTCGTCGGCGGCATCGGCGCCGGCTCGGTCTACGGCACCTGCGTCGGCAATGCGCTGAAATGGTTTCCCGATCGCCGCGGCCTCGCCGCCGGCGCAACGGCGGCGGGCTTCGGCGCGGGCGCAGCGCTGACAGTAGTGCCGATCGCCAACATGATCGCCTCGAGCGGCTATCAGACCGCGTTCTTCGATTTCGGCATCGGGCAAGGCGTGATCGTGTTCCTGCTCGCCTTCTTCATCCAGAAGCCCGCGGTCTCAATTCCGCCGAAGAAGAAGCAGCTCAACCTGCCGCAGACCAAGATCGACTTCACGCCGCCGCAGGTGCTGCGCAGCCCGATCTTCTGGGTGATGTATCTGGTGTTCGTGATGGTCGCCTCCGGCGGCCTGATGGCGGCGGCGCAGATCGCACCGATCGCGCACGACTACAAGATCGCCACGACGCCGGTTTCACTCGCCGGCTTCCAGATGGCCGCGCTGACCTTCGCGATCTCGCTCGACCGCATCTTCGACGGTTTCGGACGGCCGTTCTTCGGCTGGGTCTCCGACAATATCGGCCGTGAGCACACCATGTTCATCGCGTTCGGCACCGGCGCGCTGATGCTGCTGACGCTGTCGACCTGGGGCCACAACCCGCTGGTGTTCGTGCTGGCCACCGCAGTCTATTTCGGCGTGTTCGGCGAGATCTACTCGCTGTTCCCGGCGACCTGCGGCGACACCTTCGGCTCCAAATTCGCGACCACCAACAACGGCATGCTCTACACCGCGAAAGGCACGGCAGCGCTCCTGGTGCCGGCCGCCAGCATCGTTGCGGCGAGCTATGGCTGGCAGGCGGTGTTCGTGATCGCGGTCGCGCTCAACGCCACCGCGGCGCTGATGGCGCTGTTCGTGATCAAGCCGCTGCGCCGTGCGTTCATCAACGGCAACGAAGCGGCCGCGGCCGCAGCCGAGACCGCAACCAACGCCAAGACGGCGTAACAACACGGCCTCAGATGTCGGCCTGATTTGATTGCCAAATTTCAGGACGTCCGGTTGAACTTGATGGAGGCGCACTTCGGTGCGCCTCTTTCGTTTGGGCTGATTAGGGATGCCAGATACCAGAAGCGCCGGAAGCCGTGATTGGCCTGCCCGTTCAACCCGGTCACAATCATCTGAAACGTCAGCGGTTCTGCCTATTTCGGCGATTTCTTGGTGGTAGATTTCCCAGGCGGCGGCGTTGACAATTGGTATTTTGTATACCAGAATCATACCAACAATAACCAAGGAGGTTGCCATGCAAGTCGGAGATATCCTGCGCAAGAAGACCCCTCGCGTCGCTACGGTTCGCATGAACGAGACGGTGGCGATCGCCGCGCAACTGATGCGCGCCAGCAATATCAGCGCGCTCGTGGTCAAGGATGTCGTTCGCACCGAGGGCAACACCGCCGTCGGCATGTTCACCGAGCGCGACGTGGTGCGCGCGATCGCCGAGCACGGCGCCGCCGGCGCCAGCATGAAGGTCTCGCAACTGGTCTCGGTGCAGCAGCTCGTGTCATGCACCTCGAGCGACACGCTCGAGCACATCCGTCATCTGATGACCAAGCACCACATTCGCCACGTGCCGGTCATCGACAATTACAGCCTGATCGGCGTCGTCAGCATGCGCGACATCGCGGCCGCGTTCGACGAGGAAACCGCCGCGTCGAAGAAGGACGCCGTGCCGGCGTAACGAACATTCCGGCTGTCATTGCTCTCGGCCAGGCGCTGCGTGCGATCACCAGCGCCTGAGCAGATGAAGAAAGACTTCTGCCCGCCCCTCGCCTGACCGCCGCGCCCCGACATTTCCGCATGGGCGCGCCGCAGGTCACCGGTAGACATTTGCCGGACAGGACTGCATCCTTCCCTCGACATCCAAAAACAACACCGTGCGTGGCCGTCCGCGTCGCGGAAAATTCCGATGGAAACGAGGGCAGAATGATCAAGACACGCTTCACCGAGATGTTCGGCGTCGACCACCCGATCGTGCAGGGCGGCATGCAATGGGTTGGCCGCGCGGAGCTGGTTGCCGCCGTCGCCAACGCCGGCGCGCTCGGCATGATCACCGCGCTGACGCAGCCGACGCCGGACGATCTGCGCAAGGAGATCGCGCGCTGCCGCGAGCTGACCGACAAGCCGTTCGGCGTGAACCTGACGATCCTGCCCGCGATCAAGCCGCCGCCTTACGCCGAATATCGCCAGGCCATCATCGAAAGCGGCATCAAGATCGTCGAGACCGCCGGCAACAAGCCGCAGGAGCATGTCGACGAGTTCAAGAAGCACGGCGTCAAGGTGCTGCACAAATGCACCAGCGTCCGCCACGCGCTGTCCGCCGAGCGGATGGGCGCCGACGCGATCTCGATCGACGGCTTCGAATGCGCCGGACATCCCGGCGAGGACGACACGCCCGGCCTGATCCTGATCCCGGCCGCCGCCGACAAGGTGAAGATCCCGATGATCGCCTCCGGCGGCTTCGGCGATGCCCGCGGCCTCGTCGCAGCGCTTGCGCTCGGCGCGGAAGGCATCAACATGGGCACGCGTTTCATGTGCACCAAGGAAAGCCCGATCCATCAGCTCGTGAAGGAACGCATCGTCGCCAATGACGAGCGCGAGACCGAGTTGATCTTCCGCACCATGCGCAACACCTCGCGCGTCGCCAAGAACGCGATCTCGACCAAGGTCGTTGCGATGGAGAAGGAAGGCGCCAAGTTCGAGGACGTCCGCGAGCTGGTCGCCGGCGCCCGCGGCAAGATGGTCTACGCGACAGGCGATGCCGACGAGGGCATCTGGTCGGCCGGCCAGGTGCAGGGCCTGATCCACGACATCCCGACCTGCGCCGAGCTGATATCCCGCATCGTGCACGAGGCGGAGGCGATCATCCGCGAACGGCTGGAGGCCATGATGTCCGGGGCCAAGCGCCAGGCTGCCGAATAGCGGACACCGGTTCGTGTAAAGACAGCGCGTCAAAATAGAAGCTAGAGCTTCGGTTCTGATTCAATCGGAACCGAAACCGCTCCAGCGGGGGTTTGCATGCGTTTGTTCAAGACGGCCGTTGCGGCCGCGCTCTGTCTGTCGACCGCGTGTGCAGACGCGGCCGGCCTGCGGCTCATCAAGGTGCAGTCCGACGGCGGCCCGCCGATGCAGATCGCGGTGTGGTCACCCTGCGCCGCGCCCGCAGGCGAGTTCCAGCTCAAGACGTCGACCTTGCCCGGAACTGCGGATTGCCCCGTGGTCGGTGACAAGCTGCCGCTGGTCCTGATTTCGCACGGCTTCCGCGGCAGCTTCACCGGCCATCACGACACCGCCGAGACGCTCGCCGATGCCGGCTTCGTCGTGGTCGCGGTCAATCATCCCGTCGACACCGGCGCAGGCGACATGAGCCGGGCCGATACACTCGCCGTGCTGGTCGAGCGCTCCGCCGACATCAAGCGGGCGATCGACTACATGATCGACGCATGGCCGGACCGCACCAAACTCGATCCCGGCAAGATCGGCTTCTTCGGCTTTTCGCGCGGCGGCTACACCGGCCTCGTCGTCGCCGGCGCCAATCCGGATATCCGCAAGGCGACGGCCTTCTGCGATGTGCCCTACCGCAAGCCGAGCTGTGAAGAATTGCAACGCAACGAGCTTCCCGCGCAGGCTGTCGTGCATGACCCGCGCGTGAAGGCAATGGTGATCGCCGATCCGGCGTTCGGTCCGCTGTTCGATCGCGACGCATTGAAGGACGTGACGATCCCGACCCAGCTATGGGCCTCCGAGCTCAGCGGCGAGGACAGGATCACCGAGATCAATCCCGGCTATGTCACGGCAATCAACCAGGTGCTGCCGATCAAAACGGATTATCACGTGGTCCCCAATGCCGGGCATTTCGTGTTCCTGGCGCCCTGCTCTGCAACCCTGGCGGCCAAACTGCCGAATGTCTGCACGGACCGGCCGGGCTTCGACCGCGTTGCGTTCCATAAGGAATTGAACGCTGACATCCTGGCCTTCTTCCGCAAGCAACTGGACGTCCATCAACCCTGACTTCAATCCCCAAGTGCGCGACGTGCGTTGCGACACGCCTCGGCCAACAGCTGGAGAGAACCCATGAAAGCTTACGTGTACGGAGCCAACGGCCCTGAGATCACTGATGTCGCCAAGCCCGTCCCGAAGGGCACGCAGGTGCTGGTCAAGGTTCATGCCTGCGGGCTGAACCGCGCCGATCTCGGCATGACCAAGGGCCACGCCCATGGCGCGGCCGGCGGCGTCGGCACCGTGCTCGGCATGGAATGGGCCGGCGAGGTTGCAGAGCTCGGCCCCGATGCCAAGGGCGTCAAGGTCGGCGACAGGATCATGGGCTCCGGCGGCGCGGCGTTCGCCGAGTACACGCTCGCCGATCACGGCAGGCTGTTCCGTTCACCGTCGAACATGAATTTCGAGGAGGCCGCCACCCTCCCCGTCGCGCTCGCCACCATGCACAATGCCGTCGTCACCAATGGCGCATTGCAGCCCGGCCAGACCGTCATGATCCAGGGCGCGAGCTCCGGCGTCGGCCTGATGGCGATGCAGATCGCAAAGCTGAAGGGCGCCAAGCTCGTCGTAGGCTCGTCGACGGATTCGATGCGCCGCGGCCGGCTCAAGGAGTTCGGCGCTGATCTTGCGGTGGACTCCAGGGATCCCGCCTGGGTCGATCAGGTGTTGCAGGCGACATCAGGCGAAGGCGTCGATCTGATCGTCGACCAGATCTCCGGCCCGGTCGCGAACCAGAACCTAAAGGCAACCAAGGTCAAGGGCCGCATCGTCAATGTCGGCCGGCTCGGCGGCACCCATGGCGACTTCAACTTCGACCTGCACGCGGCGCGCCGCATCCAGTATATCGGCGTCACCTTCCGCACCCGTTCGATCGAGGAGGTCAGAGAGATCTTCGAGGAGGTGCGCAAGGACATCTGGCCCGCCGTCGAGGCGCGCAAGCTGCAGCTGCCGATCGACCAAGTCTACAAATTCGCCGACATCGGCAAGGCCTTCGAGCACATGGAAGCCAACAAGCACCTCGGCAAGATCGTGGTGACGCTGTAGCGGGGAGCGGCTTGGCGAAGCGCAATCCACAATCTTCTTCCGGCAGATGACGTCGGAGCCTGTCATCGGGCCGCGCTTCGCGCGGACCCGATGGGTTAGTCCGCTCCACGCATCGCTATTGCGGACGCGCGATGTAACCGCTCTGCGCCGCGGCATGGAAAGCTCGGACCTTCGCCAAGTCCTTTGCGTGGGTGCCTTCACGGTCGGTCTTGGTTTTTGAGTCAACGCCCGCAGGCCGGACCGACCGGATGGCTTGCCTGACATTGTCCGGTCCGAGGCCACCAGCGAGTATGACCGGGCTACGAACGGTCTCGACAATCGTTCGACTAATGCTCCAGTCGTGCGTCACGCCCTGCGCCCCGATCTGGACGTCACCAATGCGATGACTATCAAGCAGGATCCAGTCGACGATTCCATCATATGCGCGCGCCACGTCCACCGCTTCAGGTCCCGATACAGGTACGCTGCGCATGATTTTGGTTGTTGGCAGCAACTTTCGTAGCGCTATGACATGATCAGGCATGATCAATTCGTTTGAAGCGCCAAGATGCACGACGGGCGGATCAAGTTCCCTGGCCATCCGTTCGATGAGCGCGACATCCGCCGAGAGGAACAGCGCCGAAAGCACGGACGGTGCCCGGATCGCTTTCATGACAGCTGCTGCTTTGTGAACCGGAAGTTCGCGAGGAAAGGCGCCGTCGCCGACGAGCACGCCAACATGATCCACACCGATTGCGGAAATCGCCTCGGCTTCGAACGGTGTCGCCACTTCGTAGATTTGCGTCAGCATTGTTCTGCACCAACCCCCACGCATTTGAATAGGAGCGACAGCCGCGCCCTCAGTCAATAGCGGTTCAGCCGACCGGTCCGGGGACCCAATAATCCCCCGCTAGCGGGCTAACTTTTACGTCGCTAATGACCCCGCGCTCCAGGCTCGGATCGAAATAGCGCATCGTCCGCTCATTGAGGTCGATGATGCGGCCGGGCCTCAGTGGTCCCACATCGTTTATCTTGACGATGACCTTCTTGCCGACAGCCTCGACCAGGGCATATTTCGGCCTCGCGCCAAATTCGACCCCACCAAACTTCCGACGCAGGCTTGTCTTGATGGCAGCCGCCCAGACGGAGCGATCATAGCGCTCGCCGGAGGCTGTGCTCGGACCGCCCTCCTCCTTGCCGGGCTCGAACGGATTGTACATGGATGCTGCGCCAACGATCGCATCGCCACAAGCAGCATTGACGACGGCGCTTGAATGAACCGAACCGATTTCACTTCCTGCAGCGGTGCCAAAAATGGCGAACGCAACCACGGCGCCGCAAACTGCGGCGCTCGAGCCGAACAGCATCATAACTCCTTGACTGATTTTTCTCGATCGTTGGTTCCCGATTCCGCAAAACATGGCCGGGTAAACGTGGAGGCGTTAACTCGGGGCCAGTTCTTCGCGGATTCGTGCCAATTCCGGCGACGGAACCATTGTGGGAACCACGCCGGTCCCACACAGTGTTTTTAATTCTCGTCCGGTTAAGACAGAGAATGCGTCAGCAACATGACTGAACGGGTCTCCTTCGACGGCGCCTGAAAAGCGTATCGGCATCTTCCGCCCCCCTCGATCGGGCACGTAGAGCCGATTAGCGAAGCGCAATCCGCCATGTTCTGCCGGATGCACGGCGGATGCGCCGGAGCCCGTCATCAGGCCGCGCTTCGCGCGGACCCCGGTGGGCCAATCCGCCCTGCGTGCTGGTGTTAACGATGCTTAACGACTTTCAGCCCGAGCAAGCTCGCTTCGCAGTTTGTTAGAATTTGCTCGGTACCTCGTCCAGGCACAGGGACTTGGGGAAAGATATGGCAAAGCGGGCAAAACGTGCGAAGACGGAAACGCTCGCACTACCAATGGCCGGACGAGTTGCAATTGGCGTCATGGCCGCCGCCGCATTGGGGTACGGTTTGCTGTCTCGCCCGGCGAGCATTCAACCGACAAAAAAATCGACCGCGCATCAAGCCCTCGCGCTGTCGGCTCCAGTTCCAGCTCGCACACCAACTCCAGTTCACGTCCCAACGCCGGCGCCGGCTCCGGCTCCTGTCTCGGCTCCTGTCGCGGCTCCCATCTCGACCCCGGCGCCTCGGGTCGAAACACCGAAATCCGCTGTCGCACCCGCAAGACTCGATCGGCAGGTGGTTGACTATGTCAGCCACCAGGCGCCAGGCACCGTCGTCATCGATACCGAGAACACGTTCCTCTATCTCGTTCTGAACGACGGGCAAGCGATGCGCTACGGCATCGGTGTCGGCCGCGAAGGCTTCACATGGTCCGGTGAACAGACCGTGGCCCGCAAGACAGCATGGCCGGATTGGCGTCCGCCTGCGGAGATGATTTCGCGTCAACCTTATCTGCCGCGGTTCATGGCAGGCGGCCCCGGAAATCCGCTTGGCGCCCGGGCGATGTATCTCGGCGAAACCGAATATCGAATTCACGGCACCAACAAACCCGATACGATCGGGAAGCGGGTTTCGTCCGGCTGCATCCGGCTGACCAATGACGACGTCACGGACCTTTATGAGCGGGTGAAAATCGGAGCGAAAGTGATCGTGCTGCCGGGAGCCGCCGCCCGTCGACCATCCCAGGGAACGGCGCCCGACGCCGCCTTCCGGGCACCGGACCCGGCATCACCGTCGCAACGCTCATGATGTGCCAGGTCTTCGTGTGCCAGGTCTTCATGCGCTAGGGTCTTCATGTGCCCAATCTTCGCGATCATCACGGGTGCCGTGGCGCGATCCGATGATCGCCGCGTCGACCGCTACCAGTCGTCGTAGAGCCACTCCCTTGGCGGCATGCGAGGCGGCGCCCTCGCGTAGGGCGGCTCATATGTCCGCTGGGGCTTGCGCGGGGCTGGAGCCGGCTGCGTCGGAGGCGCTGCTGTCGTCTTCGGCTCGGAAACCTTCGCCAGCGCCCGTTTCAATTCCTCCTGGCTTGCCTTCAGCTCCTCGATGGCTTTGGAGCTCTCGCGGGCCGTCTGTTGCTGCTCCGCCTTGAGCTGTTCGATGTTTCGCTGCACGTTCGCGAGATCGCGCGCGATGGTTTGCAGAAGTTCGGATTGATCGGGAAGCGCTGCAGCAGCTGGCGGCGCAGTATCCTGCGTCGCTTTCGGCGCGGCGTCCTGCGTTGCGGTCGAAGGCGGCGCCGGCGCGGGCGCCGGTTGCGGTGGTGCGGGCTCCGCCGCCGCAACTTGAACGGCAGTCGCAGCGGGCTGCGCGGGAAGCGGCGGGTCTTTCGGCGGCAATGATGGCGCGGAGGCGAGCTGCGGCACCCAGCGGGCGACAACCAGCTTGGCTCTCGCACCATACGACGACTGCGAAGCCAGGACGGCGACGATGACACACGCCGCCATCGACAAGGCGGCAAGGGCCCGGAACGCCGGCCTTCCGGACGACGGTTGCGGGCCGGGTTCGAGCGCAGCAGGTCCGGACGAAGCACCAGGACCGGACGAAGCAGCAGGCCCGACCGCGGGCGGGACAGGTTCAGCCGACGGAGGTGGCGGCGGCGACGGAGGCGGCGACGCCGCGTCGCGCTCCAGCTTGGCAAGCTGCTCGCTCAGCCGCGTGAGCTCTTCATCAGCGCGGACGATCTGCTTATGGGCTTCCGCCAGCCGCTCATCGGCGCTGGCGGCCGGGCCTGCACCAGGTTCACCTGGATTCGGAGTGGATGCGGAGTTCATTGGCCTGTCCCTCTTCCGTCCAATGTCATCCAAGACTGCCGTCTCGGCTATCCATCAGGTTGATCAGCGCCCAGCCTCCCGTTCAGTCTTGTCCAAGCAACGCCATGATAGCGTGCTTGACGTCTCGTGATAAGCAGGATCGCGCCGTTGCGGTGATGATGACTGTTGCCCGTTCGACACGACCGGCAACTGTGCGAAACGCATCAATCCCTCGCTGCAAATTAACTTCGTTTTATCAGAATTTCCAATTGCGAGACCGCGGGTGCCGCGCACACGCGGGATTCCCTGCGCCCTGTACGAAGACGAACTGCGCAAGACTTTCGGTGTCGTCCTCGCGCAAGCCAGGACGACGGCTTGATTGGCACAATGATGCTCTTGCGAGTGAGTTGCGATTACGCATCGCAAACGACGGCTGACACTTGATGTTCACGGACTCCCTGCTACACCGCCGCCCATGACCTCTTCAAACACCAGCACATCCTCGACCAAGACATCCGTCGCCGCGATCTCGATCCTCGCCAGCGGCAGCATGGCCGTCGCGAAATTCGTCGTCGGCATGGCCATCGGATCGCTGGCGCTGATATCAGAGGCGCTGCACTCGTCGATCGACCTGGTCGCCACCATCATCACCTGGGCGGTGGTGCGGGTGTCGGATCAGCCGGCCGACGCCGAGCATCATTACGGCCATGGTAAGTTCGAGAGCGTCTCGGCGCTTGGCGTCATCGCCATGCTCTATGTGCTGGCCGGCGGCATCCTGGTGCAGGCCTACAGCCATTTGCGCGAGGGCGCGCCGCCGCCGTCGATCTCGGCCATTCCCTTCATCGTTCTCCTCCTCGATATCGGCGTCAATCTGTGGCGCGCCCGCGCGCTGCATCGCGCCGCGCGCGACACCAAGAGCCAGGCGCTGGCCGCCGATGCGCTGCATTTCGCTTCCGACGTGATGGGCTCGACCGCGGTCATCGTCGGCTTGGTGCTGGCGGGCCTGGGCTTCTGGTGGGGCGACGCCGCGGCGGCGATCGCGGTCGCCGTGATGATCGCCCTGCTCGGCCTGCGCATGGCGCGGGAGACGGTCGAGACCCTGCTCGACCGCGCGCCCGAAGGCGCGCTGGAAAAGGCCACCGCCGCCATCAAGGCCGTGCCGGGCGTGGTCGACGTCGACCGCCTGCGGGTCCGCATGGTCGGCGCGACGCATTTCATCGACGCCATCGCCAAAGTGCCGCGGACCTACCCGATCGACCGCGTCGAGGACATCAAGCGCCGGGCGCAGGAGGCGATGAGCAAGACGTTCGGCGATGCCGACCTCACCTTCACCGCGGTTCCGGTGGCGCGCGACAATGAGAGCGTGCGCGAGCGCATCATGGTGATCGCGCGCAATTCAGGCCTCGCCATCCACCATGTCACCGTCCACGACATCGACGGCAAGCTGATCGTCGGCATCGACCTCGAGGTCGACAGCAACATGGCACTGGAGGCCGCGCACGACATCGCCCACGAGCTCGAGCGCGCGATCCGCGAGGACTTCGGCGAGGACGTCGAAGTCGATACCCATATCGAGCCGCTCGAACCGGAACTGCCGTGGGGAACCGACGCCGCGCCCGACCGGGTCGAGGCCATCAAGACCGCGCTGACCGGATTTGCCGATGGCGGCGCGATCCATGACATCCACAATGTGCGGGTCCGCAACACCGATGCCGGCGAGATCGTGAACTTCCATTGCCGCGCCGAGCCTTCGATGAGTGTGATCAAGGTGCACGAAAGCGTCGACGAGATCGAACGCAAACTGCGCCGCGCGTTCCCGACCGTGAAGCGTGTGATCAGTCACGCAGAACCGGCGCGCGCGTAATTCTACGGAGCCGTTCTCCTTTCGGACTCACTTTGAGTAACCCGATTCTGTTTTTGACAAGAATTATTTCGCATTAACGAATCGTTGACTCTCGACAGTCCCGGAAATCTGGATTCAAATGATCATGATTCGGATGCATCGTGGGGAGCATCCGATCCGGGTAAAAATCAGCTTAGAGCGGGGGTCTAAGGCATGGCGCGCGCGCATGCAGCGAACGCGTGCGTCCAATCCGATTCGATCAAGGGATTGGCGCAATCGATCGCAAAACCGGCCTATCACAGGCTCTTGACGGCCGAGCCTGCACTGCGCCGCGCTGTACCTACGCTCATCATCGCCTTCCTCATCACGATTTGCCTCGGCGCCTTCGTCCAGGTGATCGACCAGAACCGGCAGAAGCGCGGCGCGATGAAGCGCGATCTTGCCGCGCTCTCCGACATTCTCGCCGAACGTCTCGATCGCCTGACCTCGGTGCGGCGCGAGCGGCTCGCCAATATCGAGAAGCTGCAGGAGCTGCTGCCGGACCTGATCCCGTCCTGGGGCATCGCCTACGGCCGTCACGTCATCATCACCAGCGCCGATCACCGCGTGCTGGCGCGCGTGCCGATCGACGGTAGCGGCGAGACCGACCGCGTCCTCGACATCGTCTCCACCGCGCAGCTCATGATCGCGCCGGGCCAGCAGGGCGCGGTCAACGACATGACGCTGCCGAACGGCACCAACGCGCTGGCGATCTCGCAACTCATCAAGTCGCTGCCCGGCCAGGTCGTCGTCATCCAAGAGATGAACGAGCCGATCTGGGGATCGGACGCCGCGCTCTCGGTGACGCTGTCGGCGACCACGAGCTTCGTGGTGCTGATCCTCGGCTTCGCCTTCCACTGGCAATCGACCCGCGCCCGCGAGGGCGACCTGATCAACGACGCCGTGCGCGGCCGGATCGACACCGCGCTCAACCGCGGCCGCTGCGGCTTGTGGGACTGGGACCTGTCGCGCGGCCGGATCTTCTGGTCGCAGTCGATGTTCACCCTGCTCGGCCTCGACAGCCGCAACGACCTCCTCACCTTCGGCGAGGTCAACGCGCTGGTGAACTCAGACGACATCAACCTGTTCGACATCGCCGACCAGCTGATCTCGAACAAGATCGACCACATCGACCAGAGCTTTCGTATGCGCCATGTCGGCGGCCACTGGATCTGGCTGCGCGTGCGCTGCGAGCTCAGCCACGCCGCGGCCGACGGCGGCCTGCATCTGATCGGCATCGCGGTCGACATCACCGAGCAGAAGAGCCTCGCCGAGAAGTCGGTGGAAGCCGACCTCCGCCTGCGCGACGCGATCGAGACCATTCCGGAGGCCTTCGTGCTTTGGGATGCCGATGACCGCCTCGTGCTCTGCAACTCGCACTTCCAGCGCCTGCACAAGCTGCCCGACAGCGCCGTCAGCCCCGGCACCTCCTACGAGACCGTGATCGAGGTCGGCAGCATGCCCGAAGTGCGCACCCGCCTGCAAGAGAGCGGCGTGCCGGCGCCGGGCGCCCGCACCTTCGAGGCTCAGCTCGACGACGGCAGCTGGCTGCACATCAGCGAGCGCCGCACCAAGGACGGCGGCTACGTCTCCGTCGGCACCGACATCACCCGCATCAAGGCGCACGAGCAGAAGCTGGTCGACAACGATCTCCGCCTGCGCGCCAGCGTGATCGACCTGCAGCGCTCGCAGTCCGAGCTTGAACGGCAGGCGGTCGAGCTCGCCGACCTCGCCGAGAAGTACTCGCAGGAAAAGACCCGCGCCGAGGACGCCAACGCCGCAAAGTCGAAATTCCTCGCCAATATGAGCCATGAGCTGCGCACGCCGCTCAACGCCATCATCGGCTTCTCCGAGATCATGGGCTCTGGCCTGTTCGGCACGCTCGGCTCGGACAAGTACGAAGAGTACTGCCACGACATCCTGACCTCGGGGAAATACCTGCTCGAGGTCATCAACGACATTCTCGACATGTCGAAGATCGAGGCCGGCCGCATGAAGTTCGACATGGAGCCGCTCGACCTCTCCGGCATCCTCGCCGAGTCGCTGCGGGTGGTTTCCGGCCGCGCCGAGAACAAGGGCCTGTCGCTGGAGTCGGATATCGAAAGCACGATCTCGGTCGTCGCCGACCGCCGCTCGGTCAAGCAGATCATCGTCAACCTGCTCTCCAACGCCGTGAAATTCACGCCGGACAACGGCCGCGTGCTGGTGCGCGGCCAGATGCTGGACGACTCGATCGTGCTGCTGATCGCCGACAGCGGCATCGGCATCGCGCCGGACTCGCTGCGGCGGCTCGGCAAGCCGTTCGAGCAGGTCGAGAGCCAGCTCACCAAGAGCTACCAGGGCTCGGGCCTCGGACTTGCGATCGCGCGCTCGCTGACCAACCTGCACGGCGGCTCGATGAAGCTGCGCTCCAAGCTCGGCGTCGGCACCGTGGTCCGCGTCACCCTGCCGCGCGATCCGCGCGCGCTGCTGACCAGGCTTCCGGAAGCGGCCTAGCCCCCACGCGACTTCGCGAGCACCCCTTCCAGCAACGCGGGATCGCCGAGGACAGCCAGTGTCTCGCGCGGCGTGAGATGGCGGGCCGCCTCATCGAAGCTGTCGCTGGCCTCGATGCGCGCGCGGGCCACCGCAAGATGAAGGTCGATCTCGCCCGGGCCACCGCGCCGCGCCGGCGGCAGCGACGACAGATGACGTTGCAGCAGGCCGGTATCCTGCCGCAGCGCCGCGAGCGCCGGGGCCGACGCGTGGGCCGGCGCCGCCGCCAATTCGTTGGCACGGACCAGCACGCTGGGCGGTCCGCTTTCCTCCGGCGTCACGAACAGCGCGCGCATCGCGGGCTTGGCGGTCCAGGCCCCGATCGGGATCGCAAACAAGAGACCTGATATCACCGGCGACATCCAGAGCAGCAGCGGCAACGACACCGCGTACGCGCTGATCGCCATCGCGACACCGCAAACGGTAGGAATCCCATACTTCCGATACAGCTCCCGCCGCTCGACCTCGCCATCGTCGCGGCGTTGCGTCTGCCAGCCCGCATCTCGCCCGAGCAGGATCTCGACGACGGCGATCGACTGGAACACCATCATGACCGGCGCGATCATCGCCGAGATCAGCACCTCGGCGAGGACGCCTGCAAGCGTGCGGAAGCCGCCGCCGAATTGCCGGCGCACGTCCCGCCTCGTCAGCAGCAGGATGAAGCCGAGCAGCTTGGGCACGATCAGCAGCGCCATGGTGAGACCGAACACCCAGGCGGCGAGCACCGGGTCCTGCGCCGGCCAGTTCGGGAACAGCGAGAAGCCCTTCGGAAAATACTCCGGGCGAATAAAGCGCGCCTGCAACGAGATCAGGATTCCGAGCAGCAGGAACGACAGCCACATCGGCGCGGTGATGTAGGAGCCGATCCCGGCCATGAAATGCAGCCGCGAGATCCAGTGCAGCCGGCGCGTGGTCAGCACGGCGAGATGCTGCAGATTGCCCTGGCACCAGCGCCGGTCGCGCGCGGCGAAATCCAACAGCGACGGCGGAACCTCCTCGAAGCTGCCGCCGAGCGTCGGCGCCATGTAGATGCCCCAGCCGGCGCGCCGCATCAGCGCCGCCTCGACGAAATCGTGGCTCAGGATATGACCGCCGAACGGCTTGGGTCCGGATAATTCAGGCAGGCCGGCCTGCTCCGCGAATGCCTGGATCCTGATGATGGCATTGTGCCCCCAATAATTGCCCTCGGAGCCGTGCCACCATGCCACGCCGGCCGCGACCATCGGTCCGTAGAGCCGGCCGGCGAATTGCTGCAGGCGGCTGAACAGGCTGCGCGCATTGACGATGACCGGCAGCGTCTGCAGCAGCGCCGCCTGCGGATTGGTCTCCATGGCATGAGCCATCCGCACCATGGTGTCGCCCGACATCAGGCTGTCGGCGTCGAGCACGATCATGAACTGATAGGCGCCGCCAAACCGCGTGATCCACTCGCCGAGATTGCCGGCCTTCCGCGCCGTATTATCTGCGCGATGCCGGTAGTAGAGCCTGCCTCCGCAGGCATCGCTGAGCGCGAGAAACGCCCGTTCCTCAGCGATCCAGATGTCGGGATCTCGCGTGTCGCTCAGCACGAACCAGTCGAAGCTTCCGCCCTGCCCGGTCGCTTCGATGGACTCGTAGATGGCGCGCAGGCGCGCCATCAGTTGATGCGGATTCTCGTTGTAGGTCGGAAGCAGCACCGCGGTCCGGCTCGCAAGCTGCGGCAACGGACCATCATCGCGGATCGGCAGCGCGTTGCCCTTGCGCCGAAGCAGCACGAAGAAGCCGGCCAGCCCCGATGCGAACGAGAACGCGATCCAGGCGAGCAGTGCGACGAACAGCGCCAGCACCATCCATTCCATGATCGTCACGCCGCCGACCTGGACCACCATGTACATTTCGTAGGCGCCCGCACCGGTCAGCGCGACGGTCATTATCAGGATGAACGCGCGGCGCATCAACATGCCCGCTCCGACCGACACCGGCCTGCTCACCGCGCGCGGCGGCTGGCCGAGATCGGCCGCCGCCATCGCGAGCGGGCTCTCTTGTGGAAGGAAACCTTCGGCCGCTGGTGCGACGTCGGGACGAGGCGACGTGACTATGGCGCCCATCGATAGACCCAGATCTCCGAGAGCGGCTTGTCATCCTGCGCCAGGTGGGCGCGCAGCTCGATCGGATCCTTCTTGACGGCACACTGGAAGCTGAGCCGCCATCCGCCCGTATTCGGATTCGGCTGCGTGACGATGTTGGTGATCTCGGCCTTCTCGGCTGTCACGACGCCCTTGATGGTGGCGGGATCGATCCCCTTCAGATTGTCGCCGAACAGGTCGAGCACGAACAGCTTGCTGCCCTCGCCATGCCCGCCGATGCCGGTGCGGGTGAAGCGCGCCAGCGAATGCGGCTTCGGCGCGTCCGGGCCCCAGTGCAGACGATAGGTGAGATTGGTCTCGCTCTTGGCCTTGAGCGGCGCCTTCGGCCGCCAGAACGCGGCGATGTTGTCGTGAATCTCTTCCTTGGTCGGAATCTCGATCAGGATCACCGCGCCCTCGCCCCAGTCGCCGATCGGCTCGACCCACAGGCTCGGGCGCTTCTCGAAGCTCGATTCGATGTCCTGATAGGCGAAGAAATTCTTCTCCCGCTGCATCAGTCCGAAGCCGTGCGGATTGATGTCCTGGAACGTGCTGATCTGGAGATCGCGCGGATTGCTCAGCGGACGCCACAGGCTCTCGCCCCTGCCGTTATAGATCGCAAGCCCGTCGGAATCGTGCACGGATGGCCTGAAATCATCGACCTCGTTGCGATCGTTCGGCCCGAAGAAGAACATGCTCGTCATCGGTGCGACGCCGGCATGTTCGAGATCGGCGCGCGGATAGAGCGAGGCCTCGACATCGAACACGGTCGTCTTCCCCGGTCTGATCGTGAAACGATAGCTCGCCGCGCAGCTCTTGCTGTCGAGCAACGCATGAATGACCAGCGAGGTCGCGTTGGGCACCGGACGCTCGAGCCAGAACGCCTTGAAGAACGGAAACTCCTCGCCCTTCGCCTCACCGGTATCGATCGACAGGCCGCGCGCCGACAGGCCGTAGGTTTCACCCTTGGCGACCGCGCGGAAATAGCTTGCGCCGAGGAAGACGCAGACCTCGTCGTAATAGTCCGGCTTGTTGATCGGCGCGTGGATACGAAATCCGGCAAAGCCGAGATCGGTCTCGGTGAACGCGGGCACGGCCTCGCCGAAGGAAAACATATCCTTGCTGTATTTGACTTCGCTGACCTTGCCGTCGGCGACCTCGAAGATACTGACCTTGTTCTTGTAGAAGAAACCACGGTGAAAGAACTGCGCCTCGAACGGCAGCTTCGCGCCGCGCCACAGCGCGCGCTCCGGCACGAAGCGGATCGAGCGGTACTGATCGTAATTCAGGTCCGTCAAGCCGTTCGGCAGCTTCTCGTCCGGCGCCTCGAATGACTTGCTCGCGAGATTGCGGGCGAGCTCCTTCACCATCGACGGATCGAAGGCTGCGTCCGACGTGTTCCCGGCGGCTACGGCCTCTCGCTGCGGCAACAGCAATAGTGTCGGCAACACGGCCGATCCATGGAGTAACTGGCGACGATTCAAGGCGGCTCCTGCTGGCTGATCGGGACGCCGCAATGAAACCGTTCAATCGTCCGTGAGTTCCACTATTGCTGCGTGAAGCAGAAGATTGCGTTCAGCGCCCGGCCCGGCGCGCCGCAGCGGGAACCGTCGTGAAAGAGCCGCGGAGAATGCCCGCGCGCTACGCTGGCTCCAGCGTCGGCGCGACCTCGCGCGCGACCTGCACCAGGGCTGCGATCAAGGGCGTCATCGGATCGCGCTGCGGGATCACGAGGCCGATGCTGTAGTCCACGACGGGATCGACGATCGGTATGCTGCGCACGGCGTCGGCAAGGCCGAGCGTCTCGGCGAGCTTGGCCGGCATCACGCTGGCCCAGCGCCCGGTCTTCACATGGGTGTAGAGCACGAGCAGTGAATTCGACGTCAGCGTCGGCGTCGCCTCCGCGCCAACCGAGGTCAGCGCACGGTCGATGATGCGGCGGTTCTGCATGTCGGGCGTGAGCAGGCACAGCGGCACGGTGCCGACCTCCTTCCACGTCACCTGCTTGCGGTCGCCGAACATCGCATCGGGCGCCGTCAGCAGCCGGTAGCTCTCGTTGTAGAGCGGGATGGTGCGGACCTTGCCGATCGGCTCGTTCTCGATATAGGTCAGCCCGGCGTCGACCTCGAGATTCTCGAGCAGTCCGAGCACGTCGGCCGACGTGCAGGACTGGATGCGGAAGCGCACATCGGGATGGCGCGCCCGGAACGGCGTGGTCAGCGAGGCGACCATGCCGAGCGCGGTCGGGATCGCCGCGATCCGTATCTCGCCGGACAGCTTGTCCTTGAGGCTGTTGATCTCCTGCTTCATCGCGCGCGCGTCGCCGACGATGCGCCGGGCCCAGTCCAGCGTCCGCTCACCCTCCGGCGTGAAGCCCTGGAAGCGCGATCCGCGCTGCACCAGCATGACGCCGAGGATCTCCTCGAGCTGCTTGAGGCTGGTCGACATGGTCGGCTGGGTGACGCCGCAGGCCTCCGCAGCCCGGCCGAAATGCCGCTCCTTGGCCAGCGCCAGCAGAAGTTCCAGCTTGTCGATCAAGGTTCAAACCCCCTCGGAAAACGGCGTCCCAAAATGGCAGCCCACGCGTCCATAGGTAGCACGATCCGGGTGCGATTCCGAAATCCAAAGCGCCCCCGAAGTGCGTGATTCCAGACCATTATTGCGATCCTAAATCGTCCTATCGCACAACGCTATTAATCGCGTTTCGCAATCGCCGCATGAGACAGCTTTATTGATGTTTCGAACGATTCCAACTCTGATGCGCGCAGCAAAAAATGGATCGTGAGAAGCGCGGATGACGGTGGGATACGAACCTTGGGACAGAGCGCGCGGCGCTGAAATCATCGCCGAACATGCCGGGCGTGAAGGCGCCACGCTGGTGATCCTGCACGCGCTGCAGGAGGCCTTCGGCTATGTGCCGGAGCCTGCGATCCCGATGGTCGCGGAGGCGCTCAATTTGTCCCGCGCCGAGGTGCACGGCGTGTTCACCTTCTACCACGACTTCCGCAAGCAACCTGCCGGGCGCCACGTCCTTAAGCTGTGCCGCGCCGAGGCCTGCCAGGCCGCCGGCGGCGACAGACTTGCGGCGCGCGCCGAGGCCAAGCTCGGCGTCGCCCTGGGGAATACCACGGCGGACGAGCGCGTGACGCTGGAGCCGATCTACTGCCTCGGGCTGTGCGCCACCGCGCCGTCGGCGATGCTGGACGGCCGCGTGGTCGGCCGGCTCGACGAAGCGCGGATCGACGCGCTGGTCGCGGAGGCACAGCGATGACGATGCGGATCTTCATTCCCCGCGATGCCGGCGCGGTCGCCGTCGGCGCCGACGATGTCGCCCTCGCCTTCGCGCAGGCCGCAGCCGCGCGTGGTGCAGCAATCGAGATTGTCAGGACCGGTTCGCGCGGGCTGTACTGGCTGGAGCCGATGGTCGAACTGACGACTGCGCAGGGCCGCGTCGCATTCGGCCCGGTGACGGCGGCCGACGTTCCGTCCCTGCTCGACGCGATGGCCGGCAACGGCCAGCATGCGCTGCGGCTTGGTGTCACGGACGAGATCGCCTGGCTGAAGCGCCAGACCCGCCTCACCTTCGCCCGCTGCGGCGTGATCGATCCGCGCTCGGTCGACGACTACCGCGCCCATGGCGGCTACAAGGGCCTGGACCGGGCGCTGACGCTGACCTCGGACCAGATCCTTGCCGACGTCACGACGTCGGGCCTACGCGGCCGCGGCGGCGCCGGCTTCCCGACCGGCATCAAATGGAAGACGGTGGCGCAGGCCAGCGCCGACCGCAAATACATCGTCTGCAACGCAGACGAAGGCGACAGCGGCACCTTTGCCGACCGCATGATCATGGAAGGCGACCCCTTCGTCGTGATCGAAGGCATGACGATCGCGGGCATCACGGTCGGCGCCACCAAAGGCTACATCTACATCCGCTCGGAATATCCGCACGCGGTCGCGGCGATGAACGCGGCGATCGCCGGCGCACGTCGCGCCGGCCTGCTCGGCAAGCGGATCGGCGGCTCCGCGCATGAGTTTGATCTCGAGGTGCGGGTCGGCGCCGGCGCCTATGTCTGCGGCGAGGAGACTTCGCTCTTGGAGAGCCTCGAGGGCCGCCGCGGCATCGTCCGCGCCAAGCCGCCGCTGCCCGCGCACAAGGGCCTGTTCGGCCGCCCGAGCGTGATCAACAACGTGCTGTCGTTCGCGGCGATCCCCTTCATCCTCGACAACGGCGCCAAGGCCTACGCCGATTTCGGCATGGGCCGCTCGCGCGGCACGATGCCGATCCAGCTCGCCGGCAATATCAAATACGGCGGGCTGTTCGAGACCGCGTTCGGCGTCACGCTCGGCGAGCTCGTCGACGAGATCGGCGGCGGCACCCTCACCGGACGCGAGGTGCGCGCGGTTCAGGTCGGCGGACCCCTCGGGGCCTATTTCCCGCGCGCGCTGTTCGACACGCCGTTCGACTATGAGGCGTTCGCGGCGCGCGACGGCCTGATCGGCCATGGCGGCGTGGTTGTGTTCGACGACACCGTCGACATGGTCAAGCAGGCACGCTTCGCGATGGAGTTCTGCGCCATCGAATCCTGCGGCAAATGCACGCCGTGCCGGATCGGCTCGACCCGCGGCGTCGAAACCATCAACAAGATCATCAATGGCGAGCGCGTGGCGGAAAATCTCGCGGTGATCGAAGACCTCTGCAACACCATGAAGTTCGGCTCGCTCTGCGCGCTCGGCGGCTTCACGCCCTACCCCGTGATGAGCGCACTGAAACACTTCCGGGAAGATTTCGGCGGAGATCTAAGTCCCGCACCGGCCCGGCTGCAGGCCGCGGAATAGCAAGGAAATCACGATGTCGCTGATCCAGGAAACCGATTTCGGCACGCCCAAATCCAAATCCGAGGCGATGGTCACGCTGACCATCGACGGCAATCAGATCACCGTGCCCGAGGGCACCTCGATCATGCGCGCGGCGATGGAAGCCGGCACCCAGATCCCAAAGCTCTGTGCGACCGACATGGTCGACGCCTTCGGTTCCTGCCGGCTCTGCCTCGTCGAGATCGAGGGCCGCGCCGGCACGCCGGCCTCCTGCACCACACCGGTCATGCCCGGCCTCGTGGTGCACACCCAGAGCGACCGGCTGAAGAAGCTGCGCAAGGGCGTGATGGAGCTCTACATCTCCGACCATCCGCTGGACTGCCTGACCTGCGCCGCGAACGGCGACTGCGAGTTGCAGGACATGGCGGGCGCGGTCGGCCTGCGCGACGTGCGTTACGGCTATGAGGGCGAGAACCATGTGTTCGCCAAATCGCACGGCTGCGAAAACGACAACTGGATGCCGAAGGACGAATCCAATCCGTACTTCACCTACGATCCCTCGAAGTGCATCGTCTGCTCGCGCTGCGTCCGCGCCTGTGAGGAGGTGCAAGGCACCTTCGCGCTGACGATCTCCGGCCGCGGCTTCGACAGCCGCGTCTCGCCCGGCATGAACGAAAGCTTCCTTGGCTCCGAATGCGTGTCCTGCGGCGCCTGCGTGCAGGCCTGCCCGACCGCGACGCTGACCGAGAAATCCGTGATCGAGATCGGCCAGCCCGAGCATTCGGTCGTCACCACCTGCGCCTATTGCGGCGTCGGCTGCGCCTTCAAGGCCGAGATGCGCGGCGAGGAAGTGGTGCGCATGGTGCCGTGGAAGGACGGCAAGGCCAATCGCGGCCATTCCTGCGTCAAGGGCCGCTTCGCCTGGGGCTACACCACCCACAAGGAGCGCATCCTGAAGCCGATGATCCGCGAACGGATCGAGGATCCCTGGCAGGAGGTGTCGTGGGACGAGGCGATGAATTTCGCCGCCGCGAAGTTCAAGGGCATCCAGCAGAAATACGGCCGCGACGCGGTCGGCGGCATCACCTCGTCGCGCTGCACCAACGAAGAGACCTACCTGGTGCAGAAGCTGATCCGCGCCGGCTTCGGCAACAACAATGTCGACACCTGCGCCCGCGTCTGCCACTCGCCGACCGGCTACGGCCTGTCGCAGACCTACGGCACCTCGGCCGGCACCCAGGATTTCGACTCGGTGGAGGACACCGACGTCGTGCTGGTCATCGGCGCCAATCCGGCCTCGGCCCATCCGGTGTTCGCCTCGCGGCTGAAGAAGCGGCTGCGCCAGGGCGCGAAGCTGATCGTGATCGATCCGCGCCGAACCGAGATGGTGGAAGCGCCGCATGTGAAGGCGCTGCATCTGCCGCTGATGCCCGGCACCAACGTCGCGGTGCTGACGGCACTCGCCCATGTCATCGTCACCGAAGGGCTCGCCGACGAGGCCTTCGTGCGCGAACGCTGCGACTGGAGCGAGTTCGAGGACTGGGCCGCCTTCGTCGCGCAAGACAAGCACAGCCCTGAAGCCACCGCGATCATGACCGGCGTCGACCCGAAGGATCTGCGCGAGGCGGCGCGGATCTATGCCACCGGCGGCAACGGCGCGATCTATTACGGGCTCGGCGTCACCGAGCACAGCCAGGGCTCCACCACCGTGATCGCGATCGCCAACCTCGCGATGGCCACCGGCAATATCGGCCGGCCCGGCGTCGGCGTGAACCCGTTGCGCGGCCAGAACAACGTGCAGGGCTCCTGCGACATGGGCTCGTTCCCGCACGAGCTGCCGGGCTACCGGCATATCGCGGGCGATGCGGTGCGCGAACAGTTCGAGGCGATGTGGAACGTCAAGCTCAACAACGAGCCCGGCCTGCGCATCCCCAACATGTTCGATGCCGCGATCGAGGGCTCCTTCATGGGGCTCTACGTGCAGGGGGAGGACATCCTGCAGTCCGACCCGAACACCAAGCACGTGGTGGCGGCGCTGTCGGCGATGGAATGCATCATCGTCCACGACCTGTTCCTGAACGAGACCGCGAACTACGCCCACGTGTTCCTGCCCGGCTCGACCTTCCTCGAGAAAGACGGTACCTTCACCAATGCCGAGCGCCGCATCCAGCGCGTCCGCAAGGTGATGACGCCGCTCAACGGCTATGCCGACTGGGAAGTGACGATCATGCTTGGCAAGGCGATGGGCTTTACGATGAACTACTCTCATCCGTCCGAGATCATGGACGAGATCGCCGCGTTGACGCCGACCTTCGCCGGCGTCTCCTACGCCAAGCTCGACGAGCTCGGCTCGGTGCAGTGGCCGTGCAACGAGAAGGCGCCGGAAGGCACGCCGGTGATGCATATCGGCGGCTTCGTGCGCGGCAGGGGCAAGTTCATCCTCACCGAATATATCGCGACCGACGAACGCACCGGCCCGCGCTATCCGCTGCTGCTCACGACGGGGCGTATCCTCAGCCAGTACAATGTCGGCGCACAGACCCGCCGCACCGAGAACGTGGTGTGGCACGCCGAGGACCGGCTCGAGATCCATCCGCACGACGCCGAGCAGCGCGGCGTGCGCGACGGCGACTGGGTGCGGCTGGCAAGCCGCGCCGGCGAGACCACGCTGCGCGCTGAAATCACCGACCGCGTGGCGCCGGGCGTGGTCTACACCACGTTCCATCATCCGGACACCCAGGCCAACGTCATCACGACCGACTTCTCGGACTGGGCGACCAACTGTCCGGAGTACAAGGTCACCGCCGTGCAGATCTCGCCGTCGAACGGTCCGTCCGACTGGCAGAAGGCCTACGACGAACAGGCACGCAACTCCCGCCGCATCGCGCCTGTCGTGGAAGCCGCGGAGTAGCGATGCGCGAGCCGGTCCACAAGGCGATCCGGAAGGTCTGGCGCGACGGCGTCTTCAGCGACGGCGCGCGCCTGATCCCGGAGGAGACGCCGCTCGCGCTGACCTATAATGGCGGCACCTATGCCGTGATGATGGGCTCGCCCGAGGATCTCGGCGACTTCGCCGTTGGATTCAGCCTGAGCGAAGGCATCGTGCAATCGGCCGAGGAGATCGAGACCCTCGACATCGTCGAGCTCGACGACGGCATCGAGCTGCGGATGTGGCTGAAGCCTGACAAGGCTGAGCGGATCGCCGAGCGGCGCCGCAACATCGCCGGCCCCACCGGCTGCGGCCTGTGTGGCCTCGATTCGATCAGCGAGGCGGTGCGACCGGCCGCGGTGGTGCCGGCGGACCGCGTGTTCTTGCCGCGCGAAATCATGGCCGCGGTGGCAGCGGTGGCGCCGCTGCAGGAGATCAACCACCAGACCCGCGCCGTGCACGCCGCCGCGTTCTGGACCGCGGCGCGCGGCATCGTCGCACTGCGCGAGGATGTCGGCCGCCACAACGCGGTCGACAAGCTCGCCGGCGCGCTGGCCCGCGACAAGGTCGTCGCGAGCGATGGCATCGTGCTGCTGACCAGCCGCGTCTCGGTCGAGATGGTGCAGAAAACCGCCGCGATCGGCGCGCCTCTGATTGCTGCCGTGTCGGCGCCGACAGCGCTCGCGGTGCGGATGGCGGATGCCGCCGGCATCACGCTCGCCGCGATCGCCCGCGCCGATGGATTTGAGATCTTTACCCATCCGGAACGCGTCACAGGCGCGGTGCCCGGCAAGGAGTCCGCCTATGTCGTCGTCGCCTGACAAACTGGTCTATATGGCGAACCAGATCGGAAAGTTCTTCCACAGCCAGGGGAACGAGCGCGCCGTGCAGGGTATCTCCGAGCACATCTGGAAGTTCTGGGACCCGCGGATGCGCAAGCAGATCTTCGCCCACCTCGATGCCGGCGGCGCCGGCCTCGAGCCTGATGTGCTCGACGCGCTGCTCAAGTTGAGGCAGCAGGCTTAGCGAATAGCGCGCGCGGCCTTCCCTCACCGTCACCCCCGCGCAAAGGCTCCGCCTTTGCGCTGGAGGAGGCTGCGACGCGGCCGTCTCGAAGGGTCGACGGCCCGGCTGGTGGCCGTGCATCCTTCGAGGCTCGCCCAGCGGCGCAATTGCGCCGCAAGGCTCGCACCAGCGACAAAGGCAAAGCCTTTGCGCGGGATGACGGGATTCAGGTCGGGGACTATCGCTAACCCACAATCGTGTTGAACACGCGGCGCACTTCGCTCTGGGTCTCGCGCAGGCGCGCCTCCAGCGCGGAGAAATCCGGCGCATCGCCGGCACGCGCCATGACGCGCCGCAGGTCTTCGCCCGCCGTCTCCGGATTGAACTTGCCGCTCACGCACAGCCGCAGGATCTGCGTCAGATCGTGATAAAGCCGTGCTGCCGAGCGCAGGATCTCGGCTTCGGACTGGCCGAGCAGGCCGAGCTTGGCAGCATTGTCGAGCACTTGGAGCGTCGAGACGCTGAGAATCTCCGGCTTCGCTGAAGCATGCGCGAGCTGGAGATATTGCGCGATGAAATCGATGTCGACGAGCCCGCCGGCGGCGAGCTTGAGGTCCCAGACATCGTCCTCGCCCTTCTCCAGCGCGATGGCGCGCCGCATGTCGGCAACGTCGGCCGCGGTCGACGCCGCATCGCGCGGCCGGGTCAGCACGCCGCGGATGATCGCCTCGATCCTCTGGCGGAATTCCGCCGACGACGAGATCACACGCGCGCGCGTCAGCGCCATGTGCTCCCAGGTCCAGGCCTCGCGCTCCTGATAGTCGGCGAACGCATCGATCCGTGAGGCGACCGGGCCGGCGCGGCCGGACGGGCGCAGCCGCATGTCGACCTCGTAGAGCACGCCGTAATTGGTCCGGGTCGTGAAGGCGCTGATCAGGCGCTGGGTGAAACGGGCAAAGTACTGCGCGCCGTGCAGCGAGCGCTCGCCGTCGGAATCCGGCGCCTCGCTGTCGAAATCGTAGAGCGTGATCAGATCGAGGTCGGAGGACGCCGTCATCTCGCGGCTGCCGAGCCGGCCCATCGCGATGATCGCGGTCTCCTGCCCCTTGATCCGGCCATATTGCGCGGCGAACTGGTCGGTGACGAGGCCGTGCACGGTGTGCACGATGCCCTCGGCGACGTCGGCAAAGGCGGTGCTGGCATGCTGCGCCGACACCGTGCCGGACAGGATCCGCGTGCCGATCAGGAACAGGCTCTCCTGGCCGAACAATCTCAGACGATCGAGGAAATCCTCGTAGGACGACGCATCCTGCAGCGTGGTCGCGAGCCGCGCGGACAGCTCCTTCTTGTCCGGCATCGCGCCGAAGAAGCGCGGATCGACCAGGCCGTCCATGATCTGCGGCTGCCGCGCCAGCATGTCGCCGAGCCGCGGCGCCGCGCCGAGGATCAAGGCGACCAGCGCCACGAAATCGCGGTTCTGGCTCAGCAGCGAGATCAGCCGTCCGCCCCGCTGCAGCGCGCCGAGGAAACGGTCGAATGCCGCCACCGCATCGTCCGGCTCCTCGGCATGGGCGAGGCCGTCGATCAGGCCGGGAATGAATTCGAGGAACGCCGCCCGCGTCGCCTCGACGCGCAGCGCGCGATAGTCGCCCGCGATCCATTGCTGCACGGTGCCGGCCACCGCGACGGGCTTCTTGAAGCCGAGTTGGGCGAGATGTTCGATCAGGCGGCCATCTTCGGGCCCGGCGCCATAGTCGACATCCGGCAGCTTCGCGGTGCCGGTCGGATCGTCGCCCTCGAACAGCTTGCTGTAGTGGTTCTGCACGATCTTGAGCTGACCGAGCAAGTCCTTGGCAAAGGCCTCGCGGTTCTCGTAGCCGAAGAAATGCGCGAAACGCTCGACATCCTCCGGCGCTTCCGGCAGCGAATGGGTTTGCTCGTCGGCGATCATCTGAAGCCGGTGCTCGACCCGGCGCAGGAATTCGTAGGCCGTCGTGAGCTCGTCGCGCGCCTCGAAGGTGATCCAGTTGCTGTTGGCGAGCACGTTGAGCGCCTCCAGCGTCGGCCGCACCCGCAGCTCGGGATGGCGGCCGCCGGCGATCAGCTGCTGGGTCTGGGCGAAGAACTCGATCTCGCGGATACCGCCGCGGCCGACCTTGACGTTGTGGCCCTCGACCGAGATCTCGCTCTGGCCGCGGTAGGTCTGCATCTGCCGCTTCATGTCGTGGACGTCGGCGAGCGCGGCAAAATCCAGATGCTTGCGCCAGACGAACGGCGCGAGCTCGCCGATCAGCGCCTCGCCGGCCCTGGGATCGCCGGCGCAGGGCCGCGCCTTGATCATCGCGGCGCGCTCCCAGGTCCGTCCCTCGCGCTCGTAATAGTGCAAGGCCGCGTCGGTCGAGATCGCGACCTGGGTCGAGGCCGGGTCCGGGCGCAGCCTGAGATCGACCCGGAACACATAGCCCTCGCCCGAGCGTTGCTGCAGCATCCGCGCCATCGCCTGGGTAACGCGCACGAAGAACGGCTGCGGCTCGATGTCCTCGGCGAGCGAGGTCGCCGTGCGATCGAAGAACACGATCAGGTCGATGTCGCTGGAATAGTTCAGCTCGCCCGCGCCCATCTTGCCCATCGCAAGCACGATCAGGCCCGAGCCGACTTCCGGATGCTCGGGATCGACGGCGGTCATCCGGCCGCGGGCGACTTCCTGCCGGAACAAATATCGAAGCGCCGACTGCACCGAATTCACCGCGATGTCGGTCAGCGCCGCCGTTACCCGCATCACCGGCCAGACGCCGCCGATGTCGCACAGCGCGATCATCAGCGCGGCCTCCGCCTTCATGCGGCGAAGCAGCACCATCACGTCGGCCTCGCTGCCGGCGGCGAGCACGTCGCGCGAGGTGGTCTCGATCAGGCCAGCCAGATGCGACTCCGGGTCGCATGACAGGATCCGGATCAGCCTCCCGGCATCGGCGCGCGCGAGCTCGAACAGATAGGGCGAGAACTCGGCGATGCCGCGCAGGATGTCCCGTGCGAACGGCTGCTCGAGCAAGGCTGCAAGCGCGGCCGATTGCGCCGGCTCGAGCTCGGCGAACCAGTCAGTCAGGCGCTGATCGGCGGATTCGGGCGCGGCGACACGCGGTCCATCCGCGAACCGCGCGGCCAGACAGTGTCGATCCGCGTTTCCCGGCGCGGCGGCATTCATGCCGCCTTCTGTGGCACATCCTGCGTTTGAGCCGCAAGCCTGTCACTGCCGCCCGCCCGCGCCGGCAGCACCAGGGTGGCCACCAGCCCGGGATGGGCATCGCCGAGCCTGAGCTCGCCGCCATGGAGCGTGGCGACCGCCGAAGCCAGGCTGAGGCCGAGACCGGAACCGGGTAAGGTGCGGCTCGCCTCGAGTCGGACGAAGCGCTCCACCGCGTGCTTGCGATCGCCCTCGGGGATGCCCGGGCCGTGGTCGGTGACGCTGAGCAGGACTTGGTCGCCCTCGCGCCGCGCCTCGATCAGGATCTCCCGTGCATCCGCCTTCATCGGCTCCACGCCGGCGTCGGGCTTGCCATATTTGATGGCGTTCTCGACCAGGTTGGCGACCGCCTGGCTGATCAATTCGCGGTTGCCGTGAACAGGCGAAGGCGCGGTCTTCACCTGCAGCGTCATGCCGTCGTCCTCGGCCAGTGGCTCGTACAATTCGTGGATACCGTTGGCGACGTCGGCCCCGTCGAAATCGTCCATGTTGCCGCGCGCCTGGCCGGACTCGGCGCGTGCGATCATCAGCAGCGCGTTGAAGGTGCGGATCAGCCCGTCGGATTCCTCGATCGTCCGCTCCAGCGCCGCGCGATAGTCGGCCTCGCTGCCCGACCGCGCCAGCGCCTCCTCGGCGCGGTTGCGCAGCCGCGTCAGCGGTGTCTTGAGGTCGTGGGCGATGTTGTCGGAGACCTCCTTCAGCCCCGTCATCAGCGCCTCGATGCGTTCCAGCATGGCGTTGAGATTTTCCGCGAGGCGGTCGAGCTCGTCGCCGCTGCGGCCGACCGGCAGCCGGCCGGACAGATCGCCCGCCATGATGCGCCTCGTGGTGCCGGTCATGGCGTCGATCCGGTGCAGCACGCGGCGGGCGACGAAGATGCCGCCGCCGATGCCGAGCACGACCACGACGAGGATCGACCATTGCGCGGCCTTGGCGACGATGCCGAACAACCGCCGCCGCTCCTCGAGGTCACGCCCGACCAGGAGGCGGAAGCCGTTGTCCATCTCGGCGACCCGCACCAGCGCGCGGTGATCGGTCTTGTCCTGGTCGTCGATCCGGCGATAGGCGGTCTCGCTCCAGCCCTGGACGCTCATCACGCCCGGCGCCAGCGAGCCGACATTGCCGGCCAGCGCCTGCCCGTTCGGCGCGGTCAGAAGATAGAGGTTAGCGCCCGGCCGCAGCGCGCGATTGCCCATGGTGGTCAGCAGGCCGTGCAGGCCGCGGCGGTTATAGATGGATGTGATCTCGCCGATCTCGACGTTGACGGTCGTCGTGATCTGCTCGGTGATCAGCCGCCGCGTATTCCAGGCGAAGTAAGCCAGCAGCGAGGCGGCAAACAGCGCGAACAGGAACAGATAGACCAGCGTCAGCCGAAACGCCGTGGTCCGGATCAGTTTACCGAATGCCGTCACGGATCATATACCCCGCGCCGCGGATGGTATGCAGCAGCGGCCGCTCAAAACCCTTGTCGATCTTGGAGCGCAGCCGCGAGATGTGCACGTCGATGACGTTGGTCTGCGGATCGAAATGATAGTCCCAGACATTCTCGAGCAGCATCGTGCGCGTCACCACCTGGCCCGCATGCTTCATCAGATATTCGAGCAGGCGGAATTCGCGCGGCTGCAGGGTCAGCTCATCCTTGCCGCGGGCGACGCGATGCGACAGCCGATCGAGCTCGAGATCGCCGACCTTGTAGGTGGTCTCCTCGGCCGGCCCGACATTGCGCCGCGACAGCACCTCGACGCGCGCAAGCAACTCGGCGAAGGAATAGGGTTTCGGCAGGTAGTCGTCGCCGCCAGCGCGCAGGCCCTTGATGCGGTCATCGACCTGGCCGAGCGCCGAGAGGATCAAGACCGGCGTCCGGTTGCCCTTGTCGCGCAGGCTGCCGATCAGCGACAGGCCGTCACGCTTCGGCAGCATGCGATCCACAACCAGCACGTCGTAATCGCCGGTTTCGGCCATCGACAGGCCTTCCTCGCCGTCGGAAGCGAGATCGGCGATGTAGCCGACTTCACGGAATGCCTTGACCAGATAGTCGGCTGACTCGCGGTCGTCTTCGATGATCAGGATGCGCATTTGCGGAGCAGTTGCGGTCACGGGAATGGGCCCTCTGTCAGCATGGCGCGGCCGGCCTGCACATGCAAGACGACCGCGCATATTCCGGAACTCTTGTGGGCGCATGATCTGACCGGAAAACCGGTATCCACTTTTCCGAATCATGCGCGGGAAAAAGTGGGCGGTGAAGCTGGGGGACTCCACCGCCCTGAGACCTTCCGACGGAGGGGGGCATATTCCATCGAAAGGCAACATAGGGAGCGAGCAAGGGGCCCGCCCCCCGGAACGCGCCGTCGGCGGGGGCGACTAATGCCGGCGACGCGTTCCAACTCATAGATAGTTATCCCTTGGCCAGCGGCACTGCCACGAAGCGCGACGAACCGCCGCTCTTCACGCGCATGAGAACGCTGTTCTTGTTGTCATTGCGCGCCGCGGTGATCGCATCACGCACCTCACCGGCGGTGCCGACGGACTTACCGGCGACCTCGAGGATCACGTCGCCTTCCTTGAAGCCCCGCTCAGCGGCAGCACTCTTGGGATCGACTTCGGTCACGACCACGCCTTCCTTGCCGGCGCCGGCCACGCTGTTGGCGGGAGCTACGGTGAGGCCGAGCTTCGGCACGTCGGTGCCACGGGACGAGTTGCCCTTGTCGCCGTCGTTGTTGGTGTCAGCCTTGGCTTCGAGGCTGTTCGGCAACTGGCCGAGCGTCAGGTTGACGGTCTTGTCCTGCCCCTTGTGCAGCACGTTCAGCTTCACGGCATTGCCGGGCGCGAGGCCGCCGATGGTGCGGGCGAGTTCGCGCGCATCCTTCACCGGCTCGCCATTGACGGCGGTGATGACGTCGCCGGACTCGATGCCGGCCTTGGCCGCGGGGCCGTTGGCCTGCGGTTCGGCAACCAGCGCGCCTTCGGCCTTCTTCATGCCGAGGCTGTCGGCGATGTCTGATGTCACCGGCTGAATCTGGACACCGATCCAGCCGCGGCTGACCGAACCCTTGTCCTTCAGCTGGGCGACGACGCTCTTGACGGTCTGGGCCGGGATCGAGAACGCGATGCCGACGCTGCCGCCGGACGGCGAGTAGATCGCGGTGTTGACGCCCATCACCTCGCCGGACACGTCGAACGCCGGGCCACCCGAATTGCCCTTGTTCACGGGCGCATCGATCTGGATGAAGTCGTCATACGGACCATTGCCGATGTCACGGCCGGAGGCCGAGACGATGCCCGCGGTCACGGTGCCGCCGAGGCCGAACGGATTGCCGACCGCCAGCACCCAGTCGCCGATGCGCGGCTTGCTGTCGGAGAGCTTGGCAAACTGGAAGTTGGAGCCGCCCTCGACCTTGATCAGCGCGAGGTCGGTGCGCGGATCGGTGCCGATCACCTTGGCGGAATAGGTCTTGCCGTCATCGGTCGTGACTTCGACCTTGTCGGCGCCGTCGACGACGTGATTGTTGGTCACGGCAAAGCCGTCAGCCGAGATGAAGAAGCCGGAGCCCTGGCCCGTCACCACGCCACCGCCACGCGGTCCACCGCGCAGCCCGGGGGGCAAGCCATCCGGACCGCCGAAGCGGCGGAAGAAGCGCTCCATCGGCGAACCCGGCTGGAACGGCGAATCGTCATTGTTGCCGTCATCCTTCGCGACCTTCTCGCGAATGTTGACCTTGACCGAGATCACCGACGGCTTCACGCGCTCGACGATGTCGGCAAATCCGACCGGCTGCTGGACCTTCTTGACCTCGTTATTGACCTGCGCATGCGCAGGCGTGGTGAACAGGTCGGCCGGGTTGTGGGTCGGGCTGAGGCCATAGGTGGCGGCACCGAGGCCGGCCACGACCGAGGCCATCAGCGCGAGTTTGCGGGCAGAGAACAGCGAGCGCCTCGGCGCCTTGTAGGACGGAAGGGACGAGAGGTCGGGACGGTCGGTCATGTGTTGAAATCTCCAAGGCCAGAATCACCGGTGCGGGGGCGGGCACCTGATGGATCTGAACATGGGGTCATCAGCCTTACGGCGCGCTGGCTGCGGAATTAAACTTTTGTAATCGAGCGAGCTCGCGCTGCGGCAGAATAGCGCAGCCGAATTAAGGGCTTAGAAAGGAACTAAAGTGGCCTGTCTGGCGCGGATTCCGTCGCCAGCAGCCGTTCGAGGCGGGCCTGCTCGTCGGACGTCAATCCGGGGCCGGAATCGTCCCCAGATGCAGTCGGATTGCCCTTGCGCCGGCCAAGGCGCCAGAGCGCAAAACCGCCCAGCAGAAGTGCCAGCGGCGGTGTCAGCCACAGCACCAGCGTGTGCTCGTTGAGGCGCGGCTTGAGCAGCACGAATTCGCCGTAGCGGGCGACCAGGAAATCGATCACCTGGCGGTCACTGTCTCCGGCCGAAATGCGTTCGCGCACCAGCAAACGGAGGTCGCGCGCCAGCGGCGCCTCCGAATCGTCGATCGACTGGTTCTGGCAGACCATGCAGCGCAGCTCTTTGGAGAGCTCGCGCGCCCTCGCCTCCTTGGCCGGGTCCGTCATGATCTCGTCGGGCAGCACCGCCCGGGCGGGCATCGCGCCGAGCGTCAGGCTCAGCGCGAGCACGGCAGCTGCAAGCGCGCGCGACCGCATCACTCGGCCGCCTGCAATGCGCGCGCGGCGGCCTTCGCCGGCTTCGGCGCGCCGACCCGCAAGCGGCGGTCGGAAAGCGACAGCAGGCCGCCGAACGCCATCAGCACCGGTCCCCACCAGATCATCAGCACCAGCGGCTTGTGATAAATACGCACCGCGATCGCGCCGTCGGCCGAGACATCACCCAACGATATGTAGAGCTGGCTTGCGCCGCGCGTCAGCAGTGCGGCCTCCGTCGTCGAGGCGCCGCGGGTGGTGAAGTTGCGCTTCGACGGCGTCATCACGCTGACCTTCTCACCGTCGCGCGTCACGGTGAATTGCGCGATCATCTCGCGGAAGTTCGGGCCCTGCCGCGGGTTCAGGCCGTCGAGCCGCAGCTCGTAGCCGGCGACGCGGGCGACGTCGTCCGGCTTCATGGAGCCGATATATTCGCTGTTCCAGGTGGTCTCGCAGACGATCCCGATCAGGGCGATGCCGAGACCAGCATGCGCGAAGGCGGTGCCCCAGGTCGCACGCGGCAGGCCACGCGCCCGGCGCAGCGAGAGCGACAACGGAATCCGGAACAGCGCGATGCGTTCGGCGAGGTCGCACAGCGCACCGACGATGACGAAGGCCGCAAGCCCGATCGCGAGCGGCGCCAGCGTCGCGCCGCCATAGGTCCACGCAAGCACCAGGGCCATCGCCACCAGCGCAGCGATGCCGGCGACCATCAGCCGCTGCGCTGCGCCGAGCAGGTCGCCGCGTTTCCAGGCCAGCAGCGGACCGAACGGCACCGCGAGCAACAGCGGCACGAACAGCGGCGCGAAGGTGAAGTTGAAGAACGGCGCGCCGACCGAGATCTTCTCGCCGGTCAGGACCTCGAGCGCCAGCGGATACAGCGTGCCGATGAACACGGTCGCGCAAGCGGTGGTGAGCAGGAGGTTGTTGAGCACCAGCGCGCCTTCGCGCGAGATCGGCGCGAACAGCCCGCCCTGCTTCAGCGCCGGCGCGCGCCAGGCGTAGAGCGACAGGCTGCCGCCGATGAAGACGAACAGGATCAGCAGGATGAACACGCCGCGGGTCGGATCGGTCGCGAAGGCGTGAACCGATGTCAGCACGCCGGAGCGGACCAGGAAGGTGCCGAGCAGCGACAGCGAGAAGGTCAGGATCGACAGCAGCACGGTCCAGACCTTCAGCGCGTTGCGCTTCTCCATCACCAGCGCCGAATGCAGCAGCGCGGTGCCGGCCAGCCACGGCATCAGCGAAGCGTTCTCGACCGGATCCCAGAACCACCAGCCGCCCCAGCCGAGCTCGTAATAGGCCCAGTAGGAGCCCATCGCGATGCCGAGCGTGAGGAAGATCCACGCCATCAGCGTCCACGGCCGCACCCAGCGCGCCCAGGCGGCGTCGATCCGCCCCTCCAGCAGCGCCGCCACCGCGAACGAGAACGAGATCGAGAAGCCGACATAGCCGAGATAGAGCATCGGCGGATGCACCGCGAGGCCGATGTCCTGCAGCACCGGATTGAGGTCGCGGCCCTCGAGCGGCGGATTGGCGATGCGCAGGAACGGGTTCGAGGTGATCAGGATGAACAAATAGAACGCGCTGGCGACCCAGGCCTGCACCGCCAGCACATGCGCGCGCAGCGACAGCGGCAGGTTGTTGCCGAAGGCCGCGACGAGACCACCGAACAGCGCGAGGATCGACACCCACAGCAGCATCGAGCCTTCATGGTTTCCCCACACGCCGGTGATCTTGTAGAGCAGCGGCTTCAGCGAATGCGAATTCTCGTAGACGTTGGCGACCGAGAAATCCGAGGTGACATGCAAGGTCACCAGCGCCGCGAACGATGCCGCGACGAACAGCAATTGGGCGAGCGCGGTCGAGCGCGCGACGTTCATCAGCGCCGCATCGCGCCAGCGTGCGCCGATGATCGGCACGATCGACTGGATCAGCGCGAGCCCAAGCGCGAGCACCAGGGCATAATGTCCACTTTCAGCGATCACCGCATGGCTCCCTGGGTCGGCGCCGCGGAGGCGCTCGGCATTGCACCCGGCTTGTTGTCCGGCTTGGCGCCGTAATCGTCCTTCCAGTGGCCCTGCTTCTTCAGGGCATCGGCGACGTCCTTCGGCATATAGGTCTCGTCATGCTTGGCGAGCACGGTGTCGGCGCGGAACACGCCCGACGCATCGAGCGCGCCTTCGGCAACGACGCCCTGCCCCTCGCGGAACAGGTCCGGCAGGATGCCCTTGTAGGCGACAGGCAGCGTCGCGCTGCCATCGGCGACGGTGAAAGTCACGGCAAGGTTATCGCCGCGCTGGAGCGAGCCAGGCTGCACCAGACCGCCAAGGCGGAACCGCTTGCCCGGGCCGAGATGCTTTTCGGCGACCATCGACGGCGTCGAGAAGAACACGATGGAATCGCGCAGCGCGTTGAGCACCAGCCCCGCGGCGATCGCGAGCACGACAAGTGCACAGCCGATCAGTGTCAAACGCCGTTGCTTCCTGGTCATGGTCCATCCTTGCGCTCGATGCCGTCCGAAAACCGCCGCGCATTGCTCCGCGTCATGGGTTATCCATCCAGCCCGAGATTCTTCAGTCCTTCATTGAGCTGACGCAACCGGTCGGCATCCTTGGCCACCGCCTGACGGGCATCCGCGAGCGCGCTCATCGCCTTGTCGCGCTCGCCCATCACGAGATAGGCGCGCACCAGCCGCAGCCAACCCTCGACGTCGTCGCCATTGGTCTTCAGCCGCGTCGCCAGCCGGTCGACCATGCCCTTGATCATGGCGCCGCGATCGGCCTCGCTCATGTCCTTGGCCGCCGCGACCGCACCGTCAGGCAGCGCGGGTGCGCTAACGCCACCGGGCGCGATGACACCCGGGGAAACGTCCGGCACGGTGCCGCCGACCCGCACCAGCGCCGCCTGCACCAGCGGCCGCCACGGCGCATCGGATGGCCCCTTCGCCAGCATCTTCTGCCAGAGCGCAGCCGCATCGGCCTTGCGGCCGTCCTGCTCGGCGGCGAGACCGAGGAAATAGTTCGCCTTGGCATCGTCGCCGTTCAGCGCGACCGCGCGCTCGAACTCCGCCTTGGCGTCCGCGGTGACGACGCCGCCGGCGCTTCCCAGCAACGCCTCGCCGAGATCGGCGCGGCGATCGGCGCTGTCGCCGGCATAGGTGATGGCGTTGCGGTAGGCGCGGACCGCGTCATCGTAGCGGCCAAGCCGCGACAGCACCGGCGCCAGTACCGTCCAGCCGCGGCCGTCGGTCGGGTTCTTCTCCAGATGGGCCTCGACCTGCGCGACCAGATTGGCGAGCGGCTGGTTGGCATCGGCCACCTTGCTGCGCTCGGCGAGCGGGAAGTCGCCGAGCCGCGGCGAGCCGAGTGCGAGATAGAAGCCCGAAGCGATCACCGGCAGCCCGACCAGGGCCACGAGTGCCGCCGCGCGCCGCAGCGTGAGGCTGCCCTGCACCGGCGTGTTCTGTCCGCTCTGGTCGGCGGCGGCCAGCAGCCGGCGGCTGATCTCGATCCGCGCGGCATCGGCCTCGGCGGCGCCGATGATGCCTGCGGCCATGTCGCGGTCGATTTCGGCGAGCTGGTCGCGGTAGACCACGACCTCGCTGCCGCCAGAGTCCGCCCGCCCGCGCCGGCTGAGCGGCCATAGCACGGCAAAGATCGCCGCGACCGTCATCAGCGCGAACACAAACCACAGCGTCATCAAGCGGTTCCCGGATGGAACGGCGGCTTCCGGCAAGCCACCTTAGAATCGCTTTACACCACCGGCGGCGAGCCCGGCAATTGACAATTGCTGGATCGACCGAAGGTCGAAATCAGGTGGTTTTCCGGTGCCGTTCCATCGGTCCAGCAACGGCGTTTTCGGGCCGAGGCACGCGCTGGCAAAAATATCGAAAACAACCCCATGCAAAGGTGCCGGCGGGCGGCTCCCGGCGCTCGAATGCCGACTTGACACGTCGGGCAAATCAGCGCCACACTTCCATTATTCCGAAATTTGAGCCGTCTGTCTTTCCGCCCTGGTGGGCTCGTCGGCATGCGCGCGAACGACGTGGTACCATTACCCCGCCCGCGTCGACTTCCGCTCGCCGGTCACCGCATTCTCAGCCGCGCGGTTCATCAGCGAGGCGTAGTCGTGGCCGAACAGCACTTCGCAGAAGCGGATCGCGGCCTTGACCTGCTGCTGGCGGAAGGACCGGACCCGGGCGTCGCCGCCGCGCAGCGACTGCACCAGTCCCTCGGTCGACTGCTCGACATAATGCTGCAGGTCGGAGAAGGTCCGCAGCGTCACCTCGTTGATCGCGAGCTCGCTGGCATAGGTGCGGCATACCGCCACGAAATCGATCAGGGCGGCGGCGTCCTCGACCTCGGACTGATCGATCTTGGCGCCGGCCGTGATGTCCTTGTCGGCGCGCTGGCGCAGGATGCGGCGGACCCGGCCCGGCACGCTGTCGATCTCCGATTGCAGCGCGTTGGAGGTATCGGCACGGACCGATGTGAGCTGACGGCCCCATGTGGAGTCGTTGCGCAGATCGAGCTCGGTGCGCAGGCCGCGGACGCCGTCATGCAGGGTCTTGAGCTGCTCGCTGACATATTCGAAATGCCCGCGCTTGATGTCGGTGCGCAGGCAGGCCGCGACGAATGACAGGTCATGCAGCGCGATGGTGACGGCGATGCCGTACGGCGTCGCCGCGACCCGCAGCTCGTCGTCGGAAGCCGCCATCTTGATGGCGAGCCGGACGATCTGCCACGGCGCGGCGAGCCGCTGCGCGATCAATGACAGCGCGAACGGCAGCAGCTGCGGCGTCTGCAGCGACGGCAGCTTCAGCGCGTCGGTCGCGGAGGCGATCTGGGAATCGGCAAACACGCGGATCTGGCTCGGCAGCCGGCTGCCGAGGGTTTCCAGCGCTTCGCGGGCCTGCAACACCAGGCCCATCGGCAGCAGGTCCTCGACCACGCTCGGCGGGCCGACGCGCGACAAGGCACGCTGGCGGTCTTCCTGGCTTGGCCCCGCGATCTTGATGATGGCCTCCGCAGCCGCCAGCTGGAACTTGCGCGCGGCAACTTCCATCGGACCGCTTTCGGTCGCCGCCGCCAGCGCCGCCTCGAATTCGCGGGCCGCCTCGGGGGCCCCCTCGCGGGCCAGCCACTGCCAGATCGGGAGCAGCGAGGCGCGCCGAAGCTGGCCGGGCCGGGTCGGGAAATTGGTCTCGGCGAGGAACGGCTCGAGCGGCCGGAACAAGAGCCGCGCCGGATCATCGCTGCGCGGCTCGATCCGCTCGTCCTCCTCGGCCCCGCGCACGATCTTGCGCAGCTGTTCCAGCACCAGATTGGCGACGGTGACGTCGTCGCCGCGTTCGACCGCGCGCTCCAGCTCCCGCATCAGCAGCGCCTGCGATTGCGGCGGAAGCTGCGCGAGATAATCCCTCAGCCGCTCGGTCGATTTCTGGCTCATGCGCCCGGTCGTGAAAGCTTGGTGCCCGGCAAACGCCGCAGCCCGTCCGCCCGGGATGATAGAGGTCGGCGCGTTAAGAAGCCGTTATCTGAAAAATACGACGGATCAATAGCTTAGAGTTCCTGACGCGTCGAAGGCCCAATTGAAATGATTGAGGAAAATCGCAAGCTGCCTCATGCGATCCGCCGCCGTCCGATCTCTGCGTCACTCCGGACATGGCTGTCCGGCGGCGCCCCACATAGCCATGTCCTTCACGTGATCCTCAAACGTCCCCGGCGGGGTCGTACGGCCTTGCCCGGGTGCCCATCCGCGCGGGATGAAGCCGTTGAGCGATGCATCGTGCCTCAAATGCTCCAGCAGGCCGACGGCGTCGCGGCCGCCGTTGCGTTTGGGGTCCCTGAGCTGCGCGCAGATCTCTGCGCCGCTCTTGCCGAACCAGATGAATTCGACGGGCGCGAGCTGCCAGTCGATGCCGGCGCGAGGCGGTGACGGCGCCGGCTCGTTGGCTTGCGTCGACGTCATGTGACAGGTCGAGCAGGTGAGCTTCTCGGCACCAATGCGGCTATCGCCGCCGTGGATGTTCATGCCATGGACGCGAGGCCTGGATTCACCTGCCGGCGTCCAGATCGGGATGGCCTTGGCATCGACGTGACAATTCGCGCATCGCGGATGCGTCACGACGGCCTCGATGCGCTTCCAGGCCTCCAGCCCCTCGGCGCGGCTGACACTGCCCGCCGGCAGGACGTCCTTGTTGGCTTCGTCCTTGGCTGCAACGAGTCCAGTCAGGACGGCCGTTGCCGAGGCGGCAAGAGCGAGCATCATCAGATATCTCTTCATGGCCCGCCTCAGACGAAATCGATGAACTTGTTGAACGGCATTTCGCGGATGCGCTGTCCGGTCGCCGCGAAGATCGCGTTCGCGAGCGCGGGTGCAGCCGGCGGGACCGGCGGTTCTCCGACCCCCCTCACCTTCGGATCGTTCTCGAGCCCGCGGACTTCGATCACCGGACACTGGTAGATGCGCATCGCTTCGTGGTGATTGTAATTGGTCTGCTGTACCGCGCCTTTTGCATAAGTGAGTTCGCAATTGATGGCATGGCCGAGCCCCCAGACGACGCCGCCCTGCACCTGGTTCTCGAAATTGACGGGATCGACGACCTTGCCGACATCGACGGCGACCCAGACCTTGTCGATCCTGATGCCCCTGTCCGTCTTCGTCACTTCGACGACTTCCGCAACCGGCGTGCCGAAAGCCTCGACGAAGGCGACGCCGCGGCCACGGCCGTTTCCGAGCGGTCCCTTCCAATCCGACATCTCCGCGACCGTCTCCAGCACCTTCCGGTAGGTCGGCACATTGCACATCGCGATGCGCGCCTTCATGGGATCGAGGCCCGCGGCGTGGATCAGTTCGTCGATGAAGCTCTCGGTGAAGAAGCCCGCGGTTGACGCACCGACCGATCGCCATGTGGTGCTCGGCGACAATCCCTGCGCCTCGTAGCTTGTGCCGCGGAAATTGGGGATGTCGTAGTAGACGTTCCACAGACCCGCGGCCAGTTGCCCGTCGGGATCCTTCGATGGGATGCCCGAGCGCTCGAGCAATCCCTTGAGCGGAGTCGTCGAGGCCAGTTGCAGATCGACGGCCACGATCTTGCCGTTGTCGACGCTGCCCTTGTGCCTGGCGATGGCAATCTGGCGCGGAATGTCCTGGAGGAAATCCTCTTCGCGCGAGAACACGAGCTTGATCGGCGTACCGCGCATCTGGTTTGCGATTTCCGCCAGGACGCGAACGTTCTCATATTCGAGACGGTGCCCGAAGCTTCCGCCCGTCCATTGATTGTGGAAGGTGACCTGTTCCGGCTTCAGGCCGATCGCCGCCGCCGCGATATTCTGCACGAATTGCGGGCTCTGATGGCCGACCCAGATCTCCATGCCCTTGTCGGTTACCAGTCCCATTCCGTTGAGAGGCTCAAGCGGCTGATGCGCCAGATAGGGCGCGCGATATTCGGCTTCGACGCGCGTGCCAACCTTCAACCCGGCCTCGATATCGCCGATCTTGCGCCACTCCTTGCCGAGGAATTCGGGCTTGAACGACGTTTCCAGCACCTTCCAGTGATCGGCCTGCTCGGCCGGATACACTGACGGCGCCCACTCGCAATCGATCGCGGCGACCGCCTTCATCGCATACCAGCTGTTGGTGGCAACCACCGCAACGCCATTCTTGATTTCGAGGATCTTCTTGACCCCCGGCATCGTGCGGGCCTTGCTCGCGTCATATGACTTCAGCGGCTGCCCCTTGCTGGGGTTCAGCTTGACGGAGGCATAGAGCATGCCGTCCATTTTCATATCGATGCCGAACTTCAATTCGCCCATCACCTTCGGGCGAATATCGAGACGCGTCATCGGCTTGCCCAGCAACCGCCATTGTGACGGATCGCGCGGCTTCGCATCGAGCACGGGCGCTATCTTGGCGGCATCTGCCGCGAGTTCGAGATAGGCAATCTTCTTCCCGTCCGGCAGGATCACATGGCCGGATTGCGTGCGGAGGTCGGCGACAGCAACTCCCGCACGCTTGGCCGCGACGGCCTTCAGCGTCTCGCGTGCGACCGCGCCGGCGACCCGCAGCTTCTGGTAGGTGTCCGGAATCGTGCTCGAGCCGCCGGTCATCTGCAGACCGGTCTTTCTGAGATATTCGAGCGAGGCGGCGCGCGCTTCTTCGGCGGCCGGGCTTTGGTCCGCGGCCACGAACGGCGCGAATTCATCCGCAAAACCAGTGTTGAAATAGGCGGGACTGGGGCCGGCGAACCTGATCTCGAACTGCCCGGGATCCAGATCCATCTCTTCGGCGATCAGGATCGGCTGCACCGAGCCGACGCCCTGGCCGATGTCGGCATGCTGCGCAATGAGCGTGATTTTCTCCGGGCTGATTTCGACCCAGGGGTTGAAGGTGACGGAATTCGGCCCGAGGCCGGCGCTCAACGGATTGTCACTTGCCGTCGCGGCCTGCACAGCATCGCCGTACAAGCCGAAGGCGATGCCGCCTGCTACCGCTGCGGAGCCAAAAACGAATGCGCGGCGCGAATAGGTCTGAGGTGCCATCTCACTTCTCCGCCATCTTCTTCGCGGCCGCCGCGTGGATAGCCGCCCGAATGCGCGGATAGGTGCCGCAACGACAGAGATTGCCGGACATCACCTCGTTGATGTCTTCGTCGGTCGGCTGCGCGATCAGATCGAGCAGCGAGATGGCCTGCATGATCTGGCCGGTCTGACAGTAACCGCATTGCGGGACCTGATGTTCGATCCAGGCCTGCAGAACCGGATGCTGGTCCCGCTTTTCCAACCCTTCGAGGGTGACGACCGATTTGCCGGCAATCTCGCCGATATGCGCCTGGCAGGATCGGACCGCCATTCCATCGATCTGCACGGTGCAGGCGCCGCATTGCGCAACTCCGCAGCCATATTTGGGGCTTGTGATTCCGAGTTCGTCGCGCAGCACCCACAGCAAAGGCATCTCGGGGACAACGTCGACTTGGTGCTTGGTCCCATTGACCGTGAGCTCAATCATGGAGTCCTCGCAGGTCTTGGCCTGACTTACGGTCAGGCGATGGCGAAACGGTAACCGACGCTTGTTACACTGCCAAGTACACTGATTAGGCAGGTGTGTGCGGTGACGTTGCGGCCAGCAACGCCATCGGCTCGCCACTGCGCGGGCACCAACGACTAGACCGCCGGCAACACCAGCTCGGCCCGCAGGCCGCCGATCGGCGCATCGCTCAGGATGAGCTTGCCGCCATAGAGGCCGGCGAGATCGGTCACGATCGACAGGCCGAGCCCCGAGCCGGGCTTCGACTCATCGAGCCGCTGGCCGCGGCGGGACACCTGGGCGCGCTCCGCTTCCGACAGGCCGCGTCCATCGTCGTCGACCACGATGCGCAGCCTGGGACCGGCGCCCGATGCTTCCGGCGGGACCACGGAGACCTCGATGAACACCTGCGAAGCCGCCCATTTGCAGGCGTTGTCGACGAGATTGCCGACCATCTCCTCCAGGTCCTGCCGCTCGCCGCGAAACCGCGCCGCCGGGTCGGCCTTCGCCTCGATCGAGAGGTCGCGGTCGCGATGGATCTTCTCCATGGTCCGGCGCAGCGCCTCGATGGCCGGCGCGACGTCGGTGATGGTCGAGACGATGGTGGCACGGGCGGCAATCCGGGCGCGCTCGAGATGGTGCGCGACCTGGTCACGCATCACATCGGCCTGCTCCAGCACCTTGCTGGCAAAGGGATCGGCGGCATGCGCGGCCGCCTCGTTCACGATCACCGACAGCGGCGTCTTGATCGCATGGGCGAGATTGCCGACATGGGTGCGCGAGCGCTCGACGATCTCCCGGTTGGCATCGATCAGCGCATTGGTCTCGCGCGCCAGCGGCGCGATCTCGACCGGGAACCGGCCCTCCAGCCGTTCGGCGCGGCCGGAGCGGATATCGGCGATCGCATCCGAGATGCGCTTGAGCGGCGCCAGGCCGTAACGCACCTGGAAGATCGTGGTCAGCAGCAGCACGATGCCCAGGGCCGCGAAGGTGCCGAACAGATAATAGTCGAAGCTGCGGGTCTCATCGAAGATCTCGGTGGCGTCGCCGGCGACGCTGACCAGGAACTTGCCGTCGGCGCCGAGATCGACCGGCCGCTCCACCACCCGCAGGCTCTGGCCCTCCGGTCCATCGACATAGCCGAGGCGGACGCCGGCGGCGGTCAGCTCGGCGCCGTGCTCCTCGAGCTTGGGCAGCTTCTTGTCCCACAGCGAGCGCGAGGCGCGGGTCTCACCCTTTTCGGTGTCGGTGCGGGTGATCTGCCAGTACCAGCCCGACAGCGGCAGGTCGAACAGCGGCTCGCCGAGCGACTGGAACTGGCGGTCGGCCGGCTCGTCCGGCGTCGCCACCTCGGCGATCAGGGTGCGCAGATAGAGATTGAGCCTTCGGTCGAAGGCGCGCTCGGTCGCGTCGCGATAGACCGACGACAGGATGACGCCCGTGATCGCCAGGATCACCACCACCCAGGCGGTCGCCGAGACGAACAGGCGGGTCGCGAGCGAACTGCCCCCCATCAGGGCACGCGCTCGAACAGCGTGTCAGTGGCAACAGACATCAGGGATTCAGACATCAGCGAATCCAGTCCTCCCGGCGCGGATCATGACAATGCCCGTGTACGCCGATCAAGCACTCTAAGAGCATGATCCGATTGTAAAGGATATGCCCTCATCCTTTTGTTTGATCGCGTTTTCTTCGCGCGAGCGACCGCGGTATCCGCGTCGCTCGAAAACGCTTTAAGTCGGCGCCGACAGCATGTAGCCGAGGCCGCGAACCGTCTGGATGATATCGACTTCCAGCTTCTTGCGGATGCGGCCGACGAACACCTCGATGGTGTTGGAGTCGCGGTCGAAGTCCTGGTCGTAGAGATGCTCGACCAGCTCAGTGCGCGAGACCACCCGCCCGGTGTGATGCATCAGATAGTCGAGCAGGTTGTACTCGTGCGAGGTCAGCTTGATCGGGTTGCCGTTGACGGTGACGCGTTTGGTGCGGGTGTTGAGCGCCACCGGCCCGCAGATCAGCTCGACCTGGGCATGCCCGGTCGCCCGGCGCAGCAGCGCACGGATCCGCGCCAGCACCTCCTCGAGGTGGAAGGGCTTGGCGACATAATCGTCGGCGCCGGCGTCGAAGCCCTGAACCTTGTCGCTCCAGCGGTCGCGCGCGGTGAGGATCAGCACCGGCATCACCCGCTTGTTCCGCCGCCAGGCCTCCAGCACCGAGATACCGTCCATCTTCGGCAGGCCGATATCCAGCACGACGGCGTCATAGGGCTCGCTGTCGCCGAGGAAATGCCCCTCCTCGCCGTCGAACGCGCGATCGACCACATAGCCGGCGTCCGTCAGCGCGGTGGTGAGCTGGCGGTTCAGATCCGGGTCATCCTCAACGACGAGCAGACGCACTTTGGCCTCCGAGAGTGAGCATTGCGATAGTTCGGCATCAAATGAGGCTTCGCGCCGTGAACGGCCTATGAATGGATCCGCGCCGCAAAGCTAATTTTTTCGTCAGGTGCACCATCCCGGGAACCCGCGCAAGCGCCCCCGGTTCCATTGATCAGATGCGGATGGAATCGCGGCGGGTTGCAGTTTATGGTACTTGGATACCAAATACTTGGATGCGCACCGGCTCACCCAATATCGTGTTGCCAACGTGCCGGCGCCGTGCGCCAAGTCACCGACGGCAGCGGGTTAACCTTCGGCGGGCATTTAATTGTCGCTGATATCGGCGATGCGCTAAGCCAGCCCGGCTAGGTGCAGGGATCGGGAATACTTTTTTGCTTGTTTCGAAGATCAGGACGTTTGCTGTGGTCGCCGGCTGGCTAGCGCTGGCCTTCATCGCATTTGTCACACTGTCGCCAATCCAGGACCGTCCGTCATTCCTGCATCCGCAGGCCGAGCGCTTCGCCGCCTATGCCGTGATGGGACTGGCCTTTGTGCTGGGCTACCCGCGGCGCACCGCGCTGATTGTGCTGTTTGTCGTCTTCAGCGCCTTCACGCTGGAAGCGATGCAATTGCTGACGCCGGACCGCCACGGCCGGCTGCTCGACGCGGTCGTGAAGGTCGCGGGAGGTTTTGCCGGCATCGGCGCGGGTCACTTCATCCTGTTGGTGCTGCGCAGCCAGTTCGGCCGGCTGAGGTCGCGGGCGGAGCATTCGCCGAGCTAATCGCGCTTCGGCGCTTCCGCTGACTTCGTGCCCTCCTGCGCCATGCATTGCTGAAAGAAATGCAGCCGGTCGCCGTTCATCGGCACGGCGCCCGGCCGCTTGTACGGATAGACCATATAGGCCGCGCGCAGGCACCGTTTCGCCGTCTCCGCATCGGGCGCGGCGATCGCGGCATTCGACGACATCAACAGCGCCAGCACCGCGCTGAGCCGAATGCGCGCACAGCTCACGGTTTCTCGCATTCCGAGTAGAACACGCCGTTCGCGGCCGCCAGCCGCTGCAGGCAATGCCGCTTGTCGGTCACTGCGCCCTCGACCGTGAAATCGTAGGCCTGGGCCTTCAGGATCAGCGCGTAGCGTCCCGGCGACAGCGGCGCGTCGTCGCGCGGCTGAATCTCGAACATCTGCGGATCCTCGCTGAGCGGCGCGGCGCGGAACGGGATCGAGATGTTGCGGATCACCCAGGTGTCGTCGCCCGGCGAGACCACCGGCTTGCCGGTCGCATCGAACGTGGTCTGCTGGGTCACGCGCGCGATCAGGCGCACGTCGATCGGATCGGAGGCACCGCCAGCGCCGTCGCGCCGGAACACGATGAAGCGCAGATGCCCGTCCGGCAGCGAGGTCTCGCTCGGCCTGGTGATGGCAGCCGAAATCGCAATGCGCGGATCCGGCGCGCGCCCTTGGATCAATTGCAGCTCGTACAGCTTGCCGCCGCTCTCGGCATAGACGCCATAAGCCGTCGGCAACGGCCGGTTCGGCAACGGCGGCGCGGCGGGCATGGCCGGCGGCGCGGGCACGGCGGCAATCACCGCCGGCCTCTGGGGTTGCGCCGGCGACGGTGCGAGCGACCCCGCGATGATCGCGCGCGCCGCGGCCAAAGACACGCCGTGTTGCTGCAGCAGGACGACGGCCGCGATCAATGCGAAGAAACCCAGCATCGCAACATAACGCAGCGGCGCCGACGACGACCATCGCGGATGGCGCGGCAGCCCGGCCGGCGCTGCCTGCTCGAGCGTCGTGACGAAGGCCTCCTCGGCATCAATCCGCGGCGGCCCCTCGATCCGGCGCGCGGCGCCCGCCGCCTCCAGGAACGCGGGCAGCGGCCGCGCCGGCGGCACCGAAAACCTTTCGAGCACATTGTTCGCGGTGTGCGCCTCGACGCCTTCGATCGCCGCTTCCAGCGCCTGCATCAGGCGCGCCTTTTCGCCGGCATCCTCATGCGCGAGCTGCCGCAGCTTCTGCCGCGCCAGCTCGTAGACCGCGCTGCGCAGCTGCTGCGGGTCGGAACGCACGGAGTCGATGGTCCGCGCCAGCACCAGCGCGAACTCCACCTCGGGGTGCGCAGGGCTGATGTCCCTGACCGTCCTCTGGGCCGGCGTCGACGTCATAAATGTTAGTCTGGTTCGTCCTTAATGTTACAACATTCTAGGCGGCTTTTAATGTTAACACAAATGGCGAAACACGCGGATCACGCCGCGGTTTGACCATACCGATCCGAGCAGCAGCAGGTTTCCTTGAGCCGTTTTCTGCACATCCTGGACGACCGGTTCTTCGCGCCGAAGCGGGACCGCCCGTCCTGGCCGGATCTCCTGCTGTTCGCGGGATGGATGGTGCTGGTCGGCTTCCAGGTCGCCCGTCACGTGATGTGGCGCGACGAAGTCCGCGCGCTCACCATCGCGCTGAACGGCGACGACCTTATCGCCATGCTGAAGGGCCTGCATGGCGAGGGCCACCCTGCCCTCTGGTACCTGCTGCTGCGCGGCGCGCATGCGGTGTTCGGCCGGGTCGAAGTGCTGCCCGGCGTCGCCTTCGTGGTCGGGCTCCTCACGGTCGCGCTGCTGATCTTCCGCTCGCCGTTCCCACGGCCGTTGGTGCTGCTGCTGATCACGAGCCATGCGCTGCTGTTCGAATATGTCGTGATGGCGCGGAACTACGGCATCTCGGCGCTGTTCCTGTTCGCGATCGCGGCCTGTTATCCGGCGCACCGTGGTCGCGGCGTCCTGCTCGGCGTGCTGCTGTTCCTGCTCGCCAACACCAATGTCGTCGGCTCGATCATGGTCGGCGCGTTCCTGCTGTTCTGGCTGCTCGACCTGCTCGAGACCCATGGCTGGCGCTGGTCGCCGCAACTCAGCAATTTCGCGATCAACGCGATCGTCGCGACGATCGGCGTCGTGATCTGCGCGGCGACGATGCTGCCGACCTATAATGACGCGGCGGCCCGCGACTGGTCGCAGGGTTCAGCGCTGACGGCTGCGATGCTTTCCCTGGTGAATCCCGGTGCGACATCGCTGGGCGCGCTGTTCGCCAATCTGCTGCCGGGGATCGCAGGCTCGGTGCTGCTGTTCGCCGCAACGCTCGGGCTGCTGCCGCGGCGGGCGGCCTTTCTCGCCGCCATCGCCGCATTGCTGCTGAGCTCGCTGTTCTTTGCCGTCGCCGCCAACGGTGCCTACCGCCACGCCGCGGTCTGGCTCTGCTTCCTGATCACGCTGTACTGGATCAGCTGGAACAATGTCGCTACCGCATCCGACGGACTGCTGCCGGCAATCGGACGCATATCGCTCCTGCTGTTGCTCGCCATCCAGACCGCCGCAGGCATCAACGATTTGCGCAACGCGGCAACCGGCGTCGTCGCGAGCCGCAGCGCCGATCTCGGCCGCCTGCTCGCCTCGCGCGCCGATCTCGCCAATGCTGCGATCCTCAGCGAGCCGGAATGGCTGGTCGAGGCGTTGCCCTACTATGTCAAGAACCCGCTGTATCTCGCACGCGACCACAAGTTCGGCAGCGTCGTGATCTTCACGCGCAAGGGCCGGATGGACAGCGATCTCGGCGAGACGCTGCGCCTCGCACGCGAGCTCCGCGAGACCTCGGGTGCCCCCGTCCTCATCCTGCTGGCCTACCGGCTCGATGAGATCACGCCCGACCGGATCTATGACGAGGGCAAGAACTGGCGGACGTTCCGCGCCTCGGCCGCCGAGATCAGCGACTTCCGCGCAGCGACCACGCTGATCCACCGCTTCGACCCCGCCAAGACCGACGAGAGCTTCGACGTCTATCTGCTCAGATAGGCGGTCGATCGAGGACACCAGGAAAGGACCGCGCGATGGCGCTGATGGACAGCAAGCTCGAAGCCCGCAAGCCGCCGGCCGCTCGTGTCCGGCAGTACCTCGCCATCCTGCGGCTCGATCACAGCACCAAGCACATCTTCATCGTTCCCGGGATCATCCTCGCCTGGCTGCTGCGCGGCGCGAGGAGCGAGCATCTCGCCGCCGACATCCTGCTTGGCCTCGTCGCCGCGATCTGCATCGCGTCGGCCAACTATGTGATCAACGAATGGTTCGATCGCGATTTCGACCGGCATCACCCGACCAAGTCGCAGCGTTCGGCGGTGCAGAGCGCAATGGACGGCAGGATCATCGGGCTGGAGTGGCTGGGGCTGCTGGCGCTTGGCCTGATCTGCGCGGCTGCCAGCAGCCGCCTGATGCTGCTCGCAAGCAGCATCTTCGCCTTGCAGGGCCTCGTCTACAACGTCCCGCCGCTGCGCAGCAAGGACAAGGCCTATTTCGACGTCATCTCGGAGTCCGTCAACAACCCGCTGCGGCTGTTGATCGGCTGGGCGATGATCGACCCGACCTCGCTGCCGCCGGGTTCGGTGATCCTGTGCTACTGGTTCGGCGGCGCGTTCCTGATGGCGGCCAAGCGGCTGTCCGAATATCGCGAGATTGCCGCGTCCCACGGCAAGGACCTGCTGACGCGCTACCGCGCGAGCTTCGCCGACTATACCGAGGTGTCGCTGACCGCCTCGTGCCTCAGCTACTCGCTGTTCTCGGTGTTCTTCCTCTCGGTGTTCCTGGTGAAGTACCGCATCGAGTACATCCTCGCGATGCCGCTGGTGGTGATGCTGTTCACCACCTATTTTTCGATGTCGACATCCCCTGGGTCGTCGGCGCAGAAGCCCGAGAAGCTCTATGGCGAGCGCGGCCTGATGCTGATCGTGCTGGCGCTGGTCGCCGTCTTCCTGGTGGCGAGCTTCGTCGACATGCCGTTCCTCGCCCGGCTGGCCGAGCAGCATTACATCACGCTGGACTGAAGCGGATGAGTTAACGCCGGCGCGGATGCGCCTTCTGGTGCCACGCCCAGGCCGAGCGAATGATATGGCTGAGATCGGACCGGCTGGCCTTGAAGCCGAGGCCGCTTTCGGACTTGGAGGGATCGGCGACCAGGATCGGCGGATCACCGGCCCGCCGCTCGCGCACCACGCTCGGCACCGCTTCGCCGGTCTCGGCGCGGATCGCGTCCAGCACCTCGCGCACCGAATAGCCGGTGCCGGTGCCGAGGTTGAACACGCCGCCGGCGTCGCCCTTCAGCAGCAGTTCGAGCGCGGCGATATGGGCGCTGGCGAGATCGTCGACATGGATATAGTCGCGCACCGCGGTGCCATCGGGCGTCTCGTAGTCCTCGCCGAAGATCGCGAAGTCGGGCACGTGCCCGAGCAGCGCCATCAGCGCGCGTGGAATGAGGTGCGTCTCGGGATCGCGCAGTTCGCCGATGGTGCCGGAGGCATCGGCGCCGCAGGCGTTGAAATAGCGCAGGCAGACCGAGTTGAACTGATAGGCCGCGCGATAATCGGCCAGGATCTGCTCGATCATGAATTTGGAGCGGCCGTAGGGATTGACGGTCGGACCCGCGGCACTCTCCGGAATGGGATCGCGCCCGGCATTGCCGTAGACAGCGCCGGTAGAGGAGAACACCAGCCGGTCGCAGCCGGCTGCCCGCATGCCGCGCAGCAGGCCGAGCGTGCCGACGACGTTGTTGGTGAAGTATTTCTCCGGATCCGCGACGGACTCGCCGACCGCGCTGAACGCAGCGAAGTGCATCACGGCGAGCGCAGTGTGTTCGCGGATGGTGGCCGCGATCCTGTCGTGATCGGCGACGTCGCCGATGACGAGCGGGCCCCATTGCACGAAGCTGCGGTGGCCGGTGGTCAAATTGTCATAGACGACCGGAACAAAGCCGGCCTCGGCAACGGCCTTGGCGCAATGGGAGCCGATGTATCCCGCGCCGCCCGTGATGAGGATCGAACCCCTGCTCGCCATTGAAGATGCCGTCCCTGCGCAGGCCAATCCCGCGCCTCAACACATGCAAAGACAGATGGGTACGACATTCCGTCCGGCGCGGCAAAACCGCGATGCGAATAGCGTTAAGACCGAACGGATTTGCTTCAGCGGTGACGGTTAACGCGAGCCCAGCGGAACGTTGGTCTGTTGCCCGACCGGCGGCGCGTGTCGTGACCGCGTCCCATGAGGGTAGACCGGTGTTGCCGGCGGGACCGGCCGGGTCGCCTGCGGCCGCGAGGTCGGAACGCCGCCCCCCGGTCCATCGATCGAATAGCGCTGCGCGCCCTGCGTGGTCTGCCCGGTGCCCTGTGCGAGCGCGGGAGCCGCGGCGGCGGCGGCCAGTGCCGCTGTTGTGACAAGGCCGGCCAGCTTCATGTCGATGCCTCGAGGGATGTGATCGGGATCAACCGGTCAAGCCGGCAATCGTTCCGGATGCGGGCTGTGACATGCATCAAACGAAAGTGGCGCGGCGAAATGTCTCGCCGCGCCACTGTCAATCGATGGGACCTGCTTGAGGAAATTCAGGCGCCGGCCTGCGCGATCGCGGCCCAGTGATCGGGGTTCGCCGGGGTCTGCATCCTGACCCAGCGATAGCGCGCCTGTGACCAGGTGCGGATCTGCGCATTCAGATTGTCGAGCACGACGTCGCCGCCCTCAACGCGGACCACCAGCACGAGATGATGCTCCCCCCACGACGTCACCACCTCGCTCAGCAGCAAATTGCGCATCGGCCAGCCACGCGCCAGCAGCTCGTGACGCTTGCTGACGGCGTAATCGTTGCAATCGCCGCGCGCCGGATTGATCAGCCATTCCTCGCCGGCGAGGCCGCGTTCGTTGCGCTGCGGCGCGATGCTGCGATTGACCGAGGCGTTGACCTCGATCAGGTCGGTGATGCGTTGCTTGGTGAGGCGCGTGGCGCCGCCGCGGAATACTGTATGCACGCGCGGCTTCGGCTTGCATTCGTCGGCATAGCGCATGCAGAACATAGTGTAGGCCATCGGCGCCAGCGTCGGCTCGCTGAAGCGGATCTTCTCGACCACACCGCGCAGCGGCAGCGGGAATCCGATCATTCCGGCCTGGGTGTCCCGCGCGCTGGTCCCGAGCGCGACGATGGCCACAAGCAAGGCCATCACTCTCTTGACGCTGTACATTCCTCACTCCCCAAAGTGACGGGAAGCATCTACGGGAAATGTCTTGAGCTTCGGCTCAAGCGCGCGGCGGCATTTGCTTCAAATGCCGCGATGCCCGCGAGCAGTCCGTTAACCAAGCAAGGGTCCCGCGCCGGCAAGGTTTCGGCCGCCGAATGATAACGCGCGTGCCGGCCAACGGATCGCAAGCTTGATCGGGTTTTTGAGGCCCTTTCCGGCGATTTCTGCGGGACGCCGCCGTCAGCTAGCGCGGCCGCGGCGGCACCGGGCGGCCGGTTCCCATGCGAGCATGGTTGGCCTGATGTGAAGCAGCCGGCGAATTTTGTTAAGCTAGACCGTCACGCGCTGCCGGGGCGCGATGCCGCACCAGCTCATCACGAGATCGGCGAGCATCTTGATCTCGATGTCCGCGGGCGTGCCGCCGGCGAAATCAGCGACCGATTGTCCGAGCGCGACGGCGCGCACATAGGCCGAGCGGCTTCCGATCATCGGGCCGATCTCCTCGTCGAGCGTATCCAGCTCCTCGATCAGTTGCTGGCCTTCGAGCGTGCGCTGGTCGACGCGGTTCGGCACGATCATGGCGCGGAGCGCCGTCCGCCGCGCCGCACGCACCTCGCGCACGATATCGAGCGTCCGCGCGGTGGCCTCGATGTCGAGGCCGGACGGCGTACACGGCATCAGTACGATGTTGGCAACCGCGAGCACCGCGCCCAGCACCCGGTCGTTGGGCGCGGAGTCCACCACGATGATCTGATGCGGAATCTGGCGCATCAGCTTGGCCCATTCGGCGACCGGGCGGGTTTCCGGATCAAGCTGATAGACCGGGAAGGTCAGATTGCCGGGCTCGGCCCAGTGACAGGCGGACGCCTGGGAGTCGGCGTCGACCAGTCCGACCACGCCCGTGCGCCGGTCCAGTTCTGCGGCAAGCAGAACCGCAAGCGTCGTCTTTCCGACCCCGCCCTTGCGCTGGGCAACCGAGATGACAAGCGGCATCGCAAGCTCCTGGCGTTATCCCCCGTGCGTGCGCGGGAGGACACCTTCATCAACGAGCGTCAGCATCCGGGGCAGACAGACCCGCTTCGCGTCGTAATTGTCCCTCACGAAGCTCCGTGCCTTCATCCGCATCTTCTTGAAGGCCTTGGGTCGTGACAGCACCGAGATTACCTGATGCGACAACGCATCAACATCAAAAAACGGCGTCAGCAGGCCGTTGCCATCCGAGATGATGTCGCGCAGCGGCGCCGTGTCGGACGCGACCACCGCACATCCCGCGCTCATCGCCTCCAGCAGCGACCATGACAGCACGAAGGGATAGGTCAGGTAGACGTGCACCGAGGAGATCTGCAGCAGCTCGAGATACGGTTCCCGCGGAATTCGGCCGAGGAAATGCACGCGGCGAAGATCGATATCCGACCTGACTTCGCCGAGGAACATCGACTTCCAGCTCGAACCCTCCGGCGGGTTCGCGCCGTAGGACGTCCCGCTGCCGCCGACGATCACCACCTGCGCATTGGGCCGCGCGGCAAGAATCCGCGGCAGCGAGCGCATGAAGACATGGAATCCGCGCACCGGCTCCAGGTTGCGCGAGACGTAGGTGATCACTTCATCGTCGGCCGAGAGTGTCGTGCCGTTCGGAAGCTGAAACCGCGCGACGGGGTTGGGCTTCACCTCGTCGGTGTCGACGCCCTCGTGGATGACCTCGATCTTGCTCTGAAACTCGCGGGGAAAGGTCGACCTCTGCCATGGCGTCGGCGAGACGCCCGTATCGCACTCGGTGAGCGCCAGCAGCGTGGTGGCATTCTTCAGATGAAGCGCGACATTGCCGTCGAGGCCGGTCATGGGAAATTCGGGATCGAAGCCGACGTCCCTGCCCTCGGCGCCGTAGTAGAACTCGCAATAGAGGATGATGCGCGCCTTCGGAAACATCGTGCGCAGCGGCAGCGTCTCACCCCAGCCGGGATGCGCGAAGATCAGGTCGGGCACGAAGCCCTGCCCCGACAGCGACGACAGCGCATACAGAACCTCCTCGGCACGGCGCGCCTCGACGTCGAAGCGGCGCGCAAAGGGATGCACCATCGCGGAGTCCGACTTGGTGGTCGAATATTTGAGCAGCCGAATATCCCGCGTCGTGCTCGCGGTCGATGAGCCGACCGCGACGACCTTGTTTCCGGGCCGCTCCGCAAGCGCACGCGCAATGTGGCGATACTGGGCTGGAAAGTTGTTGTGGACGAACAGGACGTTCATTGGCGGGCGGGCGCGCCCCCCGGCCGCGCGGTCTTCGATTGGGGTCAGGGTCGATACCGTGACCGGCAGGGTGTCTTCGATATGCACGTGCGAAACTATCTCACCGGATTAACATTAAGCCCCCTTCTATCACACAGATTTTTGGGGCACACTGTGTGAGAGACATATCGACCCATCCGTTAGGCTCGCAGGCGACGATGAACGAACAGATTCAGCAGAAAACCATTGACCTGGCACGAGGTCTTTTCCTGGTTCGCTATAATGGCGCCGAAGACAAGACATCACCTCCGGTGGTGCGCGTCTATGCGGATCGCGCCAGTGTTAACAATTGTAATATCATTAGCGGGCCGGACGCGGCCAATGGAACCCTGTTCGCGCCCGAGAGCGCGCTGGTCGTGTCGGTCGCCCGGCCAAGCCGCCTGATCGTCGAGGTCACGGCAGGACGCGCCGGCGGGTCGACCGCCGCCAATATCAAGATCGAGCCGCTGACCCAGGGACAGCCGGCCGCCCAGCCCGCCGGCCAGCCATTCGAGACGTACGAGCCCGAGGCCGGCCCTGACGAGCCGAGCGATCTCAAGGTGCTGGCGCATGTCGCGGGCCTGGGCGACGTCACGGTCGGCCCGAACACCTGGATTGCCGGACCGGCCGCGCCGGCCCGGATCGAGGGCATTTCCCTCGATTGGCCGAACAAGCCCTACGATCTCAACCTGCAATATGCGGTCAAGTTCGCGAGGCCGCAGCGCGGCGACAACCAGTTCGTTCCACTTGGAACCTTTGCCGGAACCCGTGGACGCGCGCTGGCGATCACGGGGTTCTCGCTGGAAGCCACCGGCCCCGCCGCGGACCGCTACGCCATCGCGGCCGAGACCATTTTCCTCGGCGCTCCGGCGCTGCGCGTGACCGGGAACCGGATCGTGGTGTCCGGCCCTTCGGGCCGGGAACCGCTGGTCGGCCTCAAGCTCAGCGTCGAAGAGCACCGCGTGCAGGCGGCGCCCCTCGCGCCCCGGCAGCCGATGCGCACCGAGCCCGTCGCCCCGATGCCGCGCCAGGAAGCGCCGCGCCTCGATGGACGGGTGCGCGTGTTCCGGAGCCGGCAGAGCGCCGTCAAGACGGCGGGCTGACCATGCCTGCAGACAAGGGCGACATTTGACCGCCGACGCGCGCAACATCGCCTTTACGTCCAAAATGCTGCACCACGTCGATCTCGAGCGCGCCGCTGTCCGGGCGCTCGAGGCGCGTGATTTCCGGCGCGCATTCGCGCTCGCCGACCGCCGCTGCCGGATCCTGCCGCATCCGGGCGCCCGCGCCCATCTGCTGCGCGCGGAGGCGCTGTTTCGTCTCGATCTGAGGGATGCGGCCGTCGCGGGCGTCGCCCGGGCGCTCGAGCTCGAACCTGATGATCTTGCCGCCGCGCGGCGAATGATGGCCTGGGGCGACGGTCTTCCGCAGCTCGAAGCCGCACGAAGCATCGCGCGGCGCGACGACGATCCGGATTCGGTCAGGAGCGCGCTGCTGCTGCTCGAGCAGCGCGGCCAGCACAGCTGCGCCCGTGTCGACTTCCTCGATGAGGAGGTGAAGGGATGGGTGACGTGGCGGGGCACCGACGACCCAAAGCTTTCCCTGACCCAAGCCGATCAATCCAGCACGGTCCAGCTTCCCGCCGATCCCCGTCACAGATTTGCGCTCAACGGGCGACGCGCTGCGAGCTTCCGTCTGATGCGGCCGCCGTCCGCGACCTCGCAACGCCTCGAGATCGCACAGGCGGACCACATCATCGCCAGCATTCAGCTGCCGGCCAACCGCGCGCCGGATCGCCGCAACGCGCCACAGCGGCCGCCCCGCGCGCGCAACGGCGAAACGCCCCCGCTCACGATCATCATCCCGGTTTACCGGGATCTCGCCGCAACACGTGCCTGCATCGAGAGCGCGTTGACGGCCGTCGCCTGCACGCCCGGCTCGACCATCGTCGTCGTCGACGACGCCTCGCCCGAACCCGCCATCAAGCATCTGCTCGGCGAACTGGCTGCGGAGTTGCGCATCCGGCTGCTGACCAACGCGCACAATCTCGGCTTTGTCGGCGCGGTCAACCGGGCCCTTAGCGAGACCGGTGCCGGCGACGTCGTGCTGCTGAACTCGGACACGATCGTGCCGAAATATGCGCTGCAACGCCTGAGAAGCGCCGTGCGATCGACGCCGCGCGTGGGCACCGCGACCCCGCTCTCGAACAACGGCGAATACACCAGCTTTCCGGTCCCGAACCGCTCCAATCCCCTGCCCTCGCCCGGCGAACTGGAATTGCTCGACGAACTGGCCGGCACAGCCAATTCCGGGATGGCCGTCGACATCCCCAACGGCATCGGGTTCTGCCTCTACATCACCCGCGAATGCCTCGACGCCGTGCAAGAACTCTCCGACGATTTCTATCGCGGCTATCTCGAAGACGTCGACTTCTGCCTGCGCGCCGCGGAGGCAGGCTTCCGCAACGTGTGCATCCCGTCGGTCTTTGTCGGCCACGAGGGTTCGCGCTCGTTTCTCGGCGAGAAGCGCTCCCTGGTGCTGCGCAATCTTCGCGTCCTGGAGCACCGATACCGGCGCTATGCGACGGAGTGCGCGGCGTTCCTGCTCGCCGATCCGCTGCGCGATTGCCGCGCGGCGCTTGAGCTCAAACTGCTCTCCGGCGAACGGCCCGCCGCCGAGCCGCACGTCATCGTCTGCGGCTCCCCGATTGGCCGGGAGATCGCCGTCGGGCGGTGCGAGCAATTGGCGGCGGAAGACCAGCGCGGTCTGGTCGTTCACTTCCGCGCCGAGGGAGGGCGCCAACTGGCGTCGATCTTCGACCCGGATGGCGGAGCTCCGCAGTCGATCGCACTCGACGTTGCGACGCCCGAGGGCCGCGAAGCCCTTCTGACATGCCTCACCAATCTCCGGATCGGCGCGCTCGAGATTGCGGAGGCCGACCGCATCCCCGGCGCATGTCTGGCGCAACTCACGCAACATTTCGCTTACGACCTCCTGGTCACCGACACCAGACTTGCAATGCGCGCCGCGGCCGGATCGGGCGTGCATCCGGACTGGACAGGTCTTGTCGAACGGGCCCGACGCGTGACGGTGATCGGCGAAGATGGCGCCGCGTTCTCCGAAGCGGTTCTCAGCCTGCAAGTGACCAAGCTGAGCGCCCCGCTGGTACCGCGAGCGCCGCCGCGCGCCGTGAGCGGCCCGGCCCGTCTCGGCCTGCTCGCCCTGCACGCCAGCGCGGCGGAGTTTCGTTTCGCGAGAGCGCTGAGCGATCAACTGGCCGAAGCCGACGACGATGACGTCGCGATCATCGTGCTGGGCACCACCCTCGACGATCTCAAGCTGATGCAGCGCCCAAATGTCGAGGTCACCGGTGAAATCGGCGTCGCGGACGTCGCGACGTTGATCGAAGCGCACGGCATCACGAAACTGGTTCTCGACATCGGCGAACCGGCATTCGGGCATCCGCTGGTGGACGCGCTGCTGGCAACCGGATTGCCGGCCGCAACGACCGAATGGACCCCGGCATCAGCGGCGCGCGGCCGAACAGCCGACCTGAAGCTGCAACCGGGCCTCGATGCCGACGAAGCGGTTGCAGCCATAAGCGACTGGGCAGTCGAAGACGTGCTGCTACATCCCGATCGGAGGCACGGTCGGTTGAGGCGGGAGGTTGGCGCGCGGCTTCCATGACCGCGGCGGCCATGCGAGCGACGAAAACGGCGTCGAATCCAGCCCCAGCAGCGGGCTGTAATAGGGATCGTCCAGCAGCACCTCGCCCCACTTCGCACGCAGCATCGCCAGTTCGTGCCCAAAGCGCGCCTTGCGATCCGGCGCGGAATCGCGGCCCCGGCTGGCCGATTCCAGATGCACGAGCTTTGCGTCCGGCGTGAACACGATCCGCTTCCCGAGCTGGCGCAGCTTCAGGCACAGATCGATATCGTTGAAGCTGATCGGAAAGCGGATCTCGTCCATGCCGCCGACGGCCAGGAAATCGCGCTTGCGCATCAAGAGGCACGCGGCCGTCAACGCCGAACATTCGTGCCCGACCTGGAGCAGATCGCCGTAGCCGGGATCACCATCCATCCGATCGTTGAAGGCGTGCGCAGCCGAAAAATTGGCGCCGAGCACCACCCCGCCATGCTGCACGACGCTGCTCGGCCAGAGCAGCTTGGCGCCGACAGCTCCGACGTCGGGAGCGGCGAGCCGCCACAGCATCTCCGCCAGCCAGCCGTCATCGAGCGCCTCGATGTCGTTGTTGAGGAAGCAGATGTTCTCCGTATCGACGCAATCGACGGCGGCGTTGTTGATGGCCGCGAAGTTGAACGGTCCATCGACCGAAATCACGTCGATCTCGTCGTCGGACAGGCCCTCCAGATAATCCAACGCGTCAGGCTCGCTGGAGTTGTTGTCGACGACGAGGATGCGGGCGTTGGTCTCATGTGCGGCCGGCAGGACGGTTTCGATGCATCGCTTGAGAAGCTCGGCGCGATTCCTGGTCGGGATGATGATGGTGGTGCGCTCATTCCAGTCGACGGCACGCTTGACCCGCACGGCGGGAAGCAGACCCGCCGGCCGCGGCTCGACATGCGCCTCGACGCCGGCCCTCGCGAAATACGCCTCGCTCGCGGCGGCAAGCTCGGCGGTCGCGACCGACGCATCAATTCCCGGCAGCGCCGCAACCGATCCCGGCAGATGATAGGTTCGCTCCCGCTCCGCGCAGGACAGGAAGATGTCGTAGAGCGACGCCGCCGATCGCAGCGCCTCCACGGCGCGTTCGCGGCGTACCGCAAAGCAATACGCCCCATAGCCCTGCTCGAGCGCACGTTCGAGATCGAATGCCGAAAACGCCAGCGGCCAGACGGCTCCGGCACCCGCGGCGACTTCGACGTCGCCATAGACGAGATCGCAGCCGGGTTCGGAAGCAAGCACTTCGGCGAAGCGCTGCAAGGCATCTTCAGCGAGGATCGTCCCGCTCAGGCAGAACACGAAGAATGCGCTGTTGGCTGCATCGCCGTCGATAAACTCGAGCGCAGCCGTCGGATCGAACCGGCTGAACCCGCGCGTCGGCAGGCACACCGCCGACCAGGCCGCACGCCGCTGCGCTTCGAGGCTCTCGATGCTTTCGTCCACCCTGGCCTCGCCGATCAGGACGACCGCGGCCTCGGATTGAACGTCAGACTCCATCGCCGGCGCGAAGCGTTCCTTCCAGCTGCGATAGGTGTGAAACGGTACCGAAGCCGGCAGCATCTGATCGAACAATTGTCCGCGCAACCGCTCGCTGTCCCAGCGTCCGAGCTCCGCGATGGTCTGCTCCAATCCGCGCTCGAACGCGACGAATGCGATCGGCTCCGAGACCACGCTCCGTCCGGTCACCGTCCGTGCCGACAGCCCGCGCACGCGGCCGTCGGCAAAATGCTCGGGCAGATGAAAATCGATCCGGCGGCCGACGCCGAACTCGCCGCCCCGCGCGACGTTGGTCCACCCGGTCGGCTTCACGGTCATCACCGGGCGCTCCGCGATCAGGATTTCGATGTCTTCGTCGAGGTCCTGCGCAAGCCAGCCCTCGAAGCGCAGGCCACCGGCCCATTTGATCTCGCCGATCCGGTGCCACTGCGCGTCCGGTGCTGCGACATCGCAGCGAATCGGAGCACCGACGACACCTCCGATATTGGCCAGCCGCGCCTCGATGATTGCGGCGCTCGCGCCGACCTCATCCTGCACGTTGAAGGTAAATCCAAATCGTCCATCGCCGATTCCGGCGTCGGCGAGCTCTGTTACAAACTCGTCACACAATGATGACATGTATGGCTCGCCGTCGACGAGCAGCTCGACGGTGTAGCGCCGGCCGAGATCGGCGCGGTCGTAAACAAATCCAGAAAACGTCGTGCGATCGTATCTGGAGAATTGCGTTTGCAACGACGCGTAGTCAGCTCCTGAGGGCCCCTGCTTGCCAATCGTCTTCGTGCTCATGTCCACCCCTCAAACGGCGGCTCGATTGTCGGTCGATTTCAAGTTGAGAATGTGTCCATGGCGCGTCCAAGGTGACTAGCGCGCACTCAACTGCACTGAGGCAATCACCGTTTGCACAAAAAGCCGCCGAGCTCCAACACAAACTATGCGTTATAAAACTTGGCGTTAGCGGCGCCAATTGTGCTAGTGCTAACTCCTCCTCTCCACACTGATCGACGAGCGGATTCATGAAGATTGCAATGGTTGGAACGGGATATGTAGGTCTCGTATCCGGAGCGTGTTTTGCCGACTTCGGCCATCAGGTCGTTTGCGTCGACAAGGACGCCGGCAAGATCGAAGCCCTGAAGCGCGGCAAGATCCCGATCTACGAAACTGACCTCGATAAGCTCGTCGAGACCAACGCCGCCGCCGGACGGCTGACCTTCACGACGGAGCTCGCCGGAGCCGTGGGTGACGCCGATGCCGTGTTCATCGCGGTTGGAACGCCGTCGCGGCGCGGCGACGGCCATGCAGATCTGAGCTACGTCTATGCAGCCGCCAAGGAGATCGGCGCCGCGCTCAAGAAGTTCACCGTGGTGGTGACGAAGTCGACCGTGCCGGTGGGCACCGGCGACGAGGTCGAACGCCTGATCCGCGAGACCAGTCCGAACGCCGATTTCGCGGTTGCGTCGAACCCCGAATTCCTGCGCGAAGGCGCCGCGATCCAGGATTTCCGCCATCCCGACCGGATCGTCGTCGGCACCGAGGACGACCGCGCCAAGAAGGTGATGGGCGAAGTCTATCGTCCGCTGTACCTGAACCAGGCGCCGATCCTCTATACCGCGCGGCGCACGGCGGAACTGATCAAATACGCCGCAAATGCCTTCCTTGCCACCAAGATCACCTTCATCAACGAGATCGCCGATCTCTCCGAAAAGGTCGGGGCCAACGTGCAGGAGGTCGCGCGCGGCATCGGGCTCGACAACCGGATCGGCACCAAGTTCCTGCATGCCGGCGCGGGTTATGGCGGCTCCTGCTTCCCGAAGGACACCCGCGCCTTGTTCAAGACGGCGCTCGATCACGACGTGCAGCTGAAAATCGTCGAAGCGACGCTGACCGCCAACGACAACCGCAAGCGCGCGATGGCGCGCAAGGTCGCCAACGTGCTCGGCGGCGAGCTGCGCGGCAAGACGATCGGCGTGCTTGGCCTGACCTTCAAGCCCGATACCGACGACATGCGCGAAGCGCCCTCGATCCCGCTGATCAACGGCCTGATCGACTTCGGGGCCAAGGTTCGGGCCTACGACCCCATCGGCATGGAGCAGGCGCGCAAGGAATTGCCGGAGATCGAGTACAGCGCGGACGCCTATGAATGTGCGCGCCAGGCGGATGCGCTGGTCATCGTGACCGAGTGGCGCCAGTTCCGCGCGCTCGATCTCAAGCGCATCAAGCAGGAGATGAAGCACCCGGTCGTCGTCGACCTGCGCAACATCTACCGTCCGGACGAGATGGCCGCGCACGGCTTCACCTACGAGAGCATCGGCCGGCCGCGCTGAGCGGCGATCGCCACAGCTCGATCCCGGAGCCCCGTTCCGATTCAATCGGAACGGGGCTCATTTTTATCTGATGCGGTCTCCTCGCGAACCGCTATCCAGTTCGCCCGAGGATGCGCTAGGCGTGGGCGGGTGCGCCGAGCTGGACATAGGCGTCGAGCTCGCGCGCAAGCGCCTCCTGCCAGGTCGGCATCGCGACCCCGAACTGCGCCTTCAGCCTCGTCAGATCCAGCCGTGAATTGCCGGGGCGCACCGCCTTGGTCGGGAAATCGGCCGTTGCGATCGGAACGATGCTGTCGACGGCGAGCGTGACGCCCCGCGACCGCAGCCCGCCGACGATGGCAGTGGCAAAACCATGCCAGCTGGTTTCGCCGGCACAAACGAGATTGACGACGCCGCCCCTGCGCATCAGCTGATCGTGCAGCGTGGTGATGTTCGGCAACACGATGCCGGCGACGGCACTGGCGATCGCTTGCGCCGTTGTCGGCGCGCCGATCTGATCGGCCACGATCCGCAGCTCCTTACGCTCGCCGGCAAGCCGCGCGATGGTGCGCAGGAAATTGGTGCCCTTTGCGGCATAGACCCATGAGGTGCGCGCGATGAGATGCGCCCCGCCCGCCGCCTGGATCGCGACATCGCCGGCAAGCTTGCTCGCGCCGTAGGCCGACAACGGTTCGGTCAGACTGTCCTCGCGCCACGACCGGTCGCCCGAACCATTGAAGACGTAGTCGGTCGAGAAATGCACCAGGGGCACACGATTTGCTGCAGCCCATTTCGCGAGCGCTTCGGGCCCCCTGGCGTTGATCAGGAAGGCCAGCTCGCGCTCGTCCTCGGCACGGTCGACCGCCGTGTACGCAGCCGGATTGATGATGAGATCGGGCTTCAGCCTTTCAAGCTCGGCCGTCACCATCTCCGGCTTCGACAGATCGAACTCCGCGGTCGGCGGCGCGATGATGGTGCCGTGACTTTCCAGCAGCGGCTTGAGTGCACTGCCAACCTGGCCGCGCGTTCCCGTCAACAAGATCCGCATCAGATTTGTCCATAGCTGGGAAGATTGCTGGCGTCGGCGAGCAACGGCGCATCCGCGTCCTTGGCCGACAGCTGTGGCTTGTCGACGCCCCATTTGATCCCGATCGCGGGATCGTTCCAGCGGATCGAGAGCTCGTCCTTGGGGCTGTAGAAGTCGTCGCATTTGTAGAAGAAGTCGGCAGTTTCCGAGAGCACCACGAAGCCGTGGGCAAACCCGCGCGGCACCCATAATTGCCGGCGGTTGTCCTCGCTCAATTCGACCGCGACATGCTTGCCGAAGTTCGGGCTGCCGACACGCACGTCGACGGCAACGTCCAGCACGTTGCCGCGCAACACGGTCACGAGCTTGCCCTGGGTGAGCGGGTTCTGCAGATGCAGCCCGCGCAGCACGCCATAGGCCGAGCGGGACATGTTGTCCTGCACGAAGGGGCGCGTGATGCCGTGCTCGACATAACGCGGCGCCTGGTAGGTCTCGAGGAAGAAGCCGCGCTGGTCGCCGAACAGCTTCGGCTCGACGATCAGGACTTCAGGAAGCTCGGTCTTGATGACGTTCATTTAACATTTGTTCCAGTTTGCTGTGCCAGAAATGTTAATTTCCCCCTCATAACAAACTTGTGCGGCGCACGCTATATGTTATGTTTTGATAGTCAAATTGTGAGGGACCATGAAAGGCATTATCCTTGCCGGTGGCACCGGCTCGCGCCTCTACCCCGTGACCACCGTCGTCTCCAAGCAGCTGCTGCCTGTCTTCGACAAGCCGATGATCTACTATCCGCTGTCGACGCTGATGCTCGGCGGAATCCGCGATATTCTGATCATCTCGACGCCGCAGGACAAGCCGCTGTTCCAGCGGCTGCTCGGCGACGGCAGCGAGATGGGTGTCCGGTTCGCCTATGCCACGCAGGAGACTCCGCGGGGTCTTGCCGACGCCTTCATCGTCGGCCGCGAGTTCATCGGTGATGACTCCGTCGCCCTTGTGTTAGGTGATAACATTTTCTACGGCCACGGCCTGCCGAGCATGCTGTCGGCCGCCTCGGTCCGCAAGAAGGGCGCCACGGTGTTCGGCTACGTCGTGAACGCGCCGGAGCAGTATGGCGTGATCGAGCTCGACGGCACCGGCCGGGCGCTGTCGATCGAGGAGAAGCCGAAGCGGCCGAAGTCCAACGTCGCCGTCACCGGCCTCTATTTCTACGACAACGACGTGGTCGACATCGCCGCCGGCATCAAGCCGTCGCCGCGCGGCGAGATCGAGATCACCGACGTCAACAAGGCCTATCTCGAGCGCGGCGACCTCTATGTCGAGGTGCTCGGCCGCGGCTTCGCCTGGCTCGACACCGGCACCCACTCCTCGCTGGTCGAGGCCAGCCATTTCGTCCAGATCCTGGAACAGCGCCAGGGCCTGCGCATCGCCTGCCCCGAGGAGATCGCGCTGCGCCAGGGCTACATCTCGCTCGAAGCCTTCGCGCGGGTGGCGCAGAAGACCGCAAAGAGCAGCTACGGCGAGTATCTGCTGTCGGTGTACCGTTCGTTCCAGGGTCAGCCCCGCACAGCCGAGGTATTCAAACATGCGGTTTAAGGGATCGACGATCTTCGTCACCGGCGGCGCCGGCTTCATCGGCTCCGCCGTGGTCCGTCACCTGCTGCGCGACACCCACGCCCGCGTCGTCAACATCGACAAGCTGACCTATGCGGCGAACCTCGCCTCCCTGCCCGGCTCGAGCGAGAGCCTGAACTACACCTTCGAGAAGGCCTGCATCTGCGAGGGACAGGTGCTGCGCCGGCTGTTCGAGAAATACCAGCCCGATGCGGTGATGAATCTTGCCGCGGAAAGCCACGTCGACCGCTCGATCGACGGCCCCGGCGAATTCATCCAGACCAACATCGTCGGCACTTTCACCATCCTGCAGGAGACGCTGCGGCACTGGCGAACGCTGTCGCCCGAGAAGCGCGACGCGTTCCGCTTCCTTCATATCTCGACCGACGAGGTGTTCGGCTCGCTCGGCGACGAGGGGCTGTTCACCGAGACCACGGCTTATGCGCCGAACTCGCCCTATTCGGCCAGCAAGGCGTCGTCGGATCATCTGGTGCGCGCCTGGCGCGAGACCTACGAGTTGCCGACCCTGGTGACCAACTGCTCCAACAATTACGGCCCCTATCATTTCCCGGAGAAACTGATCCCGCACATGATCATCAAGGGGCTCGCCGGCGAGCCGCTGCCGGTCTATGGCGACGGCCAGAACATCCGCGACTGGCTGTTCGTCGAGGATCACGCCAAGGCGCTGACCCTGGTGCTGGAGCGCGGCGAGGTCGGCGAAACCTACAATGTCGGCGGCCGCAACGAGCGCACCAATCTGCACGTCGTGGAAAGCATCTGCGACCTGCTCGACGAGGTCGTGCCCGGTGCGGCGGGCCCGCGGCGCCAGCTGATCAACTTCGTCGCCGACCGTCCCGGCCACGACCGCCGCTACGCGATCGACGCGACCAAGCTCGAAACCGAGCTCGGCTGGCGCGCCGAGGAGAATTTCGAAACCGGCATCTCCAAGACGGTGCGCTGGTATGTCGACGAGCAACCCTGGTGGCGCGCGATCCTGGAGCGCGGCTACAAGGTCGAGCGCGTCGGCCTGAACCAGTAGCCGCCGTCTCCAAGCCACCGGCGTGGACAGCCCGCAGGAAGCCGAGAAGCGCGATGATGATTCAACCGGATCTCATCGCGACTTGACCAGCCGCGACCGCCTGCCGCCGGTGGATTGGCAGCCATCCAACAGACAACAAATCGAGAAACCACGGGGTCCCGCCATGAAAATCGCAATGGACGGTCAGGAACTGACACTGTTCAAAAGCTTCGTGGATCTCTCGCAGCGATATCTGGAATTCGGCTCGGGAGGTAGCACCTGGCTCGCCTGTCAAACCAGGAAGGAGTGGGTCATCTCGATCGATTCCTCCCTGGAATGGCTCAACAATGTCGGCGACGCCACGCGCGATGCGAGCACCAGGCCGCTGCTGCTGCACGTCGACATCGGCAAGCTGCGCGAGTGGGGTTATCCGGTGGAGAAGGAGAAGGAAAGCTCCTGGCCCGAATATCACGAGCGTGTCTGGGAGCGTCCGGAAAGCAAGACGGCCGACCTCTATTTCATCGACGGCCGGTTTCGCGTGGCAAGCTTCGTGCAGTGCGTGCTGCACGGTGCTCCGGGGGCCTTCATCGCGATCCACGACTTCGAGAACCGCCCCCACTACCATTCGGTGCGGACGGTCGCGCGGGAAATCGCGCGCGCCAACAACATGTCGATCTTCCAGAGGCCGGCCAGGATCGACGTCGATGCCGCACAGGCCTTGCTTGCGAAATACCGGCTGGAGCCGCTGTAACCGGCCGGCGCCGCCAGAGGCCTCTGCCGTCGATCGCCGCTGCGATCAGCAATCACGCAAGCTGCGTGATTGCTCGATCGGGCGCGCCGCCTGGCCCGCCCTGCCTCGGTGAGGAAATCGCTGCCCGCCGGGCTCAGCCCTGGATCAGCTTCTTCAGCTCCGGAAGAAACCGCTGGATCGTTGCGTCTTCGACATCGTTGCGATCCCGCAACGTGAAGAACTCCATCGCGCGGATCTTCTCAGGATCGCCGTCGGCGAGCGGCCGGCCGCGCTCACGCTTCTTCAGCAATTGCTCGCGGGACTTCGTATAGAAGTGATTGATGACGAGCTTGCTTCGCTTGGGCGCCGTGCAACGCCCGCCGATCGGGAATACCGGCGTGCCGTCTTCCTGGACGTAGCAGCCCAGCACAAGCGATTGATGAGGATGCAGATAGGACACGATGGTGTCCGGCCGCACGATCGACTTCATGATGAAGTGATCCGGGAAGTCGTCCGGAGCGCGGCGCGTGAAGGACTCGATGCACAGGCCGGCCGGCCGCGCCTCGTGACCGTTCGAGCCGAAGTTCAACCAATGCACCGCCACCGCCGGCGCCGGGCCGAGTTCGGCCAGCACGTCCTTGATGTTGCCGGCCTGCGTCGGAAACAGATACTCGTCGGCATCGATGAAGGCGCACCATTCCGCACAATTGCGATAGGTGTCGATCGCATGCGAGAAGGCGCGCATTTGGCCGAATTCACCCTCCACGAAATGATAGGTGATCATTTCGGGCCACGGAAAGGACTCGATCACGGCGCGCGTATTGTCGGTGCTGCCGTTGTCGTAGAGGTAGAAGTGATCAAAGCCGACCAGTCTGTGGAAGTGCAGCCATTCCAACAGATCGTCGCCTTCATTCTTGATGGCGCACACCGCGGCCAGGCCGTGCTTCTTCCGATCGATCCCGACATAGAGCTTCTTCGCCTCCATCACGCGCAGGAGGCCGGCGAACTCTCGCCGGAGGTTCTCACTTTTCGGCGCCGCCGCGAGCGCGGACAAATAGACGTCCTGCGCTTCATGGGCAGCGCCCATGTTGAGATCCGCAATCGCAAGACGATGCAACACCCGCGAGTCGGACGGCATCTGCTTGACGAGGTCGAGCAGGATTGCACGCGCCCCGGCGAAATCACAGGCCTGCACAAGCGCTGCGGCCTTTGCAAACTGGAATTCCTTGTAGCGGCCGTACTGCTGCTCCAACTGCTCGACCGACTGGATGAGTTCGTCGGGCTTCGGATTTGCGATCCGCCCGGAAAAGAAATCTCGAAGCCTTGTCTCGATCTCACTTGCTGGAAGCGTATCGAGATTCACGCCTGAGCTGAAACTAGACAATGCAGGAATTTCCATGTCCAACCTGAGCCGCTCCCCACGAGATCAACAAGCAATTACCATTGGTTCGCACCACGAATTCCCTATTAGCGCACTTATCCTACAAGAATAAGGCTATAACACGCAGTGCTCACATTTAACTGTTGTAAGGTTATTTCGAGGAAAATCAATACAATAGAGCAGACGGGCTCGCCGTCATTTGCACGAAACCGTCGCACAGGACGGGAACGACCTTTGCTGCTTTCGCGCGCGACGTGTTCCGGCGCAAGGGAGCCGCGCCGGAAACCTCGATCAAGCCCCGGTTCCGATATTCTCAAAACGGAGCAGGCAAGCCCTGCCCGCCGGGATCAGCGCCAACGGATCGGCCTGGTGCGATCGTTCGATTCCACCGTCCGGTGTTCGACATGATAGGGCGCGTAGATCTGCTTCACCCAATAATTGAAGTTCGGGTGCAGCTTCACGAAGTCATAGAATGAATCGCCGAAATTCGACGGGCTGAGACAGGTCTTGTTTTGCGGTCGCCTCGAGATGGCATTCAGGCAATACGACACCATGCACGCCTTCGTTTCGCTCTCCGCCACCTTGCTCAGGCTCCGGAAGCTGTTGGTGGAGTGCAGCCGGTAAAGATAGCGGTCGGCCTCCAGATAGGTCGGCTCGACCTTGGTGACGGCGCGCAGCGCGAAGTCCCAGTCATGGCAGTATTTGAGGTCGGCGAGCCAGCCCACCTGCCGCAGCAATTCGCGGCTGAACACGAAGTTTCCGGTCGACGCCGCGATCTGCGAATCCAGAAATGTCCACGACAGCGGCGCGCCGGCAATCTGCGCCCGGTCGATCGCGTAGCGCAGGCGCGTCGGAAACTGGTAGTTGCCGATCGACTTTCCATATTCGTCGATCGGTTCGACGGCAGAGAAGCCGAAGAACAACCGTTCATGGCCATGCTTGTCGGCGAACAGTCGAACCCGGTCCTTTGAGAACGCATCGTCCGAGTTCAAGAGGAAGATCATGTCGCCCGTCGTCAGCGACAACGCCCTGTTCCAGGTATAGTGCGCGCCGAGATTTTGCGGATTCTTGAGCAGCTTGCACGACACGAAGCGCTTTCCGAACGAACGCTTCTTGATGACCTTCTGCGCGACGTCAAAGCTCTTGTCCGGCGAATGATCGTCGACAATGACGAGCTCGATATCGGCAAACGTCTGCTGATAGACGGTCTCGAGGCATTCCTCGAGATACTGTTCGTGCTTGTAGCACGCGATGACGACACTTGCGAGCATCGGCGGCGACCTCAACGTCTCACGATGATCGAATGGCGCGACCGCACCAGGGCGCTGGCGCCGTCGCCGACCTCCAGCACCGCGAGCTGATACTCGCCATCCGGCAAATCCCGGATCGAGAACGACAGCTGGAAGCCGAAATAGCAATCCTTGCTCTCGGCCTTCATGTATTCCTTCACGTCCACGCGCTCGTGCCAGTCGACGATCAGGCAGTAGCCGCCGTTGATCGCGCCTTGCGCGGCAAGCCCCGACAGCACCAGGAATCCCGTTCTCTGTCTGCTTGCCTCGAAGGCGTTGCCCGCGCAAATCCAGCCCCGCACCAGAATCTCAAAGCGCGGATCAACGATCACCCGCTCGCCGGTCTGGGAATTGATGTTCTCGATGACCAGCAACGAACCGGCCGGATTGTCGGACGCGCCTTCCGCCTCGACCGGCGTGCCGCTTCTCAGGCGCTGCACCCCCGAATGAGTGAGGCCCGACCGATGCAGGCTTGCGAGCACCTCGACATGCGTCGAGGCTTCCTTCACCGCCCACTCGAGCTCCTGCCTGCTCAGGCAATCCAGCAGATCCGGGCTGTTTCTGATCTGCGCCGAAATCGGCTCGGCGGACGCAACCCTGCGCACAACCTCGAGGAATGCGCGTCCATGACGGGAATCCGGCTCGAGATGAGCGCCCTCCGCCCACTCGTTCCAGGAATTGATGAACACCAGCGACTCGGAGAAGCTGTTGCCCTTGGCCCGCAGGGTGGCGTCGCGAAGCCAGACCTCGAACGCCTCCGGGCTGGACCGCGTGAAGACGTGACCGCGCGGTCCCTTGCGCGGCGTATTGTCCCAACGCGGCATGACCGCAGGAAAGAACGGGAAGTCGTAGGTCTTGCCGATCGACGATCGCATGGCATCGACGTAGTCGTACACCTTGCCGGCGAAGGTCGCCGGAGCATCGACTTCGGTCGGCGGCACTTCCCGCGTCGAAACCGTGTGCGGCGGAAACTCGATGGCCGCATCGCAATTGACGTCGCGCGGATCGAACTCGCCGAAAGTCATCGCATTGCAAATGAGAAGCTCGCCAATGCCGAGCTCCCGGGCTCTCTCGCGCCAGATCTCGAACAGGCGCTGCTTGTCCGGCAACAATGACGGCCGGTAGATGACAATGACCTTTCGACCATCGACCGTGATATAGCGCTCGTCGAGCAGCAGGTCGGCCATGTCGTCGATGAAGCGGACATCGTCGTCCAGCGAGTGATTCTGCCCCAGCAGCAGCTCGGCATCCGAGCCGTCCCACCGGCGCGACCAATTCTCGTTGGCCCAGCAAATGCAGAACGGCAGGTTGGGCTCGCCGTCCTCGAGCAGCAGCTGAAGCGGCTTTTCCAGCAGCCTGCGCCCCTGGAACCAATACACGTAGTAGCAGAATCCATCGATGCCGTACTTGCGCGCGAGGTCGCCCTGCTGCCGGCGCGTCTCCGGCAGCCGGACGTCGTAGAATCCGAGATCGGCCGGCAGCCACGGCGATTCATGCGACGGAAACTGCGCGCGCATGCGCGCGACATTGGTCCACTCGGTGAACCCTGGTCCCCACCACCGGTCATTTTCTTCAAATGAATGGAATTGCGGCAGATAGAAACAAATGTAGCGCACCTCCTTGGTGGAGGCGTCCGCCGGTCCCGCAACGCTTAGGTTGTCGGTGCTCGGAAACAGCAGATCGTCGTAGTCTTCGACCGAGAAGCCGAGCGCAACGACCACTTCGCTCGGCGTGAAGTTCTCGAACAGCGGGATCTCGTAATACTCGCCATCGCTCAGGCTGATGCGGAGATAGATCTGCGCCTGCTTGGGCTCAACCAGCGTGTTTCGCAGGGCCCGCGCCAGGCGACGGCGGACGCCCGGCGTCGACAGATCGATCCGGAACCCGGGACGCCCGATCACGCTGCGCGGACCGATGCGGGCCGGCATGGATCGGCCCGTGCGTCCCTCTTCGACACAGTGGGACGCGATGAAGAGCGCGATCGAAACGGTTGCCGCGGGCGACTGGGCATCGACGATCCAGCCGGAGATCCCTCGCCCCGAATATTCAAGGATCGCGCCGCGCAGCCGCGATCCCGACTGGAGATCGCTGATATCAGGATCCAGGAACAGGCTCTGCGGATGGTCGTCCTGCTGAACCGGGCTGGCAACGGGCAACATATCCTTCGTATCCCTGACGCTCCGATCGACCATCTTGTTCATTGCCACTCAATCTCCTGCCAACGCTTGACGCCGGCTCCAGTTTCTTTCCCGGTCACGCGGACGCTCGATCCCGAGATCACGCTGCCTGACACGCCTGTGATCATGACCTCTTGGTTCTTATCGTTCATCTTCACAACCAGAGGTGCAATGAGCATTTATTCCGCGAACCCACATTAACGCAATCTCTCTGTCGTCGATATGAAAGCCATTGTTAGTTCTGCCTCAATTGTCACGCGGAGGTGCACGCTTCTGTACCTTCGCGCCCAAGAACAAGGCCGCGCGTCTCTGCCGTAGGCTGCGTGCGACGAGATGTCCGCATCCAACAGTCTCAGCCAACGCTCTCGCCCATCGCCTGCAGACGACGTAGCGCACCTTCGTTGTTCTGCTGCGCGGCCTTTCGATACCAACGCACCGCTTGATCGCGATCCTGCGCGACGCCGTTACCGGCTCGCAACGCGTCACCGATGGCGAGCTGGGCTTCGACCATGCCGTGCTCCGCGGCTGCCGCGAACCATTCGGCCGCCTTCGCCGGATCAGCCTCGCGGCCCTGTCCGCGCCCGAGCATCACCGCAAGGTTGTATTGCGCCGTGGTGTGGCCCTGGCGCGCCGCGGCCTCGTACCACGTGACGCCCCGGGCAAGGTCCTGTTCGACGCCCTGCCCGGTGCAATACATGACGGCAAGCTTGAACTGTGCTGCGGCGTTGCCGCCATCGGCGGCCTTGACGATCCAGCCGGCGGCGGCCTGCGGATCCTTGAGGCCGCTTTTCGGATCGGAATACAGCAGCGCCAACGTGTGCTGCGCCTCGACATGGCCCGCGCTTGCCGCGCGCTTGAACCATTGCGCCGCAGCCGGAAGATCGACGGCCCCGCCGGACCTTCCCATGTGAAGCCCGCCGAGTTGAAATGCCGCCGCGGAATGACCGCCCTCGGCGGCATCGGTCAGCAGCGTACGTGCTTGCGCAAGGCGCGCTTCGGACGGCTCTTCCTGGATCAGAAACACGGCATAGGCGATCTTTGCATCGGCATCGCCGCCATTGGCCGCCTTGCTGAGCCATTCCGCTGCGCGCGCCTGATCGCGCGGCACGCCGTTGCCCGCCGAGTAGAGCCGGCCGAGCTGCACGCCCGCGGCGCTGATGCCTCCCTCGGACGCACGCTCGAACCACTTGATCGCGGTCGCGACATCGCGCGTCACGCCGTTGCCGTTGAGATAGAACACCGCGATGTTGTGGGCCGCGGTCGCGTGACCGCTCTCGGCCGCACGCTCGAACCATTTCGCCGCCTGGCGGATGCTGGGCGGAACGCCGGTGCCGGTGGCATAGAAGCGCCCGGTGAAGAACTGCGCCTGCACGTCGCCGCGCTCAGCCGCCTTCTCGTACCAATATGCCGCCTCGCGCAGATCCGGCTCGGCCGACGTGCCGAGCGCATAGAACTCAGCCAGCCCCTGGATCGCCGGCAGGTAATCCTTGCGTGCGGCCTTGCGCAACGCGGTCTCGGCCTTGTCGAGATCCTTGGCGACCCCTTTGCCGCTCAGCCGCAACAGCGCGATGTTGTACAGCGCAATGGCATCGTCATGCGCAGCCGCGCTCTGGAATAGCCGTGCGGCTTCCTCGACATTTGCGGGAAGCCCGGTGCCCTTGAGGCACATGAACGCGAGCGCAACCTGCGCGCGCACATGGCCCTGCTCCGCCGCCTTGTGATACCAGATCGCGGCCTGCGCAAAATCGACGGGAACGCCGCGCCCCTGATAGTGCACGTCGCCGAGCGCGAATTCACCGGCTGCCGCCTTCTGCTCGGCCGCTGCCTCGTACCAGCGCAGGGCAGCAGCGTGATCCTTGGTGCAGCCGTGCCCGTTGGCGTACATGTCGCCGAGGATCGCCTGCGCGTCCGCCTTGCCGGCCTCCGCCGCCACCGACATCCAGAGGAAGGCGGCGTCAAGGTCCCTGGCCACGCCGATTCCGTACGGGAACACGAGATCGTGGAGATTTGTCGCCTTGTCGCCGAGCCGCGCCGCGGTCGACTGCCGCCACATCTCGGGCTTGTTCGGTCCAACGGACGCCTTGACCCCGTGGAAGTAGATCAGGCCGAGCTGGAATTGCGCTTCGGTATGTCCATTCAGGGCGGCGCGTTCATACCACGCGACCGCATCCGGAATGTTGCCGATAACGCCCTCGTTCCTCGCATAGAGCAACCCGATCCGGTAATCCGCCTCCGGATTGCCGGCCCGCGACGCCAGCCTCCAGAAGCGCAATGCCTCCAGATACTGCCGGTTCTCATACGCCTCCAGTCCCCGTTCGAACTGCGTAGCCTCCGAACGGGACGACCCGGGCTTGAGCAGGTCGAGAAGGGATCGCGTCAACACCGTCATGGCTCGCGCATTGCTTCTTTTGCGCTGCGCAGCATGCCGCCGAGCAGATACATCGCGACCGAACGGGTGCCGACATTGACATCGCCTTGCAGCGTCATGCCGGGGATGAGGCGGAAATTCTTCGGAACATCCTTGAAGTTGGTCTCGTCGACCGAGCATCGTGCCTTGTAGTAGGCATCGACGGGCTTTCCGTCATCATCGGTGGTGAAGGCGCCTTCGCTGATCCAGCGAATCTTGCCTTGCGCCGTACCGTGCTCGGCCGCGTTGAACGCATCGATCTTCATCGTGCATGGATCGTTCGGCCGGACGAAGCCGACGTCGCGCGACAGGATCTGGATCTCGGCTTCGAGCCGCGTCTTGAGCGGCATCAGCGTGATGAAGGGATCGCCCGGCTTCAGTACCGATCCGACCGAGAGCTTGGCGAGGGTCAGCACGACCGAGGGTTCGGCTGCGGTCCAGCGGACCAGGTCCTGATGCTTGATCGCCTTGTCATACTGTGAGCGGGCCGTATCCAGATTGTTGCGCGTGGTGACCAGATCCTGGCTCAACTGCGCATACCATTGCTCGGTGAAAGCCTTGCGATCCGCCTTCAGCGAGTCCAGCTGGTGCTGCGCCTCCAGCAAGGTGTTGTGCGTATTGTCGATCTGGCGCAACAGCTCCAGGCGGTTGTCCTGCGACAAATACAGGTTCAGCTTGGATCCACTGCCGCTTTCGGCCAGCGTCGAGCGCATGTCCTCGATCTTGCCGGCGATCTCGGCACGCTGGCTGTAGCGCTCGTCGTCCTTCTTCGACTTCTGGATCGTCGCCTCGGTCTGGCTGATCTTGGAGTCGTAGCTGTTGACCTGTGCGTTGTACTGGGCAACGCGCTGGTCGTAGAGCGCCTTCTGTAAGGCATTGTACCTGGTGACATCCTGATCCGAGGATTGCCCGAACGACAACACCTTTCCGGCCAGTTCGGCCTCGTCCCGCGCGACCTGCGCTTCGAGGCTTGCAATCTGCAGCTTGTACTGCGTCACATCGGCCGCGGTGAAGGTCGAGTCAAGCGTCGCAAGCAGTTGCCCGGTCTCGACCTGCTGACCTTCCCGCACATCGATCGTCTTGATGATCGAGGCATCCAGCGCCTGCAGCACGTTGATCTGATCGACCGGGACGATCCTGCCGCCCACGCTCGTGATCACCCGATCGACGCGGGTGAAGCACATGATCGCCACGACGGCTACCATGAACGCCGACAGGACGAACAGCGTCGCGCGGGCCAGCAGCGGCTCGGGCGCCTCGCGGATGGCATCGGTTTCGGACTGGAACTGGCGAACGGTCGCGAGTGAAGCTTGATTAGGAGACAAGGGTCGGACTCCTGAAGTTCTTCTCGGTGCGGCCCGTCGGCACAAGATGCGTATTCTGCTGGAACCAGAGCGAGCTATAGATGTCGTTGCGTTCCAGAAGCTCTTCGTGACGTCCGATATCGTTGACCACGCCGCGGTTGAGCACGAGGATCGCATCGGCCTTCGTCAGCGACGACAGACGGTGCGAGATGATGATCAGCGTGCGGCCGTGCGCGATCCGCGAAATGTTCGCGTTGACGATCGTCTCGCTCTCCGCATCGAGCGCGCTGGTCGCCTCGTCCAGGATCAGGATCGGCGGATTGACGATCAGTGCCCGCGCGATCGCGAGGCGCTGACGCTGGCCGCCGGAAAGATTGGTCGATCCCTCGTAGATATAGGTCTCGTAGCCGCGCGGCAGCTTGTCGATGAACTCCTCGGCGCCGGCCAGTCGCGCGGCCCTGACGACATCGTCGAAGGTCGCATCGGGCTTGGCGGCCGCAATATTCTCGCGGATCGTGCCGCTGAACAGGAAGTTCTCCTGCAGCACCACACCCACATTGCGCCGGAGATGGTCGACATCGTATTCGCGAACATCGACACCGTCGACCTTGATCAGACCACCGTAGTCGGAGTGCAGGCGCTGCAACAGCCGCGTGATCGTGGTCTTGCCGGAGCCGCTCTTGCCCATCACGCCGAGCGTCGTGCCGAGCGGAATCTCGAAAGAGATGCTGTTCAGCGCCGGCGACACCGCGCCCTTGTACTTGAACGTGACGCCGGAGAATTCGATATGCCCCTTCAAGGGGACCCGAACACCATGGCCGGAACGTCCCTCCTCGGGCGGCTGATTGACCAGCCTGCCGACGATCGTGACCGCGGTGCGCGCTTCGTCATACTGGTTGATGAGCTGGGCCATCTGCATCAGCGGGCCGGCAACGCGTTGCGACAGCATCAGAAACGCGAACAGCGCTCCAACGTAGACTGGATCGCCGCTGGACACGGCGAGGTAGACACCGAACGCATAGGGAGCACTCACTGCCAGCCGTTCCAACGGCTTCACCACCGTCTGAATGGCGGTTCCGGTCATGCCTTCCGCAAGGCGAGCCTTGGCGACGCGCGCCACCAGCACATCCCACATGTGGCGCTGCCGCGTGTCCAGCGCCAGCGACTTGATGGTCCGCATGCCGTTCAGACTCTGGATCAGAAACGCTCCCTGCACGCCTTCAGCCGCCAGAGTAGCCGAGGATTTCTTCCGGTAGGCGGGCAGCATCAGGATCAGCCAGGTTACGATCATTCCGGCAAAGGCAAGAACCATCAGCGTCATGATCGGGCTGAAGAAGAACATGACGGGCAGGAAGAAGAACAACGTCGTCGAATCGAGGATGGTCCCGAACAGCTGTCCGGTCAGAAAGCCGCGAATTCGGAACACTTCGCGAATATCCCGCGAAATCAGGCCGACCGGATTCTGCTCGAAGTAATCGATCGGCAGATTGAGCACCTTCTCGAACACATAGGTCGACAGCTTGACGTCGATGCGTGCCGTCAGGCGCTGCACCAGATACTGCCTCAGGAAAGAGAACGCGGCCTCGAACATGATGACCACGAACATCGCAATGCACAGCACGTAGAACGTGTTGTAGGCCTTGTAGAAGATGACCTTGTCCGAGAGCAGCCGCCAGAACATGATCGGCGCGAGGCCCATGAAGCCGAGGATCAGCGCCGCGATCGCGACGTCGCGCAGGATGCGCCGTTCGCGGAACAGCAAGGCAGTGACGAAACCGAAGCTGAACGGCTGAGTCTCGTCCGAGATCTCGTAGTCGCGCTTGGCAATGACGACGTCGCCCGACCAGATGTCCTCGAAGCGCGGCTGATCGATCACGAGCAGCGCATCCTCGCTCGCGTTCGGGTCCTGCAGCACCACCCGGGTGCTGTCTTCATCGCCCTCGAGGCGCAGCAGCACCATGTGGCTGCCGTCGCGCAGGCGGACGATCGCGGGCAGCGCCCGCTTCAAATGGCTGAGCCCCTTCCAGTCCAGCGTGACCGCCTTCGCCGTCATCCCCGAGGAATTCGCGCATTTCAGCAGCTCGGGGAGCGTAACTTCCTGCTCGCCCAGCAGATTGTCCTGGATCAGCTGGGTCGGGGTCAGGTGCAAACCATGCTGTCTTGCGACGATGACGAGACACGCGAGGCCCGAGGGTGGGAGTCCCTCCACCGAAGGTGCGCCGACGAGCGAGAGGTGTTTGGTCATGAATGCCTCGAAGTTTCGACTGCGCAGGATCCGGTCGCTAGCGATATATAACTTATCACTGTTAGTTCGCTAACGCAGCATTTTCGGCACCCGGTTCCGAAAAGATATATGTGCCGGAACAGGCAAGGAGCCGATTCCGGCTGTTGCTGCGGTTGGTTTAGCCACGGAACCTTATAACATTATTTAACATCGACCGTCACGTGGCGGCCGCCGCCGTCTCCCGGAAATCGAAGCCGCAGGCCTCGAGCTGCGAATGAATCCGCCTGTCCTCGGCCTCCGGCATCAGCGCCAGCGCGCAGACCTCGAAATTCGCGCTGCGAACGGAGACGGTCGGAAACCCGGCGCTGAGCAGCAGGTTTCCCATCCGGTCGCACGAAAAGCCGGTCTTGTGCGCCATGTGGTGGCGCCCCTGCTCGATCGCGCCGGAGTGCCCGTAGATCATGTCCAGCGGCCGGATCGGACCGGCCGGCGAGACATAGGCGACCGCGCCGAGACCCTGGGTCAGCATGTGCTGGGCCACTGCTTCCAGGTCGGGGGACATGATCAGCGCGAAGCCGTCCGGCTTCAGAACTTCGCGGAACTGGACGAATGTGGGATGTATCTCGTGGGCATACAGATGTTCCATCAGATGCGAACACCAGATCGCGTCGAACGAGGCCGGCCGGCACAATTTGGCGAGATCGGTAATCGAGCCGACGATGTCCGGTTTCACGCTTCCGTCGACGTCGAGCCGAACCTCCTCCCAATCATGCGATGTCAGCAGCGGCTGGATCCGCTTGGCAACCGTCGTTCCAGCGCCGGCATTCAGCATTTTCTTCTTGGCCAATTCGAGAGCTCCGCGGTTCGCGCATCATGCGGCAGGTTTCTGCTGCGATCGTTCGTCTTGTCCAAAGGTTGCCTGGGCCGCAGCAAGCCATCACAACGCGTTGTATCAAGCGAGTTACACGCCTTTACAAAAGCTACGTGGTCCGAATGTGACGAACTAACCTCTAACATCTGTCGGGTTGAAGTGGAACTTGTGATGAGGCGGTTCGACGCGGATCCGGCGGCAAGGTTCCGATCATCACATTCGCGCGCGAGCGGCTCCCAGGGGCTGAGGGGAGACATCTGCGCTTGGGGCCGTCGCGGGGGCTCTACAGCCTGATCGATTGACCGTCGTTGAAGATCAGGTACTCGATGTTGGTGACGTGGGTCACCTGGCCGTTGCTGAAGCTGACCTCCAGAAAACCATTGTTGCCGGCGCTGATGCCGGTCAGATCGGCCGATGCGTGATCCAGGAAGGTCAGCGCGTCCTTGTCGCCGCCACGGCCGTCGATCGTGTCACTGCTGTGCGGATTCGACAGGTAGAAGTAGTCCTGACCGGCGCCCCCAACCATCGAGGCTGTGCCGATGGCGGAGCCGATGAACGACGACCCGTCATTGCCGTCGCTCATCAGCCACTGGTGGCCCGAACCGGCGACCAGCGTATCGTTGCCGGCGCCGCCATACAGCGAGTCGTTGCGGGCGCTGCCATAGAGCACGTCGTTGCCGTCATCACCAAAAAGCACGGTCGCGCGCAATGCATCGCTGCCCGCGTAGAGCACGTCGTTGCCGCTGCCGCCGTGCTCGAAATTGGTCCCCGTGCCGCCAATCAGCGTGTCGTTGCCGGCGCCGCCTTGCAGCGTGTCGCTGTAGTGGCCGGGGCCGCCAGAGTGCGGCGAGCCATAGAGCACGTCGTTGCCATCACCGCCATCAAGCAAGGTCCCGTGGAGCGAATTGCTGCCCGAGTAGAGCACGTCGTCGCCGGCGCCGCCGTACAGTGAGTCGCTACCAGCGCCACCAACCAGCAAGTCGTTGCCGGCGCCGCCAACCAGCAAGTCGTTACCAGCGCCGGCATAGAGCGAATCGTTGCCGTCATCGCCAGAGAGGAACGAGCCGTGCCCCGCAACGCTGCCCGAGTAGAGCACGTCGTTGTCGCTGCCGCCGTACTCGGAAACGGTCTCGTCGGCGCCGACCAGCAGGTCGTTGCCGGCATCGCCATGCAGCGTTTCGGAACCACCGATGACACCACCAACCAGCGTGTCGTCGCCCGCACCGCCTTCGAGCACGACCTCCAACAAGTCACGTGCGTTTGAATAGAGAATGTCGTTCCCGCTGCCACCGTACTCCGCAACAGTGCCGGCACTGCCAACCAGCAGGTCGTTGCCGTCGCCGCCATCCATCGTGTTGTCAAGGGCACTCGCAGCGCCATGCAGCGTGTCGTTGCCGTCGCCGCCCGACAGCATCATCATCGAGCCTGGGCGCACCCACTCACCCGCGTAGAGCACGTCGTCGCCGGCGCCGCCGTCGAGCTCGCCGCCGAAGCCGCCGACGCCGAGCAAGTATTGGCCACCGACGAGGGTGTCATTCCCCGGGCCGCCGTCGAGAACCTCGTAGCTAAGACCCGGGCCGGCGCTCAACCAGTCGTCACCGTCGCCGCCATACAGGCTATCGTCGCCCCAACCACCAATCAGCGTGTCGCTTCCGGTACCGCCGTAGAGCGTGCTGGGTTTGCCTTCCTCCACGCTGCCCGACACCAGCACGTCGTCGCCGCTACCGCCATGCAGTTCCGACGCGCCACCACCGAACACCGTGTCGTTGCCGGCGCCGGCAAAAACCGTCGTATCGCCGATAAAATCCGTACCCCTACTGCTGACGAAGGAGACATAGTCGTTGCCGGCGCCGGTCGCGACCAGCACCGGGCCGCTGCCGATCACCGACAGCATCACGTCGCTGTCGGTGGCTTCGATGATCGCCTTCAGGTTGGCGTCGACGTAAACCGTGTTGTTGGGATTGATTTCGATCAGAACATTGGCGTCCGGATCCGGGTTGCTGATGGCAGCTCCCTCCTGGACCGGGATCGTCGCACCGTCATCCGGGCTGGTGTAACCGATCCCCGCGGCGATCAGATCGTCGAGAATCTGCTGCCGGGTCGCTTGATCGATGGTGGAGCTGATCGCCGCTTCGAGGTCGGTCTGGTTCAGATTGGAAGTCGCCATCGACGTAGTCCCTGGTTGGAATACGAGGATTCAAGCCATTCGTTAGCTCTCACGATGACTCACGTGAGAGCAGTCCGTCGCACTACTTTAGGTTATCAGACGACATGTCAGAGCGCCACATGCCGCCAAAAAAAGAGCGCCGCCTCAACCTGGGTTGAGGCGGCGCCTTCGCTCAGTGAAGAGCTAGTCGTGCAGACCTGGGATCTTACAGCTTGGTCGAGTGACCATCGTTGAAGATCAGGTATTCGATGTTGCTGATCTGGGTCACCTGGCCGTTGCTGAAGTTGACGTCCAGAGAACCGTCCTTGCCGGCGGTGATGCCGGTCACGTCGGTCGAAGAGTGATCCAGGAAGGTCAGGGAGTCCTTGTTGCCAGCACCACCGTCGATGGTGTCGCTGCTGTTGAGGTTGGACAGGTAGAAGTAATCCTGACCGGAGCCGCCGACCATCGAGGCCGTGCCGGTGGCGGAGCCAACGAACGAGTCCTTGCCGTCGCCGCCGATCAGTGTCTGGTTGCCCGAGCCAGCGACCAGCGTATCGTTGCCGGAGCCGCCATACAGCGTGTCGTTGCCGGCACCGCCGTAGAGCGAGTCGTTGCCGTCACCGCCATAGAGCGAGGTCGCATGCGACGCATCGCTGCCCGAGTAGAGCACGTCCTTGCCGGCGCCGCCGTACTCGGCAACAGTGCCGGTACCGCCGACCAGCAGGTCGTTGCCGGCGCCGCCATACAGCGTGTCCGCACCCGCACCGCCATACAGCGAGTCGTTGCCTGCACCGCCGTCGAGCCTCGAGCCGTGCGAGGCATCCGAGTTCGAGTAGAGCGCGTCGTTGCCGGTACCGCCAGTGAGCAGGTTGTTGCCCGTACCGCCAACCAGCACGTCGTTGCCGCGACCGCCCTCCAGATCAGACGAGGTACCGCCGTAAAGCGTGTCGTTGCCGGAGCCGCCGAGCAGCGTGTCGGAGCCGGTGCCGACCAGCAGATCGTTGCCGGAGCCGCCATCCAGCGTGCTGTGGCCGGAGGCATTGTCGATCAGCACGTCGTTGCCGGAGCCCCCGCTGAGCGAGTCGTGACCCGCGCCACCGAAGATCGTGTCATTGCCGGCGCCGGCGAGAACCGTCGTATCACCGGTGTTGTTGATGAAGATCTGATCGTTGCCGTTGCCGGTCGCGACGAGCACCGGGGTGCTGCCGTTGACCGACAGCGTCACGTCGCTGTTGGTGGCCTCAATGATGGCCTTCAGGTTGGCGTCAGTGTTGACGGTGTTATTGGCGTTGGTTTCGATAAGAACATTGGCAGATGGATCCGGGTTGGAGATGCCCGCACCCACCTGCACCGGGACCGCCGTTCCGTCATCCGGGTTGGTGTAGCCGATGCCCGAGTTGATCAGATAGTTGAAGATCTGTTGCTGGGTCGCGTGATCGATCGTGGAGTTGATCGCATGTTTCAGGTCAGTCTGGTCGAGATTGTAAGTCGCCATCGATGTAGCCCCTGCTTGGGATACGAGGATCAAGCCGCTGGCCCACACCTAAGCTGTTGATTCACAACTCGATTGTTGCGACGCAGCTCAAATGTGGACACACGTTACGAACTTGTTAAGTCCATTGTTAAGTCCGCAATGCGAGAGTGTCAATCAGCAATGCGCCATTAACGCCTGGTTCCACGTGATTTATGTGAGACTTAGCGCCATTTCTCACGTGCGCTAACATTCAGCGCAGGCAAATCCCGAATGTTAGCCGCGACGCAAAAAAGGGTAGTGATTATACGGGGTTTCATTGCCCCGCGAGACCGCGCAAAAGCCCGGAATTTCGCTGCTGCTGCGTGTGCTTTGACGCGATTTTCTGCTCTGAAAAAATATTTCTGCGCCGCGTGAGAGTTTTTCAAAAAAAGCGTCAAACTTCACAACCGGCCGTCAGCCCGATCAGTGTTATGGCTGGCTGTGGTTGCAATCCGTGAGCTCCAGGCACGCCAAAACCGGGGAATCGATCGCAGAATCGAGGTCACCCGACCGCCCGGTCGGAGCCGGTGGCGTCGGACAAGGCGCCTGATATAACAGATTAACATCAGATTTGCCGCAATCCGTTAGGGATGGGTACGGGGAAACCGGCAAGGCGGCGCCCGATCGAGGCGGAACAAACCGCCTGCATCGATCATCCCGCGGCAGCACGCGCGTAGACGGCCTCAAGCAGCCGGAGATTCTCATCCGGCGCGTAGCGCGCGAGATAGGCGGCCCGTGCGGCCTGTCCCCACGCCGTCGCGCAATCAGGCGTGCCCAGCAGGTCGGAAATCCGGTTTCTCAGCGCGACGGCGTCGCCCGGCGGCGCCAGCGCTCCGGTCTTGCCGGCGCTCACCGCCTCGGCCAGCCCGCCGATCTCGGACGCGATCACCGGCGTGCCCCGTGCGAAGGCCTCGACCACGACCATGGGAAATCCTTCGTACCATAGCGACGGCACGACCAATGCCCGGGCATTGGCCATCTCCCAAAGCACCTCCGCGCGCGAACGCGCACCAAGGAAGGTGACATTGCCGGTCGCCCGCGCCGCGAGCGCAGCGCGTTCCGGCCCCTCGCCCACGATCCGCAACGGCACGCCGCTCCCCGCAACGGCGTCGAGCAGCACGCCGACGCCCTTCTCGCGGCTCAGCCGTCCGACATAAAGCAGCCCGGCGCGCGGCATGGCTGGATCAGGCGCCCCCGGATCGGCCATGAAGTTCGGCTTCACGTCGATCCGGCCTGCGTCGAAGCCCGCCTGCACGAACAGGGTGCGGGCAAACTGCGTCAGCGCGATCAGACGCAGGCCGGGCCGCGTCCAGGTGCCGCGGCGCCGGTGCTGCGCGATCATGTAGGCCGAGGCCAGCGAGCCCGGAATCGACCCGCGGTAGCAGCGATGCGCAACGCCCCAGAGATGGCCGCGGTCCAGGCATTTGTGGCAGATGCGCCCGTCGCGCAGCAGCATGCCGCCGGTGCAGATGGCACGATAATTGTGCAGCGTCACCACCGCGGGCACGCGCTTTTCCCGGCAGACGTCGAACACGGCGGGCGAGAGCAGCGGGAAAAAATTGTGAACGTGCACGACGTCGGGGCGGAAGCGGTCGATTGCCTTCGCCATGACCTGTTTTCCCCGCGCATTGTCGGCGATCGACAGCGTCGTCGCGATCCGCGCGGCGAGCGAGTTGATCGCCTCGTTGCTGACCGTAAGCGTTTCAACGCTGTGTCCTGCGCCGCGCAACAGGTCCACTTCCGCATCGAACACGACGTCCTCGCCGCCGCGTCCCTGATACTCGTTGTGCGCAACCAGGATCTTCATGACCGACGCACCGGATCGGGAAACCAGCGCAGCTCAGTCACCAGATCCTGGCCGGTCGCGAGCGTACCGGAGCCGATCAGCGTGGTCGCCGGCACCTTGAGATCGAAGGACGGCGAATACCAGCCGGCCGGCGTGGCTTCGTCGCCGCGATACGATATCCAGTCGAGCGCCGTCGGCAGCTCGAGCTCGCCGCGGCCGCCCGGCCACGCAAGCTGCGCCGTGCGGCCCTCGAGCTTGCATTCGACCTCGGGACCGAGATGCCAGCTGAGGCTCGCCGGCACCGCGAGCCCTTCGTCGGCAAGCACAATATCCGTGACGACGAGCCGCGCCGCCCGACGCTGCAATTGCACCGAGCGGCGATGCACGAGACCGGCTTCGTCATGGTATCCCGAATGCTCCGCGGCCCAGCCTGCGTCCGCATCAGCATCGTCCAGGCCGCTTGCTGCGATCAGCCGGCCCCGCGCATGCCGCGTCCAGAGGAACGGCCCACCGGACACCGACTGATCGCGCGCGAACAGGCAGAGCGTGTTGTGCGCCAGTGTGGAGCGGAAATAGGCACGCCATCGCGAATCGCCGTGGTAGCAATAGGTGCCGGGGTCGGCGAGGATCTCGACCCCGCCGATCCTGCATTCGAGCGACAGCGCATCCGCATGGGCATGCGCCGCAATGCGGCCGAAGCCATGCGGGCCGTGATCGCAGCGGCACCACACCGCGTTGTCTTGATCGACGAGAAACGTCTGTCCCGCCGCATCAAGCAAATGCGGGCGGCGCGCAGGCCGCGCCGCGATCGCACGCGCCTTGACGCCGTCGGTCAGAAGGAACGTGCGCAGATCGCCCTCCGGCAATCCGGGCCACCATGGCAGATCGCCGAACAGGCGCGCGCCGCTGGCGAGCAGACCGAGCCAGCGATTGCCGGCGTGATCGTCGAGCAACAGGCCGATGCCGTCGTCACCGTCGCCCTGACGCGGCGGATGCGCGCGATCGTCCAGCATCGCGGCGATGACGTCGCTCATGCGGCACATCGTGGTCCAGACCGCATCGCCAAGCGGATGTCCCGACGACTCGCCCTGCACCGCCGCGGCAAGCAGGAGTTCGAGGACAAAGCCGTGATAATCGGTCGCGAGCTCGCCGTTGCTGCCGCAGGCGAGGGTTTGCGCAACGGCTTCGTGTGTCAGCGTGCCGGCGGATTGCTCGCGCCATCGCGCGCTGTCGCGGAACAGCGGAAACACACAGGCCGCCACGAACTGCCCGGCAGCCTCCGCGATGACGTGGTTGTTGGCGGAAGAGCCGCGGCTCGGGAACTGCGACAACCAGTATTGATGCGCGTAGAGCTGCGTCACGAACAGGTCGTTGTCCTCGAACAACGCGGGCGCGCCGGGCCAGTTCTGCAACAGCTGGCGCACCCAGGCCCACGAGATCAGCCGCACGCCAAGCTCGATACCGCTGATCCAGTGCGGGCCGCGAGGAAACGGATTTTCACGCCACCAGCTCACCAGATGCTCGGCCACGCGCCCAGCATAGCGCTCGTCCGAGGTCAGGTAGTACGCGGCAGCCAGCACCGTGAGATGGTGGTGACGAGACGCCTCCCAGATGTATTTGATGTTTCCGACCGCAGCTTCGTCGCGATAGGAAACTGCAAACGAATACATGTCCGCGGGCGCCCGCTTGCCGCTGCGGACATCGACGAACCAGTCGGGCCGTTCGCCGAGCGCTCCATGATTCCTGGCAAAGATCCGCCACTGGCCGGCGAGAATCCGCTCCGCGCTCTGGACCAGGCGCTCGGCGGCTTGTCGCGGTGCGCACGCCGGCGACGGCAACGGCTTCAGCCGCGGCTGCCGCGGGCGAGGAGCGAGCCTTGCGCTGGCGTGTCGCGCGATATCGGGCGGCGTGATGCGCCAGAGCAGGCGCAGCACCTGATCGTTCACCCGTCCGGCAAGCTCGGACGGCTCCATGCGCTGCAGGCGGCGCAGATACCAGGCCGGGTTCATCTCGACGCAATCGAGGCACGCGCGACACCCTGCCCTGTCGCGCTGATCGTCAGATCGACCGGCATCCCGGCAGCCGCGCTCTCCTGCACCGCGAGCGTCGCGCGGGTGGTCGCGAGCAGCGATTCCAGCGCGATCGGCATCGCGGCCCCTGATGCGATGGCCCCAATGAAGGCATCCAGCATCGGCCGCTGCCCCTTGTCGAGCCGCGCTGTCTTCGCCGTACGCTGTCCGGCCTGCCAGACCTCGAAGCCGGAGAAATTGTCGAAAGCGGCAAAGCCTGTGCTCGCCGATATTTCGAGCGCTTCCTTCGGCACCCGCGGATCGCCGCCGGTGAGATAGCTGAGGCTCGCGACCGACCCGTCGGCAAAATCGAAAGTGGCGACGAGATTGTCGACATCCCTGCCCGCGGCACTCGCCGCAACGCGCACCGGCAAGGCGCCGAGCCACCATGACAACACGTCGATGAAATGGCCGCCCTCGCCGACGAAGCGACTGCCTTCGGTCTCGGCCTGCAGATACCAGGATGACTTCTCCAGCGGGCCGGCGATGACGCGATATTGCAGCGTCTGCGGCCCGGCGGGCGCGAACGCCGCGCGCATGCCCAATAGCAGCGGCGAGAACCGGCGATTGAAGCCCACCATCAGCCTGTTGTTGCCGGTCTCGCGGATTACCTGCTCCAGGTGATCGAGCGAGCCGGTGTCGATCGCCAGCGGCTTTTCGACGAACACCGCCTTGCCGGCGCGCAACGCTTGCGCCGCGAGGTCGGCATGGGACGCGTGACGCGTCGCGATCAGCACGACGTCGATGTCGTCCGCCGCGAGCAGCGAGGCCGCATCCGTCGAGGCGCGCGCGAAGCCGAACTTGCGCACCGCGGTGGCGCCGCTGAGACCGGTATTGGTCACGACCTCGACGAGATCGACGCGCGCGTTGTTCGCAAGCTGCGGCAACAACATGCTGGAGGCATAATTGCCCGCGCCGATGACACCGAGCCGCACCCGGCCGCTGCGCAGGGCAACGGCCGGACGATAGCTCATCTGCATCGCGCGCGGGGCAGCGTCCGGATAGGCGAACACCATGCCAAGTCCGACCTCGCCCCGGCTCATGCGCTCGAACGCCGAGGTCGCCTGCTCCAGCGGCACCACTTCGGAAATCAGCGAGGAGAAGTCGAGCCGCCCGTCGGCAAGCAGCGCGACGATCGCCTCCATGTTGCGCTTCTCGGTCCAGCGCACATGGCCGATCGGATAATCGATGCCGCCCTCCTCGTAGAGCGGATCGTAGCGGCCGGGGCCGTAGGAGCGCGAGAAGCGAACGTCGAGCTCCTTGTCGTAGAACTCGTTCCACGGCAGGTTCAGCGTGCATTTGCCGATATCGACGATGCGGCCACGGTCGCGCAGCAGTGCTGCCGAACGCGAGGCGAGATCCGGATCGTCGCTGCCTGCCGTGATGAACACGCAATCGACGCCGTTTCCCGCGGTCAGCTGGTCGATCCGCGCACGAAACTCGGCCGCGGTATCGTCCGATGCGACTGCGCAGACCGCAGCGCCCGCCGCCTCCGCCTGACGACAGCGCACCTCCAGCCGGTCGAGCCCTGTGACCACGACACCGGCGCTGCGCAGCAGGCGCACCATGATCTGGCCGATCAGGCCGAGGCCGATCACGCAGGCGGTCTCGCCGAAACGGATTTCGGACTGGCGCATCGCCTGCAGTGCGATCGAGGCGATCGTGGCGAAGGCGGCCTGGTCGAGCGCAGCGCTGTCCGGAACCGGCACGCAGAGGTTCACCGGCACCCAATTGTATTCAGCATGGGTTGCATATTGATTGCCGCCGCAGCACACCCGCTGCCCGACCGAGAAGCCGCCGACGCCCTCGCCGACCTCCACGACGGTACCCGATAGCGAATAACCGAGCGGCGTGTAGGAATCGAGGCGGTTCATCACCTTCTGATAGGTCGCAACCAGTCCCTGCTGGCGGACCGAGCGCATCACCTTGGCCACCTGATCGGGTCGCGCGCGCGCCTTGCCGAGCAGCGACAGGCGGCCTTCAGTGAACTTCATCATCTCGGTGCCGGTCGAGACTGCCGAGAACGCCGTACGAACCAGGACCCCGCCGGGGCGGCAGCGCGGCGCCGGCACGTCGATCAGCTTGAGTTCACCGCTCTTATAGTTCTGCGCGATCTGCTTCACAGTCGGTCAATCGCCTCAAATTAACAGAGTCCTTGTATCGCGCCTGCGGCCCGCAATGAAGCCGGGAACGTCATCAAAGTTATCTCATCGCCTGCGCGTTAACATTCTTATCATTCGAGCAGCAGAACCGGTTTAGGCGAGATTTCGACCTCGCCATTGGCGACGGACCCTTCGCCACCGTCGAGGCCCTGGAAACGGCTGAAACGCGGGTCGACCCGCTGAACGGACCGCCCCTTGGTGGTCCAGAGGATCAAGCCGTTGCGGCCATCCGGCATGCGAAGCTCGACGCGCCAGGTCGACGGCGACGTCCTGGCTGCGCTCACGACGCTCGCGCCGACCAACCATGACTGGATCGTGCGGTATGCCACTCCGCTCGGAAGCAGCCCGCGCGCCGGGTCCCATAATTTTCCAAAGTCGCTGCCGCCGCCGGCGAACTCATACCAATAGAACCGGTCGACGCCGCTGATCCATTTCAGGATGTAGGCACGCGCCAGGCACCCGTCCGGATTGTCCTCATAGGACGACCAGCCGGCCTCGGTGTCCCAGATCGGCCGTGCGGCAAGATCGTGCGCGGCGAGAATCTGCCTGAACCGCGCGATGATTCCGAGCACGGCTTCAGGTTCGCTGGTGTAGCCATGGAAAGCGAACACGTCGGCATATTGCCCGCCGCCTTGCGCCATGAAGGCCTTTTGCCAGCGATACCCGTCAGGCGTGCCATTGGACGGCGGCGTCAGCACGGTCAGGCCGGGATCGCTGGCCTTGATGATCTCATAGGCCCGCTTCTGCATCTGGACCATGGTCGCGATATCGCCCGAGTAGTATTTGGGATCCTCGGGCTCATTCCAGATTTCCCAGTATTTGATGCGGCCGGCGGCACGCGTGACGGCGGCGCGCACCCATTCATCCCATGATGCGAGGTCGGCAGGCGGCGAACTTGCGCCGGGCGCGAACGCCGGCGGCGCGTCTTTCACCGAGGCGGCCCATCGCGGCGTGTAGGCGAGATTGAGCACGATCTCGACATGCTCGCGCTCCGCCGCCGCAAGAATGGCGTCGAAGCGCGCCCAATTGAAGATGCCGGGCGCTGGATTGATCTGCGCCCAGTAGATCGCGCCCCACAGCCGGACGCCGTCGAATTTCAGCTCGGGCCAGGGTTGCGACTGCCCGATCGCGTTGATCGTCATGCCGAAAAGTGACGGCGGGATCACCGCATTCACGCGGCTCACAGTGAGCGCATCGTTTGACGCCGCGCCACTCCATTGCAGCGGCCATTTGTGGGCCAGCGGCAGCAGCGTGCTCAAAACCAGTGCAATCAACGCCCTTTGACCCCAATCCCTCACCGTCGCCTTGCCTGCCATGTCGTTGTCTCGTCGCCGTCACATCGGTGCCGGGATTGCTAAGTGCAAGCCGCGCATGTTAATGCCGATGTTAGTCGGATTGTGATGTTGTTAGGTCAATGGTATAGATCACCGCAGATGTCGAGAGCTGAACCATCACCGCGGCGGATCCTGATCATCGTCGAGAACCTTCCGGTTCCTTTCGATCGCAGGGTGTGGTGCGAGGCAACGTCGCTGCGCAGGGCAGGCTATGAAGTTTCGGTGATCTGCCCGAAAGGGCGCGGTCATGACGAGGCTTACGAATACCTCGAGGGCATTCACATCTACCGCCATCCGATGCCGGTGGAGGCGCGCGGGATCGCCGCCTATCTCATCGAATACCCGGTCGCACTGTTCTGGGAGATGCTGCTCGCGATCAAGGTGGCGTGGAAGCACGGCTTCGACGTGATTCAGGGCTGCAATCCGCCGGACCTGATCTTCCTGATCGGCCTGTTGTTCAAGCTCGGCGGCAAGCGCTTCGTGTTCGATCATCACGACGTCAATCCCGAGCTTTATGAAGCGAAATTCGGCCGCAGGGACTTTTTCTGGCACCTGCTGCGGCTGGTCGAATATCTCACCTTCAAGACCGCAAGCATCTCGATCGCGACCAACGAATCCTATCGCGAGATCGCGATCACGCGCGGCCGGATGCCGGCCAATCGCGTCTTCGTGGTGCGCTCCGGGCCCAATCTCGACCGCGTGCGCTCCCGTCCGGCCGATCCGGCCTGGCGCCGCGGCCGGCGCTACAGCGTCGGCTATGTCGGCGTCATCGGCCAGTCCGAAGGCATCGATCTGCTGCTGCAGTCGATCGGCCATATCGTGCACGACCTCGGACGCACCGACATCCAGTTCAACATCGCCGGCACCGGGCCGGAGTGGAATGCGGTCGTCAAGCTCTGCGAGGAGATGCGGCTCTCCGACTACGTGAACTTCACCGGCGCCATCGCCGATGACGCGTTGTTCACGATGCTCTCGACCGCCGACGTCTGCGTCAATCCGGATCGCGTCACGCCGATGAACGACATCTCCACCATGAACAAGATCATGGAGTATATGGCGCTCGCACGGCCGATCGTTCAGTTCGACGTCCGCGAAGGCCGTCGCTCGGCGCTCGACGCCTCGCTCTATGCCGCGAAGAACGACCCGCAGGATTTCGCCGGCAAGATCGTCACGCTGATCGATGACCCCTCGCTGCGCGACTCGATGGGCGCATTTGGCCGCAGCCGCGTCGAGCGGGCGTTGTCCTGGACGCATGAGGAGCCGAAGCTGCTCGCGGCCTATGAGGCTCTGTTCGCCAGGAAGGCCCCCAGGCAGAGCCGCGCACCTCGCGCGAACGCGAGCAGCGAGCGGCCGACTTCACAGGCCTCTGGCGCCGTCAACGCCAATGCAGCCGCCGGGCGGGCATCGCGTTGAACGCCCTGCCGCCTTACTCCCGCCAAGCACGCCGTGGCCGCGGCGGCGCGCACGCCGCCGAATTGTTGAAGGTCGAAGCATGAACGTCAGCATTTTCGGCCTCGGCTATGTCGGAACGGTCTGCGCCGCCTGCTTCACCGAGCTCGGCCACCAGATCATCGGCGTCGACAAGAGCGTGGCGAAGGTCGATCTGATCCGCGAGGGCCGATCGCCGGTGATCGAGCCGGGCATCTCGGACAAAGTGGCGCGCGCCGTTGCAACCGGTCAATTGATAGCGACCACCGACGCCACCGAGGCGATCGTCAACAGCGACATCTCGATGGTCTGCGTCGGCACGCCCTCGTCCGGCAATGGCAACCTCGACCTGACGGCGATCCGACAGGTCGCGATCGAGATCGGCCGCGGTTTGCGCGCCAAGAACGCGCCGCACACCGTGACGATCCGCTCCACCGTGCTGCCCGGCACCACCCGCGGCACCGTCGGGCCGCTGATCGAGGAAGCCTCCGGCAACAAGATCGGGCGGGATTTCGATCTCGCCTTCAATCCCGAATTCCTGCGCGAAGGCTCGGCGATTGCCGATTTCAATGCGCCGTCGAAGACCGTGGTCGGCGCCTTCAACCAGGAGACCGCCGACCGCGTCATGGCGCTCTACAAGGATCTGCCGGGCGCCAAGATCACGCCGCCGGTCGAGACCGCTGAGCTCGTCAAATATGTCGACAACAGCTGGCATGCGCTGAAGGTCAGCTTCGCCAACGAGATCGGCACGATCGCGAAGACGCTGGGTATCGACGGCCGCGACGTCATGAACATCTTCATGCAGGACACAAGGCTCAACATCTCGCCGGCTTACTTACGGCCTGGTTTTGCCTTCGGCGGCTCCTGCCTGCCCAAGGACGTCAAGGCGTTGAAGCATCTGGCGCACAGCCGCGGGCTGTCGACGCCGGTGCTCGAAAGCATCCTGCCGAGCAACGACATGATCATGTCGCGCGGCGCCGACTGGATCCTGTCGCATGACGGCCGCCGCATCGCTTTCCTCGGGATCAGCTTCAAGGCCGGCACCGACGATGTGCGCGACAGCCCGTTCGTCGAACTGGTCAAGAGCCTGCGCGGCGAGCAACGCGAGATCCGGATCTACGACCCCAATGTGCGGCTGTCGCAGCTGATCGGCGCCAACCGGGACTTCCTGATGCGCAACCCGGACCTGGTCGGCCTGCTGCATGATGATGTGGCGGAGACGATCGAATGGGCCGACATCATCGTGCTGACGACATCAGATCCGCGCTTCGTCGCGGCGCTGAAGGCAAGCCGCCCCGACCAGACCGTGCTCGAACTATCGGACATCGGACTGCCCGATGAAGTCAGCGCCAGAGTGAGCGGCTTCCATTGGTAGGGATCACCATGGCCACCATGGCCGAGACCCGCGACCGACCCGAAATCCGTTTTCACGACGAGATTTCGTCGGAGTGGGAGACGCTGCATCGGAGCCGCACCTTCAAGGCGCGCACCGCTGCGATGTTCGGTCTGCTCGGAGACGCGGACCTTGTTGGCCAGCGCTGGCTGGATGCAGGTTGCGGCACCGGAACGCTCTCCCGCCTGCTCGCCGCGCGCGGCTGCGCCGTCACCGGCGTCGACGCCTCGCATGAAATGATTGCGGCAGCACGCGATCGCCCGGTCGACGGCCTGCTGGCCGAACGGCTGACGTTCCGGCAGATCCCGACCATCGCGAGCCTGCCGTTTGCCGATCGTTCGTTCGACGGCGTGCTCTGCGCGAGCGTGCTGGAATATGTCCCCGACGTGGCGCAGTGCCTCGCCCAGATCCATCGCGTGCTCAGGCCCGGCGGACTGCTCTTGGTCTCGATCCCCAATCGCGGGTCACTGCTGCGCCGGAGCTACCGGCTCGCGCACGCCGCCTCGTCGCGGGTGTCTTCGCGACCGCTGTACCGCTACCTCGCCTTTTCCAAATTCGAGGCTTCGCCGGCCGCCATGCAAGACTTGCTGCGGCGACACGGTCTCATGATGCTGGCTACCGGCTTTGCCGGCTCTCCGCTGCCGCCGGCGCTGGATCGCCGGGCGACAATCGGCACGCTGATCAATATCCTGGCGCGCCGCGACGACTGACGCGCCGGGCAGACGTCCGCCTCAAGCCTTGATCGCCATCAGCGACTTGGTCATGCCGAGATATCGTTCGCGATAAATCCTGGCATCCGGAAACGTTTCCGTCATCTCGCGCCAGTCGAACAGATGCCAATCGGGCGCGGTCCGCTTGAACCAGAAGCGGTTGAACAGTTCGATCAGCGAGATCTGCAGCCGCCTCGGCAACAGCACGATGATTCCGGGCAGGCAGGTATGGCTCTCGATCGGGAAGTAGCGGTACGGCGTTTGCACGTAGAAGGACTTTGCGACCCGCGAAATCTCACCCGCAAAGCGGTTCTGGTGCTCGCGCGCGATGTTTAGGAATGCCGTGTCGCTCGCGATCGTCACGACGTCCTGCTTCGGACCCGTGACATGTTCGATCACCGACGAGCAGAAGCAGAAATCGAACGCATGATCGTCGAACGGCAGGCGCTCGGTCTCCTGCAGCAGCACGGTCTTGAAGCCGAAGCGCTCGCGTGCCGTCTTCAGATCGTCGGTTGAGATGTCGCAGACCGTGATGTCGGTATGAAACGGCAGGATCGCGCGGATGTGCCGGCCAGTGCCGCCGCCGAGATCGAGGATCTTCGCGTTGAGCGGGATATTCACGGTGCGGACGAGGAACTCGCCGCGCCGCTGCCGTGCCGCACTGGAAAATCGCGCCTGGATTGCGCCCAGCACTGTCAGTCTCCTGCTACTTGATGGCCTCGAAGAAGATCGACTCGTCCGGCCGGTTGTCGAGCCGGTCGATGTCGGGACAGACCCCCTCCCGATACGCCCGCGTATGGGTCTCTGAGCATCCCGCGTCGCGGAACAGCGCCGCGAGCGAGGCACGGGTATAGCCCCAGTGATGTGCGAAGGCGGCTTCCTTGCGGCGTTCGATCTCGAACACGCCCTTGAGGAAGGCCTGCGGCGCGGCCGGATCGTAGAGGGCGACGATCCGTTCCATGTCCGGGACGACAATACGGCACACCCCGCCCGGTGCCAGCACCCGGGCAATCTCGCGCGCCAGCCGCCCGACCTCGTCAGGGAACAGATGCTCGAAGACGTGCGCGCTGAACACCGCCGAGAGGCTGCCATCGGCGAACGGCAGCGGCTTGGTCAGGTCCATGTAGCGGAGCCGGGCAAACCTGCCGTTGCGGTGCTCGGCATAGCGGGCATTGCTCAGCAGGCCCGCGAGATGCAACGCTTTGGCCGCGAACGGCAGCCGCGCAATCCACAGGTGCATCGTGATGTCGGTGTTGATCCAGCCGTCGATGCCGCAATTGAAGGCGCCGATGTGCAGCCTCGGGAGCGAACCGCGCGCGTGGTCAGTCATGCCTGCCCCCGCGCCCGATTGGTCAACACGACGGTGATCACCGACGCCGCACTGGAGGCCACCATCGCCGCAACCGCGCCCATCACCTGCCAGGCCTGCGCCGCGAACGGCAGCACGCAGCACAGCGCGACGAGGCCGGCGATCCGGCTCAGCATGAAGCGCTGCGGCTTGCCGGTCGCGAACAGCGGCAGCGCGAGGCCGAGCCACACGGCGTCAAGCGCCATCGCCGCGCCCATCAGGGCGAGGCTGCCGGTGCCGATCTCGTAGGTCTGTCCATGGATGACGAGCGCAAGAATGCGCTGGCCGAACAGCACGACCACCGCGCCATAGGCGGCGGCGACCGACCCGAGCAGCAGGGCGTTTTCGCGCGCCGCCGCAGTGACCGCGCCGCGCCTGCCGGCGCGCAGCCCGGCCGCGATCTCCGGCAGGCGGACCGAGAACATCGTCGCGCAGAACTGGCTCAGCGGTGCAAACAGCAGGAGCAGGATCCGCAGCGATGCGCTCGCGTCGAGCCCGATCAGGACGCCACACACCGGGATCAGCCCGATGCTGCCGATCCAGTAAGTGAGCGAGGTCGCGACGAACCAGCGGCCGTTCCTGAACAGCCGCCGCAGCGAGCCGCGGAAAATTCTGGCGCGCGGTCGGGCCAGCTCGCCGGTGTGGGCCAGCAACAGACTCGCGGCGGCCGCCGCCGAGATCGCGATGCACGCCATCGCCGCCGCAGCGCCGGTCAGCTTGAGCACGATCATCAACCCGGCCGAGGCGACGAGTGCCACGCAATAGGTCAGCGAGGACGTCACCGCGCGCGGCAGCCGCCCGTCGAGATAGCAGATGCGGCGGAACATGCTTTGCAGCCGAACGGCGGGGATCGCGAGCCCGGTTGCGATCACGAGCCCGCCCGTGTTGTCGCCGGCCGCAATGATCACGAGGCCGGCAATCGCCAGCAGCAGGCCAAACCCGGCCGCGACGGCGAGCGACGACAGATAGAGGCCGAGCCGCAGCTGCGGCCAGCGCGATTTCGGGATGCGATGCGCGGTCGCCGGCAGACCGTCATCAAACAGGCCGCGCAGAAACACCGCCTCGATCAGGATCGAGACCGACCAGGCGACGCTGAACTGGCCAAACGACTTGATATCGAGCACGTTGGCCAGCACGATCGTCAGCACGAAGGCGGAGCCGCTGAGCAAGGCCTGATCGATCAGGCCGAGCGCAACATTGCCGCCGGCGCGGCGCAGCCGGCGAAGCGCTCCGCCCACGGCAACGGCGACCCGGGTCTGGGCCGCCATTCGGTCGAGCCTTTCAGTCAACGCACTCACGCCTCACTCACACGCAATCTGGCGAACGCCCGCCGCGGCGCTGCTTGCAGCCGGGCCTCCGGGCCGAAATAGCACCAGAACACCAGCACGCAGCCGAAGTAATTGTGCAGCAGCTGGCTCGAATCGTTGGCCGACGCGATCACGACGAACAGCAGCATCGCAAACGGCGCCAGCCAGTACATCCCTTTCCGCTCGAACGTGAAGACGATGGTGTTCCACAACGCGCGCGCCAGCAGCAGGATATAGAGCGCACCGCCGAGCAGACCGAACTGGAGGAAGGCGTCGAGATAGGAATTCTCGAATGAGCCGAACTCGGTATTCCAGGGCGCCATGCTCGTCAGCTCGTTCGCCGGCGAGTTCGGCAGCTCGTTGAAGAACCCCGAGAAGCCGTAGCCGAGCCATGGGTGCTGCCAGAAGAAGTACGGCCAGACCGACCAGAGGAACGAGCGGCCGGTCAGGTTTCCGCTGCGGCCGACCAGCCCGTACAACTCATCGCTCGGCACGGCGAACACGACCAGCGCAACAAAGGCGAGGCAAAGCCAGTAGATCGAGGCCGCACCCCTGTGTCCGAGCACCACCAGCAGCAGCCCGAAGGTCACGGCAAGCGCCGTCAGCATGCTGATCAGCGGTCCCGCGGCGCCCGCCGCGGCGAGCGCGAAGAGATGACATCCCATCAAGAGCAGCGACCAGCCGAACTGCTTGCGCGGCCCCGCCAGCATGCGCACGAAACAGATCAGCACCATCAAGCCGAAGAAGGCGCCGGCCAGATTCTTGTGGCCGAACACGCCGGCATAGGCCTGGGTGCCCAGCACCGTCGGCCGATGCAGCGGGTCATAGTCCCACTGCGAGCCGATCACCGGAAACAGCAGGACATGAACGATCAGCACCGCGATCCCGATCCGGAACAGGGTGTCGACGAGACGGTCGACGGGGCAGCTGATCACGACCCACGCCGAGAACAGCGTGGTCAGCAGATACATCGCGAACTTGACCGACGCGCCGGCGGGGTCGGCGCTCAGCGCCAGCGAGACCAGCGCAAAGGCAACGAACGTCAGATAGAGCTGCGATTGCAGCATCAGCAGGCCGAAGCGCTTCCGGTCTACCGCGATGTGCAGCATCAGCAGGATGTAGAGCAGCAGCCACGCAACACGGAACAGCGTGGACTCCCCGGCCCGTTCCGCGAACGAGATGCCTTCCACGAAATTGAACAGGAAATAGATGCAGCCGAGCACCATCACCAGATAGGCGTGCAGGAAGAGATCGGTTCGAAACCACCACCGGCCGATCATTGAACGGCCTCCCGCCGGGCTGGCGCCCTCGCGAGATGATCGACCGCGGCCTTGAAGCGTCCTGCGGCGTCGGCAAGCGCTTCCCGTCGTACGCTCTTCCGGGCCTGCTGCGACATCACCTCCCAGCGCGCGGGATCCTCGAGCAGGCCGCGCGCCGTGTCGACCCACTCCCGCTCATCAAGCGCGCAAACGTGGCCGCTTATGCGGTCGCGCACCAACTCGCCGCCCGCTCCGACATGCGGCGACACCAGGCACGGAACGCCGCACTGCATCGCCTCGTTGCACACCAGCCCCCACGGCTCCAGCAACGAGGGCAGCAGCAACAGCCGGGATTGCAGAAAGACTTCCGATATCGCCTGCCACGGCACATGGCTGTCGTGGCTGACATCGATGCCGGCGTCACCGAGCCGCGCCAGCATGCGCGCCTCTGCGGCGCCGGACCCGACCACCCGGACTTTCAGGCCAGGGAGGACACGGCCCAGCGCGATGGCGACGTTCTCGAAGAATATTGCATTCTTGGCGCCGTCATTGATGCGGGCGCACCAGAGCAGGTGAAATGGACGATCATGGAAGCATGGCACCGACGGCGGCGGATCCCACGCCGGCACCAGCGGCACCACGAACAGATCGTCGTCAGCAACGCCCTCGGCACGGAAGTACGCCCTGCCTTTGTCGCTGCAGCATACGACCGCCGCACACTGGCGCAGCAGCCACGGCCGCGCCAGGCGATGATAGGCGGTATCGGGCATCGTCTCGCGCCAGCCGTCGATCGTCAGCGCGAGCGCCTTGCCGTTGGCCCGCGCCCACGCCGCGCCCGCCAGCATCGAGGGGAAAAGCCCGTTGACGAACAGCAGGTCGGGCGCGAGCGCGTTCAAGGCGCGGCCGATGCCGATATTGAGATGGGTGTGACGCGACCGCGACAGTGGGATCGAGACACCGGACACCGTGCGCGTCAGGTAGCGCGGCGTGAACGTTCCCGCCCAGGCGCGATCGGCCTCCTGCGCAGTGCAGGACAGCACCGCGAGATCCAGCCCACGATCGACCAACTCGTTGTAGAGCCGGTTGGTGTAGGGAGTGATCATGTTGTTGAAGACGACCACGCGCGGAGCCATGGCTTATCGATCCCGTGGCGGCGCCTGCGCCTCGCCACGCCGGCAGAGCGCCCCGCAATGATAGGTCGCAAGCCGGGTGGCGAACGCCGGGCTGACCGACAGCAGCGACTTCCGCACAATGCTCTTTGCGAGCCCCCTCACCCGTGACGAATGAAATTCGTGCACCGGCAGGCTGTGGTCGTAGGTGCCGAAGCCGGCGACATGGAGTCCCGCGGTCTCCAGCACCAGGCGGAACGTGTCGGGCGTGTAGAAATTGATATGGCCGATGTCGAGCGTCGATTGCAATGCGCGGCGATTGGTCCGCGCGTGCAGTTCGCAGGGTACCTCGACATAGATGAAGCTCCGCGCAACCCGGGCGAGCTCCCGCAGCAATGCGCGCGGCTCGGGCACGTGCTCCAGCACATGGCTGGCATAGACGAGGTCGAACGATCCGTCAGCGAACGGGATCGTCGCACCGTCATAGCTCGACCAGCGGAACGGCGCCGCTGCAGCGCCATCGATCTCCAGGTTGGTCGCGGGATCGATGACGTCGATGCCGGTGAAGTAGCGGCCGATGCCGATCGCGGACAGCCGCGCCAGCACGGCGCCGGTGCCGCAGCCGACCTCGAGCACATTGCCGACGCTGGCGGCGGCGGCTCTGAGCAGGCCGGCGATATGATCGGCCTTGTCGACCGCGCAGACGCGGCGCCAGTCGCGCTCCTGCGCCGAATAGACGCCTTCGTAATGCGCGTTGTGTTGACCGACGCTGAATTCCATCGTCATGGCCTGGCCCTCGCCTCCGGCGGAGTTCGGGCGAGCTCGTCGATGCGGTCGTTCGATTTGCGCTCCGGATTGCGTGGCTCCATCGGCGCGCGGCGATCGAGGTCGTATCCGATGTCGGCCATGGTCCGGGTCAGGATGTCGACGTTCCGTTGCGGGACAGCTGCCAGGCCGGCTAGCAGCCTGTCCCGGTGCGCCCAGCCCGGTCCTTTCAACAGATCGATCGCCTCGGTGTACAATTCGGTCTTCACGAGGCGCGCGAACTCGGCGATCACCGCGTCCGACAGGTCGGGCGGCAGCGCATCGAGCATGGCGAGCGCCATGGCGCTGCGCTTGACGACGATCCAGCCCTCATTGGGTCCGAGCCGATACGACATCCGCAACAGGTCGAAATTGGCATCGCTCAAACCTTGCCTGATGTTGCGAAGCCAGAACAGCACGACCCAGAGGTAAGGATCGGCCGGTGCGCAGCCGAGCGATTTGCGGACCGTTGCGTCGAGCTCGCCCATCCTTGCGTCCACCTGATCGCCCGATGCGAGTGCGTTCTCGGCGAGCCGAAGCCGGATCACCGCCGCGCTGCGATCGATCGCCGGCATGCAATCCTTATCCCCAGCCACGCGCGACAATAGCGGACCGAGGTCACCGAGCTCGGCATCGCTGACCGGCACGTTGCGCAGGATCAGGTCCCTCGCGCCGTCGAGCCGGACCTGGTCGACAAAGACCGGCAACGTGGTCGCGCCCCAGGCAACCGAGGAGCATGCGGCCGCGGCCAGGAAGCCGCGCGCCAGCCAGGCGGCGGCGCGCCGCGGCATCTCGCCTCGCGTCTCACTCGGTGTAGCCATATCGTCCATAATGCGAGTTGTAATAGTAGTTCTTGCCGCCATAGCCGCTGTAGCGGCTCATCGCGGCGATATCGGCCTTGTTGAGCACGACGCCGAGCAGGTTCTCGTTGACCGCCCGCGCACTGCGCAGCGCGCGCTCGACCACCTGCACCTGGGTCTTGCCCCACTCCACGATGAAGACGAAGGAATCGACGAAGTGCGCGGTGATGCGGACATCGACCACCGGCGTGAGCGGGGGGAAATCGACGATCACGTAATCATAATGGCCGCGGACGGCGTCGATGAAATCCTTCATCTGGTCGGAGGCCAGCACCTCATGCGAATGCGCGATGCGCGAGCGCGTGGCGCCCGGCAGGAAGGCAAGGCCAGTCTCCGGATCGCGCCACAGCGTGTCCTGCAAGGTCGCATTGTTCGACAGTACGTCGAGAATCCCGCGCTCGGCGTTGGCGGCGATCTTGCGGCTGAGCGAGGGATTGCGCAGGTCGCAATCGACCAGCAGCACGCGCGACCCGCTCTGGGCGACCAGTTGCGCGAACACGAAAGCCAGCGTCGACTTGCCCTCGTTGGGCAGCGCTGAGGTCAGGCCAAGGATCTTCGACGGCTTGGTGACATTGAGGTCGGCATTGACCTTGATCGAGCGGATCGCTTCCGAGAAGCGCGAGAACGGCGCATCGATCGCCGCCCACAGCACCGGCTCGTCGCCGCGCCGGATCGTGCGCGGACCGACCGGCAGGTTGGGACGGCCGGCTGCCGGTGCCTTGAGCTGGCCCGGCGAGACGCGGGGAACGATCGCGACACAGTCGGCGTCGAGGATCGTCTCGACCATTTCAGCGGTACGGAACACCCGGTCATAAAGGTCGCGCAACACGCCGAGCCCGAGCCCGGCGATCAGACCGCCCAGCGCCGAGAGCGCCAGCACAACCAGGGTCTGCGGGTGGCTCTTGCCGAGCGGACGCGAGGCGCGGGTGATCACCCGCGCCTCGCTGACCGGAAACGACTGCTGCTGCACGTTTTCCATGTAGCGTTGCAGGAAATTGTCGTAGAGCGAGCGATAGGTCTGCGCCGAGCTCTCAAGCTCGCGCAGCGTGACCTGCGCCTGGTTGGTGGATTGCGATTGCGACACCGAATCGTTCACGGCGCGCTCGATCTCGTTCTGGCGCTGCAGGGCGATCGCATAGTCGCTCTTGTAGCTCTCGGCGAGCCGCTTCAATTCGTCGATGATTGACGACTGGATCTCGCGCATCTGGTTGCGCAGATTGACGGCGGCAAGATGATTGTAGCCATAGCGCGACGACCAGTCGGCCTCGCGATTGGCCAGCTCGAGATATTGCGAGCGCAGCTTGGTGATGACCTGGTTGTTCAGGGTATCGGCAACCGTCGCGTCGGGGACGCCGCTCTTCACCACTGCCTCAATGCGGTCGAGCTTGGCCTTGGCGTCGGTGACCTGAGACTTCACATGGACCAGCTGCGTGTTGAGCTCGCCGAGCTGTTGCTCATTGAGCAGCTTGCCGCTGGAGGTGACGATGTTATTGGTCTTCTTGTAGTCGAGCACTGCGCGCTCGGCGTTGGAGGCCTGCGTGCGCAGCTCCTTGATGCGGTCCTGCAGCCAGGCGCTGGCGCGGCGCGTCGCCTGGTATTTGGAGTCGAGCTGATCGACGATATAGGCGTCAGCCACGGCGTTGGCGATCTGCGCCGCCCGCTCCGGATCGAGCGAGCGGAAGCTGACCTCGATCACATAGGTCATGCCGCGGCGGCGGACATCGAGCTGCTTCTGAAAGGTGCGCACCGCACGCCGGGTCCGGTCGAATTCGTTGGGCGGCGCACTGCCGGCAAACAGGCCGGACACGAAATCCAGCACCGCTCCCGCCGCGCCGGCCCTGGAGCCGATGAATTCCGGATCCTCGTTGAGCTTGAGGTCGCGGATCACCGCGAGCGCGACGTTCTCCGACTTCAGGATTTCGACCTGGCTCTCGACCGCGGAGGAATCCACCGGAACGTCATTCGCCGGCGATTGCTGCTGGAAGGCCTGGAATTTGCGCGTGTCGATGATCATCGTGGCAAGCGCGGTATAGCTCGGCGCCGCCGTCATCAGGTAGCAGATGCCGCCGAACAAGCAGAGCCCGGCCGTGCCGAGGATCACCCAATATTGCCGGAGCAGATAGGTGACGAAGGCGTCGAAGGTTTCCGCCAGCGACGGCAGCTCGGCCGGCCGATTTCTCAGATCGACTGACGGCGGAATCTGGTTGCGCTGAAGCATCTCGTCCTATCGCCGCGCCGGCAGGTTGGTGCCTGCCCGCGCGCCCTCCAATGGCATCGGGTAGCCTCCCGCCGCCGACATCGAAGTGCATCGCTGCAGAGAGTTCTCCATCGGCGATCGGAAGCCCGCTCAGGGAGTGACGGTTGAGATCAGCGTGGTGCCGGTCGGCCCGTTGCCGGACGACGAGACCGACGATGTGAAACTGAAAATGCCGGTATTCACGCTATTGCCGCCGATCGCCTCGAGCGCGCTGCCTCCCGCGCCGTTAGCGCCAAGCGCGCTGGTCTGGCCGCCGGATGCACCAGCGCTGCCCGCGCCGCCGGCGCCGGTCGCAGCGGTGCCGGTATCTCCCGACGCTGCGGCAAATGCCATCACCGTGTCGAGGTCCTTGGTGTCGGCGATCGCCTGCTGGATACGCGTCGCATAGGTTTGGTTGCTGCGCACCACGATACGCGCGGCCTGGGCGAGACCGGCGGCGATCGCCGTCTTCTGGTCCTTGCTTGCCTTGGCAAGCAGCGCAATCAGGGGATCAAGCGCCGTCGGATCGCTGAGAGCGAAGTCGCGCGCCCGCGAGGTCAATTCCACGCCCGCGTTCGGAAATTGGGTCAGCAACTGCTCTGGATTGGCCTTGAAATTCGTCACCGCCTGGGGGAGCTGGATCAGCCCGCCAGGCGTTTGTCCGATCACGGCGCCGCCCGGCGCCGCGAGTGCCAACATCACCAAGACCGCAAGGCGCGGAGCGGAAAAACCGCCGGATCGCTCAAATGTGAACACCTCTATCTCCCTAACGAATACTAACAGTTCGTTAGCATAGTCAGAGTTATCGCGCCAATTAAAACCCCTGCCCGGCCGCGGCCCGCGCGCCGCGCGAATAATCAACGTTAACCGGCCGCCCCGGCTGTAACACCGGCGTCACGGACGCCGCCGCCCCTGCCGGAACGGAAGGATTGCGACAACCCGGCCCCGAGCAAGGCAGCGATAACAACGGCGTAGCCCGTGATCTGGAGCGAGAAATCGATCATCGAATGCAGCGTGCCGGCACCCGACGCGCAGAGCGCCACGAGCGGGACGATGACGTCGCGACGCCGGGTCCGCACCCCATGCGCGAGCACGCCGAAGGCCGCGAGCAGCGCGATCATGGCGGCGCCGGCCATTAACATTCCGCCGTCAGACGCCAGCTCGAGCCAGCTGTTGTGCGCCCGGTTCCAGGTCCCGCGCAGCGAAATGTCGTCGGTGCGATAGGCCGGATAGACCCATTCGAAGGACCCGATACCATCGCCCAGCCAGGGATGATCCCAGATCATCCGCAACGTCGCGCGATAGGTCGAGAACCGTCCCTCATCCGACAGGCCCATCGTGCTGAAGCGTGCGCCGACGCCGCCGCCGAGCAGTTGCAGCAGGGCGAGTGCGACCAGGCTGCCGATGCCGAGCGCCGCGATCAGGCCGTAGCGGCGCGGCATCCGCTTGCGAAACAGGATCGCGGCCGCGACGACCGCGGCGAGCAGCGAGATCCCGACCCCGCCGCGCGATCCGGTCAGGAACATCGCGAGCAGACAAGTGAGCCAGCCGAACGCAAGGCCGGCAAGCCGGCGCCGTGCCGGCATGTCGAGCCGGGCGAACAGCCGTGACAGGCCGGATCGGTGCGACGGCCAATGCCGCTCGATCAGCTCGCAGCCGAACAACAGCCAGATCAGTGCGCAGCAGCCATAATAAATGCCCGCCGTGTTGCGGTTGACGAAGGGAGAGGTCAGCCACTCCAGATGCGCCTGCTTCTCGTGCAGCAAATAGATCCGGGTCGGATCGATCGCGAACGTGACAATGCCGCAGATCGCATAGGCGAGGCCCGCGAGCGCCACTGCCCGCAATAACCCGCGCGCCAACATGCGATTGGCGCCGAGCACGACGCCGATCGCAAAGGCGAGCAGACAGACGATCGCAACGCCGGCGGAATAGAACGGCAGATTGGTTGCGATCGTCACGACGGGCGGCAGAACGGCGGGCAGCAATTTTCCCGCCTCCGCCCACAGCGCGTTCGGCGCCGCGCCGAGCCACGGCCGCAGCGCCGATTGCTCGTGCAGCACCAGCACGGCGAGCGCCGTCAAGAGCGCCGTCACTGCGAGGATCGCGAGCTGGCTGCCACGCAGACGCACCGGCAGCACGCCGAGCAGCGCGATCCCGAGCAGGATCGACCAGATCGCGGGCGCAACGGCGCCGACCGAACCGAGCGGCAACGGCGCCAGCGCAACGACGGCGCAGAACAGCCACGATGACCAGCGCACCGGCCACGGCAATGCCGTCGCCTCGCCCGAGCCGGAAGGTGATCTTAGACGTGTCATGAAGCCGGCCGAGCCGGCTTACGCCCCAATATCAGGGCGCAAGCTTGATCGAATTACGAAGTAAGGTTGCGTTGTAGGCGGCCACGATCGGATCGTTCACCGTTGCGGTCACGAGGCGGATCTGCTGCATCAGCTTGGCGTCCTCGACGGATGCCGCATTCGACGCATAGAGCACGTCCTTGTTGCGCAACTGGAAACGCGTGGCCAGGAAATAGCCGGCCGGATCGCGGAAATTGATGTTGTAGACGACCGGGATGATCGGCCCTGAATATTTGCTGACGTCGATGCCGAGCTTGGCGGCGACTTCCGGCAACTCGCCGCGATAGACGAACACCGAGGCCGGGTCGGCCGAGGAATCGTTCAGGCCACCCGCCTTGGCGACCGCTTCGGCGAGCGAGATGCGCCAGGCTTCGAAATTGAATTGTCCCTGCGCGCCCGATGCACCGAAGGCAACGAAGGTCTGCGGCTCGCGGTAGACATAGATGGTGTCGCCCGGATGCGCATAGATGTTGCTCTTGGGCTCGTAGACCAGCTGGCCGAACGGCACCGTCGTCCGCTTGCCGTCGCGCTCCAGCATCACCCAAGTGTCGAAACCCTGCCCTTTTGGGCCGCCGGCGCGCGTGATCGAATCGAGCACGCGTTCGCCCGCGGCGTTGGCGGGGAAGCGGTTCGGCGAATTGACCTCGCCGAGCACGGAGATCAGCGAGGTGCGCTGCTCGATCAGCGCGACAACCGCCTGCGGCTCGATCGCGCGGTTCTTCAGCGCGTCGACGATCGAGCGCTGCACCTCGGTCGGCGTGCGGTTCTTGGCACGGATCGCGCCGGCATAGGGCACCGAGATGTTGCCGTCGGTATCGACGTTCTGGTTCGGCAGCGTGATGTAGTTGCCGGGACGCACGCCGGCCTCGACCGGAATGAACAGACCGCCGGCGGCGGCCTCGAAGATCGTGACGCTGACGACGTCGCCGATGCCGAAGTGAATATCTTTCGGCGGCGGGCCCTGAATGCCGCCGGCGAGCTGCGGCGCGAACGACGCCAGCACGTTCTCGACCTGCGGCGTGATCTTGACCATCGCGTAGGGCAGGCTTTCCGGGTCCTTCTGCCCGGCGACCACATCGGAGCTGGTCGGACCGTTGGTCGGCATATAATGGCAACCGCTGACCGAAACGGCGGCCGCAAGCAATATCATTATCCGAATGAAATTCGCACGCGACATTCAAATACTCCGGCCGTGCCGTAACATGCCGACTATCACAATCACAAGGTTCCGCGATATAGTGCGGTACAATTGATAAATAATGTTAGCAAGGTGAGGCAATTCGGCGACACCGGCGCGATACCGTGATGCAAACGGCCCGTGCGGCATCACTCCGGCTTTGATTTCGCGTGATGTCCCAGTTATCGGTGAATGAGATGGTTTGAGTTTAACGATTGAGGGTTCGATGCCTCGCATGAAGCCACTGGCGATCGCTTTGGGAACCGTCGCCTTGCTGCTCGGCATTGGCAATTCGGGCGCTTTTGCCGCGGAATTGAGCATTTCTCCGACCCCGCGCGCGGTGCAGCGCGTCGGCGGTAACTGCCAGCGACTGCAATATTGTCATGGCGATGTCTGCCAGTGGAAGCGGGTGTGCTGGCACGGCTGTCCCGATCGCTACTCCTGCGCGCCGCTCTACGGCGCCTATGGCCCCTATGGCGGCCGTGACTATTGGGCGGCCTACAGCTACGGCGATCTGCGCCCATTCTGATTGTTAATCGACTAACATAACCACCCAGCCATTCGCGTGCCGGCCGATTTGCGACGATCGGCTTAACCCAGGCTTAGGACCCGGCCCGCTATCATGCGGTCGCAGGGTTGGTTATGTTATTTGTTTTCCTTGGCAATTTGATCGGCGGTGCGGTTCTCGGGCTGCGCCAGCACTGCCTGGTGCTGGTGCCCGTCATGCTTGCGGAACTCACGCTGCTGGCCGTCATCGCAGGCACGCGCCTCGTGTGGTCCGAGACGATGCTGCTCATGATCACCGCGATCGTATCGCTGCAAGGCGGATATCTCGCGAGCGCACTCGCGCCGCTGTTCTGGTCCCGCTCCTCGACGCCGCTGCTGGCCTTGCGCCGTCCGCATTGACGCGGCACTACGCTCCCAAATTCGGCGTGCCCGATTTCCATTGACCTCGCCGCGGGCCCGGGGCATCCCGCTGCCTTGCGTTCGCATCTTCCGCAGGAACCCCACCTCAGGACTTGCCCTCTCGTGTGGAACGTCACGGCATTCATCTGCATCCTGATCGGTACGTCGATTCCGCTGGGTCTGCTCGACGCCTCGCTCGCCATTGGCCTCGCCGGCACCACAACGTCGCTTGGGTTGCTGGCGAGCCTGATGGTGATCCGTCCAGGTGAACTGTCATTCCTGAAATCGGTCGCCGGGCCAGCCGTTGCAGTGGCGCTGATACCGATGCTCTGGATCATCCTGCAGATGTTGCCACTGCCGTTCCTGGCGCATCCGGTGTGGAAATTCGCCGGTGAAACGCTGGGGATGCCGCTCAGCGGCAGCATCACGATCGATACCGGCGCAAGCCTCGGCGCGCTGCTGGTCTGGCTGTCACTGCTATCGGTCATGATATCAGCCGCGGCGATCGCGATCGATGCCCGCCGCGCCGACATGGTGGCCCGCAGCATCGCGGCAACCGCAACCGTCGCGGCCCTGATCCTGCTGCTGTACAGCGATCCGATCAAAACCTGGCTCGGTGCCGGCGACGCGGCGCGCGATCGGACCGCAAACGGCTTACTGGTCGTCGTTCTCGTCGGCATTCCGCTTGGCCTGGCGCGCACGCTCGACACCGGTGGCCATGCCGATGGCCACACGGCGGCGCAGCTCGCGCAACTGCGCTGGCTGTTCGCCGCCGGCGCACTGTTCGGCGCCGCCAGCGCCTGCTGGTACGGCCGTCGCGGTGCCGCGATCGCAATCGCAGCGGGCATCGCCCTCGTCCTGATGACCTTCGCCGCGCGAAAACTTCATCTGCACCGCTGGAGCAGCGCTGCTGCTGCCGCCGCGATCGCGCTGATCGCCCTGGCGACGGCGATTGCCAATCGCCACCCCGATGTGGCGTTTGCCATAGCCTTCGCCGATGCACCGGCGGAGTTCGTGCAATCGACCCACAATCTGCTCGCCGACCTGCCCGCGCTCGGCAGCGGCGCCGGGACCACCGCAATACTGGCGTCGACCTACATGGACTGGCAAGGCGCAGCCACGCAGCCCGTGGTGGCGACCAGTGCCGCCGCCTTGATCGTCCAGTTCGGTTCCGCCATGTTCTGGACTCTACTCGCGGTTACGATCGTCGGCATCGCGGCGTTCACGGCCGGTGCGCGCAATCGCGGCCGCAACTGGTCTTATCCTGCGGCGGCCGCGGCCGTGCTGCTGACGCTGCTGCTCGCTGCCTTCACCTTGCCGGAATTGCCGGCGCTGCCCGGAGTGATCGTGTTGGGAGCCGTGATCGGAACAGGACTGGCGCAGCGGATCGGCCGTTCACGGTTGCAGGCGGGCTAGGCGGTACATGCGCAGCCTCCTCCAACGTATTGTCGGCCAGACCGGCGACCTCGAGCACGCGGGAGACGAGACCTGCATCTACGCGGTCGGCGATATCCACGGCCACGCCGACCTGCTGCACGAGATCTGCGCGCGCATCGATGCCGATATCCGCAAGTCACGGCCGGTGCGGCCGATCCAGGTGTTCCTTGGCGACTACATCGATCGCGGACCGGATTCGCGCGAGGTGATCGCGATGCTCGATCAACGCCGCCGCACCCGAAGCATGGTCTGTTTGCTCGGCAATCACGAGGCGTGCCTGCTGGAGTTTCTCGTCAATCCCGACATGCTGGCGCAGTGGCGGCAGTTCGGCGGCCTGCAAACGCTGATGTCCTATGGATTGACGCCCTCGTCGAATCCCGACGCGGAGGAACGCCGGGCGCTCGCGCGGGCGCTGGTTCGCCAGATGCCGCCGGCGCATCTTGCCTTCCTGCGCTCGCTGCCGATCTGTTATGTGCACAGCCGCTACTTCTTCGTGCATGCCGGCGTCCGGCCCGGCGTCGCGCTGAACCAGCAGCGCAGGGAAGACCTGCTGTGGATCCGCGACGACTTCCTGATGTCGGAAGATGATTTCGGCAAGGTCGTGGTCCACGGCCACACGCCGGTGCATGAGGCCGAGCTGCTGCACAACCGCATCAATGTCGACACCGGAGCCTATGCGACCGGCCGCCTGACCTGCGTCAAGCTCGAGGGCGCACGGCGAACGCTGCTGATGACCGGCAACCGGGCCGTGCGCCATGGATAGCACGATGGCTGACACGATATCCGACGCGTTCCGGCGATACCCACGGCAGCTGTCGCCGGCCTTCGCGCCGGCCGCGGCCGCGATCGGCGCCGTGACACTGGCGTTGTCGGCCTGGTGGCTCGCCGCCGATACATCGCGCGGCAAGCCGTCGCTCGCGGCCGGCATCGGCGTGATCAGAAGCGAGCTGTGGCTGCGTGACGGCTGGAGCGATTTGCAGACTTCGCCCGAGGCGGCCGAAGCCGCCTTCACGCGCGCGCTTCGGCTCTCGCCGATGGATGCCGGCGCCTGGTTCGGCCTCGCCTCGGCGACCGGGCGGTTCGATTGGCTGAACCCGACCGCATCGAAGGCGCTGAAGATGTCCTACTACACCGGCTTCAACCGCAGCGATCTGATCGCGCCGCGCCTGATCCTGCTGGCGCAGGTCGACACCACGCGCGATGTGGAGCTGGTCGACCTGCTGCAGCGGCAGATTCGCCTGATCCTCACCCGCGCGCCGGAGCTCAAAGGCGCGGTCGGCCAGGCCTATCGCGTGGCGACCGACGCCAACCGGCGCATCATCGAGGCGGAATTCAAGGACGCCAACCAGAGCCTTCCGGAATAAGGCGCGTCGGCACCCGGGCTGCCGTCGGATGCCTGGCCTGTCAGACACCCTTGTGCCGCAGCACCGCGCCGACCGTGCGCAGCAGGATCCGCAGGTCGAGCACGAAGCTCCAGCTCTTGATGTAGATCAGGTCGTGCGCTACGCGCAGCTGCATGTCCTCGATCGCGGGCGTCGCGCCGCGCAATCCCTGCACCTGGGCGAGGCCGGTGATGCCCGGCTTGACGTGCTGGCGCTGCGCATAGCTCGCGATCAGCTTCGAGTACTTGTCGTCATGGGCCAGCGCGTGCGGCCGCGGGCCGACCAGCGACATGTCGCCGCGCAGCACGTTCACCAGCTGCGGCAGCTCGTCGATGCTGCGGCGGCGCAGCGTCGCGCCGATCCCGGTCAGCCGTGAATCGTTCGGACGCGCCTGCACGATGACGTCGCCATCCTCGAGCACATGCATCGAGCGGAATTTCAGGATGGTAAACTGCTTGCCGTCGAACCCGTTGCGGCGTTGCCGGAATAGGATCGGGCCTTTGGAGTCGAGCTTGATCGCAATCGCGGTCCCGATCAGGAGCGGCGCGAACAGCACCAGCAGGCCGCTCGACGCCACGATGTCGAACAGCCGCTTGCCCGCACGCTCAACCGCGGTGAGCGGCGAGCGCTGCATTTCCAGCGTCGGTATCGGGCCGCTCGCCACCATCCGCAGCGCGAGGAATCTCTCCGCAGTTCGATCCGGCAGCAGCCGCACCGGCAGCGGCGACGCCCGCAATTGATCGCAGACGAACTGGATGCGCGGCTCCTGCTGCCAGGGCATCGCCAGGATGATCTCGTCGGCGCCGCACTCACGCGCGGCACGAATGGCTGACGCAACACCCGCGCGGTCGCCCGCGTCGTCGGACTGGCCCGACAGCTGAACCCGTCGCACCTCGCTGAGGCCGAAATCGCGCAGCAGGCTCGATTGCCGCACCCGTGACAATTCGTCCGCCAACCCGACCACGACGGCGCGGCGGGTCGCCAGCATGCCGCGGTCGATCGCACGTTGCAGCGGCGCCTGCAGCAGCATCCGTCCAGCCACCAGCCCGAGGCCGCCGATCAGGCCGAATGACATCACCGACCCGCGCGAGACGCCGGAGCCAACCTTCAGGAGGAAGATGATCAGTGTCATCAACAGGACGACCAGCAGCCACCCGCCGAGCAGGCTGCTCCAGCGCCGGTCGAGCCCGGCCATCACCTGTGCATTGTAGAGGCCCTGCGACTTCGCCACGAACATGTGAAGGATGGCGGCGAGGACCCCGATGCCTAGAAAACCCTCGAATCTGTTGCTATAAACCGTGTGGTAGTAGAACAGGTGATAGGCCGCACCGCCAATGATGCTGGACAGCACGACGATGATCATCTCGAAAGCGACGGCAAACGCCTCGAGCGAAGCAAAAGCGAACGCGCCGACGTTAACCGGATCCTTCGCTAATCGAGCGTCCGACAGGTCGGTCATCGGGAATTAACATTCGTGTTAACAATTCATATGTGCATTATCAGTATCAGGCAGGCCGTGAGCTCGCAAGACCTGCCGGCAATATCAGGCAGAGAGCATCCATGAGTTCTTCGGCTGGCGAAACCGAGGCCGCGCTGGTGGCCCTCCTCCACTTGATCCGCCTGATGGGCGCGGAGCTGGTCGCCGGCCAGCACCGCGACGACGTCGAGGTACTGGTCAAGGCGGTCGAAACCAAGCTGCGATCGGCCCGCTTTCCGGCCGAAATGCCGAATCAGGACATTGTCAAAGGTCTGGACCTCGCTCAGGAGAGGCTACGTCCAATCCTCGAAGAGCTTCGCGCACGATCAGAGAAAGCGCATCTGAGCGACCAGCTGCTGCTGGCGCCCAGGCCCTCGCGTATCCATTAACGGATCAGCTTATAACGGATCAGCTTATCGTCAGCTCTGGACTTCACCCCGGCGGGGCAAGCCGTTCCCGCCGTTGGACCTGACCGCAAGCTTCTCCTCGATCTTCATTTTCTCGAGCAGCAGATCGGTCACGATCCGGCGCAGCCGTTCATTTTCCAGCCGCAATTCGTCAATACGGTTGTGGACGTGGGGGATCCCATCTCGATCATCGGTGCGAGTGGCGAGTTCGGTCACAGTACCATTCGCCGGATGGCCGCGCGCGGCCTCCTGCTTGCGCCAGCGGTGAAATGTCATCACGCTAACGCCCAGCACCTTGCACGCTTGGGCTTGTGACTGCCCCCGCGCCATGAGTTCCTCGGCCTGTTTGACCTTGGAAGTGATCTCCTCAGTAGAATGACGCCTCATTGGTCATCTCATTGCCCCCTAGATTAGCAATCATCGCATGGCCTATAAGCTATGTAAATGCAACAGGAAATTCAAATTGAGGATTTCCCGGGGGTCTTTCGGGAGCCTCAAACTTGCCGTCGGTAACGCTGCATTTTGCGAAGAAACGCCGAAGCTGCAAGGTATTTACCGAAATATATGAGCAATATTCCCGCGCCGAACCGGCCTCACAGGAAAAGTTATACGACTTTCTGCGTATGAGAATTTGATCTGGATAACTGGCGCACCGTTTGCATTCCTGAATGAGAAGCAAATGAGAACATCCAATCGGTCCCTCGACAGATTGTGAGTGCACCATGCCTCTCCGTGATAGTTACGCCGGCGTTCAAGCAGAAGTTTCACAAAATTCTAACAAATTAATCCCGCGACCTTCGCGTCCGGTAGCTTGCAGCCGCGCACGCGCGGCGGTAGTTACTAAGACGTTAGGTGTCATGAGAGTTTCAACATATTTGAGGATTATTTTCACGACACCTAACTCTCATAGCTCGATCCGCGAATTATCAATTAAGCGCTTTCCCACCCGAGACCATCAGGCGGAGCCACGACCGCCGGATAGTCTGCGAACTATTCTGTGCTGACGCTTGTCAGAGCCCGCCTCTGATCAACAGATTTTACGAGGATCGACACCATGGCGCGTCTCAAGGTCTTCGAGGGGAAGCAGTCCGCGTCCAGCGAGGCGACCGACGCCCTGGAACGGCTCGTCGCGGAGAATTCCGAGCTCCGGCATACCGCCGTCGAGTTGGTCCTGCAGACCTGGATCCTGCGCGAGCGCTTGTCCGACGTCGTGGCGCACAAGCCGGTGCGACAAGAGCACTGATACGCCCCCGCGCCCCTCGATGCAGACGCATCGCTGAATCCGTCCGGCGGCCCGCAGCATGATCGGCAGGCGATCCACGCCTCAATCTTAAATTGAGTTGTCCGCGATCATGGACAAGCCACCACCCGCGCCGGATGGCGCGGAAGTGGCGGCAATTGCGTGGTGAGAAATTCGCGGACGGACGTCAGCGATGAACCCGGCGCAGCGCGGCGCGCGGGGTGGTCTGCTCACGCGATACACCGAACGAGCGGGACGCAACCGGGCGCTCGTGGATTTCACGCAGCTCAGCGATATCCAGCATCAGCGCAACGACCTCGTTGCGCAGCGATTGGTTGGTCGCGAGCAACGCCTCTTCGATCGGCTGATGCAAGTGTTGAATCTTGTGCTGCTTCATGGCGCGCCCTCGCTCTGCGGTTAAGGGTATGAGCGATGTGATTGAAGTTTCGATGACAGAGTTAGATCACGCACATGGAAAGCGGTTAATGGGGCAGGTTTGCGACCAACGTTACGCTGACAGAAATTTTTCCAATTTGGTTCCACAACCTGATCGCGAAAGGTTTAATCGATGGCCGTATTGTGTCGCTGCGATGGGATGTCGACGGCAGCGATGCGACGCGCGGCCGAAGAACGCAACAGGTGCCGGCCGCACGGCGCGACCAAGAGCATGAAATCATTTGACGATCATCGATCGCCGCGATCGCGAGGGAAACCGGCGGAACGCCTGCGCGAGATCACAATGTCGCCGCGCCAAAGGCCGGCGGCTTCAGGCGATGTTCCAGCCGCGAACCAGATATTCCACCAACGACGACATGCACACACTAAATCTGCTGCACTCGATCAATCGGATTTGCGCAGCGCATAACAGGTTAAACTAAGCGGCATGGATGCGCGCAGCCATCCGCGCCGACCGCAGACATCGGGGCGCCGCGAACGTCGGGCGTTCCGATCGGCGCCCTGGCGATAAGACGGAAAGATTCAGCGCTTCACGTTCGATCGTGCAAAGAGATTCGTCTCGAATCCGGACCAAATCCGACAATGCTATTCTAATTCAAAATGAGCGACGCTGATGCGGCTTCGACAGACCACTTCGCGCTTCATCCCACATGCGCTTTGCACGTTCACTGCAGCAAACAGCCGTTCGCACCATCAATCGCCATAAGCATCGCTAATTGGCGGCGCGTCGCGATCGCCGCGCTATTTCGATTTGGCAGGCGTGTCGTCATCCATCTTGCCACCGTTGGCGACGCACTTGTTGAAATAGTCGCGCTGATCCTTAGCGCCACCCCTCGCGCTGCCGGAAGCGGGATTGCCGGGTTGCCGCGGCGGAAATGCGCGCGCCACCAGAGCATCGCAGGCGCGTGCGACCTGGACGTCGATCGCGATCGCCGGAGCGATTGCTCCTGACATGATCATAACTGAAGCTACGGCAAAACCCGTGATAACTCGCATTGCCACACTCCGTTCCACGCCGCGCAAGTTTTTCTCAAGGTTGGATCTGCGAAGAGCGCACTATTTCCGATCGATGTCGTGATAAGCCCGATACCAGTCGACAAATTTGGCAACGCCGTCCTCGATCCGGGTCTGCGGCCGGAAGCCGATGTCTCGCTCCAGGTCGGAAACGTCAGCTGCCGTCTCCGGCACATCCCCAGGTTGCATCGGCAGCAACTGCTTTTCGACCCGCCGGCCGAAGCCCTGCTCGAGCAACGCCACCACATGCATCAATTCTTCGGGCCTGCTGTTGCCGATATTGTAGACGCGCCACGGCGCCTTGCTCGACCCCGGATCGGGATGCGCTCCCGACCAATTGACGTCGCCCGCGGGCGGGCGGTCGATCAGCCGCACCATCGCCTCGACCACGTCGTCGACATAGGTGAAGTCGCGCCGCATGTTGCCGTTGTTGAACAGCTGGATCGGTTTCCCCTTGGTGATCGCGTCCGCGAACGCGTAGAGCGCCATGTCCGGCCGGTACCAAGTCCCGTAGACCGTAAAAAACCGCAGCCCGGTCGTCGGGATGCGATAGAGGTGGCTATAGGAATGGGCGAGCAGCTCGTTGGCCTTTTTCGTCGCGGCATACAGGCTGACCGGGTGATCGACATTGTCGTGGATCGAGAACGGCAGCTTGGTGTTCGCCCCGTAGACCGACGATGACGACGCAAACAGCAGATGCTTGCACGCCGTGTGCCGGCAACCCTCGAGAATGTTGAGAAAGCCCTCCAGGTTGGAATCCACATAGGCATGCGGGTTCTGCAGGGAGTAGCGCACGCCGGCCTGGGCCGCGAGATGCACCACGACCTCGAAGCGATAACGCTCGAACAGCGCCTTCATCCCGGCGCGGTCGGCGAGATCGAGCTCCAGGAAGGTGAACCCCCGGTGCTGCTTGAGCAGATCGAGCCGCGCGCGCTTGAGCGCCGGGTCGTAATACTGGTTCAGATTGTCGATGCCGATGACCGGCTGCCCTGCCCGCAGCAAATGCTCCGCCAGATGGAAGCCGATGAAGCCGGCGCAGCCCGTGACGAGTAGATTGCCTGCGATCACCACGTTCCGCCTGTTCCTTTCGCCTTGCGCCGGAGCAGGCCGCACGCGCAGTCAGGCGCGGGCCGCAGCGACTACCGTCGAGTTCCGGCTGCGGGGTGCGTCAGTTGCTGGCGGCCGCAGGTTTGTAGTCCGGAAAGCGGCTCAGTACCGCGGCCTTCATGAACTTGAAGTGCGCAATCTCGGTCGCCAGTTCCTTCAGCCGACGCTGGCCGTTGGAGATCTCGGCGTCAAACAGGTCTTGATGATAATTGTCAAGCGCCTCGCGTTCCAGATATTCGTCGGTGCCGTTGCCCAGTGTCACCGCGGCGCGGGCCAGAACATCGTCGACGCGGCGGCCAAGGCCGGATTGCTCGCTTTCGGCCGCCTGCAACGCGGCCTCGATGGCGGCCATGATCGATCCGATCCGGGCGCGATCGGTCTCGGCATCGCGCTCGGCCGAGCGTGCCTTGAAACCTTCCTCGCTACGCCGCGACCGGATCAGGTCGTGGGCGCGAGCCCGCAAAAACAGCTGAAACATCTGTCAGTATCCGGTTCGGGCCATTCAGGCAGTATCGCTCAAAAATCGCCCGGTCTTAGTTAAAAAAGGGTGAATCGCCCTCTTGCCCGGCCCTCAGGTCGGCCTTCCACTTGATCCAGGCCTTGTCATGCTTGTCGTAGAGTTCGAGCCACCGCCCCTCGACGGCCGACGGTATCGGCTCGGCGCTCAAGGCCTCCTGGTTCCGAGCTTCCCCGTCCACCGGCAGGGAAGTGTCCAATCCTTCGAATTCCGACGTCTCTTCGAGCGTGAGACCGACCAGCACGCGCCGGCCACTGACGTCGACGACATACCGCCTCGGCGAATGTCCCCTGAGATCACTCATGCTGTGCAAGTTCCCTCGCGATCCGCGCAGGCCGACGGCGGGACCAGACCGGCACGCGGACCCAGCCCGGCTGCCGCAACGAAGACAAGATGACCGATTGCATGTCGCCCGCCAACCCCAACGCACCACACTGTCGCGCTACCTCTGTGGAGCTAGCCCCCGCTAGAACGCGCGGCGCATGTGGCCGAACGCGGAAACCGGTTGCTGTTCCCGCCTCGACGATCGAGCGGCCGACGGTGCCACATAGGGCGCATAGATCCGATATTGCGCGCGGCGCTTGTGCGACCGCCACGAGCGCGCGGCGAAGCCGGAGAGGAAGCCGGCGACGAACGCCGCGGCAAGAATGAGAACAGGAGAAAGCATCACAGTCGTCCACGTTAGCCCCGATGTTATTAACATTCGAAGTTGTGACGACATCATGATTGGGCGCGCCGAAAGAATGTTCAGCCGCTGCAATTTTTGTGCAATCAAACGGCGCGACAATGCTCAGGCGCCAACACCGGTTGTTCTCGCGCAAAGCGCTTCAGGAGAACCACCACAGCATGAATTTCAGGAACATCGAACTGAGGAGATAGATCCACCCCGCCATCGCCAGCACCGTCAGTCCGACGAAGACACCTGAGACGCTTTTCTCCTTGAAGCGCGCCAACAACGAGTTTTTTTCTTCTTGCGGAAAGAACATCTCAAGCTCAAGGCGTATCTGATTCAAATCAGCTAGCAGCCAATTTCGATGATCTCGTGACGCGCCACCGCAGCGCGCATCACGGGTCTCAGCGCAAAATCTCGTGAAGCCGCGAGCCTTCGCTCAAAATCCGGCTCAAGTTTCTTCGCCAGATGGTCAGGGATGATTTCGCCGCCCATCGCAGCAGCCTGCGCCGGAATTTCCACGCGCATGTTGGCGATCCGCGGCGCGCATGCGCGTCACGCGTCGAGTCGCCGCGCAGCTTGACAGACGGCATGCATCCGCATGCTCAAGCGGCCGACGCCGGAAGCGAGCGTACGCACCCTCACGCGCATGGCACCCTGCTTCAACGGCATCTCACTTCGACAATGGACACCTCGCACACGGGAGACGATCGTCAGCAGCGCCTACACCCGGAAGAAGGCGAACCAGACGATGCCAAGGATCAAAACGGCGAGCCCGGTCGAGGCTGTGAGCAGTGCGAGAACCGAAGGTCCGGGTTCGGCCTGGCGCGCCTCGGTCGGGGTTTCGATGATCTGACCGTGTTGTTCCCTAGCCATGGCGACCTCTTTGCTTAAGTGCCTGTAATTCCGGCGATTGCCGCTCCCCTTCGAAAGGCCAACGCGGCATATGGAGTGATGTTCCGAGCCGTCTGGCGACGGCCCGGCGCCCGCTGCGGCCACCGCGTCAAACCGGCGCAGGCTGAAGCCACGGTTAACGCCGTTGCCAGATTCACCGGGCGGTGTTGTTTCAAACTGGGGTTCCCGGTGTTATCCTTGACCGTTCCGTCGGTTGCGTAATCGGAGTTTCCCCATGGCCCCCCGCGCCAACTGGAAGGGCTTTTTGCGCCTTTCGCTCGTGACTTGCCCGGTTGCCCTGTACCCGGCGACGTCGGATACCGAGAAGGTCTCCTTCAACCAGATCAACCGCAAGACCGGCCACCGGATCAAATACGCCAAGGTCGATGCGGAGACCGGCGAGGAAGTTGCCACTGACGACATCATGAAGGGCTACAAGGTCGACACCGACACCTACATCGAGGTCACCAAGGAAGAGCTCGACGACATCGCGCTGGATTCGACCCGCACCATCGAGATCGACGAATTCGTGCCGCGCAGCGAGATCGACAGCCGCTATCTGATCCGCCCCTATTATCTCGTTCCCGACGGCAAGGTCGGCCACGACGCCTTCGCGGTGATCCGCGAAACCATCCGCAGCATGGACAAGGTCGCGATCGGCCGCGTCGTGCTGACCAACCGCGAGCATATCATCGCGCTCGAGCCGCTCGACAACGGGCTGATGGGCACGCTGTTGCGCTACCCCTACGAGGTGCGCAGCGAGAAGGAATATTTCGACGACATCCAGGATGTGAAGATCACCAAGGACATGCTGGATCTCGCCAAGCATATCGTCGAGCAGAAGTCCGCCGAGTTCGATCCGGAGGAGTTCGAGGATCGCTACGAGCAGGCGCTGATCGACCTGATCAACCAGAAGCGCAACGGCATCAAGATCGCCAAGCCCGCGGCGAAGGCCAGCGGCAACGTCATCAACCTGATGGACGCGCTGAAGAAGAGCCTCGCCAACGAGAAGCAGGCTGCTCCCGCCAGGGCCGAAGCAAAGGCCGCGAAGGGCAAGAAGCCGAAGAAGCGCATCGAAGGCCAGCGCGAGATGCTGCTGCCGATCTCGGGCAGCGGCAAGCGCGAGCCCAGGGAAGCCGTCAAGCCGGAGCCGAAGAAGGCCGAGAAGGCAACGCGGGCGCAGGGCACCGCCGCGCGCAAGAAGGCCGGCTGAGAGGCGCTTACGCGGCGGAGCAGCATCGCGGCGGCACGCTGGTGACGTTGCGCCGCCGACTACATCATGAAGCTATCCGAAGACGCCCATCAGGATGCGCGCGGGCAGGTCGCGGCCGAGCATCTCGTCAACGCGTTAAAACAAGGGGCGGCGGGCTGATGTTCGCGCGCATCGCGATGCTGCGCGCGTTGAATGGAGAAAGCGAGAACGGCTGAATCGAAAGCGTGTCCAGCGGTGCTTACTTGAACGCCGCACCGACGGCGCTGAATTGGCCGCTGACGCTGGTGCCGATGCCTTTGACGCCGGCGACGATCACGATGCTGATGCCGCCGGCAATGATGGCGTATTCGATCGCCGTAGCGCCGACATCGTCACGCAGAAATCTTGCAAGCAACGCGCGCATGAAAAGCTCCTGTCCGACGCTCGCGGCTTTTTTCTCCCGCGCCGTAGTAATATTCCAGCAAAACTAGGCCACATTGGTTGACGGCCCATTGAGGGACAGGATGAACGATCGCTTAAGGGTTGCAGAGAAACTCCCCACTAGTTTTGCCTGCATCGCGACCTCGCCCCGCGAGGCGGCCAGCCGCGATTGGGCGTAAACGCATATCAGGACTACCTGATCCGGCCCGCCGCTCGGCTTTACCAGCCAGCGAAATCCTGTTCCTTTATCGGACAGGGCGACAACGAGGCCGGAGCGAACCGGCCGCATCCAATGGGAGTGACCGTCATGAAGCTCGGCACCGCGATCGCGGAAATCATGAAGCGCGAGGGGATCGAGATCCTCACGGGGTACCCCGTCAACCATTTGATCGAATACGCCGCCGCCGCCGATATCCGCCCCGTGATGGTGCGCCAGGAGCGCATCGGCGTGCACATGGCGGACGCGATCTCCCGCGTCACCTCGGGCGAGAAGATCGGCGCGTTCTGCATGCAGCACGGCCCGGGCGCCGAGAACGCGATGGGCGGCGTCGCGCAGTGCTACGGCGAATCCGTGCCCGTGCTGGTGCTGCCGATGGGCTATGCGCGGCGACTCGCCAACATCGACCCGAACTTCAATTCCAGCCAGGCGATGAAGGCGTTCTCCAAGTCCTCGGAGCCGATCAATCTCGCCCCGGAGGTCTGTAACATTTTCCGCCGCGCGTTTACCAAGCTGAAGAACGGCCGCGGCGGGCCTGTGATTGTCGAGATCCCCGCCGACATGTGGAACGAGGAGGTGCCGGAGCCCTTGAACTACACGCCGGTGCTGCGCACCCGTTATGGCGCCGATCCCGTTCACATCAAGGAAGCCGCCGCCCTGCTCGTCAATGCCAAGCGTCCGGTGATCTATGCCGGCCAGGGCGTGCACTACGCAAAGGCCTGGCCGCAGCTGAAGCGGCTCGCCGAGCGGCTCGCGATCCCGGTCACCACGAGCCTCGGCGGCAAGTCGTCATTCCCTGAGACGCATCCGCTGTCGCTCGGCTCCGGCGGCCTTGCGGTGCCGCGCGCGGTGCCGAAATTTCTCGCTGAAGCCGACGTGATCTTCGGCATCGGCTGCTCCTTCACCGAAACCTCGTTCGGCATCGCGATGCCAAAGGGCAAGACCATCATCCATTCGACGCTCGATCCGAACCACATCAACAAGGATGTCGAGGCCAAGATCGGGCTGGTCGGCGACGCCGGCCTCGTGCTCGACGCGCTGCTGGAAGAGATCGGCAAGACAGTCACCGCGGACCGCAACGCGAGCGCCGTCGCGGAGGAGATCGCCGCGTCGCACAAGGAATGGCTCGCCAAGTGGATGCCGAAGCTGACGCACAACGACGCGCCGCTCAATCCCTACCGCGTGCTGTGGGACCTGCAGCACACCGTCGACATCCACAACACCATCATCACCCATGACGCCGGCAGCCCGCGCGACCAGCTGTCGCCATTCTGGAAGTCGGTCGAGCCGCTGTCCTATATCGGCTGGGGCAAGACCACGCAGCTCGGCTATGGTCTCGGCCTTGCGATGGGCGCCAAACTGGCAAAGCCCGACAAGCTCTGCATCAATGTCTGGGGCGACGCCGCGATCGGCTTCACCGGGATGGATTTCGAGACCGCGGTGCGCGAGCGGATTCCGATCATGTCGATCCTGCTCAACAACTTCTCGATGGCGATCGAGCTGAAGGTGATGCCGATCTCGACCGAGAAGTACCGCTCCACCGACATCTCCGGCGATTACGCCGCGATGGCCCGCGCCTTCGGCGGCCATGGCGAGCGGGTGACCAGGCCCGAGGACATCATCCCCGCGATCAAGCGCGGCATCCAGAAGACCAAGGAGGGCGTGCCGGTGCTGCTGGAATTCATCACCAGCAAGGAGACCGAGGTGTCGCGCCCGGGGACGTGACGGCACCTCACACGCCCTCACCCACTTGATTTGACCGCGCCTGCGCAGGCAAGCTCCCTCCGACCAACGATCGGAGGGAGAGATGGCGCGCATCCTGGTGCTGGGGGCCGGCTTTGCCGGTCTGTGGGCCGCGCTCGGCGCCGCCCGCAAGCGCGACGAGATCGGTGCGCGGGCGGTAGATACCGAGATACTCGTCGTCGATCGCAACGCCTATCACAACATCCGGGTGCGCAATTACGAGGTCGATCTCGCCGATGTCGCGCTGCCGCTCGACCAACTGCTCGATCCGGTCGGCGTCAGGCATCGGGTCGCCGAGGTCGCGGCGATCGATCCGGCGAAGCGCGAGGTCGTGGTCAAGACGAACTCCGGCGCGGAGACCTTGACCTATGACCGGCTGGTGCTGACGACCGGCAGCGAATTGGTCCGCCCCGCCATATCAGGCCTTGCCGCCCATGGCTTCGACGTCGACACGTATCAAGCGGCGACGCGGCTCGACGCGCATCTTGCCGCGCTCGGCAAGCAGCCGGCGTCGCCGGCACGTTCGACGGTTGCGGTCGTCGGCGCCGGGTTCACCGGGATCGAGGTCGCGGCCGAGATGCCGGCCAAGCTCGCCCACGCTGGCATCACCGGCGATCATCGCGTCGTCCTGATCGATCCCAATCCGGAGGTCGGCGCGACGTTCGGCGCGCATGGCCGCCCGGTCATCAACGAGGCGCTGTCCGCGCTCGGCGTCGAGACACGGCTCAACGTCAGGGTTAGCGCGGTCGGCGCCGACAGCATCACATTAGGCTCGGGCGAAGTCATTCCGGCCGCGACCGTGGTGTGGTGCGCCGGCATGCATGCGAGCCCCCTCGCCGCGATGCTGCCTGCCAGGCGCGACGCGCTCGGCCGCCTCGCGGTGGATCATTTCATGCGCGTCGAAGGCCTGCCCGGCGTGTTCGCCGCCGGCGACGTCGCCGCCTGCCTGATCGACGGCGAACATCCGACCGTGATGTCGTGCCAGTTCGCGCGGCCGATGGGCCGGTTTGCCGGACACAATGTGGTCGCCGATCTGTTTGGCGAAGAGTTGCTACCGCTCAATATCGACTGGTACGTGACGGTGCTCGATCTCGGCACCTGGGGCGCGCTCTACACCACCGGCTGGGACCGTGAGGTGCACACCACAGGCGCCGCCGCCAAGCTCACCAAGCAGACCATCAACCGGCAGCGCATCTATCCGCCGCGCAACGGCGATCGCGCCGCGCTGCTCGCGGCCGCCGCGCCGACGATCCAGGCGGCGCCGCCGACGCGCAAATAGCTTCTCCCCACCACCGTCATTGCGAGCGAAACGAAACAATCCATCGCACTGCTTGCGCGGATAGAATTGCTTCGTCACTCTGCTCCTCGCAATGACGGCGTGCTTGGTTTCCGCGCTTACTGCGACAACTTCACGAAGTCCGGGAACTTCAGCTTCCCTTCCGCGATCGCCTTTGGCCAGACCGTGATCTGCTTGCCGTTCTGCCACTGGAACACGAGGCCGGTGACGGCGCCTGGGCCGGACTTGATGCCGTGGGTGAACTCGTCGTTCTTGCCGTAGAACTGGATCTTGCCGATCGTGCCCTCGAAGTCGGTCTTCTCCAGCTCGGCCACCATCTTGTCCGGATCGGTCGAGCCGGCGCGCTGGATCGCTTCGGCGATGATGTAGACCTCGTCGTAGGCGGTGTAGCCGGTATAGGCCGGTGGGGTGCCGAACTTAGCTTTGAAGGCCGTCGCGAACGGCTTTGTCTTCGGCGTCACCGCAACGTCGGGGGTCGCGACCGCGAGCGAGGGCACGCCTTCGGCGGCGCCGTTGGTGTCGCCCCAGAACGACGGGCTCAGCGCCTGCGCGCTGATGCCGAACATCGGGATCGGCACCTGCTGGTTCTTCCACTGCACCGTCGGCTGCACGCCGACATGGGAGATGCCGGTGACGATCACGTCGGGCTTGGCGGCTTCCATCTTGTTGAAGATCGGCGTGAAGTCGGTGGTGTCGGGCGAGAAGCGGATGTGCTCGACCACCTTCAGGCCGGCCTTCGGCAGGCAGGCCTCGTAGCCGATGTCGAGCGGCTTGGTCCACGCCGCGTCCTCGCTCATGATCGCCACCGACTTGAACTTGAGCTGGTCGACCAGAAGCTCCTTGGCGGCGTCGCAGACGAGTTGCGCCTGCGCGGCCGAAGTCAGGTAGCCGTGGAAGGTGTACTTGTTCTTCTCGTAGTCGTTATGAACAGCTTTGGTGATCTCGTTCGAGGCGGCGCCGGGCGTGATCAGCGGCATCTTCAGTCGCGAAGCCCACGGCTCGAGCGCCAGCACGACCTCGCTGATGTAACTTGCGATCACGGCGGAAACCTTGTCCTCGCTCACCGCGCGCTGGAATGCTCGTACCGAGTCCGCCGACGAGCTCTTGTTGTCGTAGGTGACGATCTCGATCTTGCGGCCCATCACGCCGCCCTTGGCGTTGATCTCGTCGGCCGCGATCTGCGCGCCGCCCGGAGTTGCCGCACCGGCGATCGACTGCACCTCGGCGATCACGCCGATCTTGATCGGATCCTTGGACTGCGCATAGGCCGGCGCCGCGAGGCAGAGCGCGAGCGCAGTCGCCAGCAGGCTCCCGCGGGCGGCGGTTGAATATCCTGACATGATCATCTCCCTTTGCTTTGTTATTTTTCAAATCGTCGAACGTCAGAGAAAGTCCTTGCCGGCCTCCGCGGCGAACCGGCCCGGATCGCCCTCCCAGACGATCCGCGCGTGCTCCAGCACATAGACGCGGTCGGCATGAGGAAGCGCGAAGGTCACGTTCTGCTCGCCGAGCAGCACCGTGATCTTGGTGGTCTGGCGCAGTCTCTCGAGCGCCTTCGACAACAATTCGAGGATGACCGGCGCCAAGCCGAGCGTCGGCTCGTCCAGGATCAGGATCTGCGGCTGCATCATCAGCGCACGGCCGATCGCCAGCATCTGCTGCTCGCCGCCGGACAGCGTCTGCGCCATCTGGCCCTGACGCTCCCTCAGGATCGGGAACAGTTCGAACAGCCAGGCGAGTTGCTTGGCCCGCGCCGCATCGTCGAGATGCTGGCCGCCGAGGTCGAGATTTTCCCGCACCGTCATCTCGCCGAACAATTCGCGCGATTCCGGGCACTGCACGAGGCCGGAGCGGGCGATCTTCGCAGGCCCGGTGCCGCGCAATTTCTCGCCGCCGCGCAGGATCTCGCCGGTGTAGGGCAAAAAACCCGAGATGGTGTTGAACAGCGTGGTCTTGCCGGCGCCATTCAAGCCGACGATGGAGACGAACTCGCCCTCATGGACGTGGATCGAGACGTTCTCCAGCGCCTGCGCCTTGCCGTAATGCACGCTGACATTCTCGACCTGAAGCAGCGGCACTTTGTCCTTGAACGAGGTCTCGGGCCGCGCATGGGTCTCGATCGCGCCGCCGAGATAGACCCGCCGCACGGTCTCGTTCTTCATCACGTCCTCGGCGCGGCCGGTCGTGATCTCCTCGCCGAGATACATCGCGAGCACGCGGTCAACCAGCGCCGCGACGCTCTTGACGTTGTGGTCGACCAGCATCACTGCGCGCCCCTCGTCGCGGAAGCTGCGGATCAGTTGCGAGAACATGCCGACCTCGGCGCTGGTCAGGCCGGCAAAGGGCTCATCGACCAGCACCACCTTCGGGTCGCGCGCGATCGCCTTGGCGAGCTCGAGCCGACGCAGATCGGCGAACGGCAGCGTCGGTGGACGACGGTCCATCACTGCGCCGAGGCCAACGCGCTCGGCGATCCATTTGGCGCGCTCGGTCAGCGCCTTGTCGGGAAACAGCATGAACAGGCTGTCGGGCAGCAGCGCGACCATGATGTTTTCCAGCACGGTCTGCCGGTTCAGCGGCCGCGAGTGCTGGAACACCATGCCAAAGCCCTTGCGCGCAATCTTGTGCGCCGGCAGGCCGGCGACATTCTCGCCCTCGAACAGCACCTCGCCCGCACTCGGGCGCTCGATGCCCATCACGCTCTTCATCGCGGTGGACTTGCCAGAGCCGTTCGGCCCGATCAGGCCGAGGATCTCGCCGGGGCGCAGCTCGAAGCTCAGATTCTTCACCGCGGTGAGGCCGCCGAATCTCTTGGTCAATCCGCGGACGGTGAGCGTTGCAGTGGTCACGGTCTGATCCATTTAAGAGCGCGCCTCGCGTGACAGGGCCGCTCCGAGGAAACCGCCGGGGAAGAACAGCACGACGAGCAGCGCCACCGCCGAGACGATGAAGGTCGCAAGCTCGCCGGTCGGGCGCAGGAATTCGCCGGCGACGATCAGGAAGATGGCGCCGAGCGCCGCCCCCAGCACGGTGCGTCGGCCGCCGAGCACGGCGGACACGATCACGTTCACGCCGACTGCGACGTCGACCACGGTGCCGACCGAGGCGGTGCCGAAGTAGAACACCAAAAGCGCGCCCGACAGGCCCGAGAAGAAGGCGCTGACGATGAAGGCCGCGAGCTTGTGCTTGACGATGTTGAAGCCGAGCGCGCCGGCCTGCACCGGGTCCTGCCCGCTCGCCTGCAGCACGAGTCCGACCGGCGATTGCGACAGGCCATACAGGATCGCCGCGCTGATGGTCATGAAGCCGAGCGCGATCCAGTAATTGACGCCGGCATTGATGGTGATGACGTCGGGAATCGTGAGCCCGATCTCGCCGCCGGTCAGGTCAGCGAACACCACGACGAAGTTCTGCAACATCAACACCGCGACCAGCGTGGTGAGGCCGAAATAGGGTCCCCTTACCCGCAGCGCCGGCAGCGCCAGCACGAAGCCCGCGACCACAGAGGCCAGCGCGCCGAGCAGGATGCAGAGATAGACCGACCAGCCGAACTGGTTGTTGAGGATGCCGGCGGTATAGGCGCCGGTGCCGATCAGGAAGGTCGGCCCGAAATTGACCTCGCCGGCGAAGCCGAACAGCAGGTCCCAGGCCATCGCGAACACGCCGAAATAGAACGCGACCGTGAGCAGCCCGAGGATGTAGCCGGAGACATAGAGCGGCAGCGTCGCCGCAACCGCCACGCAGGCGAGCGAAATGAAGAACAGGCGCGACGTGAAGAAGTTGGCCATCTCAGCGCCTCCCCAAGAGGCCCTGGGGCCGGATATACATCACGAACACCAAGAGCAGCAGCGCCGGAATGGTGCGGTAGGCCGGCGAGATCATGTAGGCGGTGATGGTCTCGAGATAGCCGACGACGAAGGCCGCGATCAGCGAGCCCGACACGCTGCCGAGGCCGCCGAGCACCACGATCGAGAACGCGCTCGCGGTCAGCGGCCCGACGCTGTAGGAGCTGACCCCCAGGAACATGCCGAGCAGCACGCCGGCGATGCCGGCGAGGATGCCGTAGATGCCCCACACCACGATGTAGATCTGGGTGAGCTCGAGCCCGAGCAAGGTGACGCCGCGCGGGTTCATCGAGGCCGCCAGCACCGCCTTGCCAGTGCGGGTACGATTCACCAGCAGCCACAGCAGGCCGATCACGAGGCAGCACACCAGTGCGGTGAAGATGTTGTTGCGCGGGGTGCGGTTGCCGAAGATGTCGACGACGCCCTCGACGATCGGCAGCACCGTCTTGGCGTTGTTGGTGAAGAAATAGGCGATCAGCTCCTGGATCATGATGCCCCACAGCAGGGTGCCGGTGAGGACGAAGATTTCCTTTTCCTCGTTGGGGATCCGCGTCGAGTTCTGGATCGGCTTCACGACCGCGAAATAGGTCGCGAACGACACGATCAGCGCCACGCCGACCCCGAACAGCGCGCCGGTGCAGATGTCGAGGTGCAGCACGCTGGCCGCGGCCCAGGCCGCGACCGCTGCCGCCACCATGATGGCACCGTGGGAGAGGTTGAGAACGCCGGAGACACCGAAGATCAGGGTGAAGCCGGTCGCGCCGAGCGCATAGAGTGCACTGATGGCGAAGCCATCGATCAGGATTTGTAAGGCAAGCATCTCATATCGGCCGCGGCAGCAGCGCTGCCTGTTGTGGAGGACGCGGGACTGAATAGCGATGCTCCCGGGACCGGCCCGGGAGCATGATCATCAGTCAGTTCGTGGTGAGCTTGATGAAGCTCGGGAACTTGAGATCGCTCTTGGCGATCTCCTTCGGCCAGACCGCGACCTGCTTGCCGCCCTGCCACTGCAGCATCAGTCCGGTGATCAGGCCCTTGCCGTACTTGATCGAATGGGTGAAGGGGTCATCCTTGCCATAGAACTGGACGCGTCCGATGGTGCCTTCCCAATCGGTCTTCTCCAGCGCATCGACCACCTTGTCGGCCTCGACCGAGCCGGCGCGCTTCACCGCATCGGCGATGTAGTAGACCTCGTCATAGGCGGTGTAGCCCGCATACGACGGATAGTTGCCGTAGCGCTTCTTGAAGCCTTCCGCGAACGGCACCGACTTCGGCGTCACCGCGACGTTCGGGCCCGACACGCCCTGATACAGCACGCCTTCCGCCGCATCGTTGGTGTCCTTGCCGAAGGTCTCGTTGGTCGCCTGCGAGGAAATGCCGAACATCGGGATCGGCACCTGCTGGTTCTTCCACTGCACCGTCGGCTGCACGCCGACATGCGAGATGCCGGTGATGATCACGTCGGGCTTGGCGGCTTCGACCTTGTTGAAGATCGGCGTGAAGTCGGTGGTATCGGGCGAGAAGCGGATATGGTCGACGACCTTGAGCCCGATCTTCGGCAGGCATTCCTCGTAGCCGACGTCGAGCGGCTTGGTCCAGGCCGCGTCCTCGCTCATGATGACCGCGGTCTTCATGTGCTTCTGATCGACCAGCAGCTCCTTGGCGGCGTCGCAGACCGACAGCGCCAGCGCCGCCGAGGTCAGGTAGCCGTGGAAGGTGTACTTGTTCTTCTCGTAGTCGGCGTGGACGCTCTTGCTGATCTCGTTGGAGGCGGCGCCGGGCGTGACGAACGGCGTCTTCAGGCGCGAGGCCCAGGGCTCGAGCGCCAGCACCACCTCGCTGATGTAGCTCGAGATGACGACGTTGACCTTGTCCTCGTTGACCGCGCGCTGGAATGCGCGCACTGAATCCGCCGAGGACGAGTGATTGTCGTAAGAGACGATTTCGATCTTGCGGCCGTCGATGCCGCCCTTGGCGTTGATCTCATCGGCAGCGAGCTGCGCCGCCTGCGGGATCGACGCACCGGCAATCGCCTGCGCTTCGGCAATCACGCCGATCTTGAGGGTGTCGGCGGCCTGCGCCCCACCGGGCGCGAGCGCGACAAGGCCCAAAGCGGCTGCTCCGGCGAATTGCTGCATCGCATGAAATGGCAGTCGCGATGTTCTTGTCACTCTGTTTCTCTCCTCTTGTTGTTTTTCGGCTACTTCGAGCTCTTGGGGCGGGACTATAGCCGCGACAAAATGCGCAGCAAGTGAAACTGCGCGCAGATCGCCATGCACGGACGACAACTAAAGTAGTGGGTGGGGACTCTGCGGCTGAACAAAGATGAGGCAGCGCGGGAATAAATGAGAGTCGTGGGTGACGATCTCTCCTCTCGTCATGCCTGGGTGCGCAGTTCCGAAGCTGCCCTCATCCTCAGCTGTCATCGCCCGGCTCGACCGGGCGATCCAGTACGCTGCCGCTTCTCGGCTCAGGCACCAGCGTCTCTCGCGGGCGCTGACGTCGCGTGGTGTAAGACGATGAATCGAGAACCGTCCTCATCGTCGTCCCGGCGAAGCCCGGGACCCATAACCACCGATGCGAATTGCCAAGCGCTATTGGAACGACGAGTCCCAGCGACAACATCCGCCGCGGCGTATGGGTCCCGGCCTTCGCCGGTACGACGGCGATGAGCGTGGCGACCCCGCCCCTACTCCGCCATCTCAGCCGGCGGTCGCGCGGCGGGACCGGCGAGCGGGCGCTCTTCCATCGTGATCATGCAAATGGAAGCGGTGGTCAGCAGCACGGCGGCGGCGCCGAACACGTAGCGGAACGCATGAATCATGTCGGCCATCGGGATCGCGCTGACCGTGCTGGCCGCCGCAGCATGATGCTCACCGGCGAGCGAGATGTCGGTGCCGAGCGTCATCAGCAGGATCGTGGTGAAGGCGGCAACCGTGAAGGAAGCCATCATGGCGCGGAAGAAGTTCATCGCACCGGTCACGGTGCCGACCTGCGGCCGCGCCACCGCGTTCTGCAGCGACACCACGCTGATCGGGAATGTCGTGCCGAGCCCGAGTGCGAACACGCTCATCAGCAGCAGCAATCCCGACAGCGGCAGCGTCGTCACGGCCATGCCGACGGCACAGATGGCGGCAACCGAGGTGCCGACGATCGCAACGCGCTTGTAGTGCTTGGCCTTTGCCATGGTGCGGCCGGCGATCGCCGCACCGAAGGTCGAGATAGCCGCGAGCGGGATCAGCGCAAGGCCGGCCTCGCTGGCGGTGAGGTGATAGACCACCTCGTAGTACAGCGGCAGGTGCACGGTCAGGCCGACCATGGCGCCGAGCGCACAGCCGCCCGCGCCCATCGCGAACGGTACCACCGAGCCGCCGAGCAGCGACAGCGGCAGGAACGGCTCGTCGGCACGGCGCGCATGCCAGACGAAGGCTCCGGCGAGCGCGATCGAGGCGCCGATCATCGCGGTGATGGTCGGCGACAGCCAGGACAAACGGGTGCCGCCCCAGGTCAGCACCAGCATCAGCACCACGGCCGAGGCCATCAGCAGCACGCCGCCGAGCCAGTCGACCTTGCGCTTGCGGTGGAACACCGGGATCTTGCCCATCTTCGGCAGCAGCAGCGCCAGCGCGGCGGCCGCGAGCGGCAGGTTGATCCAGAAGATCATCGACCAGTGCAGATGCTCGGCGAACACGCCGCCGACCACCGGGCCGAGAATGCCGCCGGCCATCCAGACGCTGGAGAAATAGGCCTGGTAGCGGCCGCGCTCGCGCGGGGTGACCACGTCGGAGATCACGGTCTGGACCACGGGCATGATGCCGCCGCCGCCGAGCCCCTGCAGGCCGCGAGCAATGATCAGCATCGTCATGCTGGGCGCGATCGCGCACAGCACCGAGCCGACCACAAACAGGCTGAGCGAGGTGATGATCATGACGCGGCGGCCATAGATGTCGCTCAGCGTGCCGAACACCGGCGCAACCGCCGTCGAGGCGAGCAGATAGGCCGTGATCACCCAGGACAGGTTGGTGACGTCGTGAAACTGGCGCCCGATCGTCGGCAGCGCGGTCGCGACGATGGTCTGGTCGAGCGCGGCCAGGAACATCGTCAGCATCAGGCTGATCACGATGGTGCGGACTTCGTCCGGATTGAGCGGTGCCGGCGGCGCCAGCGGCGGCGCGTCGCTGAGTTCGATCACCTCGCTTGGGAGATGAGACAGCTCTTCGGCAATGTCGTCAGGCAATGTCGATTGGTCGGCAGGAAACGGGCTCTGCCGTTCATACTTGTTCATTTGGGGCGTAATGCTGCTGCGCGGGCGCGTCCCGCGATGGAATCATTCTCTGCTTTGCAATTTATGCAGCAATTCGCTGCTGAGGCAGGCACCCCAGCGCATGGGTGCATCCCGCAGCAATGTTCTCGCGACGACGTGATCGCGAAAGCGCCGGCATCAGCTCCGGCACGTCCGCGTTACGGCTCGGAATTCTACTGGGAGGCCTTCGGGCGCTTCTTCAATTGGGCCCGTTTCGGCAGCAACGCCGGCCAGCGCACGATATGATCCTCGAGATCAGCGTCGTTGACATCGATCTCGGTGCCCTCCACCCGGCCGCGCACCGAGACCCCGGCTTCGTGAACGGTGTTGGGATCGCCCGAAATCAGGGGATGCCACCAATAGAGGTCGCGCCCCTCGGCCACGAGGCGGTAGCCGCAGCTCGGCGGCAGCCAGTTCAGGGTGCGGACATTTTCGGGCGTGAGGCGGACGCAATCCGGAACCTGCTCGGAGCGGTTCGAATAGTCCTTGCAGGCGCACAGGCCGGCATCGAGCAGCTTGCAGGAGATATGGGTGAAGTAGATCTTCCCGGTGTCCTCGTCCTCGAGCTTTTCCAGGCAGCAGCGTGCGCAGCCGTCACACAGGCTCTCCCATTCGGCGTTGGACATCTCCTCCAACGTCTTGGTTTTCCAGAAGAATTCCTCCTGGCCCGACGTGCGCTTGGGCGGTGCGGTCATGCTGTCCCTGATATGGCAATAGAGCCCTTCTTGGGACGCCGGCGCGGCCGGCGCAAGTGGGTGGTATTGCGGGGTCGAAAAAGCCGGTGGGCAGCGTTAGGGCTTTCATTAAATTCACCAGCCGCGCCATTGGTTTATGGCAGCCGCTCGGATAGAACGTGGAACGAGTCCCCAACGACGCAAAAGCGCCTTGGGATTGCCGCAACATCGAAGCAAGACGCTGGCCTGTGCCCGTTTGGGCGCCCGCAGTGCTGTCAAACTGATCAAGGGTCCGGTCCTTTCAGATCATGCCGTCGCATTGGAAACAGAAGGTCCGGAACTTCTTCCTGGACCTCGATGCGCGTATCGACTCGACGCTGTTCTCGTCGGGCAAGGGCCTGCGCGAGCTCTACGAGCGCTATTCCACGTTCATGGACCGCTTCTACGTCGGCCGCTGGAAGCGCTGGGTGTTCATCGAGCCGCTATCGGAGGCCGCGACGATCGGGCTCGGCGGCATGATCCTGATGCTGACGCTCGCGATCCCGGCCTTCCGCGAGACCGCCGACGAGGACTGGCTGAAGAAGTCCGACCTTGCGGTCACCTTCCTCGACCGCTACGGCAACCCGATCGGCAGCCGCGGCATCAAGCATAATGACTCGATCCCGCTGGAAGACTTTCCGGACAATCTGATCAAGGCGACGCTCGCGACCGAAGACCGCCGCTTCTACGACCATTTCGGCATCGACGTGCCCGGCCTCGCCCGTGCGCTCGTCACCAATGCGCAGGCCGGCGGCGTGCGCCAGGGCGGTTCGTCGATCACCCAGCAGCTCGCCAAGAACCTGTTCCTGAACAACGAGCGCACCATCGAGCGCAAGGTGAAGGAAGCCTTCCTCGCGATCTGGCTCGAGACGCGGCTCACGAAGAACGAGATCCTCAAGCTCTATCTCGACCGCGCCTATATGGGCGGCGGCACGTTCGGCGTCGACGGCGCCGCGCACTTCTATTTCAACAAGTCGGTGCGCGACGTGAACCTCGCGGAAGCCGCGATGCTCGCCGGCCTGTTCAAGGCGCCGACCAAATACGCCCCGCACATCAACCTGCCCGCGGCGCGCGCCCGCGCCAACGTCGTGCTCGACAACCTCGTCGATGCCGGCTTCATGACCGAGGGTCAGGTGTTCGGCGCCCGCCGCAATCCGGCGGTCGCGGTCGACCGGCGCGACGAAAACTCGCCGAACTATTATCTCGACTACGCCTTTGACGAGATGCGCAAGCTGGTCGACACCTTCCCGAAATCCTACACCGAGCGCGTCTTCGTGGTCCGCACCGCGATCGACATGAATGTGCAGAAGGCGGCCGAGGAAGCGATCGAGAACCAGCTCCGCCAGTTCGGCCGCGACTATCACGCGACGCAGGCCGCGACCGTGGTGTCCGATCTCGACGGCGGCATCCGGGCCATGGTCGGCGGCCGCGACTATGGCGCGAGCCAATTCAACCGCGCCACCGACGCCTACCGGCAGCCGGGCTCGTCGTTCAAGCCTTACGTCTACACCACGGCGCTGCTGAACGGCTTCACGCCGAACTCGAAGATCGTCGACGGCCCGGTCTGTATCGGCAATTGGTGCCCGCAGAATTATGGCCACTCCTATTCGGGTCAGGTGACGCTGACCCAGGCCATCACCCGTTCGATCAACGTGGTGCCGGTGAAGCTCTCGATCATGCTCGGCGGCAAGGAAGGCCCGAAGGCCGGCCGCGCCAAGATCGTCGAGGTGGCGCGCCGCTTCGGCCTCAAGGCGCCGCTGCCGGATACGCCGTCGCTGCCGATCGGCTCCGACGAAGTCACGGTGCTGGAGCACGCGGTGGCCTATGCGACCTTCCCGAACCGCGGCAAGGCGGTGACGCCGCATTCGGTGCTCGAGGTGCGCACCGGCGCCGGCGACCTCGTCTGGCGCTGGGACCGCGACGGGCCGAAGCCGCGGCAGGCCATCCCGCCGAATATCGCCGCCGACATGGCCGGTATGATGAGCCACGTGGTCAGCGAAGGCACCGCGCGCCGCGCCGCGCTCGACGGCATTCCGACTGCGGGCAAGACCGGCACCACCAATGCCTATCGCGACGCCTGGTTCGTCGGCTACACCGGCAATTTCACCTGCGCGGTGTGGTACGGCAATGACGACTATTCGCCGACCAACCGCATGACCGGCGGCTCGCTGCCGGCGCAGACCTGGCACGACATCATGGTCGCCGCGCATCAGGGCGTGGAAGTGCGCGAGCTCAACGGCGTCGGCATGGGCCAGAAGCTGCCGCCGCAGCCGGCGCAGGCCAATGCCCAGGCCAACGCCGCGCCGCGCGTGCTGGAAACCAAGCCGGGTCCGCCGCCGGTGCTGACCAAGCGCGGCGCCGATATCCTGGTCCGCGTCGAGAAGCTACTCGACGACGCCGCCAAGACGACCGGCAAGACCACGCTTAACGAGCCCGCGAAGACCGGCAAGCCGGAGTCCTCGAGCGCGCTGGCGTTCCCCGAAAACTACGTTGCCGCGGCCGGACCGGACGGCGCGCCCCCTTCCGTGCCACGCAAGAACTGACGTGCGGCTGCTCCTCACCACCCTGCTGGCACTCGTCATCGCCACCGCCGTCGGCCTCGGGCTGACCTACGCGACGGCGACGCGCGGCACCGACCTCGGCACGCTGAAGATCGGCGCCTGGACCGCGCGGCCGAAGAACGGCACCTCCGACGTCGACCCCTATTCGCGCGCCACCATCGCGCGCAGCGGCGAGCTGCCGATCGGCACCGGCGACGGCATCGCGTTCTCGGCAACATCAGACGACAAGAACAAGCCGCTCGACGGCCGCTGCGACATCGTCGTCAGCGGCGTGACGCCGGCGGCGCGGTTCTGGACGCTGACGCTGTTCGACCGCAAGGGCCACCTGGTCGCGAATTCGCTGCAGCGCTACGGCTTCACCAGCCAGGAGATCATGCGCGCCTCCGACGGCACGTTCGAGATCCACATTGCCTCGCGCTCACGCGCCGGCAACTGGCTGCCGACCGGCGGCATCGAGCGCTACGCGCTGATGCTGCGGCTCTACGACACGCCGGTCGGGGTCGCGACCCGCACTCAGCGCGACGCGCCGATGCCCTCGATCGCAACGACGGGCTGCCCATGATCCGCGTGCTGTTCACCATCCTCGCAGGCGTGCTGCTCGGCGGCGTGGTGCATCTCGTCAGCGTGCTGGCGCTGCCACGCATCGCCTCGCAGGACGCCTATTCGCGGCTGACGCCGATGACCAAGCTCAACGAGGTGACGCAGCTGCCGCTGGCCGACCCGAGCCACTCGCCGATGCCGCTGATGGATCCGGCCTTCGCGGTGGCGATCTGCCGCTACGATCTCTCGACCGGGCCGCTCAAGCTCACCGTGCCGGTCAGCCAGGCCTACACGTCGGTGTCGTTCTACACCCGCAACGAGGTCGCCTATTACGCGATCAACGACCGCTCCGCCGGCAAGAAGGTGATCGAGCTCGACCTGATGACGGAAGCGCAGCACAACGAGCTGCCGGAGGACGAGGAAATCACCGCCGCCGACCGGCTGATCATCGACTCGCCGACCTCGACCGGCCTGATCCTGCTGAAGGCACTGGCGCCCGAGCCCGGCCTGATGCCACAGGCGCAGGCCTCGCTCGCGGCGTCATCCTGCAAGGTGCAGGCCGAGCCGGTCGCGGCCAAGCAGGAAGCCCCGCCGCCGCTCCCCGCGCCGGCTCCGCCGCCCGCGGCACGCAAGCGCTAGCCGGTAACCGTCACAGTTTCGGGATAGCGCCGAGCAGCGCGACGACATCCCGCTGGCTATGTGTTCCCGTCTTGGCAAACACCGCTTTGACCTGGTTGCGGATCGTTTCGCGGCTTAGCCCGTGAAGCGCCGCGATATCACCGATCGTCTGTCCCTGCACGATGCCGCGGGCAACACGCGCTTCGCTGGGAGAGAGATCGAAGAGTCCGCGAATGAGCGCAAGGCTCGGGGCCTGAGGTGCCGTGACCGGGGTCACGATCAGGATGCCCACCGCCCCATCGAAAACATCGCGCGCTTCGCCGGGCATCGACACCAGATGAACAACCACGCGGTCCTGATTGTCTGCGCGGCACGCTGCAAAGGAATGCACGGCCTTCTCAAGCGGCGACCCCAGCTGGGACAAACCGGCACGCAGGAGGGTGTCAGCCGCGGCGTCCCTCATCGCGATACGGTCGCCGGGGAGCCAGCGCAAGACGTCCGTCATCCCTTCGATCAAGGCGTTCGCCACCAGAACACGTCCGGATCGTTCAATCGCCAACGCCGGCAGATCGACGAGCGCCAGAGCCTCGGTCGCCGCCTGCATCCGCGCCAGACGCCAGCGCGTCGCCAGCAGGCTCGCCCGCGCGAGATGGGGCCGAAACCGGTCGAGAAAATCGAGATCCTGCCGCGAAAAAGCCGGCTGGCCTGCGAGTCTTTCCATATGAAACACGACGAGCTCGCCGGAGGGACTATGGACGGCCGTCGCGCAGGCGTGCTCGAAACCCCACTTCTTGTTCCACTCCGTCCGATACGGATCGCGTTCCCATTCCTCCAGCGTGAAGACGTCTTGTTCGCTGACGAAACCAGGGTGATCCCGTGCCAGCAGTCTCGGAGTCGTCTCAGTACGACTGGCAATGCCCTCGCTGATGAAGGCCGAGAATGCCTCTTCGATCGATGGTGACGTCACCACGCCATTCCAGACACCGCTCCACCGATCGGTGCCCGAGCTGATCATCACCATGCCATGGGCGCCGCCGGCATGCGCGATGTCTTCGAGAACGTCCGGCCACAGGTCTGGAACGACAGCAGCCTCATGGATCCGGTCCACAATGCGCTCGAAGTCAATGTCCGTCATTGCCACCCCTACCTGCTCCAAGACAATCGACGTCAAACAAGGAGCCGGCGCAACTCCGCCCAAATACTGGCATCTCCATCGCTCGAATTTCAATTGGCAAGGTGGATGCAACGATCGCGCCAGGATCGCAGCAAACTCTACGACGAAGGTCGAATGCGGACCGCGCGGTCAAATCAGAGAGCGAGCGCGTGCCGGCCGCAACGGCAGGTCTCGTAGTCGACGGGATCGTGGCTGTTGACGATCGTGACATCGGAGCCATGCGCGGCCTTCAGCTGGCGCAGCCGCTCCTGGTTCTGGATGCGCGTCGCGCGATCCATGTCGGCCCGGCGCTGGAACAGGCCGAGCACCAGCGGGATCCGCGGCCTGGCGTCGAGCTGTGCATGGTGGAAATAGGCATCGCCGGCGTGCAGCAGCCATCTATCCTTGTCGCGCACCGCGATGCCGCAATGGCCGAGCGTGTGGCCCGGTAGCGGGATCATCAGGATGTCCGGCTCGCGGTCGCCGAGCGCCCGCACACCCCTGAAGCCGAACCAGTCCTCGCCGCCGGCGCCATAGAACGCCCAGTCCGGCCCGTGCTTCCACTGCGCCGTGATGTAGCGTCCTTCCGGCGGCGTCACCTGATGCGTCACCGCCATGTCGTACTCCCTGCGATGGACGTGCACCTTGGCCTTCGGAAAGTCCGGCACGCCGCCGGCATGGTCGCGATCGAGATGCGTCAGCAGCACGTGACGCACGTCGTCGGGCGAGAAGCCGAGTGCCGTCACCTGGCGGACCGCGGTCTCGGCCGGATCGAGCCGCGGCGTGGTCTGCCGCACCCATTTGCGCCCGAGCCGCGGCGGGTCTGCGATGTCGCCAAGCCCGATGCCGGTATCGACCAGCACCAGGCCGTCATTGCTCTCGACCAGCAGGCAGTGACAGACCATCCGCGCCCGCTGGAAGATGCTGCCGCTGCCGTTCACGAGCCGCCTTCCGATCGGGCACATCGTGCCGGTGTTGAGATGATGAATGCGCATGACAAATCCTCCGCTGTGCCAGGCGCAGACTTGCCACTCGCATTTCCATAGGTAAAATATTGTCTTTCTATCGATACGATAGGACATTCCTATGGATATCCGCGAACTCCGCTATTTCGCCGCGGTCTACCGCGAGCGCAATCTGACCGCTGCGGCAAAGCGCTGCTTCATCTCGCAGCCATCGATCTCCGCGGCGATCACCAATCTCGAGGCGGAGCTCGGCACCACGCTGTTCATCCGGCACAAGAAGGGCATGGCGCCGACGGAATCAGCCGCGCAGTTCCACGGCATCGCCCGCAAGATCATCGATGAGGCGGACGCGGCGCGAAACCTGTTTCGCAAGCCGGCGACGAAGCAGGCGCTGACGCTCGGTCTGTTGCGGACGCTCGATCAGGCTCGGACCATCGCCCTGCTCAAGCCGCTGACCGGCAACGCCGATCTCGCGCTTCGGCTGGTCGGCGCCGGCCAAAAGGCCGACGCGCGGATCGTCGCGAGAACCATGATCGCGCCCGGTGAGCACTTCATCCCGCTGTGGAGCGAGCGCTATGTCGCGGCACTGCCGCCGTCGCATCCCCTGACCCTCAAGGAGACGCTGCGGACCAGCGACTTCGCCGGCGTTCCGATGATCGATCGTTGCCACTGCGAGCAGCAGGAGTTCTTCAAGCGCACCGCACCGCCGCGCAAGCCGGTGGCGATCGCGGAATCGGAGGAGTGGGCGATGGCGCTGGTCGCGGCCGGGGTCGGCGTCGCGATCGTCCCCGAAGGCGTGGCACGCGGCAATCCGGACGTCGCGGTGCGCGCGATCGATGTCGACGTCACGCGCCAGGTCGGCCTCGCCTACCCCTCGGCCCATCCGTCCTCTGATGCGCTGAAGGCGTTCATTGCGAGCCTGCCACGGCAGGCGAGCAGTCGCCGCACCAGTTCCAGGAAGATGAAGCGGGCTAGCCCTTCGTCACCACGGCCTGGCCCGTGACCGGTCCCGAGACCAGCGGCGCATTGGCGGTGAGCCGGGCGAGTTCGTTGATCTGGCGTTCGGCATCAGCAGCCATGCCGTCGGGCGCCTGGATCACCAGCCGCTCCAGCGCCCAGCGATAGGACGAGATCCGCCGCTCGAGGGCCTGCTGGACCCACTGCACGATCAGCGTGTTCTCTTCCATCCGCGCCACCGCATCGGCCCGCTCGCGCGGCGACACGTCCGCGATCATGTTGAGGCTGGCACTGCGCTTGCGGTCGAGCTCGATCACCTGGATCGCCGTCGCGAAGAACGGCTCGAACCGGGTGATATCGTCGCGGACCTGGTCGATCAGCAGCGAATAGCGCGAGGCGAACGAGCGATGCGGCTCGTCGATCAGGTTGCGGCCGTACGCGGTACGATCGAACACCGCCTTCTGCCGCCACGGCGAAGGCAGCGGCTGGTAGTCGCCGAACACGCTCTTCCACGCCGGACGCGACAGCGGCGGCTCGACGAATTGATAGGCGAGATCGCGCAGCTGGCGTTCGTGTTCGGTAAGCTGAAACTGCGAGGCGTTTTTGCCGATGCTGCCGGTCGCCTCGGCGCCCATCCAGCGATGCATGTCGTCGTTGCGGAAATCGGCGCGGGTGCGGCCGAAATCGCCGCCGCTGCAGCCCGCGAGCGCCGAGCCCGCGACCAGCAGGATCAGCGTCGGGAATGACCGCCAAGCGGCGGTCCGCTGCGCAGGCGCGGGCATTGCACGCTATCCGCGATCAGGAGCGCCGTCGGCGACGGCGGCCCTGCGCAGTGCCCTGCTCCGGTCCGCGACCACCGCCGGTCTCCTCCGTCGTTCGTTCGATCCGCACGACGGGAAGGATCAGCACGGTCCCCATGCCTTCGCCGGCAGCACCGGCCGTGCTCGGCCGCCGCGCAGCCGCATCCGCCGGAAACTCAACGATGGTGCCCATCTTCCGTTCTCTCTGGCCCCGCACGGACATGATTTGCCCCGCGCTCACCGAGTTAAGAACGGGCATGGTTAATGACATCTTAAACTGCCGATACGGACGGTTACGGATATGGCGCTGTGCCTTAATAGACACGCGCATATTCAAGTGTTCGGCTTCACGGCTTGTTTTCCTTAACTGCGTCTTAAAACTGCCTGCGTAGGCTCGCTGCCACAGGGTTTTCAAACCGAATCTTACTGGCAAGTCGCGTACGCCGAGATGAGCGCAGCTCCGCTATTTCCTGGTTTCGATGGGCTGATGACGCTCTCCCGCCGCGAGGGTGTCGACATCCGTCCCACTTTGCTGCGTGTCCTGACCGACCTCTATGTGCAGGCCAGCGCACACTCCGCCGATGAAGAGCGCCAGTTCGTCGAGCTGACGTCGCGGCTGATCGATGAGGTCGACGACGCGACCCGCGCCGCCGTCCGTGCGCGGCTTGCGATCTATCCGGCAACGCCCGCCGGGATCATGGACAAGCTCGGGCTGCGACGCACCGGGCCGGACCAGCCGGTGCCGGCGGCCGCGCCGATTGCCGCGCCCGCAGCGTCAACGCCGCCGGCCAGGATTCCGACCGAGGCCGAGCAACGAATGGCCGCGAGCCTCGCGATGCGGCCGAACGATGCCGCCGAACTCTCCGACATGTTCTTTGCCGCCGGCGTAAGGGAGCGCGCGCAGATCCTGCACAATCTGCAGGCGACGCCGCTGAAGGCCGCGGCACGAATTCCGGCGGCACGCGCCGCACGCGCGATCCATATCCTGGAGATGGCGGCGTTTGCCGAGGACCTCGACAACTTCACGCTCGAACTCGGTGAAGCGCTGATCCTGCCGTCGCGGATCGCCGCCGACGTCGTCAACGATCCCGGCGGCGAGCCGCTCGCCTGCGCGATGCGGGCGCTCGACGTATCGAGCGCAGCGTTCCAGCGGATCCTGATGTTCCTCAATCCGGAAGCCGGCTCGTCGGTCAACTATGTCTACCGGCTGTCGCGGCTCTACGATCGCCTCGGCGAGCGCTCGGCGCTGGTGATGCTGGCGGCCTGGCGCGGCTCGACCATGGCGGTGGCTCGCAACAAGTATCGCTCGGCGCTCTATGATGACGAGCGACATCGCGTGCGCACGGCATCGTCGCCGACGCGACCGGCGGTGCAGCCCGGCAGCGCGCCCGCTATACGCAATCAGAAGTCTGGAAGCTAAGGCTCGGCCAACTTAGCTTTGTTCGGAGCATGGACTTGTTCACGCGGCAAGCTTGTCGCGGTGCCGCCGCCACCCGTTGATTAACTCAGGCTGGCGAACGCAGCCGGCGTGAACTCGGCGATCTCGCGACCTTGCCGTACTTTCTCAAGCCAGGCGGCATCCTGCAGCAACGCGCGTCCGACCGCGACCAGGTCGAACTCGCCGCGTTCCAGCCGCCTCAGCAGCCCGTCCAGCGGCGTGGATTGGGCGCTCTCGCCCGCAAGAGACGCGTACACGTCACCGGACAGGCCAACGGCGCCAACGGTTATCGCGGTGACTCCCGTAAGCTTCTTCGCCCAGCCCGCAAGGTTCAGCTCCCGATCGATTTCGGGGAAAGCGGGCAGCCAGAACTTCGGCTGCGAGAGGTGGAAGGCATCCGCTCCAGCGTCGACAAGGACGGAAAGCCACTGTTCCAGCGCCTTCGGCGTCGCGGCCAATTGTGAACTGAAGTCTTTCGGCTTCCATTGCGAGAGGCGGAGAATCACCGGGAAGCCCGAGGCCACCACCGACCGGATTGCGTTCAGAATCTCGACCACGAAGCGAGAACGCTCGATGAGCGTCGAGCCACCGTATTCGTCGTCGCGCAAGTTGAGATGGTCGTAAAAGAACTGATTGATGAGATAGCCGTGCGCCCCCATCAGCTCTATGCCGTCGAAGCCGAGCCGCTCGGCATCCATTGCCGCCTTCGCGAACGCGTCGATGATGTCGGCCACGTCGGCCTCGCTCATCGGTCGATTGACGCGCTCGCCTGTCACTGAAAGCCCCGAGGGACTTTCATAGGGCGCAGGGGGTGTCCAGTCGGGCACCGCGCTCGAGACCTTATGCCCCACATGAACCAGTTGCGGCACGATGCGCCCACCAGCCGCGTGAACCTCGTCTACCACTTTCTGCCAGCCAGCCAGCGCTGCCTCGCCGTGGAAGTGGGGCATATCGGGCTCGTTGAGTGCAGCCGGACGACCGACCCCTGTTGCCTCCGTGATGATGAGACCGACGCCGTTCTCTGCGCGGCGCCGATAATAGCCGGCGACCTCGGCGGTGGGTACGCCGCCGGGAGACCTGGACCGCGTCATCGGAGCCATCACGACGCGGTTTGGCAGATTGAGAGCGTTCAGGCGGTAGGATCTGAACAGGACGTCAAGGCTGGACATGGGATGTTTCCGGGGCGCGAGAGACAATCGACCAGAGTGCACTGATGCAAGCCGTCATCAGGCGTTCGCTCGCCTGATCGTCTGAGATACGCCGGCCGACTCACGCGGATGCGCTCACCGGCTCGGCCCTGGCAGCGTACCTAGGGTCGCAGATTGCTGAACGGGACTGCGCTTTGCTCGACAACGGCTGTGCATCGGTGCACCGCACCGATCGACCGCAGCTTCGTTTGGCCACGTCGCGCGATCCCAAAGGACTCGACGAGATCTGGTCCGATCATGAGGTCGTTGGATGTCGGGATTTGCGCCGCCGCCGTGGAGCAAGCGGCCATCAAATGCGCCTTGCTTCCCCGGCAGCCGAGGCTGCGCCTAGGCCTTCGCCAGATCGAGGAAGTGCCGCCCGGCGCGGTCTTCAGTCTCGACGATCCAGGCGTCGGGATCGAAGCGGAGCTCCTTGGTCAACCGCTCCTCGACCGTCGGCTCGGATACTGGCTGCGGCGCGGTCGCTACGAACAAGCGCTCGACCGGACGGCTGTCGTCATAGACCGTCTGCGGCGCCGGCGCATACAGCATCGCGTTGCCGTCCATCAGCGCCACCTTGACGAACACGGCGCCGGCTTCCTCGGCGCCCTTCTTGCGGACCGCGCCGAACACGCCTTCGGTCTGGCAGCGGCGCAGATACGCCGCCACCCATATGCTGGTTTTCAATCGCATGCGCCGACCTATAGGCCAGCGGCGCGGCCACGTCCAATTGTCACAGATGATGTCACGGAGCGGCGGGTTGACCGATACAATGCTCGCCCATATCCTTGCATCTGCGGTGCAAGCCGCACCCGGGTCCACGGGAAGGGTTGAACCCACTTGCACCAAATACGCGGCCAACCAAGCCTTTGTGCAGCCGGTTTTGTGGACCATCGGCGATGATGCACGGAGGTTGCCATGAACCGATCGCCCGCGCGATTGAATCTCGAACATCTGAAGAAGCAGGCCAAGGAGCTGATCCGCCTTTACCGGCGGCAGGCGCCGGAGGCTTACGCCCGTTTTCGGCAGGCGCTTCCGGCGGCGGCCGGACGCAGCGACGCTCAACTCGACGCACTCGATCTGCGGCTCCATGACGCGCAGTCCTGCGTGGCGCGCGATCTCGGCTTCGCCTCATGGCCCGACCTGCGGCGCTATGTCGAAGCCCAATTGCCGCCCGGCAAAAGCAAGGCCGACCGCGTGCGGCGATGGCTGCAACTGGTCTATGCCGCTGATGTCGCCGGCACCAGCGATCGCGCGCACCCGCGTGTTGCGATACGGGTGCTCACCGAGGATCCAGGTCTCGCAGCCGACGATCCCTATCTCGCTTGCGCTATTGGCGACGAGGAGACACTGCGGCGCACCGCTGCCCATGATCCCACATGGGTCAATCGTCCCGGCGGTCCTCTAAAACTACCGCCACTGGTCGCGGTGACGCATTCGAGCCTTCTGCAGACTCCGGAGTTTCGGGCGCAGCTGCATCGCTGCGCGCGCCTGCTGCTGGAAGCCGGCGCCGATCCCGACCAGCGCATCAGCAGCCGCTGGCCGCCAGGATCGCTCGACGCGCCCGACGACAGCAATCCGCTGTCGGCTCTATATGGCGCCGCCGGGCAAAACCACGATCTCGAGTTGACCAGGCTGTTGCTCGAAGCCGGCGCCGATCCGAACGACAATGAATCGCTGTACCACTCGCTCGAGGGCTCCCTGACGACAGGCGTGCTGCTCGAACATGGCGCGCGGATCGCCGGCACCAACGCGATGTACAAGGTGCTCGACGACGAGAACGTGCCGGCGCTCGAATTGCTGCTCCGGCACGGCGGCAATCCGAACGAACCTGCCCGCAATGCGCCGCTGACTGATTGCGGCTCACCGTTGATGTGGGCGATCCGGCGACGGCGGTCGCGGAAGTGCATTGCGACCCTGCTCGACGCCGGCGCTGACCCGCACGTCACGACGCCGGATGACCTCAGCGCCTATCGCTACGCCCTGCAATTCGGCCTGACCGAAGTCGCGGAATTGCTGCGCGAGCGCACTGGTGAGGAGATGCTCGCCGATGACGAGCGGTTCGTCGCGGCGTGCAGCAGCGGCAACGCGATCGAGGCGCGGCGGATCCAGGCCGGCCGGCCCGATCTCCCGGCTTCGCTTTCACCACAGCAGTTGCGGCTGCTCCCCGAACTCGCCGCGGCGGGCGGCGACGAAGCGGTGCGGCTGATGGTCGAGCTCGGCTGGCCTATTGCGGTGCGCGCCGGCGACTGGGATGCGTCGGCGCTCAATCACGCGGTGTTCCGCGGCAACGCCGGGCTGACACGTTTCCTGCTCGAGCACGGTGCCGAGTGGACCGAGCAGCACGGCTTCGGCGACAACGCGTCCGGCTCGCTGTCGTGGGCCTCCTGCAATGAACCGATCGGCGGCGGCGATTGGGCTGGCTGCGCGCAGGCGCTGCTCGATCACGGCATGCCGCACGCCACACCGGATCGCGACGATCCGGAATGGGTGCTGCTTGCCGGCCGCAAGAAGCTGTTCTCGGACGAGGTCAGGGACGTTCTGCTGGGCGAAGCAGTCTGAGGCCAGTTCAACGCGAAGAAGAGCCGTCGTGGCCGGATGACACCCGGCCATGACGAGAGAAAAACACTAGTCGATCGGGTGCCCGATCATCGTGCCGAGTTCGCGCACCAGACGATCGGACATCTGGCCGGTCACCGGCAGCTTGCGGGCGCGCTCGAACTTCGCGATCGCGTGCTGGGTGTCGGCACCGATCGTGCCGGTCGGCTTGAGCTGGCCGTAGCCATACTCCGTCAGCGTCCGCTGCACCGCGGCGATGCGTTTGCCGGCCGGGCTCAGATGTGCGGTCGGGATCGGCGCCGGCGGACGCATGACGCTGGATGGCGCGGCGGCCGGGGCCGGTGCGGCCGCCGGCGGCGCGGCGGTCGACTTCAGCACCAGGTTGGCCATCGGATCGACCTGCTTGGCTTCAACCGGCTTCGGCTCCGGCTTGGCTTCAACGGACCTGGTCTCGGCCGGCTTGGTCTCCACCGGCTTCACGTCGACCGGCCTGGACGGCTCCATGGCAGCCGGCTCGACGGATCGGGCGGCAGCCTCGGCGGGACGCGGGCGCGGCATCGGGCTGGCGGCCGCGACAGCCGGAGGCGGCGGCGGCAGCGTCACCACCGAGCCGCCGAACATCGGTGACGGATGCCGGCCGGCCTGCAGGAACAGCGCATTGATCAGGATCGCAACGATGGCAGACAGGGCCAGCACGCCGGCGATCAGGTCCTTCGGACTGTGCAGCAGCAAGCGCAGCACGAGGCCGCGCTCTTCCTCGGCCGCGATGGCCACTGCCTTGGCGCCGCGGCGACGGCGCGGCTTTTCATCATCGTCCAAAGTCTGTCTAGGCACTCTTCTTCACCTGATGGGTTTGCTCTTGGAGACCGGATCGCAGCGCGGGCTTCAGCGTCGAGACATTGCTGGCCGGCTCGACGGCGGCCGGCGCAGTGAACCCCAGCGGCAGCGCAACCGACACGATGGTGCCCTCGCCCACCTTGCTCTCCACATTCATCTCGCCATTGTGCAGACCGACCAAACCCTTGACGATCGACAGGCCGAGGCCGGTCCCTTCGTGGCGGCGCTGATAGGTCTTGCCGGCCTGGAAGAACGGATCGCCGAGCCGCTTGAGATCGTCGGCGGCGATGCCGACGCCGGTGTCCGAGACCCGCAGCAATAGTCGCGATCCCTCGACGCCGGCCGACACCGTCACCTTGCCGCCGCGCTCGGTGAACTTGATGGCGTTGGAAACCAGGTTGAGCACGATCTGCTTGAAGGCGCGCGGATCGCCGTTCACGATTGGCAGGTCGTCGGGCACGCGGGTGACGAGGTCGACGCCGCTCTCGCGCGCCTTCAACGCCACCAGATTGCAGCAATTGAGCAGCGCCGGCCGCGGCGCGAACGGCTCAGGCGAGATCTCGAAATTGCCGGACTCCATCTTCGACATGTCGAGGATGCCGTTGACGACCGAGAGCAGATGCTGGCCGGAGTCGTTGATGAGCTGGGCGTATTCCTTGCGGCGCGCCGCGTCGAGCCCGAGCACGTCTTCCTGCGCGATCATCTCGGAGAAGCCGATGATGGCGTTGAGCGGGGTGCGCAGCTCGTGGCTCATGGTGGCGAGGAAGCGCGTCTTCGACGCGTCGGCCTGCTCGGCCGCGTTGCGCGCCTGTTCGAGCGCCTGCTCCTGCACCTTGCGATCGGTCACGTCACGCATCACGGCGACGACTTCCGCGTCGGCCGAGCTCTGGTCGAGCGCGCGGCAGCGCATCTCGACCCAGATGAATTCGGCGGCAGCCTCGCCCCGCGCACTCTCTCGGCGCACCCGGAACTCGACGCTGCGGGACTCGCCGCGCGCGGCGTCCGACAGCGCGGTGAGATAGGCCGGGCGATCGGCGACATGGACGCGGTCGAACAGGCCGTGGCCCGCCAGCCGCGATGCCGGCACGCCGAGCATGAGCTCGGCCGCGGGCGAAATGAAGCGGACCGCGCCGTTGCGGCTGTGCCGCGACAGCACGTCGCTCATGTTATGCGCGAGCAGGCGGTAGCGCTCTTCCTCGACATAAAGCAGAGCCACACTGGTGCGCGCCAGCGATTCGGCGCCGAAGGCGAGCCCGGCGGCATAGAAGATCGCCGACACCACGCCGAAACCGGCCAGCGTGCCGTTTGACGCCACCGCGGGATCGACGGCCGGCAGCACGTGATAATGTGCAAGCACGCTGAGCAGCGCGGCACAGATCATCGCCAGCGCAAACGCAAAGGCGACCACGCGCCGCGACGCCGACAGCGCCGCCTCGATCGGAATCACGACGAGCCACACCGCGGCGAACGACGCGATGCCGCCGGTCGACGCCGCGACCATCATCACGAGACCAGCCAGCGCCAGCGACGACAGCACATGGGCGCCCTCATAGCGGCCGGTGCGCGACAGGAACCAGGACAGCAGGATCGGTGCGATCAGCCAGGCGAACGCCGCGACCTCGATCGCCGTCGGTGCGCCGCGCATCGCCAGAAAGGCAGGGAACGAAGCCAGCGCCGCCAGGCTGCCGAGCAGTCGCGGCGCCATGAAGGCACGATGGCGCGCACGCGTCAGCGCATCATATTGCGCCGACGGATGCAGCAACGCATCCAGGCAATCGCGGATCAGACTCAAACTACTCACAGCACTCGCGCTTCGGCTCAATCGTCAAGACAGACGCGCCGGAACGCCTCCTTCGTGATTGCAGGTCAACGTGTCAGAGCGAACTTAAGCGAACGCTAAGGCGGGGTGGCCTGCCGCCAAACACCGTGCATTGGCGAGGCTTCGAGGCTGCCATTCACCGCTCATTTGTCAGGGATGGTGAACGGCTGGTTTCCGGGCGCGACCAGCTATGGTTTCGAAATGGTGGACGCGGCGCAGCCGCGGTCTCCGGCAGCCAAAAGCCGCCATCAATCGAAAATTTACGGCGAATCAATTCAGGCGAATTTTCCGCGATTTTTCGGCGGATTTACTTCAATGCAGATACTTCCGATTTATCGACCGATGCTAACTCTGAGGCAAACAGCGGCATCGACCGCGAAGAAGCAAAAGACAAGATAGACGACCGGGATCGCGCCATGTTCTTCCTGCTGCGTTTGGCATTCTGGCTCGGGCTTGTGCTCGTGCTGCTGCCGAGAGACAAAACACCAGAAGCCGACAAGACGCCGCAGATCAGCGCGTCGGACGCGGTGTCGGCCGCGACCGCGACGATCAACGACATGGGTCAGTTCTGCAAGCGTCAGCCGTCGGCCTGCGAAGTCGGCGGCCAGGCTGCGACCGCGATCGGCCAGCGCGCGACCGACGGGGCGCGCAAGCTTTACCAGATGATCACCGACAAGAAGCCCGATCACACCGGATCCATCGGCAACGACGATACCGATCAAGCCTTGGCATCCCGCGACACGCTGACTGCCGACGACCAGGCGATCGAATTCCACCCGCCGCCGATGCCGTGAGCACGGGTACCGGTTCGCGCCAGGAAAACACGTCAAAACCGCAGGGAACCGGTTCCATTTTCATCGCTTTCGCCGCCCGCCTTCCTATATAAGCCCCTGAGGACAGGACGCGGGCCACGATGACGACGATCGACGAAATCAGGGACAATTTTGCGCTGCTCGACGAGTGGGACGACCGTTACCGCTACGTCATCGAGCTCGGCCGCACGCTTGAGCCGTTGTCGGAGGCGGAGCATTCGGCCGAGAACAAGGTGCAGGGCTGCGTCAGCCAGGTCTGGCTGTCGAAGCGGATCGAGCGCGATGCCAATGGCGAACCGCGCCTCATCTATATCGGCGACAGCGACGCCCACATCGTGCGCGGCCTGGTCGCAATCGTGCTGACGCTGTTTTCCGGGCACACGCCGCAGCAGATCCTCGACACCGATGCGCTCGCGCTGTTCGACGAATTCGGCTTCCGCGACCATCTAACGCCGCAGCGCTCCAACGGCCTCCGCTCGATGGTCGATCGCATCCGCAACGACGCCCGCGAGGCGCTGGCGTCCGCCGCGTAGGGATGTTACTTCCGCTTCCGCGCCTGCTGGCCGAGGCCCATCTTCTTGGCGAGCTGCGATCGCGCCACCGCGTAGTTCGGCGCCACCATCGGATAGTCGGCCGGCAGCCCCCATTTGTCGCGATACTGCTCGGGGGTCATGTTGTACTGGGTGCGCAGATGGCGCTTGAGCGACTTGAATCGCTTGCCGTCCTCGAGACACACCAGATATTCCGGCGTGATCGACTTCTTCATCGACACCGCAGGCTTGGCCGGCTCGCTCGGCATGTCGCTGCGGCCGCTCGACACCCGCAGCAGCGCGGCATGAACCTGACCGATCAGGTTCGGGATGTCCGAGGCCGGCGTCGGATTATTGCTGAGATAGGCCGAAACAATGTTGGCGGTCAGCTCGACCGGCGTTTTGCCTGATGTATCGGACATGGCTCAACCTTCCCCGTGCTCTCGACGGCGCGGCGCCGCACGCCGTTTGGGCAGTATCCGCGCGCAACAATACATCACCAGAATCGCGTACTACTTCGCGAATATGAGCGGATTACAGAAAATCTGACAACAACAGCCGTGTCTTAGACTTCGCGCCGGCCGTTCGCAAGTATTGCCGTAGATCTACGGCCTTTGCTCCAGATGCGAGCGGAGCTCGTCGATCGAGGCAAACCGCATCATACCCTCGGGCATCTGCGCTTCGATCGATCCGTCCGAATAGAGCGAATAGGCCATGCCGTCGACGACGCCCGACTTGAGCACGGTCACCGGGGGCTGCTCCTGCGGCGGCGGCGGATGGCCTGATGACGGCGACGCGGCCGCCGACTGCGCCTCGCCGAAGGTCGATGGCGCCCGTGGGCCGCGCCGCGGCGCGACGTCGACCGACCTCGGCCGATCGGCCTTGGGCCATGCGTCGTCGAACGTTGCCGGCGCGGGGTCGGCCGCCGCGGCGGGACCTGGACGCAGCTCCGCCGACAGCAGATCCGGCGTCAGCGGCTCGGCAGCCCGTGCCTCGGTCCGCTCACGCTCCTTCCGCGAGGAGGAGAACAGCAGGTTGCGCCGCTTCGGCGGCGCGCTGCCATCCGCAGGCGCTGTGCCCGGCGCGGGCGGCGATGCCTCGGCCGGCGCACCGCGCGTGGCGAGTTCGTCGTGCCAGGGTGGCGGCGTCGCGCCCGCGGCCGGCGGGACCGGCGGGGGTGCGGCGACCTTCGGCTCACGCGGCGGCGGGAACACCGCATCGTCAGGGGCATTGCGCGGGGAAGTTGCAGGCGGAAGCTCAATCCTGGCGCCGGCGGCACCCGGCTCGAGCCGCGCCGCGATGACCTGAAGTTCCCCGAGCACGGCGGCAAGCGCCAGCACGATTGCGCCCGTGCACACGCCGGTCACGCCCGTCGTGATCAACGTACCGCCGACGCTGAATTCCTTGTTGGGGATTCCCAAGCCGACCGCCGCCAAGCCCACCACAACCAGGCCCGCGCCGACGACCAACAGACCAACCTTCATTGAACTAACCCCCGGAAGACCCGACCGAAAATCGGTGTGGGCCACCAACGCCACGATACCGTCATATTGCCCACACCGCCAACCGCCAATTGTAGGCAGAGTTCCCTAAAATCCCGCTTAACCGCGCGAACGCGCGTCGTCCTCGCGGGTCACATCGCGCCGCCCCGGCACCCGCTTCCGTAGATTTACTGGCTACGAATTGCTGCCAATTTATTGCAACGCATCTGGGAAATTACGCCACAATTACCAATTACTCGGAAACGGAACTGCGCTATGGATGCCGGGGAATGAGGCCCTAAAGCGCCAAACTGGGCCACAGGCACGCCGGTACCACTAGCTATGTCATCGATCACGACGTCTGCCATCGAGGCGCCTGCGCGGCGCTCCGTGGAGAAGACCTGCGACGATCTCGCATTCCTCGTCCTCGGCGTGGTCGCGGTGGTCGCCGGCCTCACTTTCCGCGATTACGGTCTTGGCTGGGACGATTACACCCACGCTGAATATGCCGACCTCCTGCTCCGCATGTACGGGTCCGGCTTCAAGGACACCGGCGCGCTGTCGTTTGCCAACCTCTATATGTACGGCGGCGGCTTCGACATGGCGGCCGCCCTGCTGCACAAGATCATTCCGCTCGAATTGTTCGAGACGCGCCGCCTGCTCGGCGCCGTCGTCGGCGTTATCGGGCTTGCCGTAACCTGGCGCCTGGCGCGGCGTGTCGGCGGCCCGCTGGCGGGACTGGCGGCGCTGCTGCTGCTGGCGCTGTGCCCGACCTTCTACGGCCACATGTTCATGAACCCGAAGGACGCGCCGTTCGCCGTGGCGATGATCGTCCTGATCCTGGGTCTCGTCCGCCTGTTCGAGGAATATCCGGCACCGTCGCCGCGCACGATCCTGATCGTGGGCCTGGGTGCCGGCCTGTCGATCGGCTGCCGCGTGCTCGGCGGCCTCGCTTTGATCTACGCAGTGATCGGCTTCATCCCGCTCTTCATCGAGGAAATCCGCAAGCAGGGCACGCGCGAGGCGACCCACCGCTTCGCCCATGTCGTCTATGTGCTGCTGCCGGGGCTTGTGCTGGGCTATCTCGTCATGGGCCTGATCTGGCCGTGGTCGATCATGGAGCCCGGCCATCCGCTGGAAGCGGTGACCTATTTCTCGCACTTCTTCGAGAAGCCGTGGAAGGAGATGTTCGACGGCGCGCTGGTGTCGGTGCCGGACATGCCGTGGTCCTATCTGCCCACGCTGTTCGCGCTGCAGCTTCCCGAAGTGCTGCTGGTGCTGCTGACCGCGGCGGTCATCGCGACCTTCATGTCGCTGTCGCGCAACGATGTGACCGCGAAGCGCAAGTCGATCATGCTGATGCTGACGCTGGCGGCGACGCTGCCGCTGGTGATCGCGATGGTGAAGCGGCCGGCGCTCTACAACGGCATCCGCCATTTCATCTTCGTGATTCCGCCGATGGCGGTGCTCGGCGGCGTCGCGTTCGCCCGCGGCATGGACTGGCTCGGCGAGAACCGCCGCGCCTGGCAGCCGGCGGCGCTCGCGGTGTTCGCGTTCGGCCTGCTGCTGCCGCTCAGCGAGATGATCCGCCTGCATCCGTACCAGTACACCCACTTCAACCACATCGCCGGCACGGTACGGACCGCCGACAATTTCTTCATGCTGGACTATTGGGGCCTGGCGCTGAAGCAGGCCTCCGACGGGCTGCGCGAGCAGCTGGCGGAGCGGCAGGAAGTGCCGCCGCAGAACCGCAAGTGGAAGGTCGCCGTGTGCGGACCGCAGCGCCCCGCGCAGGTCGCGCTCGGGCCCGACTTCACGATCGGCTGGGACAGCAATGCCGCCGACTTCGCGATGACGCTCGGCGAGTTCTACTGCAAGGGTCTTGCCGCGCCCGTGATGGTCGAGATCAAGCGCGACGACGTCGTGTTCGCCCGCGTCTACGACATCCGCGGCCGCAGCATCTCGAGCCTGCTGGCGATCCCGGCGCCGTAGCGCAAAGCACGTTCGTTACGCTCCTGCCCATTTCCGGAGCATGATCTCCCGGATCGTGGGCCAGCCGCCGCATGCTGACATGACTGTCACGCCCTTACGCTGCCTTGTCGCGATCCGGCGCCGACGCTAGGTTCGACGCAGGAAACAGCCATCAAGGGAGCAATCGACATGTCGCCAGCGGAAGCGCGCCTGAAGGAAGTGCCGTCGGATATGAGCGCGGCGGAATGGGAGCAGCGGATCAATCTCGCCGCCTGCTACCGGCTTGTCGCACTCTATGGCTGGGACGATCTGGTCGACACCCACATCTCGGCCCGCGTGCCCGGGCCCGAGCATCACTTCCTGATCAACCCCTACGGGCTGATGTTCGACGAGATCACCGCGTCGAGCCTGGTCAAGGTCGACCTCGACGGCAACCAGCTCTCCAAGAGCGACTACAGCATCAACCCGGCCGGCTTCACCATCCATTCGGCGATCCACGAGGTGCGCGAGGACGCCGGCTGTGTGCTCCATCTGCACACCATCGACGGTACAGCAGTGTCGAGCGGCCCCGACGGGCTGCTGCCGCTGAACCAGACCGCGCAGCTCGTCACCCACGATCTCGCCTATCACGACTATGAAGGCATCGCGCTCGATCATGACGAGCGCCCGCGCCTGCAGCGCGATCTCGGCACAAAGAACCACATGCTGCTGCGCAATCACGGCACGCTGACGGTCGGCCGCTCGGTCGCCTCCGCCTTCGAGCGGATGTACCATCTGGAGCGCGCCTGCTCGATGCAGGTGGCGACCCGTGCGCTCGGCCCGATCGCCTACCCGGTCGACCAGCTCGCGATCGACAAGAACACCGAGCTGCTCTCCAACCCGGACCGCGCTGAGCTGCGCTCGACCCAGCTGGTCTGGCCGCCGCTGCTGCGCAAGCTCGACCGGGTCAACCCCGGTTACCGTGATTGAAATTTCACAATCTTCGGGTAGGCTATCCGCCAACACCCTCTGCACTATCGGAATCAAAACGCCGCCCAATTCCGGGCGGCGTTTTCACGTTCGGGGCCTCTCGCCTATTTGGTGTCGGCGAAGGCGGCCAGGATCCGCGCCCAGGAGCGGATGCCCTTGTGGTAGCTCTTCAGATCGTACTTCTCGTTCGGCGAATGAATGTTGTCGTCGTCGAGCCCGAAGCCGACCAGCACGCTGTCGAGGCCGAGCGTGCGCTTGAAGTCGGCGACGATCGGAATCGAGGCGCCGGAGCCGATCAGCAGCGCCTCCTTGCCCCACTCGTCGGTCAGCGCGCGGCGGGCGGCCGCCAGCGGCTTCATGTTCCAGTCGAGCGCGATCGCCGGCGCCGAGGAATGATCGATGAACTCGGCCTTGCAGTCGGCCGGCACGCGCGACTTCACATAATCGCGGAACGCCTGCCGGATCTTGTCGGGATCCTGTCCCTCGACCAGGCGGAACGAGACCTTCGCCGACGCCTCGGCCGCGATTACCGTCTTCGAGCCCTCGCCGGTATAGCCGCCGATGATGCCGTTGATGTCGCAGGTCGGCCGCGATGAGACTTGTTCGATCAGGAGCCGATCCTTTTCGCCGGCGGGCACCGAAAGGCCGATCGGCTTGAGGAAGCTTTCCGGCGTCAGGTTGAGCTGCTTCCACTGCGCCAGGATGTCCGGCGGCAAATCCTTCACGCCGTCGTAGAAACCGGGGATGGTGATGTGGCCGTTGTCGTCATGCAGGCCGCCGAGGATCCGCGTCAGCACCCGGATCGGGTTCTGCGCACCGCCGCCGAACACGCCGGAATGCAAGTCGCGATTGGCGGCCTTGATCTTGACCTCGTCATAGACCAGGCCACGCAGCGAGGTGGTGATCGCCGGCGTGTTGGGGTCCCACATGCCGGTGTCGCAGACCAGCGCGAAGTCGGCCTTGAGCTCGGCCTTGTTCGCCTCGAGGAACGGCACGAAATTCTTCGAGCCGATCTCCTCCTCGCCCTCGATGACGATGGTGATGTCGACCGGCAGCGATCCCGTCACATTCTTCCAGGCGCGGCAGGCCTCGACGAAGGTCATCAACTGTCCCTTGTCGTCCTCGGCGCCGCGCGCGACGATGATCTTGCGTCCATCGGCATGGTCGGTCACGACAGGCTCGAACGGCGGACGATGCCAGAGATTCAAGGGATCGACCGGCTGCACGTCATAGTGACCGTAGAACAGCACGTGCGGGCGCCCGTCGGTCGAGCCATTCAGCTTGCCGACCACGGCCGGATGGCCGGCGGTCGGGCGGACCTCGGTCTTGAAGCCGAGGGTTGCGATATCCTTGGCGAGATGATCGGCGGCCGCCTTGCAGTCGTTGGCAAAGGCCGGATCGGCCGAGATCGATTTGATCCGCAGCAGCGTGAACAGCCGCTCGAGACTGTTGTCGAAATCGGCATCGATGCGGTCGAGAACCGGCTGCAGCTTGGCGTTGGACATCGCGGATATCCTTTTTGTTTGGACATTGCCGACGTTGTAGCGCGGCAACCGGCGAAGGCAAAGCTGGTTGCCTCCGGTCAGGTCGTCGCGATGCTACCTGCGCAGGATTCCGCCGAGCGCGCCGCGCACCAGCGCGCGGCCGATCGAGCCGCCAACCGAACCGCCGACCGACTTGCCGAGATCTGCGACCACGCCGCCGACCACCTTGTCGGTCACCGAGCGCGTGACGTTGCGCGCAATCACCTGCCCGGTCGAGAGCCGGCCGCGCTTGACATTGGTGCCGAAGATCGTGGCGGCGATCGCGCCGATCTCGCCGAGGATGCCGCCACCCCCGCCGCCGGCGCCACCCTCGGCCGGCGCCGCAGCACCCGACAAACGCTTCTGGATGATCTCGTAGGCGGATTCGGCGTCGATCGCGGTGTCGTATTTTCCCTTCACCGGGCTCGCATCCATGATCGCCTTGCGCTCCTCCGGCGTGATCGGTCCGATCCGCGCCGACGGCGGCCGCACCATGATCCGCTCGACCATCGACGGCGTGCCGCCGCCCTCGAGGAACGAGACCAGCGCCTCGCCCTTGCCGAGCTCCATGATCACCCGCGCGGTGTCGAGCTTCGGATTGGGCCGGAAGGTCTGCGCGGCCGCGGCGACCGCCTTCTGGTCGCGCGGCGTGAAGGCACGCAGCGCGTGCTGCACGCGGTTGCCGAGCTGCGCCAGCACCTTGTCCGGCACGTCGATCGGATTCTGCGTGACGAAATAGACGCCGACGCCCTTGGAGCGGATCAGTCGCACCACCTGCTCGATCTTGTCCATCAACGCCTTGGGCGCATCGGTGAACAGGAGGTGCGCCTCGTCGAAGAAGAACACCAGCTTCGGCTTCGGCAAGTCGCCGGCCTCCGGCAATTCCTCGAACAGTTCCGACAGCATCCAGAGCAGGAACGTGGCGTAAAGCCGCGGGCTCTGCATCAGCTTGTCGGCGACGAGGATATTGACCATGCCGCGCCCGTCGCGGTCGGTCCGCATGAAATCCTTCAAGGTCAGCGCCGGTTCGCCGAAGAATTTCGCGCCGCCCTGGTTCTCGAGCACCAGCAGCTGACGCTGGATCGTTCCGACGGTGGCCTTGGACACGTTGCCGTAGCTCTGCGCGGCCTTGCGGATCGACGCCAACGGGTCCTCGCCGTCGTCGGCGCCCTTCTTGCTGCCGTCGGGCGCGATCGCATCCAGCAGCGCGCGCAGATCCTTCATGTCGATCAGCGTGAGACCGTTCTCGTCGGCGACGCGGAAGGCAACATTGAGCACGCCCTCCTGCACGTCGTTCAGATCGAGCATCCGCGACAGCAGCAACGGTCCCATCTCTGTGACGGTCGCACGCACCGGATGGCCCTGCTCGCCGAACACATCCCAGAATACGGTCGAGAATTGATCCGCCTGGAAGGTCAAGCCCATTTGCTCGGCCCGCTTCACTATAAAGTCCTTGGCCTCGCCGACTTCAGAGATACCGGAGAGATCGCCTTTGATGTCGGCTGCGAAAACCGGAACACCGGCGCGCGCAAACCCTTCGGCCATGACTTGAAGCGAGACGGTCTTGCCGGTTCCGGTCGCGCCGGTGACGAGGCCATGCCGATTGGCCAGCGCCAGCGTCAACCAGGCTGTCTCCTCGCCCTTGCCGACAAAAATCTTCTCGTCGGTATCGGCCAATTTGTTGTCGGAGGTCGCCATCGCTTCGCCTCTTAACGCAGATTTAAATCGGATCGATCCATTCGAACCGAGGGCATCATATTGCATCTTGCCGTTCGATTGAAACCGTCGGCGGATGCCGGCGTATATTGTCGCGCCAGCAGTTCCTCATATTTTATTCCCGGCAAAGTGACGAAAGGCATTGCGCATTGCGACAAGATGGTGTGAATCCGCCGCTCACTCTTGCAGCGAGGCCACAGTCACGGCGCGATCGAAAAAGAATACGAACTGAAATGCGCGGATCGCTTGTATTTCGTGACACAGGCGCTCAAGATAAATCCTCAAGAACGATACGGCAAAGTCCGGTTGAGGCGGGGCAAGATGGACGAACTGGTTGGACAGCTGGCCGCGAAGGCCGGCATCAATGGCGCTGTCGCTGAAAAAACCATCGGCATCGTTCTGGGTTTCCTCCGTAACGAGGGACCTTCCGACAAAGTTCAGGCTCTGATCGACCAAATCCCCGGCGCCGAAGCGGCAATCGCCGCCTCCAACAACAGCGGTGGTCTATCGCGGTTGATGGGCGGTGGGCTGATGGCTGTCGGCACCCGGCTGATGGCGCTTGGCCTGAGCATGAGTGAAATTCAGAACGTCGCGCGTGAACTTTTCAGGTTCGGTCGCGACAAAATCGGAGCGGATCAAATGGGCGAGATCATCTCGGGGACGCCGGGCCTCAGCCAGTTTGCCTGAAGCACTTTCCTCACGCCCTTGCACGCGCGCTCCCTTCTACCTGCATACGAGTATCATGACATACCCCCTCTCCGAGATCGAAGGCCTGTCCGCCTATTGCGCCACCAAACTGAAATCACAGGGTATCCGCACGACCGACGCGCTGCTTGAAGCCGCCCGCACCGTCAAGGGACGCAAGGCGCTCGCCTCCAAGACCGGGATCAGCGAACAACAACTGCTCGAATGGGCCAACATCTCCGACTATATGCGGATTCCCGGAATGGGTAAGGCGAAGGTCGGCCTGGTCCGCGCCGCCGGCGTTACCACGGTGCGCGAGCTCGCCCACCGCAACCCGTCACGGCTGGCACAGAGCATGAAGGACGCCAACGTGCGGCGGAAGCTCGTCCGCGTGATGCCGTCGGAGAAGTCAGTCGAGCTGCTGATTGAAGAGGCACGCAAGCTGCCTCCCAAAATCACCTATTAGCATCCCCTATTAGCCTGCCTTAACGGCATTCGGCACCGCCGGCGCCGGCCATCATCGCGACACCTTGACTTGCCGCTGCGGTCAGCGCAAAGCCACCGCATGACGGCGATCAAGCCCATAGCATCGGCGATGACCGGCCCGGCCGTATCAGCTGTGCTGCCGGCGCTGCTGTCGCGGCCCTATCCGGCGGTCATGGGTATCCTGAACGTGACGCCGGATTCGTTCTCCGACGGCGGACAGTTCATCGCACCGGAGCAGGCGCTGGCGCAGGCCCGCAGGCTCGTCGCCGAGGGCGCCGACATCATCGATATCGGCGCGGAATCGACCCGCCCCTACGGCTCGCAGCCGGTCACCGCCGAGGCAGAAATGGCGCGGCTGAAGCCGGTGCTGGCCGAGGTAATCGCGCTCGGCGTACCGGTCTCGATCGACAGCATGAAATCCGAGGTGGTGGCCTGGGCGCTCGACCAGGGCGCCGTGATCGCCAACGACGTCTGGGGCCTGCAACGCGACGCCGGCATGGCGGGCGTCGTCGCTGCACGCGGCGTGCCGGTGATCGTCATGCACAATCGCGAGAGCGCCGATCCTTCGATCGACATCATGCGGGACATCACGGCATTCTTCGAACGCTCGCTTGATATCGCGGCGCGCACCGGCATCGCATCCGACCGGATCGTGCTCGATCCCGGCATCGGCTTCGGCAAGACGCCGGAGCAGAGCATGATCGCGCTGGCGCGCCTCTCCGAGCTCGATGCATTCCACCTGCCGGTGCTGGTCGGCGCCTCGCGCAAGCGCTTCATCAGCACGGTGGTGCCATCGGAGCCGCAACAGCGGATCGGCGGCTCGCTCGCCGCGCACCTGATCGCGGCGCAGAACGGCGCCCGCATCATCCGCGCGCATGACGTCGCCGAAACCGTTCAGGCGCTGCGGGTCGCCGCGGCAATCGAGGGACAGCAATGACCGACACGATCTTCATCACCGGGATCGTCATCCATGCCCGCCATGGCGTGATGGAACACGAGACCGAGGTCGGACAGCGCTTCGTCATCGACCTCGAGCTCTACACCGACCTCTCGGAATCCTCGCGCACCGACCGCCTCTCCGACACGGTCTCCTATTCCAACGTGGTGGCGACCGCGACGTCGGCCTTCAAGAACACCAATTACAAGCTGCTCGAGCGCGCCGCCGGCGCGGTGGCCGAGGACATCCTGGCGACCTTCCCGCGCGTCAGGGCGGTCAAGGTCACGGTGCACAAGCCGCATGCACCGATCGCGGCGATCTTCGACGATGTCGGCGTGGTGCTGACCCGCTCGCGCCACCCGCTGCCTCACGGTTGACCTGATGGCCGATGTCCTGATCGCACTCGGCGGCAATGTCGGCGATGTCCGCACGACGTTCCGCAAGGCGATCGCCAATATCTGCGGCATGACGCAGGCCGCGCTCGTGGCGCGCTCGTCGGATTACTCGACGCCGCCCTGGGGCGATCAGCAGCAGGACAGCTTCATCAATGCCTGCATCGAGATCGACACCAGCCTCGATCCGCATGCGCTGCTGTTCACGCTGCACAAGATCGAAACCAAATTCGGCCGCGACCGCAAGAACGAGCAGCGCTGGGGGCCGCGCACCCTCGACCTCGACCTGATCGCCTATGACGACGTCACACTCAACAAGCCGGAACTGACGCTGCCGCACCCGCGTCTGTTCGAGCGCGCCTTCGTGCTGGTGCCGCTGGCCGAGATCGCCCCCGACCGCGTCATTGCCGGCCGCCGCGTCGCGGATGCGCTGGCAAACGTCTCGACCGACGGTATTTTCCGCCTTGCGGACCTCGATTAAAAGCCGATCCGCCGCAAACAAAAGTTTGGCTTGGCCGCCCGCCCGTGGCAATTTCCGGCCAAATCAAGGGGTCCCCTCGCGGGGCCGGTGAAGGACGATTTGGGCGGATGACGACCTCGACTGACGACTTGCCTCTGGCTTCGGATTTTCCAGCTGCGACCTATGACGACTGGCGCAAGCTGGTCGACGGCGTGCTGAAGGGCGCGCCGTTCGAGAAGCTGGTCGGCAAGACTTATGACGGCCTGAAGATCGATCCGATCTACCGCCGCGCCACCAACGCCAGTCCGCTTCCGGGCCGCGCCGCCGCGATGCCCTGGCAGATCCTGCAACGGGTCGATCATCCCGATGCCGCGCAGGCCAATGCACAGGCCTTGCAGGATCTCGAGAACGGCGCGACCGGCCTCGAATTCGAGTTCGCCGGCGGTCCCGGCACGCGCGGCTTTGGTCTGGCCGACGCCAGCAAGAAGACGCTGGCGCGCGCCTGCGGCGGCGTCCATCTCGATGCCGGCATCATGATTGCGCTCAACCCGGTGATCGGACGCGAGAACGCCGGCGAGACGTTCGCCGACATGGTCGAGGCCCGCAAGCTCGACCCGGCCAAGCTCGACCTGCACTTCAACTACCAGGCGCTCAGCACCATGGCAGTGCGCGGTGCCGCGGCCGTCGCCTGGCCGAATTACGAAAAGTCGTTCGGCCAGGTGGTCAACGGCCTGATCAAGCGCGGCTTCAAGGGGCCATTCGTGCTGGCCGACGGCCGGCCGGTGCATGATGCCGGCGGATCCGAGGTGCAAGAGCTCGCCTTCACGCTGGCGGTGGGCCTCGCCTATCTGCGCATGCTGGAGGCCGCAGGTCTCGATCTCGATGCGGCGCGTGCGGCGATCTCGTTCCGGCTCAGCGCCGATGCGGACCAGTTCCTGACCATGGCGAAATTCCGCGCGCTCAGGCGTTTGTGGGCGCGGGTCGAGCAGGCTTGCGGGCTTGCGCCGAAGCCGATCTTCGTCAACGCGCAGACCGCCTGGCGGATGCTGACCCAGCGCGACCCCAACGTGAACATGCTGCGCGCGACGATCGCGACCTTCGCGGCCGGACTCGGCGGCGCCAATGCGATCACCGTGCTGCCGCACACGCTTGCGCTCGGCTTGCCTGATGATTTCGCGCGACGCGTGGCGCGCAACACGCAGCTCGTGCTGCTCGACGAGTCCAATCTCGCCAAGGTCTCCGATCCGGCGGCCGGCGCCGGCGGCATCGAGACGCTGACGTCGCAGCTCTGCGAAGCGGCGTGGACGTTGTTCCAGGAAATCGAGAAGGCCGGCGGCATCTTCCCCGCGCTCGAACACGGGCTCGTACAGCAGAAGGTCGCCGCAACGCGGGCACAGCGCGAGACCAATGTGGCGAAGCGGCGCGACATTCTCACCGGCGCCAGCGAATTCCCCAACCTGCACGAAGAAGTCCTCGCAGTGTTGGACGTGAAGCCGTCGGCGCCGATGTCGACGCCTGATGCCAAGGTCAGGTTCGATGCCCTCGCGCCGATGCGGCTCGCCGAGCCGTTCGAGGCGCTGCGCGACAAATCCGACGCCGCATTGAAGGCCCGCGGCGCGCGGCCGAAGATTTTCTTGGCCAATCTCGGCACGCCGGCCGATTTCACGGCCCGCGCCACATTCGCAAAGAGCTTCTTCGAGACCGGCGGGATCGAGGCCATCGACACCGAGGGCTTTGCCGACCCGACGGCACTCGCCGCGGCCTTCAAGGCCTCGGGCGCCGCGACGGCGTGCATTTGTTCCTCGGACAAGGTCTATGCCGCCAGCGCCACCGAGGCCGCCAGGGCCCTTCACGGCGCCGGAGCAAGGCATATGTATCTGGCAGGGCGGCCCGGTGACCAGGAAGCGGCGCTGCGGGCAGCCGGCATCGGTGAATTCGTCTTCGCCGGCGGTGATGCGCTGGCGACATTGCGCGACGCCTATCGGCGGATGGAGCAGGCATGACGGCAGAGGCACCAGCAAAACCCGTTCTGACCGGCGGCTGCCAGTGCGGCGCCGTGCGCTTTGCGGTATCCGCGGCACCGAACCGGGTCAGCATCTGCCACTGCCGGATGTGCCAGAAGGCCTCCGGTGCACCGTTCGCTTCCTTCGCCGACATCAACAAGGAGGATTTCGCCTGGACCCGCGGCAAGCCCGCGGCGTTCAAATCCTCCTCGATCGCCGAGCGCGACTTCTGCGCCGCCTGCGGCACGCCGCTCAGCTTCCGGCGGATCGACGGTCCCCGCATCGAGATCATGACCGGCGCCTTCGACCGGCCGGACCGGGTGATCCCGACCCAGCAGTTCGGAACCGAGTCCCGCCACGGCTGGGTGGTCGGCATCGCCAATCTGCCGAGCCAGACCACGATGCAGAATTACGGACCGGAGAAGATGGCGACGATCGTCAGCCATCAGCATCCGGATCATGACTAAGGAAGCCAAGGAATGACCCGCATTCCCAATTTCGCCGATGTCGCCTTCCAGCCCGTTGCCGCGTCGATGCCGGCCGCGAGCATCGAGCCATGGCTGACGCCCGAGGGCATTCCGGTGAAGTCCGCGTACAGCGAGGCCGATCTTGAAGGCATCGACTTCCTCGAGACCTGGCCGGGGATCGCGCCCTATCTGCGCGGGCCCTACCCGACCATGTATGTCAACCAGCCCTGGACCATCCGGCAATATGCCGGGTTCTCCACGGCGGAGGATTCCAACGCGTTCTATCGCCGCAACCTCGCGGCCGGACAGAAGGGCCTGTCGGTCGCGTTCGACCTCGCCACCCATCGCGGCTATGACTCGGATCATCCGCGCGTCTCCGGCGACGTCGGCATGGCCGGCGTCGCGATCGATTCCATCTATGACATGCGCACGCTATTCGCCGGCATCCCGCTCGACCAGATGAGCGTGTCGATGACCATGAACGGCGCGGTGCTGCCGATCCTCGCGCTGTTCGTCGCCGCCGCCGAGGAACAAGGCGTGCCGCCGGAGAAGCTGTCGGGCACCATTCAGAACGACATTCTGAAAGAGTTCATGGTGCGCAACACCTATATCTATCCGCCGGCGCCCTCGATGCGGATCATCTCGGACATCTTCGCCTACACCTCGCAGCGGATGCCGAAATACAATTCGATTTCGATCTCCGGCTATCACATGCAGGAGGCCGGGGCGACGCAGGATCTCGAGCTTGCCTATACGCTGGCCGACGGCGTCGAATATCTGCGTGCCGGCCTTGCCGCGGGCCTCGACGTCGATCGTTTTGCCCCCCGGCTGTCGTTCTTCTGGGCGATCGGCATGAACTTCTTCATGGAAGTCGCCAAGATGCGCGCCGCGCGGCTGCTGTGGGCCAAGCTGCTCAAGCAGTTCAACCCGAGGGATCCGCGCTCGCTCAGCCTGCGCACGCACTGCCAGACCTCGGGCTGGTCGCTGACCGCGCAGGACGTGTTCAACAATGTGATGCGCACCACGATCGAGGCGATGGCGGCAACGCAAGGCCACACCCAGTCGCTGCACACCAACGCGCTCGACGAGGCCTTGGCGCTGCCGACCGACTTCTCGGCGCGCATCGCCCGCAACACGCAGCTGTTCCTGCAGCAGGAGAGCGGCACCAACCGGATCATCGATCCCTGGGGCGGCTCCTATTATGTCGAGCGGCTGACTCAGGATCTCGCGAAGAAGGCCTGGGGCCACATCCAGGAGGTCGAGGAGCTCGGCGGCATGGCCAAGGCGATCGAGGCCGGCGTGCCGAAGCTCAGGATCGAGGAGGCGTCCGCCAAGACCCAGGCGCGGATCGATGCCGGCCGCCAGGCGGTGATCGGCGTCAACAAGTTCAAGCCGGAGAATGAGAAGCCGATCGACGTCCTCAAGGTGGAGAACTCCACCGTACGGCGGCTGCAGATCGACAAGCTCGGTCGGCTGAAGAAGGAGCGCAACCAGAAGGACGTCGATGCGGCGCTGGCCGCGCTGACCCGTTCGGCCGGCGAAGGCAACGGCAATCTGCTGGCGCTGGCGATCGACGCCGCGCGTGCCAAGGCGACCGTCGGCGAGATTTCAGATGCGATGGAGAAGGTGTTCGGCCGCCACCGCGCCGAGATCAAGTCCATCACCGGCGTCTACAAGCGAGAGGCAGCGGCCATGTCCAACAAGGTCGAAAAGGTGCAGGCCCTGATCGATGCGTTCGAGGAGGCCGAAGGCCGCCGCCCGCGCATCCTGGTGGCAAAAATCGGCCAGGACGGCCATGACCGCGGCCAGAAGGTGATCGCGTCCGCCTTCGCCGATGTCGGCTTCGACGTCGATATCGGACCGCTGTTCGCAACCGCCGACGAAGCCGCGCGGCAGGCGGTCGAGAACGACGTTCACATCCTCGGCGTCTCTTCGCTCGCCGCGGCCCATCTCACCGCGGTGCCGGAACTGAAGGCCGCGCTGAAGAAGCACGGCCGCGAGGACATCATGATCATCATCGGCGGCGTGGTGCCGCCGCAGGATTACGACGCGCTCTATGCCGCAGGCGCCGAGGCGATCTTCCCGCCGGGCACCGTGATCTCGGATGCCGCCGAGGAGCTGATCCACAAGCTCAACGCGCGGCTCGGCCATAGCGAGGCGGCGGCGGAGTAGCGCCGCCGCATTCGTCCCCTCCCATCTGGAGTTTTCCATGCGCGCCGCTCGCTTGATGACGCCTGCCCGCATCATGGGCCTTGCCGCCCTGCTGGCAGGCCTCTGCCTGCCGGCGCTTGCCGCCGATCCAAAGCCCGACGCCACCATCGAGAACGCGAGCATCGAGGCCAGCGTCTATCTCGACGACAAGATCAAGTCAGATGGCGCACTGGCGGCCGATTGCCTCGCCGAAGGCAAGAAGTGGATCGACAAGAACGCTGCTGAGGCGGCGACCGATCGCAAACAGGAGCCCGACCTGTTCAAGGACCGCGGCGGCTATTCGTTCGAGCGCAAATATTCGGTACGCTCGGTCGTGGACGGCCGCTATGTCAGCGTGCTGCGCGACGACTACATGAACACGCTGGGCGCGCATCCGAACTCCGACGTCAACACCATCCTGTGGGACACGACGGAGAAGAAGCGCATCAGCATCCGCCCGTTCTTCACCGAGACTGCCGACAACGGCCCGACCCTGACGGCGATGCGCAAGGCCGTCGTCAGCGCCCTGAACACCGAGAAGAAGCGGCGCGGCACCGGCGAGACGGCAACCGCCGAATGGTACAAGGAGCTGAAGCCGACCCTGCTCAAGATCGGCGCCGTGACGCTGGCGCCGTCGACCGTGACGGGCAAGAGCTCCGGCCTCACCTTCCACTACCCGCCTTACGCCGTTGGCCCCTACGCCGAAGGCCAGTACGTGATCTTCGTGCCGTGGGAGACGCTGAAGCCGTATCTGACGCCGGAAGGCGCAAAGATCTTCGCCGGCGCACGGCCGAAGGGCGACGCGGACGAGCCGCAATAGGCTCCATCAAACAAGCCTTTTCATCAACAAGGCCTGCCGATGCCGATCCGCGTTCCCCTCGCCTGCAATGGCCGGCCGTTGTAAAGCAGGACCATGATCGCATCGAAACCTGCCTCTTCCGACATCCGTGCCCTCGCCCGTGACCTCCGCGCCGGCCACCGCGCGGCGCTGGCGCGGGCGATCACGCTGGTGGAGAGCCGGCGCGGCGATCACCAGGCCTCGGCGCGCGAGCTGGTGCAGATGCTGCTGCCCGACACCGGCAAGGCGGTGCGGGTCGGCATCACCGGTTCGCCCGGCGTCGGCAAGTCGACCACCATCGATGCGCTCGGCATGTTCCTGATCGAGCGCGGCCACAAGGTCGCGGTGCTGGCGGTCGATCCCTCTTCGGCGCGCACCGGCGGCTCGATCCTCGGCGACAAGACGCGGATGGCGCGGCTTGCGGTGTCCGATCAGGCCTTCATCCGGCCCTCGCCCTCTTCCGGCACGCTCGGCGGCGTCGCGGCGAAAACCCGTGAGGCGATGCTGCTCTGCGAGGCGGCCGGCTTCGACGTCGTGCTGGTCGAGACCGTCGGCATCGGCCAGTCCGAGACCGCAGTCTGCGACATGACCGATTTCTTCCTGGCGCTGATGCTGCCGGGTGCCGGCGACGAGTTGCAGGGCATCAAAAAGGGCCTCGTCGAGCTCGCCGACATGATCGCGATCAACAAGGCCGACGGCGACAACCTCAAGCGCGCCAACCTTGCCGCCGCCGACTATCGCAGCGCGCTGCACATCCTCGCGCCACGCTCCGAGCACTGGCATCCGCCGGTCGAGACCTATTCCGCGCTGACCGGCGCCGGGCTCGACAAGCTCTGGCAGACGATCCTCGACCACCGCACCGCGATGAACGCCTCGGGCGAGTTCGCAGAACGCCGCCGCGAGCAGCAGGTGAAGTGGATGTGGTCGATGCTGGAAAGCCGGATGATGGCGCGGCTGCGCTCGGACGCCGCGATCCGCGCCAAGGTGAAGAAGATGGAGGCCGAGGTCGCCGCCGGCCGCATCTCGCCCGCGGTCGCCGCCGAGCAGATCGCGGAGATGCTGCATTGAGCGGCCGACTGCGCATCCTGCTCACCGGCTTCGGACCGTTCCCGGGTGCGCCGTTCAACCCCACCATGCCATTGGTGAAGCGGCTCACCGCGTTGCGCCGCCCCGCCTTCGACGACGTCGCGCTGTCGAGCCACATCTTCGACGTCACCTACGCGGCCGTCGACCGCGAATTGCCCGCGCTGATCGCGAGCCGTCGCCCGCAGGCGCTTCTGATGTTCGGCCTTGCCGGCCGCAGCGCGCATTTGCGGATCGAGAGCCGCGCCCGCAACGCGGTGACGACACGGTTTCCCGACGCCGGCCGCCAGCATGCGCGCAAGGGATCGATCACAGGCGGCGCCGATGCGATGATGTTCGGGCCGCACAGCGAAAGGCTGCAGCGTGCGGCGCTGGCGACGGGCATCGATGCACGGCTGTCGCGCGATGCCGGCAGCTATCTCTGCAACTACCTGAGCTGGCGCGCGATCGAGGCCGTGAACGACAACGACGACCTGCACCTCGCGCAGTTCGTCCATGTTCCGCCACTTGCTCACGACGGAACGGCCGCACCAGGCAAATCGTCCATCACGCTGGAGGCCCTCGTCGATGCCGGCGAAGCCATGCTGATGGAGCTGGTGAAGTTGACCAGGCAGGCCGCGCGCGCGTGAGCGTGCAGGTTGGACGGAGACTTCAGCGTCGTGGGCGATAACGCTCCCTGCGGACTATGCGGGCGGCAAATCGAGGCCGTCGGGTAACCTGATCCAAAGAACGGTTTGCGCGTCCGGGGAGTGACGCGACAGATGGCCCTTTCCGTGCGTGTCCTCGACCAACACGAACTCGCCTGCAGAGACGTGCCGCACCTCGCCGTCGCTCGTCTCGTATTCGACCGCCCCGGTCAGCCGGACGGACAAATTCCGCACCGGAACGGTGTGCCAATCAACCTGTCGCATGCCGGCAGGGATTTGAGTGATCTCTACGCTAGATGCGGGATAGCGACTGGACACTTGAAACGGCTGGGCGCCGGGCGCGACGGTCACCCTTGCGGTCATGGGAATGTCCACTTCACCGAAGTGAGACTCACCGTCCGGGGTCGCGTAGATCCGAAGACACTTCATCAGTTGCACCTCTTGGCTCACCGGCGGGACCATTGACTACCCTACTATCACTGCATGGGGCAGTCCCTCCTGCAACGCCCGCCGCTTCACCCTGATTCAATGATTGCCAGGTTCGGTGACGAGATTTCGCGAGAGAAGCTGACGAGGCTCGCATTGAAATCGCGATGAGACGCGCCCTCGTCGAAACCCGGCGGGTCGGTGCAAAAGCGGGAAAGTCTCTCGGCGAACTCGCGCGAGCACGGCGCCAAAAAGGCGAAGCGACCGGCAGGCGCGACACGCACCTCCTTGCTCGGCGGCCAGTATGGGTCCCCGCGTTCGCGGGGACGACATGTTGGAGGAACCGCGGACTCATCTCTCCCATGTCTGCTCGGCGCATGCGAGGCGATCCGGTGCGCCGCGGCGACGGTCGGCGGATGACACCGATTACCCGGCTGTTTGACAATGTGAATCCGCTGCACCCGAGGTTAACCCTACCACCAACTATCACCCGGCTGCGTCGGCCTGTTCACCATGCCGCGCCGCATTTCGCGCTACTGATCGGGCGCGAACGTCACCGCTCGCGAATATTTGCGAGGGCCATGCCCATGGATGTCAACCGCCGCCACCTGATCGGAGCATCCGCCGCCGGAGTCGCCGGCGCGCTGGCGATGTCGCCGGACGCGGCGCGCGCGGCGCAATCTGCCGGCTCGCTCGGCCGCGACGTCACGCAATATGGCGTGCGCCCCGGCAGCCCCGACGACCAGACCCGCAACCTGCAACGCGCGATCGATGACGCCGCGCGCGCGCAGGTGCCGCTGGCATTCCCGCCCGGCGTCTACCGCAGCAGCCCGTTGCGGCTTGCACCCGGCAGCCAGCTGATCGGCGTGCGCGGCGCCAGCCGGCTGGTGTTCAACGGCGGCGCCTCGCTGCTGGAAGCCGAAGGCGCCGGCGGCATCGTCCTGATGGGCCTTTCTTTCGATGGCGGCAGCATCCCGCTGCCGGCACGGCGCGGCCTCGTGCATTGCCTGTCCGGGCGCGACATCCGCATCACCGATTGCCAGTTTATCGGCAGCGGCGGCGCCGGCATCTGGTTCGAACAGATGTCGGGCGACGTCAGCAACAACATCTTCGCGGGTATCGCATCGACCGCGCTGGTTTCGTTCGACGCGCTGGGCCTGATGGTCGCGCGCAACACCATCAAAGGTACCAACGACAACGGCATCGAGATCCTGCGAAGTGCGATCGGCGACGACGGCTCGATCGTCGCCGACAACCGCATCGAGGACATCAAGGCCGGCCCCGGCGGCTCCGGGCAGTACGGCAACGCCATCAACGCGTTCCGCGCCGGCAACGTGATCGTGCGCGGCAACCGCATCAGCAACTGCGACTTCTCGGCGGTGCGCGGCAATTCGGCCTCCAACATCCACATCACGGACAACAGCGTCAGCAATGTCCGCGAGGTCGCGCTCTATTCGGAGTTCTCGTTCGAGGCCGCCGTGATCGCCAACAACACCGTCGACGGCGCCTCGATCGGCGTCTCCGTGTGCAATTTCAACGAAGGTGGCCGGATCGCGGTGGTCCAGGGCAACATCATCCGCAACCTGCTGCCGAAGCGCCCTGTCGGCACCGACCCGAACGACGGCGCCGGCATCGGCATCTATGTCGAGGCGGACAGCACCGTCACCGGCAACGTGATCGAGAGCGCGCCGACCTTCGGCATCGTCGCCGGCTGGGGCAAGTATCTGCGCGACGTCGCCATTACCGGCAATGTGATTCGCAAGGCATTGGTCGGCATCGGCGTCTCGGTGGTGCCGGGCGCAGGCTCCGCACTGATCAACAACAACATGATCGCGGAAACCCCTGGCGGCGCGGTGATCGGTCTCGACCACGCGCGTCCCGTCACGTCAGATCTGTCAACATCCGGCGCCCAGCAATATGCACAGCTCGTGGTCGGCGCCAACGCGGTGCGGCGCTAGCGCGAGGCCCCGGTCGGCCCCATCCAGCGGTGGACGAAGCCGATGCAGAGAACGGCGAGCATCGCCGCGGCCAGCGCCGCCGCGCAATTCACAACGGACAGCAATCTGAAGACGTCCGACGCCGACATGTCCCAGTCAGGCGTCCTCGTCATGAACGAATACAGCAGGAAGCCGGTCAACAAGACGGCACCGATGCAGCTGGCGATGAGAACGACGTCAAGCCTGCCGAGCAGGCCGGGATCGGAGACCTGCCAGCACCGGTAGAGCGTGTAGACCACGATGACGGCAATGCCGGCCGGCAAGGTGACGAAGATGGAAATCAATCCAGCCAGCTGACCAGTGAACTCTACGATCGACACGACGACAGCCGTTGTCAGCGCGATATTCAGGAAGCGCCTCGTGACTTGATTGATCGCGCGCATCCCCGCGGCGCTGCGGTAATCCGCAAAATTCGCGCCGAGTGGCAGGCCGAGCTGCCGGAGTGCCACGGCTGCCAGCGCCAGACCGAAAACAATGCCGGGGATCGCCGCCGGGATCATCAGGGCGAACGAATGTGTGGCAAGGAACGCCAACGTAGCCGAGCCGAAGCCACCGAAGGCTGCTATGACAATGATATAGGGCATGGCAACGGCCGCGCTGGTCGAGTTCACGATCAGCCGGACTATTCGCAGCAGCGCTTAACAATCCGCCTTAGAGAAAACCTCGCTCTCTCGGAAATGCCGGCAGCCGCGACCAAGGGTCGCGGACCCCTTCGGCCTAGAGCGCGTTGCGCAGCAGCGGATAGCGTCGCTGGATGGTGTCGAGATCGAGCACCGGCGGCGGCATCACCGGAGGGGGCATCTCCAGCGGCGGTGCGTCGGCGACGACGGGCGGCTGGTCGAGCACTTCGGCCGCCGTTTCCAGCGCGGCGGCAACCGCGGTCATCGCGGCCTCCGCCAGGGCCGCAGCCTCCGCGCGGCGCTGCGGCAGCGGCGAGAGATCGGGCGGTGGCAGCTTCGACTTGCCACGGCCGAGCCAGGACAGGTCGATCGGCGAATTGTCGAGTGAGGCTTCGCGGGTCAGCAATTCCCGCCAGATGTCGACAGCGGCGCGGGCTTCCCTGATGTTCTCGAGAAAGGCCTGCTCGCTGTGATAGCGGCGCCAGCGTCCGGTCTCGAACAGCTCGTTGAGGTGCTCCAGCCTTTGCTCGGCGAGGTTGCACCAGCGCGCAACAATCTCCTGGCCTCTGGCCACGTCGGTCCGATGTGTCATTGAATTTGCCCGCAGGGAAAGAAACGGACGCAGACGCAACCGAACCGAATCAACTGGACGTGACACTGATATTCTGTGGAAAAGGTAAATAAAGTCTAACTAAATTCTTAATCGACGGCGGGCGATCAAAGAAGTCCGCTCTACTACGGAGTTTCTTGCTCGAACCTTCGTCAAGTCATCGACTTGCATGATGGCGATGCGCGCCGCTTCGATTTGCTGCGCAGCCGAATGATCCACAGCAAATCGGCGCGGCCATCGCACGCTGTCATACCGTCACAATCACCCAGTCCAGCGCAGCATGCGCGGCTGCGTTCGGCCTGTCCGTCATCCGTGAGGCATCCCCAAAATGAAAGACCCGTCCGGGGGGACAACCGGACGGGTCAAAGCCATATGGGCGCTTGGGGTGGATGGGCGCTCGCGCCTGATATAGCCGGGGAGGGATAAACCGCTCCCACACACATAAGTCGTGAGAGGAAGGCCGACGTTCAAATCGTCGGCGATTTTTTTAACCTTTCGTCGCCCGGTTCCATTGCACCGTTGCCGGCGTTCGGCGCCGAAAATCACTGTGCAGCCCGATGATTTGCAGCGGAATCATCAGATGCGACCGACGGCGCGCCTTCGTTCAACGCGCGGCTCACGGAAGTGTTATTGCCGTCCGGCGCGGGCTGCGGCGGTTTGTCCACGGCCGACGCGACGGGCGCGCTGGTCGCCGCCATCACCGCGGCAAGCGCGTCCGCCTCCCCGGCCCCGAACAGATCGTCGCGCCCAGGTGTCCCGAGATCGCGGGCCGTGCTGGTCAGGACGCTTCGCACCTGGGCAGGCTTCAAAGCCGGACCGCGCTCCAGCACCAGCGCCGCGATGCCGCTGACGAACGCGGCCGAAAACGAGGTGCCCGACATCAGCTGGTACTTGCCGTCCGGCACCGGCACGAGAATGTCGGCGCCCGGCGCCGCCAGCGCGATATGGCTGCCGCGGTTCGATGCCGCCATGAGCCGTCCGCCGGCATCGATCCCGCTCACGGCGATTACGTCGGGATAGGCGGCCGGATACAGCGGCGGTGATTTCGGGCCGGCATTGCCGGCCGCGGCGACCAGCACGACATCGCTCGCAGCAGCGGCCGCCACGGCGCGCTCGACAAGTGCATCCTTCGGTCCCGCAAAGCTCATGTTCACGATCTGCGCGCCGTGCGCCACCGCGTGGTCGAGACTCCTGAGGATCACATAGGACGTGCTCTCGGCGCCGCCGGCAACCGCACCGAAGGCGCGGATCGCCAGGATCCGCACTTCCGGTGCGCTCCCCGTCAGCTTGACGCGCGCTGCGATCGCGCCGGCGATTGCGGTGCCGTGGACGTGCGGGCCATCCTTGCTGCCGAGCGCATCGAACGTATCCGCGACCGTGTTCGTCAGTTCCGGATGCGCGGCGTCGATGCCGGAATCGATGACGGCAAGAGTGACATTCATCCCGCGCGCCAGCCGGTGCGCCTCGGGCAGATGCAGCTGCGTCTGCGCATATAGCGCCGGATCATTGCCGCCAGATGGCGTGTTCTGGTCCTGCAGCGCGTAACGGTAGTTCGGCTGCACGGAGCGGACGCTGCTGTCGTTTGCGAATTCGCGGCTCACGGCATCGGCCGAGCGATTGCCGGCCATGCGGAACAGGCCGACGGTCGCCCCGAGCAACGGGATATTCTGCGAGGCAATCCGCCTCAGGCCATGGCGGCGCGCGAGCGCATCGGTCTCGGCCTCGGTCAAGGCGCCGTCGATCTCCGCCACGAGTTCGTTCGGCACGGTTCGCGTGCCCGCCACGTCCTGCGCGCGCGTGCCGCCACCGCCGGCCCTGCCCTTCCTCGCTGCGCCCTTGCCGCCACCGTTGCCGGCGACCGGCCGGTCGGAGCATTGGCCGCGGTCGCCGTCGTCGCAGCCAGTGGAGAAACGAGGCGCGTCGCGTGCATTGGGCGGCCGCATTCCCGATCGCGGCCCCTCGCCGGTCCAAGACGCAGCCGGGCCGCGGTCCGCCGAGAGCGGCGTGCGGCCAGTGGTGCCGCCGAACCCTCCACCGGCCCTGCCGATGCCGGGATTGACCCGCGGCCCGGGCGACATTTGTGGCCCACCGCTGATCGGCGATCGCATGAAATTCTGGGCGTAGGCCGAACCGGACAGGCAAACCAGCAGCAACGCCGCGGCCGCGACGGCCGCTCTGTTCGTCGATCTGGTCCGGCCGTTGGCGGTCATGGTGACCTCAAGTCGGCGCAGCAGCGTCAGCCGCAGTCTACGGTGTCTCCACCGCGAGGCTGACGATCTTCTCCTTCTGCAAGCGGGCAATCAGCGACGCGACGCCGTCCTTGTCCATCGCGCGGAACTGCAACCGGAACATGCCGCCCTTCCCGTCGACGATCGAGCCCTGGTAATTCTCCAGCAGCGACGTGATGTCGGCGATCCTGGCGTCCGGCGTGAAGCGCACCAAGAGCCGTGTCGGCGTTGCCGCCACGCTGGCACCGAGGTCGCGGGTGATCGGCGCACTGGGCGCAGGGCTAGAAGGTGCAACGGCCGCGCTTGGCGCGCTGCGCTGTTCAGCGACGTCGAGCGAGGCGGTCTGGAACGAAGCCGGCTGGCTGCGCATCAGCACCGCGCCGATCACGCCGGCCTGCAACAGCACCACGAGCGCGCCGAGGCTGGACGACCAGGCCAGCGTCCGCGGCGACAATTTGGAAAAGAACTCCGAGATCCCGGCCGACATGCGTGCACCTGCCGATGGCTTGCGTTCCGGTTCGGCATCGATCGCAGCAAACAGCTTCTGCATGGCGCGCGCCGAGGGCGCACCGAGGCTCTCGTTGAGGCCGATGGTCTCGGCATATTCCTCGCGGATGACGGCATACTGCCGGGCCAGCTCCGGATCGGACGCGAGCGCGTCCTCGACGCGGCGCGCGTCGCGCGCGTTCAGCGTGCCGGCCGCGTGCCAGGGCAGCAGCATCTCGACATCGTCAGGTTCCTGACCCTGCACCTTCTTGTTGCTCGCAGCCATCATGGCCAACCTCGCTCGACACCGGCTGCCTTCAGCAACTCGGCAAGTTTCTTGCGCGCATAGAACAGGCGCGTCTTCACGGTGTTCTCCGGAATCCCGACGATCTCAGCGACGTCTTCCACGGATTTCTCGTGATAGTAGACAAGATCGACGATCTCCCGGTGTTCCGCTGATAGTCCCGTCAGGCACTTACGCAGCGTCGCGCCGGTGTCCTTCTTCTGCACCACCGTTTCCGGATCGTCGGACGTATCCTCGATCGCGTTCGCGGCCTCATCGTCCAGTTCGGCGTCTTTCCTTCGCCGCAGCGAGGACAACGCCTTGAACCGGGTAATCGCCAGAAGCCAGGTTGAAACGGCGGATCGTCCCTCAAACTTGCCCGCCTGACGCCACACGTCCAGAAAGACCTCGCTGATGAGATCCTCCGCCACCTGTTCGTCCCGCACGAGCCGAAGCCCGAAGCGGTACACCCTGACATGATGCCGTCCGTACAGCACCTGCATGGCGAGCCGGTCGCCTTGAGCGATCCGAGCGATCAGAACCTCGTCTGAAGCCGCCTGTGTCGCGCTCAATGGCCGTCTCGCAAAGTTGGTCTGAGGGGGGTGGTGGGTGGTTCGACGCGAGAGCCAAGATTCTTCACATTACGGCAATGTCCAGACCGCATGTGTGATCTATGACACAGTCGGCGATCCGAATGAGGAAAAATCGCCGGAGACTCAACAATCGGTATCATAACACCAAAAACTCTCGCGGACGCCCACCGTCCGGCCGGACCATATCAAGCCTTAGCCGGCAAGCCAGCGCCGTTGCGAAGCCGGCGTTGGCGCAAGCTCGCGGCGGGCCCGCTCCCGGTCCCCCTCGGTGAACGGATTCCCCTTATGAAACAAGGGCGATGACCGGGTTCCACCGGAGCAAATTCGGTTCCAAAAGATACCAAACCTAAAGGCTTTCCCACTTAGATTTTCGCCGGATTTCACCAATGGCGAGACCATGGGCAGCGCTGCGTCGTCACTTCCCAGTCCGATCGCGGGCGCATCGGAAAGCGGCCGTCCCAGGCTGACGGTCGAGCGGCTGGCGCGCCGGACCAGGCAGCGGCGCCAGATCCAGTCGATGATCGCTGCCTGCTTCGTGCTCGACGCCGCCGTGCTGCTGATCTACGCGCATTCCGGCACCACGTCGGTGCTGGTCGCGGCGGGCTATGCCCTGACCGGCCTTGCCCTTGTCGCGGTCTATGTACTGCTCTCCGAGCGCGGCTTTCACGAGCGCTTCCGCGACCACTACCTGGTCGCCCCGCAATCGGCCGTCAACATGGTGAACCTGCTGGTGTTCACCTACATCGCGCCTGAAGTCGGCGTGCTGTTCCTCTGCAACCTGTTCGTGGTGTTCGGCTTCGGTGCGCTGCGTACCTCGGCGCGGCAGACTGCTGTCGTCTGGACCATCATGGTGCTGGGCCTCGCCGCCCTGTTCCTCGGCACCGACAAGGCGATCGGGATGCCGACCGGCACCCGGATCGACCGCCTCGGCACCATGCTGGTGTTCGCACTGACGATCGGGCGCTGCATGTATCTCGGCATCTTCTCGAGCTCGATGCAGCAATCGCTGTATCAGAGCGGCGTGAAGCTGAAGGAGGCCTACCGGCGCATCGAGGAGCTCGCCGAGCTCGACGAGCTGACCGGCACCTCCAACCGCCGCAGCATCATGCGCACGCTCGATGACGAGATCGCGCGCTGCACCCGCAACGGCAGCTCCTGCGCGGTGGCGCTGATCGACCTCGACCATTTCAAGCGCATCAACGACGTGTACGGTCACCCGATCGGCGACGAGGCGCTGCGCACCTTCGCCATCGGCATGTTCGCCAATCTCCGCAGCATCGACCGCTTCGGCCGCTACGGCGGCGAGGAGTTCCTGCTGGTGTTGCCCGACCTGTCGCAGGATCAGGCGATGCGCGCGCTCGAGCGGCTGCGTGCGATCATCGCCGATCTCGACTGGAGCGCATTCTCGCCGGGCATGCGGGTGACGATCTCCGCAGGCGTCACGACGCTCAAGCCGAACGAAAACTCCGACACGCTACTCGCCCGCGCCGACGGCGCGCTTTACGCAGCCAAGGCGAGAGGACGCAACCGCATCGCCAGCGCCTGACATCGTTTCATTTCCCAATTTGGCGCCGGAGAAGCCGTCGCCACCGCTCCAGGACAGAGTCATGAGTTTGAAGCCCGAGACCGCCCCCGAAAGTCTGCTCGACGAGCTGCAGACGACGCTCGCGCACGGCACCGTCGCCCGCCGCGTCGAGACGCTGCGCCGCGTGACCGACCTCTTCATCAACGGCTCGGTGAACTATTCGGACGAGCAGATCGTGCTGTTCGACGACGTTTTCCAGTGCCTGCTCGAGCACATCGAAAACTCGGCCAAGGCGCTGCTCGCCAACCGCCTTGCCCCGATCGACACCGCGCCGCCGCAGACCATCCGCACCCTTGCATTCGACGATCTGATCGAGGTCGCAGGCCCGGTGCTGACGCTGTCGCCGCGGCTCGACGACGACACCCTGATCGAGACGGCGCGCAGCAAGAGCCAGGCGCATCTGCTCGCGATCTCCAACCGGAAGACGCTGAGCGGCGCCGTCACCGACGTGCTGGTGCTGCGCGGCAATGACGAGGTGATCCAGAGCGCGGTCAACAATCCCGGCGCGGAGTTCACCGAGCGCGGCTTCACCCGCCTGGTCAGCCGCGCCGAGGGCGACGACAATCTGTCGACCTGCGTCGGCCTGCGCCCGAACATCCCACGGCATCTCTATCTCAAGCTGGTCGCCAAGGCCTCCGACACCGTCAGGCAGCGGCTCGAGGCCGCCAATCCGCAGCAGGCCAAGGAGATCCCGATCGCGGTGAAGGAAGCCACGCGACGCGCGCGTTCGGCGCCCGCCGCCGTGACGCCGGACACCACGATCGCGCATGCGCTGGTCAAGTCGCTCTACCAGGACGGCCGGCTCGACGAATTCCAGCTTGCGGCCTTCGCCGAGGCCGGCAAGTTCGACGAGACCAATGCCTCGCTTGCCGCGCTCGCCAATGTCTCGGTCGCCGTCGCCGAGAACATGATGATCGAAACCCGCGCCGAGGGCGTGATGATCCTGGCCAAAGTGTCGGGCCTGTCATGGTCGACGGTGCGATCGATCATCAATCTGCGCGACGACATCTCAGGCGGCGAGCCGACCGACTTGCAGGCTTGCAAGGACACCTATGAGCGGCTGCGGCCTTCCACCGCACAGCAGGTGCTGCGCTTCCATCGCATGCAGCAGTCGGCGCCCGCGGCCTAGATTGCTGTTTGAGGCGCTTTCTTCACGCGAACCGGTACCCACTTCGCTCGAAAACGCTCTAGTACCGCAACGCCCGCTTCCCCATCAGCGCGCCGACGCTCGCGACGATCGCGGTCGCCAGCGTGTACCAGGTGGCGACGAACAGCGGCGAGTCATCGGTGCAATGCGACGCATAGACGGTTGCCGCGAGCCCGGCCGAGAGCAGGCCGGCCACCGCGCCGGCGACCGCCGGCCGCGCCGGCGCACCTTGCCTGAGCCCGTACAGCGCGCCGACCAGCAGCGGCAACGACATCGCCGGGATCGCGGTCATGCACGCCATCGAGTTCTTGCCGATCAGGCGCGTCATCATCGGCGTACGCTGCGGCATCATCATCTCGCCGCTGATCGCGGCAACGAGGATGCCGGCGGGAATCAGCAGCCACCAGCCGAAACTGCGCAGCGAGGCTTCCGGCCGCGACAGATGCAGGCTGACCGCGATCGCCGAGGCGGCGAGCGCCAGGGTCACCGCGAATTTCAGATCGAAGAACGGATTATGCATCGCGGTCATCACGTCGGGCCGCACGCCGAGCTCGGCGAAGAAGATCAGCAGCGAGACCGGCGCCGCCGCCAGCAGCGCCAGCATCAGCGCCAGACCGATCGGGCGTGCGCGATAGGCATTGTCGGCGGCAAGGGTTCGAATGAGTTGATCCGTATCCATGCTCAACGATCCCGTAATTTCTCGGTGAGGCTCGCAAGCCCGCGATGCAGCGCGACCCGCACCGCGCCCTCGGTCATCGAGAATTTCGCCGCGGTGTCCTTGATCGAGGTGCTGTCGACCGCGATCGATTGCAGCACGTCGCGCTGACGCGGCGGCAGCGCCTGGAGCTGGGCGGTGACCTCACCGGGCGATGCCGTCGGCTCCGGCGTTTCCCCCGGTAGCGTTTCGGCGAAGTCATCGATGTTGACGAAGATGCGCTTGCCGCGGCGGCGCAGCGCGTCGATCAGCTTGTTGCGCGCGATCGCGAACAGCCACGGCGCGAACGGCGCGTTCGTGTCCCAGGTCTGTCGCTTCAAATGCACCGCCAACAAGATGTCCTGCACGATGTCCTCGGACTGATCGACCGGTTGTCCCGCGCGCGCCAGGCCGCGTCGCGCCGCGGCACGGAGTACCGGCGTGATGGCCTTGAGCAAGCGATGATACGCCGCGTCATCGCCAGAAATGGCCGACCGCATCAGGTCGGTCCATTCATCCTCACGTTCGCGCACGCAGGCTCCTGAATTGCAATTCGGCCGATCTTTCAGTTCGTTACGCGGCCAACCCAGAACATCACGAATTCGTGATCGCGGTCCTCCGGCCAGGCCGCGCCGGAGATCGGGCTCTGAGAATCGCTCCGGCGGGTTTGCAGACGTCACGGCTCATAACACCGATCGGTCCGACAAGCATCGGGGCTGCGGCCGCCGAACACCTGCTGGGACGAAATTGCCCAGCTTTTGCCCCCTGATGCCCGAAGATTCCCTTTTTTTGCCCCGGTGTGGACACGCAGCGGGGTCTCATTTCGGCTTTGGGACGGGCGAAATGGGGAGATCATCAGAATGAAGATCAAAGCCAATGGGCGCTTGGCCTTGATGGTTGCGACAGGGCTGACCGGGCTTACGATGTGCCTCGCTGTTCCGTTGCCGGCGCATGCGGCCGGTTCGGACGCAGCGGCATCGAAATCTGACAGCGCAACGACCGACAAGTCCGCGCAGAGTTCGCGGCATGTCCGGCGCCATGCGCGCCACAGCTCATCAAAGACCGCCGACAAGTCGGCCGACAAATCCGAGACCAAGAAGACGGCCGGCAAGGATGCCGGCAGCGTGACGTCGGCCGGCATGCCGGCCACGGTCGCCAATGCCAATGCGGAGCTGACCTCCGGCGACGGCAATGCGAGCCCTCCGCCCGCCAGTGTCAATCCGATGATGGCCGCCTCCGACAAGCCCGCCGACGCGCAACCCGACGGCGGCGTGGTCGCATCCGACCAGCTCAACGACCTCGACCGGGCCCTGCAACAGGCGCAGCCGGCGGAGCAACCGCAACCGGTTCAGCCGCAGACCGCCCAGCAGGAGACGCCGGCTGTGCAGCCGCCGCCTGCTGCCGCAGCGGCACCCAAGCCGGCCCCAGTGCTGGCGAGCAGCGACAGCGCGAGCTGGGACCAGACCTCGCTGATCGGGAAGATCTTCATCGGCTTCGGCGCCCTGCTCACGGTGGCCTCCGCCGCACGTATGTTCATGGCCTAGCCGAGGCACTTGCGGCTTGCGGCGCGGGATAGCGCCGCACCGCGGCCCAAAGCCTCGCTTCAGCCACTTGAAGCGCATCCCGCCAGCGGGCACATTGCCCGCCAAATCAGGCACGGGGTTTGCGTCATGGCTACGTTCGAATTCATCATCGTCGAAAGCAAGGGACCGGTTGGCGTCATCACGCTGAACCGGCCGAAAATGCTGAATGCGCTGTCGTTCGGCGTGTTCCGCGAGATCGCCGCGGCGGTCGACGATCTCGAGGCCGACGACAAGATCGGCTGCATCCTGATCACCGGCAGCGAGAAGGCCTTCGCGGCCGGCGCCGACATCAAGGAGATGCAGCCAAAGGGCTTCATCGACATGTTCAACAGCGACTTCACCGCGATCGGCGGCGACCGCGTCGCCCGGTGCCGCAAGCCGACCATTGCGGCGGTCGCAGGCTATGCGCTCGGCGGCGGCTGCGAGCTCGCGATGATGTGCGACATCATCATCGCGGCCGACACCGCCAAGTTCGGCCAGCCGGAAATCACCCTCGGCACCATCCCGGGCATCGGCGGCACCCAACGCCTGACCCGCGCGATCGGCAAGTCGAAGGCGATGGACCTCTGCCTCACCGGACGAATGATGGACGCCGCCGAAGCCGAGCGCTCGGGCCTGGTGTCGCGGATCGTTGCGGCCGACAAGCTGCAGGAAGAGGCGCTCGCTGCGGCCGAGAAGATCGCCTCGATGTCGCGTCCGGCCGCCGCGATGGCCAAGGAAGCCATCAACCGCGCGTTCGAGACGCCGCTTTCGGAAGGCATGAATGTCGAGCGCAACCTGTTCCACTCGACCTTCGCGCTCGAGGATCGCTCCGAAGGCATGGCGGCCTTCATCGAGAAGCGCAAGCCGGTCAACAAGAACCGCTAAAGCGCGATGCGATCAGGTTGGGGCGTGATCGCGCTTAGTTTTTTGTTTGCGCATGATCTCGTCGGAAAACCGCTTCGCACTTTTCCGGATCACGCGTTGCGGCTCCGTTGCAATGCCGCGGTGACGAGCGCGCGATAGGTGCGCTCGGCAAGATGCGTCGGCTTGTCGAGGCCGAGCCGCGCCAGGCATTCGCGGTCAGCCGCGTCGGGCGGATGCCGCATCCCCTGCCACAGCATGCCGGCGAGCTGCAGCGGCGTACGCTGCGCCTGCTGCAATAGCTGCAGCGCCGGAATCAGCCGCTGCTCGACGTCGGTGAAGTCGCTGCCGAACGGGAACGACGGCAGCAGCCCGGCGTCGCGCGCGGGCTTCAGCGCATCGCGGATCCGCTCGGGATAGTTCTCGCGATGAGCCGCTGATATCTCATGGCTCCGCGGCAGCTTGCCGGCGTCCTTGGCCTGCCGCAGCAGTTCACCCTGGAAGCGGGAGTCCGAGATCTGTAGCATTGCCGCGATCACGTCCGCATCGGTTTTCCCCCTGACATCGGCAACGCCATATTCGGTGACGAAGATATCGCGCAAGTGCCGCGGAATGGTCTCATGGCCATACGACCAGCGGATGTTCGACTGCGTTTGCTGGCCGGATTGATGGGTTGCCTCCAGCGCCAGCACCGAGCGCGCGCCCTCGAGCGCAAACGCCTGGGCTACGAAATTGTACTGGCCGCCGACTCCGCTGACGACCTGGCCATTCTCGAGCCCGTCGGAAATCGCAGCGCCCAACAGCGTCGCCATCATCGCGTTGTTGACGAAACGCGCATCGACCCGGGCACGGCGCTTGCCGTCCTCGTCGCCGAAGACCTCGTTGGTGAAGGACACCGGCATCATCTGAATGCGCGCCAATTGCTCCGGTGGCATCTCGCGCAGGGCGCGATAGAACGATTGCGGTCCGAGGAAGAATGCGCCGTGCAGGATCACGCCGTCGACGTCGCGCTTGAGGATGCCTATATCGATCAGTGCGAGGAACGCCTCGAACAGCATCTCGCTGACGCCGTAGAGGCCCTTCTCGAACGGCCCGGTCTCGGCCGCCGCGAGCTGTGCGGTAGCGGGTGCAAGCCGCTGCATGATGCCGTGGAATTGGGCGTTGTCGCGGTGGCGGACCACGAGCCCTTGCGCCAGCGCATCGCCGACCTGCCCGATGCCGATCTGCAACGTGCCGCCGTCGCGGACCAGACCGGCGGCGTGCAGTCCGAGGGCATATTTGGTATCGCTGATCGGCTCCGACGGCGGCGCGAACAACGGGAAATCGGCGTCGGGACTGTCGAGCACCGCGGCGAATTCATCCGCCGGAAGATCGCCGGGTCCGGGCATGAACGGCAGCTCGGAATTGACCTGGCCGATCAGCTTGAATGACGCCCGCCCCTGCGCGCGGGCGCGCAACACATCGAGCGTCGTGTCGGTGTTGCAGCTCAAACTGTATCGCGGCACGCCGTCGACCACGCGCTTGGCGACGAGCTGCGGGACGACGTTCAATCCGCGCGACAGCAGATATGACGCCGCGTGGGTGTAATTGGCGGAAATGTAGTGCTGCTGGGCGAACGGTCGATAGAGCCACTGCCCAGCGAGGAAGAAGAATTCGATCACCTTGATGTTGGGCGGGAGCGCTCCGCGATGCAGCGCGTCCGCATAAGCGAGATCCGGATAGGAGCCGAACAGGCGATCGATCACCGGGCCGATGAAGCGCTGCTCGAGCAGGTTCATCGGCTTCGGCTTTTCCAGCGTCAACGCGGAGAACAGCGTCAGATTGATCGAGCGATCGCCGACAGCCCGCGCATACAGCGCGTTGACGATGTGGTTGGCCTTGCCGAGGCCGAGCGGCAGCCCCACCACCAGCTTGGTTCCGACGTCACGAATGATGTGCTCCGCGATCGCCTCGGGGTCGGAGAAATACTTAGGCATCTGCAATGAACCCAGACAGGCGGTGGATAACCGGCGTTGCTGAATCGACGGGCGGCGGTTCGAACTTATACTTCATATGACAGTCGCGTTCGCCTGTGACGAACCGGCAACAGACAAGAACCGAAATGATGTGCAGATGTCGCGGGGCGGTTTGCCTGTGGCGGTGCCGCCCCGTAAACAGGTAGATGTGTCGACGGCGTCCGCGGGAGCGGATTGCCGGGGTTTTGGTGTGCGGGATCACATGGTTGGGCGTGCCGCTGATATTGGCGACGTAGCGAGGCGCGTGCTTTTGTCGGGCATCGGCCTTGGCGCATTGGCATGCGCCCTGCTGACTGACACCGCGGCCCGCGCCGAGAGCCTGCCGGAGGCCCTGGTCAAGGCGTACCAGACCAATCCGCAGCTCAATGCCGAGCGGGCACGCCAGCGCGCCACCGACGAGAACGTGCCGCAGGCGCTGGCCGGCTATCGTCCCCAGATCGTGGCCGGCCTTTCGCTCGGCCTGCAGGCGGTCCGCGACCAGCTGCCCGGCAACGTCATCCAGACCGCGACGCTGAAGCCGTGGCAGATCGGGGTCACGGTGACCCAGACCCTGTTCAACGGCTTCAAGACCGCCAACAGCGTCCGCGTCGCCGAATTGCAGGTGCAATCCGGCCGCGAGGCGCTGCGCAATGTCGGCCAGGGCGTGCTGCTCGATGCTGTCACCGCCTATACCAACGTGCTGGCCAACCAGACCCTGGTCGAGGCGCAGCGGTCCAACGTCGCCTTCCTGAAGGAGACCCAGGCGATCACGCAGCGCCGCCTCAATGCCGGCGACGTTACGCCGACCGATACGGCCCAGGCCGAGGCGCGCCTCAACCGCGGCCTCGCCGATCTCAACGCCGCCGAGGTCAACTATGCGGTCAGCCAGGCCACCTATGCGCAGGTGGTCGGCAACCCGCCGTCGCAATTGCGGCCGGCGGAAACCACCGACCGGCTGCTGCCGCGCAGCCGCGAGGATGCGATCGCGCTTGCGCTGCGCGAGCATCCCGCCGTGACCGCGGCCGGCTTCGACGTCGATGTCGCCTCGACCTCGATCCGCGTCGCCGAGAGCAGCCTGATGCCGAACGTTACCCTGCAGGGTAGCGTCAGCCGCAGCCGCGACAACGACCAGACGCTCGGTACGTTCGGAACGGACCAGGCCTCGGTGATCGGCCAGGTCACGCAGCCGATCTATGACGGCGGCACCGCGGCCTCGCAGACCCGGCAGGCCAAGGAAGTGGCCGCGCAGAGCCGCCTCGTGCTGGATCAGGTCCGCAATCAGGCCAAGACCGCCGCGGTCAGCGCATGGGTCGCCAATGAGGGCGCCAAGATTGCGGTGTCGGCCTCCGAGTCCGAGGTGAAGGCCGCCGAGGTCGCGCTCGCAGGTGTGCAGAAGGAGGCCGCCGGTGGCCAGCGCACCACCGTCGACGTGCTCAACGCCCAGCAGGACTTGATCACGGCGCGAGCCCGTCTGATCGGTGCGCAGCGCGACCGCGTGATCGCCTCCTACACCCTGCTCAGTGCGGTCGGACGGCTCGACGTCAAGACGCTTAATCTCAAGACGCCCGACTATCTGCCCGAAGTGCACTACCATCAGGTGCGCGACGCCTGGCACGGCCTGCGCACGCCGTCGGGGCAATAGGCCTCATGGAACCGGTCGCAGCGCGAACCGGCCCTTTCCGCCCGCTCTGTCCGCCGATAACCTCCGCCCCCGCCGGCAACCGATAATGCCGGTGCGCGGAGTGCGCGCATAACAGCCGAGCATGCAGGGAGACGTCCAATGCTGACGCGACGCGATATGATGCTGGCTTCCATCGCAGCGGGAGTGACCATGACCAGCAGCAACGCATTGTCCAAGGCAGCGCAACCATCGACCCCGGTGAACTTCGACGTGCCTGCCGGTGCATGCGACTGCCATACCCACATCCATGGAGACCCCGCGAAATTCCCGTTCTTCGCCGGCCGCGTCTATACGCCGGAACCGGCCTCTCCGGAGGAGATGAGCGCGCTGCACAAGGCGCTGCATGTCGAGCGCGTGGTCATCGTGACGCCGAGCGTCTACGGCCCCGACAATTCCTCGACCCTGTTCGGCATGACGGCGCGCGGCCCCACGGCGCGCGGCGTCGCCGTGATCGACGACAAGACCAGCGAAAGCGATCTCGCCGCCATGCAGAACGCCGGCTTCCGCGGCATCCGCCTCAACCTTGCGACCGGCGGCGTCAACGATCCCAATGTCGGCCGGCAGCGCTTCTCGGCCGCGATCGAGCGGATGAAGGCGCGCGGCTGGCATGTCCAGCTTTTCACCAGCCTCGCCATGATCTCCGCGATCAAGGATCTGGTCGCGGCAGCGCCAGTGCCCGTGGTGTTCGACCATTTCGGCGGCGCCGAGGCCGCGCTCGGCACGGGCCAGCCGGGGTTTGATGACCTGCTCGCGCTGGTCAAATCAGGCAAGGCCTACGTCAAGATCTCCGGCGCCTACCGCGCCTCCAAGCTTGCGCCCGACTACGCCGACGCCACGCCGCTGGCGCAGGCGCTGATCGCTGCCAATGCCGAGCGCATCGTCTGGGGCACCGACTGGCCGCATCCGGATTCGGTCACACCGGCGGGCAAGAAGGTCACCGACGTGACGCCGCTGTACCAGATCGACGACGGCCGCCTCCTCAACCAGCTTCCGGTCTGGGCGCCCGATGCCGCGACCCGCAAGACCATCCTGGTCGACAATCCCGCACGGCTCTACGGCTTCACCTGACGTTGTCTTTCGGCCGGCGCGAGAAGTAGGAGATCAGCACCGGCAGCGTGATTAGGATCACCAGCGGCGCCAGCATCATGCCGGTGACGACGACAATCGCGAGCGGCTTCTGCACCTGCGAGCCGATGCCCTCCGACACCGCCGCCGGCAGCAGGCCGACACCCGCCACGACGCAGGTCATCAGCACCGGACGAAGCTGCAATTCGCCGGTGCGGATCACCGCGCGCAACCGGTCATAGCCTTCGTCGATCAGTTGGTTGAACTGCGACAGGATGATGATGCCGTCCATCACGGCGATGCCGAACAGCGCGATGAAGCCGATCGCCGCCGATACGCTGAACGGGATGCCGGAGATCAAGAGCCCGAGCACGCCGCCGAAGATCGCCATCGGGATCACGCTCATCGCCAGCATGGTGTCGACCATCGAGCCGAAATTGAAGAACAGCAGCACCGCGATCAGCACGAGGCTGATCGGCACCACGATCGACAGCCGCTTGATCGCGTCCTGCAGATTGCCGAACTCGCCGACCCATTCGAGATGCGAGCCGGGCGGCAACTGAACCTGCTCATTGACCTTTTGCTGGGCCTCCAGGATCGCGCTGCCGAGGTCGCGGTCGCGCACCGAGAACTTGATCGGCAGATAACGCTCCTGCTGCTCGCGATAGATGTAGGCCGCGCCGGAGATCAGCTTGATCGAGGCAACTTCGGAGAGCGGGATCTGCGTGATGCCGCCATTGGTGTTCGCGACTCCGATCCGCAGGTTCTGGATCGCCTCCGCGCTCTTGCGATACTCGGGCGCAAGGCGAACGATGATCGGGAAGTGCCGGTCGCTGCCGGGTTCATAGAGATCGCCTGCGGTGTCGCCGCCGACCGCGACCTTGATCGTCGCATTGATGTCGCCCGGGGACAGGCCGTAGCGCGCCGCGCGCGCACGGTCGACGTCGATCTGGACGGTCGGCTGACCGAGCGAGGTGAACACCGCGAGGTCGGTGACGCCCTGCACTGTCGACAGCACGGACTTGATCTTGTTGGCGGTGTCGGTCAGCGCCTGCAAATCATTGCCATAGAGCTTGATCGAGTTCTCGCCCTTCACGCCGGACACCGCCTCCGAGACGTTGTCCTGCAGGTATTGCGAGAAGTTGAATTCGACGCCCGGGAATTTCTCCTGCAACTGCCCCAGCAATTGCGCGGTGAGCACGTCCTTGTCGTGTGTATCGGGCCATTCGCCGGCCGGCTTCAGGGGCGCGAAGAATTCGGCATTGAAGAATCCCGCGGCGTCGGTGCCGTCGTCGGGACGGCCGTGCTGCGACACCACCGACACCACCTCGGGACGGCTGCGGATCAGCTTGCGCATCTCGTTGACGTAGGCGTTGCCTTCCTGCAGCGAGATCGTCGGCGGCAGCGTGGCGCGAATCCACAGATTGCCCTCTTCCAGCTTGGGCAGGAATTCGAGGCCCAGGAACCGGACGAAGATGATGGTCATGACCACGAGGCCGGCGGCGCCGGCCATCACGACCTTGCGGTTGGCGATCGCCCAGTTGAGCACCGGCAGGTAGATCGCGTCGAGCTTCTTGACGATCCAGGTCTCGGTTTCGTGGATATGCGCCGGCAGGATGATCGCGCTCAGCGCCGGCGTGATGGTGAACGTCGCCAGCAATCCGCCTGCGAGCGCGTAGGCATAGGTCCGCGCCATCGGCCCGAAGATGTTGCCCTCGACGCCGCCCAGCGTGAACAACGGCAGGAAGGCAGCGACGATGATGGTCGCGGCGAAGAAGATCGAGCGCGACACGTCGGCGGCCGCCGACAGGATCGCGTGGCTCTTCATCCCCATCACCGTGTCGTCGGAGATGTGGGCACGCTCGGCTTCCGATAGCGCGGTGGTCTGCGACAGCCGCCGGAAGATCGCCTCCACCATGATCACGGTGGCGTCGACGATCAGGCCGAAATCGATCGCGCCGACCGAGAGCAGATTGGCGGATTCACCGCGCAGCACCAGGATGATCACGGCGAAGAACAGCGCGAACGGGATCGTCGCGCCGACGATCAGCGCGCTGCGGAGATCGCCGAGGAAGATCCACTGCAACAGCACGATCAAGAGGATGCCGACCACCATGTTGTGCAGCACGGTGTGGGTGGTGAGTTCGATCAGGTCCTTGCGGTCGTAGATGCGCTCGATCTTGACGCCCGGCGGCAGGATCGAGGAATTGTTGATCTGATTGACCAGTTGCTCGACGCGGGCAATCGTCGGCGAGCTCTGCTCACCGCGCCGCATCAGCACGATGCCCTGCACGATGTCGTCGTCGCCGTCGATGCCGGCGATGCCGAGCCGCGGCTTCTCGCCGATCGTGACGGCGCCGACGTCCCTGACCAGCACGGGATTGCCGCCGGACTGCGAGATCATGGTGTTGGCGAGATCGTCGATCGAGCGGATCAGGCCGACGCCGCGCACCACGGCCGATTGCGAGCCGATGTTCACGGTGTTGCCGCCGACATTGATGTTGGCGTTGGAGACCGCCTGAAGCACCTGCGGCAAGGTCAGGCCGTTGGCGACCAGCTTGTTGAAGTCGACCTGGATCTCATAGGTCTTGGTCTTGCCGCCCCAGCCGGTGACGTCGATCACGCCGGGCACCGCGCGGAAGCGGCGTTGCAACACCCAGTCCTGCAGCGTCTTGAGGTCGAGCACGCTGTAGTTCGGCGGCCCCTTGAGGCGATAGCGGAAGATTTCACCGATCGGGCTCGTCGGCGAGATGCCCGGCTGCACGTTGCCCGGCAACGGCGCGAGCTGCGAGAGGCGATTGAGCACCTGCTGCAGCGCCTCGTCATAGGTGTAGTCGAAGGAGAACTGCAGCTTGACGTCGGACAGACCGTACAGCGAGATGGTGCGGATGGTCTTGAGGTTCTTGATGCCCGCGACCTGGGTCTCGATCGGGATCGTGATGTAGCGCTCGATCTCCTCGGCCGACAGGCCCGGGCTCTGCGTCACGATGTCGACCATCGGCGGGGTCGGATCGGGATAGGCCTCGATGTTGAGCTGCTTGAACGCAAGCAGGCCGCCGACGAAGACGGCGACGAACATGGCCACCATCAAGTAGCGGCGATTGACGGCAAGGGCGACGAGGCGATCCATTCAGATCGGCGCTTTCAGCTGGAAGGATTTTTCTTGTTGAGCATGGTCGATCCGGAAAGCCGGTTTCCCCTTTCCCGGATCATGCCTTAGGTGCCGGAGGCGGCGCGGTCGATGAAGAGGCTTCCCTTCGTCACGATCTGCTCGCCAGGCTTGAGATTGCCGGCGACCTCGACGAGGTCTCCATTGATGAGGCCGGGCTTGATCTGGCGCAGCTCGATGGTCTTGTCGTCGGCTTTCGCGACCCAGACCCGAACCTGATCGCCCTCGTAGATCAGCGCCTGCTTCGGCACGCCGACCGCCGGGTGATCGCCTTTCGAATACAGCGTCACATTGGCGAACATCTCGGGCTTCAGCCGATTATCGGCATTGTCGATGGTGGCGCGGACCAGCAGCCGGCGCGAGGTCGCATCGATCGCGGCGGCGACATAGTTGACCCGGGCGTTCAGCAGCTTGCCGGGCAGCGCCATCACGCTGAAGCTGAGGTCCTGCCCGATCGCGACATTATCGGCATCGGATTCGCGGACGAAGGCGATCAGCCAGACCGTCGAGAGATCGCCGATCACGTAGACCGGATCGCTGGCGCCGGTCGACACATACTGGCCGGGGCCGGCCTTGCGCTGGACCACGGTGCCGCCGATCGGCGCGTACACCGTCGTCTCCGGATTGAGACGGCCCTTCTGCTGCAAGGTCGTGATGGCTTCGTCGCCGAAGCCGAGGATGTGCAGCTTGTTCTGCGCGGCTTCCAGCAGCGTCTGCGCCGAGCGCGCATCGTTCTGCGCCTGCACCAGCGCCGCCTGCGCAGTCTGGTAATCCTTCAGCGGGATCGCCTTGCCTTCGGACAGGTCCTTGGCGCGCTTTTCCTGGATCTGCGCCAGGTCGAGTGCCGACTGGGCCTTGTTGAGACCGGTCATCGCGGCGACGTAATCGTTCTGTGCCTGCACGGTGTCAGCCGCCTCGATCACGAACAGCGGCTGCCCCTTCGCCACGGCATCGCCCGGCCGCACCAGGAGGCGCGTCACCCGCCCGGTGTAGGGCGAGTAGACCGGGGTGGAACGGTCCTCATCGATCCCGATCTTGCCCTCGGTCACCAGCTCGGAGCGGAAGGTGTGCTCGGACACGGTCTGGAAGGTCAGGCTGGCCCACTCGGCGGCCGACGGCGCATACTGCGTGCCGCCCTTGCGGGACTGGCTGGAGACTTCCGACGGCCCCTGCTTTTCAGAGCCGAAACGGGTGTAGCCATAGGCGCCCGCGCAGGCGACCACCAGCACCGCCGCGGCCACGAGCAAACGCGGGCGGCTAAAGCTCTGCATTCTCTTGGTAAACTCTTTCAGCATGCGGTCCGCGGGGTCGATCGTTGCAGCTTCCGGCGGGACAGCCCCAGCGGTGCGCTAATAGTGCCGAATTGGCGTTGCAAACAACCTAAAAATCGCATTTCGGCGGTGCGCGTCGTTAAAGTTCGGATAGCCTGAACGGCGGCTGAATGTCTCATCCGGGAAACTCCGGGGCAGGAAACTCCGCACGATGGCTGCCGAGCGGCATCGCCGGACGGGACCAATGGGCCGGGGTGCGCGACAGGATGGCGGCGTGCCGGACCGAACTCAGCGTGCCAAAGCCGGACTGAAGCCGCTCGATGTAGGGCTGCACCGCATCCGCCTTCAGGTCCTCGGTCGCGAGGCCCGCCTCGAGGCGGCCGAGATTCCGCAGCCAGCGCCCGGTTTGCGCCAGCGATACCCGAACATGCCAGCTGCCGCCCTCGCGCGCCTGGCGTGCCTTGGCCATCATGGCGCCGAATGCCATGAAGTATCCGGTAGCGTGGTCGAGCATCTGGGCCGGCAATTCCTTCGGTCCATCGACGCCGGCCGCCTGTCCCTCGGCATGATTGAAGCCGGTCGTGGTCTGCACCAGCGAATCGAAGCCGCGCCGCTCCGCCCACGGACCGGCATGGCCGTAGGCCGAGAGCGTCACATAGACGATGCCGGGATTGATGCGCGCCGCCTCCTCCGCGGAGAAGCCGAGCCGCGCAATCGCCTGCGGACGATAGCCCTGCGAGAGAATATCGGCCTGCGCCACGAGATTGCGCATCACGCCCCGCCCCTCTTCGCTGCGCAGTTCGAGGAACGTCGTCAGCTTGCCGCGGCCGGTGTCGATGGTCAGCCAGGGGATAGCAGGCAGATCGGGACCGGAGATCAGCAGCACGTCTGCGCCGTGCGCGGCGAGCGTGCGGCCGGCGACGGGACCGGCGATCACGCGCGACAGATCGAGCACACGGATGCCGGCCAGCGGCCGCTTCCCGGCGGGCCAAGGCTTTGGCGCGGCCTCGCCGATCTTCTCGATCGAGATCAGCGGCAGTTTTGCCAGCTCCTTGGCGTGCGGCGTCGCCGACCATTCGTCATGAGAGCGCATCAAGGCGACGACGCCGCCGGCTTCATAGGCCGCGGTCTCGAACGCCTCGCCGTCCCACTGCAAGAGCGCGGCCTGGACCTCGTCACGCTCGGCATTGCAGCCAAGCACCCTGCAGACGGCGTCGCGGTGATGCGGAAAATTGGTATGAAGGCGGACGAAGCGGTCGTCCTTGACACGGTAGACGCCGGCGATCTTGTCCCAGGCTGGCGGCGGCGGCTTGTCGTCGACGCGCAAATAGCGCTCGCTGCGGCATTCGACGACGGCATGGCGGATATCGACCGCGACCTCCTGCCCGTCCCCGCTGCGGGCCTTCCAGATTTCGGCCGCGGCAAGGCCCGCGGCTGCGATCGGCGCCTGCGCAGCGGCTGCGACCCGAAACGACGAAGGCAGTTGCGGCTCGCTGCCGGTCAGCTTGACCGCATCGAGCGCAGACGACGTACCGCCGGCGCCGGTCCAGATATCGGCGAGGATTTCACGGATGCCCTGCATGCGCGTTCCTGTTTGTGATTATTCTATGCCTCAGCATGATGACAAAAAGGCGGTGCCCGATCCCAACCATCTTTCGGAGAACCATTTCACGCTGTTCCGGATCATGCCTTGTTTGGGCATGATGTTTTCGGAAAACCGCTTCGCACTTTTCCGCATCATGCCTTAGCTCTGCCCGACCCGAACAGGAGTTGCAATGGCTGCCATCGATCCCCTCACCGCCGGCGGTGTCTTCCTCGCGACCGCGGCGACCGACGCGGTCTACGTCATGTTCACCTCTGCGGTCGTCGCGCGCAAGCGCGTGCCGGCGGCGACCTGGAGCAGCGTCTGGTACGTGCTCTCCTCCTATGCGGTGATCAGCTACACCGAAAACTGGCTCTACGTCGCCTTCGCGGCAGCCGGCTCCTGGGTCGGCGCCTATGCGTCGATCACCTTTCTGCACCGCCCGCCGGGCGGACCGCCGGTGGGGGCCGCGGTGGAATAGTATGCAGCTGCCGAAGAGTTCATCCATTTGCGAATGCAGGACCAAGCCGACGGTGGCGAGTTGTAAGCTTGGTGTAAGCATTCGCACGTAAGCCGCGGATCAGCGTTCTCGCGGCGTGATCCGCCCGAGGTTTGCTGTTCGTTTCACCCTCTCCTTGAACAGAGGGCGCAGGGAAAGCCGGGTGCCGATCGCACCCATGGGCCCCGAGCAATGGGTAGGAAGCTCGGGGGTAGGACCACAGGTGTAACCGGAAACAACCCGGCTTTCCCTGCGCGATGGGCTACGGCTTACTTCGTGCTCTCCCCGGCGAGACCAGGCTTGCTTGTCACCGTCTTCGCCACGCGCACCGCGCAATGTGAAGAGACACCTGCCATGAGGGCGTCAGGACCACACGACTTCGCCGTCCGCGTCATGCGCACTCGTCAGTCGCGCATTCGGCGTCCACCGCATCTCGACCCGCGTTCGTGACGATCGCGATCCGCCCCTCGCATCGGGTGAGACGGGCATATTGAACATCTGAGTTGGGGGCGGCGTCAAGTCAAATTCTGAAAAGCCGAACTAAATTGAGAGACATACTCCATCTCTCGTCATTCCGGGGCACGCATCACGCCACGCCTTACTTCAGCGCGGCCTGGCCGGCGAGCAAGATCACATTGTCCTGCGAGCCCGAACCGCCGATGGCGCCGACGACCTTTGCCGTCGACGATCAGCAGGTTGCGGCCGCGCGAGGCGATCACGTCGTCGAGCGTCGCGAGATAGGAGAAGGATGCTCCCTTTCCCATCAGGTTTTCGAACGTCAGCGTGGGACGCCGATAGCGCGTCGTGGTGTGCGCCTTGTGCTCGGAAACGCTGCGATGGCGCGACAGTCCGTGCGTAGTCCAGATCTAGGGACGCATGAATGCGAAGTCTGTGTCGGGGTCGCAATTGTCGGCAATGAAGCGAAGCTCCGACTGGACGTCGGCGACGCTCCGGTTTTCAAGGTATTTCGAAACGACGAGGCCGAGCAGCGAACGGCAGAGAGCGTCGTGATCCAGTCCGGTGGACTTTGCATCTGCAAGTGCCGCTGAGAAATGACGCTTCGCGATCTCCGTTGTGGACATCCCGGTCTCCTTCTTGTGCCTTGTCTTACGCGAGCTCGGCGATGGCTTTGATCTGCATCAACTTCAATGAAAGTCCCGCGACGGCGGCAGGATGCGGACGTTGCGGGGACGGCGGATCCTTTGCGGCGAGTTGTCGCCGTGATCCCGGCGGTCGTCGTTGAGCGGCTCGATCAGCGCTGGGCCGGCCGGCACGGGATGCTTGCGAGACAGCGATTCGTTGGCGAGGCCGATCAGATCGTGGGAGCGGTCGGTCATGCGCTGCGCCACCAGATGCGTCACGCCCTCGGGACTGCTCTGGATATAGCCCTCGACCAGGATCAGGCGAGAGCCCATCACTTCCTTGCGGTACTGCTCCATCACTTTCGGCCAGACCACGATGTTGGCGATGCCGGTCTCGTCCTCCAGCGTCATGAACACGACGCCCTTGGCGCTGCCTGGCCGCTGCCGCACCAGCACGACGCCGGCGCAACGAACGCGGCGGCGATCGTTGCTGCGGTTGATGGTGTGGCAGGCGACGACGCGCTCCCTGGTGAACATCTCGCGCAGGAATTCCATCGGATGGCCCTTCAGCGACAGGCGGATGGTCTGATAGTCGGCGACCACCTGCTCGGGGCGCGGCATTTCCGGCAGCGGTTTTGCGCCCTCATCCGGCTGCTCGCGCGCGGTCGCGGCCTCGAACAGCGGCAGCGGCACGTCGTCGGGCAGCCGCCGCACCGCCCACAGCGCCTCGCGGCGGTCGAGCCCGAGTGAGCGAAATGCATCGGCATCGGCGAGCAGGATCAGCGCGCGCTTCGGCAGGCCGGTGTCGCGGGCAAACTCTTCCAGCGAGGTGAATGGCCGGCGGCTGCGCGCCGCGACGATGCGGTCGGCCCAGTCTTGCTCCCCGTCATTCCGGGGCGCGCCTCCTGGCGCGAGCCCGGAATCCATCAGGCCACTGTTGCGCTGAGAAATGGATTCCGGGCTCGCGCTTTGCGCGCCCCGGAATGACGACTGGAGGGATTTCAGCCTCTCCTCGTCCTCATCGAGCCAGTGAAACCCGTCGATCTGGCGGAAGCCGAGCCGCACCGCGCAACAATCGCCAACCTGCTCCTCCAGCGTGTTCTGCGCAAAGCTGAAGGAGACATCGACCTCGCGCACCGTGACGCCGTTCTTGCGGGCGTCGCCGACGATCTGCGCCGGAGCGTAGAAGCCCATCGGCTGCGAGTTGAGCAGGCCGCAGCAGAACGCGTCGGGATGATAATGCTTCAGCCATGAGGAGATGTAGACGAGCTGGGCGAAACTCGCGGCGTGGCTTTCCGGGAAGCCGTAGCTGCCAAAACCCTTGATCTGGTCGAAGCAGCTTCGAGCGAAATCCGGATCGTAGCCGCGCGCCACCATGTTGCCGACCAGCTTCTCCTCGTAGGTGCCTATGGTGCCGAGATTGCGGAAGGTCGCCATCGAGCGGCGCAGGCCGTTGGCCTCCTCCGAGGTGAAATGCGCCGCCTCGATCGCGATCCGCATCGCCTGCTCCTGGAACAGCGGCACGCCGAGCGTCTTGTGCAGTACGTTGTAGAGCTCGTCCTTGTCGCCATGATCCGGCGAAGGCGAAGGATAGCTCACCTGCTCCTGCTTGTTCCGCCGCCGCAAATACGGATGCACCATGTCGCCCTGGATCGGACCGGGGCGCACGATCGCGACCTCGATGACGAGGTCATAGAACGTCCGCGGCTTCAGGCGCGGCAGCATGTTCATCTGCGCCCGGCTCTCGACCTGGAACACGCCGAGCGACTCGCCGCGGCACAGCATGTCGTAGACCTTTGGGTCGTCCTGCGGGACGCTGGCGAGTTCCCAGTGCTCGCCCTTGTGATCTCTGATCAGGTCGAAGCATTTGCGGATGCAGGTCAGCATGCCCAATGCCAGTACGTCGACCTTCATCATGTGCAGCGCGTCGACGTCGTCCTTGTCCCATTCGATGAAGGTACGGTCGTCCATCGCCGCGTTGCCGATCGGCACATAGGTGTCGAGCCGGTCCTGGGTCAGCACATAGCCGCCGACATGCTGCGAGAGATGGCGCGGAAACTCGATCAGCTCGGTGGCAAGCTCGACGGCAAGATTGATCATCGCATTCGCAGGGTCCAGCCCGGCCTGCCGCACCTGCATGTCGTTGAGGCCCTTGCCCCAGCTGCCCCACACGGTGTCGGCGAGCGCCGCGGTGACGTCCTCGGTCAGCCCGAGCGCCTTGCCGACATCGCGGATCGCGCTGCGCGGACGATAATGGATGATGGTGGCGATGATGGCGGCGCGGTGGCGGCCGTAGCGGCGATAGACATACTGCATCACCTCCTCGCGCCGCGAATGCTCGAAATCGACGTCGATGTCCGGCGGCTCCAGCCGCTCCTTGGAGATGAAGCGCTCGAACAGCAGATCGACCTTGGTCGGATCGACCGAGGTGACGCCGAGCACATAGCACACCGCCGAATTCGCGGCCGAGCCGCGTCCCTGGCACAGGATGTTCTGGCTGCGCGCATAGCGCACGATGTCGTGCACGGTGAGGAAGTAATGCGCGTATTTCAGCTCGGCGATCAGCGCGAGCTCCTTGTTCAGGGTGGCGCGAAGCTTGTCATCGATCTCGCCGCCGAAATATTTGTCGACGCCGGCCCAGGTCAAGTCCTCCAGATGCTGCTGCGCGGTCTTGCCCGGCGGCACCGGCTCATCGGGATACTGGTATTTGAGCTGGTCGAGCGAGAACGAGATGCGCGCGGCAAAGCGCATGGTCTCCGCGATCGCATCCGGCAGGTCGCGAAACAGCCTGATCATCTCATGCGCCGGCTTGAGATGCCGTTCGGCGTTGGCTTCGAGCCTGCGGCCGACCGCCTCGATCGTGGTCTTTTCGCGGATGCAGGTCAGCACGTCCTGCAGCGGGCGGCGCGCAGGATGGTGATAGAGCACCTCGTTGGTGGCGAGCAGCGGCACACCGGCATCGGTGGCGAGGCCATGCAGCCGCGCGAGACGGCGCTTGTCGTCGCCGCGATAGAGCAGGCTTGCGGCGAGCCAGACGCCATCGGCGGCGCTGGCCTTCAGTTGCGCGAGCACGTCGAGCGCCTCATCCGCCTCGAAGCGATGCGGGAGCGCCAGCACCAAGAGCTGGCCTTCGGCGAAATCGAGCAGATCGGACAGGCTGAGCCGGCAGTCGCCCTTCTCGATGCGCTCGCTGCCAGCACCGCGCTTGCCACGGGTGAGCAATTGGCACAGCCGGCCATAGGCGGCGCGGTCGCGTGGATAGACCAGGATGTCGGGGGTGCCGTCGATGAAGACGATGCGGGCGCCGACCAGGAACTTGGGCGGATGGGCGACCTTCTCGCTGTCGAGCTCCTTCCAGGCGCGCACCACGCCGGCCAGCGTGTTGTGATCGGCGAGCCCGATCACGGGGATTCCGAGTTCGCTCGCCTGATGCACATAGGCGCGCGGATCGGAGCCGCCGCGCAGGAAGGAGAAATTGCTGGTGATGCCGATCTCGGCATAATCGGGCAAGGGTACGCTCATGCGAACAGCCCGTGCACATACCAGTTCGCGGCGACCGGCGCGCCCGCCTCGTCGCGCAGCTCGTTCTCATAGAGGCCGTCGCGAAAGATCCAGAAGCGCTGGCCCTCGGCATCCTCGACGCGGAAATAGTCGCGCGTCAGCGCCGCACCGTCCTGCTTCCACCATTCCATCGCGATCCGCTCGGGACCCTCGACCCGCACCACCGCATGCAAGGCGCGCCGCCAGGTGAATTGATGCGGCGGACCATCCGGCACGCTCGCGAACGGCACCTTGATCGGCTCCGGCCGCTCGAACAGCCGCAAGGGTCGCAGCGGCGGCTCGCCCGCGACGCGCTCCGGCCATGCGGCGGCGCTGGCGGCGGCCAGATGATGCTGCGCCGGCAGCGCGAGCGCTGATCGTTCGGGGATGTGGCTCTCGAGCGGCAGATGCACGACGACGCGCTTGCCGCCGATGCGAGCGGCGATGCGGTCGATCAGCGCCGAGATCTCGTCATTGTCATGCACAGTGGCGTCGAGATCGCGCTGCTGCTGCACCACGATCTCGGTACGCCCTGCGGCAAGACGAATGAGATCGAAGCCGAAGCCAGGATCGAGCGGATCGCTCAGCGCATCGAGCCGCTCGCGGAACAGGCGGTCGATCATCTCCGGCCGCGTCACCGGACGCCCGGTCTCGACCATGATCGCGCGCACCGCACCGTCGGTGCGGAAAAAGCTCGCCTCCAGTTGCCGCGCGCCCTTGCCCTGTTTGTCCATCGCCGCGACCAGCATTTTGGCGAGGCTCGACAGCGTCAGCGCGATCACGGTGTCGGTCGCAATCGGCTCAGGAAAACGCTTCTCGACGATGTAGTCGGGCAGCGGCTTGCGCGGGCTGATCGGGGCATCGCCCTGCCCGAGCGCGTGGCCGAGCAAGGTGGTGAAGGCCGAGCCGAACCGCGCCGAAATCTCGTGCGGTGCGCGCGCGGCGACATCGCCGATGGTCTTCAACCCGGCGCGGCGCAGGCCGGTGGTCACAGCGCTATCGGCGCCGAGCGCCGATACCGGCAGCGGGCCGACCGCTTGCGCCTCTGCGCCATCAGCAACGATCTTGCCCGAGACGTGGCGCGTCAGCGTTCGCGCCGCGATCGAGGTGCCGGCAATCGCCGCGCTGACCGCAAAGCCGCGCCGGCTCAGCGCATGGGTGACGAGCTGCAGCAGCGCGCGCTCGCCGCCGAACAGATGCGCGCAGCCGGTGATGTCGAGGAACAGGCCGTAAGGTGCGTCGAGCGCGACCAGCGGCGTGAAGCGGTCGCACCAGTCGGCGATGTCGTTCAGCGTCTTCAGGTCGGCGGCGGGGTCGGCGTCGTAGACCGTGAGCTCCGGGCAGATCGCCCGCGCATTGGCGAGCGGCAACCCGATCGACAGCCCGGCGCGCACCGCAGCCTCGTCGACGGCATGCAGCAGGATCGCGTTGTGGTCTTTTGCGACGACGACGCTGGGGAGTTCTTTCTTCGCCTCTCCCGCTTGCGGAGGAGGCCGGATCGCATCGCCAGATGCGATCCGGGTGGGGGCTCTCTCCTTACGAAGAACATTGTTTGTGGAGAGACCCCCACCCCAACCCTCCCCCGCAAGCGGGAGAGGGAGCCCTGC